>JANAVG010000005.1:0-124377 GCA_024213275.1 Rossellomorea sp. BNER
TATATGGTAATAACTTAGGAAGAAGTGGCTCACTTTTGAAGTGATCGCTCTGGCTCAAATCAATGTTGACAAATACACTTTGTTTAATGGAAGGAAAATATTCCCCTAAAATAAGACTATAATCGGGAGGGAATTAGATGAGCTGGAAAGAAGACTATATTAATCTAAACATCATTTCTCAAGAGGTTACACGAATCATAAATGATCTCGGTGATGAAATTGAACTGGAAATTACTCAATTTTGCGATCACTACTGTGTAATTGCAACCATTTGCCAAGAACAGCCACCTTATAAAGACTATATTGCATTTGGTCAGGATGCCTATAGTAAACAAAAAGCTATGGATGAAGCACTCAGAGAACTGTATACACATGCCTATAGTTTTAAGGATATTCTCTTCCATACTTCTGTAACCACTCCCCAAGAATTAGACCGTTACCATTAACTACGTAAGAAACTAGTGAGAAGGCCCTTTAACCAAAAAAGTCTTTCTCGCTTATTCTTTGATGACTTATTATTTTAGCCTATTTGATGTATGCTTTTACAAATTTCGGGGCGTCACTGTGACCAGAATTAAATGGTATCGTTTTTGTCTTTTTGTAATTTCATTATTTCTCTGATTAATCTAATGCCAAATACTACCTTCAAAATTAGGAAGGTAGCTTTTGAGAATGAATAACCTTAATATGCGTTAGCTTCTGACAAGGTTTTAAAAACATCACCTAAATATCCTTTAGCAAGTTCCATACCATACATTGCTTCTTCTATCTGTGTTGCATCGTTGTCGTCTAATGCTGTCGGTAACATATCCATTGATATAAAATAAAGGTCCATTGCATTTAAGTATTTTTCATGTGTTTCTTTGTATTTGTCTGGCACTTCAAAACTAGCCGGGAGTTCACTCAATCTTGAAATTTCAGTAATGGATACGGAAACATCAACTTTCCAATCTAAATCGCCGGGTTTTGGATTTAAGAATAGTTCGCCAAATATCTTGAGCTGTTCGCCCATGAGTCCTGCATGATCTTTCATTTCTTTTATGTATTCAGCTTCCATCTTAGATTGGTCGATACTAGTATCTATTTCTTCCACTTCTTCTACATTTTCACTAGAGATTCCAGTGGATAGGTGCTTGGGTTCGCTCTTAATCGATAGTGAATATTTATTGTAATCTTCTATTTCGATGGAAACAGTTTCTGAATCATTATAAAATTCTTCCATATCGTCAGAGAACCCACCGAATTCGGAGTCAAAAAGTAAATCTTTATTGTCTCCTTCATACTCAACATTAACTTTTATTTCAAATTCATATTCTCCGTCAACTAAATCAACTTTTTCTGTTTCGGATATATTAAAAACAGCTTTAGATGGGGTTGGTTCTTCCTTTCCATCATAGTTGCCAATTAGATTCCCAATTGGATCCCTTAGATAAGCTTGGCTCCAAGTAATCCCCTTTGGAAGATTAGTGGTAAAATCAACTTCCACTTTAGAGTTTGTAGCATCATAAGCTATGCTATCCATTGTCACTTTTAACCTTTTTCGTTCTATCTCTTCTTTACTCGATTCCTTTGTTCCATTACATGCTGAAACAAAAACGAAACAAGCCACTAATAAAAACACTAATTTTAATTTGTTGTTGATGTATAAATTCATGCTAGTTCCCCTTTTTATGCGACTCTTAATACGCTTTCAACTGTAATAAGAAAAAGAAGTTAAACTATACCAGAAAATTAAGTCTTATCCTAGGAAGATGCATTTTCAAACTTTTTCCTTTCTAGAAAAACGTCCATAAACCCTTCTATTATACTTTTTATGTTATAAAGATGTTCTTAAGTTCCTCTCTTAATCCACTATGTAAATAGCGAATAATACTTACTTGGTTAATTTCCTTATCAGTAATAATAAGCCCTTAATTCATTGAGACATGTCATAAATTATGATTTTCAGAACTAGAAAAGCATTTAGTTCTTTCTGTTAGAATTAAATCCTCTCTAAAATCATCCTCAATAATTAATTGAGTAACGTATATCTCACTATTTATGAGGAATTAAAATCTCAAGGTCATCCTATTTCTAAAATTGAGAAGGTCGAAGAGCTAACTCCATATTCCTTTTCTAACTTCCGCGGAATCAATATCTTAATAAACACAACAGAAATAAAACCATGTACTGTTTAAAGTACATGGCTTTCTTAAACTATCAAAGTTAATCTTCTAATAGCCCTAAAACTCTATTTACAACTTTATCCTGCTCTTGCTCAGTCATATTCGACCCAGAAGGCAAACACAATCCCCTTGCAAAAAGTCCATCAGAAACACTATAACCCTCTTCATGAGTATAATATTTACTACCTTCAAATAACGGTTGTAAGTGCAATGGTTTCCATACTGGTCGGGCCTCAATATTATCTTCAGCTAATTTTTCGATGATTTCATAAGGGGTCACTTTGATTAAAACTGGATCTAATGTAAGTGTTGTCAGCCAACGATTGGACATAGTTCCTTCTAATTCTGGCATAAAAGTAAGACCTTCTATGTGTCCAAGTGCTTCTTGATACCTTTCGAAAATGGTTCTTCTAGCTCTCACGCGATCATCAAGCACTGCTAACTGTGCTCTACCAACACCAGCTAAGATATTACTCAAACGATAATTGTAACCAACAACACTATGCTGGTAATGAGGTGCTGGGTCGCGAGCTTGTGTTGCTAAAAATCGAGCCCTATTCAAAGCTTCGACATCATTTGAAACCAGCATGCCTCCACCAGAAGTGGTTATAATTTTATTACCATTGAAAGAGTATACTCCAAACTTACCAAATGAGCCGCTCTTTTTCCCATTATATTTGGAACCCAATGACTCAGCTGCATCTTCAATGATAGGAACATTATATCTATTACAAACTTGTAATAGCTCATCCATTTTTGCACTTTGCCCATATAGGTTTACTACAATTACTGCTTTAGGAAGCTTTCTATTAATAGAAGATTCTTTTAAAGCTTTTTCTAACGCTCGTGGTGACATATTCCATGTATTTGGTTCTGAGTCAATAAATACAGGAGTCCCCCCCAAATATACTATAGGGTTTGCGCTTGCGATAAAGGTTAAGCTAGAGCAAAAAACTATATCTCCTTTGCTAACCCCAAGAAGGTCAAGGGCAAGTTGAATAGCAGCAGTTCCTGAGCTAACTGCTACCGCACCCTCTGTCCCAACATAACTTGCAATTTCCTCTTCAAAACTATCTACATTTGGACCTAATGGAGCAATCCAATTTGTTTCAAAAGCATGGTTAATGTATTTTTGTTCATTTCCACTCATGTGTGGAGAAGAAAGAAATATTCTTTTGTTAATTGACATATGACACCTCTCATTGTAAAAAAAAGTAGATTTGTCCGTTTTCAAAAAGGTCTTTTTAATCTATAAGCTTGGCAGGAACACCAACAACTAATTTATTACTAGGAATATTTTGAATAACTACGGCACCTGCACCGACAGTGGACCATGCCCCCACTTTTTTATTGGGGATAATGGTTACTCCAGCGCCTACATGACTTCCTTCACCGATATGAACAGTCCCTGTTAAGGTCGCCGATGGGGAGATATGAGCATAACTCTCTATAATGTTATCATGCTCTATCACACAATTAGTATTTAAGATCACATGCTCACCAATTTTACTATCCGCATTAATCACCACATTTGGCATGATAACTGTACCTGTCCCGATTTTCGCTGAGGGACTTATAACTGCTGATGGATGAATAACTGTTGCGAATGAAATATTACTATTTTTAAACAATTGAAGAACGAATTTATTCCTAACTTTATTATTTCCGATAGCTAAGATAAAATTAAGATTTTCTTCTTGTTCAATGAGAACTCGAGCATGATCTATATCAGCGTATATACACCCATGTACCTCTTTTAATTTGGGAAAGCGATCATCCAAAATAGCTCGCACTGAATACTTTCCTTGCGCTTTAATACAATCTTGGATAACCCTACTATGTCCTCCAGCTCCAATTATCGCAATAGGTTTCATTACTCACCACTAACCTTTTCTTGTTTAGTACCTGTAAACTTTTCAATTGTTACATGTCCATCTTGGCTTATGCCTTCTGATTTAAAAACCTTTGCAACGGTCATCCATAATATCTTTATATCTAACAAAAGAGATTGGTTATCTATATACCAAACATCTAATTTAAACTTTTCGTCCCATGAGATTGCATTACGACCGTTTACTTGTGCCCATCCAGTAATTCCTGGTCTGACTTCGTGCCTTCTAGCTTGTTCAGTAGTATATAAATCCAAGTACTCCATTAATAAAGGTCTTGGACCTACTAAACTCAAATCTCCTTTAAGAACATTAAAAAGCTGAGGGAGTTCGTCCAGACTTAATCTTCTGACAACTTTACCAAACGAAGTGAGACGTATGTTGTCTGGAAGTAACTCCCCATTCTCATTTTTTTCATCCGTCATTGTTCTGAATTTATAAACAAAAAACGGGGTTTTGTTTAAACCTGGACGCTTTTGTTTAAATATAATTGGTGAACCAAGTTTTAGTCGAATTAGTATTGAAGTAATTAAAATGATAGGCAATAAAGTGATAATTCCAATTAATGCGAGTAAAAAATCTAGTAATCGTTTCAATCTACCACACACTCACTTATACATTTGTTAAAGAAACGTTTTTCATTTTAAATAAATTTCCATAGTTATAATATTCAATATTAGTATTAGAAATATTAACACAATTACGAGTGTCAAATATAACCGGCTTATTCATTAAGCTAGTAATCTTATCTTCTTCTAATTTCTTAAATTCATTATGATCAGTTAAAATCAATATACAATCTGCTTGATTAATTGCTTCTTGATAAGAAGACAGATGAAAATAGACTTGTTCTTGCTGAACATGTGGATCATAGATTCCTAATCTATAACCTTCTTCTTTTAGCTCCTCTAATACATCCATAGCAGGACTTTCACGAACGTCATCAATATTTCCTTTATAGGTAAGACCAAATACTGCAATTTTTGAACTTCTATTAGGATACATTTTTTTTACTTGTTCAACAACAAAAGACGGCATTGAATTGTTTATTTTTCTAGAATCTGAAATCAATACTGACTCCTCTGGTGCCTTTTCAATAATAAAGTAAGGGTCTACCGCAAGACAATGCCCACCAACACCTGGTCCAGGACAATGTAAATTAACACGTGGGTGTCTATTCGCTAAATCAATAACCTCCAAAGCATTAATTTCTAATTTTTCGGATATCTTTGCTAGTTCGTTTGCTAAAGCAATGTTTACATCCCTATATGTGTTTTCCATTAATTTTGACATTTCAGCACTGACTGCACTGGTGATTAAAATATCACCTTTTACAAATGAACGATAAGCTTCTGTTGCTTTTTGAGCAGAAATATCATTAATTCCTCCTACTATTCTGGTATTTTCAACTAGCTCAATAAGTATTCTCCCAGGTAATACTCTTTCTGGACAATGTGCTAAGTATATATCTTCACCAACAACCCAACCATTTCCATTTAAAATTGGAGCAACTACATCATCCATTGTACGGGGAGGAATAGTGGATTCTACAATTATAGTATTTCCCTTGTTAAGAAAAGGAAGGATAGACTTCGTGGCAGATACGACATAATTTAAGTTTGCTGTATGGTCATCATTATGTGGTGTAGGAACAGCAATAATAAAGCATTCTGCAGAAGTTGGCTCAAGTTGAGCTTTAAGATTACCTTTAGATACAACTTCTTTTACTAATTCCCCAAGACCCACTTCTTCAATATGGACTTCGCCTCTATTCAATTTTTCAACAGCTATAGAGTTAATGTCTACACCAGTTACATCCCAATCAGCTTTTGCGAACATAGCAGCAGTTGGTAACCCGATGTATCCAAGACCTACTACACACATTGTTTTGGGCATTTAATCCACAACCTTTTCAATTTCTTTAATATATTTATCTGCTAAGTTTTCTCTACTAAAATTTAAACGAACATATTTCAATCCATTCTGCCCGAGTTTAAATAACTCATTTTTGTTATTATATAAAGTTAGTATTTTCTCCTTAAAATCGTCAGTGTTATCAGGATCTACATAGTACCCTGATTGGCTTTCTTCTACTAATTCTCTAGCAACACCATCAATCCCTAATAAAATAGGCTTCGCACAAGACATATAGTCAAAGACCTTGTTAGGATAGACTGTCTTAAATGTATCAACCTTTTTTAAAACAGCTGTACATACATCTGAAGCGTTACAAAAATCTGGAATAATATTTTTAGGTTGTGAATCCACAAATATTATATTATTAATATTTTCCATTTTCACTCTTTCTTTTAACCTACTTTTTTCCATACCATCACCGACTAGTATAAATACAATATTCGGATAGTCTGCACAAACCTTTGCAACATTTAAAATAGAATCCAAGTTGTTAGCAACACCATGAGCCCCCATATAGGTAATAACAAATTTACCCTCGAGATTATACTTCTTTCTTACCCAGTTCTCTTTTAGAGTTGGTTGAAAAATGTCTAGATCAGCACCATTTGGAATAAAAGTAATTTTTTCTTGATTAATTGATTTATTTTCTAATAAAATCCTTTCAAAAGCAGGTGTTAAAACGTTTATTTTATTTGCAAACCTATAAGAAAGTTTTTCTATTAAATAGGCAACTTTTATTAGTAACTTGTTTTTAAGAATTCCTGTATCTATTGCTGATTCCGGCCAGAGATCTCGGATTTCAAAAATCATAGGTACTCTTTTGAACCATTTAGTTAACACCCCTGTAATACCTACAAAAAGAGGTGGTGAAGTAACAATTAATACATCGTGCTTTGAAATTCTAAAAAGTGTTGCTGTTAACGATGAAAAAGTAAAAGAAAAATACCCCCAGAATCTTCCTAAAAATGACTTATTGTATGATTCTGAGACATAAGTTCTATATACTACTACATTTTCTGAGTATTTTTCTTTTTTAATCCATCTTCCTTTATACTTACTTTCCTTTTTACCTGTTGCATAATGTACTGTACCAGCAACAACAGTTATTTCATGACCCATGTTCTCCCAATACTTCACAAATTGATTAAAACGGGAACCACCTGAATCCCCCTTATCTAAAAAATATTGGTGTAAGATTAGTATTTTCATAAATGTCACCTACCTAATTTCCCTAAAGCTATTAATTTTCACTAAAAGAATGGAAAAAAACCAAATCCATCTATTATCATAAAGATCCCCACTTATTTGGGCAGTAAAAACCGAAAATAAAAACATAGTTGTTATTCCAGCTATAATTGTAATTAGCGTTTCATCCTGTTCATAAGATGACCTTCTTATATATTTAAATATAAGAAATGTACAAATGATTAAATTCAATAAAAAGATTATTAAGCCAACTAAACCTAATTCAAAAATAATTTCAGCAAATATATTATGAGGATATAGAAAATTTATTGTATTGTGTTCTTTAAATGAACCAACCCCCCAACCAAATATTGGATTTTCTTTAAATTTTTCAAAAGCTAAATTTATCATTTGGACTCGGATATTCACAGATTCTCCTTTATCATCTTTAAATAAAAGAGTGAGCCTTTGATATATAGTTAAGTTTTGTAAGATTTTTTCGGGAATAAAATTAATAGTTATAATAGAAAATACTATTATAGAAGAAAATATACTGAATTTTTTTATCTTTTTTCGTTGATTACTTTGAATAAAACTTAATAAAAAGAAAATGAACGTGAATATAATTAACCCTATAAAAGATTGTCTTGAACCAGATAATGCAATTGAAACTGTAAATAAGCTAAGGGCTAAAAAAATTAATATACGATGAATAGTTTGTAGTTTTGAATCTTTTAATAGTAGTAGAGCTAATGATGCAATGAACCCAAAACTCATAAAACGAGAAAATGTAATTGGTCCACCACCAAATACACTTAATCTCCCTATAAGTAGGTTTCCGTTTATTAAGGAGATTACAAATGCAGATATTGCAAATATAAGACTCACAAAAAATATTATTTTAAAAAACATTATTATTGATTGTTTTTTTAAAAAGATATAATTAGAAATAAAGACTAAAGGAATTACATAAAGTGTGAACTCTACCACTTTAGATATTGAATAGCCATTAAGATTGTTGTTATACATACTCAGAAATATACTCAATAAAAAACACAACATTAATATAATCACTATATTTAATTTTATTATCACTATATTTCTTGCTAATAGTACAAAACATATAAATATCCCAATAAAGGATATATATATGGGGATAGAACTTACTGGCATCTTTAAAAATCTTCCTGAATAAAGAGAAAATACTAATAGTAAGATAAGCCACTTATTATATTTAGAATAAGCACTACTTTTAATCAATTTACATCACTCACAATTATTGTAGTTTTTTACAGTATTAAAGGCTAATATAATAAGAAAAGCATACATAATCGCCATAGAAACAGAATATATAGTAATAATAAAAACTATATTTTTAGTAAAAGCTGGTACTGCTATTAATGATAGTAAAACTAAACAAACCCTTATAAATTGCCAATAAAGAAATACTTTTTGCTTTTGATAGACATCTAGAATTGGTAGTAATGGAGACCCAATAATTTCAAAAAAGAACATTATTGATAAAATTCGGGCATAAGATCCTGCTACTTCCCATCCACTACCAAAGATAAGTTTAAATGTTATAGGACCAAAAAATGCAAGAAAGAAAGAAACTAAAAACCCAATAATAGCCAACTTTTTAACAACTGAGACTAATAATGTTGTATTTTTTTTTGTATTTTTGAAATCACTGCTCATATCCCTACTTAATACTTGGCCTAAAGACTTACAAATCATTGAAATTGGAGCCTCAATAACTTTTATACACAATGAAAAAAGGCCTGCAGTTGTGCTATTAAATGTAATTGCTATTATTAAAGGAGGGGATTGCATAGATATATTATTAAATAAATTTGAAAGACTAGCGTACATAGGATAATGTCGATATTTTTTAACTAATAATGAATCATTTTTAACAGAAAATATATTTAACTTATTAAAATTATCAGATTTGGTATTTATATAGATGCTTTTAATTAAGCTTATATTTCCAGATATTTTACCAAGTACATCACCTATTAATAAGCCATAGTTAGTAGTCTTCTTAAATCCAAGGGATAACTGTGTAAAAACCATCCAGAAGTTCTGATTAATTTTGGTTCTTGATATAACCCTATAGTCGTCATACTTTAATGCTAAATTCGTCAATATTTGATTAAGACCTAACCCTAGAAAACTTATAGGTAATAAATATAAATATATCTTATCAATATTTACCAAAGAGATTCTAATCCAATTATTAAAAACTAAAATTAATAATAATAGAATAATTGTATTGAGAATTAGTATCTTTATACATAGTACTAACAATTGGAGCGACTCTTTTCTAGAATTCGGAAGCAAAATCGAAGTTTCCATTTTAAGAGAAGCATTTACTACAGTAATTGAAAGTAATGATGTATAAACTGCCAAATTGCCAAACTCTTCAGCTGAATACATTCTTGTTATTAAAGGAGATGTTAACAATACAATTAACTGCCCTAAAAATGTCCCTTTAATTAATGTTGCAGCTTTACTAACAAATTTATTATTCATAAATATAGTTCTTCCCATCATTTTAATACTAATTATTTGGAGTCTCTGATAGTTATAATCTATTAAAACCTGATCCTTTATTTATATTTTTTCACTTTTTCTCCTTACTTTGTATTTGATTGGTATTCTTGTACTTCTTTATTTGCAAGTGAGAGCACACTTTCTTTTAATTCCCTATAAGTATATGATGAATAGTTTTCAACTAAGTCTACCACTTTAATAAAGTCTTCACTAACTGCTTTCCCAATAAATATTTTAGGAAAAACCGGCTTTGGGTGTACTTCATTTTTGTTAAGTAACTCCTCAAACATCTTCTCACCAGGTCTAATTCCAGCAAACTTAATACCAATCTCTTCTTCAGTATAACCAGAGAGTCGAATCAGATTCTTCGCCAAATCCACGATCTTAACCGGCTCACCCATATCTAACACAAATATTTCTCCACCACGAGCTAATGCCCCAGCTTGCATTACAAGCCTTGATGCTTCTGGAATCGTCATGAAGTAGCGGGTCATATCAGGATGAGTAACTGTGACAGGCCCACCTTTTTGAATTTGCTTTTTAAATAGTGGAATGACACTTCCTCTACTACCAAGCACATTCCCAAAGCGTACTGCAACAAATCTCGTTTGGCTTACTTGAGCTAAATTTTGAATAACCATTTCAGCAATACGTTTTGTCGATCCCATCACATTAGTAGGATTCACCGCTTTATCAGAAGATACCAAAACAAATGTATTAACCCCAAACGTATCCGCAGCCTCTGCCACATTCTTTGTTCCAATCACATTGTTCTTCACAGCTTCTTTAGGATTATATTCCATCAAAGGAACATGCTTATGAGCCGCTGCATGATAAATAACATCCGGTTGGTGTTCTTCCATAACATCAAAAATCCGACTTCGATCCTGAATATCTGCAATCACAGGAACAATCTTAAACTGATCTTTGTATTGAGTCCTTAGTTCCATATCAATAAGATAAATAGAGTTTTCACCATGACCTAGTAAAACTAGCTTTTTCGGTTTAAATTTACTTACTTGTCGACAGATTTCCGAACCAATCGAACCACCAGCACCAGTAACTAAGATTGTTTTTCCTGTAAGTTTTTTTGAAATGCTTTCGATATCTAGTTCTACAGGGTCACGGCCTAATAGATCTTCTACTTGTACTTCACGGAACTGGTTTACCGATACCTTTCCAGTTGCGATGTCCTCAATCATTGGCATGATTTGTGTCTTGGCGTTTGTTTTACTGCATTCCTGATAGATGTTTTGAATCTCTCTTTTGCTTAAAGATGGAATGGCGATGATGATGTTGTCAATATTTCGTTTTTCTACTATTTTTGAAATGTCTTCGTTCTTTCCTTCTACTGTGACTCCGTAGATTTGTAGCTTTTGTTTTTTCGGATCATCGTCTACAAAAGCCACTGGATGAATGTCGGAGTCGTTGTTTTTTAGTAATTGGCGTACTAGCATGGTTCCTGCTGAGCCCGCTCCAATGATTAGAGCTCTCTTTTTCTGTTTCAGTGGTTTAATGTAACGATCTCGATACACTCTCCACGAAAAACGAGAACCTCCGATTAGTACCATATGTAATAGCCAAGTGACCAATAACACTCTGGTATATACACTTCCAACAGTGATAAGTTGGACCACACATGTTGTAATGATCGAGAACGTAATGGCTTTAACAATCGCCACTAATTCCCCAACACTCGCATACTCCCAGGCCTTATTATAGAGTTTATAAAAAATAGCAAAAACATGATGACTGGCAAGTAAAGAAAGAGAACTAATCATAAGCGCCGGCAAGCTATACAAGCTCATGTAGGGTTCGAGAATAAAATAACCAACATAAATAGCAAATAAAACAATGATGGAGTCTAGTAGCATCATTAGCGAGACTCGTTTCGAATAACTCAAATAGATCCCTTCTTTTCTAAGTTTTTTCTAAAAATAAATATCTAATGAAACTACACTTCATGGACGATGTGTGTTTTCGTTAGATATTTATTTTTCCTCTTTTAATCTCTGATCAATGGCTAGATTGATCACCTTTTGAATTTCTTCTAGTTGTTTTGTTGAAGCATCCTGATAGATGAATCTAACGGCTTTTTTAATACTTTTTGGAAGATCATTAAACTTGTTCATTCATTGTGCCTCTTACTTTCTATTTGTAGATAAAGCGTTTTCATCCTAGTTCTTTTCTTTATTTGTTTAAAATAATAAAACTGGGCATCTAACCCAACCTCACACCATACCAATGACAACAAGCGTCTAAGGTCAAGGATCTCCCTTGCCCACAGCATGGCCGAGTGCCTCCGATGATAACGGATAGGAGACATCCCCGAATAGTCGTTGTTCTTTTTTACCCGTTTTCAGGTAATCCTTACTAATTCATAGTCTAATAGATAGCCTATTCAAAAATTCGCACCCCCCTTAGGATATTCAGAAATTGTGTTTCTTGATTTCAAGATAGTTTTGTTCTAACTACAAACCTGAGTTTCCAAAGGCACCTTATTTTTTCTTTTGTTCTTTTTAAAATGGAACGTTTAGACATACGACATCCGACTTTTAAGGCGAAAGATGTACACAGTCCTGTTCTTTTCTTGCCGTATAGCAGCTGTATAGTACAATGATTTCGGTTTTACCTCTTTTAAACAGAACAGATAATCGCTGAAATAAGATTTCGTTTTACACTTGGATATTCCATGGGAATTATTCAATATAGGTATATGACATGAAGAAAAACTAGCACTCGCTTCTGCTAGTTTTTGTTTATAGGTAACGTCAATCGGGGGTGAGATACCCATGACTCAATCTCTACTCTTATGTATAATTTAACATTTTATCGTCTCATTTACTCACTCGTGTAATGTCATTGTAACCGGATTGAAAAACTGATTATGACTTTGTACTCAAATATAACATATATTATAAATGTAGGATATGACAAATTTCGTCGAATCCTGTCGAACTCGGTAAAATTTCCGTATATTTACTGGAAAATCACAAAAAAATAACCCAACCATTACATTTGGATTAATTCTATGTCGAATTAGATCTCCTTATTGTAAGGTGGGTCATATTTTAAAATATACCTAGTATTCTTCTTGATTTAATTTTTGTTGGAATCTCTTTTATGACTGCATGTCCTTCTATTACATATTGGGCATTTTCTGTAAGGTCATACACTTTACTTGCTCCTATTTTTTTCTCAATGACGTCTAGGGCTTTTTCCATTTTGAAAGGGCGTGTTTTTGTATTGTGAGCATCGGAAGCGACAAAGTGTGCCAGGTTATGTTCAAGTAGAGATAACGATAGCTTTTGCACTTTCTTTCCGAAACCGCCCGCTACGCTTAATGCGGTTACTTGAGAACATGCACCTTTATTTATTAGTTCAAAGAGTCGATCGGGATGATCGGCAATTTCTCGATTTCTTTCTGGATGCGCAATGATTGGAATATATCCCTTCACTTGTAGGTTAAAGAAAAGTTCGTCTGTATATCTTGGAACATGTGATGTAGGGAGTTCGATGAGTAAATATGGTCCATTTTGATTCAGCGGGAGGTACTGGCCGTTGTTGATTTCATTAATTAATTCTCCAAATAACCGAATTTCTTGTCCTGGTAAAATAGTTACTGGGATGTTTTCCTCTTTTAGTTTACCGTTCAACTGTTCAACTAATTGAATAACATCCTTTTTATTATTCACGTATTTCCCATCTTGATGGTGAGGAGTTGCAACAATTTGGCGAATTCCTTCTTCCGCTGCGGCTTGAGCCATGATCAAACTGTGGGTTAGATCCGGAGCTCCATCATCAATCCCGGGTAGTATATGACAGTGTAAATCAATCATAAAAAAATCCCTCTTCCATTTTAGCAATCTAGTTTTATAGTACCATAGATTACTTTTTATCGAAGAGGGATTTTAATCGAATTAATTCCCGTAATAATAATAAAAATTTGTATCTTTGCTGTCCTTATTATTTAAGACCACGCCAAGAAGTTTTGCTTTTGCGCTAGTTAAAAGCTCTTTGGCTTTTTTCGCTCCTTCAATATCTGTATGCCCACTAGAGGTAACAAGTATTGTTCCGTGGCATTTATTGGAAAGGATTTGCGGATCCGTCACTGCCATTACTGGTGGAGTATCAAATAGGACCATGTCATATAGTTTATATATCTCTTCTAATGTATCATCCATACCTTTAGATCCTAAAAGCTCAGCTGGATTCGGCGGGATTGGGCCCGAAGTGAGACCATCCAAGTTTTCAATTCTCGTTTGCTGAACGGCGTCTAGTAATCTCACTTGTTTTGTAAGTACACTGGTCAGTCCCGAATTGTTTAATAATTGTAATGTATAATGAAGCGTCGGCTTTCTTAAATCAGCATCTACTAATAGAACCTTTTTCCCTTGTTGTGCATATACGACAGCTAAATTGGCAACGGTTGTTGATTTTCCTTCCCCTGGTCCTGTAGACGTAACCATAATGGAACGATAAGGTTGATCGATTGCCGAGTATTCAATATTTGTTCTAAGTGTTCGAAATTGTTCCGAAATCGGTGATTTTGGATTAGCGTTAGTGACTAGCTTACGGCCGTGGTTGTTCGTTTGAATTTCTTTTTTTCTTTTAAGAACCAAAGGACTCACCTCTCGTTGTTCTTCTCTCTGCTTTTCTTTTTGATTCTAGGACGGTATCCGTTTCTTTAATCGTGGTAACAGAGGCTAATACAGGAAGCTCTAGTATTTTTTCAATGTCTTGTTCGGTTTTAATGGTGTTGTCGAAGTATTCAAGTAAGAACGCTAGCCCTACACCTGTCATAAGTCCTACTACGAGAGCAATGGCAATGTTCAGGAGTGGTTTTGGCTTTATTGGACTAACATTTTCTCCTACTTCCGCTTTTGATAACACACTTACATTATCGACATTCATAATCTTAACGATTTCTTCTTTGAAAACAGCTACTGTTTCATTTGCAATGTCTGCTGCCTTTTGTGGATCTTCATCTTGAACAGAGACATTTACTACTTGTGAATCCTCTTCACTTTGTACGGTAATCTTTTCATTTAATTCATTACTTGTCATTTTTAAATCTAAGTTAGAAACCACTTTGTCCAGGATAGCTGGGCTTTTCATTATGACATTATAAGTATTAATTAATTGCAGATTAGACTGAATTTCTTGAAGATTATAAGCCGGTTGTTCACTTTTAGATTGATTAACAAGTAGTTGAGTTGAAGATTGATAGACAGGGGTTAATACAAAAAAACTGATTAATCCGCTTACCATCGTGGCCAAAGCAGTAATAATGACAATTAAACTCAACCTCTTTTTAAGAGTATTAAGCAGTTCTCTTAAGCTAATTGTTTCTTCCATAATATCCTCCTAATTAATCCATAACTTAAGGTTTGTTTCCTTCACTCTGTAAATCTTGTAACATTATAGCATATATCACTGTATAATCATCCTGAATTTTTGTAAATTTATAGGGTAACCTGTTGAAAATGCAAGAAAATATTACTAAATATTATTCTATTAGTCCTATAAATTGTGATATATTTTTACTACAAAGTCAAAAATAGGGGGTTATATATACCTTGTTGAATCGAGTTCTTGCTGTATTATTAACCATTATTTGTATAGGTAGTATCGTATATGGGTACCTTCATTGGACTGATAAAATTGGTTCACCGACGAGATCCGTTTCAAAAGTTATAGAAGCCGATCCTTCCGATAATGAGAAGAAGATTGATTCCTCAACTCCTTCGCCTTTAACGTTAGAAGAGATTCAGGATAAGGTTTCTAATTTACCATCATCTGTTCAGGGTACTTTTATTTCATCTTATAAGGAAAATCAACCCGTTTCGATATTGTTTGTCGGGTCTGCTTCGATGGGTACATCTGAGTCAGGATGGGGCGCTTTGTTAAGAGAGAAATTACAAGAAGTATATGGTCAAGAGTTTGTGAAGATCGAATTACTTCCATATATTGGGACATCTGAAGATTTTGTAAGTGAGCTGGATTCGATGGAAGTAGCTAGTAAGCCCTATGACATTGTATTGTTCGAACCATTTACTTTAACCGATAATGGTGTTTATCTAGTTGAGGAAAATCATGAAAATATCATGAGTGTTTTGGAAACCTTCGAGGAAGTGAATCCAGACGTAAAATTGATTCTGCAACCTCCACAACCGATTTTCGGTGCTGATATTTACCCAAGACAGGTGGAGGATTTGGCGAAGTTTGCTGAGGAAAATTCGATTCCTTATGTTGATCACTGGACAAGCTGGCCGGATGGTGAGGATGAAGCGTTGAAGGAATATTTGGATGAGGAAAGTAATCCGAATGAAGCTGGTGCTGAGGTATGGGCGGAGGCTTTGATTGGGTATTTTGTTGCAGAGTAAGTGAGTTGGTCAATAAACAATCGACATAGCTCTACAAAAACCGAGTGGTGCACCACCCGGTTTTTCTTTACATTTAAAAAGGGGCTGACCAAAAAGGGATTAGGTACCACCATGTTTGTCCATAGATAAAAGATGCTCCTTGGGTTTTCTTTTATCTATGGAAGTTTTTATTAGGAATATCAGAATAATAATTTTGATACGTCCCCCTACCAACTAACATGTGCATAAATTTTAAATCTTGTGCATTTCCTAGTCGTTTTGGTGCGTAAATTTAGATTCTGGTGCATTTCCTAATCATTCTCGTGCAAAAAATCAATAAAGTTGTGCATTACCACATTCAAGTTAAGGAAAATGACGATTCTCCTCATACATGGAGTGAGTTAGAATGATTTTCGAATGAATTCTGAGGGAAATCAAAAAAATGAGCCGTCTGTTAGTAATAAAATTACCTTATTAGACAGCTCCTTCATTTATTATTCACCTAAATCCACATTATGGTACACTTGCTGAACATCTTCTAGATCTTCAATAGCATCAATCATTTTTTCGAATTGTGCTTGTGCGTCTTCTGGAAGGGTTACGTCATTTTGCGCAAGCATGGTTAGTTCTGCGACAGTGAATTCTGTTACTCCAGCATTTTTGAATGCTTCTTGTACAGCATGGAATTGATCTGGCTCGGCATAGACGATGACCGTTTCATCTTCTTCTAAAATGTCACGTGCGTCTACATCGGCTTCCATTAAGATTTCAAGAACTTCATCAGCTGTTTTTCCTTCAAGTCCGATAACGGCTGTGGCATCAAACATATAAGCTACAGATCCACTTACACCCATGTTCCCACCGTTTTTGCCAAATGCCGCACGTACTTCAGATGCCGTACGGTTTACGTTATTGGTCAGTGCATCCACGATGACCATTGATCCATTTGGTCCGAAGCCTTCATAACGAAGTTCGTCATAGCTTTCTTCTGAACCGCCTTTTGCTTTTTCAATCGCACGGTCAATGATCGTTTTCGGTACACTGTATGTCTTTGCACGCTCAAGTACGACTTTTAACGCTTGATTGGATTCCGGATCTGGCTCCCCTTGCTTGGCTGCTACATAAATTTCACGTCCAAACTTTGCATAAATCCGACTCGTATTCGCATCCTTTGACGCTTTTTTCTCTTTAATATTGTTCCACTTACGGCCCATATTGGTTCACTCTCTTTCCCTTTGAATCTAAAACAGAATAACTATATAAGTTCATCTTGCTGACAAGCAAAACGATTGAAGATGTTGACTTTTATTCCTTTTTTATTATAGCAGAAAAAGGCATGTGGAACAGCTTTACGTTGGTGGACGAGCTTTCATTACTTCATAAAAGGTTGTTTTCGTAATCATTGTTATTATTTGAAATGGATTGGTTGGTTGCAGCGAAAGGTTGCTCCAACCAACCACCCCTTTTCAAATTACGAAAACAGCCTCATAAAAAAACACAGCGATTATTAAAATTGCTGTGTTAGTGACGATTCTGCTGTTGATTTTTTTTACCTAAAGAAGCTGCCGAGCAGAGTAAGAACACGGTACCTAAACTAACTCCTACTAACATCGAATAGTCAAAAACATTTTTCAATGCTAATCCTAAAAGAATGCTTGAGCTGAATAACATTAAAAACATGACTGTGTAATTTTTCAACATCCATGCCCCCTTTCCAATATTATACTATAGAAAAAAAGCTGAACGATTCTTGCACACATGATGATATTCAGCCAATACGAAACTTTTAAGCTACTAATTCGTATACTAATTGAATATTTATTCTACTGAGGTGATGTAAATGGAAGTGAAATATCAAACATCCACGAATTTTAAAACACATATAAAGAAGGCACTAGGATTAAGACCTTTATTAAATATTGTTGGTGTTTTTATTTTTCTTGGATTAATACTAACTATTGTCACTGTCCCCTATGGGATGAATGAAAATCTTGAGTTTACACAAATGGAAAAGTTAAAAATGGAACCAAAGGAAATCAAAGAATTTCTTCTATTTATTTCTGGGGCTGCCTTTCTCTATTTCTTTTTAGTAATATATACTTTATCGGTACGTTTGGAAGAAAGGTATTTTTTATTACTCTTATAGTTTTAGCTATTATTGACATCTATTTTTTTGTCAGGTTAATTTAGTTTTTTATGATTAGCCGGAGGGTGAATAAATATTCCATATTATTGCATGTAAGGAAGTCATTAAAACCCTGACCATTTATATTTCTTGTCAAAATAACATTTCGGCCTCATTTCTACTTTCATGCTATTTCAGAGCTTCAAACGACTCTTTCCAATTTCCCTAATAACTTCCCCAACCAATGAATCGTTTTGATGCTTCCCCGGATCTGAATTGGTCATCACGACGACACCGCTTCGCAGACAAGAATAGGCCAGCAGCTTACACTGAAATCCCACTCCCCAGCCTTGGGAGATTAGATACGGTTCGTCTTCATCTTGTGGAACAAATACCCCAAGGCCCACGGAGTCGTCACACCCATAACCGGTAAGCATCATCTTCGCCATTTCTGGTTGTAGGAGAGTGTTATTATCTCCATTCCAGGCCGAAATGACATCGAGTGTGAGTTTTGCTAATTCAGTAGGTGTCGTCCATAATCCAGCACCAGCCAGATTTGGATAATAGGCTCGCTTTCCTTCTACGATCTGTCCATATCGATCATGTCCCATGCATACTTTCATTTCTGCCTCATCTTTTCCAGAAAAGTAATTCCAGAAAAATGTTCGCCTTAAACCTAAGGGGGTCATCACAAGCCGCTTCATCATAGTAGCAAAAGATTCTCCCGTCACATCCTCGATGATTTGCTCCACAACACAATACCCTGCATCCGAGTAGGAAAAATGACTTTCTGGTACATATTTTACTTGTAGCGGTTCAGGGTTATACCGTGTTTTTCCCGAAAGGATGTCGCTTATGGTTGGCAATGGATCCTGATTCTGATAGATGTCAAAGCTTCCTTCAGGGTCCACGAAGCCGGCTTGATGAGCTAACAAATTGCGTAAGGTTACGTTTTTTTGCTTTGTGAACTCATTTTCTGGAACACGCCATGAGAGCAAATATTTGTTGACATCCTCATCCAAGTCCAACATCCCTTCCTGAACAAGTCGAAGAACTCCGATGGCTGTTACCATTTTGCTTATTGAGCATGCATGAAAGAGGCTATCGGCGGTCACTTTCCGATTTGTGCCTGCCTCCATGACCCCATAACTCACGCCCGACTCCATTTGCCCTTTATGAAAAACAGCCATTCCCATTCCCGGCACTCGATTATGATTCATTTTTTCTTCTAGCTTTAGTGACAGGCTCGCTTTCATAATAGTTGCTCCTTTCCAGTCGATCAATTTTCTTTATATACTACTTTCAAAATCTATAAAACTTTTAGGACAGACTTCACCCATGCTGTTTTCGGTATATAATTCATTTTTCCTTTAAATCTATAAAATAATGGTTCTCCTTTTCTGTCATTAGACTAAATATTTATAATCTTTCCAATAAATACTATATTAGGAAAGTATATTGACACGCTTATTTACCTTCTGCTAGATTATTTATAATATTAAAAATCAGTGACGAGAAAGAGTAAGAGAAGAATCCTGTTCTCCAGAGAGTCGGCGTTTGGTGGAAGCCGATGGATAGATCTTATCTGAAAATCATCTCCGAGATGCAAAGCTGAAAATTAGTAAGCTTTGACGGATTTCCACCGTTACAATGGAACACGTATGATAGTACGTTGACTGAGAGCCGGATTGTTTCTTTTTTTTACGAAACTTGCGGAATATGGGTGGTAACGCGAGCACAAACTCGTCCCTATTTAGGGGCGGGTTTTTTTATGCGAAAAAATAGAGGAGAGACGAATCATGATTAAAAAACACAATATTGATGAATGGTTATTTTCGAAGGTTTTATTTTTGTGGAGGACTCTTCCCAAGTTGCTTTTTCTAAAAACGGAGGTTCAATGGTTATGAAAAATTTAATTGTCGTCGTTGGTTCATTGATTGTTGCATTTGCCTTTAATTTCTTTCTGGTTCCCTATGGAATTTTAAGTAGTGGAATAAGCGGGATGGCTATTTTGATAGGGTTGATTACCCCTTTTGATATCGGCTTATTAAATCTTGTCCTTAACCTGCCTTTAGTTCTACTAGGTTACTTTAAACTCGGAAAAACGATTACAATCAATACCCTGATTTGTGTCGTTTCCCTTTCTGTCTTTCTCTACTTGTTACCAGTAGTTCCGGTAACAGACAATATATTGCTGTCGACAATTTTCGGAGGAATCATTGGTGGCATTGGAGTCGGCCTTATACTAAAATACTCCGGAACTTCTGGTGGGTTGGATATCATAGCGATTATCCTTTCCCGAACAAGTAATGTTAGTATCGGCCTGCTTCTTACGGGTATGAATGGCATCATTGTTCTCATTTCTGGCGCTGCTTTCAACTGGAATATCGCCTTATACACGCTTTTGTCTATCTATTTAACCGGTAAAATGATTGATACCATTCATACGAATCATATCAAGTTGACGATGCAGATTGTTACTTCAAAGGGTGAGTTAATACGAGAGGATCTACTGAAGTCTATCTATCGCGGCATTACCATCACAGAGGGATTTGGAGGCTACACCCAAGAGACGAAACACATTTTAATGATGGTCGTGACACGTTACGAAACGATGCAAATTAAAAAAATTGTCCGTACCCATGATCAAAAAGCCTTTATTAATATATTTGAAACGATTGAAGTCGATGGTGAATTCGCTAAAAATTAGGAGGGTTTACAGTGAGTAAAAAAAATGTTTTATTTTCAGGATTTATGCTCTTTTCTCTATTTTTCGGTGCAGGAAACTTAATCTTTCCCCCTTATCTTGGGATGGAATCCGGTAGCTTCTTTGTTGCGGCGATTGCGGGGTTTATTTTAACCGCAGTATTCTTGCCTTTTTTAACGATCATTTCGGTCTCACTATCCAATAATGGACTATTATCAATTGGGCAACGGGTTCATCCGGTCTTTGGACTTGCCTTTGCCATCGTGATTTATATGTCCATTGGTGCTTTTTATGGCATTCCACGGGCATCAAATGTTGCTTATGAATTAGGCTTTATGCAAGTGTTTAGTGTCGAAGGCCGACTCCCTTTACTCCTGTTCTCAGTCGTGTTCTTCGGCTTGACTTACTTGCTTAGTATCAATCCTAAAAAAGTGATCGACCATGTGGGCCAGCTCCTTACCCCCGCCTTACTTATTGTACTGGCAGTATTATTTGTTAAAGCGTTTTCGACATTCAGTTATACGGATGCACCCGTTGCTGAAAAGTACCAAACGGATCCTTTTCTAAATGGATTTTTAGAAGGATACTTCACAATGGATGCCGTCGCCGCCCTTGCTTTTGGAATTGTCATTATCAATGGACTCAAAGATAAAGGGGCGACCCAGAAAAAAGATTTGGTACGCGGAACAGTCAGCGCTGGTCTGATTGCAGCCGTCGGATTAATCATCGTTTATCTATCACTTGGCTGGATCGGGCGTGTATTACCACATGATGAACCACTCGAAAACGGGGCAGAAATATTAGTGCTAGCCTCTCAGCAATTATTTGGCTATGGCGGGAATGTGTTATTTGGAATGATTGTTATCCTTGCCTGCTTAACTACTTGCGTTGGCCTGATCAATGCGTGTGCCCGCTTTTTCAATGAAGTGTTCCCGAAGTTTTCCTATGAGAAATACGTCTTGGTTTTTATTATCATCGGAATGTTTTTTACAAACCTTGGTCTTGACCTGATCTTACAAATCGCCATGCCATTACTTGTTTTTATCTATCCGATTTCAATCGTATTGGTGATGCTATCGTTATTCCAGCATTTCTTCGGAGAAAGCAGAAGAATGTATGTCTTCGCTGTTTCAGTCGCAACAGTATTTGCTTTTTATGAAGTGCTAGACACCTTTAATATCCAATTGGATGAACTGAACTCTTTCTTAAATTTATTGCCTTTGTATGAAAATGGCCTGGGTTGGACGTTGCCTACTCTGCTAGCAGCGGTGATTGGCTATGTCTTAGATTCTAAGCGGGAGGAAGTTGTTTATCGGGCTAAAATTTGATCTATCGGTCGGATTGATTTTATCCATTACAAACTTCTTACTAATGAAAATAGGGAAAGCTCCTTCATCGGAACTTTCCATTTTCATTAAAATTCAATTCTAATTTTTTGCGAGTCGGCGATTTTTTTCTCGTTTTGATCAAATACATCACTTGTTGTGATTTCGACCCATTTGATATCCTCTTTTTTATGATCATGGTCGGCGCTTTCTTTATCGTTGCCTTCATGATTTTTTTCAGCATTCACTATGAATCCAAGGTTACCCGCTTTGGTAGCGTTGCCTTTCAGTTCACCGTTTAGTTCTTCTAGGTAGATATCCTTTTCCCATGTAAAGGTTTCGCCTGAGCTCGTTTCAAGAAGGGCGATTGGGGCAAAGTTTACTTTTTCGGAAGATGTGTTTTTAACCTCGACATATACTTTTACAAAATCAAATTCTTCAGCATGAGTTAACACGTGGAAATAGTCGATCATGCTGTAATCTGGTCTTAAATGGATAAGTTTCATTTCTTTTACCGTTAATTCCACAGGTCCCACTTTATAGGTTTCGTTGACTTTTTTTATCGACTTTAAAGTGGCTTCCCCTTTTCGATCCTTGTAGGTTTGGCCGACCTTTTGTAAGGAGCGATCATCGGTTACTTGTGGATTGGGTTGGTATTCCTCTGTTTGCTTTCGTTTTTCTTCGTCCTTTTTTTCACTTGCTTGTGTTTCTGATTGGCTTTCGCTTTCTTTAGACGTTTCCTTATTTTCCGGAGGTGTATTGGCCGAACAGCCGACCATCAGGAAGAGTACTAATAGGATTGAAAGTATCAGTTTCATGGTGATTCCTCCTAATGTTAAAAAAGTTCCCGTCGACTAGTGTGACGACGGGATCTTTTATTTTGTCTTTTTACTTATCGTTAATTTCAATCTTATAGTTTAAGGCATCGAATACATTTTTAGCGATATCTGTATTGTTGATTTGTCCTGCGAATGCTTCACTTGCTGGTCCGAATGCATATACTGGAACGTCTTCACCTGTGTGTCCGCCTGTTGTCCACCCAGTATGTGAACGCTTGTTAAAGATATTCTCAATGGCATTGTCAATTTCAAGAGTTTCTTTTGTTTTAGCAGCCTTTTCAACAGATTGAATTTCTTCTGCTGTTAATGGCAGTTTCTCTTGATCAATATACTTTTTCAATGTTTCTTCTACGTTTGCCCCATTCACAATTTCTTCTGCCATGAAGTCAGGTGTACGTTTTGCTGCTTTGATTGGCTCACTGAACCAGTTGTAAATTCCATCGGCACCGATTGAGTATCCGCCAGTAGAGTGGTCAGCCGTTGCCACTACTAGTGTATGCTTGTCCTTTTTGGCAAATTCAATTGCTGCTTCAAACGCGTTTTCGAAGTCTTCCATTTCACTCATGGCACCCACGATGTCGTTATCATGACCAGCCCAGTCGATTTGGCTTCCTTCTACCATAAGGAAGAACCCATCTTTATCTTTGTTTAATTTCTTAAGGGCTGTATTGGTCATTTCTTCTAGTGATGGCGTTTCTTTTTCACGGTCGATCATTTTTGGTAATCCGCCATCCGCAAATAATCCAAGAATCTGGTCATCTTTGTTGTTTAACATTTCTTTTTTGCTGTCCACATAGGCATAACCATCTTTCTTGAACTCTTCTACTAAATTACGGTCATTGCGGATGAAGTTACTTTTTCCTCCACCAAGAAGGACATCTACTTTATGTTCACCGTTAATCATTTCATCAAAATAATCATCTGCAATGGAATCCATATTCTTACGGCTTTTGTCATGGGATCCGAATGAAGCTGGGGTTGCATGTGTAATTTCAGAAGTAGCTACAAGTCCTGTTGCTTTTCCCTTTTCTTTTGCGGCTTCAAGAACGGTCTTTACTTCAGAGCCGTCATTGTCTACACCGATTGCATTGTTAAAGGTTTTAATTCCGGCAGACATTGCTGTTGCAGCTGCCGCAGAATCCGTAATGTTTTCATCGGAGTCTTCAGAATAAGTCATTTGCTGACCAACAAGGTAAGGGTCATATGCCGTACGTTCTTTTACTTTTATTGTCGAATCATCTTTTAAGTAACGATATGCAGAAGTATATGAAACTCCCATTCCGTCACCAATTAAGACGATTACGTTTTTGATTTTCTTGTTGTTTTTATGGTCAGTTTTAGCCTCCGCTTTTACTCCTTGCTTTGGACCATTTGCCTCAGCAAAATACTGTGTACCTACTATACTTCCTAAAGCTAGAGAGGAAAGTACTGCGATTGGCAATACTTTTTTCATCGATATTTTACTGAACATGATGTTGACCTCCTAAGAAATGTTCTATGTTTCTAGACCTAGTATGATAGGAAACTATTTATCTAGCATTAATTTTATGTAAATTACTTGTAAATTCGTGTCGAACTTATCTGTTAATTCTTGTAGTTTTTCTAACTTGTTTGGTGTAAATCGGGGTTGATACTGGGTAGGAGAGTGGAACGGGGAAATGATGGGCTATTTGAGCTGTGAAATTTCGCAAAAAAGCTAAAATCAATTTCAGAATCCGGTTTATTTGTCCATAAACGCAGTTAATTTGTCCGTAAGTCCCATTAATTCAACCGTTATCAGTGTTTATTTGTCCGTTGTAGACCATATAATGACTGTTCGACAAATTCATACAAAATTCGCCCCTGACGCTCTCAACAACAGCTCGAAACCAACAAAAAAGAAGATTGGCAAAAAGAAGAGTCTCCTTCTTTTTGCCAATCTTCTGGCGAAAATAATTTTATAGCTTTGCTTTTAATTCTTCAATTTGTTCTAAATGTCTTTTTTCATGGTAGCCGATAAAGGGAACCCATTGCTCTAGGCTCAATAACCCGAATGCGGGATGTGGGTAGGCTTTTTCTTTTAATTCATCCTTGTTGTTGCTTTCGACCACCTGAAGCAGGGCATTTCGGGATTCTTTCAGTTTCTCTTTTATTTCCTCTAATGTGATAAACCCTTTGTCCGGTTCCACAAATGAAGGAGCTTCTACCTTTTTTGTGCGGTTAACCGTCAATTCGATTGGCTTGGGATCAACTTGCTGTTTTTCTCCTTTTTCCACTATTGATTGAATGGTTTTTGCTATGCTTCCTTCCATTAAATACAGATGGTGGAGAACCTGCATAATTGTCCAGCTGCCTTCTTCTACTTTTCTATTCAACTGCTCATCTGATAAATGGCTTACACTGTTCAATAACTCTGATCGTATACTTTTATTTTGCTCTAAATACTGTTCCATCTTCTTCTCCCCCTATACGCTAGTCATATTAATAGCATATCAAAGGGCTTAGTGGATGCGAAGTAAATAGATTTTTTACACCTTGTTAAAAACTGTCGACATTACGCTAGCTGTTTGTCATCAGAAGGATTTTGCTGCTTGAACCGCCTTTAGAAGACCCTCTTCTATTATCGCTTCTCTTCGATCAGGAAATTGGTTATGCCCTTCAATGACTACGGTTGTGATGTCGGTAATTCCAAAAATGTTCAAATGATTTTTAACAAAGCTGACCGCCATTTCAGAAGGATCTCCTTCTGCATACACGCCGCCTCTCGCGTTTAATAAGGTCACTTTTTTATCGGGTAATAGACCCACCATGCCTTCCGCTGTATATTTAAAGGTTTTGCGTGGGTGGTGCATATAGTCGAGGTAGGTGTGTAATACGGCAGGAACAGTTAAATTCCAAAGCGGGAACGCCATCACCACTTTGTCAGCAGCCATAAACTGTTCAAGGTGCATGGCAACTACATCATGAACGGATTTTTCTTCCGATGTGAGCTCCATTCCTTGAGCAGATTTAAAATTTCCATTTATCATGACTTCATCTAAATAGGGTAATCGTTCTTGAAATAAATCGAGTTCAATCACTGTGTCATAAGGATGTGAGGCTTTATAGCTTTCTAAAAAGGCATCATATAATTTCCCGGTAACCGATTCTTGACGATTGTTTGCTTTTACAAATAAAGTTGTTGTCATATTAATCTCCTCCAAATTTGTGTAATTTTAACCTTCTAATTGAATACTTTTTCTTTTCGCCCTGCCAAACTGGATAAGGTAAAACAACAGAATGACTAGGTGTAAGCCAGCCAGTACGACGAAGATATTACTGTAAATAACACCGTTTGGATTGAACGGATTCCAGTGACCACGAGCACCCATATCCACCACCCGGCTATAAACCCCTGTAGCCATGCCACCAGCAATAAAATTCAGCATCGAAAAGAGTCCCATTCCTACTCCAACCTGCTCTTTTGGCAATGTCCGTGAAATGGAATTGGACATGGAAATGAGCATAAAAGATTGCCCGACATTACCGAAAATCAGAAACATAGCAATGAAAAGCGGAGAACTTCCCGTAAAGGTTGAAAGCAATCCAAAACAGATCAATAACAATCCAGACGCAAGAATGAATAGATACGAGTTTCCTTTCAAGTCTGCTAGTTTGCCACCTTTCCTCCCCAAAATCGCTGACGCCACTGCCGCAGGAACCATGGCAAAACCAATCCAGCTAGAAGAGAGCTGTTGAACATCTGACAAAAGCAAGGGACTCACAAAATAGAGAGAAAAGCCAATCCCGTTGATTAGAAAAGCAAGCGTTAAAACGAGTGTGTAGTCTTTATTACCAAAAAGCTTTGGTTGAATAAAGGGCTCTGAAACGCTTCGAATTCGCGCTATAAAAAATACTAGTGTTAACAAACCGACTATCAAAAACCAGCCTGTTCCATTCGTAACACCCAGAAGAAGCAAGGATACCGTTACAGCCAGCAACCCGCCCCCTATCCAATCAAATTTCCCTGGCACGCTCTGCTCCTCATTCTGCAAATATTTACGGTAAAAAGGCAGCGTGAATAAAATCAGAAGAGGGATACAGAATAACCAGCGCCAATGAGCAACGCCGACAATTAATGCGGAAATAACAGGCCCAAGAGCACTACCGATTGCCAAACCTACTGCCGCCATTCCTAAAGCAGAACCTCTGCGTTCTGGAGCAAAGTAGCGAACCGGAATGAGCATCGCTGTTGCCGGGACCACAGCCGCTCCCACCGCCTGCAAGCATCTTCCGACAAGTGCTAGCCAGAATGTTTGCGAAACTAGGCCCACCAATGACCCGACCGCAAAAAGGATCAATCCGAACGTCAGCAAATTTTTGAGTTTGAAACGATCAGATAGCTTACCATAAGTCACTGTCCCAATGGCATAGATCAGCGCATACGCGGAAGAGAACCAGCTTACTTGTGAGATGGACAGATTAAATTCTTCACTAATTTCAGGGAGTACGATGTTAAACATTAATCCACTCATTGCTGAAATAATCAGCGTGAACATGAGAATGAGCATCAATTTTTCTCCTGTTTGCTGCGAAATTTCTTTTTCCATTTTTTCCACTCCTTTCGTTATTTTTATATCCTTTGACCGTCTGTACTGACTGACATACTACTTTGAAAAAATACTAGGGAGTTAAAGCCCTAGTAAAAATTTGCACACTTTCCGATATAAAATCTTCTAGTGATACAGTTGGAAAGTTTGCATTGGATTCCAGGTCGTTCATAAATGCTCCAAAATTCAGCATCATAAACGACAACGCCTGCACTTCTGGATTCGTCTGGATCAGTTTGCCTTTCTGAGACATGACCGTGAAATAATCTGTTAGGATTTCCATTAATTGTTGCGGGTGTTGCTGTGTTCTTTCACGAAACCCTGGCATATTGCCTTCTTCCTTAATGCTGATCTGAATCATTTTTCGGTTGCGGTTCATAATTTCGTGATACTTGCGGCTAATCAGTAGCAAATCGGTTTTCAAATCCCACATAAGCTTCTCGTTAAAAAGCTTTTTCATCTCTTCAATATAATGAAAACGGTCAAAAGCAGATTCGAGAAGATTTTGCTTGCTGCCAAATTGGCGAAACAGGGTCTTTTCACTCAATCCAGCTGCCACTGCGATTTCATTTGTGGACACTCCGTTGTAACCTTTCGTTGCGATTAGATCGATGGCCGCCATTAACAATTTATCTTTGCTGCTCAGATTTTTACTGCTACTCATTTTCTACATCCTTTTTCAATTTGACTGTCAGTACTGACTGTTATTTAAGACCATGTTATTCCTGTTTGGAAAAAATGTCAAGGGGGATTTTACTTTTGGGCAAAATTTTTTTAATGGCTATAAAAGGAGTTAATAGATGTAATGAATTATTTTTTGATAACCAAAAGGTAAAACGGAAGCAACGATGAAACCGATGACAATCGAAGAAGTTGCAAAAATAATTATTTCCGAAGTGATATTTCTTTTCTTTTTAAGCGGTAAAATATACCCTCATCATAGAAAAAACAGTTATAAATATAATAAAAGCGGAAAAGGCACTTGCTAAAATTACCTCCATTGTGAACCCCCATTATTCTATTTAACTAAATTTATGAGCATAGCCTTAATTAGAAAATCCTTTTGTTATGCTGATAACCAACTATTAATAAAAAGAATGATCCCGTATGCAATAGCAATAACAGGGCCTACAATGAATAGACCAATCAACAACGCTTTTATTGGGTCAAAAATCGATGCTGATTTGCCTTCACTCTCATCTAATCTCTCCTGAATAGAATCTAAAGATTGATTGATATTTTTAAGTTCCTTTATGATTTGCTTTTCCGAATCCAATTGGGCACCCCCTTAGGTAACAAGCTCATTTAATAAGATTTCCTTATGTGACTTTGATTGTTTTATCAAATCGAAATGACTATTTTTAATTAAATGAGTAAGAAGGTTGGCTTCTGTCCATGCCAAATGGTATAACGATTCATCGATGACCCCTTTTGATAAAGCCTCTTCAAGTTCATCCACATCCTTCTGAATGACCTCTCCTGTTGGCAGGACCACAATATCTAGAAATAAATCATCCATCCAAGGAATATTCTTTTCTACCCCATTTTCAACACAAATGTCTATATACCATTGGACTATTTCACCATTGGAGTTAAACATCGTCGTAACGGAATGGTGTTTATTAAGCGGAAAGTGCTGAAGCCAAATATATTCATTATTTGCTATACAAATAGTTTCATCTTCATAACATACGTATAATGGCTCTGTTACTTTTTCAATTTTAAGTAATGTCACATACCCTGTAAAACCCTTTGTATCAAGAAAAGACTGCGCATACCGACTTTTCAATACACGCTTCCATTCTGAACGATCTCCATACTTCCTTTGTAGCATTTTGATCCCTCTTTTCATCGATTTATCTGAGAATATATGGGACAGAGGCTTTACTGTGAATCAGTCCCTCTAATCTACTTGGGATATGTAAATATGTTTCTGCTTCTTTCGGTTCCATCCAAGTCACTTCTTCAATTTCCTCAGGGTGTGAGATCGTCATTTCTCCACTGATGATTTTCCCTCTAAAGGTAAAGAAAATGGCGTGATGTCCACGTTCTTCAAAAAAGGCTTCACTTACAGTAAAAATATCATCTATTTGTACGTCAAACCCTGTTTCTTCTTTAACCTCGCGAATCGCCGCTTCCTCAAGTGTTTCTCCCTGTTCTACTGCTCCACCTGGGAGTGTGTAGTAAGAAGATTTTTCTCCTTTATTTTTGACCATTAATACTTTTTCCCCATGCTCATCATAGAGAAGTACGTATGCGACATCTACTCTTTTCATATTTTTCTAGCCTCCATAATCTATAGTTTCTTGTTTAAGCTTTATAGCAAAATACATTCGAGCTAAACCAACCTAAAAATGAACATGTAAACTGAAAATACAAATACTAAGGTTAATCCTAATTGGCTAACGGTTAGAATATATGCTTTTGGATTTGAAGCATATTTCCACTCCATAACCGCCCGGAAAAGTTCAGTACAAATAATGAAAAGGATTAGGATAATCGATGGCAGAAATAGATTAGGGGTCGGGTCAGAAAGGCTTAAGGAGAACACAAGCAAGTATATACATACAAAAGTGATCCTTATCGTCCATTCACCCTTTTTATGGACTTCATTTACAAAATTATAGGAAAAGAATTTCTTCTTCTCTAAATGAAGCCGTTTTCTCATTGCCTTATTAAGAAAAAAATATATAAGAAGATATACCAGAAGAAGGGCTATTAACACGGGCCAAAACATTGAATCTAAGCCAGAATTATACATAAAATTTATATCCTCTCTTAGAAAATAAATAGATTAATGATATTAAGAAAGCAACCCTTAACACATCTTGAACATTAGCTAATGAAACTATAAACCGAAACATATAAGTTAAATCCAAACACTAGAAAAAGTGTAATAGCCGAAGACTTTCGGTTTTCTTGTAGTTCAGACATTCCCATTACCAACATCATTATTGCTAAAAAGAAAAACATAAAAGGCATTACTTCAAATCTATCTGTAATTAAAGCATAGATGGCTAAAGCCGATGAAATTACTGCAAATAAAATTCTTAACTTTATGAACAAAAAACAACCTCCTAGATTTGCATATAAATCTCCTTTTCATCAAAATTTTACCACAAATCTTTCGGAGAAGTCTTTTTTTTCACCGACAAGAACAGCTTAAGCGTTATAATTCTAAAGTCTGTAGATTTCAGACAAGTTCATCTCGATGACTTGTCTATCCTTATTAATTTGTCTATTTTTGATGATAATTTGTCCGTTATAGTGCTTTATTTGTCCGAAATGACCAATAATTTGTCCGTAATCAAAATATATTGACCAGTCGACTGAATTCAACATTTTTCGCACTTCCATGTCGACAGAGCCCTTTTCCATATTCCTGGTTCTGCTTAGACTACTGAATTAAAACAGGCTCATTTCATCGTTATCAACAAATTCGTATTTTATAATTTCCTATAAAACAAGAAATACGATCCTTTTATTCAAAGAATCGTACCAATTAAACTATGATAAGGTAACATTACTGATTTTCTAATCCATCGCCGAATTCGACAAACTTCGGGTCGTGCCTGGCACCTGTCGGAATTTGTCGGCCGATGGAGTGGTAGGTGATACCCGATTTTTGGATGGTTGGGAGGTCGAAGCAGTTTCGGCCGTCGAAGAGGACTGGTTTCTTTTCTAGTTCGGCGATGGTTTGTAGGTTTAGGGTTTTGATTTCTTCCCAGTCGGTTAGGATGAAGACCATGTCTGCTTCAGCCATGGCTTCATAGGCAGTTGATGCGTACTGCATTCCAGCATCTTCTGGGTAAAGTTTTTTCATGTTTGGTATCGCTACAGGATCATAGGCGTTTACGCTTGCTCCGTAATGTAGGAGTGTTTTGATCATTTCGATTGCTGCTGACTCGCGAATATCATCGGTGTTTGGTTTGAATGCGAGACCTAGAATGGCGGCTTTTTTTCCTTTTAGTGAGCCGAAATGGTCTAATGCTTTTCCGATTAGCTTGATTTGTTGACTAGAGTTCACTCTTATCACGGATTCTAATAGTTCAAAGCGATGCTCGATATCGCCGGCGATTTGCACTAGGGCATTTGTATCCTTGGGAAAACATGAGCCTCCATAGCCAATTCCGGCTTTTAAAAAATGGTGACTAATCCGCTGGTCCATTCCCATTCCTTTTGCCACGTCTTCAATGTCTGCCCCTAATTTTTCACACAGGTTGGCAATTTCGTTGATGAAGCTAATTTTCGTCGCAAGGAAAGCATTGGATGCGTATTTAATCATCTCGGCACTTTCTAAGGAAGTTTGTAGTGTTGGGATTTGGAATGGGCAATATAGTTCTTCGAGAACATGTGCCCCGTATCTTGATTCTGTTCCGATCACAATTCGATCGGCCTCAAATGTATCTTGAATGGCGGATCCTTCTCTAAGAAATTCCGGGTTTGAAGCCACTTCAAAAAAGATGGGCTCTGTAAGGCTTTGCTGTACCCATTGTTTCACCTTGTTGTTTGTTCCAACAGGGACCGTGCTTTTCGTGACGATGATGGTCCCGTCTTTTTTCAAATGCGTTCCGATGGTTTCCGCAGCTTTTTGAAGGTATAAAAGGTTTGCAGAGCCATTAGGGTTTGATGGAGTTCCAACTGCTAAAATGATGACGTCTGCATTTTCACATGCTGTTGAATAGCTTGTTGTAAAGGCTAAGCGATTTTCATCGAGATTTTTCTCCATCATTTCTTCAATACCTGATTCATAGATGGGGGATTTTCCATGTTGCAGCATGTTGATTTTTTCTTCGTCTATATCGAGACAGGTCACAATATTCCCCACTTCTGCTAAACAAACGCCTGTCACGAGTCCTACATATCCCGTTCCAATCACCGATACTTTCATGCCAGCGGGTCCTCCCTTAATGATTCATTGTCTGGAGCATTTGTCGTAAGTACTGTTCTACTTCATCTCGTAAATCATTTCTTTTGAGAGAAAAATCGATGGTTGCTTTTATAAAACCAAGTTTGTCGCCGATGTCATATCGCTTTCCGTTGAAAATATTAGCGCAGACAGGATAGGTTTGATTATAAATATTGATAGCGTCTGTTAGCTGGTATTCTCCTCCAGCTCCTGGTGTAAGGGTTTCAAGAATATCAAAGATTTCAGGGGTTAGAACGTAACGGCCGATAATGGCTAGCTGGGAAGGGGCTTCTTCGATTGAAGGCTTTTCCACTAGTCCCTGAACTGTAAATGTACATTGGGCTTTATTGTTTGGTGGGAACAGGCCGCTTTTTACCGGAGCTATGATTCCATATTTCGAGACATCCTCAGGTGGCACCTCTTGTACTCCGATAATGGAAGCGTGGTGCTTTTCATAGACTTCTAGAAGCTGTTTCAGGCATGGCTTCTCAGATTGGATGATGTCATCTCCGAGCATGACAGCGAACGGTTCGTTTCCGATGAAGCTGCGTGCACAAAGAACGGCATGGCCAAGTCCGAGTGGTTCTTTTTGTCTAATGTAATGAATGTTTGCGAGCTTCGAAATGTCCTGTACCTCTTCAAGAGCAGACCATTTTTCTTTTTTGGCTAAGACTTCTTCGAGCTCGTAGGATTTGTCAAAGTGATCCTCGATCGCTCTTTTTCCACGGCCTGTCACGATAATGATATCTTCGATGCCAGATGCGACTGCTTCTTCAATGATGTACTGGATGGTAGGTTTGTCTACGATGGGAAGCATTTCTTTAGGCTGGGCTTTGGTCGCTGGTAAGAAGCGAGTGCCCAATCCCGCTGCAGGAATAATGGCTTTCTTCACTTTTTTTGGGGTGTCTAAAGGGTGCAAGAAGCGAGAGAATTGTAACGAAATTTGAGACTCCGACAAAACGTCCACCTCCGAAAAAATTCTTTCTTATATTGTCATTTTATCAAAGGGGTTTGGCCGTTATCACAAAATCCACAAAAACTTTAGAAATAATTTACATTTGTAGTAACGCGGTGAAGTGGTGCGGGACGGTTCTTGGTTGGGGTGATGCGGTGAAGGGGTGATGTGATGATGCGGCGACGGGGTGCGGGACGGTTCTCGAGTGCTTTAAAGCGGTTGAGAGCCGTCGTTAATTATAGTTTAGAAGGCATTAAAAAAAGTGTTTCTTTTGAAACACTTCATCAATTCATATCATTGATTTTTTTAGTAATAAATTTTATATATTTGTCATCATTTTGGAGTTCAAATACGGTTAGGGCTTTTTGCATGTATTTCTTTGCGTGCTCTAGATCAGATTGAAGTTCTAGGTTGTATCCCATATGGTAGTGTAATTCTCCTAATAAATACATATTATCTTTTTGAATACACCATTGGATTGCATCTTTGCAATACTCATTAGATAGTTCAAGATTTCGTAATCTAGTCAGAACACGTGCAATATTGTAATAAAGTCTCGTCTTTATCGTATAGTCAGATATATATGGGAGTATCTCTAGATGCTCCTTTACTTCTTGATAAATTTCGAAAGAGTTCTCAAGTTCTCCAATTTCAAAATACATAACTCCAATTGTTAACAAGATCTCTAGTTCTCGTTCACTCCACACTTTGTTGCTTGTATGGGTCAACGAAATTGCGTCTCTTAAAGACGACTCTGCTTTACTTATATTTTTTTCGAGTTCATACTGATAGATTCCTTTATGCCATAATAATAGCTGAAGGTTTCTTTTATTATTTGAGAATAATGGATTTTCTTCTTCTGTACGAACTATTTCTTTCATCTCTATATATTCAAGGTTTCTACGAGCTTTTATTAATTGTTTGGATACTTCCTGAACATAGTCAAGTCTAGGAGTCATTCCGATATCAAAGAAATAGTTTACGTCCACTCCGAGTTTTGTGGAGATTAAATAAAGCGTAGAAGCGTAAGGGTATACGTCCCCTTTTTCAATTTTAGAAATTTGCGCTTGTGTACAAATCCCCTCTGATAGTTCTTCTTGAGAAATGCCAATATTTTTTCTAAGCTCTTTAATTTTCTGGCCTACCACAGCAAAGTTCATATAAAAACCCTCTCTTAAAAATATTCCTATAGTTATATTCTTATAAGAAATCAATCGAACGGCTTATCTAATCTATAGAAATTTGGTTCATATGACTCTAGACTTACTTTACCAAATATTTTATTTTATGTTTTAATATACTTAACATTAAAATTATCATAACTGATAATCTAGTATATTAGAAAAAGGAGGAAATACCTATGAAAAAGAAATTATTTGCTATTTTGACTGCATCATTCATCCTTTTAGGTGCATTTGGAGTTGCTGGTGGGACTGCTAGTGCATCCGAACTTCCTTCAGTATACAAAGTTGAGCAACCTTCTAAGTCTGAACTACCTTCTGTATACTCAGAACTTCCTTCAGTTTACTAATTTTTTTATTTGAAGACAATACTATTTCTGCGCTTCTTATCTGGAAGTGCTTTTTTCTATTATAACGTATTTTTATGTATTCTGGTTAATACTGGAGTTATTCTTTTAAGAATATTCGTAAAGTTATATAAAACCCCAAAACAAAGGGATTTAAACCTCTAATAACAGAAAACCGAGTCAATACCTTTCATCAGACCAAATACCCTTTTTTTATTCTTCTGATAGTATAAAAGTACAATAATTAAGGGAGGTAGTAGAAATGAATAGTATTGAAATGAATATCGTCCCTTCTTATGTAGATGATGAGCTAGCCATTGTATTCCATATTGAGTTTACCCAGTATTCTCAGAAGATCGGAGAAGCCAAGGTTTACACGTATAACCATGGTAAAGCGGGTGAAAGCACTTCTCGAACAGCAGCAAGCTCAGCTAACCAGAAATATGGAGTTCTTAAAGAGTTCAATGTCATCGAAGAATATTCGCAGATCTCAATGAACAAAATGCGCCACTTCCTAAAAATTATCGGTATCTCAAACATAGATCAAGCAACAAAAATATCAAACGTATCTGCCATCTAAGGCTTTATCACTGTAAAGTATTAGGGGACGGTTCTCGACCGCTTTAAAGCGGTCGAGAACCGTCCCCTGTTTGTTTAACGCATCACCGCGCTCGAGAACCGTCCCGCGGTGGTTTAGTGCGTTAAAGTTATTCTTGTTGATTAGACATTTTCGACATATTTCGGGTAGTGCCTAGTACAAGGGCAGGTGCCGAGTTTAGTACTTTTAGCAGCAGATGTGCTGCTATTCTGCTGGTCATGTCGCGGATGTCTAGGGTTGGGTCGATTTCGACGATGTCCATGGCTTGGACTTTCGGGTGCCTGCAGGCTGTTGAGACGGCTTCCATTAGGGTGTAGCTGTCCATGCCTCCTGGTCCGATGGCTGGGCATCCAGGGGCAAAGGCTTGGTCAAGGACGTCCATGTCGACGGATAGATAGATCAGATCTACCTTATCCTCTAGTAGACGCAAAGCCTCGTCTATAAGATGGCTCATTCCCTTTTCCCTTACGTCTTTCATCGTCTTCACTGTAACACCTTGCTCTAATGCATACTCGTAATAAGCACGACTATTTGAATAGTCACGAATACCGATTTGTACTAAGTTCTCCCCGTCGATAACGCCTCGTTCTAGTAGCCTGCGAAATGGAGTTCCGTTCGTTGGTCCCCCATCCTCGACATTCCGAAGGTCGTGGTGGGCATCAAATTGGATGACGCCTATTTTCCCTTTTGATTCTGCAATGGCCTCAATGGAGGACGTACTGATTGAATGATCTCCCCCTAATACAACTGTAAACGGGGCAGCTCCTTCATTAACCACTGTTTTTACAGACTCATAGATTCGATTCTGCGATTCTACAATACTTGTTGGATGCATTAAAACATCGCCAAAATCCACCATCGTAACGTTACGATAGTCTTCGTCTTGTTCTATTGAATACGTTGTGTAGGATTGAAGGCATTTCCTAATTGTATCAGGTGCGAACAATGCCCCAGAATGACTGATAGAGGACTTAGAAAGGGGCGCCCCAATAATGGCGACCTCCCCTTTTAGACCCTCTTCCCATGGCGTCAGCAGTTCTCCTGCTTTTTTTGTATAGCGATCTTGGAAAATGGCTTTTCCTGCAGGTTTAAGATGTGAAGAGTTGTTCATGCTCTTTCCCCTTTCGGAATGCCGCTTTTCCAGCTTTCCAAACCGTATTCACATGGTTGACCCCATAATGATATGGAAGGTAGTGATAGTTTGGAGCATCCCATAGCACTAGATCTGCTTTACGCCCAATGGCTATTTTACCTGCAACATCCCCACGGTTAATCGCATAGGCGGAGTTGACGGTGATACTATTCCAGATTTCCTCTGGTGTCATTTTTAATTGCAGTGCCGCTAGATTCATAATAAGCTGAATATTTTCTGTCGGTGAGCTTCCTGGGTTGAAATCTGTTGAGAGAGCAACGGCCACACCTTCTTCTAACATTTGTCTTGCTTTCGCGTATTTTCCTTTGGCTAGATAGAAACAAGTTCCCGGAAGTAAAACTGCGACTGTATTGGATTGAGAAAGCTTTTTAATTCCTTCGTCAGAAGCACCTACAAGATGCTCTCCACTTACCGCTCCGATCTCGGCAGCCATCTCCGTACCGCCAAGTGGATCAATTTCATCAGCATGAATTTTGACATCAAAGCCTTTTTCTTTTGCTTTTAGTAAAAATTGACGAGACTGTTCCACCGTGAAAACGCCTGTTTCACAGAAAATATCGACAAACTCGGCTAGTTCTTCTTTTTCAATCTGATCAAGCATCCTAAGCATTTCTTGTAAAAATTCATCTGAACGACCTTTGAATTCAGGTGGAATCGCATGTGCTCCAAGGAATGTGGAAACAACGTCGGCAACGTGATTCTCGTTTAATTTTTTAGCTACCCGAAGCTGTTTAAGTTCTGTTTCGCGGTCTAATCCATAGCCGCTTTTTGCTTCGACAGTGGTTACACCGTACGATAAAATTCGGTCAAGATGGAATTTAGCCTTTTGGTACAAATCTTCTTCCGATGTTTCACGGGTTGATTTTACCGTGGACAGAATCCCTCCGCCTTGTTTTAAAATTTCTAAATAAGGAACACCCTGCTGCTTCAGCGCCATTTCGTGTTCACGTGATCCGCCAAAAACTAGATGTGTGTGCGGATCGACAAGTCCAGGTGAAACGAGTTTCCCTTTAGCGTCAACTCGTTCACCTGCGGAAAAACTCATTGCTTCCTCATGTTTTCCAACCCATTCGACTAATCCGTTTTTTATTCCAACTGCCGCATTCTTGATCAGCGGCAGTTCCTTCATTTTTTCGCCTTTTAACGGGCCTTCCTGGTGGTCCATGGTCAGTAGCTGTCCGATATTCTCGATGATGATGTCAAATTGCTGACTCATTTTCCTTCTCCTTTCATTGGGACGTGGATCCCCCATTTATCTGCTGTTTCATCTGCTATATCATAGCCTGCATCAACATGGCGGATAACACCCATTCCTGGATCTGTTGTTAACACGCGGTTTAAGCGTTCTTTAGCTAAATCTGTTCCATCTGCAACGGCAACCATTCCAGCATGTAGAGAGTAGCCCATTCCTACGCCACCACCATGATGGAAGGAAATCCATGAGCCGCCTGCTGCTGTGTTAACGAGTGCATTTAGAATCGCCCAATCCCCGACTGCATCGCTTCCGTCTTTCATTGCTTCTGTTTCTCGGTTTGGAGAAGCCACGGAACCACAGTCAAGATGGTCACGTCCGATGACGATAGGTGCTTTTAGTTCGCCATTTTTAACTAACTCATTGATGGCAAGACCCATTTTGACGCGCTCGCCATATCCTAACCAGCAAATACGTGATGGAAGGCCTTGGAATGCAATTTTTTCTTGTGCCATATCAATCCAGCGATTTAACGGTTCATTTTCAGGGAAAAGCTCTTTAATTAAGCGATCCGTACGGTAGATATCCTCAGGATCACCTGAAAGAGCCGCCCAACGGAAAGGTCCTTTTCCTTCGCAGAATAGTGGTCTGATGTAGGCTGGAACAAATCCAGGGAAATCGAATGCGTTGTCTACTCCTTCATCCTTTGCTACTTGGCGGATATTGTTTCCGTAATCAAACACGATTGAACCGCGAGCTTGGAACTCAAGCATTGCTTCTACATGCTTTGCCATGCTTTTCTTAGATAAAGCCGTATATTGATCTGGGTTTTCTTTTCGTAATTGGTCAGCTTGTTCAAGTGTATAGCCATCTGGAACATAGCCGTTTAGTGGGTCATGTGCCGATGTTTGGTCTGTCACGATGTCGATTTTAACCCCTCTTTGTAAAAGTTCATGATGAACTTCTGCTGCGTTTCCAAGAAGTGCGATGGAAAGCGGTTTACCCTTTTCCTTCGCATCTGTTGCCATCATGAGTGCTTCATCGATGGAGTCTGTTTTCACATCACAATATCTTGTTTGAAGTCGTTTTTCAATTCGTTCCGGATCTACGTCAACCGCAATGACAACCCCTTCGTTCATTGTAACCGCTAGCGGTTGAGCTCCACCCATTCCGCCAAGACCTGCTGTGAGCGTGATCGTTCCTTTTAGCGTGCCATTGTAATGTTTTTTGGCAAGAGCCGCGAACGTTTCATATGTTCCTTGTAAAATTCCTTGTGTTCCGATATAGATCCAGCTTCCTGCCGTCATTTGTCCGTACATCATCAGACCTTGCTTATCAAGCTCATGGAAATGCTCCCAATTCGCCCATTTTGGTACAAGTACTGAGTTTGAAAGCAGAACTCGTGGTGCTGCTTCGTGTGTTTTGAAAACACCGACCGGCTTCCCAGATTGGACAAGCATGGTTTCATCTTTTTCTAGATTTCTTAGTGTTTTGACAATCGCATCAAAGGATTCCCAGTTACGAGCCGCTTTTCCAATACCGCCGTACACTACAAGCTCTTCTGGTTTTTCTGCAACTTCTGGATCGAGGTTGTTGTAAAGCATTCTAAGGACTGCTTCCTGCTCCCACCCTTTACATTCCAATTCAAGACCTTTTTTGGCGTTAATTTGACGTGGTTGTGCTTTTTGCATTTGTGTTTCCTCCCTTTTGTATGTTTGAAAAGTTGTATGCTGTAAGCCATGAAGACAATCTTTCAATGTCTTTTGCAAATACGCGATCTTTTTTAATACTTGGTACTACAGTTCTTGCTTTTTCATAAAATTCCTTTGTCAATGGAGCCATTTTTTCGATTCCTCTATATTCGACAGCTTGTAGTGCACAAATCAATTCGATCGCTAACACGCGTCTTGTGTTTTGTAAAATTTGATAGGCGTGCCTTGAACCAATCGTTCCCATGCTTACGTGGTCTTCCTGGTTAGCAGAAGAAGGAATCGAGTCAACGCTTGCCGGGTGGGCAAGAGTTTTATTTTCTGAAACAAGTGATGCTGCCGCATATTGCATGATCATCGCACCCGATTGAAGTCCCGGTTGCGGGCTTAAGAATGCTGGTAGATCATTTAGCTGCGGATTCACAAGTCGTTCAACGCGTCGCTCGGAAATATTCGCAAGTTCTGCAACGGCAATTTTCATAAAATCCATGGCAAAAGCGATTGGCTGGCCGTGGAAGTTTCCTCCTGAAATAACCTTGTTGCCATCATCAAAAATAAGTGGATTATCGGTCGCTGCATTCATTTCGATTTCCAGTTTTTCTTTTACATAATCTAAGGCTTGCCATGTAGCACCGTGAACCTGCGGGATGCAACGAAGCGAGTAAGCATCCTGAACTCGGATTTCACCTTGAGTCGTTGTGAGCTGGCTGCCTTGAAGGTATTCCCTAAGACGTCTTGCAGTATCGACTTGCTGTGAGTAGCCGCGAGCAAGGTGGATGTCTTCATCAAAAGCGTCCATGATTCCGTTTAGACCTTCAATGGTTAGCGATGCGATCATTTCACTTTGATAAGCAAGATTTTCTGCTTCAAGATAGCCGACAACCCCCATTGCCGTCATTGCTTGTGTTCCGTTGATGAGCGCTAGCCCCTCTTTGGCTTGCAGTTGGATGGGATCAATATTTTGCTGACTGAAGATGATTGGTGTTTGTTCAATTTTTCCTTCATGGAAAACTTCTCCTTCTCCCATTAGCGCTAGAGCAAGATGGGATAAAGGTGCGAGATCTCCGCTTGCGCCCAGTGAACCTTGTTGCGGAATAACTGGGTGGATTTGGCGGTTAAGAAGCTCGATTAATTTTTCAATAACGACAGGACGGATACCGCTGAATCCTTTTAGAAGGGCATTTGCTCTTAGTAGAAGCATCGCTCTTGAGACTTTTTCTGGAAACGGATCGCCTACTCCACATGCATGGGAGTGGATAAGATTGAGTTGTAATTCTTCGACATCATCTTGTTCGATGAGGACGTCACTAAATTTTCCAAAGCCTGTGTTAATCCCGTAGACGACTTTATTTTGCTTCACAATGTTTTCAACGGCTGCACGACTTTGTGTTGCTTTTGCTAGACTTTCTGGTGATATCGTTACTTTTTCGTTATCATATAAAACTTTTTGAATTTCTTGGAGAGTTAGGGTATGCCCATTTAATTCAATCATTTTGTCTTCACCTCTTCTATTTTTTCCATAAAAAAGGAGACTCGACGACAAATAAGCTTTGTCATCGAGCCTCCTATTAACTAATGGCTTTAGGCTCTTATTACATATGGTTTATTCCAAGGCCGATGGTTTCGTGCTCAAGGCCTTTGATGGGTGCGCCAATCGTGCCGTAAAGGGCAACGGCAACCCATTCACCTTCATCAGGATTTTTGTACGGTGTTCCTCTAACGACTGAGAATCTTAGGCCAACGGTTCTTAAAATCTCACCTAGCTGTGTTTGGCCTCTTGTGACACCTGTGATGGCTTCCATGATTGCGTGATAAAGTGCGTGCATATCACGGTAAAGTTTCTCATCCACGATCCCGCTTCTCTTTGCGGCAGTTTCAATGGAAGAAACAATTTTCTGTGTGTCCATTGATCCGACTTTCCCTGTGCAATACTGCCAATTCAATTCATTAAATTGACGATTCCACTCCTCTTCTTCTCCTTCAATTAAGAGAAGCATAAGTGCGCTTTTTCCAATTCGCTGTTGATCGATCTGTAGCATAATTAACACCTAATATTCTAAAAATACTAATAACTACTATCATTGTATGGGTTTTCATCAAAGAGGTCAAACAAAAACGAAAAACCTTTAAAAACTTATAGAGGTAACGAATTAGCGTAGTAAAGCACTGCGGGACGGTTCTCGAGCGCGGTGATGCGGTGAAGTCCCGCGGGACGGTTCTCGAGCGCTTTGCCGCGGTGAAGACAAAGGGGACGGTTCTCGAACTGGGTAATGCTTTAACGCAGTACCTTAGTCGAGAACCGTCCCCTAGCGAGGTGATGCTTTAATTGGTTAAAGGACTATTTATCTTTATCCTTTTTATTATTGTTCGGTGTTCTTTTTTTCGTTGCTTTTGGATTTTTCTTATTCGGATTTGGTTTAATACTTATGAATTTACTTTGGTGTACGTAGGGTTTCACTATGAAGTGAGAAAGAATTCTTTCTTTTATTTTCGTTGTCATTTCAGAGTTGGGGGTTAGATTCGACACAACATCCAGTCCTTGGGATTCACTTTGATAATACATCAGAAGTTTTTCTTTATAAATTTCTTTATAGACGAGTGTAAATGGAATCACTTTATTAGGAGTAAGGGGAATAGCAAACAATTTTGGGTAGCCGCTAATCCGCAACATCCAGTCTGATAACATGAGGGTTTGAAGGGATATGCCAAAATCCGCGAGTGAATTGACATGCATTTCGTTACCTTCTAGTTCTCCTTGAAATACTAACAAGGGGGTTCTTTGAATCATAGAATATTCCGATATTTCATTCGTTCTCTCAAAAACTAAGGATATATTCTTCATTTGTTTCCTCCTTAATACCTATTAATATTTTACCATTTCCATAATACGACAATTTCCATCTAAGTTCCTATATTTTGCCTAAAAATTTACATTTTCTTAATATAACAAGGAAAGGTATAAGCAAAAAATGTCTTCGTCACCCTATTTTAACGTTATGCTTTCTTTAATTTTTATCTGGTCACTCCATTGTTCTACATAATTTTTATATTGTTGTTCTCGGGTTGGTTTGGTCTCGGTAAAAAAAGACAAAGTTCTATCTTTTGATATATAGGGATCATTTTTTGAAGTATTGAATGAGGAAAAACTACTCCACGGGTATTGCTCTGGGGATTCGACAAGGTTTGCTTCCACTGGATTGAGATGAATGTAGCGGCTGACTTTAATGAACGCAGAAGGTGATTCTAGAAGAATAGCATTATAGCGATCTTGAAAAACGTGGCCTACGAGCTCATGCCGGTTGTTGAAATACATGGCATAACGAGTGTGTAGAAGTCGAAAGATCTGTTCTGTTGGGACTTTTTCTGTTTGAAGCAGTAAATGAACATGGTTGGACATGAGACAGTATGCATGCAGAATGAAGGGGAGTTTGTCGCGAGTATCGTTTAAGTAATATAAGTATTTCCTTCTGTCATGATCATCTCTGAAGATATCTTCCTTTCGATTCCCTCTTGCATATACATGGTAAGTGGCACCAGGGAACCAGTATCTAGACTTTCTTGGCATTCCATCACTCCTTTTCAACTTTGACACTATTTACTTCGACAACTATCGATAGAATCCTGCAACATTCGAATTATTTTGCTTTAGCACTTTAAACTGCTCGAGAACCGTCCCGAGGTGCTTTAACGTATTACCGCAGTCGAGAACCGTCCCCGAGTGTGGTAATGCGTTAAAGTGAGTGTTTTTTATGTAGATCACCCCCTCCAGCCCGCTGGATTCGCATTTAAAAAGCACTCTAAACCTTTATGGTTTACAGTGCTTTTGATTGTTTATTTTTATATTGTGATTTCATTTCATTAGTTAGCCAAGCGACCATTTTGGATGCGTCCATGTTTCCATGGTTCGCGCGGTCATGCGCTTTTTTCATGAGTGCCAGCAATTCCTGCTGCTCACTTTTCTGATCCCGTTGCAATTCAAAACCTCCTAAACTTCCATTCTACTATAGTATATTACGCACAAGATTTTACGTTCTTCATTTACTAATGATGTTTTCACATAGATTGTTGCTTTTCGAACAAGAAAAGAAACCCGTGATTATTAAGGTTTCGGGGGCATCTTTTCGTTAAAACAATCATTGTTTCACTGAAATTGAATGATTTAGGCTGTTTATACTTTATCGAAAGCAACAAAGTTTACGAAAAGAGCCTTTACTAATAAACTCATTTTACTCCACGCTTACAAATGCTGTAAATGCTTTTTCATCATTATAGAAGGTTTATACCTTAATTTAAAGTGGTACAAACCTTGTAATAACAGGGTTAATTTACAAAAATATCAAAATAAGATTTTTTTCATCAAATTTCGACAATACACTACTTTAGGCCTATAAATAGTCGTCGCACTCTTTACGATATTATGTACATAAGTGATATAAAAAAGGCAAATCTATTGAAAGATAGCGACGCAAAACTAGAGGGGCTCGGTGTTAGCGCACATTTTTCCATCCAGCTACTAAATACCTAGGAGGGCAATTTTATGAGATTTTTAACTCCAGAAGAAATGAGAGACCGTAAAGAACAGCAAAAGAAATTAATGTATGGTTTATTCTTTATTACCACTGTTGCGGTTTCAATTGGAATCACATACTTAGTTTATACGTTTTAATAAGATTAACCCCAAAAATGTCCGAAGGAGCTGTCCAATAAAGGGTCTGGATCACATTATTTTTCAATATACAGAAAAGATTTAAAGGTTTCTGCTATGTTTTGATTGATGTTGTGGTTCCTAAAACCTCATTTTTTGGCACACTCCCCGGACATTTTGTTTTCGCCCCTTTATTCCTTCACTAATTCCATTCTCCTAATTTTTTAACTACCGTTCGACAATTTATGGAAATCTCTTTCAATATTCGATAGAATAGAATAAGATATTTTGTCAAAAAATTCGGAGGACTCATCTATGTATAATGAAGTCAAGTTCATCAAAGGTATGCAACAGCCATCAACCTACTTTTATCAGGTCCAACAGTCAGAGACTCTTAGAGGGTTTAAAAGAAAAATTTCCTTGCTGGTTGCTCTTTCTATCCTCATATTTGCCATCTCCGCTTTCTTTGGCGTAGGTACATTTCCGATTTCTAAAGAATTAACTACTCTAAATCCGACTGAGTTTGAATTAAATAAGCTATTTTTCTTACTTGGCAGAATGGTGCAGGGGCTTCTGTATGCAATGGTTATACTTTTTCTCCCATCCCTCTTATTCTGGACTATATCTGAAGCAGATTATCCGAAATTAGTCTTACTTCAAGGGGTCACGCTCATTATTCTATTAGTAGAAAAATTACTGTTCACTATTTTTGCAACAAAGTATTCACTGGACTGGTATTCCTCACCATTGTCACTTGGGGTCATCACACAATTCCTAACGACTAAAAAATGGATTATTTACTTTTTCGGTTGTATCAGCCTGTTTAAAATCTGGGTGATCGTCGTCCAATTTAAAGGCCTAAAACGATTAACAGAAATAAGCACGAGAAACCTTTTAATCATAGTGTTAAGCGTTAACATAGTATTTTGGTGTGTTTACGCCTTACTTCTTTATATTGATTTTTCAAAACTACTCTAAGACAGCGATAAGGACTGATACATTTTGAAAAAGAAATTATTCTATTTATTTCTAGTTTTTAGTGCAATATTTGTTTCTATCAATATATTCCTTATTGAAAAAGCAGATAGTAAAATTCATAGAATCTCCTTCATAGATGAATGGTCCCAAGCCAAACAAAAGGATCTAAAGAAAACGATTGAAAAACAAGGAGTGGTCGGCTCTTCTGAAGAACACTCTGTCTATTTTCATAAGGAAAATGGAACCTTTCAAAAATTCCTTGTGGGCGAAGGAGACACTGTTGAAGAAGGGACTCCGCTGTTCGAATACAAAGCTGAAGATATTGAACAGCAAAAAGTGACCCTTCAAGCAGAAGTCGATCAAATTGAAGATGAAATAAGCAGCATTGAAGATTATATTAACAACTTGGAAAAAATGAAAAGTTCGGTTAAGCCCCCTCCTTCTCTTATCATTGATAAGGATAAAAAGAACCAAAGCTCCAACACACTTGGAATTGAGTATTCCATTGAGCAAAACATCTATAATTCGGAATTAGAAATTAGCAGACTTGAAAGCAGGCAATCAAATCTTGAACAGCAATTATCTAGTTTGTCCTCCCTCTCTGAAACCGTAACGGTTGAAAGCGAAATATCGGGGATCGTTAAGGACATTTCTAAAGATTTAGGAAACCCAATTGTGACGATTTCTTCTAATACGCCTATCGTCAACAGTAACCTAACAGAAAAAGAGACAACACAGGTGAAAGAAGGTCTGAAAGCAAAGGTTTACACTGATGTTCAGGACAAATCTATAAACGGGGAAATACTTAAAATCTCTCCTTTGCCAGAAAAGGAAGCAAGCCTTGACGAGAAAAGCCTTTACCCTATTCAAATTAAATTGAACGATACCAAACAAAACCTCATGAATGGCTATCATGTAACCGTTTCAATCATCACTGAAGAAGTAAATGATGTTCTGGCACTTCCTATTGAATATGTTAGTAATAATGGCGACAAGCCTCATGTTTGGGTCATTAACTCTTCAGGTGAAATTGAAAAAAGAGAATTAAGTCTTGGTATAAAGGCTAATGGTCAGCATGAAATAACGAAGGGATTAAAGCTTGGAGATACCATTATCGAAAAACCTTATCAAGTACGTGAAAGTGGATCAAGGTTCATCACTCCACTAGATCCTGATGTTGTAAATAAGAAAAATATGAAAAAGGTGGATAAACCTCTCGTCCTAGAAAATCTACTTCTAGGTATTTTGGAATAGGACCCTATCATTCTTTTGTAACATAAATGTAATATTTTTTAGGCGGTTTTTTGTCTATTATTCTACTTTTTTATTACCTATTTTGGTAGAATAAAGTAAATTCTTTGTATTTTATAAATTAATTTGATAGGAGAACACTATTTTATGAAGAAAACGATGGTTTCTGTTGTCGCCACTGCCGCCTTGTCTACCATTTTTGTTGCAGAAGCATCCGCTAATACATATAAGGTTGAACGTGGAGATTCTCTTTGGTTAATTGCTAATCAATACAACACCCAAGTAAGCAAGCTAAAAGAATGGAACAATTTGACTAGTGATTTGATTTACCCAAATCAAATCCTTCAAATCGGGGGGAATACGGGTTCACAGCCAATGCCCGAAACTTCCAAGCCAAGTACCAGTGCGAAAACCTACACGGTTAAATCCGGGGACACTCTGATTGGAATTGCGAATGCCCATAATATTACCCTTGGCGAATTAAAGTCTTGGAACAATATTAGCAGCTACCTGATCTATCCTGGCCAAAAATTCATCGTCTCTAAAGGTTCTTCCAGCACACCAGTGGAGAATAACCCAGCTCCAACCCCTGAACCAAGTCCGTCAGCAACAAGTTATACAGTGAAACCAGGTGATACGTTATCTGGTATTGGACTACAGTTTGGCGTTTCAGTAAGGGAATTAAAGCAGTGGAATTCTTTAAAAAGTGATTTAATTTATATTGGACAAAAGCTTTCCGTTAAAAAAGGAAGCTCAACTCCAAACGGATCTACACCAGAAGTCACTACTCCTGACGAAGGAACAACTTCAGGGAACGTCATCACGGAAGCGAAAAAGCATATGGGTGTTCCTTATGCTTGGGGTGGAAGTTCACCTGCTGGATTTGATTGTAGCGGATTCATCTATTACGTATTCAATAAAGCCGGTAAATCGATAACACGTACAAGTAGCGAAGGCTATTACAGCCGTTCATTCTATGTTAACTCCCCAAAACCTGGTGACTTAGTGTTTTTTGAAAATACATACAAACGTGGAATCTCCCATATGGGTATTTACCTAGGTGGAGGCCAATTTATCCATGCTGGTAATAATGGAGTTGAGATTTCTAGTTTAAGCAATTCTTACTGGAAGTCAAAATTCGACGGATACAAGCGTTTTTATTAATACTTTTTATAAGTCTCTTTTCTAAAAGATTGTTGGTTTATAATTAGTTTTTGTGAAAGCAAACTATCTATAAAGAAGTTGATCTTCGCTGCAGGTGCGAGATTCCTGCGGGAGTATCGGGACAGGTGAGACCCCACAGGCGTAGAGCGCCGCGGAGGCTCACCGCCCGCCCCGCGGAAAGCGAGCAACCTTTCGCTGCAATCAACCACTACTCTTTTATTAAAAATAGCAACAAAGTTTAGGAAAACAGTCTTTTATAAAGAGTATTGATTGTAGGAGGTTGTCCTTTTATTTCGTCCAACTTCCTCCTTCTGGTTACTATAATTAGAATTTTCATTTACATAACAAGGTTTACGAATGAAGCCTCTCTTTTTTTAAAAGAGAGGTTTTTTTGTTATGTTCTCTCCTACTCTTGGAACAATAAGAAACAAAGGAGTGAGGTGAACAAATTGAAATCTTTAAAAAAGCTTATTGTCATTCTTATTATTGGAGTGGTTTTATCTTTTCTTTTCTTAGAAACACCTTGTACATTAGCTGAGAAAAAATCGCCCAAAAACGTCATTTTCATGATCATGGACGGAACGAATTCTGATGTCGTCACATTGTCTCGTTGGTATAAAGGTCAGCCACTTGCACTTGATGAGATCCTCGTGGGAGGTGTTAAAACTTATTCCTCTCAGTCGTCCATCACTGATTCTGCTGCTGCCGGAACAGCGATGGCGACAGGACATAAGACAATGGCCGATTTCATTGGTATGGTTCCGCATGAGGGGAAAAGCTCAAAGCCTGTATTGTCTGTATTGGAAAAAGCACAATTGCAAGGGTTTTTGACTGGTATTGTCTCTACCTCCCCTGTTCAGCATGCGACTCCTGCTGCCTTTTCTTCTCATGTAAAGGACCGTGATGAGTTCAGTGATATTGCTGAACAACAGGTGTATCAAGGAATGGACGTTATCTTAGGTGGTGGAAAAGCTTGGCTTAGGCCGAAGGATGAGGAAAGTGTAAAAAATGATGATGGAATGCTTAAAACGAAAGAGCTAAGTCGTGAAGACGGAGAAAATTTATTGAAGGTTATTGAGGGCGAAGGATATCGTTTTGTGAATACCAGAGATGAGCTCGCTAATAATCGGGATGTTTCGGGAAAGCTATGGGGCAGCTTTGCCGAAGAAGACATTGCTTATGAGTTTGATCGCAGGGTCCTAAAGCCTGAAGAACCTTCCCTTGCTGAGATGACAAAGGCCGCAATCAGCGAGCTATCAGGGAAAGAGAATGGTTTTTTCCTGTTTGTAGAAGGGAGTAAGGTTGATTGGGCAGCACACAAAAATGATCCCATTGGAATGATTAGTGAAGTGTTAAGCTTTGATGAGGCAGTAAAAGAAGCTTTTGATTTTGCCAAAAAAGATGGCCATACGATGGTGGTAGCAGTGACAGATCATGGTAACAGCGGCCTGACAATTGGGAGTCAAAACACAAACAAAAAATATTATGATCTGCCGGTAGAAAAGATTATCGATCCATTGAAAAAGGCAAAACTTACGGTTAAAGGCGCTACTTCCCAGCTTAAAAAAGATCGTTCAAACCTTAAAGAAGTGGTGAAAAGCTATGGGTTAGAGGATATTTCTCATAAAGACTATTGCACGTTAAAAGATGAGAAAGACAAAGTAGACTTAGAAAATAAAATGGTTCAGATGATGGCCGAAAGATCACATCTTGGTTTTACCACACACGGCCATACCGGGGAAGATGTATTTTTGTACGCATATGGACCTGGAAAACCTACAGGTCTTGTGGAAAATACTGATCTTGCAAAATTCGTCGCTCAGTATTTAGAATTTCCTACAGGTCAGAAAAAGTACGTTGATGGCAAGAAGCTCTACAAAGCTCGAGGATACAAAGTCACAATCAATAAACAAAATCCGCACAACCCTGTTCTAATTGCAAAACGCCAAGGAGAAACACTCGAATTCCCAGAGAACAAAAACTACATGCTCCGCAATGGAGAAAAAACCAAGCTCCCCGGCGTCAACGTTTACAACGGCGACACCTTCTGGATCATCGCGAAATAATCGGGTGGTGCCTGGCACGACCCATGTCGACGTTTGACACATTCCGACGCGTGCCAGGCACCGCCCGGAAATTGGTGATTTTTGTCGACCTGGGTGGGGGCCCTCCTCTTAGGTTGTGTTTTGGGTTATAATAATAGAATGAGCATTTTTAGTACGGTGACCGAAGAGGGGGTTTCTAGAATGACGACCATGATGAGGGAGTTTGAGAGCAAGCTTGAACCAATCAATCAGTATTTAATGAAGGATATGCCTGGCGATGAGAATGGTCAAAAGATTGTTCAAAAAGGGCTGCTTCTCTTCCGTCAAAATCTAGTCCGGAACGTCAAAGTCAAAGATGATCTTGTGCTCGCTGAAGTGCAAGATGTGACGACCGTAAAGGTCAAGATTGATCTCAATTTTCCTCTTTTAAGCAAATGTTCTTGTCCAGGGATGCCATGGTGTCGTCATCGAATGGCCACCTTTTTCTCATTATACCAACGGGTTAATCGTGTCAGTAACTGGGTGCAGGACTGGCGCAGCTTAAAAAATCTAGATGACCATTCTTCGAAATCCAACGACCTTCAAGAGCTATTAGAAAAACACAACAAAACTGGTGCACTCAAAAAAGCCAGTGATCTTTTAAAAACAAAAAAAGACCGTGGAAATTCACCGCAAGAGTGGTGGGATTTTCTTCAGCAGCTTTTTGAAGAGTGGGATAAAGATTATTTCTATCGTCAATCGAACCTTTTAGATTTACATATTCAAAACTTTTATCGCCGGCTTATGAAGGAAGCTCCTTTTGAACGCGAATGGAAGCCTCTATATCAGATTTTTGCGGCTTTCTTTCTACTAGTGGAAATCGATCGCTTGCTTCTTTCCCTTCAAGGGACATTAAATAAAGAACAACAAGGTGCATATGAGCTATTGGTCGATGAAATTTATGATGGAGTGAAGCAGCTATCTGTTCATGCGCTTCCCTTCAGCTTTGATCCCTATGTAGATTTCCTAAAAAATAAAACGAACGATCTTTCTGCATCAGAAGAAAACAGTACATATGTGAAAGCAGAAATGTATCGCTTTCTTTGGTTCTATCTTTTTAAAAAGAAGAATTGGAGACAAGAAGAAATAAAACGCCTGGAAGAAGAAACACAGGACGACTTATTCCAGCATGTCGCACTTCTTCATCAATACATCATGTTAGATCAACTTGAACACGCTCAACCGATTATTAAAGCACATGGCGAGGAGCTTATTTCCTATTCAGATTTTTGGATTGAACAGCTTTTTTCTACAAAACGATATGATACAGGCAAGTGGCTCCTACAACAGCTGCTTCCCCATTTAAAGAGATATCTAGGGAAACAATCTGAATATGAGCAGTCCCTCTTTAATCGATGGTTCCTTAGAATCATCCCGCTCCATTGGATGATTGAACATGAAGGCCGGTTATTAAAGGAGATCCTACTAGCTCTTCTACCGTTCAGTTTCTATACATTCAACGAAATGCTGTTAGATTCGAAATCCTATGCAGAATGGGTCGAGCTTCAGCAATTTATTGGCTACGACCTCCGTGATTTAGATGGTCTCGGGTTAAAGGAAGTAACGAAAACAGCACCAGAATACACATTACCTCTCTATCATGTTGGGATTGATCATTATCTATCTCAAAAAAATCGAGAAAGCTACAAACAGGCGGTAAAGTATCTCAAAAAACTTCGAACCATTTACCGTAAGCTAAAAAAACAGGAGCGTTGGGAAACGTATTTTAACCATATTCTTGAGAAAACAAAACGTCTTCGTGCCTTTCACGAAGAATGTAGAAAGGGTAAGTTAATTGATGCTTAAGACAAGAAACTTAACCATCCATGTGAAAAAAAATGACGATACTACCTTTTTTCTGTGGGGAGAACATGAAAATGGTAAAGTCGCCCCCCCTGATGAGTGGATCAAGCATCTCTTTATTTGGCATGAAGAAAGTTATTACGGAACAACTGTCACAACTATCAATAGTGACCAGATAACTGGAATAAAAGTTGCCAGCTGGGAGCTTGTCACCCTTTTTTCCAAAGAATCCTTTAGTCATTTAATTGATTGGTCATGGGACGATACGGCACAGCATTGCTTTGCCCTCTCCCCTATTCTTCATGACAGCATCCTTTCAGGGAACTGGATCCCGAAATTTGATGTCCTGACCGATCGCGGAATGTCGTTTCAAGTCCCTGATGAAGTCTGGGACAATTTTAACAACGAATTTTGGAGTGAGAGCATCGATACTGGTGAATCTCTTCAAACCTTCGTCAATAACTGGTTTCAATCGGCCATCCATCAATTTTTAGGTTCAAATGAATCCAATGAAACGTTTAAAAAGTTGCAGAAGCTTCAAAACAGCTCCCTTACGTCAGAAGAACTTCATGAATATTTTGATGAGGAGCATTGGCGTAAATGGACGGGTCTTGAAGAAAGCCCTGTGCCTTTTTCTGTTGGATTGCGTATTACCGAACCACAGGATGACGATGAACCATGGAAGCTCGAAACGATTTTACGAGATAAAAAGTCTTCTGCCTATTACTCCCTTCAAGGAGACACGATTCCACCTACATGGAATAAGCATCTTTCTGCTGTTAAAGACGAACAGGTGCGACTTATGAAGATGATGCCTTTCTTTAAGGATATGGATGGAAGCTTTCGAACGTCGCTTAACGAAAATGATGCTTGGGATTTCTTAACGGTTCTTAGCGAAAAGCTCGTTGACCTCGATATTGATGTGTATTTACCAACATGGTGGCAGGCTATGAAGGATGCCCAGTTAACTGTGAAGGCAAAAGTAAAATCCCATGACACGAGCTATCGTCCATCTTTTGTCGGGTTAAATGCAATGCTCGATTTTGATTGGCGCCTAACAATGAACGGAGCTGAACTGTCTGAGGAAGATTTCCAGCGATTAGTGGATGAACAAAGAAGACTAGTAAAAATTCGTGGTCAATGGATGAAGCTTGACCCTGCCATGGTTCGCCGTATGCAAGCATTAATGAGCCAAGCCAAAGAAGAAGGTCTTTCTCTAAAAGATCTCCTCGAACAAGAACTCACTCCTCCAACTGAAGAGGAGCAGGAAGGTTCCGATGAAGATCAAGATCCGTTTTCATATATAAAAATTCAAATCGAACTCAATCGTTCCTTGAAAAAATTTATCCATCAGTTAACGAATCTATCTGAAATCCCCATGAAATCAACTCCAGATGGTTTTATAGGAGAACTTAGACCCTATCAGCTTCAAGGAATGAGCTGGATGCTGTTTTTAAGGAAGTACGGTTTTGGCGGCTGCCTCGCAGATGATATGGGGTTAGGGAAAACGATCCAGCTGATTACTTATTTGCTTCATGTAAAAAAACAAGAAAAACCAAAGCAGCCTGCCCTTATCATTGCTCCGACCTCTGTTCTCGGAAACTGGCAGCGAGAGATTGAAAAATTTGCTCCAGATCTAACTGTCGCTCTTCACTACGGTGCAAATCGAAGCAAAGGAGATCGGTTTGAAAAAGCCTATAAAGGAGCCGATATTGTCCTTACTTCCTATGGTCTTTCTCATATTGATTTTGACGATCTTTCGGAAGTCTCCTGGAGCACGATTGCTTTAGATGAAGCGCAAAATATTAAAAATGCTAATACAAAACAATCACGAGCCATTCGGAAATTGCAAGGACAACACCATCTTGCGCTAACCGGAACTCCGATGGAAAACCGGCTATCTGAGCTATGGGCGATTTTTGATTTCTTAAACCATGGCTATCTCGGTGGCTTTACACAGTTCCAGAAAAATTTTATTTTGCCAATTGAAAAAGAGGAAACGCAACATAAAGTGAAAGAACTTCAAGCTAAAATTCGTCCATTCCTATTGAGAAGGACGAAAAAAGATCCTGAAGTAGAGCTAAACCTTCCAGATAAAATTGAACAAAAAGAATACTGTGCATTAACATCCGAGCAAGCATCGCTCTACGAACAGCTCATAATGGATACCTTTGAAAAAATCGAAGAGCTATCTGGTTTTGAACGAAAAGGATTAGTCCTACAGATGTTAAATAAATTAAAGCAGCTCTGTAATCACCCTGCTCTTTATTTAAAAGAACCAGAGCCAGCGAATATTGCCCTTCGTTCAGAGAAAATGAAAAAGCTGCTTGAGATTATGAACACTGTCACAACCGAAAACGAGGCATGTCTCATTTTTACACAATATATTTCAATGGGCGAAATGATTCAAAAAGTCATTGGCGAACAGTTCGGCATAGAGGTGCCATTTCTTAATGGAAGTATGCCAAAGCAAAAGCGCGATGAACTTGTCGACAAATTTCAAGCCGGTGAGTTCCCTGTTTTCCTTCTATCCTTGAAAGCGGGAGGAACGGGACTCAACTTAACAGCTGCTAATCATGTCATCCATTATGACCGTTGGTGGAATCCAGCAGTTGAAAACCAAGCAACAGACCGCGCATACCGAATTGGGCAAAAACGTTTTGTCCATGTGCATAAACTCATTGCTTCTGGCACATTAGAAGAAAAAATTGATGCCATGCTTGAGAAAAAACAAGCGTTAAACGACGAAATCATTCAAAGTGATCAATGGCTTACTGAGCTTTCGAATCAGGACCTACATCATTTGTTGACATTAGAATAAAGATTAAGGGCTGTCCTAAAAATGAGGTCCGGGAACCACTATGATCGTCCATATATAGAAGATGTTTTGAGGGTTTCTTCTATAATTGAAGTGGTGTTCCTGACTGTCTTAGTTTTGGGGCAGCCCTTTTTTTTCTAATTAAAGGAGGAAAGCTAATGCCTACTATTGAGTATCAAATCCTCATTAATGCCCCTATTGAACATTGTTTTGATCTTGCTAGAAATGTAGATATTCATACACAAACGGTTCAACACACAAAGGAAAAAGCAGTTGGCGGAGTTACTTCTGGAATCCTTGATGAAGGGGATAGCGTTACATGGGAAGCTGTTCATTTTGGGGTTAAGCAGAGACTAACAGCTAAGGTAACCGAGGTGAAAAGACCAGACTATTTTGTTGATATCATGATTAAAGGAGCTTTCCATTCCTTTCACCATACCCATCAATTTATTGAAAAACATGACGGAACACTTATGGTAGATATATTTCAATATAAATCCCCACTCGGCCCAATTGGAATTTTAGCGGATAAATTGTTTTTAGAGAAGTATATGCAAAGGTTTATTATCTCTCGAGCCATTGAATTAAAAAAGATAGCAGAAGGTTAGTGAACTATCCCCTCATACCACCCCTGACTACAAAATATCCCTCATAACAGGTAAACCTAGAGGAATAGGATAGAAGTAAGCCATTATATGGATCATTCATCCTTTTGAAGGGGGAAAAGTATGTCCATTTACAGAGTTCCTCAATTATCAGCTGATCAAATGCTATCAATCATCAGAAATGGACTAGGACTATCATCTATTCAAAAAAAGATCATTATTGTTGGAGCAGGTATTTCCGGATTAGTTGCTGCCTCTCTTTTAAAAGAAGCGGGTCATGGTTGGAGGTCGGATTTTCACCATGCGAGCAGGTTGGGGTCCCCTATACTTCGCGGCTTCAACTTATTAACTATTTCCATATCCGTTGAAATTTAAATGCTTCCTGTATGTACCCCCAGACAGAGACGGGTGCCATGAGCATTTGATAGCAAAGAACAAACAGAAAAAAACCCAAGGTATTTTTCCTTATTCGTAAATCAAGGTCATTAAATACACTTTTTTGATATCGGTACAGGATTCCGTAGCTGACTAGTGTTAAAGGCAGCACTAGCAAAGTCATCGGTCCTACAATCCAGTAAAAGCCAAAAAACGCTAGAATCAGACCTGGAAGCCAGCAAAATGTGTAGGTTATATCCATATAAGGCATGATCAAATTAATTCCTGTTAAATACTTAGAGAAAATAGTGGGTTGCTGCCACGGTTTTGTTTGTTTCAACGCTTCAATCATCCCCCTTGCCCATCTGGATCGCTGCTTAATAAAGTGTGGCAGTGTTGTTGGGGCATCCGTAAATGCTACTGCTAAAGGTTCAAAATAAACCTTCCAATTTTTCTGGAGAAATTTCCATGTTAAAACAATGTCCTCTCCAATAGCATCCGGCCAACCTCCAACCTCCTTAACTGCCTTCACCTTATAAATGCTATAGGCTCCCTGGGCAACAAGTGTTCCCTGATATAAACCTTGTAGTCGTTTAATTGAAGCAATCCCTAAAAAATAATCCCATTCTTGAATCCTTGTTAGGAGATTATGACGACTATTTCGCACAAGTACCGAGCCAGCGACTGCACATACTTGTTCGGGAGCACTTAACATTCGTGCGACAAGGTAACGAACGGCCGACCGATGTAGCAAGGTGTCTGCATCTAAAGTAATCACTAGTTCCGTACTCACATGTTTAATGCCCGTGTTTAGAGCATTGAATTTACCCGGATTACCTTCATGTATCACTTGGATTTCGAGCATAAGCTCCTCTTCTGCTTTTAATACTGCCTTAACAGTATCATCCGTTGAACCATTATCGACAACAACAACTTTAATAGGAACAGAGTAATCTTGTTGATGAATATATTTTAAGGTATCCGCAATATTTTCCGCTTCATTTCGGCAGGCAATTAAAATTGAAACAGGGGTTTCCGGCCACTCATTTTTAAACTCCGGCTGCCGATCAAATAGTAAACTAATCACTAAAAAAGCATTAAGGTATCCAGGTACATAAGAAATTCCTCCTATAATCAGAATGGCACCTGGTGTCGTCATGATATTATTTAAGTCGTTTACCCAAGGAATCGATAAATAAATCGCCAACATTGACCATAAAAAAGCAAACCCATGGCTGAGCCAAAACTTTTGGTGAACAGAAATATAGATTGTTTTTTCTTGATTGGGCGGCATAGGAAATCTGTGTACATGTCTTGATTCCAGTTTCAAATTAGAATCTCCTTATTAGCATAATTGGTACTAGGAAGATTATATTAATACAAACGATTCATTGTCTATATTAAATATTGGAATGATTTTAGAAAATGAATTGCTAGAGTCACTCTGCTTTTAGCTATTTTTGCAAATTTTGTTGCTAGACTTTGGTACAGGAGGTCTGACATGAGTGGACAGCCTCGGTGAATAGGGATTGGCCTTCCCCTCAATTATTACCTCTACGAAAAGGGCTTTTTAAAGGCTGTTTTCGTAAACTTTGTTGCTTTTGGTCAATTATAAACATCTTAAATATTCTTTTAGTGAAACATTTATTGCTTTGACGAAAAGATGCCCCGAAACCTTAATACTTACGGATTTCTATTCTTGTTCGAAAAGCAACAATCTATGCGAAAACAGCCTTTTTAAAAGGTATAGGAAATCTCTTAAATGATTTGTCCATATATCGGATATAATTAAATCAACCTAGGACTTTCATACATATATAAAGGTATAATGGATTTATTTGCAGGAAAAAAGTAAGGTGGGAGCTCATGAAATATAAGGGTAGATTGTATTGTGTACTATTTGGGTTCTTTTCATTTTTAATTTTTCAATTAAGCGGATTCTATTTTAATGGAGAAGACTATTACCAAGCATTTCTTATAAAAGGATTACTTCTTATACCATTCCTGTTACTTTCTTGGTTTATTGGATTTCAATATGACAAAGTGAAGCTTCATGCAGAACAAGACTTTTTAACGGAAGTTTATAATAGACGATTTCTATATACTGTTTTCCCAAAACTAAAAAAGAGATACGAAACTATACATTTGCTGGTGATTGATATTGATCATTTCAAACATATCAATGATACCTATGGTCATGCCTACGGGGACAAAGCCTTAAAAATACTTACCAATGTGCTAATCGAAAACACGAGGAAAGAAGATATTATTGCGAGATGGGGTGGAGATGAATTTATCATTTTGTCTCCATCTGTTGGTAATAAGCATTATGTGCAACAAATAGTCCAAAACATTTTTGATGCAATAGACGATAAAAACAAAGAATACAAGATCAGCCATCAAGAAATCACTATTTCCATTGGGGGTTCCATGTACCCTGATCAAGGGAATCACTTGGATGAGCTAATCAAACTTGCCGATGAAAATATGTATCAGCATAAGGACATAAGGGATCGACCAAGGTAGATGTCTTCTATTGAAGGGATCTAATCTTGGTCTTTTAATCTCATATCTATAATATTTTATACTAGTCCTACAACCTTCAGACATGGGACAAAATACTACTATAATATTATTACAACAGACAGCTAAAAAAGTGGGTGTGTTGGATGGTACAAAAAGTTCTTTTGTTTGGAGATGTAGGGGTTGATGATGCGATCGCACTGATCTATGCTCATTTAAACGAGGAGATTGAATTGGTGGGGATTGTTGCAGATTACGGGAATGTTTCAAGAAAAGACGCAGTTGCCAATGTTCATTACTTATTTAAATTATTGAACATCCCCACTGATATTCCTATCATGGGGGGCGCAGAAGTACCCATGACAGCGGAAGAACCTACTTTTTATCCGGAAATTCACGGAAAGTACGGATTGGGACCTATCGTACCGGGAATATATGAAGGCATCATTGAAAACTTTTTTGAAATTATTAAGATCATAGAGAAATACGAAGACGAATTAGTCATTATCAATATTGGAAGACTTACATCCCTTGCGAACTTGTTTATTTTATTTAAAACCCTTATGAGTAAAGTGAAAGCATTTTATATCATGGGCGGAGCTTTCTGGGTTCCGAGGAATGTAACAGCGGTTTCGGAAGCCAATTATCCATGCGGATCCTATTGCTGTTAGGATTGTGTTAACGTATGCCAATAATTTAACTATCATTCCATTGAATGTAACTGATCATGCGATTGTGACACCCGAAATGGTCAACTATATTGATTACAAAGGAAAAACAAAACTCGCCAAACCTTTATTAGATTATTATTATGCCTTTTACAAAAAACGAAACCCTCAAATAAAAGGTAGTCCCATTCATGATGCCCTGACATTAATGGCATCAATCCACAACGAAATGTTTACTTTTAAAACTTTGCCTGTATACATTGTGACAGCATATGAAGGCATCCAAAGAGGACAAAGCATTGCGGACATTCGCCCTTATATACAATTTGAAGAAACAGCTAAAAAACATCGGATTGCTTTTTTCTTTGATTATCCTATGTTTTTTAATGAATTCATGAGTATTATGACGGGAGAAGCATTCAAGTGATTTGGAGCCGTAACCTATCAAAAAATACCACCAATAAAAAGGAGCTGTCCCAAAACAAAGTGTCAGGAACCAAATTTCAATATATAGAAGAAAACCTCAAAACATCTTCTATATATGAACAATCATAGTGGTTCCGGACCAATTCTAGGACAGCCCTAAGCAGAGGTTAATCATACGAGGTCGAATGAGAGGATTCATACTCTATTTTTACGAAAGGTAATGAGGTTAAAGCGAGGCTGGTACAAAAAGTGTGAGTAATTCGAGCATTATTTATATTAATGATTGATGAGTTTTAAGGTTGTGCTTTTTTTTAAGCCTGGAGTAGTGCTTGATGACGAAGCTTGTTCGAGGAGCTTTACACGTTCGGCTAAAAATGTAAGATCAACGTTTGCTCTTGCCAGCTTACTAATTAAGTCTTCACCTAACCGCTCTAAACGGTCGAGTCGTTCTTCTACCGTTGCCATGGTTCACCTCCTATGTCCTAGAAGATTGGTATTTCCATTTCTTTTTCCTTCTTTTGCTGTTCCGGCGGTTTTCCATCTAAAAACCGAACCGACTCTGCCACAACTTCAGTAATATAAACACGTTTTCCCTGTTCATTGTCGTAGTTGCGTGTTTGAATACGACCTACAATTCCAAGGACTGATCCTTTTTGGCAAAATTTCGCCGTATTTTCAGCAGCCTTGCCCCATAATGTGCAAAGAATAAAATCCGCATCAAACTGTCCATTCTGATTCTTAAAACGACGGTTCAATGCAAGAGTCACATTAAGAACCGGTTTTCCATCTGTTGTATGACGCAGATCAGGATCTTTCGTTAAACGGCCAACGATTGTGACTTGATTAATCAATTTAGTGTATCGCCTCCTTTCTATAACTCTATCTTACTGGCGTAAATCCCCTATGTAAAATGAAGGAAGTGACATTCTCACAACTACAATCCTCCACAAAATTTCATTGTCTATAGGTGAAAACCCTATTTTCATTCTATGAAAGGTATTAATAACCAATTTTAAAGAAATTGAACTTTTTTTCGGTAAAAATAAAATAGCATATTATGTCATGTAGACAGGCTATGGTATAATTTTTATAACCTATTAAATGGAGGATCGTTCATGAAAACATTTAAGGTCATTACTCTTCAAATTGTAAATCATGAGGATTTAAAAGACATTGAGATTCTGGACGGTTTAATTATTAATAAAGAAGATGAGAAACGTACATGGCTGATTGAAGCATTTATGCCAAAATCCTATTACGACTTTTTCCGGGAAGCTCAACAGAGTGAGAATGACATTGAGGTTCAAGTGGTTATTTCTCAAAAAGCCAATGATCCAGCTGCCTTTATGACGAGTATACGATGTATCAAACAAATGGATGAACATCTAAGTATCCTATTCGAAGGAAAATTAAAAAAGCAACGTAATGAATACGCTGAACTCCTATTGGATGATCTTATACAACAAGGCTTTAATGGTGAAAAACTTTCACTAGAGTTTCGTAAAAAAATGCAAGCAAAACCACGATTGGCTGCTGCTCCAAAATCCGGATCATAATCTGTTCTTAATACAAAACGAATGTGAACATATGGTATACTTGAGTTAACATACTTATAAGGGTGTGAAATCATGATTGGGGAAAGAGTGAAAAAGCTCAGACAGGATAGAAAAATGTCCATGACCGAACTCGCTGACAAAGCCGGAGTCGCTAAGTCCTATTTAAGTTCGATTGAGAGAAACCTTCAACAAAATCCATCTGTTCTATTTCTTGAAAAAATAGCAGGAGCTCTTTCCGTTCCAGTAGATGCTCTGCTCCATGATTCCGTTAATGAACAACACATAGACTCTGAGTGGATCAAAATTGTGGAAGAAGCAATGGATTCAGGTATATCCAAAGAACAGTTCCGTGAATTTATTGAGTTTAATAAATGGCGTTTAGAAAAAAAATAAAGGGGCTGTCCAAAAAGGTTCCTGGAACCCCTTGATTTTAAATATAAAGAAGAGGTTTTCTGAAGTCTTCTTCTATTTTTAAATGATGGTTCCTGACTCCTTGTTTTCGGATCAGCCTTATTTTTATTTGTATGCTATTTTATATTCTGGTATGTTTTTGGTCTGTAAATATTCTCTAATCTCTTCCTTCGTAATTCCTTCCAGTAATGCTTCCTTAATTAGTGCCACCCATTCTGGATCTAGTTCCTTTTCCCCCACAAACAATACCTCCCAAAATACTCATCAGTATTTTTTAGGCAATCCAGCCGTCATAGTATTATGTAGTTACACTCTATATACCGTAGACCTGCGACTTTGCGTCCTTACTTTTCAGTAAGTTTGCCTTTTCTGATTGTTTTATTCCTTTGTCCTATACCTATTATACTAAGTTAATAACCCAATATTTGTTAGTTTATGTCTATTTTGGCAATTATTTTTACCACATATTCCAACAAATAGATCCAACTTGTGACACTTACTTTTCAGTATAGTTGAACACCATCTAAATTTTTATCATACTTTGTCGAAAAAAAAATTATTTTTTATAAAAAATTACGAGAATATGTATTGAGTTTTTTCCTTAGAGGAATCACAAGCTCATTGATCTGTTTATAACTATTGGCCTGGTAAAATGGTGCTTCTGTGAGATCATTTCCACATGTTGGACAAAGCCATTTTCCGATTTCGGTGCTACTGAATGATGAGCGGGTACAGCGGGTGCAGGTTTTTTTGTACATGGGAGGTCCTCCTCCATTTTAAGGATTAAATTCTTTATTTATTAGAAATAGACAGAATAACTTATCATTTGTTCTTTTTTAAGAACCCATAGTTTGAGTATATGCTAATATCTCCTTACTATAAAACCTTATAATTCTTCTTATATTCGTAATTAAGAACATTTTACGTTTATTCTCTCCATTTTTCTTACAATATCTAACTATTTTGTTTTTAATAAGGAATTTTTTGTTCCATATAGTGAAAAATAATAATGATTCTATTAAAAACAACATTTTGGGAGGGGAATTTTGTAATAGATCAAAGGGTTTTGGGATTAAAGAGGTAGGATTAAGTAACAAGGAAAAGTAGGCTTATAGGTTTTAGTTTATGATCTTAAAATAGGTCGTTCTTATTTGACTGCTTCCACAACTCATAATGAAAAAATTCACGTATTTCTTCCTTTTGTATGCCTATTTTTTTTGCTTTCATCATTAATTCGATCCATTCTTTGTCCAGTTCTTGTGAAACCGCCTTCATATTTATGATATTTTCTATCGGAACTTCTAAAGCCTTAGATATCTTTTCTACTGCTTGTATAGAAGGATTTGTTTTTAAACTTTCAATATTACTTAAAAAACCTTTAGATATCCCCGCCATATCCGCTAATTTTGTGATACTTAACCCATTTTCTTCTCTTAGCTTCTTAATTCGCTTTCCAAGTTCTTGACACATGGCTCTAACATCCTTTTCCTGTAACGGTCGTTACTTTTCTTTGATAAGAATTACGCTTTGAAGGGTTAAGCACAATTGATGGGGGTTTGTTATGAGTTTTATTTAATTGATGTTCTATGTAAATTTTTCAATTCATTACAGCTTTAATGTAAAAGTAAATATATTTCAACTATAACCAAAAGAAAAGAGGCAAACTTCATGGGTTAACCCCTTTTCAACTGATATTTCATTTTTGTATGCCTAACAACTAATACGACCCCTGTAGTCATAATGAGGACTCCAATAACTGTCATCAGTAGTGGATATGATTCACCTGTATTTGGAAGTGAACCTGTGGTGCTACCTATTGATTCTCCCGGCGAATCACTTGGTATGATTGGATCATCGGCTCCAACCCCGGTACCAATCGTTGTAAACTGAAAAGCGACTTCTGTCTCAAGCCCTTGAAACTCATTTCCTAATTCATCTGGAAATTCAATCGTAAATTTAAGATCTTCCTCGGTAAAGTGCGACAGGAATCTAGGATCTAATCCTTTAAAATCCCTTAATGCTCCGCTATATAATGTTTCATTTGAATTTTTCACAATGAGCATTAAATTTTCATATAGCATTTTAGATCCTGCTTCATGTTTTGCTGACATGTTATAAGTGAAATTTTGGTTCCCCTTATTTTGGATGGTTAACGTCCTATTGGCCCAATCTCCCGGTTTAAACTGATCAATGGTAAAAAGATAATTGCCTGGTGATAAGGAAAGATCAATTTCTGGAGTACTTGTATCTGCACCTGTTTTCCCGATTGGAAAGAAAATCACAGTCGTGAGCAGCAACATACAATATACACCCATTAACATTTTTCGCTTTGAGCTCTTTTTCATGTGTCACCTCTCATCATCTGGGTTTAGAGGTTCTTTTTATAAACGCTGTATTCGCATAGATTGTTGCTTTTCGAACAAGAATAGAAACCCGTAATGATTATGGTTTCGGGGCATCTTTTCGTCAAAGCAATAAATGTTACTATATTGAATGTTTTAAGATGTCTATCATTGACCAAAAGAAACAAAGTTTACGAAAAGAGCCTTTATAAAAAAAGGTGGGAGTTGTGCTTTCCCACCTCAAGTGTTAGTGCTTGGAATGATTGGTTATCTTTCTTCGCCTTCAGTTTGGCTACCAACGAAGTCCCACGTAAGTTCTAAAGAGTCACCTTGGAATTCGTTTTGGTCTGCACCGTTATCTTCAAATTCAAATTGAACATATAACAGATCACTTGATCCAGCTACAAGCCCTTCAGACCCCCACTCATCTCCAAATAAATGTTCAAATTGTTCTTTTACTGCCTCTGGAGACATTGCTTTTAGTTCCGCTAAAGTAGTTGACCAAACCGGAACATCAAGCTTATCCACGTTAAACATAAAGTTTACTTTAATGTGTTCCCCAAAATCTCCTGCATTATTGCCTTTAGCATCAGTTACAGCGTAATCAGTATTTATAACAACATTCTTAATATCCAATGTGCCACCATTTACTAGTTCAAAGGAACGAAGCATAGTATCACCAGGTTTAATGTTATCAACATTGATAATCTCCTGTGGATCAACTGATAAATCAAGTGTCCCTGCTGCAAACGTATTAGTTGATGTTGCAGTATCACTAAAATACGCATACGTTCCTCCACCCACTAAAGACAAACCTAAAGCTGCTGATGCTACTCCCAAACCTAATTTCTTCTTCAAACTCATTTTGCTTCCTCCTCAGTACCCCGCCAATTGGGTATGTAATTTTTTTATATATTGAACCTGCACAGGTATTCCCATGCAGAGTACAATCAGGTTAATTGTTTGTTGCTCGTATCTTTTTTGATGTCTTCAATTTCTCGGATCGCCTTCCAAATCGTAAATCCAGAGTAAACAAGTAGTAGAATCCCCGGGAGAATTAATAGTAATGTCGCTCCCTCTTTGGATTGAGCAAAATTCATGACATAACCGATATAAGGAATCGTAAAGTCCTTATATTCGCCTACCACGTTAGTCGGTAAAACTGGATTTGAATCTGCGGCATTGTTATTGTCACCTTTGGTAATGTATTGCACTTTTTGACCTTCGCCTTTTACTTCTGCAATTCTATGGGTAATTAATTTATCATCAGATTCCATGAAGGTGATGACGTCACCCTTTTCAAAGCGGGTCATATCTCCGCCAGGTTTAATGGCGATGATGGATCCTGTTTGAATACCCGGTTCCATGGACCCGGATAAAACAGTTTTAAGCTGGTATCCGAAAACGGTTGGTTCCCCGCCTGATGCTTTTGACGATATGACTATGAATAGCATAAATAGTAAAGTAATTAGCAGGATAAAGCTGACAATTCTACCAATCCAAACTTTTGCTTTTACCAAAATATTCACCTCAATGAATTGATCTAATTTAGAATCTAGTTGGTTTCACTAGATTCCTTTTCTGGTTCCACTTGGCTAGATTCTTGAATGGCTTGTTGCTTAGGCTCCACCTTTGGTTCAACTTCCTTTTTTGGCGGTTGCGTAGTTTGTTGTTCCTCTACAGGAGGACTGGCCTCTTCTTTTGGTGCTTCTTCTTTTGGTGCTTCTTCCTTAGGTGCAGGTGGTGCTGGCTCCGTTTTTTGAACTGGCGGTTTTGGTGTTTCTTCTTTATTTTCAGGAGTACTACTCTTCACTTCAGGAGCTTTTTGTTCCGCTTCTTTTTCTGTCTCTGATTTTTGAGCAGGTGCTTGGGCGGTAACAGTAATTGATTCACTCCAAAGTGCACCTTCTGTATTTCCATTGCCTTTGTTATTGTCTTTATTGTTATTTGGATCGCCGTGATTTGGACGTTGGTATGCTTTGAACATGTAGCTTCCTGGTTTAGTCGTTTTATATTCTAGTGTTGTTGATAGCCCGCTTTTTAGCGCTGGGACAATTCCGTCCGCTACCTTTTGCCCTTTTTTCGGATTCCCTTTCTCGATCCACCACACCTCATAAGCGACTGTACCCGCCATATCACTGCCATTGTTGATAATGGTTGACGAAATAGTACCTTCGTTATTTAAAACAGGACCAGTAAAGGATAAAGAACTTCTATCCCATTCTTCTTCCGGTGGGGGATCCACTTCCCAAGTTCCAGCCTGAATTCTTCCAGTTCCACTATCGCTATCGCTAAAATACGCATTCGTACTTCCCAACATGTTTATTAAAGTAATCGATAAAGCATAAAAAATGATGGCAACTTTCACTGTTATCAGGTAAAGCCAATGATTATTCTTAAATTTCCTTAACCGTTTGATTCTAATGTTGATCCCTCCTTCTAAATGGAAGATTAGGATAAATACGTTCTTTTTATTGATTATTTTGTTCTTTTTTAAGAACATCTACATTTGTTATTATAGATTGAACTAGATAATAGTAAAACTCTCATATATCGTTATATTTGTTCTCTTTACCGAACAAACAGCCTGTTACCTACTTATTTCTTCTTCTTTCTTATTATTTTGTATTTTTCAAAGAATTTTTTGTTCTTAAAAATGAATAATCTCCCAACAAAAAAAAGCCAGCACCCGCTGGCTTTAGTCCAAAATTATTGATTTTCATCTTCACCTTCTAATAGTTCTGCCGGTGCATTTTTATCTTCACCATTGTTCATGTTACCTTGTTGGTCGTCGTTCAGATCATTATTTTCATCGTTACCTTCATCCATGCCACCGTTACCGTTATCTTCAGGTGCTTCAGGGGCTGGCTCTTCTGTTGGTGCCTCTTCTTCTGGTGGTGGCTCTTGGTCGTTTACATTACAACCTACAAGTAGCATGGCCGCAAGAGCGGATCCGCCAAGAATGGATAATAGCTTCTTGTTCATTTGCACGACTCCTTTCTATGCATTGAAGCATGGTATTAGGTTATAAGTTCTAATGATTGGAGATACTTTCACATTCAAATCTTTATTTAAGTAGTACAATTTAGTACTACTCTATCGAACCAAACGAAGGGTTTGAGGAAAAGTCAGTTTACTGACTTTTCCTCAATGCCTATTATTCATCTTTATTATCTTCGTCTTGAATATCCTTATTATCTTCTAAAGGCTCTTCTTCTGGAGTGTTTTCATCTTCACCCATGTCCATATCGCCTTCTTGGTTTCCGTTGTTGCCTTCATCCATGCCACCGTTTTCTTCAGGTGCTGGCTCTTCTGTTGGCGCTTCTTCTTCTGGTGGTGGTTCTTGATCGTTTACATTACATCCTACAAGCATCATTGCCGCAAGAGCGGATCCACCAAGAATTGATAATAGCTTCTTGTTCATTTGTATGACTCCTTTCAATGCATAAAAGTTAATTTGAGACCTTTGTCTATGGTCTTTCGTTAGCTTTCCCAAAAATCCTGAAAACTTGCATTTAATATTTAAGATCATACAATTCGAGCAAAAGTGGGGCGATTCCGCTATTATCCGCGATTATCGCCCTTGTGGTCATTCAGATGAAGTATCGATACCGATTAGTCTTTACATTCCCCTTCTTTTTTCACTTAATCATTCTAAACGAAAAAAAGGTCTAGTTCTCAAAAACTAGACCTTTGTACCACATTATTTATCCCTGCTTTTCTCCTAAAGCAAACATCATTTCCGTTTCACATGCTACTTCGCCATCTACTGTTGCAACGGCTTTTCCTTTACCAATCGCGCCACGGAAGCGAACCATTTCTACTTCTAATCGAAGCTGATCTCCAGGTTTTACTTGACGTTTAAAACGACAGTTATCAATTCCTGTAAAGAAGGCTAAACGGCCGCGGTTTTCTTCCTTTTTGAGCATGGCTACAGCTCCGACTTGAGCTAATGCTTCAACAATAAGCACACCAGGCATAACAGGATAATCCGGAAAGTGTCCGTTAAAAAACTCTTCATTTGCTGTTACATTTTTAATGCCGACTGCTTTTTTTCCTTCTTCGACTTCTAAAATTTTGTCAACGAGTAAAAACGGGTAACGATGAGGGATGATTTCTTTTATTTGTTGAATATCTAACATAATGGGCCTCCTATTGGAAAAAATAATTATATATCTGTTCTTTAATTAAAATATCATATCATAATTGTAGCATTTCCTTAAATCAAGAAAAGCGCAAGCTCCTTGTACAGCTCACGACTTGCATAAGGCGAGGCACTAAGGAAGGGTGCCTTGGTGCCTTGACTTATGTCTCGAGGAGGTAAGCGCTGGAGCTGGGCATTGAAAAAGGAAGCCTCCTAGGACCTCCTTTTATTTTTCCTTAGTAACAATCTCAATGATATGTTCCCATGTCGATTTTTTAAAAGCATCACTTGCTTTTCCGTCACCAATGACACTATAGCCCACAACCGCTCCTAGAATGAGACTTACAGCAAAAAAGAGGACAAAAAGAATGACACGAAGCCAAATCGGAAGGAGTCTTACACGAATCCACTTTTTATTCTGTGATTCTGTCTCCGTCTTCATCTCAGATTTGATTTCTTCTCTTGTTTTGCCTTCTTGAAGTAGCTCTTTCTCTGCCATGATTATAAACTCCTTTTAACGGATCCCGTTGATAAGTCCCATCATTTGATCTGCCATCGAAATCGATCGACTTTGGAATTGATAGGCACGGTGAACGTTTAGCATATCCGTCATTTCTTTTCCTATATCAACATTGGACGATTCTAAATAACCTTGCTGTAAGCCGATATTATTTCTTTGCTGTCCCTCAAGGTTTGTAAGAATTTCCGCTTCTGTTACACCTAATTGGTTCAAATTGGTCGGCAACCCGAGTAGATTCCCTCCCATTTGTTCCATGAACTGCGGCCTCTCAATCGAGACCACACCTAGAGAATAGGTAGCTACTTGTCCATTCTGCAGTTGGACATTCAATACCCCTCCGTCTTGTAGAGAGAAATTCTCGATATCTTCTGGTACTGTTATAAAGTTATCATTTTCATCGAGAATTGGGAACCCCTGACCGTTCACAATCATCATTTCACTATTTCCAGTTGGGGAAGCGTAAAAGGCTCCATCCCGTGTATAACGGATACTATGTGCCTCTCCATCTTGAGCAAGGACTTTAAAAAATTGATTTGGTGAAGATAACGCAAAGTCTAATTCCCGCCCTGTTGATTTCAATGAACCCTGCTCTAAAATCAGTTGGGCTTGGCCAACTTTTGCTCCAACACCTTGTCGAATTCCATTAGGAGTCAGCCTTCCGATTTCTTCAGCGACATTCCCTTGGTTATTCACTTGTTGAACAAGAAGTTCAGAAAACGTTGCTTCTCTTCTTTTATATCCATTTGTATCCGCATTCGCTAGATTGTTACCGACCATATCCATTTGTTTTTGAAGCTGATTTAATGTGTTGGTTGCTGTTATCATCATCCGGTTCACAACGGATACCTCCTATGCAATCGATTCACTTTATCCACCCACTCGACCAATTTCGTTTGCCGCTTTTTCCATACTACGATCGTATGCTTGCAAAACCTTTTGATTCGCTTCAAAAGCTCTGTAGGCTGTAAGCATATCGGTCATGGTACGAGATGGATCAACATTTGAGCGTTCAAGGAAGCCTTGCTGTGTACGAAAATTAACTCCTTGTATATCGTTTGCATTAGGAAGAGGCTGGTTATCATCAGTGCTATACAGTCCGCCAGTGCCTCTCGATAGAAGATGTGGGTTTTCCGCGTATCCAATCCCAAGTGTTGTCACCACTTCATCATTAACAAGTATATCGCCTTGATCATTAATTGAAAATTGGTCACTGTTCAATTGAATCGGCAATCCATTTTCATTTAAAATAAAATTCCCATTTGAGTTCGTTAAAAATCCATTTCCATCTAAGGTGAAGTTTCCGTTTCGTGTATACTGAAAGTTTCCGTCTAATCCCTGTACAGCAAACAGCACAGTCCCGTTTGTTGGCATCATAACATCAATCAATGCGACATCTGTTCCACGTTCTGTTTCTTTAAGGTCCCCTTGAAAGAAGGTGGGAGTCATTTCTTGCATATAAACCCCTGTATTCAGTTTTCCTACACGTGAATTATATGGAAGATTGAGATCCTGTTCTGTCGGGATGTTCACTCCACCCATTCTTTGTAGGAGCATTTCAGGAAAGGCTCTCATTGATGACTGATCTGCTTTATACCCTGGCGTGTTTCTATTCGCCATGTTATTTGTCAGCATTTCCGTCTTTCGCTGCTGAGCTACCATTCCAGATGCAACAGTATAAAAACCACGAAACATTTCACTCACCTCATTTTAACGTAAAAATGACCGAATTTTAATCCTTTTCAACCCGGTATGTATTCCATTAGATGATTTTTCTTCTTGAAATTCTGTCAATATTTTCAAGCATGATTCCTGTACCAATCGCTACGCAATCCATTGGTTCATCTGCTACTAATACAGGAACCTTTAGTTCTTCTGCTAATAATTGATCCATTCCATGTAATAAAGCGCCTCCGCCAGTTAAAATGACACCGCGGTCAATAATGTCTGCAGATAGCTCAGGTGGTGTTCTCTCCAGAACATTTTTCGCTGCTTGTACGATGATCGACACATATTCTCGTAAAGCACTTTCCACTTCCTCTGATTTTACCGAAATCGTTCTTGGAAGTCCGCTCACCATATCACGACCGCGAATCTCCATTTCTTCGTTACGTGATCCTGGGAATACTGTGCCAATGTTCACTTTAATATCTTCTGCTGTACGTTCTCCAATGAGAAGCTTGTACTCTTTCTTAATATAAGCTAAAATTTCAGCATCAAATTTATCTCCAGCCATTTTGATAGAAGAAGCTGTTACAATGTCACCCATCGATAAAACGGCTACATCCGTTGTACCTCCGCCAATGTCTACGACCATATTGCCGCTCGGTTGGAAGATGTCCATTCCTGCACCAATTGCTGCAACTTTTGGTTCCTCTTCTAGGTAAATTTTCTTACCACCGCTTTTTTCAGCTGCTTCTCGAATAGCCTTTTGTTCAACACTTGTAATGTTAGTTGGACAACAAATTAAAATACGTGGTTTTGATAAAAAGCCTTTCACACCAAGTTTATTGATAAAATGCTTTAACATTGCTTCTGTCACATCAAAGTCAGCTATAACACCATCTTTTAAAGGACGCATAGCTACAATATTTCCAGGTGTCCGGCCCACCATGCGACGAGCTTCCTCACCAACAGCTAATACTCTATTTGTGTTTTTATCAATCGCCACAACCGAAGGCTCATTTAAAACGATCCCTTTTCCTTTAACATGAATCAATACATTAGCAGTTCCTAAATCAATTCCAATATCTTTCGCGAACATCTCACTCTTACTCCCTTCTTTTTCTACAAACTATAGTAAAAACGATTCATTTATATCGAATAAATTATGTTTTTTATGAATGATATAATGCTGTTTCCATTAGATTATTTTACCACATTTCTGTCGAAGGAAGGAATGATTTGTCAAAAAAACGGATATTTTTTCAGTTGAATCAGAAAAGCGAAAGCGCCTTGAACAGCTCACGCCTTGCATAAGACGAACCTTGGAGGAAGGGTGCCCTTTCCCTTCCTCCAAGGTTTGGCTTATGACTCGAGGAGCTAGGCGCTGTAGCTGGGCAATGATTACAATTTTTATCTTTGAACGTTTTATGAGCTTTTTATCACCTTATTTTAGTATGACTTTTTAGGTAATATTTCGTAAATACTCAAGATATTTCAAGAAAATTAAAATAAGACTAAACCTCTAGGTATTCACCAATAGGTTTAGCCTCCTATTTACTTTACTGCTTCGCCTTCTAGTTCTTCTTTTCTATACTTCTTCTTCGTTGCTTCACCACCGCGGAGATGTCGGATCGATTTATGATAATCGAGAATATTTTTTACTTCGTTAGCCAAATCAGGATTAATTTCTGGCAATCGTTCGGTCAAATCTTTGTGAACTGTACTTTTGGATACTCCAAACTCTTTTGCAATGACACGAACTGTTTTCTTCGTCTCCACGATATACTTACCAATCTTGATTGTTCTCTCTTTGATGTAATCGTGCACACCACTCGACCTCCCTAAATTGGATGTGAGAAGTGTGAAATGAGACTCGCTCTCGCTTCAATGGACTATTAGGTTCCGCATGTAAAAGCCGTGGGGTGTCAACACCTTTTGCTTTATATGTATGCGGGAGGGCGACATTAAGGTTGAAGCACATAGAAAGAACATGTGCTTTCTTGGGTCATCCCCACTTACAACGTATAAACATGAATGCAGCTAATACCAATTTTGATATAACGAAAACTCACCTCAAACACTCTCTTTTTGTCAGGTTTGTATCATTTTATTATCGATGGTCAAGATATATGCACGAATTACTTAATAAGGACAAGGTATATGGATGAATTTTCAAAATTTTTATGCAAAATTGCTTTTTTCACTAAAATGGGGAGTGCTGCGGGAAGGCAATTTGATTAGAATATTGGTTATTCGATTTTTCGGGGTTATTTTGCGACCTTTTGAAGGGTGTCTTTTTATGTGCGCTAGTTTCTTCCCTAAACCAGGTTGTGAAACAGAATTCCAGGATGCAGGTTGGGCGAAAATTGCCGTTCAATGAGGAAGGACCGATATATTCATCATATCGATCGTTAAATATAGAGATCATGCCCGATAACTCGTGTAAACGACTGATATATCACAAAAGAGACTAATTCCCTGCCAATCTTGGGCATCCTCCCCTTTTTATGCATCAACTCATTTCGATTATTTCCTGAGAAATTTGTCGATGATAAGTGGCTAGCAAAATAAAAAGCCGATATTCATTCAGCCCTTGTAACAAAGGATAAAAGGAACGGCATTAGGCTATTCGTAATGATTGTTGTTATTTAACCCGCAGCCTGAATACACTTCGCTTTCAGCGGGTGACCCGTAAGCCATCTCGCTACGCTGCGGGGCCTCACTTTGGCCACTGTTCCCGCTGTATTCAGGCTGCTCAATGCTTCTAAAATGTATTTCCGACCTATCTCAGGTAGCCATAATCTTTTAGAAAACAGCCATTTTTTATTTTGTTAGGTTTACATCATCGTCCACCCATACCTCGCCATTTTTAAAAGTCATTTGCTCGGGATAACGTAGGTCGATGACTTCTTCTTGAAGTTTTTGTGACGGTGCTTTCGTGATTAGAGAGACGATAATATTAGCGAGAAACCCTGCGGTCGCTCCAAATATACCTGCCCCTGTACCGATTATTCCTAAAATGGTTATACCCGCTCTTGCCATGAAAATATAGGTCAAGGTAACACCGAGACCAAATAACAGACCAGCGATCACTCCCTTGGCATTAGATCGTTTCCACCACACACCGAGAACAAGTGCAGGAAAAAATGTACCTGATGCTAAGGCAAACGCCCAGGCAACAATCTGTGTAATCACTCCAGGGGGATTAAGTGCCACTAACCCAGCTAGTACAGTAGCGACCACAATCGACCAACGGGCAACCGCTAAGCGACTTTTCTCTGTCGCATTCGGTTTAAAGACCCGGTAGTAAATATCATGTGCAAATGATGACGATATCGCAATCATTAACCCGCCAGCAGTTGATAATGCTGCGGCCATTGCCCCTGCTGCCACAAGTCCAATGACAAATACCCCTAGGTTCGCTATCTCTGGTGTCGCCATGACGACGATATCATTTGAAATAATGAGCTCTTTCCATTGAAGGATCCCATCACCATTGGAGTCTGCAACCTTAAGTTTGCCTGTATCGACCCACGATTTGGTCCAACTTGGAAGTGCATCGATATTGCTTCCGGCAACCTTTGTCATTAAAATAAAGCGTGAGAATGCTGCATATGCTGGTGCTGATAAATAAAGTAATCCGATAAATAATAACGCCCATGCTCCTGACCAGCGTGCCGCTTTCATCGTCGATACTGTATAAAACCTTACTATAACATGTGGGAGTCCGGCTGTTCCTGCCATTAAAGTAAACAACAAGGCTATAAACTGCCACTTTGTTCCATTGGTAAACGGAGCAAAATACTCTGAAATTCCAAGCTCACGGTCGAGCTCCCCCATTTTTCCGACAATATCCCCGTAAGAAATCCATGGCATAGGATTTCCGGTTATTTGTAGAGACATAAAAATGACAGGGATTAAGTAGGCAATGATTAAAATGATATATTGAGCTACTTGTGTCCATGTGATCCCTTTCATTCCACCGAATGCCGAATAAAAGGCAATTAATACAACTCCAATAAGAGTTCCTACTTTCGCGTCAATTTCAAAAAGTCGTCCAATTACGACCCCAGAGCCTGAAAGCTGCCCAATTGAGTAGGTAAAACTGATGATAATCGTACAAATGGCCGCAATCACTCGTGCAGTGTGACTTGCATAACGGTCACCAATAAACTCTGGAACGGTATAGCGACCGTATTTTCTTAACTGTGGAGCTAATAAAAATGTTAGGAGAAGATACCCCCCTGTCCATCCCATGATATAAGCTAGTCCATCATAGCCCAATATCATGACGGTACCAGCTAGTCCAATGAAGGAAGCGGCACTCATCCAATCTGCTCCAATGGCCATTCCATTAAAAACAGGTGGAATTCCCCTTCCGGCTACATAAAAGTCTGATGTAGCCCGTGCCTTATTATAAATGGCAATTCCAATATAAATTCCAAAAGTAGCAAGTATGATGGCCGTAGATACAATAAACTGCGTATCCAATCTAATCCCCCTTAATGACGCTTGTCCATTATTTAATGGTGACTGATTTCGCATAGATTGTTGTTTTTCGAACAAAAGTAGAAATCCGCAATGATTAAGGTTTCGGGCATCTTTTCGTCAGAGTAATAAATGTTGCACTATTATTAAGTTATTTAAGATGATTATCATTTACCAAAAGCAACAAAATTTACGAAAAGTGCCTTAATGATCCAGGGTTTTTCCATAACTAAGCTGTTCGTTTTTACCTTCATCGATCCCGTATTTCTCATCAATACGATCACTTACTTTTGCATTAATAAATAATAAAAGGATAAAAACAATAATAGACCCTTGTGCTCCCATAAAATAATGTAATGGTAAGCCACCAAGGGTTATATTAGTTAGTGGCTCTGCAAATAGAACAATTCCAAAGGAAGAAAGGAACCAGATGATTAAATAGAGGATTGTAAATTTGTTCTTTACTTTAAAATATTGATCGGCCGTCAATTTATCGATCTTCTTCATATTTTTCCCCCTTATGTTAAGCTAAAAATAAATTTAACTGTATCCAGAAACGGGATGGGTACAAGGGCAATTTGGAAAATAAAATAAGCAAATAGGGATAAAAACGGAATCGCTAAGAAAAATACTTTCTTTTTTCGTAATGCTAAAATTAAACAACCTGCAGTAATAATGAAAAATGCAAGAAATGTAGTCATCGAACTCCTCTCTTTCTTTGTATGTATTTTAATTTTCTGAATTTTTTCATATTGTTATTATCACGATTGAATATTGCTTGGTCAATCATAATTGTTAGACAATAAATGTATTTCCTTTTCGTATTTGTGTATTTTATTTTTTTGAAATAATTGAATTCATGGCACTTTGCTTATTTATAGTTGTCTTACAAGAGTTAAAGTTATAAAAATATAATATTATCGCTGTCGAATTTCCTCGGAAATTTTTGGATAGAAGATTTCTTTTTTAAATAAAAAAAGGACTACCTCGGAAGGTACTCCTTTTATCATGATATTATTGGTTTTCTTTCTTTTCTTCATCAGGGTTTTCAGTTGCTTGATCTTCAGATTCATCAGAACTTGGATCTGCTTGTTCTTCCGTTTCATTAGCATCTGTGTTTTCTTGATCTTCAGCAGGATCTGTACTTTCTTCTTCAGCTGGCTGTTCGGAATCAGGGTTTTCAGTTCCAGCGTTTTCTTCGCTAGATTGTTGTTCTGAAGACTCTTCACCAGCTTGCTCTTCTTGATCCGTTTTTTGCTCTTCTTCTAATGAAGCTTCTTGAAGAGTTGCTAAAGATTTATTAACGTAATCCAATGGATTAACAGCTACACCATCTTTACGAATTTCAAAGTGAACATGTATACCGGCATCTTTATTCAGTGTGCTTTTACCAGCTTTTGCAATCGTTTGACCTTGCTTAACTGTGTCGCCTTCTTTTACTTTGAAATCTTTAACGGATTGATAAAGAGTAACAATCCCTTTGTCATGCTCAATTTCAATCACATTTCCTAATAGTTCATCTTCAAGAACTTTTGTTACTGTCCCACTCATAGAAGCTTGGACATCAAATTCTTTTCCATCCATTGAAATGTCGATACCTTGGTTTGGTTGATAACTATTGTTGTAGACAACCAGAGCGGCTGCTTGCTCTTCAGCAGATGCATCCACATCATAGAATTGTTTCTCAATGACTGCAGTATCTGGGTTTTCAAGCGGCATTACAAAATTCTCGAGCGAACGATTTACTTCCATAGCTGGATTATCAAACTCATTGTCTGTTGGTTGATCGAATCCATATTGATTTTCTTCTGCCACATCATTTCCTGAAGCTTGATACCATAAAATAGCTGTAATAATGATTGCGGCACTTGCTAGATAGACTGCTGGGAATACCCAACGCTTTTTGAAAAATTTTTGAACACTAGATTTTTGAGAAGTATGTTTCTTTTCTTCCTCTCTCATTTTCATCACCTCAGCAATCATTCTGAACACTTTGAAAAGAATATATACCTTGTGATGAAAAAATTTTTAAATTTCTTATTATTCGACATCCTTACAAGAATTATGTATATTTTATTAAAGTTTTTCTTTCAGAGTAAGATGATTGTTTTTCACATGATACAATGAAGTGCAAGAGCTAAGCGAAAATGGCTTGGATTAACAGGCTTTACACAGAGACTAAGAATGCAGTGACGAGTTTTTTCTAAACAATAAGAAAGTAGAAAGAGGATGTTTATGAAAGCTTTTGTACGATGGAGTCTTACGATTTTCCCATTTATATATATGGTTTTAATTTGGGTGTTGTCTAGTTTACCAGATACTGCAGTGATCGAGTTACCTGATGATGCTTTTGATCGTTTTTTCAAAGAATCCCTACATGTTATCGAGTTTGGGATTTTATATAGTTTTTTCGTTCTAGCATTACTAGCAAATAATCGTTTAACCTATACTGCGAATCTATTTGTTGCTTTGGTTGCTGCGTTCTATGGACTCGTTGATGAGATTCATCAGTCGTTTGTTCCCTATCGTTCGGCTACCATTATTGATGCTGTAAAGGATTTGATAGGGGTTGGGGTTTCTTTTTGGATTGTAAATCGAACGTATTTTACTAGACCCGCTCATGTTTTGACTAGATGGATGAAGTGGCTAACAAGTGTCGTAATGAAAAAAGAAGAGGCTTAGCGTAATCTTGTTGACTACGTTAAGCCCTTCTTCTTTTATTTTTTTGCTGTATATTGTTTTAAGAACTTATCTGTTCCTACAATATCAATCCCCGAATAATAATGGTTAACGATTTCTTTAAATGATTTTCCTTCTTCCGCCATTCCGTTGGCACCATATTGACTCATTCCTACTCCATGACCATATCCTTTTGTTGTAATGACAATGTGGTCTTGCTTTCGATACCATGTGAAATCTGTTGAGGCAAGATTTAACGATTCACGAATTTCTCTTCCAGTAAACTTTTTACCATTAATTTCGATGCTGCCTACCCGTTTGCCGGATGTTCGCGACGTTATGGTTCCGACCGACTCTTTATCCCCAAGCTTCACACCTAGCTTTTGTTCGAATTCCGCCACTGACACGATTTTTTGTTCTTCAAATTTCGGTGAATCTTTATCCCAGGGACTTTCGACACTTTTTAAATAAGGTGTTTCATTCGGAAAATAATCTTCGGAGTCCACCGTGTACCCATTACTGGTTGAAAAGAATGAAGCTGTAATGGGGCTACCATTATAGGAAAGAACCTTCCCTTGAGTCTCTAGCACTGCTTTTGTAATTCTTTCAAGCTTTCGTTCATAGTCAGGTCCCCATATTTTTTTTAGCTCATCTTTGCTTTTGTAAACTTGATGAGTAACCGTGTCTGTTACATCTGCTCCCTTTGGAACCTTTTCGTCTTTAGCCATTAGATGGGAAACAATATAGGTCCGTGCAGCCAAAGCCTGAGCCTTAAGGGCTTCCATTTCAAACTCTGCCGGCATCTCACTTGCTACAACTCCAACCACATAATCTTCAAGTGGCAATTTTTCAATCGTTTTAGATTCACTGCGAAAAACGGCTACTTCCACCGCTTCGGATAACTTTTCTTCCGTTGGAGGGTTTTTCTTACTCTCATCAAGCTTTCCACTTGCTTGGTCAGATGAAAAAGGAAGCACTAGGAGAGTCGGTACAACAAATGATACTGCGATGATAAAGGAGATGATGATTAATACTGGCTTTAACTGCTTCATGCTCGATGCCCCCATATAAATATTTAAGGGAGGAAGTCTCAACTTTCCTCCACCTCAATTCATATCTATGGTGCTGGACAAGCATTTATACCAAATTTTTTTGGGTGGAGATACCTTTTCAGAGTAACGCGGTGATGCAGCCGGGGACGGTTCTCGAGCGCGGTGATGCGGTGATGTGGCCGGGGACGGTTCTCGACTGCGATAAAGCGGTGATGGACTTGCGACGGATCTCTTTTGGGTTGACCTCTAGAGAAGGCAAAAGTATTATTCCACAAATTTTGTAAAGAGTTGAGATAGGGTAAATTTTTTTAGATGCTTAGTAGAATCTTCCCTTATAAACATATAGGGAATTATTTAGTTAATGAATAATGAAATACCCGACCAATACTACCCGTTTTGGTGATAGCCGGTTGTCCCTAAGTCCATTTTTCCTTATATTAAAGGTATTTTTATAGGAAACGAGTGGCTAATTTTCAACTTTACACTTTTAATTTTCAACTTCCACCCTATTATCGAATTCTCGACAAAATTCTACAAATTTCAATCAGAAACAATTTGTCATACAAGACTATTCCCATTTCTTTATACTTCCCAATGTAAACCCGCCCTCGATACAAACCTCATCAAATTAAAACAGTCCCCAAATTAAGAGCAACATACTCTGCAAACCAATTCTTCATTACTTTAAAGCGATCGAGAACCGTCCCCGAGTCCTTTAAAGCAGAAAAGCCTCCGCATTGCGGAGGCTTTTCTTAGGTCATGATTTATTATTGATATTATGCATTTAGGTCGGTAACAATTGCGTTGGTGATAGGCGTTTCTGCTTCTTCTGTTTCGGTAATACGTTCAATGTCTGCTCCAAGTGCTGCTAGCTTTCCGTGGAAGTTGACATAGCCACGATCTAGATGTTTAAGCTCTGTGACACGTGTGTATCCCTCAGATACAAGGCCCGCTATGGTTAAGGCAGCAGCAGCGCGTAAATCAGTCGCAGCTACTTCCGCTCCTTGTAAGGAAGCAGGACCGTTCATAATAACAGAACGCCCTTCAATTTTAATGTCTGCATTCATGCGACGGAATTCTTCTACGTGCATAAAGCGGTTTTCAAATACTGTTTCTGTGATGACACTTGTACCTTGGGCATGTAAAAGTAGGGACATCATTTGAGATTGCATATCCGTTGGGAATCCTGGATGTGGCATCGTTTTAATGTCTACTGCTTTTAGCTTTTCAGGTCCGATGACACGAACGCCATCTTCTTCTTCAATAATCGTGATTCCCATTTCTTCCATTTTGGCAATGAGTGATGATAAATGTTCAGGTACAGCACCTTTTACAAGAACATTTCCTCCTGTAATGGCTGCAGCACACATGAACGTTCCTGCTTCCACACGGTCTGGAATAATATTGTGCTCCACACCATATAAACGCTCGACACCTTCAATTCGGATCGTTCCTGTACCGGCACCTTTAACATTTCCACCCATTTTGTTTAGGAAGTTTGCAAGGTCTACTATTTCAGGTTCTTTTGCTACGTTTTCAAGAACTGTTGTGCCTTCAGCTAATGCTGCTGCCATCATAATGTTCTCTGTAGCTCCTACACTCGGGAAATCTAGATAGATCTTGGCACCTTTTAGCTTTCCTTCTACTTCTACTTCTGCTTCGATAAAACCATTACCAACCTTCACTTTTGCTCCCATTGCTTCGAAGCCTTTTAGATGTTGATCAATTGGTCTTGAACCAATGGCACATCCGCCAGGTAAAGCGACGCGAGCCTTTCCAGTTCTGCCAAGTAATGAACCCATCACTAACACAGAAGCACGCATCTTACGTACATATTCAAATGGCGCTTCTACAAATAGCTCTCTAGATGCATTTACCTCAACCTGACTTCCATCAAACGATACATCTGTATTTAAATGACGTAATACTTCATTAATCGTATATACATCGGAGAGAGCTGGTACATCCTTGATTACGCTCTTACCTTCACTAGCTAATAATGTTGCAGCGATCACAGGTAAAACGGCATTTTTTGCTCCTTCAACTTTAACCGTACCATTTAACCTTTTTCCGCCGCGGACGATAATTTTTTCCAAGAGTCTTCCCCTCCGCGTCCAATTTCTCTATATTAATATTCAATCGTAATAATGGGTGTGCCAATGACAAAGGTTGTCTTAGCGCCCATTCCTACATTCCTTAAGCCTAGTTGCATATTCATCAAGTCATTTTCAGTAGGTACTGAATGCTTAAACTCTTTTGAGTAAGCGGATATTGAAAAAAAGTTTTCTTCTTTTAGTGATTCAACTTCTTTTGCGCCTAAATCATTTAACAGCTTGGATGCCCGTTTTGACAAAACTTCGTCAAGTGTATCATTGAATTCGCCTTTTATACAAGAGAAAATAATCGGTTCTCCGTTAAAAATTTCTTTCAATTTAGGAAAAAAATGGTCTCTAACGGATTGTGCCTTTTTTGAACCCCAACCGGTGCCGCGGAATTCGTAAATAAGGTACGAAGATTTTTGTCCGTTTTTGTCGGTCGAGATTAATTTGATACTTTCTTCCCCGTCTTGGTGCTTCTGTAAACCTTCTATAACAATGTCTTCATTACTTTTGGTATGAGTCCACTGAAAATCCGGGTATTTTGCACGCATATTTTCATAATGGGATGCAAAACCTTTACTAGTGGAGAAATCTAAGTTTTCTCTTGCATATAGAGACCATTCATTGATATCTCCATCTGAATTTTCGATCGCCTCTACTAGCTTTTCAATATCTAATTGCTGTTTAGCTGCAGTGGTGTTATTCCCGTAATAAAAATAAGTTAAACCTATCCCAATAGTAATTAGTAAAACAAATTGTATAATTCTTTTCATCCGTATCCTCTCCCTTACTCACAGTCTTTCCTCTATAGGGAGATTAATACTTGGGAAATGTCGTCATCTTTCAACAAGACTCTTTTCGTAAACCTTGTTGCTTTTGCATCTTAAATAATTCATTACTAGTGAACCATTTATTGCTTTGACAACAAACAAAAACCACTTTGTGAAAAGAAACACACAATTAAAATTGTACTCAAAATAAGCTGCATTTGGAACATGCAAGAAGTCCTATCTTGTTACAGTTTAACGAACATTTATTGGAAAAAGTGCTGCAGTTGTAACGACCACGACAAATAGTCTAGAAAAAAGTTACTTACAACAGACCCAATCGCAATGCTTAACAAGATATAAAGCAACCGTGCTTGCATGACTCGATTCGCTCGCAAAAACTTCTCAAAATTTAAAGCTTGGAGTGCCCAAAAAGTCACAGCAAAAAAAGCTAAATGCACAAGCATGTTGATGAGTGCTTGTTGTCCAAAAGATTCAAGCATCGAGTGAATCACCCTTTTTTCGCAAATTTCGACATACTCTCTATTTTAGCACATTAACACAAGGCGAATCAGCTTTTTTCAAAAACACCCAATTTTCAATTAATTCACTGTTCATTTATTAAAAATTGATTGATCATACAAAATCCTATGTAAAAAAAACAATAGGGGTTACCCTAAATAAACGTATCCAAAACTATAACATCAATATATATAAGGAGCCTCGATGAGTCCTCTACTATTGATATGAATTTTAGATTCGACTTTTTTAAATAACCCCGATGATCAAGAAATTTTATGTTACTTTTTACCTTTTCCGCCTTTTGAACCTTTATTTCCTTTCGACCCTTTGTCCCCTTTAGAGCCCTTATCTCCTTTTGTTCCTTTATTGCCTTTTGTTCCTTTGTTGCCTTTTGTGCCTTTGTTGCCTTTATTTCCATTACACCAATCTGGATCTTGACTCCACCAGTTTCCTTGTCTTCCTTTATTGCCACCAGAACCCTTACCATCTTTATTACCTTTTGTTCCTTTGTTGCCACCGGAGCCTTTACCATCTTTATTACCTTTTGTTCCTTTGTCGCCACCAGAACCCTTACCATCTTTATTACCTTTTGTTCCTTTGTTGCCACCAGAGCCTTTACCATCTTTATTACCTTTTGTTCCTTTATCGCCACCGGAGCCTTTACCATCTTTATTGCCTTTTGTTCCTTTGTTGCCACCGGAACCTTTACCATCTTTATTACCTTTAGTTCCTTTATTTCCATTTGAACATTTGTCTTCTTGGTCACCTTGACCTTTTTTACCCTTTGAACCTTTGTCTCCTTGCTCTTTATTACCTTTTGATCCCTTGTCTTCTTTATTACCTTTTGATCCTTTATTATCCTTATTGCCTTTTGAACCCTTGCCATCTTTATTGCCTTTCGACCCTTTGCCTTTCGCAATAACGACTTGTCCGATATCTTCTTCCTCTTTTTCCACAGGATTGTTAATAAAGTATTTATCTAACCCTTTTTCCTTGGCTAAATCGATTAATGTCTCCACGTCGTGTGTTAATACTTTCACGCTTATGACCTCCTGAAATTTTTTACCTAGTATGGTGTTAATTATTTTATGTAAGGACATTCAATCTTGCTTTAGTCATTCTCCCTAATTTCAAGGAAATCTGCCTGATTTACACACTATCTTGTCTCTTCGAATACTTATATACACAAACAAGTGTGAGGTGAAGGTTATGAATAATGAACTTCTTACCTATTCATTATTTATTCATCCTAAAGATCTTAAAGCGTTAAAACAAAATGTGTGGAGAAAAAGGCCAGTCGAAGCTAAATTATCTACTCAAAATAAAAGCTATAAAGTGGATGTGATTTATCGTGGTGAATTTATTCGTAATATGAAGAAAAAATCCTATCAGCTCATTTTTCAAAAAGGTTTTCAAGGTGCTAGGGAAATTCATTTAAATGCTGAGTATAAGGATCTTTCCCTCATTCGCAATAAACTTTCCTTGGATTTTTTTCAGGATATTGGAGTTCTTTCTCCTAACTCCAACTATGTTTTGCTGTCCCTTAATGGGACTTTTCAAGGGATTTACCTTCAATTGGAATCTCTTGACGAACATTTGTTGAAGAAGAGAGGGTTACCAAGCGGTTCTATTCATTATGCCGTCAATGATGATGCTAATTTCTCATTATTAACTCCAGAATTGACAGTAAAAGAGGCATTAGATTCAGGGTATTCACGAAAATATGGCACAACTCAAGATGACGACCGACTAAAGGATTTGATCTATTATATAAATTTGGCATCTGATCGTGATTTCCCTGAAATTATTGAAGACATATTAGATGTGGAAAAATATTTAAAGTGGTTAGTCGGGGTTATTTGCACTCAGAATTTTGATGGGTTTATCCAAAACTATGCGCTGTATAAAAATGAAGAAACAGATTTATTTGAAATCAGCCCTTGGGATTATGATGGTACATGGGGGAAGGATCTGAATGGAGGAGATACCGCTTTTGATTATATCCCTATTGAAGGCTACAATACGTTGACTGCTCGCCTTCTTCACTATGAAAAATATCGAAAATGCTATAAAGAACAAATGGAAGAAGTCCTCACAACAAAGTTTACCCCTACTTATTTAGAACCTATTGTCCAGGATCTATTTACATTATTGGAACCACATCGAGATCGGGATCCATATATCAACGCTTCTAGGCTGGATTTTGAGGAAGAAGCCCACCAAATTATTCGTTTTATCCAAGATAGGAATCATTTTCTTACCAGTCAACTAAAGGATTTATAAGTAGACGACTATTATGTATGGACAAACGTCTGTTATTTGAAAAATAGGCGTTTTCAATATTACAAGCTAATAGCTTGGCACATATAAATATTGAGAAATGGTTTAACACAAAACAGGAGGGATTCTTAATGAACTACGATTTATTGTCTACATTAGTTGGGCATGTGGTTAAGATTGACCGAGGTGGTCCTGAATCAAGAACTGGGATGTTATTAGCTGTAGCAGACGATCACCTTACATTACTAACAGAAAAGGATGGTGTCGTTTATTACAAGCATCAACATGTGAAGAGTGTTACGAAGCACTCAAAAAATAAGTTAAAGTTCGGCATGGACATTCCAGAAGAAATGGAATATAAGCAAGCTGAATCTTTCAATTCATTACTCACCGATCTTCAATACGAATGGGTCAAAATCAATCGCGGAGGCCCTGAGTCCATTGAAGGGATTCTGAATGAGAGCAATGGCGACTATGCAACGATTGTTAAAAATGAAGAGGTTGTTCGCCTTTCCATGTATCACATTAGAAATATCAGCTACGGTGAAAAAGTAGAGAATGATTCTAAGGATGAAGACAAAGGGGAACAAAGCTCAGAAGCGACAAACGAACAAAAGTCTGAAAATAAAAGTGAGCAAAATAGCGAACAAAATTTCGAGAAAAAATTCCAGCAGATTTTCCAAAGATCAGCCTTCACTAAATAGAGAGAAGTTTTGTAAAGATCCTATGAGGAGGTATCCCATATATAAACTTCTCACAAACTACTTATACAGTAAATGGCGGAATTGTCCCATATAGATAGATTCATCAATGAACAGTAAAGATTTTATACGAGTTAAAGATTATAGAAAACTCCTTTTAAAGACAAAAGAAGGGAGGAAAAATTATGATAATAATTATGTTTATCATTGGCTACTTTACCTTACTGGGTAGTTTATATTACTTTATCTTTCTCAAGCCGACAACTAAATATAAAGAAGAGCATCAAGCATTAATGAGAACCGATCATAAACATTCTACGATTATTAAAGAGGCGAATCAGAATGCCTGATATAAATTTAATATTAATGACGGTGATTTTTTCTTTTACCATATTGTTTATGCTTTGGCGCCCTTTCGGAATAAATGAAACCATCCCCACTTCCATTGGTGCTCTGCTAGTTTTACTTTTAGGAATTGTTCCTTTTACAGATGTATTAAATATTTTCGACATCGTTAGTGGTGCTGCACTAACGATTCTATCAACCATAATGATGTCGATTGTTCTTGAAAGTATCGGGTTTTTCCGATTGATTGCCTTAAATATCGTCAATCGTTCTAATGGATCAGGAGTCAAATTGTATATCTACATCCTTTTATTATGTTTTATGATGACTATGTTTTTTAATAATGATGGTAGTATTCTCATTACAACACCAATCATTATTCATATTGTGTCCTTGTTAAAGCTAAAACCAAAACAACAAATCCCATATCTATTATCGGGTGCTCTCATTGCAACCGCAGCCAGTGCCCCTATCGCTGTAAGTAATATTTCCAATCTAATCGCACTAGAAATAGTAGGATTAAGTCTAAATAACTATATACAAATGATGTTTATTCCATCAATGATTGCCATTCTAGTCCTTGCCTACCTTCTCTACCACTATTTTAAAAAAGATATTCCCAAAAAAACACGCGATATCTCCCTTATATGGAAAACACAATCATTAAAATATAAGTATAATCATCCTCTCGAAACCTCTAAACCAGATGAAGATGTAGATTGGTGGTTATTTAAGATCTGCATTGTGATTGTGGTCCTAACGAGAGCTAGTTTTTTCGCTTTAACCCCGTTTGGTATCCCATTGGAAGCTGTCGGTCTAATCGGAGCTGCCCTTCTGATCATTATTAGGTGGTATCGAACGAAAGTTGGGGTCATTGACATTTTCAAAAAAACCCCATGGCATATTCTTCTGTTTGCTTTCAATATGTACGTACTTGTATACGGCCTAAAAAATGTAGGACTGAACCAATACATCGTTGAGAGCCTTGGTGGATATATTGTCGATCAACCATTTAACGCTAGCCTAATAATGGGTGTCCTCCTTACAGTCATGTCAAATCTATTTAATAATCTACCAGCAGTTATGATTGGAACTTTGTCGATCACTGAAATGGGACTAGACCCCCACACCCTACAGGTTGCTTATCTTGCAAATGTTCTTGGAAGTGATATAGGTGCATTATTAACACCAGTTGGAACCCTCGCGACTTTAATATGGATGTATATACTAAAGAGCCATTCCATTCACTTATCCTGGGGCAAATATTTGAAAGTAACCATTCTGATTATACCAATTGCATTAATTATAGGCTTACTAAGCCTATATCTCTGGGTTGAATGGATATTTTAGCACGAGAGAGGAGTGAATACTGTTTATGAAAATATATACACAATTTATTGGAGAAGGGGTCAAAATTGAGGTTTCCGGAAAGAAAACCATTAATGGAATCCTGATTGAAGTCGGGAATGAGATCTTGATTGTCTTTAATGGCGAAGATTACATTTATATCCCTAATGGGCATATCCAAACACTGCATATATTACCTAGAGAGGACTTTTCTATTGCAGAACCTACTAATATGCCTGTGTTAGAACAAGATGATGAATTAGCACTAAGGAAAATATTGAATTCTGCTAAAGGCGTATTTCTAGAAATCTACGTGACAGGTAATCAGCCATTACATGGTTATATTACTCATGTTATGAATAACTACATTTCCTTTTATTCACCAGTCTATAAAACAATGCTTATTTCCTTGCAGCATTTAAAATGGATGATCCCCTATTCCAGCAACATTTCTCCCTATAAACTAAGTCAGGAAAACCTACCAGTCAATCCACTATCCATGAGCTTAGCTAGAAGTTTCGAAGTACAAATAGGAAAGCTATCAGATAAATTAATTGTATTTAACTTAGGGAAAAACGAGGATTTAATCGGGAAAATTGAGAACATTGATAACAATATCATTGAAATCATAACAGCACGGGGAAATTCGAGTTTTCTAAACCTACAGCATATCCAGACCGTTCACATTCCATAAAGAAAAGCGGAAGCGCCTTGAACAGGCCTGACAAGCATAAGACGAGCCACCTAGAAAGGGTGCCTTTTCCCTTTCTAGGTGGCTTGGCTTATGACTCGAAGGCCTAGGCGCTGGAGCTGGACACGAGAAAAGCGGAAGCGCCTTGAACAGGCCTGACAAGCATAAGACGGGTCACAAAGAAAGGGCGCCTTTTCCCTTTCTAGGTGGCTTGGCTTGTGCTTACAAACCAAGAAAAAGGGCTGTCCCAATACCAAGGTGTCGGGAACCACAATTTCCATAAATAGAAGAAAACCTCAAAGCATCTTCTATTTATGGACGATCATAGTGGTTCCGGACCCCTGTTGGGACAGCCCTTTTTTCTATTAAAAATTACGTTCAGAAACGTTAATTCTGTTCATGGCACGCTTAAGTGCAAGCTCTGCACGACGGAAATCTAAGTCTCCTTGCTGTGCTTGTAAACGACTTTCTGCACGGCTTTTTGCTTCTTTCGCGCGATCAATATCAATACCTTCTGCTTTTTCAGCAGCTTGCGCAAGAATTGTCACTTGTTCTGGGCGAACTTCTAAGAATCCACCGCTAACTGCTACAAGCTCAGTGTTATTACCATTTTTCAAGCGCACTGCACCGATTTGTAATGGAGCTACCATCGGAATGTGTCCTGGTAAGATTCCCAGCTCACCGCTCATAGCTTTTGTACTCACCATTTCCACTTCTGAATCGTACACTGGGCCATCGGGAGTGACAATATTGACTTTTAATGTCTTCATTTTCTTCCCTCCTGGTCCCTAATTATACCTCTACACCCATCTTTTTAGCTGCTTCTAATACATCTTCGATTGGGCCAACTAGACGGAATGCATCTTCTGGAATGTGATCGTATTTCCCTTCAAGAATCTCTTTGAATGCTTGTACAGTATCTTTTACTTGTACATAAGATCCTTTTTGTCCAGTGAACTGTTCAGCCACGTGGAAGTTTTGAGATAAGAAGAATTGTATACGACGAGCACGTTGAACGACTAATTTGTCATCATCTGAAAGCTCATCCATTCCTAAGATTGCGATAATATCTTGAAGCTCTTTATAACGTTGAAGTGTTTGCTGTACAGAACGAGCAACACTGTAATGTTCTTCACCAACGATTTCTGGAGAAAGGGCACGTGAAGTAGAAGCCAGTGGATCTACCGCAGGATAGATACCCATCTCAGAAAGCTTACGCTCAAGGTTTGTTGTGGCATCTAAGTGAGCAAATGTTGTAGCCGGTGCCGGATCCGTGTAGTCATCGGCTGGTACATAGATTGCTTGAATAGATGTTACAGAACCTACGTTAGTTGAAGTGATACGCTCTTGCAATTGACCCATGTCTGTTGCAAGTGTTGGCTGGTAACCAACGGCAGATGGCATACGACCTAATAGGGCAGATACCTCTGAACCAGCTTGAGTAAAGCGGAAGATATTATCGATGAACAATAATACGTCCTGTCCTTGCTCATCACGGAAATATTCTGCCATAGTAAGACCTGTTAAGGCAACACGCATACGTGCTCCAGGTGGCTCATTCATCTGACCGAATACCATTGCAGTTTTCTTAATAACTCCAGAGTCACTCATTTCATGGTAAAGGTCATTACCTTCACGAGTACGCTCACCTACACCTGCGAATACGGAAAGACCACCGTGTTCTTGGGCGATATTGTTGATAAGCTCCTGGATAAGAACCGTTTTCCCTACTCCTGCACCACCGAATAGACCGATTTTTCCACCTTTAATATATGGTGCAAGTAAGTCTACTACTTTGATACCTGTTTCAAGAATTTCTACTTCTGTAGAAAGCTGTTCAAACTTAGGTGCTTCTCTATGAATGGAATCACGACGGATAGCACCCTCGATTGGTGCATCAAGGTCGATTGTTTCACCAAGTACGTTGAATACACGACCTAGAGTTACATCACCTACAGGAACAGAGATAGGAGCTCCTGTATCGATTACATCTACTCCACGAGTAAGACCGTCCGTTGATGCCATCGCGATCGCACGAACTGTATCATCACCTAGGTGAAGGGCAACTTCTAGTGTTAATTCAACTCCAACTGAATCAGCTTGAGCTTGTTGCTCAACCTTTAACGCGTTAAAGATTTCAGGAAGCTGACCATTATCAAACTTTACGTCAACAACCGGACCCATAACTTGAAGAACGCGTCCTTTATTCATCTTTTTCCCTCCTAACTAGCATTTGACGACATATATTTTCCAAGAAAATGACATTAAAACGAACATTCTCTTTTCTATTGCCGCTAAAACTCTATTCTAAAGCCGCTGCTCCACCAACAATTTCAGTAATTTCCTGTGTAATTGCTGCCTGACGAGCACGGTTATAAGAAAGTGTAAGGTTATTAATTAAGTCATGTGCATTATCTGTTGCACTCTTCATGGCCGTCATACGAGCCGCATGCTCACTGGCTTTACCATCAAGTAATGCTCCATATATTAAACTTTCAGCATATTGAGGAAGCAACACCTCTAGAATTTCTTCAGGAGATGGCTCAAACTCATATGATGTAAGTTTTGAAGATGTCTTAAGATCTGTTAGGGGAAGAACTTTCTTCTCCGTAACATCTTGCTGTATCGCACTTACATAATGATTATAGTATAGATATAGCTCATCATAAGCTCCATCTGAATACATTTCTACTGCTTTATTGGCAATATCCTTTATATCTGCAAAGCTCGGCTGATCTGGAATACCGACGATTCCGTCCAACACATTGTAACCACGTTTTTGGAAAAAGTCTCTTCCGATACGACCGATTGCAATAATCGCAAATTCATCATTTGACTTATGACGTTCATTTATTGCGTTACTGACAAGTCGGATAACATTACTGTTATAAGCTCCCGCCAACCCACGGTCTGCAGTAATAACTAAATAACCAGTTTTCTTAACAGGGCGGGAAACTAACATCGGATGCCTTACACCTGAGCTACCAAGTGCAACGGATGATACTACCTCCTGAATCTTTTCCATGTAAGGAACGAATGACTTGGCATTCATTTCAGCACGACTCATTTTAGAAGCGGATACCATTTGCATTGCCTTTGTAATTTGACTCGTCTTTTTTGTTGACGTGATACGAGTTTTTATATCGCGTAAAGATGCCACTTGATCTCACCACCCTTGTTTCATTGTTTTTGACCGAAGAATATTGATGACGAATTTATAGGGGGTGATTCGTATGAATCAACTCCCCAAAAGTTCATTACTCTGATTTCGCAAAAGTTTTCTTGAATTCGTTGATAGCTGCAGCCATTGCATCGTCTTCAGGAAGAACTTTAGTTGTGCGAATATGGTCTAACAATTCAGTGTGGTTGCGATCTAACCAGCTTAAGAATTCTTCTTCAAAACGACGAATGTCTGTTACTGGGATATCATCTAAATGACCTTTAGTTAGTGAGTAAAGGATCATAACTTGTTTTTCAACTTTAAGTGGTTTGTTAAGATCTTGTTTTAGCACTTCAACTGTACGTGCACCACGATCTAGTTTCGCTTTTGTTGCTTTATCAAGATCAGATCCAAATTGAGCAAATGCTTCTAGCTCACGGTATGCTGCTAAGTCAAGACGCAGTGTACCAGAAACCTTCCTCATTGCTTTAAGTTGTGCAGATCCCCCTACACGAGATACGGATAATCCTGCGTTGATCGCTGGGCGAACACCGGAGAAGAATAAGTCAGATTGTAAGAAAATCTGTCCGTCTGTGATAGAGATAACGTTTGTAGGAATATAAGCAGAGATATCTCCTGCTTGTGTTTCAACGAATGGCAATGCTGTGATGGAACCGCCACCCTTTGCATCACTTAACTTCGCCGCACGCTCTAGTAAACGAGAGTGTAGGTAGAATACGTCACCAGGGAATGCTTCACGGCCTGGAGGACGACGTAGTAATAGTGAAAGCTCACGATATGCCGCAGCTTGTTTAGAAAGATCATCATACACAACTAATACATGCTTACCGTTATGCATGAACTCCTCACCCATTGTTACGCCTGCATATGGTGCTAGGAATAGCATTGGAGCTGGTTGAGATGCAGATGCTGTTACGACGATTGTGTAATCTAAAGCACCGTGCTTACGTAGAGTTTCTACTGCATTACGTACAGTTGATTCTTTCTGCCCAATTGCTACGTAGATACAGACCATATCCTGATCTTTTTGGTTAAGAATGGTATCGATTGCAACAGATGTTTTACCTGTTTGACGGTCTCCGATGATTAACTCACGTTGACCACGACCGATTGGTACAAGAGCGTCAATCGCTTTGATACCAGTTTGTAATGGTTCATGTACAGATTTACGATCCATTACACCAGGTGCATTGCTTTCAATTGGACGAGTTTTTGTTGTGTTAATAGGTCCTAAACCATCAACAGGTTGTCCAAGTGAATTCACAACACGACCAATTAATTCGTCTCCAACTGGAACTTCCATGATACGTCCAGTACGACGAACCTCATCGCCCTCACGAATGTCTTTAAATGGTCCAAGAATTACGATCCCGACGTTGTTTTCTTCTAAGTTCTGTGCCATTCCCATGACACCGTTAGAAAATTCAACAAGCTCACCAGCCATGACATTGTCGAGGCCATGAGCACGAGCGATACCGTCACCAATTTGGATAACTGTACCAACATCGCTTACTTTCATCTCAGACTGATAGCTTTCAATTTGCTTTTTTATCAGCGCACTGATTTCTTCCGCTTTGATGCTCATGAATTTCACCCCTCATTTATATGAAAGTTAACGAACTAATTCACGTTCTAGACGATTTAATTTACCTTTTAGACTTCCGTCAAATATACGGTTACCAATATGAACTTTTAATCCACCAAGTAAATCTTCGTCTCTAACATTAGTAATTCTTAATGATTTCTTTCCTACTCTTTTTGAAAAAGAAGCAGATACAGCATTTTTTTCATCGTCAGTTAAAGAATGGACGGAATAAACAGTCGCATCCGCAATACCATGTTCCTCATTTGCTAGTTCGATGAAAGCATCAACGACTCCAACAATTTGATCCCCACGATGACGATCGGTTAATAATAAAATTGTGTTTAAAACAGGAAGAGAAACATTTGCAAACGCATCTTTTAAAATCGCTTTCTTCTTTTGAACAGTAAGTCTAGGAGTTTCTAATAAAACACCGAGTTCCTTATTATCTAAGAATACTTGTTTAACCACGCGAAGCTCTGCTTCCACCGTTTCAATTTGTTTATTTTCTTTACTTATTTCAAAAAGAGCTAGGGCATATCGCTTTGCTACCGCACTGCTACTCATCGCTCTTCTCCTGCCTCATGAATATAATCGTTAATTAACTTTTGTTGATCCTCAAGTGTAAGCTCTTTTTCAATTACTTTAGAAGCAATAAGGACTGATAAAGATGCCACCTGTTCGCGAAGAGCCGCAACAGCTTGATCTTTTTGTGTTTCAATCTCACGTTTAGCAGATTCTTTCAAACGTTCCGCCTCTAAACGAGCAGTTGCAATGATTTCTTCACGTTGTTCTGAACCTTGTTTCTTAGAGTTTTCAATCAACGCTTGAGCTTCTTGACGAGCTTCTTTAAGAAGCTTTCGCTGCTCTTCTAAAACTTGGTTTGCCTCTGTGCGGCTTAATTCAGCTGCTTTAATTTCACCGGCAATATGTTCTTCACGTTGTTTCATGATACCCATTAACGGGCCCCAAGCAAATTTCTTAAGTAGGGCTAGTAATACGATAAACATTGCTAGCTGGAATAAAATGTCCCCGCCATTAAAATGGCCGCCTACTCCGACAACAAATGAATCAGTTAACATGCTCGATTCACTCCCTTCAAGAATCGATTGGATCTTATTTTAAATGCTTTACCTATTCTAAATTCCATTGACTTTCTCTCTACTTCATCACTTAAAGGTATACACAGGAATGGCGAAGATAATCGCCTGGACGAACTTCGCCATTAAAAATCTTTACTTTAATTAGATTAGCTACCAAGTGCAATAAATGCGATAACTACACCAATGATTGGTAATGCCTCAACTAGCGCGATACCGATAAACATTGTTGTTTGTAAAGTACCTCTTAATTCTGGTTGACGTGCAATTCCCTCAACTGTACGACCTACGATAAGACCATTACCGATACCAGCACCTAATGCTGCTAAACCAACTGCTATTGCTGCTGCAATAAGATTCATTCTAAAGTTCCTCCTTAAATGTATAAAAAATATATTTTTATTAAAATTTGTCCATATGAATGAACAGTTATATATTAATGGTCATGACTAACCTTATGAGCCATATAAACCATCGTTAACATACAGAAAATAAATGCCTGGATTGAACCAACAAATATTGAGAATCCTTGCCAAGCAAGCATCGGTGCGATTGCACCAAGGAAACCGCCTATAGTTCCATTTGTTGCCATCCCTGCAAGTAATGCCAAAAGAATCTCACCTGCATAAATGTTTCCGTAAAGACGCAGACCTAATGTCAGAGTATTGGCAAACTCCTCAATAAGCTTAAGCGGGAATAAGAAAGACATTGGTTTAAAGAAGTCTTTCCCGTATTCTCCAAACCCTTTAAGTCTAATACCATAATAATGTGATAAAGCTACTACCATAACGGCTAGTGTCATTGTTATCGTTGGATCTGCAGTCGGTGATTTCCACCATAAGTTACCATCGATAATGACGGAAAACGGAAGACCAAGCATGTTCGACACGAAAATGTACATAATGATAGTAAGTCCTAATATATGAAAACGCCCACCTGTTTTCCAGTCCATGTTACTTTTGATGATCCCCTTAACGAAGTCCATCGTCCATTCAAAGAAGTTTTGCATACCAGTTGGTGCAAGGGCTAATCTTCGAGTGGACACGAGGGCTATCATAAACACAATAGCTGATGCTACTGTAATCATTAATACATTGGCTAAGTTAAATGTAAGGCCCATAAATTCCCATAAAGGTGCTCCATGATTCAAAGTAATTCACCTCTCTTCCCCGCTATTTATTAGTTGTAAAGTGATGAAAAAAATAATCTATCATAACGACAATATAGGTTGTCATTAATCCAATAATTAGACTTAGGAGATGGAAGGTATCTGGGTAACGGGTTGCGACGATTACACCTAGTGCTGCTGTAGCCATACGGGAAAGGGTCCCTAGTGATCTGACTTTTTTCCCTTCTACTACCGCTTCACCAAATTTGGTGATTCTCTTGGTCATTCCCCAATGCATGAACAAGCTAAGACTTGTTCCTAATAGTAACCCTAAGAATACTGATTTGTAGGAAGTAAATCCCCAACCAAGGACGTAAATAGAGAGCAGGTATAAGATATATTTTCGCTGTCTATTAAAAAGTTGATGGAGTTCCGGCATAACTTATTATTCTCCTAAGTAATGTCGGACTGTACGTAGCATGGTGTAGATACCAGCGGCTAACCCAAGGAGTAGTCCGATAATTAAAAATAGTGGTTCGGTCCCTATTAGACGATCTAACCATCTTCCTCCGAAGATCCCGATCAATAGTGCACCGACTAATTGTGAAAGGATAGCTGTATATAAAGCCATCGCTTGATAAGGACGTCTGTTCTTTTGACTCATTGAACAACCCTGCATTTCGTGTGAGATTTTGTGGATACTAAAACGCTAAAAACAGTTATGTAAAAGCGTTTTCATACACTGAAAATACATTGTGAAAACCTTATCATTTTATACCCTTTGTAAGCATACAATAGGGTATAATCTATGTCAATGTATTCCCGTGAAAAAGTTCACAACCTGTCCACGTGTTTCCGAAATGTTCACAAAATCATCAAACTTTTAAAAAAAGGGAGTTCATTTTTAAAAAACTTGGAAACCACAACTCCAATCATTGTGGGGCTCCCAAGTCTCATTTCGCTTGCACACGTATTTTATTATAAATGAAGAAAAAGTGTAAAGAAATGATCAATTTTTTGTAATAAATCCCACCCACTATTTTACTTTAATAAGGGTCTTCTGGTAATCTTCTGCCCCTTTTTTCCTAGCAAATGCTATAGCATAAATACTAGATTTCCGCTTATAAGGAAGGTTCACTTCGTTTTCAATATATCCTCTACCAACATTTCTTTTTTGATCGACAAGGGCAATGAATTTTAACGTTTCGCTATCAAATAGCGCAACACCGAACTCTTCTGCTCCTCCCGGAAGATATACCTGATATCTCATTGTCCGATTGCTATCTCCGGGTACTGCTACAAAACCCATTACCCGTGGATAATTAGGTTCCCCAACAGCAAATAAATAGGGAATCGAATATGGCTTTGAATTCTCCATTAAAATAAGATGACCATCTATTAACATTTCATTTTTTAACCGCGTTTTCAAAATCGCCCTTACGATTATTTCCTTTGATTCCCCTGGTTGCAGTGTAAAGGATAAAGGAAGCTCCCATCGTAAGTCTTTTTTATTTGTATTGTCGTCTTTTAAAGAGTATTTTTTTCGATGTTTTCCATTATTTTGGATTCTTAATTTTTTCTCTAAAAAATCATTTGAAGAACCTTTGACTTGTCCTAATGATATTGATGCAGGAGTGACAAGTGTTTCTAACTTTAACGCTTCTTCTAGCTGAATCCTTCCTGCCCCTTGTTCATATACTTTATAAGGTTTTCCTTTTGACTTGTATAATGATTTGGCTGAAAGCATTAACGCCGATTTGATTTCTTCAGGGCCCCAATTTGGATTTGCTTGTTTCAGAATCGCCGCGGCACCTGCTACATGTGGAGCTGCCATACTTGTTCCTTGTAAAGCCAAATAACCTCCAGGGATTGTACTATTAATCCCCATTCCTGGTGCCGTTACGTCCGGTTTTATCAACCAGTTGACAGTAACAGGTCCTTTAGAGCTAAATGGAGCTAAACGGTCTTTCTCTTCCTTAAATTGAATTTCTACTTTAGTCGTTTGATCTTTGATTTTTTCGATGAGCTTATTGCCCGCTTTTTTTGTCATCGTATAAGCAGGGATATGGAAGGTTTCTTCGACGACCCCCATGAATGGTCCATCCGTGTTGTTATAAATGAGGACTCCCTTAGCTCCTGCATCCATTGCATGCTTGATTTTCTCTTCAAAAGTGAGGACTCCGCGTTTAATGAGTGCTATTTTCCCTCTCACTTTTGTTAATTCTTCTACCTTCCCAATTCCACCATCTTCTATTAACATGCCTTGGTGCATTTTTTGCTGCTTAACCCCTTTTATTGGATATAGGTCAATTGGTTTTTTTTCTTTGTTCACAACTAAATAAGGGATATCCATTGGTGGGGTGGATGCTCCAACTGAAATGCTTTTTTTAGAGGTACCAGGTGTTCCAATCGTCCAAGCCTTCGGACCTGAATTACCACTTGCTGTTACCGGAATAATTCCTTTACGGGCAATATAATCTAATGCTTTGCTCAATGGAAGATCTGGTCCGTTAATATCACTTCCAAGAGACAAATTGACAATATCTACTTTGTCTTTTACCGCTTGTTCAATAGCAGCCACTACTTGATCTGTTGTTCCTCTACCCCCGGGACCTAATGCGCGATAAATGTAAAGATCAGCTCCTGGCGCCATTCCTTGAAGAGAGCCGTTCGCACCGATGACACCTGCTACATGTGTCCCGTGGATGGTGCTATAGTGATTTCTAGTTCCCGTTTCCATCGGCTCATCGTCTTTATCGATAAAGTCTTTTCCACCTTTGTAATTAATGGAAAGATCGCGATGATGATAATCCATTCCTGTATCAATAATCCCAACTTTCACCCCTTTTCCTGTCAATCTCCTTCCTTGTTCGTCAAAGTACCCCCTTGCACGGATCGCCCCAACAAATGGAATACTCCCTTCTCCAGATATCTTATATTCCCGAGCTTCTGAAATCGTCGTGATGGAGGCGGTTTCATTTTGATCTACGAAGTTTTGAAGCTCTTTTCTACTCCCTTTGATGGAAAAACCGTTCAAAACTTCAGTGAACGTAAATCTTAAGCGAAGAGTATCGTATTTTTTTAGGTTTTCTTTTAGAGTGGCAACATCCATTTCATCTTTTGTTTCTATAATCGCCACAATTTCCTCACTTTGATCCCATTTTAATGGCGGCAGTTCAAATTCGTGAGCGGAAACAGATGTAATCACACACATACTCAATAACAATAAAATGATCCACTTCTTCATAAAAGACGCTCCTAAACCTTTTTCCTTAGCGTCTGCCTTAAAGAACCTGTCTATACAAAAAAACGTCCCTCACCGCTTTAAAGCAGTGAGGGACGGTTCTCGATTACGGTAAAGGGTTAAAGGACTCTGGACGTTTCTCAAGTAGCTCAAAATAATAACGAATGGCTTGTGTAATACGGTAAGATGCTTTTCCATCTCCGTATGGGTTCGCTGCTTTCGCCATTTTGTCATAGGCTTCTTTATTTGTTAACAATTCTTTGGCTAAGGAATAAATATTCTCCTCTTCGATTCCTGCCAATTTCAATGTACCCGCTTCGATTCCCTCTGGTCGTTCAGTCGTATCACGAAGGACTAAAACAGGAACTCCTAATGAAGGAGCCTCCTCCTGTACACCACCAGAATCAGTTAGAATTATATGAGCCCTGGATGCGAAATTGTGGAAATCAATAACATCTAGCGGTTCAATTAAATGGATACGAGAGTCATTTCCTAGTACTTCATTAGCCACTTCACGAACGGCAGGATTTAAGTGCACAGGGTAAACAACTTGAATATCTTCATGCTCTTCTATTAATCGCTTTATCGCGCGGAACATATTTCTCATTGGTTGACCAAGGTTCTCTCGACGATGAGCCGTTAAAAGTACAAGGCGGTCATCTCCAACTTTTTCAAGAACTTCATGATGGTACTCATTTTTAACCGTTGTTGAAAGAGCATCAATAGCAGTATTTCCAGTAATAAATATGTTATCTTCTTTTTTGTTTTCATTTAATAGATTCGCTGCCGACTTATCTGTTGGTGAAAAATGAAGATCTGCCATAACACCCGTCAGCTGGCGGTTCATCTCCTCTGGGAACGGGGAGTATTTATTCCACGTACGTAGACCTGCTTCCACATGACCCACTGCGATTTGATTATAAAAAGCGGCTAAGCTCGCAATGAAAGTTGTCGTCGTATCACCGTGAACTAACACAATGTCAGGCTTCACTTCTTTCATTACTTTGTCTAATCCCTCAAGACCACGTGTTGTAACATCTACTAGTGTTTGACGATCCTTCATGATGTTTAAATCATGATCAGGTTCGATATCAAAGATTTCAAGAACTTGATCTAGCATTTGACGATGCTGAGCTGTAACTGTAACAATCGTTTCAAAAGCATCAGGATATTTTTTTAATTCTAAAACAAGGGGAGCCATTTTAATCGCTTCCGGCCTCGTTCCAAAAATTGTCATGACTTTAATTTTAGAATCTATCATCTTAGTCACCTGCTCTTTCTTTATTTCGTTCCATACAAACGGTCTCCAGCGTCTCCTAAACCTGGAACAATGTATCCTTTTTCGTTTAATTTTTCGTCAAGAGCAGCAATGTAGATATCGACATCAGGATGCTCTTCTTTAATCGCTTCCACTCCTTCAGGACAAGCAACTAAGCACATAAATTTAATGCTTTTCGCTCCACGCTTTTTCAATGAATGGATCGCTTCAACCGCTGATCCACCAGTCGCAAGCATTGGATCGACAAGTATGAAATCACGCTCTTCCACATCACTAGGAAGCTTTACGTAGTACTCAATTGGTTTTAACGTTTCTGGATCACGATATAATCCAATATGTCCTACTTTTGCAGCTGGAATCAATTTTAAAATTCCGTCAACCATTCCTAATCCTGCTCTTAGAATTGGAACGATTCCGAGTTTTTTCCCTGCTAGTGTTTTTGCATTTGCTTTACTTACAGGTGTCTCTACTTCAATATCTTCTAATGGCATGTCACGAGTGATTTCAAATGCCATTAAGGAAGCCACTTCATCTACCAGTTCTCTAAATTCTTTCGTTCCCGTATTTTTATCACGAATAAACGTCAACTTATGTTGAATTAATGGATGATCAAATACATATACCTTGCCCACAGCGCTCTCTCCTTTTAACTTTCTTACTTATGTAACGTCTGTTAGTTCCTTACTTTCATTCTGTCCTATTGTACATAAAAGAATTTCTTAGGGCAATCTTCACAGATGATTGTTATGAAAACGTAAATTTTTCATAAAAAAGAACTACCCATTCAAGGCAGTTCTCTTTTAATAGAATTATTGATATAACGGAAATTTAGAAGTCAGCGCTTCAACACGGTTACGTGCTTCTTCTAACTTTTCTGCATCTTCTTGATTTTTTAACGTATATGCCATAATTGAAGCAATTTCGTCCATTTCTTCCAGACCAAACCCGCGGCTAGTCACGGCAGCAGTACCAATACGGACTCCGCTTGTTACGAATGGACTTTCTGGATCGAATGGAATTGTGTTTTTATTTACAGTAATACCGATATCATCTAATACCTTTTCGGCAATTTTACCTGTTAATTCTAGTGAACGCAGGTCAATTAATAGAAGGTGATTATCTGTTCCACCTGAAACAAGTGTAACGCCTTCTTTTTCAAGAGACTCTCCTAAACGTTTTGCGTTTTCGATAATTTTACCGGCATAATCTTTAAATGAATCTTGAAGGGCTTCACCGAAAGCAACCGCTTTTGCTGCGATCACATGCATTAATGGTCCGCCTTGTAATCCTGGGAACATTGATTTATCAATTTTCTTTGCAAATTCTTCTTTGCAGAGAATCATTCCGCCACGAGGTCCACGAAGAGTTTTATGTGTTGTCGTTGTAACAAAGTCAGCATATGGAACTGGGTTCGGATGTAATCCTGCCGCTACAAGTCCCGCAATATGAGCCATGTCTACCATTAAATAAGCACCGATTTCATCAGCAATTTCACGGAATTTCGCGAAATCAATCTCTCTTGGATAAGCACTCGCTCCAGCTACAATCAATTTTGGTTTATGTTCTAAAGCTTTTTGACGTACATCTTCGTAGTTAATATGATGCGTCTCACTATCTACACCATACTCAACAAAGTTGTATTGAACTCCACTAAAGTTCACGGGACTGCCGTGAGTTAAGTGTCCTCCATGGGATAAGTTCATTCCTAATACTGTGTCCCCTTGCTCTAGTACAGTAAAATAAACACCCATATTTGCTTGAGCTCCAGAGTGAGGTTGAACGTTTGCATGCTCTGCACCGAACAATTCCTTCGCACGGTCACGAGCCAGGTTTTCGACGACATCAACATGTTCACATCCGCCATAATAACGACGTCCCGGATAACCTTCCGCATATTTATTCGTTAAAACAGAACCTTGAGCTTCCATTACTGCTTCACTTACAAAGTTCTCAGATGCGATTAACTCAATTTTCGTTTGCTGACGTTTTAACTCATCTTGGATAGCTTCAAAAACTTTCTGATCTTGCTGTGCAATTTTACTCATACTTATCCCCCTTCATGATACGGTAACAATGAAGACCGTTCCTAGTAAAAATTCAAAATTCAATTCTATTCTATCATGTTTTCACTAATTAGGAACCTAAAATCCGTACATTTTTTATAAAATCTAATTCTAATATTCGAAATCTCCCACCTACAAAAATTCGACAAATATCGGGTGGTGCCTGGCACGACCCGAACGCGAATACATTTGGGATTTAGGTGCATTTTAGGTTTGAGTTGGTTTTTTCGTATATGGCTCTTGTTCCGCCTATTAGTTTTGGTCGCGTTCTTGCTAGAGTTACATGTGCTTCACCTAGCTGTTTTAGCGAAACTCTCACTGGTACAGCCACGTGCTTCAGGTGCATTCCGATAAACGTATCGCCAATATCAATACCAGCTTCTGCTTGAATATGCTCCACAACCACCGGATCATCGAACATGGAGTACGCAAAGGTAGCCATTGCTCCGCCTGCAGTTCTAACCGGAATCACGCTAACCTCTTCCCATCCTTTCCTTTCCGCTAGCTCCCTTTCAATCACTAATGCTCGATTTAAGTGCTCACAGCATTGGAAAGCCAATGAAATATTTTTCTCAGCAGCTAATTGTTGTAACTCATCATAGATAACCTGAGCTGCTTCTGTTGTTCCTGATGTACCAATCCGCTCTCCCACTACCTCAGATGTGGAACACCCGATAACTAGAACACTTCCTTTGTTAAAAGGAGTTTGCGCTTCAAACTCAGCTACTATTTTCTTCAGTTGTGATTGAAGTTTTTCAATGTTCACGACCTGTCACTCCTCTAAGAAAATAATATTAATTTTTTTCTTCGTATTCTGTAATCTTGCCAACACGATTTGCATGTCGACCACCTTCAAATTCAGTTTGCAGCCAAGTTTTTGCAATTTCTCTTGCCAATCCCGGCCCAATGACACGTTCTCCCATTGCTAGAATATTACTATCATTATGTTCACGAGTCGCTTTTGCACTGAAGACATCATGAACAAGCGCACAACGAATCCCTTTTACTTTATTAGCCGATATACTCATGCCAATTCCAGTGCCGCAAATTAATATGCCACGATCATATTCACCACTTGCTACCTTTTGAGAAACAGGCAGTGCATAATCAGGATAATCAACTGAAGTACCACATTCACAGCCAAAGTCTTCATATTGAATTCCCATTTCTTCTAACAAACCTTTAATCTCTTCTCTGATATTCATCCCGCCATGATCGGACGCGATCGCAACTTTCATGTTATATTCCTCCTCGAATACATTACTCTTATCTTAATTTTGACATACCTACATGAAATTATAAAGATTTTGGGATAGTGGTGGCAATTACTTTTATGTAGGCGTGTAAAATCTATATTAAACCAGTATCATTTTGGGGATTTCGGCTTGGTACTTGCTATGTTTGACTGGTATTTTTAAAGTTGACTGATATCCGCTTTTGTTTGACTGATATATTTCAATTTAGACCGATATCCGCTACTGTTCGAACGATATATTCGATTTGGACCGATATCCCCTGCTGTTTGACTGATATATTTCAATCCAGTCCGATATCTACATCACCTTCGACTGAAAGATAGAAAAAAGCCTGATATCATCAGACTAATATGTTAATAAAACATATCAACCATCCGATCTCAGACTTTGACATTCCATTTATAGTTGAAATCTAGTAATCGTGTTTTTGAGTTTTTCCGCTTGGGCTTGAAGATTTAGTGCAAGCCTTTCTACGTTTTCCATCACGACCGCTTGTTCTTTTGTTGCTTCCGTTACTTCCTCAGCTCCTGCAGAGGTTTGTTCTGCTATTGCTGCAACTTCTTGTGATTGCTGGGAAGTTAATTGAATACTCTCCATTTGCTGATCAACAAGGGTTGAAATTTCTTTAACAGCAGAAGCCACTTTGTGTATCGTTTTCGTCATATCTTCTATGACTGTGTTTGTTTTTGCTCCTTTTTCAGCTTCATTATTCGCACTGTCTACTTGAGTGGTGATATGACCGACGACACTACCGACCTCGATTTGAATATTCTTAATCAAATCTGAAATTCCTTGGACAGCTTTACCACTTTCATCTGCTAGCTTTCTGACTTCCTCTGCCACGACGGCAAATCCTTTACCGTGTTCACCTGCACGTGCTGCCTCTATGGAAGCATTTAATGCAAGTAGATTGGTTTGTGCTGCAATATCTCCCACCAGCTGAATAATCTGTTCAACCTTCTTAGCGTTTTCTTCTAATCGGCGAACGGCTTGAAGTGAATCCTGATTGCCTTTAGCCAATTTTTCGATACCATTTACAAGGGAATGAACGACTTCTTTGCTTTCTTGAAGTTCCTTTAACATTTCTGTTGATACTTCCTCTGAAGACTTTGAACGATCTTGTACTTCTTGCGCTATTCGAATCACATCTTCCACTGACTCCGCTGTCGATTGAATGGAGACGGCAGAGCTTTCTGCACCAGCAGATATTTCACCAATTGTTAAAGCGATTCCTTCTGCCTGTTGGGATGCTCTTGAAGATGCCTGGGAGATTTCAATCACATGATCATTTGTGCTCCGGAAATTATTATCAACACTTTGAACCATCTCTCTTAAATTTTGAAGCATAGAATTAAAGGCAATTCCTAATGAACGAATTTCATCATCTGACTTTGACAGATCTGCATCCTGTTGAATATTACCATGGGAAGCTTGGATGGCTGCCTTCTCCAATTTTTGAAGAGGTTTGATTATCAAACCCGCCGCAATATAAGCGAGGACCCCTGACCAAAAGATTCCTAGGATTAATACAATGATCGTAAAAATTCCTTCATTGACATTCGAGAAAAAAACCGAGTGTATGTAATTAATAAAGATAATACTTGTAGAATACGTAATCATTGCTAGTAATGTTGTAAAAAGAGCTAGTTTCATTCTCAATCCAAATTTATACTTCCTTTTGTCTGCCATTCCCAAATCCCTCTCCCCAATTGTCCTATGTTATCTCTATTAATTTGCAGATTAGCTCGTCTAGTTCACGGTATGTTTTACGATAGACTTCCACAGTACCTCCAAAGGGGTCCACAACGTCATCATCGTGGTCAAGAACAAACTCTTTTAATGTGAAAGTTTTATCTAATGCTTGTGGAAATACATTTCCTATAGTGGATTTATGTCCTGTTGTCATTGTAAAAATATGTGTAGCCCACTCGATGTCTTCAAGAGATAATAAACGAGATATATGCTCATGTATTATATCGTTCTCTTTTAGGACTTCTTTAGTATAATTTGTTGCAGGTTGTCCATTTTTTGCAAAGACCCCTGCTGACTTCGCTTCAAATCTACTAGAGTTTTTATTCTTAAGCAACGCTTCCGCCATCGGACTTCGACAAGTGTTTCCTGTACATACAAAAAGGATTTTCATCCATTTCATCTCCTTTTATTCATTATATTCCTAATGCAATAAAACTGTTAAGGGAATAGGACAAAAGAATGATAGTTTTGGTGAACTTTTTCAGACTATTATAGAGTTTATTTTATCGAAAAAACCCATTTCTTCTCATTGTATTAGTATTATCTTCAAAAAGCATTTGTAAAAATAAATTTAAAAAAGACTGGCTTTGGACAGCCAATCTTTAAAATGGAAGTAACAGTTTGACTCCAAAAGCAAAGAGTATACTTCCACCAAGTGCTTCACTGTAGGAACCAAGCCAGCCTTGTACGCGACGTCCAATCAATAGTCCCGTCCATGTTAAAATGGTTGCGGCAATTCCGAAACAAATGACAGCTACGGCCGTTCTAGCACCGAATATTCCTAGTGTTAACCCCACTGAAAAGCTATCCAAACTGACACTTAAAGCAAATAAAATCAATCCGAACCCTACAGGAGTCATAACTTTTGTATCGTCTCCTTTAAAACTCGAGAGGAACATTTGAATACCTAGAGCAATGAGTAGTAATCCCCCGGCGAAGGCCGCAATCGATCCAAATTGCTCAGACAAAAACTTCCCCGTCATCATACCAAGCAGTGGCATCCATATATGAAACACCCCTACAGTTATTCCTATAAAAAAGATTTGCTTTAGTCTTAATTGGAACATCCCCATCCCAATTCCAATTGAGAATGCATCCATTCCTAAAGCAAATGCCATTAGCATCAGGGTAAATAATTCACCGATTACACTTGTCATTTTGTTCCCCCCTTGGACTTGCCTACATCAGATTCTATGCACGTCCAAAGGGAATTAGAATGAAAAATCGATTGTTAAAATTGATTCACTTAAGAAGTAAATTATTCTTTAATTAGACGATAGCCTGCCGCTTTTTGAAGTCGATTCATAATGGCCAGACCTACACCTTCTTCAGGGAAAGTCTCTGAAAAAATAATATCCACATCCGAACTATTAAAGGCCCTTAATGTGTCATAAAGTGAGTGGGCAACAGTCGGTAAATCTTCTCTTTTTCCACAAGGAATGATGACATCTGCTTCAGTGAATGCTTCTTTGTTTTCTGCTGTTGTCAGAACCCCTACTTTTAGTCCCTCTTTTTGTTTATTTCTAATTAACGTTCGAAATGTTTCTATACTCGCCTTCACCAGATACAATGGTGCATTTGGAGCATAGTGGGTATATTTCATTCCAGGAGATTTGGGAGCGCCTTTTCCTTCTTTTAAAGAGGGGTCCACTTCAACTGTTCCAACGATTTCTTCTAGTTGTTCTCTTGTGACTCCACCTGGGCGAAGAATGACTGGATCATCTCCGGTACAGTCGACAACAGTTGATTCGACACCAACACCGGTTTCACCACCATCTACAACCCCAACAATTCTTCCTTGGAGATCTTCAATGACATGTGCTGCAGTTGTTGGGCTTGGACGACCGGATCGATTTGCACTTGGAGCGGCAATCGGTAGATTCGCTGCCGCAATCAATGCTAGTGCAATAGGGTGATCCGGCATTCTAATCGCCACTGTATTTAAACCAGCTGTAACTTTATTCGAGAAAACCCCCTCTTTCTTTTTGAAAATGATCGTTAGCGGCCCAGGCCAAAAGTTCTCAATCAATCTTTTCGCTGTTTCAGGTATCTCTTCTACTAATTCGTTGAGCTGATCTGAAGTTGATATGTGGACAATGAGTGGATTATCACTTGGCCTTCCTTTTGCCTGAAAGATCTTATCCACCGCCACATCTGATGTCGCATTTGCACCTAACCCATAAACAGTCTCAGTTGGAAAGGCAACAACCTCATTATCCTTGAGATATTGAGAGGCATCCACAACCTGTGGATAACTTCCGTTAATATCCACATCTTTTTCCACAATCCAATGCTTTATCGTCATCAAATTTCACCTTTTCTATCTAATGCTAAATCATTTAAATACATCTTTTAAAATCTAGTTATTTCTTCAAATCTTCTTTGCAAGTATAAAAGAAACTGACAAAATACTCAACCTTTATCCACATTATGTGCGTAATTATCCAACAATTGTGGATAACCCTGTGGATACATGTGAATAAGTCAGAAAATACACTCAATTAACCCAAAAAAGCCTCCCCAACTCACAGGAAGCGCTTTAACGCGTTACCAAACTCAGGGACGGTTCTCGATCGCTTTAAAGCGTTAATCTTCTCGAGAACCGTCCCCGAGTGGTTTAATGTGTTAAAGGGTTAGTTTCATGAATGTGCAGTTATCCACTGTGGATAACTTTTGGGCGTGCTGGAATTGGAAGAGTTCATTGAGACTTTGATTATGCTCGATTTCTTTAAATCCTAACAAGTGAAAGAATTGAATGGAACTGTTTTTGTTTGATACTAAATATAGATTTGTTAGTTGCTTCTCTTTTCCGATTTTTAATGCTTCTCGGAACAACGTAAATAAATCATCACTTGTAAGCTCTGGTTTCACGACCAGTGAGCGGAATAAGCCTTTGTCTCCTTTTATTTCAATCCCTAACGTCCCACACATCTCTTCGTTTTCTTCAATAATTAAAAAGTTTTCAATAACCTCATCTAGTCCATCTAAACCTATATTTGCTTCTATCAAAAACTCCTCCACGGCTTGCAAGTCTCCTAAACCTGCTTTTCTAATAATTTTTACCATAGTGCACCTCTCTCTACTTTTCTATCTATTTCATATCTATGAAGTAGAAGAAAAAATAGAACTAAAAAGAGTTTGTTTTTTACTCATGTCCAGTTTCAGCACCTAACTCACGAGACATAAGGTGGGGGCGCGCTTCTACTACTATTCTACCGCCAGCTCACACTCCTCGAGACATAATTCTGAGGCACACGATGTGGCCACGCGACGCTGCGGGTTTAGTCGGTGCGCTCCTCAATTAAACTCAACCTTTCATCAAAACAAGGCGCTTCCGCTTTTTTTATAAAATACCATCACCCATCACCAAATGAAATCCTTACATTATTCTTAGAGTTATTAACATGTGCATATTTCGCTATGTTTTAGAGATAACGATTATTAAATCCCCCCTCACACTTATACACAACCTTTTCAGCGGTTTGAATTTTAATACGAATCCACGTATATTCATCATAGAAGGTTTGTCTTGAAATAGACCCCCTATTTTCTACCCTTTACCCAATGTAAAGGGTCTTTTTTTGCCAAAAAAATAAATAAGGCTATCCCAAAACCGGGATTCCAGGAACCACCATCTTCAAAATATAGAAGAAACCTTCAAAACTCTTTCTATACTTGGACAGGACATAATGGTTCAGGACCCTTATGGGACAACCTCTTTTTCCTAATTGAATATTCCTTTAAATACATCCAGTACAAAAAATCGCACCTCTACTTCATCATCTTCTTCCCCTACATAGTGTGGGTCTTTTTCGCTTTTTTCGTCTTTTTCTACTGCTTCATTTTTTTCCACTTCATCTTTTTCTTTTTCTTTTACCTTTTCATCTTTCTCTTCATCTTTTACGTTTCTAGTAGTCAGATTTCCTATTTCCTCTTTTACCTGCTGTTCCTTAACGGGTTCTTCCTTTTCTACAGGCTCTTGCTGATCTATTTTTTCCGAAGCTACCGGTTTTTCTTCACTTAAGCTTTCTACAGGCTTTTGTGTGTCTTCAACCGTTTTTAATGGAACTTCTTCAACTTCTTCCTTATCCGTTTCTTCTTTATCTAAAGTGCTCGCTTCAGCTTTCCCTTCAAAACCAGGACTCTGAACAGCTGTTCCACTCGAGAAATCGAGGAAGCACAGTGGTGGATATAATACACACCACCAATTGGCCCCTTGTCCTTCTCCTAATGTGATCAAAATCGCTTCGTATTCACCAGCAGGATAAAGGAATTGACCATATAACTTTGTTGGAAACTCTACTTTTTCAAAATCTACTTGTACCGTTTGATCAAGACCTTCTGCCACCATAACTTCTTCAGCTATTTGTTGTAATTGTGGTAATCCTGATCTGATTGTTGTTCTTGCTTCACCGAGTGACGTTAAATCTTGAACCCATAAAGTAATTTCCTCATTTACACGGTCACGAATTTTTCTTTTAACCGCTTGATCCTCTTCTGAATCACTATTTGCTAATATTCTAAGTCGAATCGCTTCATCTGGAATTACCTGCATCTCTCCTGCCGCAAGGGATTCCTGCTGTTTCGGTATATATAAACTAAAAATAGTTCCAATCGCCAAAGTTAAAATATACATCCAAACTAGATTTTTTGTTTTCATATTCTCCACCGCCCCTTCACTAAAACAGTGTGGACAACTTGTGGAAATCTTAAACTAGTAAAACTAAATTTTTATAACAAATTACAGAAACTTATTTTAATAGATTAAAAGAAAAGAACTAAGGTGGACGAACAGCTTATTCACAGTTAGCTTAAAGCAATGTATGTATCTAGTATTGAAATTATTTATAATGGACCAACAGCAACAAAGTTTATGTATAGAGCCTTAAAAAAAAGACCAATTGATAAACATCAATCAGTCTTGGATACAAAACACCATTCTATCTTTTCCATTAATATCGTTTATTATTTCTGTTTTACTAGTGGGAAACGTCTTTTGTAAAAGCTTTGCCACCGTACTGCCTTGTCCCGCACCGACTTCAAAGCCAATAATAAATCGGGATTTAACCACCTGTGGCAGCTCGCCCATTAATCTTCGGTAAAGATCATAGCCGTCTTCCCCACCAAATAATGCGGTATGTGGCTCATGATCGCGAACGATTTCCGAGAGCGTCATTAAATCAGTGGTTGGAATATAGGGTGGATTGGAAACAATTACATCCAATTTCTCGCCTTTTGATATTATCGTTTGTAGAAGGTCACTTTCCCAAAAAGTGATGTCTGCCTTTAATATATGGGCGTTTTTTTCAGCCACACGTAATGCTTTTTCAGAAATATCAACAGCTTCCACTTCAAGGTTCGGTTTTTCTAATTTAAGGGTAATGGCAATAGCTCCACTCCCTGTCCCAATGTCTAATGCCTTCAGCGTTTTCTCATTAGAAAAGTGTTGACTGCTTTTCTTCAATACATGATAAACTAATTCTTCTGTCTCCGGGCGAGGAATGAGAACATCACTACTAACCAAAAATTTTCTACCATAAAATTCTTCATACCCCATTAGATGTTGAATAGGCACACCCTTGACATGTTCATGTATCCCTTTAGAAAATAGCTTCACTTGTGATTCTGAAAGCTCCATTCTTAAGTTTGCCAATAGCTGTGCGCGACTCATCTCTAACAGATGCATTAAATAAATTTCTCCCACATTTTCATCACGGCTCTGTTCTTTTAAAAAAGAAGAAGCCCATTTAAGGGCTTCAAAAACAGTTGATAAAGGAAGCATTACTCTTCCATTCTTTCTAGCTTTTTAGATTGATCTTCAAGGATAAGAGCATTGATGACATCATCCATCTTACCTTCTAAAATCTGATCAAGCTTTTGAATCGTCAGTCCGATTCTATGGTCTGTTACACGATTTTGTGGGAAATTGTACGTACGAATACGTTCAGAGCGATCACCTGTACCAACAGCAGATTTACGATTCGCATCGTATTCTGCCTGTGCTTCACGTTGGAATTTATCATAAATACGTGCACGTAGTACTTTCATTGCTTTTTCCTTGTTCTTGATTTGGGACTTTTCATCCTGACAAGAAACGACTACCCCTGTTGGCACATGTGTTAACCGTACTGCAGACATGGTCGTGTTTACGCTTTGTCCACCTGGTCCACTAGATGCAAATGTATCGACACGAATGTCTTTTTCATGAATATCTACTTCTACTTCTTCTGCTTCTGGTAAGCAAGCAACAGTCGCTGTCGAAGTATGAATACGTCCGCCAGACTCGGTTTCTGGTACACGTTGAACACGGTGTGCGCCATTTTCATACTTCATTTTAGAGTAAGCCCCGCTACCATTAATCATGAAGATGATTTCTTTATATCCTCCAACTCCAGTTGAGTTCGATTCCATAATTTCAATTTTCCAGCCTTGTGTTTCTGCATAACGGCTGTACATACGATACAAATCACCTGCAAATAAAGCTGCCTCGTCTCCTCCAGCAGCACCACGAACCTCCATGATAACGTTCTTATCATCATTCGGGTCTTTTGGTATTAGCAAGAACTTCAGCTTTTCTTCAAGTGGTTCAATCTGCTCTTCAAGCTCAGAAACTTCTTCTTTTACCATTTCACGCATGTCAGCATCTAATTTTTCATCTAACATGGCTTTAGCCTCTTTAAATTGCTGAGTAACATCTTTATATTGTCGATAAACTTCCACTGTTTCTTGGATGTCAGATTGTTCTTTAGAATATTCTCTTAGCTTTTTAGGGTCATTCACAATTTCTGGATCACTTAAAAGTTCATTTAACTTCTCGTAGCGATCTTCCACTGCTTGTAAACGATCAAACACAGCTATTCACCTCAATTTTAATCCATAACATTCTAATTATATTATAAGGGCAATAGAAAAACAAGAACAAGGATTAATGAAAAGAGCCTGAAACCACGTTAAAATTTCATTGGATAAGGGGAAAAGGTGTTTCATCCATGTACCCTGAAATTCTAGTTTCAGACTCTTTTTTGTTTAGCGTTCTTTAATTTGAACTTCAATTTTATATCGAGGAATGGCTTTTACTAGTCGTTTATGCAGCTTAGCTTCTTCTCGGTCTCTTTCTGCTGCCGTCATTTCTTTTTTCGTATGAGCTGTTACCCACATTTGTTCACCATTAATCCATACTTCATCTGCCTCATAGTCAGAATAGTACTCAACTACTTCACGTGCTTTATTAACATCTGTCCCGTTAGTTGGTTGACTATCTGACAGATCAAGGAAGTTCGGGTTTTGATTTGTATTATCCCTAACGGTTTCAAGTTGACGATCATCTATTTCCTCTCTATTAAGATCATTATCCACAAACCGCTGTCCATTCTGATCTTCGTTTTGAACGTACGTAGAATCATTTTGTACTCCACAGCCTGAAACCATGATCATTACCATGAACATAAATAAAAACTTCTTCAACATCATACACCTCCTGCTCTTAGAATGTCCTATCCAAAAGCAGGTTATGCTGAAAAAACACCCTCACCACCAATCGGGGGCTGTCCAAAAACCCAGGTGTCACAGGAACCACAACTTCAAGATATAGAAGAAACCCTCCAGACATCTTCTATATATGGACAAACATAGTAGTTCCGGACCCCTTTTGGACAGCTCCAAATTAGTTATCCAAAAAAGGGCAAAATAAAAACCACAGGCAAGCCGTGGCTATTAGTAAGAAAAATAATTTTAGACGCGTTTCCTGATAATATGAGTTTCAGGTTCCTGTTCAAGGCGCTTCCGCTTTTCTGATTATACGTTTTTGATGGCTTCTTCTGCTTTTATGCTTAATCCTTTGGGAACTTCGTGGTGATGTCTGCAACGAGGCTCATAGGCTTCTGATGCGCCCACTAATATGATCGGATCATCATAGCATGCAGGCTCCCCGTCAATTAACCGCTGCGTTCGGCTCGCTGGTGAACCGCAAACAGCACAAACGGCCTGAAGCTTTGTCACCTGCTCTGCGATTGCCATCAGCTCGGGCATTGATCCAAAAGGTTCTCCTCGAAAATCTTGATCTAATCCTGCTGTAATCACACGATAGCCTCTATTCGCTAGTGTTTGAACAACTTGTACAATTTCGTCATCAAAGAATTGAATCTCATCTATAGCTACAACGTCGACACTTGCCGAAACTTCGTTCAAGATCTGCCGCGATGATTCAATCGGCTTTGCAATAACAGACGTACCGTTATGAGAGACTACCTCTTCTTCACTATAACGATTATCCAATTTTGGTTTAAATACGGCAATTTCCTGCTTAGCAAATTGCGACCTTCTCACACGGCGAATCAATTCTTCCGACTTCCCAGAAAACATACTTCCACAAATAACCTCTAACCAACCTGTTTGCTTCATGACGTACATGAAAGGGCCCCTCTCCTTCCTTGCAATAACTCAATCCTTACCCCGTAAAAATAGTTGCCTATCTATATAAAATAACATTTCAATTACCATAAAAACTAAAGCATTCTATGTACAAATAAGGGTAGAATGCCCATCTTTTTCAGAAAAAAAGAGGTGTACCTTTTAGGCTTCCTCTTAGATTCAAAAATATTTACCCTTAATGAAGGGATAAAAAAACGGGGCTATCCCAAAACCAAAGTGTCAGGAACCACAACTTCAATATATAGAAGAAACCCTCGAAACATCTACTATATATGGACGATCAAAGTCGTTCCGGACCCTTATGGGACAGCCCTGTTTTTTATAAAATAGTTATAAAGAAAGGAGAAGAAGAAGTGCTAACACACATTCTCAAATCTTCTCCTGATCTTATGAACTCTCGCAACATTATTTTTGCTTAATGCCGTATTTTTTGTTGAAACGATCAACACGTCCGCCAGCGTCAGCGAATTTTTGACGACCAGTGTAGAAAGGATGGCATTCAGAGCAAACCTCTACGCGAATTTCGTCAGATACTGATCCGCTTTCGAACTCATTTCCACATGCACAAGAAACTTTGATCTTTTGGTATTTAGGATGAATTCCTGTTTTCATTCTTTTCATCTCCTTCCGCCCTGAATCATCTGAAACAGAGTTATATATTCGAGATAATATGCGATATGAGCATAAGCATGAGAGTAATAGCCAGCCCCTTACCGCATCCAGTTCGTTTAATCACACAAAAAATATTATAACAAGGAGATGGGACATTTGCAACCCGATTATCGCTCTATCGGCTTCCATTTTTCTGTAAATACCTACCAAAAATGGATCGTGCCGAGCTTCATCTCAATGTCGTCATAAGGCTATATTTTTAGCTTAGTCTAGCTTCGGCTTCTAGCTTTTGACTGCTCATGAAGTGTTTCGAAAAATTCCTCGTTGGTTTTTGATTGTTTTAGCTTACGAATGAATTTCTCTGCGAAGTCTGGAGCATCTGCCATTGCTTTTCTAATTGCCCATAATCTTTCAAGGTTTTGAGGTGCAATAAGGAGTTCTTCTTTTCTCGTTCCAGAACGACGAATATCGATTGCCGGGAAAATACGTCTTTCTGCAAGAGAGCGATCAAGGTGAAGTTCCATATTTCCTGTCCCTTTAAATTCTTCATAAATAACATCATCCATACGAGATCCTGTATCCACAAGTGCCGTTGCTAGAACGGTTAAGCTACCGCCTTCTTCGATATTACGCGCTGCACCGAAGAAACGTTTCGGACGGTGGAATGCGGCAGGATCAATCCCCCCTGATAATGTACGACCACTTGGAGGAATAACAAGGTTATAAGCACGAGCTAAACGAGTAATACTATCCATTAAGATAATTACATCACGCTTATGCTCGACAAGACGCATCGCTCTTTCTAGCACTAACTCTGTCACTTTAATGTGATTTTCAGGGACCTCGTCAAACGTTGAGCTGACTACTTCAGCTTCAACAGAACGTTCAATATCGGTTACTTCCTCTGGGCGCTCGTCAATTAATAAGATAATTAGTTCAGCCTCAGGATTATTCGTCGTAATAGAATTGGCAATTTCCTTTAATAGCATTGTTTTACCTGCTTTTGGCGGGGCAACAATCAATCCACGTTGACCAAATCCAACGGGAGAAATCAAATCCATAATTCGAGTTGAAATCTTTGAAGGACTTGTCTCTAACATGATTTGGCGATCTGGATATAATGGAGTTAATGCTGGAAAATGAACTCGTTCTTTAGATGCTTCAGGCTCTTCCCCATTGACCATTTCCACATGAAGCAATCCGAAATAGCGCTCGTTCTCTTTTGGAGGACGTACTTTACCAGATACTTTATCACCGTTTCTTAAATCAAAACGACGAATTTGCGACGCAGAAATATAAATATCTTCCGAGCTAGGTGAATAGTTAATTGGTCGAAGGAATCCGAATCCTTCTGATTGAATAATTTCTAAAACACCTTCCATGAAGAAATAACCTTCTTGTTCTGCACGCGCTTTTAAAATAGCAAAAATCAATTCTCTTTTTGTTAATTTACTGTAATAGGAAACTTTATATTCTCTTGCAAGTTCATAAAGCTCTTTTAATTTCATATTTTCTAAACTTGAAATTGTTAACTCTGCCATAATGACACCACTCTTTATTTTAGTCGTTCTACCATATGTAATTTTTAATAGATATAAAAAAGAAAAAGCACTATGGTAGGAGTATTGTTGGAAAATAGTATGACTGAAGAATAATCAGAAGCTATTTTTATAAGATACTTTGAAGAAAACAATTACTATTTTAACCACATAATGATAAAAGAATCAATCATTGGAATCGATAAAAAGGAAGGAAAGATACGGAATATGAGGGAAATCCGCACCATTTATATATTTTTAGGATGTTTTTTATCATCTTTTCGCTCTTAGTCCAAGAACAAAAATCCTTTTTTCCTTTGTATATTTGATGTCAGAAGAGATAAGTCGGAATCGATGGAGTTTGTGATTTTACCATACTCATGAGACAACAACCTTAACAAAGAAGATAAGATGGGGAAGACTTGGGAAGTGAATACTAAAAACTTAAACTTCCCGAGTCTACCCCTATTTTTGTCTTACTTGATGACTAAATTAGGTTTTTTCTGTAAGCTGTGACGTCCATCAATAAAACGAACAGTCCCTGACTTCGCTCTCATAACAACAGAGTGTGTTAAACCATGCGTGCCTTTCAATTGAACTCCACGCAATAACTCTCCGTCCGTAACCCCCGTAGCAGCGAAAATGGCATCATCCCCGCATACTAGATCTTCCATACGTAAAACTTTGTTAACATCTAATCCCATTCCGATACAGCGTTCTAATTCGGCATCATTTTGCGGAAGAAGTTTCCCTTGGATTTCTCCACCTAGGCATTTAAGCGCAACGGCGGAAAGAACTCCTTCTGGTGCTCCGCCAGATCCGAATAGAATGTCAACGCCTGTATGGTCAAAAGCTGTATTCATTGCCCCAGCTACATCACCATCATTAATCAATTTAATTCTAGCACCTGCTTCTCTTAACTGAGAAATAATATGCTGATGACGTTCCCGATCTAAAACGGTTGCAACAACATCTTCTATATCTTTATTTTTAGCCTTTGCTACCGCTTTTAGATTATCTAAAACCGAAGCATTAATATCTACTTGTCCTACTGCTTCCGGTCCAACTGCGATTTTATCCATATACATATCAGGAGCATGCAGTAAATTGCCATGATCAGCTACAGCTAGAACGGCTAATGCATTCCAACCACCAGCTGCCAAAATATTTGTTCCTTCTAAAGGATCAACAGCTACATCTACTCGAGGTCCATAGCCTGTCCCTAATTTTTCTCCAATATATAGCATTGGGGCTTCGTCCATTTCACCTTCCCCAATTACTACTGTCCCTTTCATAGGAACGGTATCAAAAACATCGCGCATGGCAGATGTTGCAGCATCATCCGCTTCGTCTTTCTTTCCTCTTCCCATCCATCGTGCAGAAGCTAGTGCAGCACCTTCTGTTACACGAACAAGCTCCATCGATAAACTTCTTTCCATCTGTTTTTGCCTCCCGTGTCACAAATACGTTAATATCTGCATATTTGTATAACATATTATCGAATATATTGTAACACAATTAGAAGTAGGATGGGTTATTTTTCTCTATTTTTAAAACCAACTAGGAACTTTTCAATTGTTCTAGTTCTTCAGCCGTCATTTTTTCACGCCAAATAGTTGCACCTAAACCTTCTAATTTCTCAACTAGGTTACTATATCCTCTATCAATATGCTCTAAACCAGTGACTTCCGTTATTCCTTCCGCTAGCAGCCCTGCTATTACTAATGCTGCTCCGGCTCTCAAGTCGCTAGCTTTTACTTTCGCTCCTTGAAGCTGAATAGGTCCATTCACAATGGCTGAACGCCCTTCTACTTTAATGTTGGCATTCATACGTCTTAGCTCATCAATATGCTTAAACCTAGCCGAATAAATCGTATCCGTGACAACCGCAGATCCTTCTGCTTTTGTTAAAAGTGTAGTAAATGGCTGTTGAAGATCCGTTGGAAAGCCAGGATATACGAGGGTCTTAATATCAACAGAGTTTATATAATCCGCTTTACCAATAAATACTTGCTCTGCTCCAACATCAATTGGCACTTTCATTTCTCTTAGCTTCGCAATGAGAGATTCTAAGTGAAGGGGAATAACATTATCTATTAATACACCAGCCCCACTAGCAGCTGCTAGAATCATGTAGGTTCCAGCTTCAATTCGATCAGGAATAATCGTATGGCGACAGCCACTTAATTCCTCCACTCCATCAATACGAATAACGTCGGTCCCTGCACCTTTTATCTTTGCCCCCATATTTGTTAATAGAGTGGCAACATCGATAATTTCAGGTTCCTTCGCCGCATTTTCAATAATCGTTCTACCTTTTGCTCTTACAGCAGCTAGCATAATGTTAATCGTAGCTCCTACACTAACAACGTCAAGATAAATACGAGCCCCTCTTAGTTCATCTGCTCTAAGATAGATGGCCCCTTGCTCATTTGTTACTTCGGCACCTAGCGCCTCAAATCCTTTAATATGCTGGTCAATTGGACGTGGCCCCAAGTGACATCCACCAGGTAATCCAATTGCAGCCTTTTTGAAGCGACCAAGCATTGCCCCCATCAGATAATAGGAAGCTCTAAGCTTTTTCACTTTTCCACTTGGCAATGGCATGGATATCATTTCTGAAGGATCCACTCTCATTTCTCCATCTTCAAAAGAAACAGTTCCACCGATTTCTTCGAGGAGTGATTGTAAGGTGAGCACATCTGAAATTTCAGGTAATCCTTCTATTGTTACCGGAGAGTCGGCAAGAATGGTTGCCGGGATCAAGGCTACAGCGCTATTTTTAGCACCACTAACTTTAATCGTGCCTTTTAGCGGATAGCCTCCTGCAATTTTAAGCTTTTCCATTTTAGACTCCTTCCAAATCTTGTTGATCATTAATGAAGTTTTATATAGGATTATTTTTCCATTCGAGAAGATTCTACGAGGTATTACCTACTAGTTTATACATTTATACAAAAAACATGTATAGGTAATAGAATTTTTTTAGAATAAACCAAATGACCTATATTTTCACTCAGCTTCTAGCGATTGCTCCAATCGTTTAAGAATGCTTCGATCCCTTTATCAGTTAATGGATGATGGAATATTTGCTTTAACACTTTAAATGGAGTTGTTGAAATGTCTGCACCTCTTAATGCTGCCTCAGTAATATGTTGAGGATGACGAATCGATGCTGCAATAATTTCAGATTCAATTCCATGTATAGCAAAAATCTCTGCAATCTTTGAAATTAGTTCAAGTCCATCGTGACCAATGTCGTCTAAACGGCCCAAGAATGGTGAAACATAAGATGCTCCAGCTCTTGCAGCTAGTAAAGCTTGGTTTGCACTAAAAATTAACGTTACATTTGTCTTAATTCCTTCCTTAGCAAATACAGCCGTTGCCTTCAATCCATCTGGGGTCATCGGAACTTTTACCGTAATATTTGGCGCAATTTTAGCAAGCTCTCTTCCTTCTTTAATCATTCCTTCTGCGTCTAATGCAATGACTTCTGCACTTACGGAACCATCTACTAGATCTGTAATCTCACGTAAACGATCATGGAAAGAAACATCTTTCTCTTTTGCTACAAGTGAAGGATTTGTTGTGACTCCAGAGATAATTCCCCATTCATGTGCTTCTTTAATTTCTTCCATGTTTGCTGTATCAATAAAAAATTTCATAGTTTCTACCCTCTTTCGACGAAATTTTCAATATTTTTATAATGCACGGAAGGGACTGACCATTGCTTATGCCAGTCCCTACCCTAACTTGTTTTCTCGATTATTGATTATGCTTGGTTTGAAGAACCAAACTCACGCATTTTGCCAATTACTGTAGCTTTGATGGCTTCACGTGCAGGTCCTAAGTATTTACGTGGATCGTACATTTCAGCATTTTCTGCTAGTACTTCACGAACCTTTTTCGCTGAAGCGATTTGGTTTTCTGTATTTACGTTAATTTTAGCCGTTCCATAAGAAATAGCTTTTTGAATATCTTTTGTTGGGATACCCGTTCCACCGTGAAGAACAAGTGGTAAACCAGTGGCTGCACCAATTTCTTCCATTTCTTTGAATCCTAGGTTTGGTTCACCTTTATATGGACCATGAACAGAACCTAATGCAGGAGCCAGGCAATCGATACCTGTACGTTCTACAAGCTCTTGACATTCTTTCGGATCAGCATAAATAACGCCATCTGCAATTACGTCGTCTTCTTGTCCGCCAACAGTACCTAATTCAGCTTCAACAGAAACATTCTTAGAATGAGCATATTCTACAACCTTTGAAGTCGTTGCAATGTTTTCTTCAAATGGATCATGAGAAGCATCAATCATAACAGAAGTAAATCCCGCATCAATGGCTTCTTTACATTTATCATAGCTTGAACCATGGTCTAAATGAATCGCTACAGGAACTGTGATGTTGTAATCTTCCATAAGCCCTTCAACCATTTTTACCGTCGTTTTAAATCCACCCATGTAACGAGCAGCACCTTCAGATACGCCTAAGATCACGGGTGACTTTTCTTCTTCTGCAGCTTGAAGAATCGCTTGAGTGAACTCAAGATTATTTAAGTTAAATTGACCTACTGCATAACTATTTTCTTTAGCTGTAATAAGCATGTCTTTCATAGAAACTAATGGCATTTAAAAATTTCCTCCTTTATCCAGTCAGTGCTTTCTTTATGGAAAGTGCTGGGTTTATGTAATGGCTACCCTAATCATTGTTTGATAATTTCACTTGTATCATACCAAAACACTAATCATTTTACCAACTGAGTGAAAGGTTTTTGTTAAAAGAAATACTATTTCCAATCTTCAAAATATTGGAAGGGGTTACATTGGAATATATTCTCTTACTGCTTTACGAATATCGTCAATGTCAAAAGGTTTTGCAAAATGAGTAAGTGCACCCAAATCCTTTGCTTCTTGAATCATATCTAACTCACCGTATGCTGTCATAATAATAACACGAATATCTTGATCCTTCTGCTTCATCCTCTTTAATATTTCAATTCCATCCATCCCCGGAATTTTCATATCTAATAAAACTAAATCAGGGGAATGCTTGTCTACAATCTCTAGTGCTTGGATTCCATTCGCTGCCTGAAACGTTTCATAGCCTTCCTTCTGAAGTACCTCATTAAGTAGGATGCGAATTCCAAATTGGTCATCGACGATTAAGATTTTTTCCTTCATTTCATCCACCTCTTCCCTTAATTTTTGCTATTCATTTTGGTAATTCCGACCACTTGCCTATTTTCGGTTATGTATATCTCTATTCAGAAGTATACTTCTATCTTTCTATAGACAATTCCTTCTTTTCCTTTGATTTTACTTCTCATTCCTACCTCTTTTATAATAAAAGCGATAGAGATAACTGTGAAGGAGAGATTTTTTTGATTAAAATGTTTACAACACAATTGACAGGATTGTTTAATCGCATACAAACTAATGAAGAATTTTCACTTGAAGATAGTGCACGTCTATTAGCGCAAGCGGCTATAGGCGAAGGACATATTTATATTAAAGGATATAAAGAGATGGAAGCAATTACGTTAGAAGCTCTTGAGGGAGAAGAACCTTTATCTAATGCTCTTAGACTTGAAGATCCCACAGCCCTTTCTGAAGCAGATCGTGTATTAATAGTCTCTCGCTACTCTACAGATTCTGAAGCTGTTGAACTAGCAAAGGAATTGAATCAGCTAGGCATTCCTTTCGTTGCAGTCTCTGGGGTAACAAAAGAAGATGATGAAAGTTTGGTAGACATTGCTGATTTTCATATAAATACGAAAGTTATAAAAGGGTTACTTCCAAATGAGCTAGGAGAAAGAGTTGGATTTCCTTCTAGTATGGCTGCTCTTTATATTTATTTTGCTATAAAATTTACATTGGAGGAAATTTTGGAGGAGATTGAGTAGAGTTTTCTGCTTTGAATCGAGTGAGTGCTCGTCTCAAGTGCGTGGTGTCAGTCCCCCCCATTCAAGATTTCCCCTAGATAGAGATTGTATTTCATGTTCATTTATATCAATCTATCTTGGGAGTGACGGACCCCTGTACTCCTGACAAGATGGTGCTGAAGTTCGTTATCAGGGGGAGGGTTTTTGAAGCGTGTGTATTTCATGGCATTTTAATAGGGCTCTTTTTACGTTTTGAACTCTCCTGCTTTGGTTTAAGCGAGTGCTTTTTCTTTTAAGTTCGTGGTGTTAGTCCCTCCATCGGAAAGTTGTTTATTTTCGATTTAAGCATGTTTCTTTTTTGAGTGTATATAGGTTACGGCTAATGCTAGGACCAGTACAGCGCCTTTGATGATTTCGAATGCGTAGTATGGAAGGTTCATCATTGTTAATCCATTGAGAAGGATACCTATTAAAGCCGCTCCAAAGAATGTTCCTATTACATTGGGTTTGCCCGCTCCGAATACCGAATAGCCTACGAAAACTGCTGCGACTGCTTCCATTAGCAAGGGGGAACCAGCATCCATTTGTCCTGACCCTACGCGAGCTGCAAATAAGATTCCTGCTAATCCAGCAAAAATTCCAGATAAAACATATGCCATAAGCTTTATCCTATTTACTCTTACTCCTGATAGTCTTGCTGCCTCCACGTTTCCTCCTGTCATGTAAAAAACTCTTCCCCAGCGTGTATGGTGCAAAATAATATAAACGGCTGCTACGAGTAGTAGCATAATGATTACTGGAACAGGGATTCCTACTAACTGTCCTTGCCCTATCCATAGAAAAGAAGAGGTAAACTCTCCAGGTGCTGTACCTCCAGATGTTAATGGCATTTGATTATAAATGGAGTACCCTTCTGTGTAAGTACGGTGAACCCCTGCGATAATGTACATAGCTCCTAATGTTGCTAATAAATCAGGAATTCCAATTCTCACAATAAGTAATGAATTAAATAATCCAACAAGAGCCCCAACAAAAATAGGAATGATGATTACAAGCAACAAAGGAGCCTCGTACCAAACCATAAGAGAAGCTGTCACAACGGTTGAAAGCGACATTGTCGATCCAACAGATAAATCAAACCCATCCACAATAAGAGTAAACGTGACCCCAATGGCTAGGATCGTAACAATAGAAATGGATCTTAGAATATCTGATATATTGTCATAGGTAAAAAAATAGGGATTATAAAAGCTGAAAAATAAGAGCACCACTCCCAATAAAAGAATGGCTCCGTATTTAAACAGAAACTCGATGCTTTTGTTCTTCATGACGATCTACTCTCCTCCACTAGCGTATAGCAATAATTTTTCTTGGGTGGCTTCTTCTTTCGATAGCTCCTTTACAATTTTTCCATCGTATAAAACAAGGATTCGGTCAGAAATTCCAACAATTTCATTGAATTCACAGGAAAAATAAAGAACCCCTTTTCCGTTTTGGGCCAATGATTGAATGAGTTGGAAGATTTCCTTTTTCGCTCCAATATCGACTCCTTTTGTCGGTTCATCAAATAAAAAGAGTTCTGCATCATTTGATAGCCATTTTCCAATGGCAACCTTTTGTTGATTCCCTCCACTTAAAAACTCTAAAGGTGTATTTTCGTGATCGGTCTTTATTCCTAGTTTTTTGATCATGTCTTTTGCGAAGCTTCGTTCTTTTCCCTTTTGGATGAACAATCTTTTTGAAAAGGACTTTAGAAATGGAAAAGAGAGGTTTTGTTTAACTGATTCTTCGATAAATAGACCTTCTTTCCGTCTTTCTTCGGGAACGAGAACAATCCCTTGTTTAACAGCATCCCTAGGAACCTTACACTTAAAGCTCTTCCCTTTGAGTTTCCATTTCCCTTTTAGATTAGGAGTAGCGCCAAAAATAGCTTTCGCCAATTCGGTTTTACCAGCCCCCACTAATCCGACTACTCCTACTATCTCACCCTCGGATACATGTAAAGAAAGATTGTTGATCTTATCACCATCTGAAAGAATTTCAACTGTAAAAAAGGGCTCTCCTAACGAGTGTTCACGTATTGGGAATTCTTCTTGAAAGCTCCCACCTAACATTTCCTCCACTACTTCTTGAGGTGAGGTTTTACTCGTGTCAAAGGTGTTGATCGTCTCTCCGTCTCTCATGACCGTAATACGGTCTGAAATTCGGAACACTTCTGGAAGACGGTGAGAGATGAAAATAATCCCCACCCCCTGGGCTTTTAATTGTTCTACCACTTTAAACAAATTCTCCGCTTCCTCTGAACTTAAAGGTGCCGTTGGTTCATCTAGTATGATAAGCTTGGCTTGCTGATTAAGAGCTCTTGCTATAAGGATCATTTGTTTTTCAGCTAAGGTAAGCTCTGAAGCCTGCTTATGAACTTGGATATGATGAGCAAGGATTCGCTTTAATGCACGTTCAGCTTTCTCCTTTATTTTCTGAAAAGAAACAAATACCTTTCTATCGGTTGCTAATTCATCTAGCAAAATATTTTCAGCTACAGTTAATTCAGGAACAATGGCTGTATCAACTTCCTGATAGACACAATGAATGCCTAATAACTTGGCTTCACGTGGGGTTTTATACCGCCTGAGACTTCCATCTAGTAATAAAGCTCCATTATCCGATGTATAGGCTCCGGAAAGAATTTTAATTAATGTACTCTTTCCTGCTCCATTTGCACCTAATAAAGCATGAACCTCTCCTTTGGATAATTGAAAATGGGCTCCTTGTAATGCTTTGTTTGCTCCAAACGTTTTATAAATTCCCTTCATTTCTAATAGCATTTCTGTCATTTTGATTCCCCCTATTAGAAAAAATTCTAGGAATAAGGAGGGACGGGTTTCAGCCCCTCTTATTTCTTCCCAAACCTAATTTGATTCAAGTTCTTTCAGTTCTTCTGTATACCCTTGTTTACTTGCACCCCAGCCTTTTACATGTTTGTGAAGGTCATCTGTTGTGATCTCTTCTTCTGGTAATTGTTCTTTTTCAATAAATACTGGATCCAATACAACTTTTTTAGGTGTTTTGTCACCATTTAGCTTTTGATATAGGAACCTCACTTGGATTCGGCCGATATCTTTTGGATCAACAGCAGCTGATGCCACCCAAGGACTATTAGGCTTTTGAATGATTTGTAGGTCTTCATCACTCATATCAATTCCGTATACTTTAATTTCCGTTCTTCCCGCTGCTTCAATAGCACGAACAGCCCCTTTTGCAAATTCATCCCATGCCGCCCAGACTGCGTCAATATCCCCTTTGTTTGGATATTGTTTTAGGATGGCTTCCATTTGAGCTTGGGTATCTAGTGCCGTATTTTGTGTAGCTGCTCCAAAAGCGGCAATTTCCTTGATCTCTTGGTTCTCTTCTAAAAATTGCTCATAAGCCACTTGTCTTCTTTCCATCGGAGCAAAGCCTGCCACCCAAATCTTTACAATATTTCCTTTCCCACCTATATCTTCCTTCAACTTATTTAAACTTAGTTCAGCCATCTTTTGGTCACCTTGTTCCAAAACAGTAACCTCTTCCCCTTGGACATCTGCATCAAATGCAACTACAGGAATTCCTGCTTCCTTCGCTTTATCCACTCCAGCTTGAAGAGCTTCTTTTGTCCCATGATCGATTAGGATCCCATCAAATTTTTGATTAATAGCTGCATCCAGGTTTGACGACATTTTCGCTAAATCTCCGTCAGATGTAAAAACTTGAACCTCTCCGCCAAATTTCTCAACCTGTTCTTTCACACCTGCAATATATTGGGCAGAGAACGTCCCTAAGTTGATTTGCATAATCAAAGCAATCTTTTTGTTTGCTAGTGGATGCTCCTCTTTTCCACCGCTATTCCCACTTTTATCAGTATTTGCCTCTTGTGATAGATTTGGCTGACATGCTGCAAGTAAACTCGCCATTAGCGTTAAAACGATTAATAAGACCCCCGCGCGTTTTCTCATTGAACAATCTCCTTTTCCTTTATTAAATTTAAGTAAAAAAACAAAAAACCTCTTTTCCTAAGGAAAAGAGGTTATGTATATACCAACTCTTATCACTCAGGAAATTTTCCTGCAGGAATTAGCACCTTTTCGTATGAACGATAGGTTGCCGGGCGTCATCGGGCCAGTCCCTCTGCCTACTCTTTATAAGAGAAATATGAAATTTTAACGTTCGTTTAATGGATATCATAACTATATGTAATAATTTTGTCAATATTCTTTTTATTTAAATTGGTTGCTTTGAGCAGGTGCTTGATGTCAGTCCCTTCTATTGGGAGCCACTTAGGAAGTTAAATGTAGTTAATTTTATTGTGGGCTTTCTTGGGGTGACAGACTTTTAGTTGATTACACCTAAGTCGCTAGGCTTAGTCATCAATGATTTCTTAACTAATTTTTAAATTTCTAGCTTCTTTAGGGCCTTCACTCCGTTCATTTGAGTGCTTATTTTTACTTTTGTGGTTTTTCACGGCATCATAGAGCTCCTTTCTTACCGTCATTTTCTCTTTTGTGGGTTTTCACGGCATCATAGAGCTCCTTTCTTACCGTCATTTTCACTTTTGTGGGTTTTCACGGCATCATAGAGCTCCTTTCTTACCGTCATTTTCACTTCTGTGGGTTTTCACGGCATCATAGAGCTCCTTTCTTACCGTCATTTTCACTTCTGTGGGTTTTCACGGCATCATAGAG
>JANAVG010000005.1:124477-206515 GCA_024213275.1 Rossellomorea sp. BNER
CTCCTTTCTTACCGTCATTTTCACTTCGAAGATTTTTCACGGTACCAAAGCACCAAAGCACATTTTTCATACCTATTTCCAATCTTGAGATTTGTATATTCTTATCATTCAATAAACTATTTGTTTTAGTTGACATTTTTAGGTTGTTAGCGAGTGCTTTTAATTCGTGGTGTCAGTCCCTCCAATTATTTAGTGGTTTCTTGGATGGTACCTGTATTTCATTTAAATTTTATGAGGATTTCTTGGGAGTGACTACCCCCTGTAGTGATTATTTTTTTCTGAATGGTGTTTTGCGCCTTATATCCAAAAAAATCCCCCATCCAAAGAATAGGGGATTTTGTTCATTATGCTTATTTTTCTCCATTCACCAATGCCGCATTGATAAAATCTCTAAATAATGGCTGCGGGCGTGTTGGGCGGGATGTGAATTCTGGGTGGAATTGGGATGCGACAAACCATGGGTGGTCTGCTAATTCTATAATTTCCACAAGGCGTCCATCAGGGCTTGTTCCTGAGAAAATGAATCCTTCTTTTTCCATTTGTTCACGGTAATGGTTGTTGAACTCATAGCGATGGCGGTGGCGCTCATAAACGACTTCACCATCATATGCTTCATAAGCTTTTGTTCCTTGAATCAATTTACATGGATAGAGTCCAAGACGCAGGGTTCCGCCTAGATCTTCAATGTCTTTTTGTTCCGGTAATAAATCAATGACAGGGTAATTTGTTTCTGGGTTGAGTTCAGCAGAGTGAGCTCCTTCTAGACCAAGGACGTTGCGTGCATACTCGACTGATGCTAATTGCATTCCTAAACAAATTCCAAGGAATGGTACCTTATTTTCCCGAGCATATTGAGTAGCGGCAATTTTCCCCTCTACTCCACGATCACCGAAGCCGCCTGGTACAAGAATTCCGTCAACATCCTGAAGGAGTTCTCCTATGTTTTCCTTTGTTACAAGTTCAGAGTTTAACCATTTTACTTCAATGTCTGCGTCGAATTGATAACCAGCATGTTTTAATGCTTCAACAACAGAAATATACGCATCTTGCAATTCTACGTATTTACCTACTAACGCAATTTTTGTTTTACGAGAAAGGTTACGTACTTTGTTCAAGAGTTCGTTCCATTCTTCCATATCTGGTTCGCGGCAATCTAGTTTTAGATGCTCACAGGTGAGTTGATCGAGCTTTTGATCTTGCAAGGAAATTGGAACCGCATAAAGAGTATCGGCATCCATCGCTTCAATTACCGCACGCTCATCAATATCACAGAAAAGTGCAATCTTATCTTTCATGTCTTGAGTCATTGGCATTTCAGTACGAACGACGATGACGTTTGGTTGAATACCTAGGCTGCGAAGTTCCTTAACACTATGTTGTGTCGGCTTTGTTTTCATTTCTCCTGCTGCTTTAATATATGGAACTAATGTACAGTGAATATACATCACATTATCACGGCCAACGTCACTTTTAATTTGACGAATGGCTTCTAAGAATGGGAGGGATTCAATGTCTCCAACCGTTCCGCCAATTTCTGTAATGACTACATCGGCATTGGTTTCACGTCCTGCACGGAATACACGTTCCTTAATTTCATTCGTGATATGTGGAATAACTTGTACTGTTCCACCTAAATAATCTCCACGGCGTTCTTTTTTTAGAACCGTGGAATAAATTTTTCCTGTAGACAAACTGCTGTACTTCGTCAGATTAATATCTACAAAACGCTCATAATGACCTAAATCCAAATCCGTTTCTGCACCATCATCTGTTACAAAAACTTCACCATGTTGGTATGGACTCATGGTTCCAGGGTCCACGTTAATGTATGGATCAAACTTTTGGATTGTTATAGATAATCCTCTATTTTTTAATAGTCTTCCTAGAGACGCAGCTGTGATACCTTTTCCTAAAGATGACACAACACCGCCGGTAACAAAAATATACTTGGTCACAAAGTGGTCCCCCTTTAAAATATTACCTAAAAAAAGTATGTTCAGCTAAGCTGAACATTAGTCTAAAAAAGTAGATTTAATTGAGATTGGGTGCAATAAGGAAAAGCGTAAGCGCCTTGTTCAGCCCTGACAAGCATAAGACGAGCCATGAAGGAAGGGTGGTTTTCCTTCCTTCATGACTTGCTTATGACTCGAAGGGCTAGGCGCTGGAGCTGGACACAGATAAACCTTTTATCCATATACACTCCTAATTTTTATACTTTCTTTCCTTCAAATAAAAAACGCCCCGCTTACTCTGTACGAGTAAGGGGAGCGTTGAATGTATTCGTTCAGTCCTTTTTTAAGGAGCCCAAATAAAATACTACCTTCCTAAAAGTAAGAAGTCAAGCACAGATTTTATTTCTGTTACTCGTCTTTTTCTTCCTCTTCATCTTCTTCATCATCTTCTTCATCGTCATCTAAGTCGTACTCATCTTCTTCGATTTCGAGGTCATCTTCTAGATCTTCTTCCTCTTCATCTTCGTCGAAGTCTTCCTCATCGTCATCATCGTCAGAGAGATCCTCTTCTTCAACATCATCAAGATCATCATAGTCTAGATCCTCTTCGTCAAGATCTTCATAATCTTCCTCGTCTTCATCTACCACTTTTTTCGCTTTTTTCTTTCTTGTTTTGATGGTTGGAACCGTTTCTTCTTCAATTTGATCAACAGGATACCAAGCTCTTAATCCCCAGCGATTTTCACCGAGAGCCATGAAGCGGCCATCAATATTTAGGTCTGTATAAAATTGAACCATTCGAGAGCGAACCTCACTATCAGATAACTCAAGGATCTTGCCAATTTCCTTCAATAGGTCATTAAATGAATAAGGTTGCTTTTTATCAACTAGTAACTCATGAGCGATTTCAATAAAAGACATTTCAAGCAATTCTTCTTTTGCTATTTTCTTTAGACTCACAGTACGCACTTCCTTTCTATAATTAACACTCTAAAAAATAGAGTGAAAAAGGGCAAAAACCTTTGATTTTCGCACAAAAATCCATATTATTCATTATAAACAAAAGACGTGTGTTTATGCTATTATTTATCTAGTTTTTCTTAGATTTTTTTACTTTCATAGAGTCAGGGTGTTTTGCCTTCTTCTACATGTGGATTTTGCCCTCTACCATTATCCTTTGTGCATTCACGGTAAGCCTCATAAATGAAATAAAAAGAAAGAATTAAGAATGGAATGGAACCGAGCTGATGGTGATATAAGAATAGAGAAAGTGCAAATACTATAATTAGGAGTCCATATTTAATGAGAGTCTTCACATTTTCACTTCCCGTATAAAAAAGTCGGTTAATCGCCTTGACTTACTTTCATCCTCATTATAATAGAAACTGATAAAAATTAATATTAAGTCTCCGTTAAATTTTAGGAAGGCTGTTTGCGCATGATTATTGCTTTTTGAACAAGAATAGAAACCCGTAATGATTAAGGACTCGGGGCATCTTATCGTCAAAGCAATAAATACTTCACTAGTATTGAATTATTTAAAATGTTTATAATTGATCAAATGCAACAAAGTTACGAAAAGAGCCTTTAGGAAAGACGATACTAGTCTTAACACATCTTCCATTCTTTAAACAAGTGATAAATATAATGAAGAGGGTGTCCCAAATCAAGGTGACAGGAACCACCACTTCAACAGATAGAAGAAGCCCTCAAAACATCTTCTAAATATTGAAAAATAATGTAGTTCCCGACCCCTTTGGGACACCCTCACTCATTTTATGTTACATATTTCTTCGGTATTGACCCCCTACCTCATAGAGGGCTTTTGTAATTTGGCCAAGGCTTGCTACTTTTACCGTTTCCATTAATTCAGCAAATATATTTCCATCATTAACAGCCGCTTCTTTCAAACGGTTGATGGCCGTTGCTGTTTTGTCCTCATTACTTGATTGAAAATCCCGTAGGTTCTTAATTTGCGTTTCTTTCTCATCTTTTGAAGCTCTTGCAAGCTCCATATTATTCATTTCATCTTCTGACGGAGGGTTAGGATTTAAATAAGTGTTAACCCCAACAATAGGTAATTCACCAGAATGCTTCTTCATTTCATAAAACATTGACTCTTCTTGTATTTTCCCGCGTTGATATTGGGTTTCCATTGCTCCAAGTACGCCGCCACGATCATTGATACGTTCGAATTCTGTTAATACGGCATTTTCTACTAAATCCGTTAGTTCTTCGATGACAAAGGATCCTTGCAGTGGATTTTCATTCTTTGTTAATCCATGCTCTTTCGTAATAATCATTTGGATCGCCATTGCACGACGAACGGATTCTTCTGTTGGTGTCGTAATCGCTTCATCATAGGCATTTGTATGAAGTGAATTACAGTTATCTTGCAAGGCCATTAAAGCTTGTAAGGTAGTACGAATATCATTAAAGTCAATTTCTTGGGCATGGAGGGAACGACCAGAAGTTTGGATATGGTATTTAAGCTTTTGGCTTCGCTCATTCGCTCCATATTTATCTCTCATAACCGTTGACCAGATTCTTCTTGCAACACGGCCAATCACTGTATATTCTGGATCGAGACCGTTTGAGAAGAAGAATGATAAGTTTGGAGCAAAGTCATCAATATTCATTCCACGGCTCAAATAATATTCCACATACGTAAAACCGTTTGCAAGCGTAAAGGCTAGTTGTGAAATTGGATTGGCCCCAGCTTCTGCAATATGATACCCAGATATTGATACGGAGTAGTAATTTCTCACTTTATGATCAATAAAGTATTGTTGGATATCCCCCATCATTCTCAAAGCAAATTCTGTCGAGAAGATACACGTGTTTTGACCTTGATCTTCTTTTAAAATATCCGCTTGAACAGTACCCCGTACAACGGATAAGGTGGCTTCTTTTACTTCTGTAAACTCTTCTAGGCTGAGGGTTCTTCCGAGTTCTTCTTCCTTCTTTTTCACCTTTTGATCGATAGCTGTATTCATAAACATAGCTAAGATGATCGGGGCAGGACCGTTAATCGTCATCGACACAGAGGTGGAAGGATGGCAAAGATCAAAGCCACTATAAAGTTTTTTCATATCCTCTAACGTACAGATGCTTACTCCACTTTCTCCAACCTTTCCATAAATATCTGGTCGGTGGTCTGGGTCTTCGCCATAGAGTGTAACGGAATCAAATGCGGTACTTAAACGTTTTGCATCGTCATCCTTTGATAGGTAGTGAAAACGGCGATTTGTTCTTTCAGGTGTACCTTCACCAGCAAACTGGCGTTTTGGATCTTCTCCCTTTCTCTTAAATGGAAACACTCCCGCAGTGTATGGGAAGGCTCCTGGGACATTTTCTTTGTAAACCCAGCCAAGAATTTCTCCAAAATCCTCGTATTTTGGAAGAGCGACTTTGGGAATATCTAGTCCTGATAAACTTTTCACTTTTAATTCAGTGATGATCTCTTTGTCACGAATTTTAGTAACGAATTGATCTCCACTGTATTTCTCTTTCATGTCATTCCATTGGGCTAAAATCTTTTTAGATTGTGGTGTTAACTTTTCTTCTGTTTCCCCCTTTAAAGCGAGAAGTGATGTGATGAGTTCTTCGTTCACTTCTTTTTCCTTCACCGCTTCAATGGCTCCCTCTAATTGGAAAATCTTGCGGGCGATTCTCGCCTGTTCTTCTGCTTTACGGTGGTATCCGCGAACGGTCTCCGTGATTTCTCGTAAATAGTAGCGACGGTCGTTTGGAATAATGACATTTTGTTTTTCGACGTCAACATTTTTTAAGAAGGATGTCTTCCAATCAATGTTTTTCTTTTCTTTAATTACATCTAGTAAAGCGGCGAACAACGCGTTTGTTCCAGGGTCATTAAACTGACTCGCAATCGTTCCATACACAGGCATTTCATCTAATTCTTTATCAAACAATAAATGACTTCGTTGGTATTGCTTTTGAACTTGGCGCTTGGCATCTTCTGAACCTTTCCGCTCAAATTTGTTGATCACAATTAAGTCGGCAAAATCGATCATATCGATTTTCTCCAGCTGCGACGGCGCTCCAAATTCACTAGTCATGACGTACATGGAAAGATCACAAATTTCTGTTATTTCTGCATCCCCTTGACCAATTCCGCTCGTTTCGACAATCACTAGGTCATAGCCTGCTGCTCTGACCACATCAATAGAATCTTTGATTGCTAATGAAAGCTCCGTTTTTGATCCCCTTGTTGCAAGACTTCGCATGTACACTCTGTTATTGAAGATCGCATTCATTCTGATTCTGTCACCTAAGAGTGCCCCACCTGTCTTTTGTTTGGTTGGGTCAATCGAAAGTATCGCTACCTTTTTGTCTTCTAATTCATTCAAGAAACGTCGGATCAACTCATCCGTCAATGAACTTTTCCCTGCTCCACCTGTACCTGTAATCCCCAATACTGGTACAGATTTAGCTAGTGATTTCACCTCTGTTAACACGGTTTGAGCTGTTGCTGCTACTTCTTGTGTTGCTGTCATTTGATACTCAGCAAGGGTAATCAACTTTGAAACCGCTTGAATATCCCCAGCTTGAAGCTTCTCTTTTTCATGTTGAATGCTCTCCGTAACAGTTGGAAAGTCGCACTCTTCAACCATATTATTGATCATTCCTTGAAGGCCATGAGTTCTTCCATCCTCTGGAGAAAAGATCCTTGCAATTCCGTAGTCATGCAATTCTTTAATCTCTTTTGGGATGATAACTCCACCACCTCCACCGTAAATACGGATATGAGAGGCACCTTTTTCTTTTAGAAGATCATACATATATTTGAAGTATTCTACGTGTCCTCCCTGATAAGAAGAGATGGCAATCCCTTGAACATCCTCCTGAATGGCTGCGTTTACAACCTCTTCAACAGAGCGATTATGTCCAAGATGGATAACTTCTGCTCCAGTTGCCTGGATAATCCTTCTCATAATATTGATGGAAGCATCATGACCATCAAAAAGACTAGAAGCTGTGACAAAGCGTACATGGTTCTTCGGTTTATAAATCTCTACCGTGCTCATCATTCTCCCCCTTTTCTTTCATTCGTTTCGTACCCCTTTATTCCTGAAAACAATAAGTCTGTTTGCATTTCAATATAATCTTCGATAGAAAACCTTTTCTGAAGTGCCCATCGCCTGAATCCCCACATTTGACCTTGAACAAAAATATTATGAGCGAGCATGTGGACTTGGCTTTCGTTTAGAAGAAGCTCTTCGTTTTCTACACATCTCTGGATTAATGTTTCGAACATCCCAACCATTTCAAGTTCTTTTCTAATAACATATGGTAAGGCATCCTTTGAGAGTGATTTTGCTTCCTGATACATGACGAGGACTTCATCCTGCATTTCATTTACTACTCGAAAATAGTGAGCAATCCCTAATCTTAAACTTTCCAATGTCCCTTTTTCGAGATCCATCCTTTGAAGCTGATTTTTTACCTGATCATAGATACTATCGCAGACTAAATACAGAACATCTTCTTTTGTTCTAATATATTCATAAAGTGTCCCAATACTAAATCCTGCGGCTCGAGCAATCTCTCTTGTCGTGGTGCGGTGATAGCCTTTTTGTTTAAATAGAGAGACGGCTCCTCGTATCATCTCATCACGCCGTTTTTCTACTAGTTTTTCGTCTTTTACAGAGGCATGAACCTCTCTTCGTTTATTAAGCATATCTCAACCGCCTTTAACCACATTCTTTCTAATACGAACCATGACCTTTTAGTAAAACCTTCAAAATCTTCTATTTTCCCATCCCCATAGAAAAATAGATTTATATGCCTGCTTTGCAAGCCATATTGTCAGCCATACCCTAATCCTTTTTTATGTTTGATATCAAAAGGAAAGATCGGACTGATAAAATACTTACGAAAACAGCTATTTATAAAAATCCCCTTTATTTAACCGTGCATTTTCTCCCCATTTACAATAAATCCCCTGTGACATGATTATTTTGTAATCATTCGAGAAATTACGAGTCTTTGTATCTCTTGTGTTCCCTCATAGATCTGCGTAATTTTGGCATCTCTCATGTAACGCTCGACTGGATAATCTTTTGTATAACCGTATCCCCCAAAGATTTGGACCGCTTCTGTCGTTACTTTCATCGCTGTATCTCCAGCCATTAGTTTAGACATAGCGGATTCTTTTCCGTATGGCAATCCTTCAGACTCCAACCAAGCAGCTTGGTAGGTTAATAATCTAGATGCTTCAATACTTGTTGCCATATCGGCTAATTTAAATGATATCCCTTGATTGGCTGCAATCGGCTTACCGAATTGTTCACGTTCTTTAGCATAGTCAACAGACGCGTCAAGGGCTCCTTGTGCGATCCCAACTGCTTGGGCTGCAATTCCATTTCTTCCCCCATCTAATGTCATCATCGCAACCTTAAAGCCATCTCCTTCATTTCCAAGAAGGTTCTCTTTTGGTACTTTACAATCTTCAAAAACAATTTCCGTTGTTGGAGATGATCGGATCCCTAATTTCTTTTCTTTTTTACCGACTGAAAACCCTTCAAATCCGCTTTCAACGATAAATGCACTTGTTCCGCGGCGTCGATCTGAAGGATCTGTTAAAGCAAACACGACATAAGTATCTGCAATACCGCCGTTTGTAATGAAAATCTTTGATCCATTTAAAATATAATGATCTCCAACAAGTTTAGCTGTCGTTTTCATTCCGCCTGCATCAGACCCAGAACCAGGCTCCGTTAATCCGTAGGCACCCATTTTTTCCCCTTGTGCCATAGGTCTTAAGTATTTTTGTTTTTGTTCTTCACTTCCAAATTTATAAATCGGCCATCCCGCTAAAGATGTATGAGCGGAAAGGGTTACACCTGTAGAAGCACATACGCGTGAAAGCTCTTCTACTGCGATACAATAAGCTAAATAATCGCTTCCAATTCCACCGTATTCTTCAGGCCATGGAATACCTGTCAATCCTAGTTCAGCCATCTTCTTGAAAATTTCCATATCAAATCGTTCTTCTTCATCACGTTCAGCTGCAGTAGGTTCCACTTCATTCTTTGCAAAATCACGAACCATTTTACGGATCATTTCATGTTCTTCTGATAATTGAAATTTCATCTTTTTTCTCCCCTTGTGTTTCAATCTGTAAATAATCAATCTATTGAAAAAAAATAATTTAGCCAAAAAACCTTTCAACACTGCAATTGGTAAAGCGCAATTGCTTCATCTATCTGACTTCAAAGATAGCTATTTGAGTGGAAAAACCTATTTCTTTTGCCAATAGGTTTGCATAAACACCTTATTTTAGTAGGTGCTTACCAATGACCATACGCTGGATTTCGCTTGTTCCTTCGTATATTTCTGTTACTTTTGCATCGCGGAACAGTCTTTCCACTGGATAATCCTTTGTATAACCATAACCGCCGTATACTTGGATCGCTTCCGTCGATACGTCTACTGCCGTTTTTGAAGCGAAAAGCTTTGCCATCGATGCTTCTTTCCCACAAGGGATACCTTTGGTACGCAGCTCAGCAGCTCTATACACTAACAACTTTGCTCCTTCAACACTTGTTGCCATGTCTGCAAGCTTAAATCCAATTCCTTGTTGAGCGGCAATCGGCTTCCCAAACTGAACACGCTCTTTTGCATAGGCGGTAGCATAATCAAAGGCACCTTCTGCAATACCTAGAGCCTGAGCAGCAATACCGATTCGACCAACCTCAAGGTTCGCCATCGCAATTTTGAAGCCTTTCCCCTCTTCTCCCAGCAGATTTTCAACAGGAACTTTCATATCTTCAAATGTCAATTGTACGGTTCTTGAACCATAGAGACCCATCTTATGTTCGTCCTTACCAATGATCAGGCCAGGAGTGTCCTTTTCGACGATAAAAGCCGAAACCCCGCCGCTTCCATTTTCAGGTGATGTTGAGGCAAAGACGATGTAGGTGTCTGCTTCACCACCATTTGTGATAAACACTTTTGATCCATTAAGAAGATAATGATCGTCTTTTTTCACTGCTTTTGTTTTTAAGCCACCTGCATCTGAACCTGCACTTGGCTCTGTTAAACAGAACGCACCGAGATATTCCCCTGAAGCTAATTTTGGAATATACTTTTGTTTTTGCTCCTCTGTTCCAAAGTAAAGGATAGGGTTCGTTCCTACTGAAGTATGAACAGATAGGATGACTCCCACTGTTGCACTTACTTTGGATAACTCATGAATGGCAATGATATAAGAGGTGAAGTCCATTTCTGAGCCGCCATATTTCTCAGGAGTGGTAATCCCCATAAGTCCAAGGCTAGCCATTTTCTTAAGGATTTCACGTGGGAATTCGCCCTCTTCCATCTTTTCAATGAATGGTTCGATCTCTGTTTGAGCAAAGTCTCTCACCATTTTCCTCATCATTTGTTGTTCTTCCGTAAACACAAGTTCCATCCCTGTTTCCCCCTTGATGTAATCGTTACTCGTATGAATAGAAGCCACGGCCTGTCTTACGCCCTAGCCAGCCTGCTTTAACATATTTTCTTAGGAGTGGACAAGGTCTATATTTGTCATCCCCGAATCCTTCGTGAAGAGTTTCCATGATGTATAAACATGTATCGAGTCCAATAAAATCGGCTAAAGTTAATGGTCCCATTGGATGATTCATACCAAGCTTCATGACCTCATCAATGGCTTCCTTGCTTGCAACACCTTCATATAATGTGAAAATAGCCTCATTAATCATTGGCATTAAGATACGATTGGAAACGAATCCTGGAAAGTCCTCCACCTCGACCGGAACTTTAGTTAAGCTCTTTGTCATGTCTTCAACTGCTTGATACACTTCGTCTGTTGTTGCTAGTCCACGAATAATTTCAACAAGCTTCATAACTGGGACAGGGTTCATAAAGTGCATTCCGATCACTTTTTCTGGACGTTTTGTTGCAGCGGCAATTTCTGTAATCGGCAAAGAAGACGTGTTTGAAGCTAGAATGGCATGCTCTGGAGCAATTTCATCTAATTGAGAGAAGATTTTTGTTTTGATCTCCATATTTTCAACAGCTGCTTCGATCACAATGTCTACTTCTTTCGCATCGTGTAAATCTGTAGATTTGGTTAAATGTCGTAATACCGTTTCTTTTTCATCTTCTGTCATTCGCCCTTTTTCTACTGAGCGAGACAAATTCTTTGTAATTCCATTCAGTCCTCTTTCTAAAAATTCTTCTTTTAGATCATTAAGGACCACTTCGTATCCAGCTTGTGCACAAACCTGGGCAATTCCAGAACCCATTTGTCCTGCACCTATGACCATCACTCTATTAATCTTCATTCCTACATCTCCCCTTACCTGTTTACTTATTGTTTTGGAACTTCTATCATAACGGCATCTCCCTGGCCGCCCCCGCTACAGATGGAGGCAATTCCAATTCCCCCACCACGACGCTTTAATTCATAGGCAAGTGTTAAGATGATTCTTGCACCACTCGCTCCAATGGGATGACCTAATGCGACTGCACCACCATTTACATTGATCTTTTCAGGATCAAGATTGGCAATTTTTCCGCTTGTTAACGCTACCGCAGCGAATGCCTCATTAATTTCAAATAAGTCGATTTCATCTATTGTTTTTCCTGTTTTCTTTAGAAGTTCATTGATGACGAGTCCTGGGGTTTGAGGGAAATCCTTCGCTTCAACTGCAAGCGCTGTGTGACCTAAAATATAGGCGAGTGGAGCTTTCCCTTCTTTCGCAGCACGTTCCTCACTCATTAAAACCATCGCAGCTGCTCCATCATTTACTCCCGGTGCATTTCCTGCTGTGATTGTTCCTTCTGAGCCAAAAACTGGCGCTAGTTTTGATAATTTTTCAATAGAGGTATCTTTACGTGGACCTTCATCTTCATTAACGATGATTGGGTCACCTTTTCTTTGAGGTACTTCCACTGCAACGATTTCTTCAGCTAATTTATCTGTAGCTTTCGCAGCTAATTGGTGACTACGTAATGCCCATTCATCTTGTTGTTGTCTTGTGATTTCGAACTCTTCAGCAGTTGCATTACCGTAAGTTCCCATGTGCACTCCATTAAAGCTACATGTTAACCCGTCATGTACCATAAGGTCTTTTACTTGTGTATCGCCCATGCGAAAACCAAAGCGTGCTTTCGGCATAGCATATGGAGCATTGGACATGGATTCCATTCCACCTGCAACGATCACTTCTTCATCACCTGCACGGATGATTTGGTCAGCTAGCGTTACACTTCTCATTCCAGACGCGCATACTTTGTTAACGGTTTCCGTTTTCACATCCCATGGAAGGCCAGCAAAACGAGATGCTTGGCGAGATGGTATTTGTCCCTGCCCCGCTTGAAGAACCGTACCTAAAATTACTTCTTGAACATCTTCAGATCTCACTCCAGAACGCTTTAGTGCTTCCTTAACTGCAAAGCCTCCCAATTGGGAAGCTGTAAAAGAACTTAAACTTCCACCTAGTTTTCCAAAAGGTGTTCTTGAACCATCTAAAATAACGGTTTTTGCCATCTTTAATTTCCTCCCTTTTCTATGAATCTATTAGGTGTTTTGACACCGCTTTCATTTATTTGACTGAACGCTCGCTCACTAGTAGACAAGAAAGGAAGGGACAAAATCTGTCCCCTCTATACATTTTAATGGAAATTAAGAACGATTGAAACGAAAATTATAAATTTTTCATTATTTTTGAAAATTAAGCGATCTCTTCCTCTTTCTTATCCCCGAATATTGCTTTCTCTAATAGTTCCGCAACATCCAATGTAGAAACGTTTTCTTCCACTTCCTTCGCTTTCGTTCCATCAGACAGCATTGTTAGACAATACGGGCAACCTGAACTGATGACGGAAGGATTTACTTGAAGGGCTTGTTCTGTACGAGAAACGTTCACGCGGTGACCTGTATCTTCTTCCATCCACATGAGTCCTCCTCCAGCTCCACAGCACATTCCTTTTTCACGGTTTCTCTCCATCTCAATAAGCTTTACACCAGAAATGGACTTTAATATTTCTCGTGGTGGGTCATAAACTTCATTGTATCTTCCTAGATAGCAAGAATCATGGAATGTAATCGTTTCATTGACGTCATATTTTGGTTTTAAGCGACCGTCTTCTATAAGCTGTGCAAGAAGCTCTGTATGATGATATACTTCACCTTCAAATCCAAAGTCCGGATACTCATTTTTAAAAATATTGTAAGCGTGTGGATCAATGGTAATGATTTTCTTCACATTATTCTTTTCAAACTCGGCGATATTTTGAGTCGCTAACTCTTGGAATAAGAATTCATTTCCAAGACGACGCGGTGTATCACCAGAGTTCTTTTCTTTGTTTCCAAGAATTGCGAATTTGACACCCGCTTCATTGAGAAGCTTCGCAAATGATAAAGCGATTTTTTGACTACGGTTATCGAAAGAGCCCATGGATCCAACCCAGAATAAGAACTCAAACTCTTCTCCGGCTTTTTTCAATTCTTTTACTGTAGGAATATGAACATCTTCTCTTGCTTCACGCCAATTTTCACGCTCTTTACGATTTAACCCCCATGGATTCCCTTGTCGTTCAATGTTTTGCATTGCGCGTTGTGCATCGGCATCCATTTTTCCTTCTGTTAAAACTAAATAACGTCGAAGATCAATAATTTTATCAACATGCTCATTCATAACCGGACATTGGTCTTCACAGTTACGACATGTCGTACAAGCCCAGATTTCTTCTTCTGTAATAACATCTCCAATTAAACTTGGACTATATTGTGAAGCAGATGCTGCTTCTTCTGCCGCTGCCGTCGCACTTGCCATGGCAATCTGATTTCCTTTTGTTTGATTGAAAGCAAACGTTGGAACCCAAGGTTTCTTCGATGTTACTGCTGCCCCATGGTTCGTTAAATGATCACGTAATTTTACGATTAGATCCATTGGAGAAAGCATCTTTCCTGTCCCTGTTGCTGGGCACATATTTGTACAACGTCCACATTCAACGCATGCGTAGAAATCAATCATTTGCGGCTGGGTGAATTCTTCAATTTTCCCTACCCCGAAGGTTTCAGCAGATTCATCTTCAAAATCAATTGGTTTCAGTTTCCCAGGGTTGTCTAAACGGTTAAAGTACACATTTGCTGGCCCTGCGATTAAGTGAGCATGCTTGGATTGAGGAACATACACTAGGAATGCTAATAGGAAGATTAAGTGAATCCACCAGGAGATGTAGAAAATGACGATAGAGGCAGTTTCACCAATACCACCCAATGCTCCTGCGATAAGTGAAGCAACCGGCTCAGTCCATGTTAACTCTTCACCGTGCCAAATTATTCCCATTCCATTACCAAGTAAAACGGATAGCATAAGTCCTCCAATAAACAGAAGAACCAAACCGGATTTAAATCCTCTTTTCAAACGAACAAGCTTCTCCACATAACGACGATGGAAGGCCCAAACCACGGCTACTAAAATCATTAAGGTCACAAGCTCTTGGAAAAACGTGAACCCAGAATATAATGGTCCAAGCGGCAAGTGAGACCCTGGTGCGAGCCCTTTCCAAATAAAATCAATGGCCCCAAATTGAACAAGAATAAACCCATAAAAGAACATCACGTGAATCGCTCCACTTTTCTTATCTTTCAGTAATTTCTTCTGTCCAAATACGTTCACGCCAATTTTCTTTAATCTTTCTTTGACATTATTATCAAACTCAACTTTTTTCCCCAGTTTAATGTATTCCACTCTTGTTTTTACAACATATACAAACAACCCGATTGCGTAAGCGGTTACAATTAAAAACGCAATCCAGTTCATCCAAAGTAATGCATTCACTACCAATCCCTCTCCCTTCTTAGGCGCATGACCGTTTCCCCCTTTTACCTTTGTTCAAATTCTTAAAAAGAAAATAATATTCAGAATGTTCCTTACCTACATTATATAATGAATGAGCATTCAGTCAAATGCTTTATTTTAAATTTTTCGTATTCTCTAACGAAGTAGCCTCAGGGGAGTGTATGTCATAAAGGAATTCAAGTAATTAAAATATTATTGGGCATACTAACACTTAATAGAGAAGAAAGAGTGATTATAAATGTGGTGGATTTGGATAATCATTGTGATGATTTGTATAGTACTCTGGTTCTGTATTGATTTTTACATAGGTAGAAAAAAATTTGATAAACAAGCTGAAGCCAGGGAATATCCGGTAAGACAAGGGGACCTTGAATTAATGGCATCAGGTCCTAGCTTGTTCCAAAAACTTTTTTCTGACATAGAGAAGGCACGATCTTCTATTCACATTCTTTTCTACATTGTGCAGGATGATCATCTTGGGAAGAAGTTTTTTCAATTGCTTATAAAAAAAGCAAATGAGGGAATTGAAGTACGCCTTATCCTAGATAGGCTAGGAAGTCATAAAATCACAAAAAAAATGGTAAAAGAACTCCATGATCAAGGCGTTCAACTGTATTTCAGTAAAACACCTTCTTTTCCCCTGATATTCTTTTCTATTCAACAAAGAAATCACCGGAAAATTACCGTGATTGATGGGAAAATAGCTTATTTAGGCGGTTTCAACGTTGGAAAGGAATATATAAATGAAGATCTAAAACTGGCACCTTGGAGAGATTATCATCTAAGAATTTCCGGAGAAGGTGTTCGGGATCTGCAGTCAGAGTTTTTGATTGATTGGCAGCGGTCAGCAAAAGAAAAGCTTTTTAACCAATCTCGTTATTTTCCAGCTCTTGAAAAAGGGTCGATGGATCACAGGTTACTCCCAACAGAAGGAATTGAAGTAGAAGATGTTTTTGCACGCTTTATTCGTGAGAGCAAAAGCCGGATCATTATCGGTTCCCCCTACTTTATACCGACTGAACGAGTAATGAAAGAACTTGTCCATGCATTGAAAAGAGGCGTATCTTTAACTGTTGTTGTCCCAAATAATTCTGATCATATTTTAGTAAAAGAAGGGTCATTTAAATACTTCAGAATCCTCCTCTCTCATGGAGCGAATATTTATCAGTTTCAAGATGGGTTTTACCATGGGAAGGTTTTTATGATAGATGATCACCTCTGTGATATAGGTACTGCAAATTTTGATCAACGAAGCTTTTTCCTTAATCTAGAATGTAATTTGTTAATATATGATAAACCTTTTATCCAAACGATCCTTAAGCAAATTAATAAAGATATATCCCAGGCGGATTTATTAAAGAAGGAGGATCTCGACTCTGTCGGTTTATTGACCAGAATGAAAGAAGGCATAGCTTCGACTATTTCGATTTTGTTATAAAAATAAAAGCGGAAGCGGCTTGATAGAAATTGAGGTTGTTCAAAAACACAGGAATCACAATTTCAATATGTAGAAGAAACCCTCCAGACAACTTCTATTTTTGGACAGCCCCTGCTCTTGCTGACAAAAGGTGGGATTCATTTTGAGGATCCGGTTTGGGTTTGTAGCCAATGCTCTTTCACTCTGGGATGCGAGCCCGTCTAAAACGATGACATTTAAACGCTTTTCAAAGCTAGCCTAAGTAGAAAGAATGGACCGTTTAAAGGAAATAACCGCAGCTAATCTATTACATACAAAACGAATTTTGTATTATCTAGCTGCCCATGAGATATCTGTCTATAGACTATCCAGCTCGCTTGTCCCTTTGGCCACGCATCCTGAAGTTAAGTGGGATTTCCGGACTCCTTTTAAAAAAGAATGGGAGGAACTTGGGAGATTAATAAAACAATTTTCGATTAGAGCTAGCTTTCATCCCAATCAATTTACTCTATTCACGAGTCCTCGAGAAGACGTAACTCGTAACGCTATTGAAAATATGTACTATCATTATGAAATGTTAGAGGCAATGGGAATTACAGAACAATCTGTCATTAACATTCATATCGGAGGAGCATATGGAGATAAAGCAAATACAATATTGAGGTTTCATAAAAATTTGGTGAAGGTCCCCTTACAAATTAAAGACGTTATGACTCTTGAAAACGATGATAAAACCTATACTGTCGAAGAAACGTTGAAAGCCTGTCAACAAGAAAGGATTCCAATGGTACTCGATATTCATCATCATCTCGCTAATTCTAAAGGTATGGGGGATCTCAAGTCTTACTTACCAGCCATTTTAAAAACATGGAGGCACCGCACTCTCCCACCTAAGATTCATGTCTCTTCCCCAAAGTCGGAAAAAGCATTTCGTTCACATGCTGATTACGTAGATTTCGATTTTATTTATCCACTTTTAAAAGACTTAAAGACTCTAGATCAGGACGTAGATATAATGGTGGAGGCAAAAAGTAAAAACCTTGCGATGCTGAAATTAATTGAAGATCTCTCAAAGATTAGGGGAGTGAAAAGAATTACGGGTGGAATGGTGGAGTGGTGAAATTAGTTTTTGACTTTATAGCTAAAAGGATATTTAGTTTCTTTTCGTAAAAGCTGAAGCAATGATTTTACTATATTTTCAACTTTTTGGGTTTTATTCTTAACTTTTGACGTTTATCGATTTCTCGACAAAATCCTACAAGTATCTACACTACGAAACCTTTCCCTCTCAAAAATGTGGACTATGGATCTATATATGAGTTTGTCCAAGGTTGTCACGAGCTACAAGTTCAAAATACACACGGGACCAGCATGGACAGCCTTAGACTATGTACATTTATTATTTCATAAATGACTCAAATAACGGCTGAATCCACCCATATACTCTAAAACCTAGATATATTCCAACGATCCCCATAATTCCTGCAAATGCGGGTGGTGCCGGGATGGGCAAACGAAACATCGCAAAGATAAAACCAGCTCCAAACCCCGTTAGCAATGCAATCAAAACCTCTTTCAAGTAAAAAACCTCCTTCTTTAGTAGGTTAACCCAAAGTCGTATTCCTAAGTCAATTAAAAAAAAGGTGACTTAAGCATCAAGAACCACAACATCTACGTGGTTCTTGACACGTTTTAAGTCACCTTTTCACAAAAATTTATGTTCTAAAAAAACAACAATCTTTTAGAAAACAGCATAAAGTAATTACATTGATTCTGGTGCTGAAACACCAATCATAGCTAGAGCATTTCTCAATGTCATTTTCACCGATTCAATTAATGCTAAGCGGGCTTTTGTCCGTTCTTTCTGTCCTTCATCTAGCACTTTTTCTGCGTTGTAAAAGCTATGGAAGGTCGCCGCTAAATCATTAATATAATTCGCAATGCGGTGTGGTGTACGTTTTTCAGCTGCATCTGCTACAACCTGTGGGAAATCACCAAGGGTTTTTAACAAATCAATGGCTTTTTCACTCTGAATTAGAGAATAGTCTGCTTCAGATGATGTGAACCCGTGCTCATCAGCCTGTCTTAAGATACTGCAAATACGAGCATGGGCGTATTGCGCGTAGTAAACCGGATTTTCATTAGACTGTGATACAGCTAAATCTAGATCAAAGTCCATATGCGTATCAGCACTTCTCATCGCAAAGAAATAACGTACTGCGTCTAGTCCAACCTCTTCAACAAGTTCACGCATGGTTACTGCTTTTCCTGTACGTTTACTCATTTTCATCTTTTCACCATTTTTATAGAGGTGTACAAGCTGAATCACTTCGACTTCAAGCTGTTCCGGATTAAAACCTAATGCCTCAATTGCCGCTTTCATTCTCGGAATATACCCATGATGGTCAGCACCCCAAATATTAATGAGGGTATCATGATCACGCTCTATTTTATCTTGATGATAGGAAATATCTGGTGTTAAGTAGGTGTATGACCCATCATTCTTGATTAATACCCGGTCTTTGTCATCACCAAATTGAGTAGAGCGGAACCATGTTGCACCATCTTCTTCATAAACATGTCCGTTCATTTTTAAGGTATTTAACGCATTATCAATTTTGCCATTTTCATATAGGGATGTTTCAGAATACCAAACATTAAAGGGTACACGGAAAGCTTCTAAGTCTTTTTTTAGTTTTTCCATTTCATACTTCAATCCGTATTGACGGAAAAAATCGTAGCGTTCTTTTTCATCAGCCTTACTGTATTGATCACCAAATTCTTCGACTAGCTTTTTCCCAAGCTCGATGATGTCAGCTCCTTGGTAGCCATCTTCTGGCATTGGTTTCTCCTGTCCAAGGGCTTGGTAATAACGGGCTTCTACAGATAGGGCAAGATTATGAATTTGGTTTCCAGCGTCATTAATATAGTATTCACGCGTGACATTATAGCCTGCTTTTTCTAGAACATTACAAAGAGAATCACCGACAGCAGCACCACGGGCATGCCCTAAGTGAAGGTCACCTGTAGGATTTGCTGAAACGAATTCAACGTTAATACGTTCACCTTTTCCAGCATCAGAGCTTCCGTAAGCTTCATCTGCCTTTAGAATCGTTGGAATTAAGTCTGTTAAGTATGAGTTATTCATATAAAAGTTAATAAAACCTGGTCCGGCAATATCAATTTTTTCAATAGATGCTTTTGAATGATCAAAATGAGCTACGATGTCATCTGCAATCATTCTTGGTGCTTTTTTGGCTACTCTTGCTAGCTGCATAGCCATATTTGTTGAATAATCCCCATGGTCTTTATCTTTTGGTGTTTCTAAAATGACATCTGGGATTTGGTCTTCTGTTGCTAAATTTGCTTTCAACACGGCTGCTTTAATTTCGGACTTTAATTTTTCCTGTACCTTTTCTACTATGTTCATGACTATTGAGCCTCCTCCTTAAATGAGATTACCATTTGATATTGACCTACTGAGCTTCCCTGCATATGCAATTCGTACTGGACTTGAAATTCACCACTTTTATTTTCTTCGTCTTCCTTATACTTAAGCTTGTTTGTGGTCGTAGTTAATAAGAGCGTGCCGATTTCTGTTTCATATGAGCCATTTAGTTCATGTGCCTCATCAAAAGACAATCTCATTTTGACAGCACCACTTCGTAAAATCAGAGCGTTTTCACTTGCCATTTTGACGATCGTATGAACGGTCCCTTCTTCCTGGACTTCGTCATATTTTAAATAAGCAGAATTCCCTTTTTTATAGTATCGGCCAAAAGCAATTAACTCAAATGAATCTTTCTCATCACCATGCTGAATATCCGTTTTCAAGTGAATTTTCACCGGTATCTGCTCACTACTATTACTATGTACCGCCACCCCACTCACATCCTTAACACAAAATTATATCCTTTACCGCATTAACGCACTCAGGGACGGTTCTCGAATGCGGTAATGAAGTAGTGCGTTAATGCACTACCATGTTGGTTTAAGCATTTTTCCGATATATAACGATAACCTTACTAGTATAAAAATTTTTCTTAAAAAAAGCAATGGAAGGGGCTATTTTGTAAAAATGGGAAAAGGGGTGACCCGAAAAAGAAGTTGGATTCCCCTTCATTTTCAGTATGGAAATAGCGCTTTAAGTTCAATTTCCATTTTGAAGGTGTCATGCCTAACTTCTTATTCTGGGTCTACCCCTTAATTTGAAATTATTTTACCCATCCGAGCAGCATCTCGCGGATAAGCTTACTAGCTGTATTCGCTGTTTGTTCGGAATGATCATAGATTGGTGCGACTTCGACTAAGTCTGCTCCAACCACATTCACTCCTGATCGAGCGATTTCATGGATGGAAGCTAGTAATTCACGCGAAGTAATTCCACCAGCATCGACAGTTCCTGTTCCTGGTGCATGTGCAGGATCTAATACATCAATATCAATCGTGACATAGACGGGGCGTCCTTCTAATGATGGAAGGATCTCTTTTAGAGGCTCTAAAACCTCAAACTTGGAGATATGCATCCCGTTCTCTTTTGCCCATTGGAACTCTTCCTTCATACCGGAACGGATGCCAAATGAATAAACATTCGATGGTCCGATATGCTCAGCAATTTTTCTGATCGGAGTTGAGTGTGAAAGGGGTTCTCCTTCATAATCCACACGAAGGTCCGTATGTGCGTCCATATGGATTATGGCTAGATCCTTATGTTTCTTTGCCACAGCCTTCATCACTGGCCAAGATACTAGATGTTCTCCCCCCATACCAAACGGAATTTTCCCATCTGCTAGGAGTTGATCAATGTAATCTTCAATTAAATCAATACTTTTCTGAGGATTTCCAAAAGGTAATGGAATATCCCCTGCATCGAAGTATCTTACTTCTTCTAATTCACGATCTAAGTATGGGCTATATTCTTCAAGCCCGATAGAAACCTCACGGATGCGTGCAGGCCCGAAACGGGATCCAGGGCGATAACTGACTGTCCAATCCATAGGCATTCCATAAAGAACTACCTGACTGTCTTCATAGGACGGATGACTGCAAATAAACACATTACCGGAGTATGCTTCATCAAATCTCATCTTTATGACCTCCCTATTTAGGGACGGTCCTCGAGTACGTTGACGCTTTAACGCAACCAAGAACCGTCCCCGAGCGATTTAACGCGTTACTCTGTTAAGTCTTTTACGAATTTTGGCAGGACGAATGCTGCTTTGTGCAGTTCTTTTGTGTAGTATTTTGTTTCGATTTCATGGTATCTTTCTTCGCTTATTTCTAGTGGGTCATATTTTTTGGATCCTAGTGTAAATGCCCACAAGCCACTTGGGTATGTTGGGATGTTTGCCGTATATAGACGTGTGATCGGGAAGATTTCCTTCACATCGCTTTGAACTTGGCGAATAAGATCGGCTTTAAACCACGGGTTATCTGATTGGGCAACAAAAATTCCGTCTTCTTTCAGCGCTTTTGAAATACCTGCATAGAACCCCTTTGAGAACAGGTTAACAGCTGGTCCAACTGGTTCTGTTGAATCCACCATGATGACGTCATATTCGTTTTCACTCTTCGCAATATGCATAAAGCCATCACCAACTTGAACATCTACTCGTTCATTTTCAAGCTCACCAGCTATTTCTGGTAGATATTCTTTTGAGTACTCGATTACTTTCCCATCAATGTCAACCAGAACCGCTTTCTTTACACTTGGATGCTTTAGAATTTCACGGATAACGCCACCGTCTCCTCCACCTACAACCAAGACTGTTTCTGGATTTGGATGGGTAAACAACGGTACATGTGCCACCATCTCATGATAAACAAACTCATCCTTTTGAGAAGTCATAACCATCCCATCAAGTAGAAGCATGTTTCCCCACTCTTCTGTTTCAACCATATCAAGCTTTTGAAAATCTGTTTGCTCTGTATGTAAAGTTTTATTTACCTTCATTGTAATTCCAAAGTTTTCTGTTTGCTTTTCTGTAAACCAAAAGCCACCCATTCATCTTCATCCTTTCTGTTTTAACTTTCACGTTACAAATGAACTTTTTCTATTAAAAAAATGTCCTACCGGAACATCAATGTTATCCTTCCCCAACTTATTAAATACAAACATATAAGAAAAGCGGAAGCGCCTTGAACAGGCCTGACAAGCATAAGACGAATCACATAGAAAGGGTGATTTTTCCCTTTCTATGTGATTCGTCTTAAAACTCGAAGGCCTAGGCGCTGGAGCTGGACACTGATAAATCTTTTTATCCGCAAACACTCCAAATTTTTATACTTTCTTATCTTATAAGAAAAGCGAACTGGACAACAACAAATATACATAAACATGAGAACACTTTTTCAATCATATTCTTTCTTATATCAAGGAAAAGTATAGTCGAATCTAGCAAAATTTCAAGAAAAAATTTTTTATTATAGAAGGAATGTTTAAAATCCACCTATTTTTTTCATACTGTTACTATTATTACTTTTTTAAAATTCAGTAATCCGAATGGAAATGGGGGGAGAAATATGGAGATTTTAACCGATTCTCAAATCAAAAAATCGAAAAAGTATTTGAGAGCCATCATCTTTATTAGTTTACTATTTTCAGTCTTAATCCTATTTTTCCTTCTAGGATTATTCACTTACGCCAAAATAAAGGGACCACCACCACTAGCTGTTCCACAATCAACATTAATTTATAGTGCAAATGAAGAAGTGATTGGGGAGAGTAATCAAGGTGGGCAAAAAAGGTATTGGGTTAAATTAAGTCAAATTTCCCCTGCAATGATTGACGCCACACTAGTTATTGAGGATAAAAATTTTTATGAGCATCATGGATTTGATCTTAAACGGATTGCTGGAGCTGCGATCGCAGACATTAAAGCAATGGCAAAAGTTCAAGGAGCAAGTACGATATCACAGCAATATGCCAGGAATCTGTTTCTTACTCACGATAAAACTTGGACCCGCAAACTAAACGAAGCTCTTTACACCTATCGCATCGAAATGAACTATTCTAAGGAAAAGATCTTGGAAGGATATATGAATACCATCTATTACGGACACGGTGCGTACGGGATTCAAGCTGCTAGTCAATTTTATTTTGGCAAAGATGCTAATGAGCTTACACTTGCTGAATCTGCACTACTAGCAGGGATTCCAAAAGGACCTAGCCATTATTCTCCACTATCATCCTATGAAAAATCAAAATCACGACAAGAAATTATCTTAAATACAATGGTAAAAGAACAAAAAATTACAAAAGATGAAGCCGAGAAGGCAAAACGGGCAGAACTGAAGATCATTGGGGAACATGAGCACCAACATATTAAAATGGCTCCCTACTTTCAAGACGTAGTCAAACACCAACTCCAAACCCAGTTTGGATTGGATGAGAAAACAATTGAATTAGGCGGGTTGAAAGTCTATACGACACTAAACCCAAAACATCAGAAAGTGGCAGAGAAAGTGATTAGTGAAGAAATGGATCCAGAATCAGAGGTTCAAATTGGATTTGCTTCGATGAATCCAAAGAATGGATATGTAACGGCTTTAGTAGGCGGCAGGGATTATGAAGAGAGTCCCTACAATCGGGCAGTACAAGCGATTAGACAGCCTGGCTCTACCATAAAACCATTACTCTATTACGAGGCTTTAGAGAGGGGTTTTACGCCGTCGACAACGATGAAAAGTGAACTGACGACCTTTACCTTTAATGATGGGCAAAGTAAATACACGCCGCATAATTATAATAATAAGTATGCTAATGACAAGATTACTCTAGCACAAGCCATTGCGGTTTCTGATAATGTTTATGCAGTCAAAACACATCTTTTTCTAGGGGAAGAAGTGTTAGCAAATGCAGCGAAAAAATTTGGACTATCAACGAAAATTAAACCTATTCCCTCCTCCGCTCTTGGAACCTCTGGAGCAAGGGTGATTGACATGGTCAACGCCTACAATATGTTTGCAAATGGCGGAGTGAAGGTGGAACCAGTATTTATAACACGAGTGGAAGACTTCACGGGAAAAGTGATTTATGAGCATGAATGGGAGAAAGAACAAGTTTTAGATCCTGATGTCGCCTTTGTTATGACACATATGTTAACCGGAATTTTCGACCCGAAATTAAATGATTATTCCACTGTGACAGGAATCACGATTCGTGAACATATTACCAGACAATACGCAGGAAAATCCGGAACGACGAACACGGATAACTGGATGATTGGTTTTTCCCCACAGCTAACGGCTGGAATCTGGACAGGCTACGATAAAGGGAAAGACATCACAGCTATAGCAGACAAAAGGTATGCTAAGGAAATCTGGGTTCAGTTTATGGAGGAAGCTTTAAAGGGCGAGCCCATAAAGACATTTAAGCCGACAAACGATGTTGTGGGGGTCAAAGTGAATCCTCATGACGGAAAGCTTGCCACAAAAGATTGCTCTTCCCAGCGATTCACTTATTTTGTGAAAGGAACCGTACCAACAGAATATTGCACAGACCAATTGGACGAAAAAAATGAGAAGGAACCAAATAAAGAAGAAAAGAAAGATAGTGATCAACCTTGGTACAAAAAGTTTAAGGAATGGTTGTTTTAGAGAGATTGGCGTATCGTGTTAGTGGAATTTGGCGAATGACCGATATTTGATTTTTAGACCGATAAACAGCGAACTTTACTACTAACAAAGACGTTCTCTACAAATGAAAAACCTCGGGATTGTGCGGTCCAGAGGTTTTTCATGTCCTAGTTTTTTAAGTGCAAACTGTGTTTTAAGTTTACTTTTTTTCCTGTTATAGGGCAAGGTGTGAACAAGATTTTCGAAAAAATGTCATAATTCGTTCAACAATTTGTAAGATAATGTTAATACCTGGTTAAACCATTAAATCTTGTTTCAGTTTTTCTTCTGAACGTTCCCACATGCCTTCATCATGTGATTGTAGATAGTCTTTTAAAATCATTTTAGATTTTTCATCCATATGGTCGACGATTATATGACGTTTAATCGATTTATCCATGCGATTCACATGCTCTGGTAAAAGCTTATATCCTCTACGTTTTTCCCGATTCACAACCATTTCACAAGCAGTTACCCCTGCATAATAGGGACCTGCTTCTTTACGGTCAATCGTTACCCAAACAAGCCAGTAAGGTTTTCCACCTTCTGAATCTTCACGATTTGGTGTAAACTTAATCCCCTTTTCCACCTGGCTTCTTGCGTGCATTGCCCCAATATCAACAATGGCATCTCCATCTTCAACATCGACAATCACAGGTGACACATTATCTAAGCTCAAGCTTCCGACGCCATACCCTCCATGTCCATCAGTGGGATCACTTTTTATAATATTAAATCCAATACTTTTCTTCTTTTTATTCTCTTCCATTCTGTTCAACTCCCTTTACTCTTTATAAAAATGCGGAAAATAATGTAGAGAAAATTGTATTAAACACTGGGACCACAGCATCCATACCGCCATTTAAGAATGGCCAGATTGTGTAGCTTCCCAAGGGTGTAATCACTAATATGATAAAAAGGATTACCCCGTATTGTTCATATTGAGATAATTTTGACCGAATCCTTGGTGGAGATAGATCCTCTATAATCCGATAGCCATCTAGTGGTGGGAACGGTAGTAAGTTAAAGAAAAACAATAAGATGTTTAAGTACACAATCATATTAATTAAGTCCAATAGAAATGGCGGGGCTTGATATCCTAAATTCACAAATAAATAAAGCACACCATAAAACACAAATGCTAGGAGAAAGTTGCTCAATGGTCCCGCTGCTGATACTAGTATCCCCGCAAGCCGCGGGTTCTTAAAGTGAAAACGATTCACTGGCACTGGTCGCGCCCAGCCAAATCCGGCAATCAGGATAAATAGTGTACCTACCGGATCTAAGTGCTGGATAGGATTTAAGGTTAACCTTCCCTGATCCTTTGCCGTTGAATCCCCAAATTTATACGCAACATAGGCGTGGGCGAATTCATGAAAGGTAAAAGCAAGTAAAAGAGCAAAAACCACAAACGGGAGCTCTTCTAAATTAAAAAACAAAAATTGATCCAATGTATGTACCCCTTTATCGTTAAATTTGGCTGTTTTCGTAAACCTTGTTGCTAAAAGCAAAAAGCTACTTCCCCGTATCCCTTTTGTGTTTACTATCAAAACGGGAAAGGTCAGCTTGGATGATAGGCGACCTGCCTATTCCCCTGCTTCCTACTCTTGAAAAACAACAATTTCACGAAAGAAGACTTGATTTTATTTCCCACTTAAACAGTTTATTAAAAAAATTTCCGCCTCATACTCCATAAAATTGTTTGAATTCCTGTAAAATAAAAAAGACACTATATCGTGATTGTATCAAAAAAAAGAACAAGGAGCGAAAACAATGCCATATATTACTGTAAAAATGCTAGAAGGACGAACAGAAGACCAAAAAAAAGCACTAGTAGAAAAGGTTACAACCGCTGTCAGTGAAACAACAGGGGCTCCAGAGGAAAAAATCGTGGTGTTTATTGAAGAAATGAACAAAGGCAACTATGCTGTAGGCGGCAAACGACTTAGTGATAACTAGAAAAGCGGAAGCGCCTTGAACAGACCTGACAAGCATAAGACGAGTCACATAGAAAGGGTGCCCTTTCCCTTTCTATGTGACTTGGCTTATGTCTCGAAGGTCTAGGCGCTGGAGCTGGACACTAGAAAAGCGGAAGCGCCTCGTGTATAGGATGAAAGGCTAAGTTCGCCACGTCCTGTGGCAACGCCTTTCTGACCCACGTCCTGTGGGCCTCCGACAAGCATAAGGCGAGTCACCAATGAAGGGTGCCTTTTCCCTTCATTGGTGACTTGACTTATGTCTCGAGGAGCTAGGCGCTGGAGCTGGACACTAGAAAAGCGGAAGCGCCTTGAACAGACCTGACAAGCATAAGACGAGTCACATAGAAAGGGTGCCCTTTCCCTTTCTATGTGACTTGGCTTATGTCTCGAAGGTCTAGGCGCTGGAGCTGGACACTAGAGAAAAGCGGAAGCGCCTTTTTCTTAATGGATTTTATACTTTAATTGGTTAATATACTCATATGCTTCATCTACTTCTTCTGCTGTGTACTTTTGTTTCCTTTTCAGCGTGAAAATTTTCTCTTTTACTTCATCTTTCTCTAAATTATCAAAGTAAAGAATGGTAGAAACCAGTTCTAAAAAGCGGGCAGATTGAAGGTTCATATCCTCTAAACAGTCTTTTAAAAAAGGCATTTCTTCTTCGTACATATTTAGGAACCCTTGACCCTCTTCTGTAATGGTATATCGATATTGAAAATATCCACCCTTTTTCTCTCTTACTTCACTTATAAAGCCCATATTACATAGCTCTTCCACTCGTAATGTTAGCTCTTCTGAATAAGGGCCATAAAAGTGAAATTGAAATCTTTCTTGAAAGGGGAATGTCAGCTTTTTTGAAATGTAAATCATTTTTTGAAGCTTTTTTCTTCCTACAATCTCTCCGGAAGCCAAAAATGCACTCATTAGTCTAGCGTGATCTTTCAACAATGGTCCTTCATCTCCTACTCTAGTATTGCCTTGTAAGATCCGTCGTCGTTATGGTCTTATGGTAAATCTAAGATCGTACGTATTTGCCTCTTTATATTTTTCTTAGAAGTCTCGTCATATAGAAAATCAGCGGGGAAATAGAGCTTATGATCCGTTCTTCTTTTCCCAGAAATGGAATCGACAATATCGGATTCTCTTGAAAGCTCTCGTAAATCTCCACTTGGCATCATCAGATGAATCGGTAGTCTTTCTTCTTCTTCACCAGGTCGATAAAAGTCGTAAGGTAAATCTGAAGAAGAGTCAAGTACTAAGTAATATTCTGGATCAATCCCAGCTTTTTTGAACAGAGTTTCAAGCTCGCTGTGTTTTTTATATTCTTTCGCTGGATCGAATTCAACGTATTTGTATAGATTACGATTCATAAACCTGCGGCATAGGTCACTCAATATCGGATCTTCTTCCTCTTCCCAGATTTGAAAATAATAGAGAATAACTGCCTCGTCTAATTTCAAATAATCTTTTAGAGAGACATCTCCTTCAAACATAGAATAAAAATGAATCGGATGAAGCTTAAAGGAATAAGAATTTTCATAGAGCTCTTTAGCCCGATGAAGAATTTTTGTCAAAATGACCTCTGCACTTCGTGTTACTGGGTGGAAATAGACTTGCCAGTACATTTGATATCGACTCATAATGTAATCTTCCACTGCATGCATACCACTATATTTGATGACTACTTGATCTTCCCTTGGTCTCATTACCCTTAGAATTCTTTCCATATCAAAATGCCCATAGCTTACACCAGTAAAGTACGCATCTCTTTGCAGGTAATCCATACGATCTGCGTCAATCTGGCTTGAGATTAGGCTCACAACAAGCTTATTTTCATATGTTTTCGCGATCACTTCTGCAACATATTTCGGAAAATCCTTGCTCACTTTAGAAAGAATCTCGTTTACTTCGGTATCTCCTAAAATAATCGCTTGCGTGAAATGCTCATGGTCAAGCTGAAAGACTTTTTCAAAAGAATGGGAGAAAGGACCATGGCCGAGGTCATGAAGAAGTGCTGCACATAAGGATAATAGTCTTTCTTCTTTACTCCATTCAGGACGACCATCAAATACATCATCGACAATTCGGCGTATGATTTCATATACCCCTAGAGAGTGGTTAAATCGACTATGTTCTGCCCCATGAAAGGTTAAATAGGTGGTTCCTAGCTGGCGAATTCTTCTCAATCTTTGAAATTCCTTTGTTCCAATTAAATCCCAAATTACTCTATCTTTAACGTGCACATATCGATGAACAGGGTCTTTAAAAACTTTTTCCTCATCTAATTTCTGTTTGGAATATTCCATATTTTACCCTCTTCCTAACTAGCATGCTTCTATTATAACGACTTTTTTTATCGACTTCATCTAGAAATATGTCGGAAAAACATTCAAAACCCCAGAAACCTTTTGTAGACAACCATGGTAAGGATTAAAATATTTTTAAAGAGTCTTATTGTTAACAAACTATTCTGATAACTGTATAAAGGCATAAAAAATCACCTTATCTCAAATATGGAAGATATCGTCTCCCATTCTTAGAAATGTGGCGATTCTATTCTACTTAATACTTTAGCTTTTTTTGAACTTTTTCGATTAACTCTTCTTCTGTCAATGCCGCAACAGGTCGATTATTAACAAAGGCAAAGGTCTTTTTGCGTCCTGGTCCACAATAAGATTGGCAGCCTACCGTAACTGGTGCATTTAAATCTAACTGTTTCAACTTTGGGATAAGTGTTTTCACATTAACGGCTTGACAATCATCGCAAACACGAAATTCGTTTGCCATTCGTCAACAACCCTTTCATTTAAAGATATTAAAGTATAAAAATTTTCGAGTGTTTACGGAAAGAAAGGTTTATCTGTATCCGGCACAAGCAGCCTGCTCCTAGAACATGGCCATTCATCCTTATTCAAAACCTAACGCTTTCCTTGATTGTTCACTATATGATAGCAATTTCCGCTATCTAGAATACATTTTCTCGTCCTGATTTGCAATAGAGGTTCTCTTCCAATCTTTATTTCCTTCAAAGCTAATCCTACTTTCACAACGAAACTATTAGATATAAAAAATTTTTAACATATTCGTATAAAATCACTTCGAACTGTCCATGCTGAGAGTATAGAAATACTTGTTTTAAGGCCTAATACGATCGTATTTTCCTGAAAAATTCAAAGAATGATATGGGAGTTGAGATGTTTATGAAAACACGTCAAGATGCATGGACGGATGAAAATGATTTATTACTAGCTGAAACTGTGCTTCGTCATGTTAGAGAAGGTAGTACACAGTTAAACGCATTTGAAGAGGTTGGAGATAAGCTGAATCGTACTTCTGCTGCTTGTGGGTTCCGCTGGAATGCAGTTGTACGTCATCAATACGAAAAAGCTCTTCAACTAGCAAAAAAGCAAAGAAAGCAGCGCCATCGACTACTCGGAAAAGAGCAAAGTGGCAAGAAGAAACTATTATATCAGCCACCAAATCCATCACTAGAAGAATTAGATGCTATGTCTCTATCGATGGAAGCAGAAATGGGAGAGGAATCCTATCCATTTGAAACAGAAGTAAGCTCTGAACAACCAATTACACAAGAACAAACTATAGCAGAAGAAGTTTCAATTCCAGAACCTGAAAAAGAAATAGAAGCAACACCCGTTCCAAGCTTTAGAAAACCTCAAGCTCCAAGGGAAGAGCTTTCATTGGAAAAGGTTATTGCCTTCTTACAGAATCTTGCATACTCAAATGTTCATAGCGATATTTTAAAAAGCGAAAACCTTCGCTTAAGACATGAAAATGCAGAATTAAAACGGAAACAACAAGAGTTCGAAAGTAAAATTGCAGGTCTAGAAAAAAATTCCATCACGATGCAAGAAGATTACGAGACATTAATGCAAATTATGAACAGAGCAAGAAAACTTGTTGCATTTGATGATGATGAGGGAAAATCGCCAAGATTTAAAATGGACAGAAACGGAAATCTTGAAAAACTAGCGGAGTAAATCGAAAAGCGGAAGCGCCTCGTGTATAGGATGAAAGACTAAGTTCGCCACGTCCTGTGGCAACGCCTTTCTGACCCACATCCTGTGGGCCTCCTACAAGCATAAGTCGAGTCACATAGAAAGGGTGAATTTTCCCTTTCTATGTGGCTTGGCTTATGCCTCGAACAGGCGCTGGAACAATATACAGGAAAACATTAAAGGAACGGCCAACTTTAGGCACGTTCCTTTTTTAGCTATTTAAAACTTTGTCATTTCGGTCTAGAACCCTTTGATAATAGGCATCATATAAAACCAGCTCTTCTCCGTGAAGTGGGCTTGCAAAGATGTTATGACTATATGATTTTAACGATTGTAAGAAACGAAGCATCACATCTTGAATCGTTAACTCAATACCTAAAAGGTCCGATAGAGAAGCCATTACTTCCGGCTTAATATCAGGAAAAATGAACTTTGTCACTTCTTCTTTTTTTCCAATCTTATAGAATTGCTGTACCACCCTCGCCCGCTCTTCTCCAGAGCCATTGATGCATAAGTAAATTTGAACTGCTACACCATTTTTGATTCTTCTTTGGGAGATTCCTGCAAACTTACGGTCTTCTATGCTTAGATCATAGCTACCCGGACAATAGGAATGAACAATTTCCTTTGCTTCTATTTTCACGTTAAAATCCTTGAACATATCTTTTATAAGCTCAAGCATGGCATCATAGCCACGATTGATATCGATCCCTTTTTCAGAATCAGGGAATATAAGCGAAAGATTTAACACACCCGAATCTAATACAACGGCAAGACCACCTGAATTTCGAACAATATACTGATAGCCTTGATCTTCTAAATAACGGAGAGCTTCGTCCAAATAAGGGAGCTTCGTATCCTGGATTCCTAATACAATTGTATCATGGTGGACCCATGATCTAGCTGTCGTAACAGAGTTTCCGGCGCCAATTGAAGTACATAAGGTATCATCCATCGCAAATGATTGAAGTGCACCGAAAATCGGGCCTAAGCTCGACTGATCAATGATTCTCCAATCAGACTGTTGAAGTAATAATGTTGATTTATCTTTTTCCATTTTCACTAAGCTACTCCTTCATAATAAATGCTCAGGGAACGCCAACTAAATAGCTATTAGCCAACCCTTGTGCTGTAGGCATAAGTTCACTTCTTGCGCTGAATATAACAAACATGCGTGCTCATTATACCATAGTGAGGCTTCCTTTAGCTTAAAGGGATAGTACCGTACTTTACTCCTTAGTTTCTTGTCACTTGGTTAAAGGTTTGAACGAATAATCCGTCTTCTTCTAACCATTCAGCCAGAAATACATCCTTTGGGTCCTCTATCCCTTGTGATTTTAACTGCACCAATAACCATTCCTCACTACGATCAATATCCAGTAATTCATCCGTTAATAATTCTCCGTCCCTAATTAGCGTGACTGGAACATGAACAGGCTTATAAGAGAGATTAAAATCTTCTTGAGTAGTCTTCTGGTAAGGAGTTTTTTTCAATAAACTAATGGAACCATTTGCCTCTAGATAGCAATAGGCAACCTCTCGTATAGAAAAAGTTTCTGATTGTCTCAGAAGACTTTGTAGTTGATTAAGATTCATTCGATTTTTCTTTAACTGTTCCCTATTCACAATTCCATTTCTTATTAATACAGAGGGTTTTCCTTCAAAAAGCAATCGTAACTTTAAAAATTTCTGACTAGCAAGCTCCACTACAAATAAAAGAAATCCCCACAAACACATAGAATAAAAGATATACCTGACCCCAACTTTATCATCATAGAGAGCATTTCCTAATAGCTCCCCTAGAACAATTGCAGCAATAAATGTAAATGGGGTAATTTGATTAATAATCTTCTTCCCAAGCAACTTTATGATTAAAAATAAAAGGAAAAATCCACAGATTAATTCTAGAGTTAGATAGGTTAGGTTCATTCAGAATTAAGCTCCCATCATGATGGCTTTGATTATTTATGTTTTGTCCAAATAGGTAAAACTTATCCAAATTTGAAGGGAAATCTTGGTGAAACGATACGTAGTTCTTTGGAGACGGATATTCTTGCAAATTTGTCTATTATTGTCGAGAAATCATAGAATGATAAATTGGAGGATTGGTTGGGGGAAAGTTGAAAAATAAAAAAATATAATCTTTCGTACCGAAAGTTTTTTACCAAAAAACTTTAAACTTATTCTGTTTAAAAATCTCCACTATTATACTTAGTCTGTATTCGCATAGATTGTTGCTTTTCGAACAGGGATGGAAAACCCTTAATTATTAAGATTTCGGGGCATCTTTTCGTCAAAGCAATAAGTGATTCACTAGTATTTAATTATATAAGATGTTTATAATTGACCAATAGCAACAAAGTTTACGAAAAGAGCCTTTATTAAAAAGAGAGGTTGTCCCAAAATCAAGATGGCAGGAACCACAACATCTATATATGGGCGATCATTGCAGATCCAGACCACTTTGGGACAGCCCCTTCTTCGATATTAAATAGCTTGAGCAGCTGTAATAAGTGCCAGTTTATATACATCTTCTTCATTACATCCGCGGGATAGATCGTTTACAGGGGCGTTTAATCCTTGAAGGATTGGACCGACTGCTTCGAAGTTCCCTAGGCGTTGAGCAATTTTGTATCCAATATTTCCTGCTTCAAGACTTGGAAATACGAAGACATTTGCATCACCCTTGATAACGGATTCGGGAGCTTTTTTCGCTGCTACAGATGGAACAAATGCTGCATCAAACTGAAACTCTCCATCTAAAGTAAGATGTGGAGCACGTTCTTTGGCAATTTCTACAGCGTCTGTTACTTTTTCTGTTTCAGGTGATTTTGCTGAACCATTTGTTGAGAAGCTTAGCATGGCCACTCTTGGATCAATATCAAACATATCAGCCGTCTTCGCACTTTCAAGAGCAATTTCCGCTAAGTCCTGGCTATCAGGTGATATATTGATAGCACAATCAGCAAATACGTATTTCTCATCGCCGCGGACCATAATAAAGACACCTGATGTTTTACGGACACCCTCTTTTGTTTTAATAATTTGAAGTGCTGGTCGAACTGTGTCTGCTGTTGAATGAGCGGCACCACTTACTAATCCGTGCGCTAATCCTTTAAACACCAACATTGTACCGAAATAGTTTTCATCTAGTAAGATCTTTCTAGCATCATCTTCAGTAGCTTTTCCTTTACGGCGTTCAACAAAGGCTTGTACAAGCTCGTCCATCCGGTCATATTGCACAGGATGATAGATTTCACATCCTTCAAGAATGACATTTAATTCTTTTGCTTTCGTTTGAACCTCTTCTGGATTTCCAACTAGAATCGGTGTAAGGATTCCATCTGCCGCTAGTCTAGATGCCGCTGTTAGAATTCTTTCGTCTAACCCTTCAGGAAAAACGATTTTTAATTCCTTTTCTTTAATTTTATCTGTTAAGGTTTGAAACAAGTCGCTCACCAAAATACCTCCTTAAATTACATTCCAATTTTAGAATACTCTTCTGATGAGAGAATTCAAGATATACAGAGAATGTTATCGTTTTCAACGTAAATGTTTTTGTTTTTAGAAAATTTCCTCTACTATACTCAATCTTTTATTATCTTCAAACAGAAATTATTTATCCTAGCATATGGCAATTTCTTAACAATGAGGTTTCTAATGTAATCCATTCGGTCAAACTATGATATAGTAAGGTTGCAAATAATTAGATAGGAGTGATTTTCATGAGTGAAGCAGCACAAACGCTTGAAGGTTGGTATTCTTTACATGATTTCCGTTCAATGGACTGGACAGCTTGGAAACTAATTTCAAGTGATGAACGCCAATCTGCAATTCATGAATTCCATGCATACTTAGATAAAGTCAATCAAGCACAAGAAGCAGAAGCCGGTAGTCATGCTCTTTATACAATTGTTGGCCAAAAAGCAGATTTCATGCTTATGATTCTTCGTCCAACCATGGAAGAGTTGAACGAATTGGAAAACGAATTCAACAAGTTAAAAATTGCAGAATTTACGATTCCAACATACTCATATGTTTCTGTAGTGGAATTGAGTAACTATCTGCCTGCTGGTGAAGATCCATACGAAAATCCACAAATTCGTGCAAGGCTTTATCCAACTCTACCAAAAGCGAAACATGTTTGTTTCTACCCAATGGACAAGCGTCGCCAAGGTGAGGATAACTGGTACATGCTACCGATGGAAGATCGCCGCAGCATGATGCGTGATCATGGAATGATTGGACGCCAATATGCAGGTAAAGTGAAACAGGTCATCACAGGCTCTGTTGGCTTCGATGACTATGAATGGGGCGTAACATTATTTGCTGATGAAGTTCTACAGTTTAAAAAGCTAATCTACGAAATGCGTTTTGACGAAGTGAGCGCACGCTTTGGTGAGTTCGGTACTTTCTTTGTCGGAAATCTTTTAAAAGAAGAGAAGCTTTCACAATTTTTTCATGTGAATTAGTATTTTTATTAGGCTGGCGCCACATCGATTTCTTTCGAAGTGGCGCCGGTTTTTTTCTACTTAATTTAAATTTATGCTTTTAAAAGGCTATATTCGCATAGATTGTTGCTTTTCGAACAAGAATAGAAACCCGTGGATTATGGTTTCGAGGCATCTTTTCGTCAAAATAATAATGGGTTCATTAGTATTGAATGATTTAAGATGTCTACCATTTACCAAAAGCAACAAAGTTTACGAAAAGAACCTTTTAAAAAATGATTGTTATCCTTTTTTTGATGATTTCTGTCAACTTTAATTACTTTTTCTGAAAAAACCTTCATAAATACCACCCTTAAAGTGGTTTCAATTAATATGTTAGGGCTTATTCAGACTATGTCGAAATGAATTTGTCCAGAATCCGCGATTTATTGACCGCTCGACTTAATATGACACGTTTCACATTCCCATCTACTCATTATATATGGTTCATTCTGCATTACTCATAAAATTCATTTCCCCCCTATTATTACCCCCGTTCATCAGCTACAAAAACCAGGTATAATCCACCACCTATCCTCATAGTTATGAAATAGTGAAATAAAGCCACCAATGTTTCACCGATATTCATTCATAGTCATACATCTATAGTGAGGTGAAATGAATGGCTGTAATTGCACATAATGAAAAAGAAGTGAAGTTGTTGGCACGTCTGATGAGAGCGGAAGCAGAAGGTGAAGGTAAGCTAGGAATGCTTATGGTTGGTAACACTGGAGTCAACCGAGTCCGAGCGCGTTGTTTAGATTTTAAGGATATTAACACGATTCAAAGAATGGTTTTTCAAAGTCCAGGGGGATTTGAAGCGACTCAGAAAGGTTATTTTTATCAAGGAGCTAGGGAAATGGATATTAAGCTAGCAAGAAAAGCGATTAAAGGGTTGCGCTATCATCCTGCTTCATATGCTTTATGGTTCTTTGAGCCTTCAGGGGCCTGCCCAGCTCAGTGGTATAACCAAGCTAATTCTGGTCGATATAAATCTCACTGTTTCTTCCAGCCTACTCAAGCTGATTGTCCAAAAGTATTCTAATTTAAGGAGGTTCTGATATGGAGCAATACGGGGGAAACCCATATATGTATGGCTACAACCAGCGTCAAGGATCTAACCAATATGGTCAATATGGAACAGGGCAATTTATGGGGCAAATGCAAGGGCAAGGGCAAAATGGTGGATTCGGAGGAGGTTTACAGGTACCTCAACCAACAAATGCACCAGCTCCAACGCAGGCAGTTCCAGGAATGCTGCCAATAGAACAATCGTATATTGAAAATATTCTACGCCTTAACAAAGGAAAAGTCGCTACCGTTTACATGACATTTGAAAACAACCAAGAATGGAATGCTAAGGTATTTAAAGGAATCATTGAGGCTGCTGGACGGGATCATCTTATTTTAAGCGACCCTCAAACAGGAATTCGTTATCTATTACCGATGATATACTTAGATTACATCACATTTGATGAGGAAATTGAGTATGAATACCCATTTGGTGGTAATGGCGGAATGGGAAGTTATTCACAAAGATAAAAAAAGCGGGGCTGTCCAAAAATAAGATGTCAGGAACCACAAAATCCATATATAGAAGAAACCCTCAAAACACCTTCTATATATGAAAAAGTTTGGTTCCGACCCTTATGGGACAGTCCCGTTTGCTGTTTATTATAATGCTTTCACTGCAAACACAACAATCAATACCCATGCAACCAGGAAGGAAACGCCTCCTAATGGGGTAATAGCTCCAAGTACTTTAATGCCTGATAAGCTAAGAACATACAAACTGCCTGAGAATAAGATAATCCCAATCAACATTAACCAGCCTGACCATGAAAGAACAGAACTAGCTGAAACATTCCCGAGCAGAATTCCTACGATAATTATCCCAATGGAATGGAACATTTGATAGAGAACACCGGTATTCCAAATTTCTATATATTTTTGTGAGATTTTCCCTTCTAATGCGTGCGCACCAAATGCACCGAAACCGACCGAAAGAAAAGCACTAATGGCTCCAATAATGATAAAAATCTTCATTTTCTCACTCCTAAAAGTCAAATATTGAATCTCCGTTTGCACCGTCATCTGTTTTTAATTTTTTCTCTTCCTGAATCCTAATAGGTTGAGCAGGTTGAGATGGAGGTATGTAGCTTGGCTGCTGTTGAACATTTCCTGAAGGAGCACTTGTAGATAAATGTGTACTCTCCGATTCTAATAGTACTTCACACAACGCTTTTATGGAATAAATATGCTCTTTCATTTTATCTGATTGAACTTCTGTTTTCGCACTCATTAATTCTTGTTCTATTTTCCTTATGATGGATTGATGACTTATATTCATTATCTAACCTCCTTTATGTCGAGAAAAGCAAGTTCACCTTCTAATCCTGAATAGTATCACTTTACGTCTATTTTCTCAAAGGCCCCTTTGAAAAGCTATGAATATCGGTTTGCTTTCTGGAAAGGCTGTTTTCGTATTTTTAAAAAAAGAGTAGTAGTTGATTGGAGCGAAAGGTTTGCTTTCACAAAATTTTTTTATAAAAAACAATTATTTAGATTCGACCTCTGGAAAATAGTCTAATAATGATCATCGGTTTTTAGTAAATTTCAAACATGGCTGACCTGATGATTGAAATACGACATTTGATGGTATTTTCTTGCTCTTAAATCCATACGCCTTACATCCCCTTGGGTGACTAGGCTGCCACGTTGTATAAAAGTACTGACATTGAAAACAATTGACTTTCTTTGTTTGGACCAAAATCCATTCCCCTTTAATTTATAATCCGTTTCCTATTCTAACAAAAATCTTCTGCTTTTTTCAGGTTATCCCCAAGCGTTGTCAAATGTTTCACGTGAAACATGTTGTCATCTGTAGAAAAATGGTTCTAACCCTTTAGACACCAATCGATTTCCCCCTCATTCCATTCCTTTAATAACTGGTTCGCCTTTGAATATGGCTTGCTTCCAAAATATCCTCTATTAGCGGAAAGTGGGCTAGGATGTGGTGAAGTAATGATATAATGCTTGTCCGTGTCAATCTGTTTGAGCTTACTTTGCGCAGGTTTCCCCCAAAGCATAAACACAACTGGTTTCTTTCTTTCATTTATCAGTGAGATTACACGATCTGTGAAGATCTCCCACCCCTTCCCTTTGTGAGAATGAGCTTGTCCACTTCGAACCGTTAAGACCGTATTTAATAACAGCACACCCTGATCGGCCCATTTCTTTAAGTATCCATCTTCAGGAATGTCACAGCCAATATCCTCTTTCATTTCCTTATACATATTCCTTAGGGAAGGAGGGATTTTTACTCCAGGCATTACTGAGAAGCTTAATCCATGGGCTTGATTCGGTCCATGATAAGGATCTTGTCCTAAAAGCACTACTTTCACATCTTCATATGGAGTGTAATTTAGTGCGTTAAAAATATCATTCATATTTGGATAAATTGTTTCATTTTGATACTCTTCATTTAGAAATTCACGAAGCTGCAGATAGTAAGGCTTGTCGAATTCTCCCTTTAATAAATCAGCCCAATCATTCTTAAGTATGTCCTTATCCAATCTTTAGACACCCTTTCTATTAATCTACTTAAACGTTACTTTATAGCCAATATGCTCAAAAAATTCCTTTAAAGAACGCTTAGCATTTTTTTCAGCCGCCTCTAACAACCCTTGATCCGTTGCTTCTTTTTTCATTAATTCCTTTGCTTCCCCCGCTAAACTAAAGCCTTCCTCCCAGTCTACTTCACTTCGAAAAATTCCCTCAACCGAAAATAATTCGATATTGCTCGTATTAATAGAAGGTGATTGAAGGATCTCTGCTTCTGGTAGGGTCAGAACGATTTCCTTCGATTCTTCATTTATAGAAATGTCACTCGGGTTGATTTTCTTTAAATCTACCCCTGCTAATACCGTTCCAGGTACAACAATTAATAACTTTCGCTTTGTCCCAGGGATATCTGCCGCTATCTCTTTCCCCAAAATTTGGTTATCTTCCTGTTCTATAACGGCCTTTACATAGCCTTGAGCGGTTGCAAGTGAGCTCATATCACGGATTTGCTCTACAAAACTACCTTTCTCTTCTTTAAAACGATCCCCACTTAACCAGGAGTAAACCCCTATTGAGATTCCTGAAACAATAAGAGCAAATAAAAGAAGAAGAACCAGAATCCTGCTTTTCCAAAATCTAAGTACTAAACTGCTTATTTCCTTCAGTGTAGGACCCTTTCTACTTTTCTCTATCGTTAAAGTGGCCCCTGTTTCCTGTTGGCCCGCTTTCAATTCATGTAAAATTGCTTCCATTTCTTTTATCTTTTCTTGATGATGACTCACCGTCTTCACCTTCCTTCCATTCTTCTATTATAAAAAAATTTGTCGGAACTTGGAATATCTGTTATCCAATGGGGTATAGAAGAAGGATACCTTCTAAAAGGATGGACACAAAGCCATGGACAACTGTAAAAAGCGGGTAAGAAAAAAGACATTTTGGATTGTGCTTGGGATACTTTGTTATTTTGCTATCACCATGTATTACCACACACATAAAGCTCTTCCTGAAGGGCTTTCTTTTGAGGGCAAGGTACATCATGTGGAAGATATTAATTTCATTTATGACTTGCCTTACCTTGATCACCAAGGAGAGTTTCATCATGAAGGAAGAATTTTTGATCGTGTGAATCAAATCATACAGGAAGCAGAGGAATTCATTGTTCTTGATATGTTCCTCTTCAACCATTTTTACGATGGAAAGTACAATATGCCAAAATTAAGTCAAAACTTAACGACAGCTCTTATTAATAAAAAGAAGCAAAACCCAGAAACTGAAATTGTTCTCATTACGGATCACATTAATACAACATACGGTTCACATACAACAGCAGAGTTCGAGAAACTTCGGCAAAACGGTGTTCAGGTCATTTTCTCTGATTTAAAACCATTGCGTGATTCTAATTTTCTTTATAGCTCTGTTTGGAGAACCTTCTTCCAATGGTTTCAATCTGAACCAGGGGATCAGGGCTGGCTTCCTAATCCTATGTCCAATACGGCTCCAGAAGTGACCCTTCGCTCTTACTTGGAACTTTTGAATATAAAAGCGAACCATCGAAAGGTCATAGTTACGGACAAAACCTCCCTTGTTACATCCGGAAATCCGCATAATGCTTCAGGCTTTCATTCAAATATTGCCTTTGAAATAAAGGGAAATATTAAACGTGATTTCCTTGCTTCTGAAAAGGCGATTGCAGAGTATTCAAAGGAAGATACCCTTCCAACACTACCAAAAAAGAAGAAAGAAAAAGGAGACATTCAGGTTCAGGTTTTAACGGAAGGGAAAATCTATCAACGGATTCTAGAAGAGGTAAAGTCCACGAAAAAAGGACAAGAGATATGGCTAGGCATGTTTTACTTAGCAGAACGAAATATAATCACAGAACTCATCAATGCTTCAGAACGAGGTGTTAAAGTACGAATCATTCTTGACCCTAATCAAAATGCTTTTGGCCAACAGAAAATGGGACTTCCCAACATTCCTGTCGCAAAGGAATTAAATGAAGCGGGAAATAAGAGCCTTCAAATTAAATGGTACAACACAAAAATGGAACAATATCATACTAAGCTGCTTTATATTAAAAAACGAGAGCATTCCATTATTCTTGGTGGGTCAGCGAATTATACGACGCGAAATCTTAAGGACTTAAATCCAGAAACAAATGTTTGGATCAAAACACCAAAAGCGAACGAGCTCGACCAAGAGTTGTCATCCTATTTTCATCGGATATGGAAAAATAAAGATGCTGACTACACACAAGAATATAGCTCACAGGATTATAGCATTGCTTGGTTACAGTACATTGGTTATCGTATTCAAAAAGCCTTGAATTTCACCACTTATTAACTATGTTTGAGATCTGTATAGCTGGGTAAACACTCACTAAGACAAGAAAGATTCCATCATAGAAGGTTATTATTTTGTATAAAATTAAAACAGTCGAAAATGGAGTCCAAGCAACAGACACTGTAAACGCGTTAAAGAATGCAGGTTTTACTGAGCATGAAATTTATATCTTTGCCCATTACCGAGAACGTTCCAAAGATCTCACAGATGCTACACAAACAGAAAATATCGGGATTAAAGAGCAAGGAATATTTGAATCGTTAGGGAACTTCTTGAAAAGCCGAGGAGATGAATTGCGATCCAAAATGAGAGCAGTTGGAATGAACCAAGCAGAGGCAGACCAGTATGAAGCTGTATTAGATAAAGGTAAGGTAGTCATTGTTGGTTCGCAGGAAGCAAAGGACCTCAATTTCACTAAAAGCATGTAAAAATGGATAGAACTTCAGAAGAGCTGAACCCAAACATCGATGTTAGGTTCAGCTCTTTTGTTTGATCATATCAGAGACTTGGGTCGTATTTGCGAATTTAGTATTATTTTGTCGAGCGGTTAATATGTGGTGAATACTGAAAAAGTAATGAGCGTTCAGGACAGATTATTGATGTTTCCGGACAAATTTGAAAATAAGTTCCCTCTTTTAAAGAGAAAAACTACTAAAATTCACCTCATTAAGACCCCATAATAGTATTATCCCCCGCTAACCGGAGGAATCAAAGCAACAATATCCCCTGTTTTAAGTTGGTAGGATCGCTCCTCAAATTCTTCGTTCACTGCCACCATTACAGTATTTAATGCAGGGAGGGAGTATTCTTTTTCCAGCTTAGTAAGCAACTCATCAACGGTCATTCTAGAAGCCTCATATTCTAGCATTTCCGTTCCAGCTTGTTCCTTTAAATGAGCAAAAAGTAAAACCTTAATCATCGAGATCCTCTCCTTTTGGCCTTCCTTTTGGGTAGTTTTTCGTGCCTGTTTGATTCCCAATCCATTCTTCTCCATCTTCCCAATGTTCTTTTTTCCATATCGGAACAATCTCTTTTATTCGTTCGATGGCATAGCGATTCGCCTCATAAGCATCGTTTCTATGTGGTGTTGAAATGGAGATCACAACGGCAATGTCGGAGATTTCTAGCCTTCCGAGGCGGTGAACAATCGCTACTTCTGCGTCTACCCACTTCTCTTTGATTTCTTGACCAATTCTCTCTAACTTTTTTAACGCCATACTTTCATAAGCATCGTATTCTAAATACAACGTCTTTTTACCATCTGTTAACTCTCTTACTGTTCCGATAAAGTTTACGATTGCCCCTGCTTCTCTTTTTACGACTGCCTGAGTGACCTCATTTATATTAATAGGGTTTTTGGTTATTTTGAACATGAATAATCTCCTTTGCCTTCCTATATTCATCTGGTGTATTCATATTGAATAAAATCGTTGGTAATTGTTTAGCCAAGTCTTTAGACAGATCCTTCTCTGTAACGGTTTTCACTCTTAGTTTCTGAAGGAGAGATTTAAAACTTAACTCATCTTGAGTTAAACAATTTCTTAGTTCATGAAGGATTCTAGTATGATAAACTGCAAAAAGCGGATGGCTTCTCCCTTGAAAATAAGGAAGACAAACATCCCATTGACTATTCTCCATCATTTCAAAAAGCTCTAAAGCGAATTCCTTCGAAACAAATGGCATATCACAGGCTGTTAATAAAACCATCTCTCTATTTGCTTCGATAAGACCTGTTAAAAGACCTGCTAGGGGTCCCTTCCCTTGATACTCAGGGATATCGGGATAGCATCTTAGCTGGGGGTCTTCATAAAGGAGGGAATCATTTGAAATGACAAAGATGTCTTTACTAATATGTGACAGTTCCTCTACGATGCGTTCCATAACAGTATTTTCACCAATTGAAAGTAAAGACTTGTTCTGTCCCATTCTACTCGATTTTCCTCCCGCTAGTATACAAACGGATTTGTTCAAATACTTCCCCTCCCTTGGAATCTATTATAAGGTGAAATTCAGCATCATGAGAGGTTTTCCCTTCTAAAAGAAAAAAGTTGCCACATTTGTGACAACTAAACCGCTTTTCTTTGAAAATAGACAAAGCCCGAGAAGAAAAAAACTAGAAAGCTTGTGCTAATCACAAATACAAGAGTCTCAATTGGGAAATTTAAATTATTAGCAACATCGCCTTGAGTCAATGGCGCAATCATTGTTAGTATTGGCTGTGCCCATGGATACCAAGGACCATATGTTGCTGAATTTGCTACAAGCATATTCGGTAAAGTAAAGATCACGTTTAAAGCCAGCGGCGCTGCAAAGCTGGACCAAGCAAGGGATACCCATAACTGAAGGGCAATCAAAGGTAAACAGGCAAGCCAGCCGCCCAGGATACTTTTCCATGCCAATAACGGAAATGGATCATTGAATCCCTTAACCATTCCAATGATATAAAGTCCTAGTAAAAATAATAATTGTACAACGGCTATCATGATGGCTACGATGGAAAACTTAACCGTAAAAACCTGTCCTCTTGTGACCGGAAGAGCAAATAATTGCTTCCACCCTCCATTTTGATGCTCATAGCGGCAAATAAAAGCGACTAGGACACCCGTTAATAAGGGAAGAAAAATTTGAGCATGTACGAGAATCATCATAAAAAGCGGACCTAGCCACTGATTCCCCCCTTCAACTACGCTCTTTCCTGCTCCAGACACACCTGCTATTAACGGACCTAACAGAAGAACAGGAAGAATCTTTGATTTTCGTACCTTATACCATTCTGCACGAAATAACCGTATCATTTAATTCACATCCTTTATTGAAAAATGTAGCGTCCCTATAATGAAAACGAGTAATCCAGTCAAGATCCCCAAACTAATATTTAAGGCATATTCCCCATCTTGAAAGGAAAGCCAACTATAGGGGATCCACTCAGGTAAACGAAAGAAGGTTGATACAATCGCCCCAAGAATTCCTACTGTTAATGCGACCCCCTGGTTTGAAACAACGATCGATAACCAAAGTTGTAGAGCTAAAATTGGAAGTGCTGCAAAAAAGGGAACGAAGCTATTTTTCAAGATGGCTACCATCGGGAAATCATATCCAAACTTTAAAAGGATCCCCAACAATATGGTTCCACCCACTAAGAGTAGGCATGATAGAAGGAGCAGGAGACTGTTTAGTAAAAACTTAACAAAGAAGATGCTCTTTCTTGATACTGGTAATACAAGTATCTGCTTCCATGTATTCGTTTGGTGCTCAATACTTGAATTTAGCGAAGTTATGATGGCTATCCCTAATAAAAGGGTGATGGGGACAAACATATTTATATTCATTAAGAGATCGCTCCACACATCACTCTCTGGTTTCACAAGATAATCATATCGAATCCCATAATTAAGACCTTGAATGCCAACGATTCCGATTGGTCCTAAGAAGACTAATAACCATACCGCTTTTCGCTTAACTTTGATCATTTCAGCTAGCAGAAGACTTTTCATCATAAGCTGAGCTCCCCCCGAGTCATATCTAAGAAGATATCTTCCAAGGACATTTTCTCTTCTTCCACCCGATAGATTGAAAATCGTTCTTTCACTAATAATTCAACAACATTTGCGATTCTATCATCTTTGTTTTCTTGCAACTGCAAACCTTTTTCCCGTTCCCAATCCACGCTAACCCCTTGCGATAATAGATACTTCCATGCACTTTCTTCATCACTTACCCTCAACTTTATAGTAGATTTAGCTCTCTCTCTTAAAGCACCAATGGAGTCCTGGAAAATAAGTTCTCCTTTGGTGATAATCCCAACCCTAGTCGCCATTTGATCAATTTCTGATAACAAATGGCTTGAAACCAGGACTGACATTCCATATTTTTTTGGTAGAGATTTTATCAATTCTCGCATTTCAAGAATTCCGGAAGGATCTAGACCATTTGTTGGCTCATCTAATACTAGAAGCTTTGGATTTCCTAGTAATGCATTGGCAATCCCTAACCGTTGTTTCATTCCTAGGGAATACCCCTTTACTGCTTTATTTGCACTGTTTTTTAACCGAACGATTTCTAGTACTTCATCAATTCTGCTTTTAGGAACATTTAATATTTTTCTAGTAACCTCTAAATTTTCATTTGCCGTTAAATGGCCGTAATATGAGGGAGACTCTACTAGAGAACCCACTTGCTTTAAAATACTTCGCTTATTTTTCTTAAGTTCTTGATCAAATATTCGGATTGAACCATGTGAGGGTCTCATTAGTCCAAGAAGCATCCGGATGGTCGTTGTCTTCCCGGCACCGTTTGGACCAAGAAAACCATAAATTTCTCCTTGAGGCAGCTGCATATTTAGTCCTACCACTGCTTTTGACGATTTAAAGCTCTTCGTTAAATTTGTTGTTTGAATAATGTTTTCGATCATTTCTCTCACCTCTATTACAAGATAAACTTTTTAGGTTAAAACCGAGGTAGGTGGTAGTTTAAATTTAGTTTAAAAAAGTAAAGAGGCTGACCATATGGGAGATCAGCCTCTGATTCATTCTTGATGTTGAATCTTATACAATTCTATTTTTGTTCCTGCTTTTGTTGAAGAAACTTCCCATTTCATTCCCATCTCTTTTACCATAAGGGCAACAATGGCAAGTCCAATGCCTGCTCCTTTATCTTCTGAGGTGTGCTTTAATCCTGGACCCTTATCCTCTATCACAATCCGAAGCTCTTCTTCCTTTCGATAAGATCTGATCGATAGAAATTTTCCTGACCTTGCATGCCTTAGAACGTTTTGAAAAAGATTATCCAACACTCTTTCCAACCAATGGGCATCCAAAAGCCAATGCACTTGCTCCTCTAAAAGGTCGACATTTACCTCAAAGCCTTCCCTTTCCAAAACAGGATACCACGATGCAACCGATGTTTTGATCACTCTGTGAATTTCAACCTCTTTCGGTTTATAGAGATATTTTCCTGCAACGAGAAGAGTATAAGACATTAAATTCTCGATTAATCGATCTAAATAGCTTATTTTATGATCAATTAGTTTTAAGGAATCTTTGCCTTTATCAGAGATTGGCTCCGTTGTTAAGGAATAAGCATGGGCTTTAATGGCTGTGATGGGAGTTCTCAAATCATGGGATAAATTTGCAATCAGCTGCCTTCTAAGTTGTTCTTCTTCTAGCTCACGTTTCCTGCTGCTCTTTAATTCGTCAATCATCTGATTAAAAGAGCCCTCTAATTGACTGATTTCATCCTTCTTTTTTACTGTGACAGGATAGGGAATATTGTTTTCATCTCTGATCATCATGGCATTTTGTAGATGGATCAGACGTTTTCGAATACTTCTGAAGAAGAGTAAAGAAACGAACATAAAAGAACCAAGAATCACGACTATACCGATTAAATAAACATAACTGTAGCTATCTCTTAGCTTTTGAATGGGAGGTTCTAATACATCTCTAGATAATTGGAAAACCATAAACCCTTGATTCTCTTGTTTACCAATAAAAGCAACCACTGTAAAGGGATCTCCCTCTATCCGATCCTTCATAAACCTAACTGTGTAATCCGCATCCCATTGTTTAGGGATATTTAGATTTTTTTGTGATTGATAAGTTAATACGCCCTTATTATCAACCCAAAAAACTTCAGACTTTTTATACTCTTCCTGGAATTCTTCAAGCTTGTCGATTATTTGCTCACGGTTAGCCCCACCTAGATTCTCAGCTGCCTCATGCCAACCTTTTTCAATTTCTTCACCATTTATGGCCTGTTTCTCATTTATATCATCCAAAAGTGGGATGGGAATATAGAATAATAACGAAACGATAGGAATAGCGAAAGGGAGCAAGATAATCCCGATTAAAATAATCAGTAAGTATTTTGATAGTAATGATTGAAAAAACTTCATGATTTCATCCTATATCCGATCCCTCTAATCGTTTCAATGATAGTGGGACTCGCTGGGTTGTCCTCGAGTTTTTCCCTTAAATGGCGAATATGAACCATCAGCGTCTTATCGCCTTCCATAAAGCTTTCTCCCCAAACCCCTTCATAGATTTGCTCTTTTGTTAAAATCTGATTCGCATTCATAAGAAAGTATTGAAAAATTTTAAACTGCTTCCCTGTCAGAATAATTTCTCGATCTGCTCTTGTATCAACGATTCGGTTTTCCCTCGGGTACACTTTAAGGTGTTGAAATACTAACGAATCTGGTGTATGTTTCGAATACCTTCGTAATAAAACTTCTATTCTAGCAACTAGTTCTTCAGGATGAAATGGTTTAATAAGATAATCATCAGCAAATTGCAGTCCTTCCAGCCTATCCTCTACCGCAGATCTTGCGGAAAGCATTAAAATCGGAAGATCTTCTCTTTCTCGTTTAATTCTCTTTCCAATCGAAAAACCATCTAAACCGGGAAGCATCACATCTAGGATCACGAGGTCAATTTCTTCCATATTTGAAAAAGCTTTTTCACCAGATTGTAACCAGACAACTTGATAGCCTTTTTCCTCTAGATGTTCATAAACCCATTGACCTATATCCTTTTCATCTTCAATATAAAGAATTTTGTTCATACACTTCCAGCCCCTTTTTACAGGATTTTCTATCACTACCATAACGATAAATGTTTGAGGTCGTCAATTAGATTTTGTATAAAAGAATGAAAGTAAAAAACTTTGAAATGTTTTTGATCATCAAATATATTTGTTGTGTCCAGCCCCAGCGCCTAGGCCTTCGAGACATAAGCCAAGCCATCAAGGCGCTTCCGCTTTTCTTGTTGTCTTTACAGTTTGATTCGTTTATTCTTAATAGAGAATTGACTTACACGGTGAAAAATGTATAGGAGGGAAAGGAAGAATGAGTTTAAACAAAACATTAACAATTGCAGGTTCTGATACAAGCGGTGGCGCTGGAATTCAAGCGGATCTTAAGACATTTCAAGAGCATGGTGTGTATGGAATGACCGCTTTAACAACGGTTGTTACAATGGATCCTAATAACCACTGGCACCATAATGTTCACCCACTTTCCATTGATACATTAAAAGCACAATTAGATACGGTCTTATCTGTAGGTGTCGATGCAATGAAAACGGGAATGCTTGGTTCTGTTGAAATCATTGAATTAGCTGCGAAGAAAATCGATGAATATTCACTAGAAAAAGTGGTCATTGACCCTGTAATGGTGTGTAAGGGAGAAGACGAGGTACTGCACCCTGAAACAACGGACGCGATGAGAGAATATTTGCTCCCACGCGCCCTAGTCGTAACTCCTAACTTGTTTGAAGCGGGACAATTAGCTCAAAATGGTCCGCTTCAAACGATTGATGATATGAAAGAAGCAGCTCAAAAGATTGTTGATCTCGGGGCTAAAAATGTCATCATCAAAGGAGGAAAACAGCTTCAACATGAAAAAGCGGTTGATCTATTCTTTGATGGAGAAGAATTTACGTTATTAGAAGCGGAAAAGATCGACACAAACTACAACCACGGTGCTGGATGTACATTTGCAGCTGCGATTACAGCCAACTTAGCAAACGGGCAAGCCGTGAAACAAGCTGTTCAAAATGCCAAAAAGTTTGTCACTGCAGCCATCCAACACGGATTCAAACTAAACGAATACGTTGGCCCTGTTATGCACGGAGCTTATAATAAAAAATAATTTCTTAGGGACGGTCCTCGAATGCGGTAAAGCGTTACTGTAGTCGAGGACCGTCCCTATTTCTTCGCATTTCTTTTCCGTTTTTAGTAAGATAGTGATAATACATGTTTAGAAATGTGAATTGGATTCTATCGTCAAGGAGGAAAAGCAATGGAACCAATTGTGACAACGAAAGTACAGGGGCACATCAATGATTTTGCCCGCCAAAAGGTTTATATACATTTAGAAACAACGAATGGAGCGTATGCTTCTCATTTTAATGAAGAGTTCTTTTCAGCTGGAGCTTACATAAGAAATGCAAAAGTTTGTTATCAGCACGGAAAAATTATCGGTGACGGACCATACAGGGTAGGATTAAAGCTTGACATTGGCTGGATTTATGCCGAAGGACTCACACATTTTGAAATCGATAATGCTGGACGGTTATTAATGGCAGGGCATGATTTTGACGGAAAGCTTGCTGTCGCTTTAGAAATTAGTCCAAAACCATTCGAGTAAGGAGGATTAGGATCATGCAAAAAGAAAAAAGTGTACTTGTGATTTTCCCTCACCCAGATGATGAAGCATTTGGTGTATCTGGAACCATCTCTACCCATGTACAAAATGGCACCCCTGTTACCTATGCTTGTCTTACATTAGGAGAAATGGGGAGAAACTTAGGAAACCCTCCTTTTGCGACGAGAGAATCTCTCCCCCTTATTCGTAAAAAAGAGCTCGAAAAAGCAGCTCAAGTGATGGGGATCCAAGATTTAAGAATGATGGGTTACCGTGACAAAACATTGGAATTTGAAAACGATGAAGCCCTTGCCAATATGGTAACAGAGCTTATACAAGAGCTCGATCCATCATTAATGATTTCGTTCTATCCAGGGTATTCTGTTCACCCGGACCACGAAGCAACTGCCCGTGCTGTAGTCCGTGCTGTGAGAAGATTGCCTAAAGCTTCTCGTCCGAAATTACATCTTGTCGCTTTTTCAAAAGACTGTGAAAAAGATTTAGGTGCACCTGATATCATAAATAACATTCAAGCTGTGAAAGACCAAAAAATAGAGACGATGAAGGCCCATATTTCCCAAACTGCCTGGATGCTTAAGGATATGGATGAAAAGCTGAAACAAAATGATCCCGACGCACTCAAATGGGTTACAAATGAACGCTTTTGGAGTTACCAATGGGAGAATGACCAGGTTGAATAATACTTATAAAAAAAGTCGATCCTCATGAAGGATCGACTTTTTCTTAATACTCTATTTCGTCATAATCTTTAGGTTGTGGTTCGGGCTGTCTGTTATCTTTGTTTGTAAAATCCTTAATCGTTTGTATTTCTTCTTGTCTTACTTCAGTGCCTTCTTTATGTTGATTCGGTTGTTTTTTCATAGTGTGGGTGCCTCCTTTCCATAATAGGTCTAAAGTTAATATGCACTGTTAGAAAGGTTTCAATCATGTACCTCCATTTTTTTGTAATTAGTCACCCAGTCCATATTTCATGTTTTTTTGTCGGTAACGGTCAATAATTTGTCCATTATATCTAATAATTTGTCCGTAATCTTCATTATATTGACCGGTCGACAAACTTCGACCTATTACGCACTTTCCGTTTCGAAACTTTTGTAAGGTGAGTGATTACTCACTTTACAAATACTTCGTAATATCATAGTATAAAAGTGAGTAATCACTCATTTTATGGAGGTGTTAACATATGGGAACAATTATTGACTTTAAAGACGTTTCAAAATCGTATGGTCATCACCCTGTACTGAATCAAATAAACCTAGCCATTCCTTCAAGTGAAATCTTTGGCCTAATTGGTCCATCAGGTTCCGGGAAGACCACATTAATCAAAATTTTAATTGGATTAGAGTCTCTGTCGAAGGGAGAAGTCTCTTTCAAGGATGAAAAAATTAAAGCCATACCATTCTTCAAAAAGATTGGCTATATGGCTCAATCAGATGCCCTTTATGAAGAGTTAACAGCACAAGAGAATTTGCATTTTTTCGGCTCTTTATATGGAATAAAAAAGAAAGACCGAAATCGAAGAATAGAAGAAGTCATGAAGACTGTTGACCTGCTTGATCATAGGAAGAAACCTGTTCATCTTTACTCGGGTGGGATGAAAAGAAGATTGTCTCTAGCTATTGCTCTCCTGCATGATCCAGAAGTGCTGATTTTAGATGAGCCTACTGTAGGAATTGACCCTGTATTACGAAAAGAAATATGGGAGCAGTTTCAAAAGCTAAAAGAACAAGGACGAACGTTACTGATTACCACCCATGTGATGGATGAAGCTGAACGCTGTGACCGACTTGCTTTGTTGCGCGATGGAAGGATTATTGCAACTGAAAAGCCGGAAACCATTAAAGAATCGTTTCAGGTGTCTTCCATTGAAGAGGTCTTTCTTAAATCGGGGGTGTCTTCCTTATGAGAATTTTTGGTTTTTCCCTTAGAATCATTCGCCAGCTGCTTCGTGATAAACGAACACTTGCATTAATGTTTATGGCTCCTATATTAATCCTAACTTTGCTTTCACTCATTTTTGACTCAGAGGACTATGAACCAAAGATCGGTTATGTTTTATCCTCTTCCCAAGAAAATGTTTTACCAATTCCTGATCGTTGGGAAGACTATAATAATGACGCTGAAGCTACAACTGCGATTAAAGAAGGTACCATTGATGGTTTTATTAATCTTACAGAACCCACGAACCCATCAATTATAGTGGAAGGTAGTGATCCCTCTATTAACGGAGCTGTGTTGAAGGAGATACAGACGGCCTTTACAAAAGAAAATCGAACTGCACTAAGTGAACAAGTAAATTATTTGTACGGTCATCAAGAGATGGGACTTTTCGATTCCTTTGGGCCGATTCTTCTTGGATTTTTTATCTTTTTCTTTGTCTTTTTAGTCAGTGGTGTTTCTTTCTTAAGAGAGAGAACAAGTGGAACCTTAGAACGGTTGCTTGCAAGTCCACTCCGAATTTGGGAAATGGTTATTAGCTATGTAATCGGATTCGGAATCATCACGATCCTTCAAGCCTCTTTTATTTCGTGGTTTTCCATTTATATTTTAGACATGATGATGGAAGGAACATTTGTTCACTTACTTATAATCATCGTAACCCTGTCATTTTCTGCCTTAACACTTGGAATTTTGCTTTCATCTTTCGCAAAAAATGAGCTGCAAATGATGCAATTTATTCCAATCGTTGTCGTTCCACAGATATTTTTCTCTGGCTTATTTAATTTAGATACGATCTCAGATTGGTTGAGCTGGATCGGTCGTGTCACTCCATTATATTATGCAGCAGATGCCTTACGTGATGTGATGATCAGGGGGCTATCCTTATCCGAAATAGCACTTCCGTTGTTGATGCTATTGGGGTTTTCCATCGTATTCGTTCTACTAAACATTGCAGCTTTAAAAAAATACCGTAAAATATAATCTATATACTTGTATGATAGGGGTATCAAAATGCCTGAACAAAATCAAAATAATCTCTTTGAGGAACTTCTGAATCAAGACGAAACTCTAACAGAAAAACAAAAAAAAATACTAGAATCAGCCATAGAGATATTCGCGGAAAAGGGCTATTCTGCTACCTCAACAAGCGAGATCGCTAAAAAAGCAGGAGTAGCAGAAGGAACGATTTTTAGACATTATAAAACAAAAAAAGAATTACTTCTATCTATCGTTGCTCCGACAATGGCCAAACTTGTTGCTCCCTTTGTGATAAAAGATCTAAACAAAGTGTTAGATACAAAATATGAGACCTACGAAGACTTTTTAAAAGCTCTTTTATTAAATCGCCAAGCCTTTTTAAAAGAAAATATGGCTGCCTTTCGGATTCTTATTCAAGAAATTCCTTTCCATCCCGAACTTAAAGAACAGTTTAAAGAACATATCGCCAGTAAATTGTTCGAACGTGTTCAGAAAATTATTGAGCATTATCAAGAATTAGGGCAGGTCATCAGCATGCCGTCCCAATCGGTACTTCGCTTCACGCTCTCATCGATATTTGGTTTTCTAGTAACGAGACACCTCCTGCTTCCAGAAGCCGACTGGGATAATGAAAAAGAAATGGAATACACCATTCAAATGATTATAAATGGTGTTAAAGCCTCTGATTAAAAAAAGCTTTCCCAAATTAAGGAGTATGAAGCCACAAATTTACCTTTTTAGAAGAACCATTTCTAAAGAGGTAAACAATGTGATTCCTGACTTCTTGGGACAGCTCTTTTTTTAATCAATTTTTACGAAGGTCTTCCAAATTAATTTGATACAGTTTGTCATCATTTTCTCTTGGTATGCCGCGTCCATCTGTATTATTAGTAACAAAGTATAAAGTATCTTGAGCTATATAGACATCTCGAACTCGTCCATATCCACCTAAAACTTTCTCTAATTTTTTTGTATCAAGTGTATAAGAATAAATGCCTTGGCCTGCAAGAGCTGCAAAATAAAGTGTATGATCTTTAAAATCAGCACCAGAAGGAGCCCACGTAGAATTACCTGAGTGAATGAGAGGTGTTTGCATACCTTCCATTTCCTCATCCCCAGTAATAAGAGGCCACCCGTAATTTTTCCCTGCTTGAATATGATTTATTTCGTCAAAACCACTTGGTCCATGCTCAGTGCTATAAAGCTCACCAGCCGCATTCCAAGCTAGACCTTGGGGATTTCTATGCCCATAGCTATAAACATATGATCCTTTAAAAGGATTATCAGAAGGAATCGTTCCATCTAGATTCATTCTGAGTATCTTACCACCAATAGCGTTTATATCCTGGGAAATTTGCTCCTTTGTGGCATCCCCAGTTGTAACATATAGCTTTTCGTCAGGCCCAATTTCTAATCTACCACCTTGATGAAACTGACCACTTGGAATATTGTCGAGTAGAATTCTTTCTTCTTTCCACACATTCCCATCTAGTCTTAACTGGACTAGACGGTTTATGGAATCTCCTTCTTCTGCGTACGTATAATATGCAAATGCTAGGCCATTCTCTTTAAATTCAGGATGAAGCACAAAACCCATCAATCCTGCCTCTGCCACTTCTGCTAAAGGGTCACTTAATTCTACCCTCATTCTTGTTTGATTTCCGTTTTCAACCTTAACAATTGATCCCGTTCTTTCAGTTAAGTAAAAGATATCCCCGCTTTTAGCAATCGACCAAGGAATCACCAGGTTTTGTGCTAATACTTTTGCTTCTCGATCTAGACCGCCAACGGTTTCCTTAGCCTCTTCATTACTGTCCTGACTTTCATTTGTACATGCACTTAAAGCAATCAATAATAACAGAAACAAAAAAGAAATGATTTTTTTCAATGTAAAAACTCTCCTTTTCCCTTATTAGCACTATTATGGCCGAGAGTTTCTAGTTGTATATCATACTCTTGTTGTTTTCAATGCTTCACGAATAGCTTTTGCGACTCCATCTTCATTATTCGATGCGGTTTGATAGCGGCAGAAATCCTTGATAGCTTCTGCTGCATTTCCCATGGCTACCGGGCGTCCAACCACTTTCATCATCGATAAGTCATTGAAATTATCTCCGATTGCCATCGCATCCTTTACATTAAGGTTTTTTTCCGTGATAAAACGCTCAAGGGCTATTCCTTTTTGAGCTTCAACACTTGTAATTTCTAGGTTCTCTTTACCTGATGAACTAATCGCTATTGAAGAAATCTCTTTTAGCACTTCTCTTCCTTTTTGTAATAACGCCTCATCGAAGGAAAACACTAGAAATTTATAAACAATAAACCCTGGTTGGTTGAAAATTTCTCTATAATCCTTAACTAGTTGAATATGCCCCTTATCAAATCGTTCTTTTGCAGATTGTCTTATTTGATTTTCTGACACCTCTGGATTCGCTGTTGTAAATATATCGACTATAATATCGATTCCCCGCTCATAATCCTCCGTATAGGTACCTTTATTTGTATACACTTCAAAATAAAGGCCGATTTCATTCAGAAGCTGGGCCATCTTAAGAGCTTTACCCCCTTCTATTCCTGTCGAATAAGTGATGTCCCCATCCGCATTTCGTACCTCTGCTCCATTGACACAAATGACTGGACACTTAATGCCCGCTTCACTTAAGGGGTATTTTGCTTCCTCATAGGACCTGCCCGTTGCGACAATAACTTCAACCCCATGATTGATCGCTTCTAGAATAGCTTTTCGATTCTCTTCACTCACCTCTTGTTTCGCATTCAGTAAAGTTCCGTCCATATCTGTTGCTATACAAGTGATCATATGTAAACACCATTCCTTCTATAAGAATATAGGACATTTTAACATGAAAACATTAGGAATAAGTAAATTTTGGCTTCACCAAGTAGTATTCCTTTCATAGTAAAGAAACATGTGTTGCCATCTTTATATTCATCCATGGATAGAGTGTTTTTTAATATAGATTTTAGATTTTCACGACCTCTTCCGGCTTCTTTGAGGGCATCTTCAGGGCATCAATCGGCTCTTTTGAGACCCTCATTTTCGCTTTTCTCGATTTTCACGGCCTCATTCGATTCCCCAGACCTCATAGGCTCCTTTATAACCCTATTTTTATAAAAATTCGCTTATTCAGGATTTCCGAAAGGGTTTTCAAATATATAGATAGAAGTAATAAGTATTCATTCAGGAGCATGTTTGACGAATAATCATAGGTTTTAATTGTTTAAACGGACTCCAAAACAGAGGGGAACTTACAAAAGGGAGGAAGATCATGAAAGCGGTCATCAATTTGTCCAACTCAATTATGCAGAGATTTTTACCAGACCCATTTTTATTTGTTATTATCTTAACGTTTGTAGTTTTTGGACTAGGATTAGGTCTTACCGATAGTTCAACGATTGAAATGGTTCAATTTTGGGGAGAAGGATTCTGGGGACTCCTTGAGTTTTCGATGCAAATGGTTCTTGTCCTCGTTACAGGACATGTTCTAGCTAGCAGCCCGATCTTCAAAAAAGTTTTGGGAGGTTTGGCTAGTTTCGCTAAGTCGCCTGGTGCAGCTATTATTTTGGTTACATTAGTTTCTATGCTAGCAAGCTGGATTAACTGGGGATTTGGGTTGGTTATCGGTGCTCTGTTTGCAAAAGAACTAGCTAAGAAAGTACAAAATGTCGATTATCGATTGCTTATTGCAAGTGCTTATAGTGGATTTGTCGTCTGGCATGGCGGTTTCTCAGGGTCGATTCCATTATCGATTGCAACAGAAGGTCATCCTTTTCAAGATGCCTTAGGGGTTATTTCCACTAGTGAAACAATATTTGCTCCTTTTAATATCGCCATCGTAGTCTCTCTATTTATTGTTCTACCGATTCTCAATCGGTTCATGATGCCTAGTAAAGATAAAACGATAACAGTAGATCCGGAAATTCTAAATCAGGATCAGGATCTGCAAGCAGCGACGGTTGAAATGGTCGGCAATACTCCTGCTGAGCGACTAGAAAATAGTAGAATAGCTTCGATGTTAACAGGGCTTTTGGGTATCATTTTTCTTATCTATTACTTTGTGAACACCGGGTTTAATCTTAATCTCAACATTGTCAACTTCCTGTTTCTATTTCTCGGGATTCTTTTTCACGGGACACCTCAACGTTTTCTTGAAGCCGTGCAAAATGCAATAAAAGGCGGTGCCGGGATTGTTATACAGTTTCCATTCTACGCAGGAATTATGGGGATGATGACCTTATCTGGTCTCGCAGCAGTAATGTCTGAAGCCTTCATTAATATTTCAAATGATTTTACATTCCCATTATTCGCCTTTATTTCTGCCGGGATCGTAAATATTTTCGTACCTTCTGGGGGTGGACAATGGGCTGTACAGGCCCCCATTATGGTGGATGCTGCCTTAGCTCTAGATGTATCTTTAGCAAAAACGGCAATGGCAGTTGCCTGGGGAGATGCTTGGACAAATATGATTCAGCCGTTCTGGGCTTTACCTGCCCTTGCAATTGCAGGATTAAAAGCGAAAGATATTATGGGCTACTGTGTGATTGTTCTTTTCATCAGTGGAATCTTTATCTCATTGGGATTACTTTTCCTATAAAACGTAAAGAAGAGTCAGGTTCTTACAAGTCAATGCTTGTAATGGATCCTGACTCTTTTTCATTCCTTTTCTATGATTGTTTAAACCATTGAAGGTCCTCTGGAACAATCTGCTTTGTTTTTGGCTTTTCTTTTCTAGCTTTCGTTCTTATCGGCTTTTTCAAATAATGGGAACGACCCGTTGTTGCTCTCACGTATCCTTCAATCATCAAGGCAACAGCTAACATCGTTGCAGCAAAACAGAGAATAGGTGTGAGCGGAATCCATGGAGCGGATCTTAAATAACGAAAAGAATCACCAATCAGCCCCGACCATTCTTGTGTAATAGAAGTAGGTGGATCAGGCATTATTCCAAAAGTTACATGGGTCCCTCCTAAAAATAGCTTTAATAATCCTAGGTGGGAAAGGATGATCAACGTTTGCATGACTTGCTGGCCAAAAATAACAAATAACTTTTCCCTTAAAGAAGGATAAATATGTTTTCGAATAATTCTCCAATTACTTGCTCCCAATGACTTTGCACACACCACAAAGTCACGTTGATAGATTAATGAAGATTCATTTCCGATTAAAGAGATGATAATTGGTACTGTTAATAAAGCAAGGATTAGTACTTCCATGATGACCCGTTCGATCATGGACGTTTGAAACCCTTCCATCGGCTCCATTAATACGGGTCTAAGTAAATAATAGGCAATAATCGTTAAAGGGACATAATGGAATGAATCAATTAGTCCATTAAAATACTTTTTTTGTTTTCTAAAATAGGTTCCTACTAAAAATCCGAATGGGAGAGCAATGAATACTCTCAAGGCAGCAACTGCTAGAGCAGCCAATATTGTAAATTTTGCTCCAATGATGATTTTCGCAAAAATATCTAAGCCTAAAGCGTCTGTTCCGAAAGGTAAGCCTGGTCGTGGTTCAATGGGAGCTCCATCCACTAATCTCCCATCCTCATATAAATAATAAACCTTCTTAATCTCATTATCCGTTATCCACGAATAAGCAAAACTCGTCATTAACATACCTGCTATAAAAAGAAAGCCTATTAAAAACAGCGGTTGCTTCCAAACCTTCCTCATGAAAGTACCTCCCCTCGATTCGCTTTTTTCTGTAATATCCATTCTCCAATAGAGTAGAAAAGAAATATTGGTATAAAGAAGGCTAATAATGAAACCGTAAAGATCGTTGGTTGTGTATATGACATTAAAAAGCGTGTGACCCCTGCAATGTTAAACAAAAGCTCGAGTACAAATAAGTTTGAGAGCATGAACCAAACGGTTTTTTTCGATTGGAAAAACACTGAAATAATCGCATTTCGAAATATGTGAATCACAATAATGAAAAGTTTACCTAATCCTATTGATTGAGCTAATTCGACATAGTTCTTTCTCGATTCCTCTTCAAAGGTAAGCATGGACAAGCGATACAATTGAATGGTTGGAAGAATCGCTAAGCAGAGGATCGGCAGCGTATAAACCTTTTGCTCACTTATTGCCGCGATCTCAAGAAGAAGAATCCCTGTCTGCTTGAAAAAGATAATGACGAAAAACTGACATACAATAATGACAAAGATATCTGGAAGAGATTCAAGAACATAAAAAATGAGCTTCAATCTACTTCTTATCCTTTCTGAAAACAACATTGATACGATTGTCAGTAGCAAAGCTACTACGCAAGCTAGCAACAGCGCACTAAATAAAACGGTTAAGGAATAGAAAATAGGATCCCAAAGATGTGGGAACAGCGGTCTTTCAATATTCGAGCTAAAGACAAAATACGTTAATTCTTCCAAATGGAAAATCGAATAAATAATCTCTTTTATACTCGTTATGTATTCTTTTACATAAAGTTTTCTCTCATTGATCCCAGATAATAGCACTGGAAGAGCCCCGACAAGGATAATCCCAATACAAGACAATAGAAACTGGATAACGATTTGAACAAGTCGTTTCACTACTTCGACCCCCGGATTATTCTGTTTATTTCTAATATTATCATATTTCCGGCACTTATTTCTCATTTTTTAGGAACTATATGTCAATTAAATGTAGGTTTTCCGAACGTGTTGAGAGATAAAAAGTAGGATTTTTTTCTAAAATTTAATTATTTATTGAAATATCTGATTTTAATAGTAAAATAGTAGAGTGCAAGAAAACGTTTTCTTGATGGGAAATACCTATTTTTTTGTAGACACAACAGTACTTATGAATTAAAATGTATAATATCTTATTTTTATACAAACTATTTTTGAGGTGAACAATATGAATGACAAACTTAGATTGAATAGTCCTTTAAACATAATGCTCTTTGTCATTCCTTCTCTTATAGGAATCTTTCTATTTATGATTCCTATCCCTGGCAAAGAAGGTGTGACAATCCCCATTGCTGTTCTATCATCTGCACTTGGTGATTTGATTGGCAAGTGGGTTCCTGGGATTGTGACAGCAATCATTGTTATCACCGCACTAGGATCACTAATTGTGAAACTATCAAAGTCAGATTCTCTTGATAACTATCCATTTTTCAAAAACCTATTTGACGTTCGTCCAGTATGGGTAGGGATCCGTCTACTAGGTGCCATATATGCAGTAATGACTTTATTTAAGATTGGACCTGAATGGATCTGGTCAGAGGCAACCGGAGGATTACTTTTAAACTCAGGCGGACTTCTTTCGCTATTATTTTCTGTATTCTTTTTTGCTGGATTATTTCTTCCTTTACTGTTGAACTTTGGTTTACTCGAACTCTTTGGGGCACTCCTATCAAAAGTAATGAGACCAGTATTTGGATTACCAGGCCGGTCTTCCATCGACTGTCTTGCGTCTTGGTTGGGGGATGGAACCATCGGGGTTCTTCTAACTAGTAAACAATACGAGGAAGGCTATTATACAAAGAAAGAAGCGGCCGTAATTGGTACAACCTTTTCCGTTGTTTCCATTACCTTCTGTTTAGTCGTTATTTCAGAAGTCGGTTTGAGTGATTTCTTTCTGCCATTCTATTTAACAGTAGTATTATCAGGAATTGTATTAGCCATTATCATGCCGAGAATTCCTCCATTATCCAATAAACCAAACACGTATTTTAACGATCAAGAAGGCAAAGATACGATGGATGTCATTCCTGAAGGATACACTCGATTAGGTTATGGATATGAGCAGGCGCTCGTTCAAGCCAAACGTAACAACAGTATTTTAGATTTCTTTAAAGACGGTGGGAAAAATGTTCTTGATATGTGGATGGGGGTTTCACCCGTTATCATGGCTATTGGTACAACAGCTTTAATCATTGCAGAGAACACTCCAGTCTTTGAATGGATTGGTGTCCCGTTTATTCCTATTCTCGAATTATTGCAGGTTCCTGAAGCAACAGCCGCTTCGAAAACGATTCTCGTTGGATTCGCTGATATGTTCTTACCGACCATTTTCAGTTCAGGCATTGAAAGTGAACTTACTCTATTTGTCATCGCAAGCTTATCCGTAACACAGCTTATTTATATGTCTGAAGTCGGTGGTCTACTGCTTGGAACAAAAATTCCAGTAAGCTTTAAAGACCTTGTGATCATCTTCCTACTAAGAACGCTGATTTCATTGCCGATTATTGTTGGTGTCGGGCATATTATGTTTTAAAAATACTGTTTTCGCATAGATTGTTGCTTTTCGAAAAAGAATAGAAATCCGTAATGACTATGATTTCGGGGCATCTTTTCGTCAATGCAAATAATGGGGTCATTAGTATTGAATGATTTAAGATGTCTACCATTTACCAAAGCAACAAAGTTTACGAAGAGCCTTTAATAAAAGCTAAAAGCTGACCTTTCAAATAAGGTCAGCTTTTTATTTATCTTTTACGCACCACAACCCTCAATCCATCCTTCACCCGTAATGTAATAAAAGGTTCAGGCACAACTTGATTTTCATCGGCTAATTGAATATCGAACTTTTGGACAAAGATCGAAAGAATAATTAGAGCTTCCTGAAATGCAAAGTGATTTCCGATACATCCCCTGGCACCTCCTCCAAAGGGAAAGAAAGCAAAGTCAGGAACGCCATTTGGTATATCTCCCCGGAATCGCTCTGGTTTGAATTTTAACGGGTCCGGATAATATTTTGGATGCCGGTGCATGACATATGGTGAGAGAAGAACTATATCCCCTTTTTGGACCGTATGACCGCCAAAGGTTATATCATTTACAGCCGTTCTTCCTAGCATCCACTGAGGTGGATAAAGACGTAAGCTTTCATTTAACACATGCTTTGAATAAGTTAACCTCTCAAGCATATCTGGAGATAATCTTGTTCTACCTACAACATGATCTACTTCTCTGTATAGGTTTTGTTTAACGTCTTCATTTTGAGAAATGGCATACAAACACCATGTAAGCCAATTGGCCGTTGTTTCATGACCAGACAATAGCATGGTCATGACTTCATTTCGAGCCTGCAGCCGATCTCCTTCACAAGCCTCTAAAAGCACCTTAATAAAATCATATTGCGAGTGGTTTCTTCCACGTCTCCATAGAATGATTTCATCAACCGTTTTATTTAAAGTGTCAATGGCAGATGTGTAAGCTTTTATTTCCCCCACTTTAAAGCTTAATGGGGCCTTCAATAGCGAACGAATTCTTTTTGTTCCTACTTCTAAAATTTGATAAAGCGGCTCCCCAATTTTTTCTTTTGTTTCTGCTAAGTCCATCCCCAGTATCGTTCGAGATAAACAAGCTAAAGACAACTCCATCATCACATCCGATAGATTCCATTCCCCTTCGCGTTGTTGATTGTAGAACTGTTCCGACGTACTGATCATCTTCAAACGATAACTTTTAATATGCTCTTTAGTGAATAGCGGTGCCATTTTTTGGCGCTGCTGTCTATGTTTTGGGTCTTCACTAGTTATTAAACCCTCACCTAACAATGGTTTTAACTCATCAAACTTTGAAGATTGTCTGTAGTAAGTTGCCTTGGTTTCAAGGATATCTTTGATAAAATCCGGATTCATCACTAGGTGCACTTTTCGATTAGCGATCCGAAATTGTGCGATATCGCTATCCGTTTCCTTTAGTTCATCAAGAAAGGCTAAAGGATTCTCTTTAAACTTCCCTAGCTGACCTAAGGGAGATATAGAAGATAGCTTCTTCACTTTAATGGACATCCTGCTCACTCCTTTTCCATATCAGTTATATCTATCAATGGAATAGGAGAAATATGTGTGCTTTTCTGAGGGATGTGAGCGGATTACTCCAGAATGAATTGAATTTGAGGGTTAAAATCGAGGATTCTTTATTTTAATTTCAACTTTGAGCATTTTGTTCTCAACTTCGGACCATTTATACTCAACTAATCCGACTTTATTCTCAACTTCTACCACATTATCGATTTCTCGACATACTTTGACAAAACCTGCAAAAAAAGATGCCCAAATGGCATCTTTTCTAGGGAGAAGAGCTAGCTTCAAATCCCTCCTCGTTGTCTTTTTTATAAACCGGAAGAATCACATGTACACTCGTTCCAATACCCACTTCACTTTCAATCTCTAGAGATCCTTTATGATCCTGGATAATTTTTTGACTAATGGTTAATCCAAGACCCATTCCTTTTTCCTTTAATGTAAAGAACGGTTCTCCTAGTTTTTTTAAGCGATCAGGCGGAATTCCGACACCTTGATCTTGGATGGTGATTTTCAGTTGATTATTCTTGTTCGTTATCATTATGTTGATTTCGCCGGTCTTCATCGCGTCTATAGCATTCTTAATCACATTGATTAACACTTGGATGAGTTGATTTTTATCGCCGAAAATTTTCTTTTCCTTTGATTGATCACCTACAACAAGGTTAATGCCTTTTAGTAGTGCTTCATGACTCATGACATTTTTGACATACCCCATGACCTCACAAATATTGAGGGGCTTGTGGGCTTTTGATTCAGGTTTTGCTAGGATTAGCAGGTCACTCACGATTTGGTTAATGCGATCCATTTCAGAAGACATCACATCGAGATAACTAGCAGGAACATCATCATTTTCTTCTAATAGCTGAATAAACCCTTTAATGCTAGTCAGAGGATTTCGGATTTCATGAGCAATTCCCGCAGCAAGCTCACCAACTACAGAAAGCTTTTCCGTTTTGATTAGCATATCTTCGGCTACCTTTTGCTGTGTAATGTCACGACCAATGGTGACTAACCCTTTCCGTTCCCCATTAGGATAAAACAACGGGACTTTAATCACATCAAAGGTTTTTAATTCTCCAGATGGAATAAAGAAGGATTCCTCTCCACGGGACAGCTTCCTTGATTTCCATGTCCGTTCATCTGATATAATACAATAGTCATACGCCTCTTTAAAAAAAGGATTTAACTCTCCCAATTCAATATCTGTTTTCCCCGCATAGCTAATATCCTTAAGCTGGTAAAGTTCACAACCAAACTCGTTAATCTTTAGCCATCTACCCTTTCCATCTTTAAAACAGACGAAATCCGGGAGGGAATGGAGGAGTGTCGATAATCGCTTCTCTTCTTCCATTAATTCCTGATAAACCATGTGAAAGCTGACAAAAGATTTGACCATTTTCCAAACCAAATAAAGCATAATGAGACCTATCAAAATGCTAATAGAGACTGTCCAGCTTTTCTCGGTAAAAAAAGAAATAGAAAGTACTTGAATAAGTACGAGAAAAATGAAGGTGTATATATAGTTAAACCAATTTTGGGTTCTGAGATTTTGCGTAAAGGTATTCATATTTCTCACCTTGATTATTGTTATTTCTTTAATCATACCATGAAGAAAATGGTTCCAATATAGAAGATATATAAAAAACAGATGTCCCTTTATAAAGAACATCTGTCTTGTTTCACCATTATTTCACTTTTTCCAACATATCTTTCGTCATTTTTGCTAAATCATATTCCGCTTTGAAGCCCCATTCTTGCGAAGCAGCTGAAGCATCAATTGCATTAGGCCAGCTTTCGGCAATTCCTTGTCTAATTGGGTCTACATCATAGCTTAATTCAAAACTAGGAATATGCTTCTGAATTTCTTCTGTAATGGTTTCTGGTGCGATGCTCATTGCTGTAACATTAAATGAGTTACGGTGCTTTAGTTTAGCAGGATCTGCCTCCATTAAATCAATGACTGCATTTAACGCATCCGGCATATACATCATATCCATGTATGTACCTTCACCAATATAAGAAGTATAAGCAGCTTTTTTTACTGCTTCATAGTAAATTTCCACGGCATAATCCGTTGTGCCTCCACCTGGTTGAGTTACATAGGAGATGAGACCTGGGAAACGCAGTCCTCTTGTATCTACTCCAAAGCGGCTATAATAATAATCTGATAATAGCTCACCAGATACCTTATTTACCCCATACATGGTTGTTGGACGTTGAATAGTATCTTGTGGTGTTGCTTCTTTCGGCGTAGAAGGTCCGAATGCTCCAATGGAACTTGGTGTAAAAAATTTACAATCCAACTCTCTAGCCGTTTCTAATGCATTCACAAGCCCGCCCATATTAATATTCCAAGCTAAAAGTGGCTTTTTCTCTGCTGTTGCCGATAACAAAGCAGCTAGATGAATGATCGTATCCGCATTATGTTTTTTCGTTAGATCATGCATTTTCTGTGCATCTGTTACATCTAAAATTTCAAAGGGTCCGCCTTTGACCACTTCACTATCTGATTCCCGGATGTCTGTGGCAATGACATTGTCAGTTCCATATACTTCACGTAATTTCATTGTAAGCTCGGAACCGATTTGCCCAAGAGCACCTGTTAATAAAATCTTTTTCATTATTCAACCTCCAAGTTACTGTCCATCTTGTTGTCATTCTATTTTCTCAAAATAAACCTTCTGAATAGGAAAGGGACCTATTTATTCAGAAGGTAAACTTATTCTCTATGTTTTAAATGATCCCTAGCTCTTTTCCAACTTTTTCGTAGATCGCAAGTGCGTTGTCTAGCATTTCTTTCGTATGGGCTGCAGTTGGCATATTACGAACACGGCCCGTGCCTCTTGGGACTGTTGGGAATACGATTGATTTAGCATAAACCCCTTCCTCATTTAGGCGCTTACTGAATTTCTGTGTCGTTTTTTCATCCCCAATAATACATGGAGTAATCGGTGTTTCACTATTTCCAATATCAAAGCCAAGCTTCTTTAATCCTTCTTTTAAGTAACGGCTATTTTCCCACATTTGGTCTTGAAGATCTGTGCTATTTGTAATTAATTCGAGAGACTTAATAGTTGCTGCTACATCTGCTGGTGTAACAGCTGTTGAGAACAAGAATGGTCTGGAACGAACTTTTAACCAGTCAATCAAGGATTGTTTCCCAGCTACATATCCTCCAACTACTCCAATCGCTTTTGAAAGAGTTCCCATTTGGAAATCCACTTTATCTGACAAGCCGAAATGTTTTACCGTTCCTGCTCCTTTTCCAAGTACACCAGAACCATGAGCGTCATCCACATACACCATAATATCGAACTCTTCGGCAATCTCTACAATTTCTGGAAGCTTCGCAACATCCCCGTCCATGGAGAAGACACCATCTGTAATAATCATTAGTTTGTTGTATTGTCCGGACTCTTTCGCTTCTTTTGCCTTGGCTCTTAAGTCTTCCATATCAGAGTGATTGAAACGGATAACTTTTGCTCTTGATAAACGACAGCCGTCAATGATTGACGCGTGATTTAGTTCGTCTGATAAAATAGCATCATTTTTATCCATAACCGCCGAAATCGCTGCCATATTACAGTTGAATCCAGATTGATAGGAAATTGCCGCTTCCGTTCCTTTAAACTCTGCAAGTTTTTCTTCGAGTTTCACATGAAGGTCTAATGTTCCATTAATCGTACGAACAGCTCCTGCCCCTACACCATATTCTTTAATGGCTTCAATAGCTACTTCTTTCATGCGTTCATCTGTTGCAAGACCTAAATAGTTATTAGACGAAAGATTAATTAGTTCTCTCCCGTCAATTTTAATGATCGCTCCATTGGCACCTTCAACAGGATCAATTTCGTTATATAGCCCACGCTCTTTGAGGTCATCTAAATTTTCTTTAAGAAAATGATCTAATGTCTTACTTGTCATAACGTCAATTCCTCCATTTAATAGGTAGTAATGTAAACGCTTCATAAACATATGTCCATCCATGATGTACAATTAATTCGAGTTTTCTGTCTATTTTATGCGTTTTTAAGTATAATTACATCTTACCATGTTTTTGTGTGGCGGACAAAGAATCTCTTTATCAAAGTATAGTATTTGCTTAGGATTCTTTTTTTATAAGAAAAGCGGAAGCCCCAAGATATAGTTAATCTTTACATCCCTTAAACATTCCCTATTTTTTCAAAAAAAAAAAGAAAAGCAACCATTTCGAAAATGAAATGGTTGCTTACCGACTAGTCTTTTTTACCGTGTTTTTTTTGACTTTCCAGGTTTGTCTGGCTTACCTGGTTTATCTTTTTTCGTTTTAATTTCATAACTAAATGAAACAGGATCCTTACTACCTGAAGGGGCCGCATAGGATGTGATCATGCTTGTATTCCCTTTTTTAAATAGCCCTTTTAATTTTACAGAGTCTTGTTCTGTAATGTTAAATGGATCAATCGTTACCACGTCATACTTTGTTTTTGGATTCTTTTTAGAACCAATTGTTCTTTCATTAATAAATGTAACCGTATATTCAACATATTGACCTAAAATTTCGTTAAGAGAATTAAAACCTTCAGTTGAGCTACCGTCATTTGTATAGCCGATTTCAGGAATCTCGATATTATCGATAAACCATCCCTCATCGTTACTACCCCAATCGGTAAGATAACGGAAGGAAACAAGAATTTCTTTCCCGGCATATGCACTTAAGTCAAATGATTCTTCTTTCCAGCCTTCATTAGTTCCTGTGAATCCTGGAACATTCTTTTTAATTGTTGGATGTCCTTCTTCTACAACATCAGAACGAGTATTTTCGTTCGCTATTGATGTCCACGTTTGACCGTTATCAGTAGATACTTGAACGACACCGAAATCCCACTGTTCTTCAATTTTATAATAGTTATCAAATTGAAGTGTAGCTTTATCTACATTTGAAAGGTCTGCATTAAAGATCAATGCATTATCTGATTCGTCTCCCGTATTCCCCCAAAGAACTTGATTATTAGAACCAAGTGGATCATTTACAGACTCCCAAGGAATTGGTAAGAAGTCAACTCCATCAAATGAAACGCCTTCTACCTTCTTATCAAATTCTAACGCTTTAAAGTCTCCACCCCAAGCAGGAACACCTTCTTTTTCAAACTCTAATGCTTTTTCAAAGTTTACAGTCATTCCACGCTTAGTTCCTTCTTTATCCACTTCAAGATCACGTAGATCAATGCTATCGAAGTTATACTTATCTCCAGCCTTTGGATCATCAAGAGCTAAAGCCGTTATAAAGTTTTGATAAACCTCTGTGAAGTCCTCTTCCGCTCCGAATTGTTTAAGTGTTGCATTTACGCTATCAATTCCGATGGTTTCATTTGTAGCAAGCTCACGGATAAACTCTTGTCCATATTTGTCATACATATAAAGAGTAAATAAGTAAACTTGTCCATAGTCTGCGATAGTTTCTGGGCCAGTTTCAGCTGAACGATGCTCATCCCAGTTTACTAAGGAGTTCTCTGGATGATCTAGGTAAAAGTTAATAGAACCTGCATCATGTCCATATCCACCAAGATACTCAGAGAATGTTGACATCCCTTCGTTTAACCAGGTTTCTTCCGCACCATCATTGTCAGCGTGGATTAAATGCTGTAGCTCATGAATAGTTGTTCCGAAGAACGTACTTTCTAATCTTGTTTCCCAACTATTTGTATCAATGGTAACGATGTTTCTATCTGTGTAGTTCTCCAACGTTTGCCAGAAAAATCCAGCAACGAAGAATGGGTAGTCAGGGTTTGTGAAATTATCATCTTTTATATTATCAACAAGCATGATAATTTTATCATTGCCTGTGTAATAACCTTCTGGGACTATACCTAAATCTTCTAATTGGGCATTGGAACCATCCAGACTATCTGGCATTCCAAAGAATGACGTTGCTTTAGGATAGATGTTGCTATCAAATTCATCTCGAAGCTTATCCACCTGTTCCTGTGTAACTACATGGGCAGGACGCGGGTCACCTTCTGGGAAACCTAAATCATTTGCTACCCAAATTTCAACATTTTCTCCGACACTACGAAGAGTAAAGTCCTTTAATTTTAAATCACGATTAAGAAACTTTTTCGTTCCTCCATCATATGTAAAATACTCATCACCTGAAGAATTTTCTTCTCCTTCAGTTTCATTAAAATGGATTCCCTTCGCTTGCTGTTTTAATTCTGCTTCCGCTTTTTTAAGGAAATCCTCGTTTTGGGATAATTGGTTTAGGACTCCATCAATATCTACACGATCTCCGTAACGTTCCACATCCCATTTAGGTGAGTTTGTTGCTGCTTCCGCTGTAGAGGCAGGACTTGCAACAGGGGCTAAAAGTGAGAGGGCTAAAGCACCGGTGGATAAAATGGATAATAATTTCGTTTTCACTATCAAAACTCCTTCCAATAGTTTAATAGATTTGATCTCACCTGATTTATCTTAACATAGATAATTTTTAGAAAAAAGAAAAATTTCCGAATTAACAGATAGGTATTAATACCCAAAAACATCCTATTATTGAGAAATAATACTAAATAATCTAATGCTTCGACTTGGTTTCGACTTAATGAACTACAGGTGTACAATTTCCTACATATAAAAATGATTATATTTACCCATAAGTCATTTAGTGTTGCGAAACAAAAGAAAAAGCCCAGCATATTACGAAGGGATACTTACGGGTTTATTCCGAGAATGTAAGCATTACTGGTTTGTAGCTTATTCCTACCTTTATCGAGTTTTGAAAAATACTGGTCATTTCTCTTTTATCAGTCGAGATTTTCAAAATACCGGTTGAAGTTTTCATTATTGCGTTCATTCTACAAAGCTGTTTTCGTAAACATTGTTGATATTTGAAAAGGGTTGGTTGGTTTCCTCTTCAGGATGCTCGCTTTCCTCAGGGCGGGCGTTGAGCCACCTCGTCGCTTTGCTCCTGCGGGTGCGGGATCTCACACCTGTCCCGCTTCTCCTGCAGGAGTCTCGTACCTGCAGCGGAGACCAACCTTTTTACATAACTTTATGTTCTAAAAAACAACAATCTCTTAGGAAACAGCTTTCTACAAATATCTACAATCATCTTCACAAATCCAAAGTATAAATGATAAAAAAAAGACTTTCTTTGTGTTGAAATAAAAGTGTGGTAAACTGTCAATAAAAGGAGGCGGATTTGATGATTACAAATGTTCTGCTCGAAGGGAAAGAAATTGGCCGGGCCAAATTAATTCTCAAACGCATCGCTCTATATAAACAGTTATCCTTTATTGAGGCGACTGATGAACACGAACACTACTATCTCATATTCTATAAAGAACAATTCCTAACTGCCAAAAAGACCAATAAACTGCGACGACAATCGTTTATTGAAGAGGCATTTAAAAAGGGAATTGTTTTTTTATGTCCTCATCCGGTGGCGACTGAGCTTATTCAAAAATATAAAAGCTTAAAAATAATCACGTTCAATCAGCTTTATACAACTTGTAGAAATTCCTATTCCCCTCAGGAAGTGTCCCTTATCTTCCGAGCACTCGATTCCTTTATCTCAACAGAAAAATTAGTTCGCTTAATTCGTAAAGAATTCTATCAATATCGAAGGGACGGGAAATTCCTACATGCATATCAAATTTTATGGATTTTAAAAGAACTAGCTCCTGATCACTCTTGGGTCAAACAATCAAATCAGGATCATTCCTTTTCCAAATACGAGAAAATCTATCAGCAATCTTACAAAGAATTACTACAGAACGATCCTCACTACGTATATCAAAAGGTATGGGAAGATCGTGATCAATTAAATAACCAAGAAATTCTTGAGAAGTTTCTTCAAAAAGAAGGATTAACTCCAACACTGACAGCTTATAAACTGGAAGAATTCAACAAGAACCAAACGGACTCCTACTATCAATCATTGTTACATTTTCTAAATTCCACCTATCCACCTGAAATCATTCTAGACATTCATGCATGTTTAGCAAGTGAATTGCCTAAATATCTTCCTATACAACAGTATCAATTCGATTATTTCCTTAAACTGAAACAATTTGAAGAAGCTTTACAGGTTCTAGTTAAATCCCCTGCTCTGACGATTAAAAACCAAAATAGTCTGACAGGAATTTTTGAAGAAATTGATTGGGAAAGCTCTTCAATACCGCTGGAAAAAATGAGTCAAATCGTCATACCGCTTTTAAAAAATCAGCCCGAAAAACTAAATCAAATCCTAAAATCCTGTATAAAAGCACTTATTCAACATCATGATGTTCAATATATTGAGGAATGGCTAATGCCACTAAGCGAACATAAATTGAAAATCCCCATAGCTGAAAGAATTAAAGAAATGGGAAGATTACACGAAGATCCTGACCAGCAGTCGAAACTTGGTGAATACTATTATCAATACCAACAGCTTGACCGAGCCATTGAATGTTTTACATGGGACATGGAATTAAAGCCGAACGACCCATCCCCAATCAAGTGGCTCAACAGACTCTACCAAGAAAAAGGCATGGCCCATGAATCTAAAGCCTACCAGCAGCTCCTAATCCAAATGCAAAAGCAAGCATAGAGTAACGCGTTAACGTAATGAGGGACGGTTCTTGGTCGCTTTAAAGCGACCAAGAACCGTCCCTCAGTTTTTCACCGCGGTGAAGCAGTTTAGAGATTTCCCTGTTGTTTGAAATGCTTTGCCATTTCGAGCATTCCGAATTTGCCTGCTTTTTGTTCGGCTTCGCTATTGTAGTTAGTGTTGGTATTGACGTCATATGTGTAAATCTCGTTTTGATCATCTTCTATAAACTCGATTCCTGCCATTGCTATCTCATTGTTTTGTAGAAAGCGTTCATATTTTTCGATGATAGGATGATTGAAATTCTCTCTAATTTCAAACTTTGGTTTAGACTCCGCTTCAATACCTGTGGGACAGAACATATCACCAATCCTACAAGCATCCGCAGGACACAATTCAAAGCCTTCCGAGGTATCTACTCTCACTGCATATAGAAATTTCCCACCAATAAACTCACAGCGAGTAATGGACGAATCTGGGGATTGTACATACTCCTGAATCAACGTAATGCCATCAATAGATTCTTCAAAGTGTGGTCCATACACATATTCTCGAAGAGCTTCAACAGATTGGAATAGCTGCACACCCAAGCCTTTTCCAGCCCGATTATGCTTGGTGATAAATGGTGTGGTTTGAAGCTTTTCCGCTGCTTGAATGATTTGTTCTTTCCCTACTGCGGCAATCGTTTTAGGAGTTCGGACACTATCCTTTTGTAGTGCTGTATATTGATTCACTTTACTAAGCTCAAGCTGAAGTGCACGAGTTCCATTCAAAACCGTTCTTCCGTACTGCTCTAACCAAGAAAGTATAGCTCCAGTAAGTTCTGGTGCATAGCGATGATCCCTGGTGTGAGAAGAAGCACTGATTCGATTATAAAAAAGACCATCAGGTGGTTCATTAGTTAAGTCGACCATTCCCTTATCTAAGAACCATTCTTCATATGGAACATCTAATTCTTCTAAGCGATTCACTAAATGATCTGTCCACTCTTTATTTTCATGAATGATATATAATTTTTTCATAGATAGCCCTCCAATTTAAGTTAATTAAAGTATACAAAACTGATCGGATTTATCAACTCATTACTTTACTTTACAAGATATAAGTAGACTTTTTCTATTAGACAGTAAATTGAACAAAATCTATTGATATAATTATCGGAAAATTTCTAATTACCATAAGAAAATCGAACAATACCCTTTTATTTTTGCCAAATTGATATATAATGTGATAGTGACAAAATAATAGAGGTGATATTTTGGAGATTTTCGGATTATCTATAGACGTATTATTAAAGCTGATCCTAATTGACATTGTTTTGAGTGGAGACAATGCGGTTGTCATTGCTATGGCTGCTCGTAATGTCCCTAAAGAACAACAAAAGAAAGCCATCTTCTGGGGAACCTTTGGTGCCATTGCACTTCGTATAATTTTTGCAGCAGCTATTATTTTCTTATTAAAAATACCTTATTTAACAGCCGTTGGAGGAGTACTCCTTGTCATAATTGCGATTAAACTTCTAACTGGTGAAGATGAAAACCACAAAGAGGGCGGTTCTACAGTAGCTTCCGCAGTTAAAACGATTATTTTCGCAGATGCTGTTATGTCATTCGACAATGTAGTTGCTTTAGCAGGTATCGCTCACGGATCATTGTTTGCGATTATTATTGGAGTCCTTGTGAGTATTCCAATTATTGTATTTGGAAGTCAACTTATTTTAAAAGCTATGGAAAAATTTCCGATCATTATTTATTTCGGTGCTGGATTATTGGCATGGACTGCAGGTGAGATGATTGTCTCTGACCCTAAATTGCATCATTACACAGCAGATTACCATTTAATCATTCCAATTGTTCTAACGGTAGCATCTATCGTCATCGGTTATCTTTTATCTAGAAAGAAAAAGAAAGCAGATGTCTATGCAGAAGCTTCTTAATATCTAAACACGAAAAGACACCAGATTACAAAACTGGTGTCTTTTTTAATGTATCTTTTTATGGTTTCTTGTTTAAAAATATAAAGTTTCTTAAATCATTTGTCCAAGTTACCAGTTTATTTATCTGCAAATGCCAATAATTTGTCCTAGAAAGGAAGTTATTTGTCCGATGCAAGATATATATTGACCGCTCGACAAAATAATACAAATTCCTCAGCACCTTTTCAAATCAAAAAAGAAGTGACCTTAACGATTTACTTCTAACCGATGCTTAAGAATGGCTTCGTTCATTCTAGTTAGGGCCGTATATAGTCTCTCCCGTGGACAAGCAATGTTCATTCTGACAAAATTTTCTCCACTCAGACCAAATTTATAGCCTTCATCGAATTTTACTTTGGCCTCTTTTAAGAAGAAATGGAATAACTCTTCTCCGTTCATTCCAAGCTTAGAGCAATCTAACCAAATTAAATGAGTCGCCTCCGGCAAAACAGGTAGTATCTCAGGAAGGTTCTCATGAAGATAGTTTTTTACAAGCTTCCGATTTTCTTCAAGATACATGAGGAGGTCTTCTAACCATGGTCCACCTTCTTCATATGCTGCAATGGTTCCTTCTACTCCAAATACATTGGGACGCATCAAGCCAAATTGTGTCAGCTTGTGTTGATACCTATTCCTAAGATCTTTATTTGGAATCAATAGAATAGACGTCTGCAGCCCAGCAATGTTGAAAGTTTTACTTGGTGCCGCGCAAATAACACTAATCTCCTTAAACTTTGAATCAACTTCAAACAAAGGAATATGTTTATAGCCTTCATAAACTAAGTCTCCATGCATTTCATCGGACAATATCCAAACACCATGTTTAAGGCATATATTCCCTAATTCTTGTAGCTCTTCTTTAGTCCACACTCTTCCAACTGGATTATGAGGACTACATAAAATAAATACCTTCGTACGCGGATCACTTGCTTTTTGCTCAAAATCGGCATAATCAATTTTGTACTTACCGTCCTGATAACAAAGTGAATTCGTTACGACCTGACAACCATGATTTTCAATAGAACTATAAAATGGATAATATACAGGCTCCTGAATCATGACCTGATCTCCAGGCTCTGTTAATAAGGATAAAAGTATATTCATTCCAGGAATGATACCTGGACTAAACGAAATCCACTCTCTTTCAATTGTCATCTCGTGCCTTTTTTTCCACCATCCGATGATGGATTCATAGTACCTCTCACTAAATGTCGTATACCCATAAATTCCATGCTGTGCTTTCGCTTTCAGAGCATCGGCAATCGCCGTCGATACTTGAAAGTCCATATCAGCAATGCACATTGGAATTATTTCCTCATCTGCAAAAGACCACTTCACCGAATGTGTATTGGTTCTTTCGATACAATCATTCCAGTTCATATGATTTTCCTCCCATATCCCATAAGCATCTCAGTATTACTATATATACTTTGCTAAGTTCAACTTTAATATAAATTTAGTAGATTAGAAATAGGATATGGGAAATTACATATAAATTTCAATTTTACTACTACAGGGTTAACCCACCCAATTTTTTCTTATCTAAACATTTGTCAGTTTATCATCAATGGTTACTCCGTTAGGTTTATAATGCAATTTGATATTCGTCATAACCTCGCTAGCTCCCAATTTGATACTATCTTGTTGCAGATTTTTAATTAAGAACAGGATTTCGCCGATTTCTCCTTCTACCACCGTCTCCATTGGACCAACCTTATACTTCAACCCTGATTCCTTAACAGACCCTATAATACTCGGTATCACTCCATACGTATCCACATCTTGTCCATTTGGTAGAACCTGAATTCCTGCTGTTACTGTTGCCATTTCTCATACTCCTTTCTAATCATTAATATCGTTTTGTTAAACTATTCCCTTTAAAAAGAGCGGTTTAAACATAGAAAAATGACATCAGTTTGTTTTCCTATTAATTATTCACACCAAAAAAGACCAACCTATATTCATAGATTAGCCTTCAATGATTACCCTACTACGCTTTCAACATGCTTCTGAATTTTATCCTTAAATTTCGCAACTACATCAAAGTTCATTGCTTCGACATAATATTTCTCTAGTTCATCATGCAACTCCTTCGCACGAGCTAAATACGCTGTACCCTCTTTCATTTTAGCCGAATACCTACCGGAAATTTCACTAATCTCTTCAGCATATTTCTCGTCCGTTCCTTCTTTAATAGCAATTTGATAAACGTCCACAACCTTATCCCCTACACGTTCTGGAAAATATTCATGAGGAGAGGTGCTATCAAAAATGGCAAAGCCCAGTTCTCTGACAATCACCATATCTAGACTGTTTGGATCAAAGCCACAGTGGTAAATTTCCACATCAAGTCCGCGTTCCTCCGCTGCTCCTGCTAGTTTTTTCAGCATTGTAGATTTCCCAGATCCAGGGCGGCCTTTAATCAAATACCTCTTCTGTAAATCTGCCGTTAAATTTGGAATACAGTCCTTTGCCCCTTCTGGAGTGGCTGCTCCAAGAAAGCGATGGCGTACTCTTGGTATCTTATCCTTCCTTACAGACGTGTATAGCTCTTCGATCAACCCGACAGTCAAAGAGTCTAATGCCTCAAAATCCATATTCTCAATAAATATTTTCTCCCACTCATCATGGATAGCTAAGGCTTCTGAGAATGTATGATAAGCATTTGAGAAAGAACTACTCACTTCTTCAGTTAACGAGATAATCCGTTCTTTATTTTCATTTAACTTTTCTTCGTCCCATGCTTCTCCCAAGTTAATGTATTCCTCAATGACTCCAGGTACTTTCGGCTCAATCACATGTGGGGCTGTACCATCAACAATTCCTATGTTAAAGTCAGTCAAGATCACTCCATCGATAGAATCGTTATCAGATGAGCAATGTAAGCATTCTAAACTATACCCTTGATTTTCCCAATGACGGCCTAACGCCTTCATCAGTGAGGATTTCCCAGTGCCAGGTCCTCCTTTTAGAATAAAAAGCTTTTGAAGGTCCTTTAAGTTCGATTCATATAAGCTATGAAAGCCGCGAGCTGTATTTCCACCAGCATAATAATGAAGAATGGTTCCAGACAAGCTAGTCACTCCTTTTTTTCCGTTGTTAGAAACTCAATGTAGTTTATGCAATATGAAAAAATAGGTGATTGCCTACTTCCTTGTTAGCCTTTGTATTATCGTTTTATGCTCTTCGAATCGAGTTAATAGTTCTTCTCGCTTGAATAACTTAAAATCAGCAAAGTCAAAACCAGGAGAAACCATACAGCCTACTAAAGAGAATCCTTGTCCATTCATAGCCGATCCAAAGATGGTTCCCCTTGGAACAAGAACTTGAGGTCTTTCACCTTTTTCAAAGTCTAAACCTAATGTTTCCATTTTCAATTCTCCAGATTGATTTAGCATATAAATGGTGAGAGAAGAACCTCCGTGAAAATACCAGAGCTCGTCTGATTTTAATTCATGAAAGTGGGAAACCTCATCTTCTTTCAACAAGAAATAGATGCTTGTCCAAAGCTCACGATCGCCATAAAAACGTTCTCTGATTGCCCCGCACTCGATTCCTTCATCCGATCGAAAGGAAGGGGCGTAATATCCCCCTTCTGGATGTACGTTCATGTTTAACGTGGAAATAATTTGTTCTGCTGTATTCATTGAACACGTTCCTTCTCTTTTTTCTTAAGGTATTTTAACCCTTCTCGCTTACTTAAAGGCTTCAATTCTTCTTTATTAATAAATCTGACAACAGATTCTGGAGCTATCTTCGAATATTCTCTTAACGCCCATCCGATAGCCTTTTGAATAAAAAATTCTTCTGACTCATTGTGCTGCAATATGTACTCATAAAGCCTAACCTCATCCGTCTTTGCTTTATAACTTAATTGATAAAGAATGGAGGTCCGATTCAACCATATATTTTCATCCATAATCCATTTTCGTGTATAAGGTTCTATTTCATCCGGATATTTCAAAAGCAGCTTTCCGATAAAATTTGAAGCGATAGCATCGACCGTGTCCCACCATGATTTTTCGACTATTAGCTTTTCTAGCAATAATAAATAGGACGGGTCTAAATTCTTTAACTGTTTTTCAAGCAATGCCAACGCTATATATTGAAATTCACGTTCTGGCTGATGCCATAATTCTTTCACAATAGCCGGTAGATCTTCTAGCTCAGGCTTAGAATATTGTTTCAGAAACTCTCTAAATATCGCTTTTCTTTCTGGTGTTTTAATCCCCAAAAACGGAAACTGGTTTCTCATATAGGCTTCCATTGGACCTGCTAGCTCTTTATTTTCATACCCTCTAAAAGTCGTAACAAGCTGTTTAGTATAGGCATTCATTTAACATCCCCCTCTTGTTCTCCTTCACAAGCAAAGCATAAAAGCTGTCCATCATCCAACTTGATACCATTAAAAAATCCATCTAAACAATAAATCTCTTTCTGACATTGTTTACAATACCCAACAAGTTCGTTCATGCTTGCCCTCCTACACGTTGATACTCCTTTTTTATATTTATTTTCTGGGTTTCAGGATCTATCCCCTTCTTTTATGCCGAAAAACTTTAATTTTACTCGAATCCTATATTGCCCCTATTTTAAAAGATTCAACTGCCTAAAAAGGCATATATGTCTCCCAACCACATAAATACATCTAAACCTTAAACACAATAGGTTCTAAAAATCAGGTGAAAAGTAAGAAATTATGGTTGTTTGGGAGAAAGAAAAGGGGAGTGAGGGAAAAAATGAAGAAAATTATTTCGGGGGAAATGTTAAAAGTTTACTGGATTTGTTTTTTGTGATGGCGTCATTTTCGCTTTCTTTTGATCTTCTCGACTTGATACGGCTCTATGAGTACGTCATTTTCGCTTTTTGGGATTTTCGCAACCTCATTCCGCTCTTTTGAGATCCCCATTTTGGCTTTTTCGATTTTTCACGACCTCATTCAACCCATTACCCATACAGTGATTCCTTTTAAAAAGAAAAAGCTGACTCCTTTCTTAAAGAGACAGCTTTTGAATGGTCTTATGCAATTTTTGCCGCTTTATTCTGACCTTTTATGAGGATTGACTGTAAAAGCTTTTGACATTGCGGGAGTGAGATTCCCACCATAGAACCAAGGAAAATGGCTATAAATACGGTTCCAATCCCAACTGGACCACCGAGTAGCCAGCCGAATAAAAAGACCATCATTTCAATGCCATTTCGGACCCACTGAATTTTCCAGCCTGTTTTTTCAACAATTAATAACATTAGGCTATCACGTGGACCCGCACCTAAATCAGCGGATACATAGAGCCCGATTCCATACCCGACAATAACGGTCCCGATGATAAATAATACTGTCTGTACAAGGATTGTTTCAGGATCTGGAATGATATAGTTGAATAAATCAATAAAGATTCCAAGCAACAACATATTTAGAAAAGCTCCAATTTTAGGTAGAACCTTAGTGAAAATGGCTGTCATAGTGAGCAAAAAAATACCAACAATTATCGACCAAGTCCCAATCGTTAAACCGAATTGAGTAAATAAACCATAATGAAAAACGTCCCAAGGACCAATTCCTAGATCCTTTCCTTTAATCGTTAAAGTAATCCCTAAAGCTAGTACGATTAATCCTACAAAAAAGAAGGTCCAGCGTAAACTTTTTTCTCGAATCATTCTATCCCTTCCTACTCTTCAGCTTTTAACTGAATAACCTTATCATAGATTCAGAGAATATAAAATTTCATAAAACCTATCTATTTTGTTGGAATTCAAATTCACTAGCATGATTGGATAAGCTCGATAATTTCCCCATCTGGCCCATTATAGAAGACTGTTTTCCATCCGTTTTCGAGAAGAATCGGCCCCTCGAATGGATGAAGAGAATGTAACGAGAGGGTTTCGATCATCGTTTCTAAATGCTCCACCTCCCACGAAAAATGAATGGTTGAAGGAGTGGTGATAGTGGAGTCAGACTGGATGAGCTCAATCTTGACTCCCTTATTTTCCAGAAATACAATTCTTTCATTTTCCAGAATAAAGCATGCTGCTGTTTTGAATTTAAAAATTGACTCATAAAATTCAACTGATTTTTTTAAATCCTTAACTTCTATTCCGATATGATGACATTTAATCTTCACTCTTGTTTCCTCTTAAAATCAGATTCATATCCCCAAATTCATGCCAATAGTAGCCTAACTTAATCGCTTCTCTGTAGGCATATAAAAGCTTATCTTCTTCCACAAAAGCAGATAATAACGCAAGGTGGCTAGCTTCAGGCTCATGAAAACCAGTGAGTAATCCGTCTGCTACTTTTAACGAAAAGCTTTGATCGATGTACAAATTAGTGATTCCCTTCTTTGGAAACATGATTTCATTTTCCAATCCAACTGTTTCAAGCGCCCTAACAACAGTGGTTCCTACTGCAATAACGCGTTTGTTTTCCTGCTTCGTTTGATTAATAAGCTCTGCTGTTTCAGCAGGAATAACATACTCCTCAGGATGTTCAGTTGGGGTTGGCCAATGATCATTTCCGTAATAGCTCAAGCCCGCGTGTAAAGACAGGAATGCAAGCTGCACCCCCTTTTCCTTTAATTTGTTCATTAACCCCCATGAAAAAGCCCTGCCTGCTGAGGGCATCTCAACGGAGCCTGGAACGGACGCATATGCCGTTTGATAGCTATCAAGAGGCCATGGAGAATCAATATATTCATAGCGGATTGGTTGACCTATACGGTAAATATGATCTATAAGTTCACTCCCTTTAAGGGAAAACTCAATTTTTACAAGCGGGGGTTCACTTCCCAACCCAGTTATTTTACCTGTTAATCCTTTGTGGAACTTAAGCTCATCCCCAATTTGGTAAAGTCCTCCAAGTAGTATTCCTTCCCAACAGCACTCGGTTGTTTTCCTAGATAGACGAAGCTCTAATGCTTGGTTCCCCCGCCTAGCTCCTAAAACGGCGGGTATTGTTCGACTGTTATTAAAAACGAGAAGATCACCTTTTTCGACAAATTGAGTAATGTTGTTAAATTGAGTATGAACAGAACCTTCATTATCTGGATTTAAAACCATTAGCCGAACATCTTCTCGATTTTTTCCAATTACTTCTTTTGGTATCTTAGCATTCAACTCATCTGGAATCTGGAAGGAATGGACAAAAGCATTTTTCATCTTTACTCTCCTCCTTTTTTAAATGACTGCGCCTCGAATCGTTGCCCGTTTATGCTTTTAGATTCATCTGAAGCTAGGTATAGAAAAACATCGACAATTTCCTTCGGTTGAGCCAATTCATAATCACAATCAGGAACCGCCCGATCATGCATTTCTGTATCCATTTCGCCTGGGTCCACCATATTCATTCTTACATTGGTTTCACTTAATTCATCTGCCCATGTTTGAGTTAACCCTTCAACAGCGAATTTTGAAATCCCATATGCTCCCCACTCACCGAAACCCGTCTTTCCTGCTTCAGAGGTAATATTAATAATCGAACCTCGGTTTCTCGATAACATTCCTGGAAGAACCCTTTTTGTCATTAAAAAAGGATTCCCAACATTTACTTTTAATACTTCTTCAAAATCATTTTGAGCATAATCTAATAAGAGACGAGGCCCGGGTCCAAAAATAGAAGCATTGTTGATTAAAACATCAACACTTCCAAAAGTAGATTCTGTAACCGAAACAAATCGGTCCACATCGTTAGCATCTGAAGCATCTGCTGTTACGGCAACCACCTCTGTTCCTAAAGCTGCTATTTCATCCCGTACTTGATTTAAACTTTCCTCTCCTCTTGAACAAATAGCTAATCTTGACCCGCTCCTTGCAAAGGCTAACGCGAGAGCTTTCCCTAATCCTTTTGAAGCACCTGTAATCATCACAACATTATCTTTATGACTCATTGGTAATCCCTCCAATATTTATCTTTGTATTCAGTATATTGTTGATCTAATGCTTTCAAATCGGGTATTGGGGAGAACCAGCTTTAAGAAAATGGAAGGAAAAAAGGCTAAGACCTTTGACTGATATCAAAAAATAGACGAACAATAGATATAGATTTTTTAATTATGTTCGTGTTATAATCTAGGAAAAGGAATAAAGGTTGCAGTGACTGGCGAAAATGTGGAAAAAACCACAAGGGAGCTGCGTAAAGACCACCATTAGCCGTTCGCCTGGGCAAAGGAGCTGACTCTATCCAAAGAATCAGGAACTACAGCTGCAATATTCTATATTGATCTGCCATTTGTTCTTAGACACTTTTGAATCAGACCTTTTTCTTAAATTCAGGAGGGATTGTCAAAATGGAACCTTTAATTTTAGACGGAAAGAAAGTAGCAGACGATATTAAAGAGCGTCTGCAAGCAAGAGTAGGGGAATTAATAAACCAAGGGATCTCACCATGCTTAGCTACTATCCTTGTGGGAGATGACCCATCATCGGAAACATATGTAAAAATGAAAGGCAACGCTTGTGAACGCCTAGGAATTCTTTCAAAAAGAATTCACCTGCCAAAAGAAACGACTACAGAAGAACTTCTAGACACGATTAATCAATTAAATCAAGATTCAAACGTACACGGAATTCTTCTTCAGCATCCAGTTCCATCTCATATTGATGAAAGAGCAGCTTTTGAATCGATTGCCATTGAAAAAGATGTTGATGGGGTTACAAGTCTTGGCTTTGGTCAGACAACTTTTGGCTTTGGAGATTTCCCATCATGTACACCGGCAGCCATTTTAGAAATCATCAATTATTACAACATAGCACTAGAAGGAAAGCATGCCGTTGTTGTCGGAAGAAGTCCAATCCTAGGAAAGCCTGTCTCAATGATGCTATTAAATCGCAATGCTACAGTAACTACTTGTCATTCCTACACAGAAAACTTGCCAGAAATGATAAAGAGCGCAGATATTGTCGTCGCGGCAGTCGGAAAACCGAACTTTATTAAAGGAGAATGGCTGAAAGAAGGAGCCGTTGTCTTAGACGCAGGATACAATAAAGGAAACATCGGAGACGTGGAATATGATACTTGTTTTGAAAAAGCAAGTGCCATTACCCCTGTCCCTGGTGGAGTCGGACCTGTCACCATTTCAATGCTTTTAAAGCAGACCGTTGATTCTGCTGAGAAAATGGGCGTTTCGGTTAAATAATAATATAGAAGGAAGCCTGGCTTTGGCACTCTTGTGCTTGAAAGCCGGGTTTTTTGGTTTGTTTTTTATTTTGAATCTGGTACAGAGGGTTGAACGTATCATTTTCGGGGTTGGCTCATAAATTTTATTTTTAACTCATAGATGCCCGGATACAGCGCATACTTGGACTGGAATTGCTCATATTCCCTTGAACTCCGCGCATAAATTTGAGAGGTATTCATAAATTTTATATTCGACTCATAAATGCCCGGGTCTCGCGCATATTTGGACTGGAATCGCTCATATT
>JANAVG010000005.1:206615-295842 GCA_024213275.1 Rossellomorea sp. BNER
CGACTCATAAATGCCCGGGTCTCGCGCATATTTGGACTGGAATCGCTCATATTTCCTTGAACTCCGCGCATAAATTTCAGAGGCATTCATAAATTTTATTTCCGACTCATAAATGCCCAGATTCTACGCATAAAAAAATAACCCTTTATTTCTCCAAATACATTTCTTTCATCCTAATTATACAGGCACATAACTTAAAATGTCTTCAACCACTCAGGCACTGGCTATCCCTCCAACAAAAAACACCTCAAAGAGAAAAATCTTAGAAAATATACATGAAAACTCCTCACTTGGAAAAATTATGATAAGAAGCATACAAGGAGGACAAAATCTATGAACCACGATAAAAAAATACAACAAGCACCCGAGCCATATTGGAGAGAGTCCGTTGAAATTCCAACATTTCCAAAAGTACAAGAAGATCTTACAGCAGATATAGTTATTGTCGGCGGAGGAATTACGGGAATTACAGCGGCTTACCAATTAACAAAACAAGGGAAAAACGTCATTCTAATTGAAGCAAACCAGCTTTTAAATGGAACGACTGGACACACAACGGCAAAGATTACAGCTCAGCATGGTCTTATTTATGATGAGCTTATTCAACATTTTGGGAACGAAAAAGCAAAGCTGTACTACAAAGCTAATGATGAAGCTATCACATTTATCAAAGACACCATCAATAGTTTAGGGATTGAGTGTGACTATTCTGAAGAAGATGCATATGTCTATTCCACTACTGAGAAGTATGAGAAAAAAATTGAAAAGGAATACGAAGCCTATCAACAGTTAAAAATCAACGGCGAGCTGGTTGAACACCTTCCGATTAACCTCGAGATTAAAAATGCTGTTGTAATGAAAAAACAAGCTCAGTTTCACCCTTTGCAATATTTAACAAAACTAGTTGAGGAAATCACTAAAAACGGCGGCAAAATATATGGAAACACAATAGCAACCGATATTCAAGAAGGAGACCAACCTCAGGTTAAAACACGTGATGGAAACACCATTACTTGTAATACCGTTCTCATCTGCTCGCATTTCCCATTTTTTGATGGTATGGGACTGTATTTCACCAAAATGTATGCAGAGCGCTCATATGTTCTCGGTGCAAAGGCGAGGGAAGATTACCCTGGGGGAATGTATTTAAGTGCGGAGGATCCAACACGATCCATTAGATATACGAACACTTCAGAGGGGAAATTAATTCTCTTTGGTGGAGATAATCATAAGACAGGTCAGGGCAAAGACACCTTGGAGCATTACAAAGCCCTTGAGACTTTTGGTGAGGAAGTGCTTGGAATCGACGAAGTAAAGTATAAATGGTCTGCACAGGATTTAATTACCGTTGATAAAGTCCCTTATATAGGCCAGCATAGTTCTAAGAAAAAGAACATCTATGTTGCTACAGGTTATAAAAAATGGGGGATGACCAGTAGTACAGTAGCAGCTACATTGTTAACAGACTTGATTATTAAAAAATCAAGCCCATATGAAGAGGTATTTCAGCCTTCTCGTTTTGTTGCTGACCCTAGCCTTAAACATTTCATTAGGGAAAATGCTGATGTAGCCAGACATCTTGTAAAAGGAAAACTAGAAATCCCAATGAAAAAGCCTGATGACCTTAAAGTTGGTGAGGGAGATGTTGTCAATGTAAATGGTAGAAGAGGTGGAGGATATCGAGATGAAGATGGGAAACTCCACTTAGTAGATACCACTTGTACTCACCTTGGCTGTGAATGTGAATGGAACCACGGTGATCGTACATGGGACTGCCCTTGCCATGGCTCCCGTTATACGATTAATGGTGAGGTCATAGAAGGACCTGCTGAGAAACCATTAAAGAAATTGGACTAAATGTTTGAATTAGTAAAAGGGTAAGGCACCAGCACAACTTTGGTGCTTTACCCTTTTGTTTTCTTTTTTTCAATCCTTTCAAAATGATCCATTACGATTAATGTTTCTAATGTAAGGACACCTTGCCACTCTTCATAGGCACTCTCGAATCCGTCTCCATAGAAGCTCTCACCCCACGGAGGACTAATGTTCCCTCTTTCCGATAATTCCTCGAGTAGAATATCAAGGTTTCTATTTACTTTGTCTGTAGGAATTCCAAAATGGTTTTGGCCAGGACTTTTTACAAAACCAAGTGGGGTTGGCACATACTCTTTCCATTTCGATTCATCCATTTGAATGAGTTGTTGAACTCCTTTTGTTAAAGGAATTTCTAGACGTTTTTTTAACTCATTAGGTAAAACCTCATAAAGTTTCACATAGCAATATAGTTCATGCTCTGATTGAAATTCCTCTTTATTTTCTAATTTTGAAATCGTCGTAATGACTAGTTCATCGATGTTTAACATCTCCACAAACTTACGATTTAAAAAAAGGTATGCGACAATTTCTGCTGTCGGATTCCCCCAGCTGTAATCAATAACCGTCATACCTTCTTTTTCATTAAAGTGCCACCACGGTGTGTGGGGATAGTCATTTACCTCCTTCGGGACAGCAAACCAACCCTTTCGTTCTTGGTCAAAAGTTTTTTCTAAGTATCGAATCGCTTTCCTGATACTTGTTACCGCCTTGTTCCCTCTGACTGTTACAAGATGCCTCAGACCCACAGAAGTCGCTAGTGGTGAGGACAGTGGCAGACGAAAATCAGATTCAATTCCATGACCGAATCCTCCATCTTCATTTTGATACTTCACCGTTTCTGCTATTACTGCATCCTCTTTACCCTCTTCAAATAAATAACGAAAATACTCCGCTTCAAGAGATCGTCCACTTCTTTTAATAAACTCCCCTGCCTCTTTAAATCGTTCACGACTCATTTTCATCAATGGTTTTTCCTCCCCTTTGATACATCACCTCTACTAATTAAATATAGGTTGTTCATTTTCCTTCAAGACATGGGATAGAGTTTCATTGAAAGCTTTTATGAAGGCTCTTTTCTAAAAGTTTGTTGCTTTTAACAACATTGAAACGCAGAGTGGATTGGAGCGGAAGGCACTTGACTCCTGTGGGATGCAGAGGAAAAGTCGAGACCCCGCAGACGGAACGTCGAGGAGGCTCGACTTCCTCCCCGCGGAAAGCAAGTGCCTGCAGCGGAAAGGAACGGTCAACGGTCAAATGTTTATTCCCAAAAAACAACAATCTCTACGAAAAGAGCCTTTTTGAATTTAGTTCTCAGGAAATAAAAAAGACTGACCCTTTTTAGTCAGCCTCATTCCATAAACTTAGTCTTGATAACGATTCTTTTTTTCTTTTACCTGACCTGTTGTGAATTCTACCATCTCAGAGCTTGTACGATTTCCTTTTTTCTGATTGTCATTTCTTTGTGCATTCGCATTTCCTGATTTTGTGCGTCCCACTTCAAATCACCCCTTTTCGTTTAAGGATAGTATGAAAAAGAGCAGCTAAAATTATTCTGTGCTTTCGACAATTCTTGCCCGGGAAATAAAGGGCAGCTTTTGATTAGAATAAAAAAATAGTATGACAATATCTAATAATGTTGCCATGCTTCACTATATTTTTGAATTAAGATTGGATCCATAAGAGTGTTAACCTCTAATTGAACCTTTTTCCCGTCTTTCACGATATTCCTGTCGATATCTTTCCCAAAGGTTCTTAAGCTTTTAAGGGTATCTTCATCTAAAAATTTAGTTCCATTTGGTAGCTGAATTCCTTCCCACTCAACTGGTTCACGTTTTGCTAGGACAAAGCCCCAATCTCCAAAGCTCGGGATATCTACGTGTAGGTTTGATGTCTTTAACCCTGCTGCTTGTATGGTTTTATCAATGGTCCAATATACTTCGGTTGCAAATGTAGGACTTGTAGATTGAACCATAACACTTCCACCAGGATTTAAGTGATTTCTAATAAGCTGATAAAACTCCATCGTATAGAGTTTATTTAGGGACTCATTATTTGGATCAGGTAAATCCACAAGAATTACATCGTAAAATTGCTTAGCCTTCTCTAAAAAAACATAGGCATCTTGGTTCACTACCTTGACTCGTGGATCGTCTAAGGCATGATCATTTAGGTCAGCAATGTCATGATGTGACTTTGCCAGTTTTACCATCTCTGGATCTAAATCAACGAGTGTAATCGTCTCGATTTCGTTATACTGTTTCAGCTCACGAACGGCTAGTCCATCACCGCCACCGAGAATAAGCACATTTTGCTTTTTATCGGACATAGCCATTGTTGGATGTACAAGTGTTTCATGGTACCGGTATTCATCAGAAGAACTGAATTGTAGCTGTCCATCAAGAAATAGACGTAGATCCCCTTGCTCTTTTGTGAGGATAATTTGCTGGTATTTTGTCTGATTATAATAGACGATAGGGTCACGATACAGTTTTTGTTCAAGGGAAAAGGCTATTTCCTCTCCAACAAACACCCCAGCCAATAGAATGATAAAGATCATAATTCCTGCTGTAGCATGACGTTTTATATTTTTGATTTCATCTCTAAAATAAAATAGAAACCAGATTGCTACTCCGACATTAACTAGGGCAATGACAAAGGCTGATTTTACTAATCCCAATTCAGGACGTAATAAATAAACAAACAAGATGCCTCCAATTAATCCACCTGCATAATCAGAAAATAGCACTCTAGCTGCACTTCTATTTAATGTTTCCCCAATTTCATTTGCTTTTCGAATCAGAATGGGAAGCTCCACACCTGTTAAAGTACCCACCAATAGTGTGATGGAATAAAGGAAAAAAGCATCTGTACCGTCACCTATGTAAGCCGTGACACCAAAAAGAAGAAAAACAGAAAATCCACCTAAAATTCCAATCAAATATTCAATCCAAACAAAGGAGAGGATCAAATTTTTTGTTACTTTTTCACTTATGTACGCACCAATTCCCATTCCTGTAAGAAAGAGGGAGATGGTGAGCGTATACTGCTTAACCCCATCTCCCAAAATATAAGAACCTGCTGCGCCAAAAAGAACCTCAAAGATAATGCCACATATCGATACAATTCCAGATGCCCAATAAATGGCTTTTGTTTTCTTTATTTGATCCTGCATGTTAATAATTCCTTTCTTTAATGCCTTACGTTATGGAAGCTCCGATAACAAAAGCTAATCCAACAGACACCGCAAAGCTAATGATCCCTACAGATATATTACCTTTTGACAACTGTTCCTCGACAGAGAATTTTCTAGTTAAAAGTTCAAATATCAAATAGGCGACCATTTGTAGAACAACACCAAAAGCTCCCCAAATAAGGGTATCACTCAATTCCGTACTATGATAAATCGAAAAAGCTAAAATAATACAGATTCCTATAATTTTCCCGCTTATAGATAGGGCAACGGCATGATTATTATTTAATACCTCATCCCAATCCTTATATTTCCTTGTCATAATCTCGAAAATTACCAATCCAATGATGACAATTATAATGGCTAATGCAAAATACATAAGTGTTAATAAAAATGGTTGCATTCTCTTACTCCCTTCGTCTATTTTCCTGATCCAGGACCTCCACCGCGTACTGAGGACCCTTTTCTAATGGTTGGCGTTTGATTTAAACCTTTAAAAGAACCTCCCGAAGCTCCATAGCCACCATAACAATAATTTGGGTTTTTCCTACATTTTAAATTCTGTTTTTTCCCCCAGTCATCAACATCTAAAAGGTCATCTAAAACCCAAAATAATAATAAACCATTAAAGAAGCTAGGACTATAATTATTCTTAACGAACTCATCATTAGCAACTTCGATATACGTATTAGCTGTATTTTCCTCATCCTTTGTTAATATAACAAATAGCTGATCATACACAAGCACTTGTTTGTCATCTTTAATCTCACTTTTTTCAACAGGTTCAATATGACCACTAATAGATGACGAAACTTCTTCAATCGACTGATTCTCTGCTATGTATATTTCAGAAAAATTAGAGCTGTTTGAAACGCTTGAGACAGTATCATGAATGACATACTCATTATTTATGAATTCTGCGATTCCTTCTTTAAATAACGAACCGCTCCCTGTATTCGATCCACAAGCGGCTAACAAGAGTACAACAGACAGAAGAAGGGGAAGAAGTGGTTTCTTCATCAATTCACCCACTTTCTATACAAAACTAGGGGGACTGACCATTTGTCAGTCCCGATATTATCATATTTTATTCTTTTCCGATTTGTTTCTTTAACGCTGCTAGTTCATCATCCACGCTATTCTCTTTATCTAAAGCATCTAACTCATCATCTAGACTTCTACTGCTAGAACGCATATCTTCACTTGTCTCCGCTTCTGCTTCAAATTGGAGGACTTTTTCTTCCATTCGCTCAAATCCTTTTCTGGACTGATCTCCGCCAATCCCAGACATGGCACGATTCATTTTCGTTCTTGTCTTCGCCGATTCTGCTCGCGCTTTAAGAGAGTCTTTTTTCAATTTCATTTGGTTATATTCACTCTTCATTTCATCAAGCTTCGTTCGAAGTGTTTTAGCATCTTCTTTTGCTCGAAGGTAAGACTCTTCTAATGAATCCGCTTGTGATTGATGTCCTTTTTTATCTTCTAATGCTCTACGTGCTAAATCTTCATTGCCGGATTCTAAAGCTTTAATGGCTTGCTCTTGACGTTTGTTTGCCATCTTTTCTGCTTCTTCATATTTCTTTTGGAGCATTTTTTCATTGGCAATTTGCTTTGCCACAGCTGCCTCTGCGTCGCGAATATCTGCTTCCATTTCACGCATAAATTGATCCAACATTTTCACCGGATCTTCCGCCTTATCAAGCATTGCATTTAACTCTGAGCCTACTACTGTTCTCACTCGTTTAAAGAATTGAAACAAATGAATCTCCTCCTACAATTGTTATTTTATTTACTAGCAATAATTTTTATTTCATATTCTTCAATTTCATACCCATAGCTTACTTCAACTTCTGAACCCCAAACTTCTATGGAAAGAAACTGCTCTTCTTCATCATCACAATAATCATAGTACTTACACTGAATATTGTTAACGTTCTTACCTCTACCTTCTCCACGAACTCTCGCTACTCCAGATTCATCGAGATGATAGCTTATACCATCATGTTCAAGCTTCTTTGGAAAAGGCTCTTGAAGCTTTAGCTTTATTTTTTCATAGATCCCTGCATACAGTTCATCATCCATTTCAGCACTTAACCAAAGCGTTTTTGCGGGACTCTGAAGCTGATAGGCAATCCATTCAAATCCGTGATCTTCGTATATCAATTTTCCTACTACCTGATAATCTTCAAGATCGTAGGAAACAATATCTCCGACCTCTATTGAGAGAATATCCCGTTCTTTTACTTCAGGAATCTTTTTTTCTTTTTTTCCAAATAAATGATTTAAAAAGCTCATGTAGCACCTCCGTTTCACGCTTCCTATAATGACATATACGTTTTACCCTTATGAGAAGTTTCATTTCATATCAAACTTTATGTAGATAGTTTCTTTTTTAGTTTAACCTTCTAAACCATCACTAGTACAAATTTCTGCACTATATTTAGTTAAAAGATCGCGAAGAACCCTATCTTACTTAAACAGGAAGGAGTTCTTCAAAAGAAAATTGAATAAGATAGAAAGGCTTTTAAGGAGGTTTCATGATGAAGGAAGAAATGCTTTTTCAACAAATGGAATTTATTCGAGAGCGAACAATCGCTGCTTTAGATGCTACCACTGAAGAATTGGCAGATGTAATGCCAAACGGCTTTAGAAATTCCATCAGATGGAATTTGGGTCATATTTATATCGCACAAGAAAACCTATTACACCGTTTTATTGGAGAAGAGCCAGGCCTTCCTGAACATTGTCTCGAGTTATTCCAATTTAATACTAATCCAACCATTTGGGAGCATACACCTCCAAGTTTAACAGAACTAAGGGATCTTCTTGTGGAACAACCAAACAAAATTAAAGATAAATTTACTGGGAGATTGGATGAAGTCGGTAAAAAGCCATTTAATTTAACAGATAAGGTTCAATTCACTACTCTCGGGGAAGTCCTATCATTCACTAATTGGCATGAAGGGCTTCATCAAGGAACAATCACCACTATTAAAAGAGCGCAAGGCATTGAAAATTTGTGGGAAATCCCTACAAACAATCTTAGATAATCTATTAGCCTATAACCGTTCAAAACTAACGATTTATGTATCTATCAATCTAGTAAATTAGTTTGAATTTGTGTTGAAAAGCAGAATTACGGACCTCAATAGGGTGGATTGTGGTCGTTAAAAAGCGGATGTGCGGAAATGGTGACCTCATTGGAGTGGATTGAGACCCTAAAAAAACTGATATGCCAAATTGGGGACCTCATCGAAGTGGATTAAGACCCTGAAAAAGCAGATATGCGAAAATGAGGACCCGAAAAAGAGGATATGCCAAAATGAGCACCTCAAAAAAGGCGATTGAGGTCGCGAAAAACCAAAAAAGCCAAAATGACGATCTCAAAGGAGTCAAGTATTTTATGAATCAATCATTACTTACTATTGCACTGTATAAACCCTATATAGGGAAAGAACAAGAACTGAATGAAATTCTAAAAACTCATGTTTTTACTCTCCGTGATGAAAACCTAATTACTTCACTTGAACCAATTAGAATCATTTCTGAAAATGGAACTGTGATAGAAATTTTCGAGTGGAGATCAGAGGAAGCGAAAGAACATGCGCATAATTCCAACCAAGTATTGACGATTTGGAATAATATGATGGAAATAGCAGAGATGACATCGCTCTCATCGTTACCAGAAGCCTCTACATTGTTTCCAAATTTTAAACCATATTCGCTATAATGCAAACGCTATTCTGAACTCCATTTTGTGAGCATCACTTCTTGGCTTGACCCTAGATGGGCATTGGTACAAGCGGAATCTAACAAGCTTTTTTCCATGTTATCAACATATTATTCCTTAAGAAAATGGGGCAGACACTTTTTTGTACCAGCCCCATTTTCCTTTTCTAACTCTTTCATTATTTATTCATTTGAGCAAGAAAGTCTCCTAGAAGATCTTCCATACTTTCTTCAACGATTTCCTCTTCCTTATCTGGCTCCTGTGCTTTCATAGCATGATCCCAATCAAAATTATCTAGTTCCTCGTCAGTTGAGTGTGATTTCTCCTCAACTTTGTCCTCATCTGAATGCGAATTTCCGTTGATAGAATCCCAATTAACATCAGACTCCTTGCTTACAGCCGTTTCTTCTTGAAGATAGAGGGCTTCATCAATGTCTAATGCGCTACTACTTAAAGATGCGAGAAGAGAAGCTGTACGTACGGGGTTTGATAATAATTGATAGACTATACTACCCAATAACGCTTCAGAGTGCTCATGTTTTAACCAGTCTCGTTGCGATTTTTCTAACCCTTTAGGAAGGGGGATCGTAATCGCCTCTCTTTGTTTTGATACATTATTATTCACACCGGTCATCACAAGCTCTGCAATTTTACTAGAAAAGTTTCTTTTTTCCGTTTCCTTTAGCTTCTGTAAATGTTTAAGGATATGGTCAGGTGTATCCGAGGGAATTCGAAATGTAATCGGTTGTCCCCTAGTCATTCCCTTGTCTTTCATGAAATCACCCTATTTAGTTTTGGCCAATTTTTGTTCTTCTTTTTGCTTTTCCTTTGAGTTTTCTTTTTGATTCTTTCTTGAAAAATCTGCAATTAACTTATAATAAGCGTTGGCCATCATCCAGATGCTTTCTTTTTCATCCTCAAAGAAATCAATATTATAGCCATCAAGATTATTATTAAGTGTCTTGATATACTCTTTTAAAACATTTGAGCCTCCACCAATGAAGTAACAAATCTCTGTTTGAGAGTTCTTTTGCCACATATTTCTTAAATGGCGATATTGTTTCTTTGCAAGCTCTACTAAAATTCGATCAACGATATCATGTACGCTAGTACGACTTCCTTTTACCATAATATGATTTCGATCGTTTTTCTTCGTAATAATCTCAACTACGTCACGACGAGTATCCAATTCAATTCCGTGTCTAGAGCGAATCTCTTCTCTGATCATTTCAAGAGATTCAGAGACTCCAATATTAAACCCTTGCGCTTTATCATCATCCACTTTACGATCTTTAATTACCGCGATATCAGTAGAAAGACCGCCAATATCTTGAATTAAGATTCGTTTATCAATAAGGTCCTTATTAATAATATTTAGATTATTATCCATTACTAGATTAATAAAGGCAGCAAATCCTTCTGGATACACTTTCACTTCATCGAATTTAATATTTACTTTTATTCCTTGGTAACGTGGAGTAACTAAAAACTCAACTTGGTGAACAGAACCTAGTAACTTTGAACGGTAACCTACGTCCTTTCCTTCTTTCACTTCACGAAGCGGAAGTCCAGTTCCTAATGTGTAATTAGCTTCAATTACATTATTAGACCGTTTAAAATGGTCATTTCCACCTCTAGCAGCATCAATGGCTAGAGATGCAAATAGCATGATAAGTGTTTGGTCCTCTTCTGATTTACTACTACCAGGATCTAATTCAGTAGAGTTATTACTTTTCGTTGCTAAATTTCCTACACGATAAATCGCATTATTATCGTTGAGAGTAGGGGAGTGTACGCGAATATGTATGCCGTCAAGTGGATCTTGATTATCTAATTCTTCAATACCAATAATAGGTCTGTCTTCAATATCTCTAGCAATGACATTCGGAATATTTACTTCCGAATCCATCTTTCCAAAAATCCCTTTTAGAGAGTCATTTCCTACATCGATTGCTGCAATACGTGTGTTAGTCAAAGAAATCATCCTTTCATTCTCGAATAAGAATTTATTAGAAAATTTTAAACTCTTATTGAAAGGTTAACCAATATCTACTCATTGGTCAATCCTACTTCTGTATCTATTACATAAATGTAATCTACCACTATTTTTGTATACAAATTGTAACGTTGTACACAAAAACGAATACAAGCTTACACAGCAAGGTGTGTACCTGTTTGTACACATGTATACATTTTTGAATACAAAAGAATACAATTTTGTTTACATGTATACTTATTTGTAAACTTGTAAACGTATTATGTATACAAGTTGCTTTTTACAAATATTTCATGTTGTGTTTTTCTGCACTCTCTCTTTCATTTTGTGAAAATCATAGGAATATCCAATATGTGGTGTCGGAAGCGATTGAGCTGGATAATGGAAAATTAGAATAATAACAGAAAAAAATAGATACTAGAAAAAATGTTCCAAAAAATCATCCTAAATAAGATGGAATTAAGGTTCATTAATTAGAAGCTTTCAGTAAATATAACAGAATTCCCCATCCCCATCTTATGACATACTTAAGCCCATTTTAGTAAAGAATAAATCTATCCTGACTTATTTCTTAGGAGGCTTATAGTATGAGTAAAGAAAAAATCTATCTAACATCAGCTGAAATTGGCTGTCTGTGGACGTCGTATATGAATGATAGTATGACTAATTGTATTTTAAGTTATATGTTAAAACATATCGAGGATGAGGAGATAAAGCCAATAATTCAGTATGCTTATGATATTTCTACAGGCCATTTGGATAAATTGCTTACCATTTTTGATCAGGAGCAATTTGCAATTCCAAATGGATTTTCTAATCAGGACGTCAACATGGATGCACCTTGGCTTTTTTCTGATATATTTTGTTTAACGTACGTGAATCATATGGCAAAAGTGGGTATGATAGCATATGGTGGGTTTGTTTCTATGAGTTCAAGGAAAGACATCCGAGACTTTTATACTCAAGGGTTAATAGAAACGTCCTCCTTATACAATCAATCAGCAGATATTGCCAGTTCCAAGGGGGTATTTTCTAGACATCCTTATATTGAAGTACCAAAGCAAGCAGACTATGTAAACAGTAAAAAATATTTGAGTGGTTTAAATCCATTTAGTAATAAACGACCCTTAAACGCAGTCGAAATATCTCATTTATATATGAACGTACAAACAAATGCCATTGGGGTTAAACTAGGATTTAGCTTTGCTCAAACCTCCCAATCCAAAGAAATCCAGGATTTTATGCTACGTGGTCAAGAAATTGCTAACAAACATATTAAAGTCTTTTCTTCTATTATGCTTGAAAATGATATTCCCACACCTCGATTACCTGATCTCAGTGTAAGTAATTCAACAACCCGAACTTTCTCAGATAAATTAATGATGTTTCATATGTCATTAATTAGTGCTGCAGGAACAGGAAATTATGCATCTGCAGCGGCTGCTAGTCAAAGAAGCGATTTAGCGGTTAACTATGAAAGATTATCACTGGAAATTGCTCGATATGCCAAAACAGGTGCTGATATCATGATTAAACACCATTGGCTCGAACAACCACCAGGAACGAAGGACAGAGAGAAACTAGCGAGGAAGAAAGAACAAGAATAAATAAATAAGAAGCCTGAGCCACGGGATTGTAAAGCCACTATTCCGGGGATCAGGCCACTTATTGACTTTTCTATATGGTTAAACAACATTTTTTGAACTTTTTTCCACTCCCACAAGGACATGGATCATTGCGACCCACTTTAGTTGTATTTTCAATCGGAGCAGGTTGAATCATCAAAGGGCCATTGGCAAAACCATTTTTACTTTCATTTCTAAATGGCAATTCCCTCTTTAAGGCCATTTGTTTCCAGTCAAGTAAATTAGCATGTTTTTCCCCAATAACCGTGAAATAGCCGTATGCTACTTGCTCACGATCCACTAAAAACGATTCAATAGAATGCTCCATAAAGTCAATAATTTCCGGCATACCTTCTAATGAAAGCTGATGGGCTAACATTTCAAAAATGGCCTCTTTGTCTTCTGCAGATTCCAACTTAGAATAAGATGATCTAAGCGTACTTATTGCTTTGGGTGTTTTTATATTCCCTAAAATAGATGCAGAATAGATAAGTGATGATTCCCGGTTTAAAAATGGCTCAACAGCATTTACAACATCGTCTGTTTGAAAGGCCGTTAATGTATCTGACACCTCTTCTAAAAGAATGTCTTCATCTCTCATTAATAGGCTGGCTAGAATAGGAATATGTTTCTCTAATTGCCGTAATCCAATCATATAAACAGCTAGTATCCCATCATAAGAAAACCAACGTTTATTTAGACTCTCGTTAAATATAAAATCGATTTCGTCTTCTGAGATCCAGTCATTCTGAACCAATGTATACGCGATTCTCTTCCCTTTATTGAAAACCTGTTGATTAAAATTTGTGCCTTGCTCAAGTGTTGCCAGAACTGTTCCAAGCTCACCCCATAATTGATCCTCCGTACAGCTGACGAGAAAATGTAGGAATTCCCACATTTCCTCTGAAAAATAAGATTCTAAATCATGTTGATGCTTTATTAAAACTCTCGGTTCAACCTGATCAAATAATGATAAATATAAATACTTTCTAGTTTTTTCTGCCTTTAATAGTCCTTTTATTAACATCTTAACTGAGTTTTCATTAAAAGAATGCTTCGAAATGGTAGTCAAAATAGAAGTTTCTTTTTCATTATTCTCCATTGCTTCTTGCAAAAGGCGAAAGGTCCACTCTGAAGGAACTTTTGGGTAGTCTTGTAAAGTATGAAGGACAAAATCCTGAACGAGTAGATCATCCGAAACTAAGTAAGGCTCAAGTTTCTCTAAAAAATCCACAAAAATCACCTAGCTTATATCTTATTTTACTTAACTATAAGCAGAAAAAAATGTGATTGCAAAGTGTATATGGTTCTACTAGCTTCTATTTATTGACTAAACAAAGAATAGCCAGGTTTAAGATCTCACCTATCTCCATGCAGTAACACGCTTTGTTTTCTTCACAAAGGCAGCAGATAATGATTTCATACGAGCCTTTATTAGCTCCTGTCTGCCTTCAAGTGTTCTAGCGTAAATAAGATCTGCTTTACCAATTCTTTTCTTCCATTGCTGATGAAAGAATTCGGCCCCTTTTTTGTTCCTTGCGATAATCTGGGGAACTGCATGATAATCATATTGGAGAAAAGGTCCCCACTTGGACTTCCTTTTAATGAAGTATCTTGGATTATCGATAGGGTCTTGTACTTCCTGGACGGCTTCCAAAATAAGGGTTTGTTCATATCTTGTTCCACCATTCACCCAAAAGTTAATATAGCCATTAAATTCTTGCGCTACTTTTAACTCAATTTCTTCTAAATCTGTCTTAATTAAATTCATTTGGTGAAGGGTCTGAAGTACCGCTTCCCCTAGCTGTTTGGAGCTTGTTTCTAACCTTCCGTTCCTTATCCAAAGCCATAACCCTTTAATCGTTTTAGGCAACATAAAAATCACAGAGATGAACAAGGCGAATAGGACTATATATACAAATGATAGGAAAGATTCAAGCTCTAAATAAGCTATCTCTTCTAAAAAATGGGCAAATAAAAATAATCCGAACATTAAACCTTGCATAATAAGAGCTTTAATTGTATTCATAAAAAGTGAGCTTTTCGGCAAAGATTCTGGAGTTGCCTTTAGCTCTTCCACCATTTCAAGGCTATCACTCTTATCAATCGCTTCCCTCCAATGTATACTAAGCGCAGACCTTCTTCCTGCATGTTCAAACATCTTCAAATTTAGGTTTTGGAGCTTAGTTGCATTTAGCGGTGACAGTTCCAGATTTAACCTATCAATTCCATTCTCAATATAATCTCCAGTATGAGACACACCTACAAATGCTTTAAATCGCCTTGATAAGGTATCCATATCATACCCTGCCTCTTTTTGAGAAGGGTCCATACATACCAGATGCCAAATAGTCGAGCTTTTGTTGTCATTTCCGCGCTGAACCCTTATGGCTCTTCCCCTCATTTGATTAGAAAGCATGAATGTTCCAACATAGGATGCAAGAATCATAGAGTTAATGCTTGGCGCGTCCCATCCCTCTCCCAGAAGAGCCGTAGTACCAGTCAAGACGTGAATTTCTCCTGCAGTGAACAATTCTGTCATGACTCTTACAAGTTGCTGACTATGACTACCATTCATTCGTATAGAAACATATTGATCATCATATTGAAGTGGCGTAATGCGTAAAGTCTCTTTTATTTCACAGGAAATAATCTCATCCAATGCAGGAATGGAACTTTTCGGAAGAATTACGACCGAGCCGCTTAACACTCCTAATTTAACATTCGCCATTTTATTTCTACGTAATGTTTCAAATATATGAATGACTCCTAATCGTGTTAATTCTTTCTCATCTTCGGCATTTCGGGGTAGGTCTGCTAATCGAATATAGTCAGTTAAAATAACCAACCGTAAATCATCTTTAAGTGTATTTGCCTCATACTGGACAATTTCATTTATACTTCGTAGCTTGGAAACACTTGTTAACAACATCCGATCAATCTTTTTCGTTGATCGTAGATAAACCTTCTTGCGATCAATGGCACCTATACGACTTAACCATTTCTTTATATCCTTTATTACCTCATCAAAACCTTGAGTATATGGATCCTTATATATACACCCTGTTAATAACGTTTCAAGCCAGTCTAAATCTAGTTTAGGGACTGATTCTCTCTTAGTTCCAAGAATATGTATATAATCCTTCCAGTTAACTTCTTCAGCTTCCTTAAGAAAAATCAGTAAACTTGAGAAGTAGGCTGGTGAGGCTAATATCGACTCTATATGATGGTCTGGTTCAATAATCCATGGGTGCTCTTTTAACATGTGCACAAACCCAGAATTCTCCACCAACCTCTTTCTCACTTGGGAAACATTGTCTCGAAAAGATTGGATAATCTCACTTTCTTCTAAAGACGGGCCAGAAAAGTAAATATAATCTTGATGTGGACAAAGGTCCTGTTCTTTAACCAATTCTGGCACACTTATTTCAAGGTCAATGGGTCCACATAATTCAATATAGCGATCCCATTCAGCTAAAGACACGTCATATGGTGGTGTTGCGGTTAAAGCCACTATATTAGGCTGTGAAAGACGATCCCGAAACTGAAGTGTACTTTTCCACCATGCAGTTCTTAAATGGTGTGCTTCATCTAGAATTAATGTTTTAAACCCAACTTGTTCAATGGACTGAAGGGCTTCTTGAGAAAAAGAAGTTAATTTCTCAGGTTCCTGTTTTTCGACTTCAAGAATCATTTCATCCACTATGTCTTCTTCTTTATCAGCATCTTTAGAAAATACACTGTGAAGTGACTGATAGGTGGTGATTGTAAGAAACTTAGGGTTTTTCAAGTCCATAGAAACCCAATCAGGAGCTTCATTTTGATTAAGAAACAAATCAACGAATCGCTCAAGCCACTGATTTTTGATGGCTAGAGTCGGAGCAAGAATTAACGTAGGTTCATTTAAACGCAGCATAACCTCAAGCCCTAATACGGTTTTCCCTGACCCCGGTGGTGCTATTAAATGGAGATGACGGTTTTGGAGGTGTTCTTCAAGCGAAGAAAGAACCCGGTGTTGGTAAGTTCGCCAATCATAAATAAAAGATATGTCTTTGGGGAAAGTATTCACTCATTTTCATCCTTCCTTTTTTGTTAGGTTTCTAATAATATTCGTGAAATCTGTCAAAAAAAAATTAAAACGATTTATTGCTCCAAAAAACTAGGATCATTATTAAAATAAGCGTTACGATCCAAATGGTCTTTTGTGTTTGATTTAAAGAGCAAGTGGAATAACTAATTAATTAATTGGATTTGGTTAAACTATTTCAGGGCTTTAAACACATCTTAAAGCAATGTAGTAGTACGGTTGATGTATGTCCGTAATTTTATCCATTCTATTATTTTATACGAAATGGGAGATTATCGGTTTCAAAAACAATTCCAAATTATAAAAGGAGATGTCCCCGAATAATGGAAGAAAGACTAAGCTAACACATTTAGGTCCATTGACAAGTATAAGTTTGTTTGCACCAGACAGTGAAAAGCCTCTCTTTTATCCTAGTAAAAAGGTGATATTAGGGACAATCTAGATCCTATAGGAGTAAAAAAAATGAAAAGGCTTTCACAGGTAAAATAACCCAATGATTTGGAGTGGCCATTTTATTAGGTAAATTTGTAATAGGGACAAAACACACCCTTTTTAATTAATTCTGCTTTCTGAAAGATAACTTTTTACTATCCATTATTCAAGAAAAGGTGACGATTTCACTAAATCAACTTATTATTCTAAAAAAACTTATATTTCACTCTAGAATAAGTAATCAGAATATTAACGGTTTAAATCTAAATACCTAAAAATTTTTTTGACAATATAAAAATATTTAAATATTATAGTAGAAGAATAAAGGAGGATTCATAATGTCAGGTTTGAATAAACAGAAAATTGTGGATAGTGTTCCGCAAACAGGATTTTTTGGACACCCTAAAGGATTATTTACTCTATTTTTCACAGAGTTTTGGGAGCGCTTCTCCTATTATGGAATGAGGGCTATCCTTGTTTACTATATGTACTATGAGGTTTCTAAAGGTGGTTTAGGGCTTGAAGAGTCAACAGCTCTTGCCATTATGTCTATCTACGGAGCATTAGTGTATATGTCCGGTATTATTGGTGGTTGGTTAGCCGATCGGATATTTGGAACATCTAAAGCCGTATTCTACGGTGGAGTTTTTATTATGCTAGGGCATATTGCTTTAGCCGTACCTGGTAGCTTATCTATGTTCTTTGTTTCGATGGTTCTCATCGTCCTAGGTACTGGTTTATTAAAGCCCAATGTTTCAAGCGTTGTTGGAGAAATTTATAGTGAAGAAGATAATCGCCGTGATGCAGGATTCAGTATCTTCTATATGGGAATTAACCTCGGTGCATTCTTATCCCCATTAATTGTAGGAAAAGTTGGAATGGATATTGACTTCCACTTAGGTTTCGCTATAGCTGCTGTTGGTATGTTCTTTGGATTATTAGTCTTTATTTTCACAAAGAAAAAAAACCTTGGACTTGCTGGTACAGTTGTTGCAAATCCATTATCACAAGATGAAAAGAAAAAAGTCTACACAGTTATTGGTATTAGTGCAGTTGCTCTTGCTATCTTAATTGCTATTGCCATTCCAACGGGATATTTAACAATTGAAAGCTTTGTTGCTCTTGTAGGATTTCTAGGAATTTTAATCCCGATCATCTACTTTACTGTTATGTATCGTAGTCCTAAAACGACTGCAACAGAACGTTCACGTATAATTGCGTATATTCCATTGTTTATCGCTTCTGTTATGTTCTGGGCAATCCAAGAACAAGGGTCAACTATCCTTGCTCTATATGCAGATAAACGTACACAATTAGAATTTGCAGGTATCAGTATTTCACCCGCTTGGTTCCAATCTTTAAACCCATTATTTATTATTGCACTGGCACCAATATTTGCATGGTTATGGGTGAAATTAGGAGATCGTCAGCCAACAATTCCAAAAAAATTCTCTCTAGGTCTATTGTTTGCTGGATTATCATTTCTTGTCATTCTTTTACCAGCGTACTTTGGTGGAGAAGATTCATTAGTAAACCCATTATGGCTTGTTCTTAGTTATTTCATTGTCGTACTTGGAGAACTATGCTTATCACCAGTAGGACTATCCGCTACAACAAAATTAGCGCCTTCTGCTTTCTCAGCACAAACGATGAGTCTTTGGTTCTTATCTAATGCTGCTGCTCAAGCTATTAACGCTCAGCTCGTTAAATTCTATTCACCTGAAACAGAAATGCTATATTTCGGAATTATTGGCGGTGCATCGATCGTTCTAAGTATTATCCTCTTCATGTTAGCTCCGAAAATTCAGACTTTTATGAAGGGCATAAAGTAATATTTAGTTAGAATTTGTGAAATATGTTGATAGAACTGAATGCGCTTTCGCAAATATTTGTTTGAGAAAGAGCCTATTTCAGCACATTGCTGGAATGGGCTTTTTTATTTTGGCTGTTTTCGTTTTGATAAAAGAGTTAGTTGGTCTTCGCTGCAAGATAGCTCGCTTCCGCAGGAGTCTCGCACCTGCAGCGAAGACCAACCTTTTTAAATTAGTTATAGATACATTATCATTTAATCTATCCTTCTAATGGGAAGGTTTTTTCTTATTGGGTTGACTTTTATATAAACGAGAGTATAATTTAACAATGTTAATATTTCGTATGCGTAATGTTTTGTTGGTAAATAAAAAAGGAGTAAGATTAAATGAATGGTAATAATAAAATAAAAAAGGTTATGCACTCCTTCCACGAAATCAATCGTGGATTTTATTCTTTATTAAATAACGAGATTGCTCAGCTTGGAGTTACGGTAAAACAATTACTTGTCCTTCGTACCTTAAAAGAAGAGCCGGATATCAGTTTAGGAGAGTTAGCCGAACGCCTTCAAGTCGGGTGTAGTACGATGAGCGGTATAGTGGATCGTCTCGTTAAAGCAGGATACCTTTTTCGCGAACGTTCAGAAAAAGATAGGAGATCATTATTAATTCGTCTCACAAAAGAAGGTACTGAGAAGCAAAAAGAATGTGAAAACATATTTATGGAACAAATGTCAAAAATACTAGACATACCGGATCAAGATTTAGAACAGCTATTACAACTTCACCATTTACTTCTTGAGAAGATGAAAACAAAAGGAGCGGAAATAAAAAATGACGAATGAAGCTAATGCGCCAGGCCAATCAATAAAAAAGGGCGCAATTCTTACAGTTATGCTTTTAGGTGCATTTGTTGCGATTTTAAATCAAACATTAATGAATGTAGCCTTACCGGAAATGATGATAGACTTAGAAATTTCCGCTAATACAGCACAATGGCTAACAACTGGTTATATGCTAGTAAATGGGGTTTTAATCCCTGTAACAGCCTTTTTAATTGAACGATTTACAACTAGACAACTCTTTTTGACTTCGATGGGGTTATTTGCAGCAGGTACTCTCATATGTGCAGTTGCTCCTGATTTTTCAATATTATTATTAGGAAGAGTGGTCCAAGCTGCAGGTGCTGGTATTATCATGCCATTACTAATGATTGTTATTTTAACGATTTTCCCCATCGCAAAACGCGGACAAGCAATGGGACTTATTGGCTTAGCGATGACTTTTGCCCCAGCTATCGGTCCGACACTTTCAGGTTGGATTGTACAAAATTATTCATGGCGAGTGTTATTCTATATTGTTTTGCCCATCGCCATCATCGATTTCTTAATTGCAGCAGTACTTCTGAAGAATGTTACGAATCAAACATTTCCTAAAATTGATCTCACAGGAATTATCCTTTCTACATTAGGATTTGGAGGATTACTATATGGTTTTAGTAGTGCCGGAAGTTTAGGTTGGACTAGTATCGAGGTCATTACAACTCTTATTATTGGAATCATTACTCTTGGCTTATTTATAAGGCGACAAATGACAGTTAAAAATCCAATGCTGGAATTTAGAGTGTTTAAATATAACATGTTTACGCTAACAACCATCATTAACGTTATAATCACAATGGCCATGTTTGCAGGGATGATATTAGTACCCATCTACTTACAAAATATCAGAGGGTTTACTCCCCTTGAATCAGGACTATTATTGTTACCAGGTGCGATTTTAATGGGAATCATGTCTCCGATTACAGGATGGATTTTTGATAAAATTGGTGCTAAATGGCTCTCCGTCATCGGTTTGGCGATTACAACCTTTACAACATGGGAATTTAGTGAGCTTACTGACCATACTACTTATACATTTTTAATCATCATATACACTGCACGGATGTTTGGAATGTCAATGCTTATGATGCCCATTATGACGGCAGGCTTAAATCAGCTTCCACAACGTTTAAATGCACACGGAACTGCCGTTTCCAACACATTTAAACAAGTATCTGGTGCACTCGGGACAGCATTTCTTGTAACCGTTATGACCAACCAAACTGAAAAACATGTGACAGAAATGGCAACAGCAGCTGGCGTTACTCCTGATGCTAAACAGGAAATGGGTTATATTATTAAAGAAGCTACGATTCAAGGAATAAACGATGCATTTGTAGTAGCAACCGGCTTATCTGTGCTTGCCTTGTTACTTGCATTCTTTATTAAAAGAGTTAAACCTGCAGAAGAAGATGAAAAAAGAGAGGCCCTTAAAGAATCACAAAAAGTGGCTATAAATGAAGGATAAAATAAGTTTATTCATATAGGTTCTTTTCGTAACTTTGTTGCTTTTGGTCAATGATAAACATCATAAATATTTTATATTAGTGAAACCTTTTTACTTTGACGAAAGGATGCCCCGAAACCTTAATACTTACGGGTTTCTATTCTTGTTCGAAAAGCAACAATCTATTTGAAAAACAGCCTTAATAAAAGTGGTTGCCCCAAAAAGTTATTTAAAAGCCTTTGGTGGTCACCACTTTTTTATGTGGACTCTCAAGTTTTATTGTAATTTTATGGTAAAATAGTAGTAGAGAAAGGTTTAAGGGAGGCGATTTATGATGCCAATCTGTCAAAATTGCGGCTGTAAGTGGACTTGGAGAGAAACCTTTGCAAAAATGTTTACGTTTAAAAATAAAATACGTTGCCCCTCCTGTAATACTTCTCAATACATATCAAAAAAATCAAGAAACCAATTAAGTCTATTTACTGTTATTCCGTTTTTAATTTGGATACCCTTCGTATCATTTGGTGTTCCTTTGGTTTATATCTTAGTCTTAGAATTCGTTTCATATGCTTTAGTGCTCATGGGGATGCCATATCTGTATAAGTTGAGTAATGAAGAGGAGCCGATGTGGTAGTCGAACCTAAAGGTAATAGGTGAGAACAAATGATAAAAACGCTTGGGTGCAAGCGTTTTTTTGTGTGGTCTATTCAATTAAAAGACCTCGAATCTCTATTATACATTTTGTCTATCTAAAATTTCTTTTAAAACAGAAGCCTGATTATTTTCTTTATCTTTTGCTGCATAGATTAACGTAACGTTCTTTTCATTCTTTTTAACGATTCTTTTTAGTTCTTTTAATTGTTCTTTTTTACCTTCATCATTTCTTAATTCCTCTTTGTACTTCTCTTTGAACTCCTGAAACTTATCCGGATCGTGACTAAACCATTTACGCAATTGGATAGATGGTGCCACTTGCTTCATCCAGTGGTCAATTTTTAAATCTTGTTTTGCTATTCCCCTTGGCCAAATTCTATCAACAAGTACACGGACACCATCATCTTTTGAGGCTTCCTCATAGGCACGTTTGATATTAACAGGCATCGTATCCCTCTCCTTGATTAAGTTCTTACTTTCATCCATACCCTAATGAACTAAAAAGCAATCATTTAAGGTTTCATAAAAGAGGATTTATTCATACTTAACCTTTTTTCGTAAAGGTATCAGGCATCACCACAGCAACGACTTCTCCACGAGCGCAAAGCGTGTCATGAGCAAATACCTCTGTTTCCACCTTCCATTTTTTCGGATGAATCTCCTGTATGGTACCAATCGCTTTTAATGGAACATCTTGTGGAGTTGGCTTTAAAAAATCAACCTTTAATGACGCTGTAACAAATCGAGGTGGCTCGAATCCATCGCCTGCTTCATGTCCATTTTTCCGATGTAGCGCCAATGCTGCAGAACCTGTCCCGTGGCAATCGATAAGCGATGCCATTATTCCTCCATAAACAAAGCCAGGGATTGCCGTATGCTTCGGCTCTGGTGTATAAATCGTAACCGTTTTTTCCCCTTGCCAGCCCGTTCTAAATTGATGACCATCTTTATTCATTCTCCCGCACCCATAGCACCAGGCAAAATCATCGGGATATTCATCTTGAATCGCTTTGACTATTCTCTCTTCCATCTTGCATCCCCCTTTTTCAGAATAGTATATCATATTATGGAGATGGATTAGTTTCAAAAAGTCTAAGAAGTAGCAGGAGCTTGTTTGTGAATATAAGGAAAATATTAAGAGCGTGGGGCTATCCTAAACCAGGGTGTAGGAGGCGACCTCATTCGACTCCTTTGTGGTCATCATTTTGGGCTTTTTTTGAATTTCACTCCCGTTAGAGCCATTTGGGTCATCTTTTTATTGCTTATCGCCGGAATTTCCGTATCAAAATCATTCAATTTGATAATTTGATAATCCTGAAGCAAAGATTGACTTAAATATTTGTCCAACTCCAATAATAATTTGTCCGTTATAGTATTTTATTTGTCCATAATAGCCATTAATTTGTCCATAATCCAAATAAATTGACCATTCGACTGAATTCGACACTTTCCCCACTATCTCTGCCATTAAACTCCCTTCATCGTTATCAATTCCCATAAAAAAAGGATAGCCACATCTGCTATCCTTTTCCCTATGATTTTCAAATACTGTTTAGGGCATATACACCTTTATTTTTTCTTCTTCAAAACCTCTTGTAAACGATCTGGGAAGTTTGTAAACATTCCTGTTACACCCCAGTCCAATAGTCTGCGCATATCTTCTTTTTCATTCACTGTATATGGGTGGATCAGTAATCCGTGTTCACGAACTTTTTGAACATATGCTTCATCAATGGTTTTATAGCTCATTCCTAATCCGATACTATACGTTTTATATTCTTCTAACTGTTCATCTGTGATGGTTGCTGATCCTTTGTACGAGATTAATTGTACTAGCGGTACTGTAGGATTTAACTCATGAACCATTTTCAAGCTTTCAGAACTAAATGATTGAATGATTACTTTGCTTGAAGGAGCATTAGGACCTGTTAATTTATATTCCTCTAGTATTTCTAGCAGTTTTTGTTCCATTCCAGGATAAACATGAGGAGATTTTGTTTCGATATAATAGCGTGCATCTTTTCCGAATTTCTGAATCACTTCTTCAAGCGTAGGCACTTCAATACCAACATATTCCTTTTTTGCATATTCAGGGTTTTTCTCATTAAACCATGAACCCGCATCAAGTTGCTTAATTTCGGCCAACGTATGATCTTTAACAAGTCCGGTTCCGTTTGTTGTACGGTCAAGCTTTTCATCATGCATAGCAATAAGTTCGCCATCTTTCGTCATTTGCAAATCTACTTCTATGTAATCGCCTTTCATATTTTCCCCTAGCTTATAGGCTAGTAGAGTATGTTCTGGGGCATGACCTGATGCACCACGATGAGCAACATTCAAAATTTTATTCTGATTAAGTGATGGATGAATAGGTTCAGCGGCCTCAGCTTGGCCAACTACTCCTGCTCCGATTCCAACTAGCGCTGCAGACATGAAAACATTTCTAAAAAGACCTTTCATCATTTAAAACTTCCCCTCTCATTAAAAACTCTCTATCTGTAAGACTAGTTGATAGATTTTAAGGAAATATAAAATAAACGTAAAGATTTTATGAAAATGAAACTAGTAACCATCATTTACTCTTCTTTACATACAAGTCATCAAAATGAAATGATTCTAAGATAGGATGAAATGAAAAGATGCTAAAAGGAGAAATGACAAATTGAAAACAAATCTAGCAAAAAAATTATTGATTGTACCTCTTACCTTAGCCGCCGTTTTTTCATCTCTGTCAAACCCTTTGGATATAGAAGAGTCTACGGCCAATGCAAAATCCTATGAATCTAATAAAACAAGTGAACTTCCGCTTGGGGAACCAGGACTAAAGGAAAAGCGAAGTACACAGCATTTGGCTCCAGGTGTTACCCATACCGCTATCATTAGGGGAGAAAGAAGTTCAGAAAATCACTTTACAGTGGATATAGCTTTCCTATCTAAACCTTCTGAAGCAAAAGATTTAGCGAATCGGCTAGAAACAAAAGGCTTCAAACCTATGATCAAAACGATTAAGAATAGTCCTCATACTGATATTGAAAAAGACATCCTCGGATACTTGATCCGCGTTGGAAGCTTCGAGGAACAATCAGAAGCTGATAACTTAAAAAAACAATTAGGGGCAGCTGGTTTTTCTGGATTGAGAGTAACCTATACAGGCTATGATGATGCAATCACAAAAGGTCCTTGGTCAATTCATGTACTAGAGATAGACAGAAATCAATTTAAGGGGACACTCTCTACTACCCTTGCAATGGATAAAATAAATGGAAAAGAGACCGTGTCAAATATCGCTGAGCGGACGAATTCCTTAGCAGCCATCAACGGAGGATATTTTGTAGTTGGATCAAAAGACGGTACACCTGGTGACCTTGCTGGTATCTCAGTATTAAATGGGCGATTAGTAAGTGAAGCTATAAACAACCGTTCAAGTCTGATTTTATCGGGTTCTAAAGATAAAGCTCAAATCAAATCATTATCTACCTCTTTGAGTGTGACTTCCTCGGATGGTGCGATTCGAGAATTGGATGGTGTGAATCGGACAAATGGGCTCATTAGAAACTGTGGCGGTGTTGGGGGTGATCTTTATTCTGAACAACCTATGCATGATGTTACCTGTACAGACCACAGTGAGTTAATACAGTATAAATCAATATACGGATCGGAAACACCCAAGGGGAAGGGACTTGAAGTAGTACTGAGTGAAGCGGGCGAAGTGGTAGAAGTCAGAGATCAGCGAGGCGGAAAGATCCCAGCAACCGGTTCCGTTATTGCTGGAACTGGAGAGGCTACTGAATGGTTAAAGGAACATGCCCAAAAAGGGATGAAACTATATGTTCAAACCCGTCTTTTAAGTGACAAAGGGAGAATATCATTAACTGAACAAACAAACGTCATTAATGGTGGTCCACGCTTATTAGAAAATAATAAGTACGCAATAAACGCAGCAGCAGAAGGCTTTTATCATGATGAAGAATTCTTCTATCGCTTTGGAATTTACAGACATCCTCGAACATTAGCAGGAATAAAACCAAATGGAAATTTATTATTTATCACTGTAGATGGAAGAAATCCTGAAAAAAGTATTGGGATCAATTTTGAAGAAAGCGCAAAACTGATGAAAGCATTAGGAGCAAAGGATGCAATTAATTTAGATGGTGGCGGATCAACAGCGATGGCTATTGATGAACACTTGATATCCGATCCTTCCGATTCAAGCGGTGAACGCCCAATTGCTGATGCGATTACAATCTTGCCTTAACTATAGAAAATGCCTCCTAAAACGGGAGGCATTTTCATTTTAACATAGTTTGATTATTCAATTAGCTTAAGCTTTTTTAGTGGATCATTTTACAGGGAATTCATGCTTATGATCACACCATTACTTTACAAATATCATTCGTAAACTCTACTGGATCCTGGATTGGTAATCCTTCAATAAGAAGAGCTTGATTGTACAGTAGATTCGTATATAAACTAAGCTTTTCTTTATCATTTTCGAAAGAATCTTTTAATGATTGGAAGACCTCATGGTTTGGATTAATTTCTAGCACCTTGTCCGCTTTTACGTTTTGGTTATTCGGCATGGCATTTAGAACTTTTTCCATTTCAATAGAGACCTCGCCATCAGTAGATAAACATACTGGATGAGTCTTTAGTCGTTTTGACACTTTGACTGCCTTAACCTTGTCGGCTAATACATCCTTCATATAGTCAAAGAGCTCTTTGTTTTCCTGTTGCTCTGAATCGGTATTACCTTGGCTATCCTCTTCAATCCCTAGATCACCGCTGGATACCGATTTGAACTCTTTCTCTTGATAATTCATAAGCATTTTAATGGCGAACTCGTCAATGTCGTCTGTGAAGTATAAAATCTCAAAGCCATTTTCTGATAACATCTCTGTTTGTGGAAGCTTTTCAATTCGTTCATTCGTTTCGCCTGTTGCATAATAAATATACTTTTGATCCTCTGACATTCTGGATACATATTCATCTAATGTCACAAGCTTTTTCTCTTTCGAAGAGTAGAACATTAGTAAGTCTTTCAACACATCTTTATCCTGTCCAAAATCATTATAGACACCGAATTTCAATTGTCTACCAAATGATTGATAAAACTCTTCATACTTATCGCGGTCATCTTTTAATAAACTTTCCAATTCACGCTTAATTTTGTTCTTAATATTCTTAGCAATAAACTTCAATTGTTTATCCTGTTGTAAAATCTCTCTGGAAATATTTAAGGATAAATCCTCAGAGTCTACCATTCCTTTAACAAAGCTAAAATAGTCGGGTAGTAGATCTGAGCATTTGTCCATAATCAATACACCGCTAGAATACAGCTCTAAGCCTTTTTCAAATTCCTTTGAATAATAGTCAAAAGGAATCTTCTCTGGAATAAATAGAATCGCGTTATATCTTACAGTACCATCGACACTGATATGAATATGTTTGATGGGCTTGTCAAAACCGTAATGTTTTTCGTTATAAAAATTCTCATATTCTTCTGGGGTAAGCTCATTTTTATTCTTTCTCCAAATTGGGACCATACTGTTTAAAACTTGTTCTTCTTGATAGTCTTCGAACTCATTATCGCTACCCTCGATAGGTCTGCTGCTAGTCACATCCATTTTAATCGGGTAGCGGATAAAGTCAGAGTACTTTTTAATAATCGCTTTTAATCGATACTCTTCTAAAAATTCATCGTAGTTCTCTTCTTCTGTATTCTCTTTGATTTTAAGAATAATTTCTGTACCGACAGAATCCTTATCAGATGACTCGATTGTGTATCCATCTGTACCATTAGATTCCCATTTGTAGGCATCCTCGCTTCCCAATGCCTTACTACTCACCGTAACAGCATCTGCTACCATGAATGCTGAATAAAACCCTACACCAAATTGACCAATAATATCATGGCCATCCTTTGATTCATTATCTTTTTTAAAAGCTAACGAACCACTCTTTGCAATCGTTCCAAGATTGTGTTCAAGCTCTTCCTTTGTCATGCCAATCCCGGTATCGGTGATCTTCAATGTTCTATTTTTCTTATCTGCCACTACTTTTATGTAGTAGCTGTCTTTATTAAAACTTAAAGAATCATCCGTTAACGCTTTGTAATAGATTTTATCAATCGCATCACTTGAATTAGAAATAATCTCTCTTAAAAAGATCTCTTTTTGAGAATAAATTGAGTTGATCATCATTTCTAACAATCTTTTAGATTCTGCTTTAAATTCCTGTTTTATCATTAAATTTTCCCCTCTCAATAAGATTAGTCTTACATTAGCACTCTATCTACTTGAGTGCTAACCCACTATTTTAATAACATAGTCTTTCGTTTTTTGTCAATATTCAGGCTGATTATCACAGCAAGGAAATAGGGAAGCAAAGGAATAAATAATGATTCATTCCCCCATTCACCCAAATATGCATATGCTGATTCTATACAATAGAGGAGGTATGCAAATGTTTAGATTTCCAAATCGAATTCCACGATTTATCCCAGTGAATCCTTATGTTCAACCTAATATGTTCTACCGTCAACAGCCGAGTGTTCAGGAGGTCATGCAGACACTTCGTTCCCAGCATAATAATTTATATAATCAATTCGAGCAAGCCGGAATGAACCGTAATCTCGTGGACTATATTTTTTCTCTTGTTGTGAGCTTTACACTGAATGAAGCAAATACCAACCAATCGGCTAACCAAATCTACAATCAATTCCAAAATCGAATCCCTTGGCTTAATCTACTTTTTAGACAATATAATATTTCACAAAACGTTGTAGATCGAGTTTTAGTAAGAGTCATTCAGATTACGTTAAATGCTATCGGAAATGGAGGAGGTCAACCGGGTCAAGGGTGGTCAGATTGGGAAAACCTCGGGGGGACCCTTACATCAGGACCGGCCGTTTCTTCTTGGCAACCAAATCGACTTGATGTTTTTGCAAGAGGAACGGACCAAAGTCTCTACCATATTTGGTGGAATGGACGGAGATGGAGCAATTGGGAAAGCCTTGGTGGGATATTAACATCAGCACCGGCTGCCGTTTCCTGGGGACCAAATCGTATCGATGTTTTTGTTAGAGGGACCGACGATAGCCTCTACCATAAATGGTGGAACGGAAGCAGCTGGAGTGATTGGGAAAACCTTGGTGGAACATTAACGAGTAGCCCTGCTGTCTCTTCCCGCCGCACAAATCAATTAGACGTTTTTGTCAGAGGAACCAATCAAAGGCTTTATAAGAAATCATGGAATGGTTCTCGTTGGGAAGATTGGGAAGAGCTTGGCGGCCAATTAACATCGGCACCAGCAGCTGTGTCTTGGGGGCCGAACCGTATTGATGTGTTTGCAAGAGGACAAAATCGAGACTTAATTCACAAATGGTGGAATGGCTCTAGATGGAGTAATTGGGAGAGCCTTGGAGGAGTCCTCACATCAGCTCCTGCTGTGTCTTCCACACGTCCAAACCGACTACAGGTATTTGTAAGAGGAACAAATAATGAACTCTATTTAAAAACGTGGAACGGTTCTCGCTGGTCAGATTGGCAAAATCTTGGAGGCTCACTAAACTCTGAACCAGCGGCAGTGTCTTGGGGACCAAACCGTATCGATGTATTCGCAAGGGGGCAAAATCGAAACCTTATTCATATGTATCGAGAGCGGTAGGGGTAGCTGTAGAGGAGTGGGGGCATTTTGAGGAAGGTGTAACACTGAGAAAAGTTTAGAGGAGAATAGATCAACGACAATGGCTTTTGATGGCCTGCTCGTATATTCTCCAATTCAAGTGTTGAACGGCCCATTGTTAATGCTATTACTATTTTTCTTTAGCAATTGAAAATGCCTCTAATTGGGGGCATTTTCTTTTTTATGCAAATGACAAGCTCTCTCAATTATTTATAAACTAAATTCTAATTGTATATCTAAAGGCTCTTTTTCATAGATCTCCTGGTTAATCTCTATTGCAAATGTACAACCTACTGCTAAATAGAAATGTTGCGTTTCTTCTGAAGGGTGTGCAGCTATATAAAGCTTTTTAGCACCAAGTTGTTTCGCATTCACACAGCATAGCTCAAACATTTTCTTACCTAGACCACCATTTCTGAAATCATTAGACACATGAATATAGGAGAGTTCTAGATATTCTTTAGTGCTACCAAACAATTCACCTTCTACACTTGCAAAACCTACTAAATTGCTATCAACAAAAGCTCCTATTACAACTCCTCCAGATTGCACACAATTTTGCAACGATTGGATGACAAGGGCCTTTTTTTCGTCATTCCATTGCTCAACAAAGTGGTCCTCTTTAAAACTGTATTGATCGTTTTCTTTAAACAGTACGCGATTTGTCTCTTGATACCGATTGAAGGTTTCTAAAAGAGACGTCTCTAAATTATTCCTATCCAGTATTTTAAATTTTACATTATTAAATTTTTTCATGAATAATCCCCCTCGCTATTAAGCTAGCTGTCACCCGTAATTTCCCAAAGAAAATAATAATAAAAAAATGAACAGTTTATTCGAACCGTTTTTAACTCCCCTTCGTTTCCTTTTATTGAAGAAAATATTTTAAGGAGGAGTCTATCATGAAAAAGTGGAGTTGGCTATTAACCTTTCTTTTAACAGCAATTCTTGTTGGTTGTAGTGCAGAAGAAAACACAAAGGATAAACAGACAAGTGATCAAGCAGAAGAGGTCTCTAACGAACCTGTATCAGCACTGAAGTTGATAGAAGATGAAAAAGCAGGAAAATATCTTGCAGACGCAGACGGTATGGCACTTTACTACTTTGCCAAAGATAAGCCAAATACAACAAACTGTAAAGGGGAATGTCTTGAAAATTGGCCTGCCTTCTATGCAGAAAACCTTGAAGTTCCTGAAGGTTTTAACAAAGATGACTTTAGCACAATTACACGCGAAGACACTGGTGAAAAGCAAACAACCTATAAAGGCTACCCACTTTACTACTTTGTAAAAGATACAGCATCTGGTGATGTAAACGGACAAGGGGTTAAAGACGTTTGGTTTATTGTAAACAGTGAAACAACTTTTGCACCATAATACATGCTCTTTAAGGAACTGCCACATGTTTGGCAGTTCTTTTTTTTCCCCACTTACATTTTACCACCACCTCGTTTATGATTAATAATTATTAAAACGTTTTCAATAAGGGAGAGAATTTGGCAATGAACTCTAAAACGGACGAGGAACTCATTGAATTAATTGTCCAAAATCATCGCCCAGCACTTGAAGAACTGTATGACCGCTATGTAAAGCTTGTCTACAGCTTCTCCTTAAAAATGACTAAGGGTGACACAGAGAGAACGAAAGAAATTACCCAGCAAGTATTTCTTCGTCTTTGGACGACAAAACGAACCTACAGTTCAGCACAAGGAAAATTTGCGAACTGGCTTCTCACCATTACCCGAAACATAGCTATCGATCTCATTCGTAAAGAACAAAAACACCCGGGAATGCTTCAATTAGAACCAAATGAATGGCGTCAAATGCAAGATCAACAAACAGAAGATGTAGTACAACAGGTTTCTAGAAATCTATTGAAGCACCAAATTCAAGAAGCAAAACAACACCTCTCTGCACCACAGCAGCGCCTTATTAATTTATTATACTGGGAAGGCTACTCCTTAAGCGAAATTGCAGAACTTGAACAAAAGCCACTCGGCACAATTAAAAATCGGCTGCATCAAGCCTTAAAAAAACTGCGGAATTATTTAAGTGAAGAAACAGGAGGGATTCGGCATGGAAAATAAATGCGAAAACCTGTCTTTATATATCATCGAGGAGCTTTCTGAACATGAAAAAGAGCAATTTGAACTTCATCTTAAAACATGTATCCATTGCCAGAATGAAATAGGCTCCTTACAGGATACTTGGCAGATGCTTTCTTATGATATCGAAGAAACTGACGTCCCCGAATCACTAAAAGCAGAAGTAATGGACTTTATTTTTGAGGAAAACAAGACACCACCGCAGACTCAAGGGGGAGTAGATAAAAAACATAATCTTTTTGAGCGATTGAAATTAATCTTGACCAAGCATTTCTCACCATTATCTTTGGGCATTATGGCCGTCTTAGTAATGGGCCTTATAGGGTTAATCTGGAATAACCTTCAAATGAAGGATACCATTATAGCATTAGAAAACAAAGCGGTTTCACCTTCTCAAATTGTTAAGACATTTGATTTAAACGGTCAGGATTTTGCTGCTTCGGCAAACGGAATCGCCTACCTTCTTCAAGAAGGTCAAGACACCAGCCTTGTCATTGAGTTAAACAATATGCCAAGGACAAATGATGATGAAGTATACCAAGTGTGGCTGTTAAAGAACGGGAATCGACAAAACGCCGGGACTTTAAAGCCTGATCAAAACGGAAATGGCTTGATCACCTACCGCCTACCAAAAAATCAATCGTTTGATGATATTGGGATTACACTAGAGCCGAATCCAAATAACACGGAACCTCAAGGTCAAAAAGTGATGGGAACCTCTTAGAAATCTTCTATAGACGTTATTTGTGAAAAAACAAATCAGAGGTAAGACTTTTGTCTCGTTTTTACATCATATGCAAACCGATATCTTCTTTTATTCGTTTACTAAAATGATGAGAATAAAAGGAGGTATCTTTTCATGATGAAACATAACCTATATGCTATGATCGTTCTTGTTACACTATTACTGTTAGTTGTAAGTGCATGTAGCGGTGTACAAAACGGCCAGCCTAAAAATGATGAGAAGGGTAAAATTGCAGGTACAGCTAAAAAATCGGTGAAGACCAAAATTGAGCAAACCCCATTGATCTATGTGAACAATCGGGAAGCAAACACCGTTCAAGCCATTGATCCAACAACCTATAGTGTTATCAGTACATTAAAGGTAGGAGAAAAACCTACATATGTTCAAGTCACCCCTGATGGCAGCTATACCTATGTGGTTAACAGTCAATCAGAAGATGTTTCCATAATTGATACCAAAACAAATAAAGTGGTAAAAACCATTCCTGTTGGGAAATCTCCAAAAGGAGTAAACTTTACAACAGACGGGAAATTAGCCTATGTAATAAACGAAGGGGAAGATACTGTAACGGTGATTGATGTTACTCAAATGAAGAAGATTACGGTGATTAAAACAGGAAAATTTCCTCACAACGGGATTTCTAGCCCAGATAGCAGCAAGTTTTATGTGACAAATACAGCTTCCAATTCGATATCCGTTATTGATACAGAAAGTCAATCTGTTATCGATACAATTGAAGGTGTAAATGATCTTCCGCATAATTTAACCATTACACCAGATGGAAAAACACTATGGGTAACTCTAACGAAGTCAAATGCCATAGGAATTGTTGATTTAGAAAAAGGGGAAATGGTTGAAACGATTTCTGTTGGAAAAGGTCATCACGTCATTGATTTAACGAATGATGGAAAATTTGCTTATGTTGCTAATATTGGAGACGATTCAGTTACAGTTATTGATACAACATCCAAAGAGGTGGTCAAATCCATTCATGTAGGGCAGGGTCCCCATGGAATAGCGATAACACCTAACAATAAAGAAGTTTATGTACCTGTCACTGAAAAAAATAAACTAGTTGTCATTGATACAACAACAAAGAAAGTCATTGAGACGATTGAAACAGACGCCTTTCCATTTTTTACAGCAACCATAGGAAGTCGTGGTACAGCCTATTTTACTAATGTATCAATGGAGAAGAGCCACCATTCAGAAGGAACTTCAAATGAAACGCAAAAAACTTCAAAAGACTCCCAAAAAGAGATGCTAAAAACCGTTGTTGTAAGCTCCCCTTTATTAAAAACAGGTAAAACATATTCTTTTACATTTAATGACCCGGGTGAGTATGTTATTCATTGTGCCCCTCACCCCTATATGACAATGAAGGTTATGGTTAAAAATGGTGAAAGGATGGAGGAACAAACAGTAGAAATAAAAGACTACACATATACACCAGAGGCACTTGAAATTACAACGGGTACAACGATAAAGTGGGTTAATAAGGATACTGTCCAGCATAACGCTGTAATTGAAAAATAATGTTCGATAGAAGAAGGCACTTATCTTGTTTTCATTTGCCTTCTTCTTCTGTTTTGTAACTAAACGACGACTTATCTTTTGACATCTAGGAATAGTTAATTCGAAAACTTCAAATAAGTTACCGCCGTATGTCTTTATTTCTATAATTTAATTTGCATTTCATCTAAAAACTAAATGTTTAATTTTGTTACCACCACATATGATACGGTTCCCGTGACGAATCTTTACGAGATTTTATAAATCTTGCATTCTTAAAAAAAGAATGGCCAATTTAACGATCAAGGTTCCGATATTCACTTGGTGAACAATTTTTCAACCTGCGGAACACCTTATAGAAATTTGAAGGAGTCTGGAACCCAACGTCATAGCATATCTCAAGGTTTGTTCGGTCTGTATTTTTAAGAAGATGTGCTGCTTTATCAACTCTTATTTTTTCTAGATAGGTACGTGGAGTTTCTAATGTTTCCTGTTTAAACAGTCGGTCAAGATAATAGGAACTTACACCGACATAATTTGCAATATCCTGTAATACCAGCTTTTGTTTATAATGAGTAACTAAGAAGGCAATCACCGTTCTCACCAGCTTTGTATGAGGGGAATGTTCAACTTCTGGCTGACATCTTTTACAAGCACGAAAACCAGCATTTTCAACATCATGGATATCATCGTAAAATTCCACATTTATTTTTTTCGGTTTCCTGGATCTGCAGGAAGGTCTACAATAAATTTTAGTCGTTTTTACAGCCGTATAAAATAGCCCATCATATTTTTGATCACACGCCATGATTTTCTCCCACATTTCTTCAAATGAAAGATTTATATTAGTGCTCATCGGACTTCTATCCTTTCCGGGTTAGACCTCATACAAATGTGAGGTATCCTTATACTCTAATAATCGTGTCGCATTCCTTTCTAAATAAGCAATCATGATGTCAGATAGTGCATTTCCAAAACTAAAACGTTTAACTCCTAATGCTTTAAGCTTATTACAATTTGTTAATCCAGGTAAAGACAATACATTTAATGGAGCATCTATATTGAGCGCCACTTCCTTTATCTCATTTTCTGCCGTTATACCGGGAACAAAAATCCCGCTGGCGCCACTTTCCACATAGGACTTGGCTCGATTGATTGTTTCCGCAAGTGGGTTTTCCTTTTGAAAATAAGTATCCGTTCTAGCGTTTATATAAAAATTTTTATAACCCTTATCATCTAAAGCTTTTCTCATTTTTGATAAAAGATTACAGTGCTCCGATATCTCTCTCAACCCTTTTTGTTTTTTGAGTGAATCCTCAATATTAATGCCTGCCACACCAACATCTGCAGTCCTTAAAACATTTTCAACAATTGTTTCTGTATCTTCCCCGTAGCCTGCTTCAATATCTGCAGAAACAGGGATTTTCACATGATTCGTTATCGTTTTGATGATTCCTAAATGTCGGTCAAAATGAATTAATTCTCCGTCCTCATATCCAAGCGAGTTGGCAATTCCCCAGCTCGTCGTACCAATTGCTTTGAATCCTGCTTTCTCGAGTGTTAAAGCCGATAGCAGATCCCAGGCATTTCCTAAAAATAAGATTTCCTTTGACGAATGTAGTTCATTAAATTCCTGAATTTTGCTCATTTTCCTCTCCTCCTAAGTTCGATGAACTCATTTTATCAAGGAATTTAAATTGATTTCGTCCTCATTCTTGCTCTTATGGTCTTTAAAAACAAAAATGAGAAGCGATAATATGCTCCTCTTCTAAAGTCTATTTTCACTATAACTTCATCGCTATATAAGCCTTTGTATACCTAAATTTCCTATATTTTATTGATCCAATTTTGGTAAAGCACTTTCATTTCTTATTAAGGCTATATCCATTTAATTTTACTTAATCGTTGAAGTAACATGGAGAACTTTTTTGGGATTTTGGGAGGAAGCCAAATTAGGACTTCATCTGAATAAATTCCATGATAAATACTTCTAAAATGAGGAGTAAAATATCCTTTGAATATAATTACTTTACCACGTTAGAAAGTTTGTCCATACCAATGTTCCACTAGAACATAACATAATAATAAGAGTGTTCTTACTAAATTTCAGAAAAAAACACCTATGGTAAGCCGTTGGTATCACCCTCATATTTTACATTTCTTATTATTCGATTCGCTCTGTCTTTGATCTTGTCACTTCAAGGATATTAACCAGCTAGAATAATGATGAAATAACTCATTTCATCATCTAACTACTATTTTCATATTTTAATAGATTTGTTTTTATCTGTTAGAACTCTTAACGATTCACAATAAATTTTATAAAAGGAGAGGATATTCATGTCCAATGGATGTAATCAAAATCCTATTGGAACTTGTTCAGAAGCGGAAGGAATCAATACAAGGGCAGTGGGAAATGCTTCCCATGCGGAAGGTTTTTTTACCGAAACGTCAGCTGATACGGCACACGCCGAAGGGACCTCTACCACGGCCATTGGAGTAGCTTCCCATGCAGAAGGATTCGCCACGACTGCCGGTGGCGCCCATTCTCACGCAGAGGGAAATCAGACCATTGCTAGTGTTAGAGATTCTCACAGTGAGGGACGATTTACATCAGCTAGTAATATAGCTGCCCATGCAGAGGGAAGCTTGACAACTGCTTCGGGGATTGCGTCTCATGCTGAGGGCGAAAATACTGTCGCCAGTGGGCTTGTTTCTCATGCGGAAGGACAAGGTACGATGGCTCAAGGAGAATCTTCGCATGCAGAAGGTGACCAAACAGAAGCAAATGGTAGAGCGTCTCACGCGGAAGGAAACTTGACAGTGGCAAGCGGTATTTTTGCCCATGCGGAGGGGCAGCGCTCTATCGCTTCTGGTGATCTGTCCCATGCAGAGGGAAATCAGACACAAGCGATCGGACAAAATGCTCATGCAGAAGGCGCTCTTAACATTGCTAACGGTTTCACATCGCACGCGGAGGGTGTCAACACGGTCGCCTCAGGATTTTTCTCCCATACTGAGGGGCAATCGACAGATGCGAACCTTTTGGAAGGCGTTCATATCATGGGACAATTCGGTGAGGCAAATGAGCTTCCATATTCATGGTACCTGGCTAATGGTACAGATGCTGAGAATCTGAGTTTAGCCGCAAAAATATTAAGCGACGGTAACGTAAAAATTGACGGAGCCGTCACTACTCCTGCAGCAGATTATGCCGAAATGTTCGAAACGATAGATGGGAACTCTATCGATTCCGGCTACTTCGTCACGTTAGAAGGGAATAAAGTGCGCATATCAAATAGCCAGGATGATTATATACTGGGAATCACAAGCGCAAAGCCGGCTTTCCTGGCCAATAGTGGAGAGCTGCGGTGGAAGCACAAGTATTTGACTTCTGAATGGGGAGAAATTATGTATGAAGACATTTCACTTCCTACTGTATTTGACTCGAGGGGTAATGTCATCGTGCCACAACGGATAGAACGCAGGCCAGTATTGAACCCTAAATGGGACTCCACTAAGGAATATATTCCTCGCTCCAAAAGACCGGAATGGGTGGCAGTTGGTCTAATGGGGCAGCTTCTAGTCCGGGATGATGGCACATGCAAGGCAAATAGTTATTGCAAACCAAACAATGAAGGAATTGCAACAGCCTCATACCAAGGGTATAGAGTCATGGAACGAACAAGTCAAAATCAAGTCTTGATAGTCGTTCCTCAGATTTATAAAAATCATCATTACAATACAGTGGATCAACTCGTAAAACTTGCCACATTAAAAGATCAGGGCTACCTTACTGAAGAGGAGTTTCGGATTGGAAAGAACAAGCTATTAACCTCCTAAGAACTTTGTTTTTATAGTTAAGATATAGCTTCCGAAAACTTAAATAAATTATCCTTGAACAAAATTATACGTTCCTAAAAACAGATTTCATAACTGAAGCCATACTAATCCTAAACTAAAAATAAGGGGCTGCCCATAAGGGTTCGGAATCACTTTGATTTCCTATATATAGAAGATTTCTAATGGGTTTCTTCTATATATTGTAGTCGTGGTTCCTGACCCCTTGGTTTTGGGACAGCCCCTTATTTTGTACTACTAAACCATGACAAAGCGTCAACGATTGAGAAAAGCAGAAAGAACGTTCCTAATTTCCCTAATGTTTATATATCAAGTACCACAAAAGGTTCGGTAAGGGGTTGTTGACGCAGGCAGTATAGAGTATTCAGCTTGTTCAGTGGAGTGCGCATAAGGGTTTGAAAGAACATCCAAAAGCCGATTCATCACGCTGTAGTCTCCTTGTTCCACTGCAGCTTCTAGTGCCTCTTCTACCCGGTGGTTCCGCGGGATTAACGCAGGATTGCTGTTCCGCATTAACTGATGCGAAGAGGCTTTCGTTTCCTCTTGTCTGCCTAGTCTCTCCAGCCATAGCTTATGCCACTGAGCAAATTCCGGTGTCCCAAACAATACCATATCCTCATGCTTATCAAAAGTTAATGCAAGGAAGGTATTGGTATAGTCCGCACGATATTTCTCCATCATACTGAGAAGGTCTTCAATAAGAGATTTATCCTGTTTTTCTTCATTGAATATTCCCAGTTTGGCTCTCATTCCCGCGAGCCAATTAGAGTGATACAACTCAGTAAAATCTGAAATCGCGTCTTGTGCCAGTTCGACAGCCTCGTCCTGATTATCATGCAGCAGAGGTAACAGGGTTTCAGCAAATCGAGCAAGGTTCCACCCGGCAATAGGTGGCTGATTTCCATAGGCATAGCGGCCTTGAATGTCAATGGAACTGAATACCGTGGCCGGGTCATAAACATCCATGAAGGCACAGGGACCATAATCAATGGTTTCTCCACTAATCGTCATGTTGTCGGTGTTCATCACCCCGTGAACAAAGCCAACCATTTGCCATTTGGAAATCAGCGTGGCCTGACGCTTGATCACTTCCTTAAGTAGTGAAAGGTATCGGCTCTTATCAAATTCAACGTCTGGAAAATGACGCTTTAGTGTATAGTCAGCCAAGATCTGGAGTTCCTCAACTGTTCCCCAATTTGCAACATATTGAAAAGTACCGACGCGCAGATGACTAGCAGCCACCCGGGTCAGAATTGCACCAGGTAGCTTAGTTTCGCGGATTACTGACTCACCGGTTGTCACCACTGCTAGACTACGAGTGGTAGGAATACCAAGCGCATGCATGGCTTCACTGATGATGTATTCGCGTAACATCGGTCCAAGTACCGCTCGACCATCACCCCCGCGGGAGTATGGCGTTCTACCTGAACCCTTAAGCTGAATATCTGTTCTCTCTCCTTGTGGCGGGGTCTGTTCGCCTAGCAGCACAGCTCGGCCGTCCCCTAACATGTTAAAATGTCCGAATTGATGCCCTGCATAAGCTTGAGCAAGAGGTGAAGAACCTTCGGGAATCTGGTTTCCAGCTAGAACCGCTACACCATCTTCGCTTTGAAGCGCATGATCGTCCAAACCAAGGGATGTTGCCAACTGATTATTGAAAATGATTAATTTCGGAGAGGATACAGGTGTTGGGTTGATACTGGAAAAAAGTGATTTCGGTAGTCGGGCAAAACTGTTATCTAAGTTCCATCCTGTTTCTTTACTCTTTGTCATAGTTTCTCCTTTTCTTCTTTTGTCTTCGTATAATAGTTTTTTCTCTAATATGAAATAAAAATCATAAGAATTTTTATGCTATTTTAGTTATCTACTTTCCATAACAACATCATGCAGCCCTTTTTAATGTCTACTGCTGTCTCCATCATATTCATTCTTAAGTTTTTCAATTAATTGAGCAAATCGTAATTTCAATTTTCCTGTTTACCGTTACTTATGATACGGTTCACCACGATTAATTCGAAACGCCCGATAAACCTGCTCCACTAAAATCAACCGCATCATCTGATGGGGAAAAGTCATCTTCGAAAATGACAAAGTTTCATTCGCTCGCTTCATCACGTCATCACTTAACCCTAGTGATCCCCCGATGACAAAGGCTATTTTGCTTTTCCCGTAGGTCGCAAGCTTATCTAAATTGTCGGCAAGCTCTTCGGATGTTCTCATTTTCCCTTCAATTGCTAAAGCAATGACATGAGCATCTGGGTTAATTTTAGCTAAAATTCTTTCGCCTTCTTTGTTTTTTACTTGTATCATCTCTGTACTACTCAGTTCTTCAGGTGCTTTTTCGTCTGAAACCTCTATTATTTCAACTTTAGCGTAAGGTCCAAGCCTTTTTAGAAACTCGCTTATTCCTTGCTTTAAGTATTTCTCTTTTAATTTTCCAACCGTTACAATTGAGATATTCAATCTTTACCCTCACTTTACAAACAGTTTACAAACAAGATATCCACATAAGTTATCCACATATCAACAGGTAGTATCCACATTTCGTAGCAGAATATTAGTTCGCCACAATATATGTTGCGTTATTCTCACAATATTCACAGATTGTGGATAACCTTTGCTCTTCTGTTAACTGTTCTAGTACAGGTGCTACCTCGTACTCATCCACGACAATATCCATCGCCAACTCTACATGTTCTTTGCAACAATAAATCATTTCATTTCCTCCGTAACCTTTATTATTCTTATTTTATCCACATGTCATCATACCATTAAATAAAATAAGCAGAAAGATGGGGAACATCTTTCTGCCTATTATCTACATCATTCTTGATTCATCCGTTAATTTCATCGTCGTTTCTTGTAATTCACCATTACGATAGAATTTAACCTTCATTTGATCTCCAACTGCTTTTTTATTATAAAGGTGTTTTCGCAGTTCAATAATATCCGCTACCTTCTTACCATCTAGCTCGACAATAACATCAAGCTCTTGAAGCCCTGCTTGTGCTGCAGGAGAATTAGGAACCACATTACGAACCATTACACCATCTTTCACATCTTTCGGTAATTTTAATGTTTGTTCTTGATGATAAGCGGTTATTTGATTAACATCTTGAAGGGTCACACCCATGGCAGGACGTTTCACTTCTCCATACTTTTCTAAATCCCTTATAATGGGTTGAGCATAATTAATAGGTATTGCTAGACCTATTCCTTCCACTGCTTCCTGAGCAATCTTCATTGAATTGATTCCAATTACCTGACCGGAAATGTTTATAAGGGCACCGCCGCTATTTCCAGGATTGATGGCAGCATCTGTTTGAATAACTTCAGCCTGCCAATCTTCTCTTCCATCTTGGTCAATATCCACTGGGATAGTACGCTCTACACCTGAGATGATCCCTTTTGTAACTGAACCTGAAAAGGATAGTCCAAGTGGGTTCCCAATAGCGATTACAGGTTCACCCGCTTTTAATTGATCAGAATTCCCAAACTCAGCGACTGTCTTTACATCCTTTGCATCCATCTCTAGGACTGCAAGATCCGTCCAAACATCCCCACCTTTTATTTCAGCTGGAACTTTGGTTCCGTCAGACAATGTTACCTCAAGTTGGTCAGCTCCTTCGATGACATGATAGTTTGTCACGACGTATGCTTTCCCACCTTCTTTTTTATATATTACTCCTGAACCTGTTCCAGCTTCTTGTCCATTTTGTTCCCAGAAGCTTTGTGATTGAATATTTGTGATTCCTACGACAGCATCCCCAGCTTTGTCCACGGCCTTCGTAATATCTGTTGTAACATCGACTGAAACCTTTTCTACGTTACCATTGTGATATTCTTCATCCGTATTTGCCAGGTTCTCATCGGGGTTCACATTATACGGAAGGATATTGTAATCACTTAGCTGCGGGATTGCAACAAGTATAAGAACCACACCTAGTATAACTCCAACTAAACTTGCAAGAAAATATCCTCCACGATTTCCTTTTTGCTTAGAACGGCTTTGGTTTTCATCATCATAATAACCCATAATTGCACACCCTTTCTAACAACAATTCCTTTTATATTTTCTCTATACAGCCCAAATTATAATCAGAGAAAATTAAAATACGATGAAAATGCGCTAAGATTTTCACAATATGTAAAAAAGATGAAGAATTCAAAGACCTCCACCTTTTCTATACCTTTTATTTCATGTGACTAAACTTTAAATCGCAACTAATTCTGTTGGGTTCTGTGGATCAGTATCATACAACTCAAAGGATTCCCCTATGATAATCCCTCTTGATTCAAGTGTTTGAGCCACGCTCATTCTTGCTAAATCTTTCATATTATTATCTTTGCTTAGGTGGGCAAGGTAAAAACTTTTTGTTCGATCTCCAGCCACTTCACTCATAGCAATGGCAGCATCTTCATTTGAGACATGTCCAACATCACTTAAAATCCGCCGCTTAATATTCCAAGGATAACGACACATTCTCAGCATATCTACATCATGATTACTTTCAAACACATAGGAATCAGCATTCGAAATGATCCCTTTCATCCTGTCACTGACATACCCTGTGTCGGTAACAAGAACCAACTTTTTGTCTCCTTGATGGAATACATAGAACATGGGCTCAGCCGCGTCATGTGACACTCCAAACGATTCAATACTTAGTGAGCCAAAGGACTTTACGGTTTCCATTCCAAAAACAAATTTTTGTTCCGTTTCTATTTTTCCTATAAGAGGGGACATCGCACTCCAGGTTTTTTCATTTGCATAAATCGGGAGCCCATACTTCCGTGCAAGGATCCCAACTCCTTTAATATGATCACTATGCTCATGGGTGACAAATATCCCGCTCAAATCTTTCATATTACGATCTATTTTTTGAAACAACCCTTCCATTTGTTTCCCACTTAATCCAGCGTCAACAAGAAAGGAATGCTCCTCATTCTCAACATAAATCGCATTTCCGGTACTCCCGCTCGCCAGTACACTAAAATGCATGGACATTCATATTCACTCCAATGTTTCAGTATTTTGATTTTCCATCTCAATGACTTTACCCTCAATAGCATTAATAAATAAATCTTCTTTTTTGCCATCTTTCTCTACGACAAAATGCCAGGTAGGGGATAAGACTTGCGATTCTGCCAATGGAATCCAGGTACTATAGCCAAGCCCATAATCTATAATTTCGCTGTCAGAGAGAATCTTTTTATTATCTCGTAAAAGTTCTATCGCCTTAATAGGAAGCAATACCAGTTCTTTATCCCCAATTTTATCAAATGAAGTAAGCATCGTTTGTTTGTAGGAAACAATCTCTTTGTTTTCATTCAGGTTTAAGGTAATTTCTCCATTAAAATTCATAAACAGTGGCCTGTCTTTATAGGATTGATGATAAATAACCTTCATGTTCTTTTCATCATATTTCCAAAACTCATACTCTCCCCCTTCAAAAGTAAAACTCTTGATAAAAGCATTAAATTCGTCTTTACCAAATTTCTCACCTAATACATAAGGCTTATCTAATTGAGAATAAATCGTTGTATTATTATTGATCATCTCGGCTTTTTGTCCCTTAAGCGTCTTTAAATCTTCTTCAGTAAAGGCCTTTGGTTTCGCTGTTATGCGAGTTTCTTCTTTGGTCGTTTCAGGAAGCTGCGGATACACGATATTATCAGCAGCTAATTGTTTTTCAGTCGATGTTTGTACGAATAATCCTAGCTTATTATCTGAAAGTTTTTGAATGAAAAGAGAGAGGAGGAAGATATCCAATACTAAAAATACAACGATAAAAATGGATTTTGTTTTACTCCAATCCATTATTTGTCCCCCCCATCTCCTCTGGTATAATCGGGAGCCAACCTCCAGCATATAAGTAATACCATGTAGGTTTATAGATAATGATGTTTTGATTTTTTAAGTCAATGTCTCTTGAAAGCTTATAGCCGATCGCAATGTCTTCTATTAAAGAAGTATCGATATCCTCCTGACTATTTAAATAATTTAATACTTCATATCCCGACATAAGTGTTACACCGTTTTCGGATTCAGAATCCAATGGAAACCCCCTTCTCGTATAGGGCCTTTGATACCTGTAAATCTCTTTATTGCCTAGGACATAAGAGAGCTCTGCCATTCCGCTCTCATTAAAAACGGGTAGTCCATTAATAAACTGGCGATACACTATCTTTCTTTCTACATTACTGATTTTAAAATATTGAAATTGATCCACCCAGCCGCCATGCTCATTCACAAAATTGAAGCTTTCTTGAATAAGTACAGATGTCGTTGTCGAGCTTCCTGTTTCCTCGTAGATTGGGTTTACATAAGTAAGAATTTGATTATTCACGTCCAATTCCATCAAGCTTTTGCCATCTGTAAATTGCTCACCATCATTCGTAAATTCTTTGGTCACACCATTTGGATCACTGAACAATGCATCTCTAAAAGTCTGTGTATTGATCTCTTCTAGAACGTACCTATAGCTTGGGAAATCAATAGGCTTTTCTGGCAAAAATATTTTATGAGATTTGGCTACTTCTTCTGCAAAATATCTTGGATGTTTATCCGAATTAGCAACAAAATCCTCATTAAATGTAGTAAGAAATGCTGATTTAATTTGCCCTTTAAAAACGAGCTGGTCATTATAGGAAACGAAATATACATTGGATGTATCATTATTAACATTGCTTGTATCTATAACGATTCGATCAATGGATTCTGAAGGTAGCTTTTTTTCTTCAAAATTTAATAGACTCCTTAGGATATCAAAGGAGATAATATCAGGAAATAAGATCTCCACTCGCTTATCTCCGTGAACCAACCACTCAAATTCACTTTGGGAAAGATCCTTTCCTACTTCAGACAGTTCATAAAAATTCCAATTGGATAGGTTCTCCATCATTTTGGCAATTTCAATGTCGTCGACCGTTCCAAAGGTAGCTTGGTTTTGGTGAAATAAAACCTTATAAGGCTTAAAGACGTCTTTATATGTTTTTTCTGTCCCGATCATAACCCCAGGAGTATAATCTTCACCAATTACATCGTAGTTAGGTTGATATGTCCAGACATTCCACGTTAATAAAACACTAATGGCGACCAAAAGGGTTAAGATTATCGATTTAATTTTTTCATAATTCATGACCATTCATCCTCTTGTATACGGTCATATGGGAGAGTAAAGTAGATGGTTGATCCTTTTCCTTCTACACTGCTTGCCCATATATTACCACCGTGAGCTGTAATCATTTCTTTTGCAATCGCTAATCCTAACCCTGTACCACCCATTTGCCTAGTTCGAGCCTTATCCACTCTGTAAAAACGTTCAAAAATCTTTTCGAGATTTTCTTTAGGGATCCCCATTCCTTGATCTGCCACACTTACTTGCATCATATCTTCCTTCACTTCTACTTTAAACGTAATTTGTCCACCTTCTGGAGAATACTTTAATGCATTAGAAATAGTATTATCGAGAACCTGTGTAAGCTTGTCTTTATCGATTTCGACAAAAACAGGACCTTCAGGTAGAAATCGCTTGAACATCACATTTTGTTGCTTTGTCATTTCGAAACGATCAATTATTTGATGGAAGAAACGAATAAAATCAATCCATTCCCGATTAAAACGATAATCTGTACTGTCCATTTTCGAAAGCTGAAGGAGGTCATTGACTAACCGTATCATTCGCTCTGTTTCGTTTTGAGTCACATCTAAAAACGCAGGGGCGATTTCTTTATCTTCCCACGCTCCTTCTGCTAAAGCATCTAAATAGCTTCTCATTGTCGTCAGAGGGGTACGCAATTCATGAGAAACATTGGCAACAAACTCACGTCTCTCTAAATCTATTTTCTCCTGTTCGGTAATATCATGTAATACGGTAATCAGTCCGTTTACAAAGCCTGTTTCCTTTTGAATAATAGAGAAATTCGCTCTTAAAACATATGGCTTTTCATTTGTAGAATAATCTAGAGTAATAGAATTCTGTTCATTTGATAAGTCTTCGAATGTGTAAAGCTCATCTAAGCCTAATAGAGATACTAAAGGCTGGGAAAGGACTGTTTCACGTGAAACATTCAGCATTTTGGCGGCGGGGTCATTGATTAATATCACACGCCCCTTTCGATCTGTGGCAATAACACCATCTGTCATATAGGAAAGAACAGAGGAAAGCTTTCTTCTTTCACCTTCCGTTGTAGCTTGTGCTTCCTGCAGCCTTTTCGTTAAGTTGTTAAAGGTAATCGCCAGTTGCCCAATTTCATCGTATCCATATACTTTAACCTTTCGAGAAAAATTTCCTTTCGCCATCGCTAATGCTTGCTTTCTCATATCTGAAATCGGTCTTGTAATCGTCTGGGATAATAATACCCCTAAGATAGCGGTTATTCCTAACGCTATAACAGTTCCTGAAATGAATATATTATTAATATCTTTCAACTGTGAATACACATTTTCAATTTCAGCAACTAAGCGGATGGCTCCAATCGTCTCATTTCCGTTTTTTACAATCGGTGTGGTGTATACCCATAACCGATGTCTAGTGTGCTCTTGTATAAAGACTTCTTGTTGAGTGTTTCCTAATGCGATCGTTCGAGAAACGCTCACTTCTGTTGACCTTTGACCAATCGAGCCTTGATTATTACTATCAGATGTTCCGATAATCTTTTTGTTCTTATCAATGACACGAATTTCAAGAATATCGGTTGAGCGACTTGCATCAACAAGTATATTGGCTATATCTTCTTCAAGCGTCGGACCATCTTCTTCCCGCTCCTTAATCATTTCCTCACGAAGATTATACTCAATATAGTTGACGCTTTCCTTTATCGAATTCTGAAAGTTCGTGATGAGTTTATCCTCTAGCTCATTGACAAAATAGGCACCAATAATTTGCATTGCTAATAGAATGAGCAACACATAGATCAGTACAAACTTTAGATGAATAGACCTTGAAAAACCAACTTTCTTCATTTCATTTACTCCTGTTCAGGATTACGTAGATAATAGCCTACTCCTCTTCTCGTTACAATCCAATTTGGATGACTTGGGTTGTCTTCAATTTTCTCACGTAGTCGTCTTACGGTTACATCAACCGTACGCACATCTCCATAATAATCATAGCCCCATACCGTTTGCAGAAGATGCTCACGGGTCATGACTTGTCCAATGTGCTTCGCAAGATAATGAAGAAGCTCAAATTCACGATGGGTTAATTCGATTGTTTCCCCTCTTTTTGACACGACATAGGCATCAGGATGAATAACAAGAGATCCAATGGCAATCTCATTGTTTTCTTCCTCATCGGTTGCCTGAGCAGCTCCGTGCTGATGCCGGCGTAGATTCGCTTTGACACGGGCAATAAGCTCTCTAGTACTAAATGGTTTTGTAACATAATCATCTGCACCAAGCTCTAGGCCAAGTACTTTATCAATTTCAGAATCCTTCGCTGTTAGCATAATGATCGGCATTTCATATTTTTTTCGAATTTCTCGACATACTTCCATACCATCCCGATTTGGAAGCATAATATCAAGCAGAATCATATCTGGTTTTAATTCTTCTGCCATCTTAATCGCTTCATCTCCATCATAGGCACAATGGACTTCATAGCCTTCTTTCTTTAAGTTAAACTGCAATATATCCGCAATCGGCTTTTCATCATCTACAACTAATATTTTCTTTTCCATATACGAACGGGTCTCCTTCATAACCATTTTTATTAACTTCTATTTCATTTTGTCAGGCTTTTTCGTTAAATTCTGTTGCTCCCTTGAAAAATCAAAATTCATGTATTCCTTTTTATGCTTGATATCAAAAGTGTTTTTTTAAAGTATTCATATCCCTTTACTATTTCTTTCTCTAATTTATCATTTTCTCCTTCTTAATTCATCTTTTACCATCAACATGTGTCAATAAATTCATTCTTATTGTTTATTTTCACTAGCAAAAATATCCACGTCAACAACAGAAAATGAGACTGACCCAAGCTAAAGGTAAAACACCACATAGAAAAGTTAAACTTTACGTTTTCTCTCTATTTTCATATGTATGTGGTGCATAGCCCTTTAGGGTCAGCCTCATATGATTATAATTATAATAATTCTAACGGATTAACACGTGAACCATTCTTGTAGATTTCAATGTGTAAATGAACTCCTGTAGATTGTCCAGTTGAACCCATGTTTCCGATTTTAGAGCCTGCTGATACTGTTTCGCCGACAGAAACATCAATACTACTTAAATGAGCATATACAGATTTATAACCATTGTTGTGGTCGATGATCACTTTATTTCCGTACCCGCCATCATCGAAACCTGCAGAAATAACTGTACCATTATCAATCGCTTTAATGGTCTTGTTATCTGGTCTTGCAATATCAATCCCTTTGTGTACTTTACCCCATCTTGGACCCATTTTAGACGAAACATACCCACCATTTGTAGGCCAAACGAATTTGCCAGAGCCTCTTGATGGAGTCACTTTTGTTCCACGAATCACAATATGCTTGATTGGCTCATTGATTATTTCTTCATCTTTTTCTGTCTTTTTGGTTACGTCACCATTTTGTTCTTCTATAAGATAGGTGACTGTCCGCTCTCCATCTTGACCCTCTTGCTTAACCTTCATATCACCTTTATACATAGAAGAATCTTCTACCACTTCTTTTTCATGAGCTATTTTCTCTTGTTTTCTAGCTTCTCTCTTAATATTTACATGAATAAGTGGTTTTGTGACGGTTACATTAATTTCTGTTCCGACTAGCAAAACGCCATCTTCTTTTAAAGAAGGATTTAAATCAAACAATTCAGAAGTTGACATATTATGCTCTTCTGCAATATTACTAAGGGCATCTCCTGATTGAACCTTATACTTATTCTCTTCAAGAGTTCCCTTTAAAAGAAGCTCAACTGCCTTCTCTGGAGATAAGACCTCTTGTGGTTCTACTTCAGTAGCATTGAATTTCAAATCTTCAGCAGCACTTATTTCTAATATTCGAGTTTCACCCTTTTTTAATGGGGGTAATTCATTACTAGAAGCTGTTTTTCTTGCTTCATATTCAGTTAATTCTTCTTCAGAAACATATTTTAGCTTTAATTGCTTCATTAATTCTTCAGCAGCAATTTGATCTTTAACATAAACAACCGGTTCCCCATTAATTTGAAGGGAGACAGCTTCTGCTTTTGCCGTTACACTTTCATTGAACGTTTTAACCGTCGTTTGATTGTTTACATTATTTCTAAATACCTGCTCAGGAACAAAAGAAAGTTCTTTATCAATATCTATTTCGAAGTTAGAATGTTCTTCCTCAACCTTGTTGATTTTTTCTTCTTTAGCTTTCTCAATCAATGTTTTATCTGTTACAGCTCCTGCATACTGTTCATCGAGATAAACATGATAGATGGTTTGAAGTTCACTCTCGTTGTCTTCTGCATGAGCAGATGATACCGATGTAATTGAAATCCCAGAGATAGCTAAGACCGTAATAGCTACTTTATTAAAAAAGGTATTTGGTTTATATGTAGTTTTAGAGTTTAGTAGTTTTGACGAAAAGCTTCGTATTTTCTTCGTCCAAGTCATTGGGCGATCCTCCTAAAATTCTAAGAACAAGTTTTAGTTCTTTCATCCTAAATAACGAATATTCTACAAATTTTTCACCTCTCTAATTTACCACAAATTTAAGAAACCGAAAGAATCGTTTATATAATGTAATACAATTGTATAATTACTGACAAAATTAAACTGGATTAGATAAAATATTACAATTAATGTGTTTCTATATAGGAAATATGATATAGAGGGGGTTTTCGTTGGTTTTTAAGTAGAATCATTATTAATTTTGGGAGATCATACTAAAATATCGGTATATATATTACATAAGTATTACAAAGAAAAAGCACTGCGAGAGTCTAGTCATCGCAGTGCTTTTTTAGATGATGGCTCGGGACGGAATCGAACCGCCGACACATGGATTTTCAGTCCATTGCTCTACCAACTGAGCTACCGAGCCGTAATAAGTATTGTTTCCTATATGTAATAGTACTGGGTCCATCACCCAAGTCTCGGGAAGCTTATTCAAGTAGCTGCTCGACTTGTGTGCTGAAGTAACGCTTCGCAGCTTATTCGGACGTGCTCTACCGATCCGTATAGTTTTCAGCTTCCGCTAAGCTTCGAATCTCTTCGTCAGCTCCTTCACTCACATCCTCACGTATTCACATACGCTCCGGTGTTCCTTCAGTCGCTTTCTCAACGTTCTCACTTATCGAAATCCTTTTCCTTCTAAGAGTATACACTCTAAAGTATAATTTTTACCTTATAAAAACTGGCGGTCCGGACGGGACTCGAACCCGCGACCTCCTGCGTGACAGGCAGGCATTCTAACCAACTGAACTACCGGACCAATATGGTTTATAATAAATGACCCGTACGGGATTCGAACCCGTGTTACCGCCGTGAAAGGGCGGTGTCTTAACCGCTTGACCAACGGGCCACGTTTAAAGTGGTGAGCCATGAAGGACTCGAACCTTCGACCCTCTGATTAAAAGTCAGATGCTCTACCAACTGAGCTAATGGCTCTCAAGAAATTTTTGAAAAATTTTACTTACCGCTTTAATAATATACTGATGATTACTTCTAGCTTAATCGTTCGCTCTCTACTAGCTGAGCGAATTGCTCTCAAACTATCAATCTCGATTAAAGCCTTTTATGGCAACGAAGATAATATTACCACATAAGAAAATGTTTAGGCAACACTTTTTTAAAAAATATGTCGAAAAAACTCTCAGCCGTAAAATTTGGATAAATATGCTTAATTCATTCGCAATCGTGATAAGATATGAAAGGTAGGGGGGGTGGGATTATTTGACTATTTTTCTTCGGTTACTGAAAAAAGTAAGTAAGATGGATATAAGCGTCATTTTAATTTTTTCACTTTTGATTATCATGATTGGTACTTTTGGAATTCATTATATTGAGCCAAATACATTTCCAACTGTTTTTGAAAGTTTCTGGTGGACCATGACAACCTTGACAACGGTTGGGTACGGGGATTATTCTCCGTTAACAATTCCAGGAAGGCTGCTAGGAATCTTTCTATTTATTTTTGGAATCGGTATTATCGGTTTACTCATTAGTAATGTTGTTGATTCATTAACTACCTATAATCAACTAAAGAGGGAGGGGAAGCTAGTGTTTAAGGATAAGAATCACATTATTTACATAGGATGGTCTCCAAAAACAGAAAGAGCTATACAAGAAATTTTTGCACATCTTCCCGAAGTTACGGTTGTCTTGATTGACTCTTTAAAAGAGAATCCCTTTGATCATAATCAAATTCACTATATTCAAGGTGATGCTTCAGACGAAGAAGTTCTTCTTAAAGCTAATATACTTGAGGCTAAGCGGGTGGCCATTTTTGCAGATGCCACGATAGATCAGTCCATTTTAGCGGATGGGAAAACTCTTTTAATTGCATCTGCAGTTGAATCACTTTCACATCAGCATAATAAAGATATTCATACAATTGTCGAAATTTGTGAAGATAAAAATATTCCTAAATTTCATCATATCCATGTCGATGATTTTATTCTCTCAAATGATTCAATATCCATGCTTATGGCAAAGTCAACCTTACATCCTGGAACCACAAGTATTTTCCGACAACTTTTAAGTAAGCGATTTGGGAATAACATTCATGAACTATTACCTAAAGCAGAATGGAAAACCTATAAGGAAGCATCAGAAAGTTTGTTTGCACACGGGGCTGTTTTAATTGCCGTTAATGAAGAAATGGATTTTTCACATGCCCATCAAAAACAATTAAAGCCTGATGACACGTTATATATTATTTGTCATGACCACGTTTATGAGAAAATAAAATCATAAGAAAAAAGGTTGCCATTTAGCGGCAACCTTTTTTTGATTAATTTGGACTCCAAACACTTCTTACTACGTTTGTTTGAGAACGATCTGGTCCAACAGAGAAGATAGACAATGGGATACCCGTTAACTGAGAAACCCTCTCTAGGTAATGACGAGCATTCTCTGGCAGTTCACCAAGAGTTTTACATCCAGTAATATCCTCTGTCCAGCCAGGCAGTTCTTCGTATACTGGAGTACATTCTGCAAGAATGTTTAGATTTGCAGGGAATTCTTCAATCGTTTCTCCCTTATACGTATAGGCAACGCAAATTTTCAATGTTTTAATTCCTGTAAGAACATCGATGGAATTAAGTGAAAGATCTGTAAGTCCACTCACACGACGAGCATGTCTTACAACTACACTGTCAAACCATCCAACGCGACGAGCTCTTCCTGTTGTTGTTCCGTATTCACGTCCAACCTCACGGATTTGATCTCCAATTTCATCTGTTAATTCTGTAGGGAATGGGCCATCTCCAACACGAGTTGTATAGGCTTTCGATACTCCAACTACATGATTGATTTTCGTTGGACCCACACCTGATCCAATGGTAACTCCACCTGCTACAGGGTTTGAAGATGTAACAAATGGATATGTTCCTTGATCAATGTCTAGCATAACTCCTTGAGCGCCTTCAAACAGAACACGGCGTCCTTCGTCAATGGCATCATTTAAAACTACAGAAGTATCGATCACATACTTCTTAATCTGTTGACCGTACTCAAAGTACTCGTCAAGAATTTCATCTAATGTAAATCCTTCAGTCTCATAAAAACGCTCTAAAAGGCGATTTTTTTCTTCAAGATTACGTGTAAGTTTTGCTTCAAATGCTTCACGATCCAAAAGATCTGCGATACGAATACCAATACGTGCTGCTTTATCCATGTAAGCTGGACCGATACCTTTTTTGGTTGTACCAATTTTGTTCGCGCCTTTTCTTTCCTCTTCCACTTCATCAAGCTTTAAATGATATGGAAGAATCACATGTGCACGATTACTAATTCTTAAATTGTCAGTTGTGACATTACGGTCGTGTAAGTATTTTAACTCTTGCACTAATGCTTTAGGATCTACAACCATTCCATTTCCGATTACAGCAATTTTATCTTTATAGAAAATCCCAGATGGAATTAAATGAAGCTTGTAGGTTTCTCCATCAAATTTAATGGTATGGCCTGCATTATTTCCACCTTGATATCGAGCAATTACTTCTGCATGTTCTGAAAGGAAATCCGTAATCTTTCCTTTTCCTTCGTCTCCCCATTGTGTTCCTACAACGACTACTGAAGACATATAAGCACCTCCGATAGGGATTAATATACCCACTTTTTTCAAACAAACTCATTTTATCAATTATCTAAGCAAAAAGTCAATTAAAACACGAACATTTATTTAATATTTCTTCACATTTGTTCGTATGCAGTATTCGACAAATTCCGGGTGGTGCCAGGCACGACCCGAAATTTGTCGAAGAAAAGAGGCTGTCCTAAGGGGACAGCCTCTTTTTAGGCTCCTGGTGGAATACCGGTATCGTCGAATCGCCGTTCAAGATTTACGAATTTATTATATTCTTTAACAAAAGCGAGAGAGACGGTTCCAACTGGGCCGTTACGTTGCTTGGCAATGATAATCTCAATAATGTTCTTGTTCTCTGACTCTTTATCGTAATAATCATCACGGTATAAGAAAGCTACAATATCGGCATCCTGCTCAATACTTCCTGATTCACGAATATCAGACATCATTGGTCGTTTATCTTGTCGTTGCTCTACTCCACGTGACAACTGAGATAGAGCAATAACCGGTACCTCTAGTTCACGAGCTAAACCTTTTAATGCCCGGGAAATTTCTGATACTTCCTGCTGACGATTTTCTCCTGATCGTCCAGATCCCTGGATTAATTGCAAGTAGTCAATAAGGATCATTCCAAGTCCATGTTCCTGTTTCAAACGGCGGCATTTTGAACGAATTTCATTAACACGGATCCCTGGAGTATCATCAATGAAAATACCTGAATTTGAAAGGCTTCCCATTGCCATCGTTAACTTTCTCCAGTCTTCATCTGTAAGGGAACCTGTACGAAGGTTTTGAGCATTAATATTCCCCTCAGCACAGAGCATACGCATGACGAGTTGCTCAGCACCCATCTCCAAACTAAAAATAGCTACATTTTCATCTGTTTTTGTTGCGACATTCTGGGCAATATTTAGGGCAAAGGCTGTCTTACCGACGGAAGGACGGGCCGCCACGATGATCAAGTCATTTCGTTGAAATCCAGCCGTCATATGATCTAAATCAGCGAAACCTGTTGGTATTCCAGTTATATCTCCTACACGATTATGAAGGGTTTCAATGTTATCATACGTTCGTACTAAAACATCTTTAATATTATGAAAGGCTCCAGCATTTTTTCTTTGAGCCACTTCCATAATATTTTTTTCTGCTTCACTTAGAAGCTCATCAACCTCATCTTCGCGGGTATAACCATCTTGAGCAATCGTAGAAGCTGTCCGGATTAATCTTCTTAAGAGGGATTTTTCTTCTACAATCTTAGCATAATACTCAATATTCGCAGCTGTTGGAACGGATGCGGCAAGTTCACTTAAGTAAGAAACTCCGCCCACATCTTCAAGCTCCTTCATATTAGCCAGTTCTTCAGTAACTGTAATTAAATCTACAGCCTGCCCTGCATCACTCAGCTTCAACATCACATTAAAAATTTTTTGATGAGAATTACGATAAAAATCTTCTGGAATGAGTGCTTCAGATGCTTGAGTAAGAGAGGAAGGTTCTAAGAATATAGCACCTATAACAGCCTGCTCTGCTTCAATATTTTGAGGTGGTACTTGGTGGTTCATTAGTTCATTCATATATGGAAAACCTCCTTTAGAGAAGGACTTTTAGTCTATAGAAAAAATGTGATCAAGATAGTTATCTGACCACATTTTTACATACCTTTTCTATTCTAACATGTTTTTTGAAAATATGAGTTGGCAAATTTAGTTTTCTTCCGAAACATGAACTTTTAATGTTGCAGTGACATCGGAATGAAGTTTAACAGGAACGTTTGTATATCCCAAGGCGCGGATTGCATCATTCATTTCAATTTTGCGCTTATCGATTTTAATTTTATAATCTTTTTTGAGGGCCTCAGCAATCTGTTTGCTAGTAATCGAACCAAAAAGCCTGCCGCCTTCACCAGCTTTTGCCTTCATCTCAATCGTTAAGCCTTCAAGCTTTTCTTTAAGTTGTTTCGCTTCTTCTAACTCTTCTTGAGCCATTTTTTTCTCTTTTTTCTTTTGTCCTTCTAACTGGCTTACATTCGAGTTATTAGCTTCTACCGCTAATCCTTGCTTAATTAGGAAGTTATGCGCATATCCATCTGCTACATTTTTCACTTCACCTTTTTTCCCTTTTCCTTTTACATCTTTTAAGAATATTACCTTCATGAGTCTTTTCCCCCTTCAAAATATTCATCCAATGCCTGTTTCAATTGTTCTTCAGCCTCTGCAATAGAGATGTCCTGTAATTGAGTAGCCGCATTTGTTAAATGCCCGCCACCACCTAAAGCTTCCATAACAATTTGGACGTTCACTTCTCCAAGTGATCTTGCACTAATACTAACCAAGTTTTCCTCACGTTTTGAAATGACAAATGATGAAATGACTTCATCCATTGTTAACAAGGTGTCCGCTGCTTGAGCAATGAGAACCTGATCATAGACGATTTCATCACTTCCCCTTGCAATAGCCACTCCATCTTTATAAAAATCAACTGTTTCAATCAGTCTTGCCCGCTTAATATAGGTTTCAACATCTTCTTTTAAAAATTTCTGTACAAGTACGGTATCCGCTCCCTGTGCCCGTAAATAGGAAGCCGCATCAAATGTCCTCGAACCAGTTCTTAACGTAAAGCTTTTCGTATCAACAATAATGCCAGCTAAAAGGGAAGTTGCTTCGAGCATGGAAATCTTTTCATGCTTTGGTTGATATTCTAAAAGCTCTGTTACCAGTTCAGCAGTGGATGAAGCATAAGGCTCCATATAAACAAGCAGTGGATTCTTAATAAAGTCTTCACCTCTACGATGATGGTCAATCACTACGACATTTTCTATTCTACTTAATAATTTTTCTTCAATCACTAGAGAAGGCTTATGGGTATCCACAACAACTAATAAAGTATCCTCGGTTGCCATTTCTAGGGCCTCTTCAGGTGTAATGAAACGGGAAAATAGATCAGGGTTTCCTTTGATTTCTTTAAGTAAACGTTTAACCCCATTATCAATCTCGTTAAAGTTTAGGACCACATATCCTTCTTTCTGATTCATTTGAGCGACTTTTCGAATGCCAATTGCTGCACCAACGGCATCCATATCAGGGTGCTTATGGCCCATCACGATGACTTTATCACTCTCTATCATTAACTCTTTAAGGGCATGGGAAATAACGCGTGCACGCACCCTTGTACGTTTCTCCATCGGATTTGTTTTTCCACCGTAGAATTTTACTTTTCCATTTGTTTGTTTGATCGCTGCTTGGTCACCACCTCGACCTAAAGCAAGATCTAAACTAGATTGGGCTAAAGTTCCAAGCTCGGGTAGGGAAGAGACACCCATTCCTACTCCAATACTTAGCGTAAGAGGAACATTTTGTTTTGAAGTTGTATCTCTTACATCGTCTAAAATGGAAAACTTTTCTTTTTCTAAAACTTGAAGTATTTTTTCATTAAAAACAGCCAAAAAGCGTTCTGAAGAAATCCGCTTTAACAAAACTCCTGATTCTTTTGCCCATTTATTTAAAATAGAGGTAACTATGCTATTCAAGCTACTTCGGGTCTGATCGTCCATACCTTGGGTGAGTTCATCATAGTTATCTAAAAAGATAATCCCGATTGCCGTTTTCTCTTCCTCATATTGCTTTTCAATTTGTGATTGCTCTGTGACATCAAAGAAATAAATAAGTCTTTCATCCGACTTAATGACGACCCGATATTTCCGTTCGTTCATGGTAATAATCTCTGTGTCAATTTCTTGTTTTATTAGGGGGATGACGGATTCTGCTACATCATAGAGAGAACGCCCTACAAGTGTGTCTTCATTAAAGCAAGAGGCAAGAAACGGGTTTGTCCATTCAATAAAATAATCATCATTAATAAGCATAATTCCAATGGGCATTTCCATTAATGCCTCTTCTCCCACTCGTTTTACACGATAGGAGAGGGTCGATATGTAATCCTCTGTTGCCATATGAGATTTATTTTCATAATAAAAAGCAAGAAAGAATACACCGCCAAATAAAGCTAATCCAATTATAGCAATAATCCAATTATAAAAGGCGAAAGCGATAACCAATAAAGAGGATAGCGCAATCAGTCCATATAATGGGTAACGGATCATACGCTTTCGAAAAAAAGATGGCATGATTTCAGCTCCTAAAACAAAATTTACAACCTTTATGACTTACGTTGAAGGCGCTGTCTAAGATCAAATCCTAAATCAATTATACCTAAAATCCTAATAATAGGAAGAAGGGGAAGTGATAAAATCGTCAAAAGGATCACTATCCCTTTTGGCCATTTTTTTATGTAAGCAAAATAATAAATGAAAGAAAAACCTTGTACAATCATCAAAACTTGTAATACATAGGATAAGTTTTGAAGAGCCCAAAAGCTATAGTCACCTTTTTCCGGCTGAAGAACTATGGATAAGATAAGGATAATTAAATAATACCATAAGAAGCTCTTTGGTAATTGCCATTCACGAAAAGGTTTGAATTTAGGGGTTTCAACTCCTAGCCTGCGTAATATTGGGAAATTAACCCAAATGATGATAATAGCATTGATAAATGCCATCATCAAGAATAAAGAAGGGGTCAAGACTCCAATCATGTCCAGATACGAATTCATTTGATCAATCACTTTTGGATCAGGGGTTTGCCCTAAACTTTTCATCAACTCAGAGGATTGATCAAACGATTTCTCCAAAATTTTGATCATATCATTAATAAAATCAAAATCAAAGAAAATGATCGATACAACATATTGAATAACGAGATTAATTAATAGAGTAAACCCTGATGCGATGAGTAAAGAGATTTTACTTTTCTTCTCCTTAATAAACCACCCCATCACAACCCCTGTTGTCCCATAAATGATGGCAAGAGGAATGGCAAGAATGGATCCCATTATGAAAGAAATCAATATACTGCCCACTAATAAAATAAGTGAAGTCCTTAAGGCATACCTTGAGGCAAAATAAAGGACTGGGAAAATGAGAACAAGACTAGATACAATCCCAATAACTGGAATGTAGACGGTGATTAAAGTAAGAACGGCAAATATAGCGAGCATTAATGCCCCTTCCGTAAGAATACGGGGATTCTTCACAAAGACACCTCATTAAAAATTCATTTACTATATATATCATACTAATTTTATCCGTTCTCTAAACATCGTTCAAGCAATGCGGGTTGTAATAAAAGTGGAATGAACGACTAAATTAACCACAACCTATGGCGGCGTCTCTTCCTTCTAGCCGGCTTGGGTCTTGAGGGGTAGGGGGATGTAGCTGAACGAATGGCCTTTGTTTAGGGCATCTTAAAGCTCTTTTGAGGTCCTCATTTTGGACTTTTTGGATTAAGTCCGTATAATTGTGTAAAAAGAAAAGAGTCATTTTATTCCTTTTTGGTAACAATGTTTTCAACGACGATAAACATTGAAAAGAGGAATAAAAATGACTCAGTTACAGTTTAGCCTAGATTTGGATATTTTAAAAGATTCTGTTATGAATTCTAATCTGGATACAGTAGTAAAATCTTCAATTATATTAGTATTAAATGAATTCATGGAAAAAGAAAGAGATGAATACTTACATGCCAGTGCTTATGAGCGTTCTTCCGAACGGCGGGATTATCGAAATGGATACTATGAGCGTGAGCTCCTGATTGGTGTCGGAAAGATTAAATTACCCGAAAAGAGCCTTAATCAATTTTAAATTGTTCTATGGCTTTTTGAAGGGATTGGCTGAGTTCTGTTAATCGTTCTGCTGCATCCGTTACGCCTTGAATAGAATGTAGTTGTTCATCGGTAGAGGCACTGACTTCTTCACATGCCGCTGCTGTTTGTTCGGCAGTAGAAGCCATCATTTGGATAATGTTTACTACTTTATCCTTGTTTGTTGAAACAGATTGCACTTCATGATAAATAGATACAATTGCTTCCTGCATCTGCTTCATTAACCCTGAGATTTGCTGAAAAATGGAATTGGTTTCTTCCACGACTTTAAATTGTTCTTGGAATGTTTCCTTCGTTTGGAACATCTCATTTACCGCTTGCTTGGAGCCAGATTGAATGTCCATAATCGTCTTTTTCACTTCATCCGTTGCCCTGACTGATTGTTCTGCAAGTTTTCTTACTTCTTCAGCCACTACGGCAAATCCTCTGCCGTGTTCTCCAGCTCTTGCGGCTTCAATACTTGCATTCAAGGCTAAGAACAACCTCTTCCATTGATGAAATAAACTGCTTTGAAGATGCATAAGACTCTTGCAGTTTCTTCATTTGGACGATCCCCGTTTGGTTTACTTCATCTGCTTGTTCAGCTATTGAAGACATACCCTTCGCCTGATCAGAAACTTGGTTAATTTGATTACTTAAATCGATTGATTGTTGATTTGCAGTGTCTGCATCGGCAGCCGATTGGGATGCACCATTGGCTATTTCTGAGACAGCACTTGCCATTTCTTCACTTAAAGCGTTTGTTTCTTCTGAAATGGCACTTAAACTTTCTGCAGACTCTCGAACATTAACTACAGATTGATTAACCGTTATGAGTGTTGCTCTTATACTTTCCATCATTTGATTGAAATCCTGTCCAAGCTCACCAATCTCATCATTTGATTGAATAGATGTATTGGAGGAAAAGTCGCCATCTGCCATTGAACTTACTGTTTTCTTAAGTTGCAAAATGGGTTTGGTTATTCCTCGAGCCACTAGGATGACCACAGCAATCGAAAGAATTAACGTCCCAACAGCTGATACCCATAAAATCATCTCAATCTCTTTTGAGGTTTGTAATAAAGCATCCTGTCCATATGAAGCCCCAATTTTCCAACCTGTTTTTGGAACGGTATCGTAAACCAGAAGCTTGTCTTCCCCTTCTAATTGATAGTGGACAGACCCTCTCTCATTTTTACTTTCAAGCATCTTCTTAATGAAATTCAGAGAAGATAAATTTTCACCTCTTTTAGTAGGATGAACGACAGCAGAACCATTTGATGTCAATACAAAAGGATATCCTTGATACCCTATATCCATCTCTGCAATTCTTTCTGTTAGTTTCGTTAAATTAATATCCACACCCAGAACCCCTATGACTTCTCCTTCAGTAAGAACTGCTTTAGATGCGGTAATGATATATTCATTTGTTGCTTTATCGACGTAAGGTTCACTCCAAACAACCTCAACCTTTGATTCCATTGCCTCTTTATACCATGCCCTGCTAGTTGGATCAAAGTCAGTAGGAAGGCTAGTGTATGGCACAATCTTCAATTCTTTATTTGGGGTAGCCAAATAAAGCGACGATGCCTCAGCATACAAACCTAAATAATTATTAAAATCTGCTTGAGTGCTGGCATAGATATCGGTTTTTTCCGTAGTCTTAAGCTTCCCTCCTTGAACACTCGCTAAATTTTTTAGTGAGTCAGAAAAAGTGAATTGCTCTAAACTTTTCTCATACTGACCAAGGAAAAGCTGTACAGAGTTGTTTAACTCCATAACAATCCCTTCTGTTTGAGAAATAACATTCTTCTCTAACTTTTCTCTCGTTTGCCAACTCGTAATGGCAATGACGATCGCAAATGATATAAAAATTAATAGAGAGAAAACAAGAATCAGTTTTGCCTTAATCGATCGAAATGATAAGAATTCTTTTACTTTATTAAACCCCTTCACCTTTTGTCGTACCTCCGCTGCTTAAATTTTCGTCATATTGTTAATTTCGACAAAATTCTTGGTTCTTTTAGGAATTTCGAGTAATTAAGCAGGAATATTTTCTTAGAAATAATAAATAAAGTGATCTAATGGGACTAGTCAACCTATTATGGAAATGAAATGGATAGGGACTTTAACCGAAGAGTTTCTTGATAGAAAAATCACCATCAAAAAGCAATTATTAAGAGGCTAGGATTGGCTATTCTTGATTTCTTAGAATGAGGGGGAAGTGTTTTTTTCTATCAAAAAAAGCTACCCTAAAAGGGCAGCCTTTTTAACTTTTATTATTCACCAGTTACGTATGGTAATAATGCCATTGTACGTGAACGTTTGATTGCACGAGTCAATCTACGTTGGTACTTAGCGCTTGTTCCTGTCACACGACGTGGAAGGATTTTTCCGCGCTCAGAGATAAATTTTTTCAGTAGATCTACGTCTTTGTAATCGATGTGTGTAATTCCGTTTGAAGTGAAGAAACACACCTTACGACGTCTACGTCCGCCTCTGCGTCCTGCCATAATGATTCGCCTCCTAACTAACTAATTTAGTATTATATTTCGTTTAGAACGGAAGATCGTCATCAGAAATATCAATCGGTTGACCGTCATTTGCAAATGGATCTTCATCTACACGTGTATAGTTCTTTTTATTGTTGTTATTGTTATTATTGCGCTGATTCTGATTAAATGAATAATCTTGTTGTGGTTGACCACCGCCATAGTTACCACGATCGCCTTGGTTATTAGCATTTTTGGGTTCAAGGAACTGAACACTTTCCGCTACAACCTCTGTCATGAAGACACGACGTCCGTCTTGACCTTCGAAGTTACGTGTTTGAATACGTCCATCTACTCCAGCCAAGCTTCCTTTTTTAAGGAAGTTTGCAACATTTTCAGCAGGGCGACGCCATACAACGCAATTAATAAAGTCCGCTTCCCGTTCACCTTGTTGATTCGTAAAACTACGATTAACAGCAAGAGTAAACGAAGCCACAGGAACTCCATTTGGAGTATATTTTAACTCAGGGTCCTTTGTTAAACGACCTACTAATACTACTCGGTTCATCATCAGAATCAACCCTTTCGTTCTGGCATGTTTCACGTGAAACATATCAAGAAGCGTTTATTATTACGATTATTTTTCTTCTTCTTTGATAACGATGTGACGGATAATATCATCGCTGATTTTTGCTAAACGATCGAATTCGTTAATAGCTTCAGTCGCAGATTTAACGTTCACTAGTTGGTAGAAACCATCACGGAAATCGTTAATTTCATACGCTAAACGACGTTTACCCCACTCTTTTGATTCGATGATCTCCGCTCCGTTTGTTGTAAGAACGTTAGCGAAACGCTCAACAACAGCTTTCTTTGACTCATCATCAATGTTTGGGCGGATAATGTACATTAATTCGTACTTTCTCATCTTTTTCACCTCCTTATGGTCTGTGCGGCTCTATTGTGAAATAGAGCAAGGAGCAATGCTTTCATTACTCACAAGTTAGAATTATATCATATTGGGCAAGCATATGCAATACAGTCCTATATATACTTGAAATTTAATGTTAGTTTTGGAAATTTTTCAATTAAACTTGATGATTGAAAGGAATATCAGTCATTTCCTTCTTTTTATCAGTCTAATATTAGATTTATCGATCAGAGTGGGAAGTATATTGGCCATTCGACAAATATCTACAAAATGAAATATTTCAAAAAAACCTACTCCAAATTAGAGTAGGCTCAAAACTTTAAACGTTAAAGCGGAAATGAATGACATCTCCATCTTTCACAATATATTCTTTTCCTTCTAAACGAACTTTTCCAGCTTCTTTAGCAGCGGTCATTGTATTGGCAGCCACTAAATCATCATAAGAAACGGTCTCTGCTCGTATGAATCCTTTTTCAAAATCGGTATGGATGACTCCTGCACATTGAGGGGCTTTCATGCCTTTTCTAAATGTCCATGCGCGAACCTCTTGTACTCCTGCAGTGAAATAAGTAGCAAGACCGAGGAGATGATAGGCTGCACGAATTAATTGGTCAAGACCTGATTCTTCAATTCCTAACTCTTGTAGGAACATAGCCTTTTCTTCATCATCAAGCTCTGCAATCTCTGATTCAATTTTAGCACAAACAACGATTACTTCGGCATTGTCTGACTCAGCAAACTTACGGACTTTTTGAACATACTCATTTTCTGATGGATCCACAATATCGTCTTCGCCAACGTTAGCAACATAAAGTACCGGTTTAATGGTTAACAAATGTAGACCCTTAACAACTTTCATTTGTTCTTCCGTAAATTCTACTGTACGTGCAGGCTTGTCATTTTCAAAAGCACTTTTTAGCTTCACTAAAATTTCATGCTCATACATAGCTTCTTTATCTTTTTGTTTCGCCATTTTTTCAACACGGCTTATTCGTTTATCCACTGATTCTAAATCAGCCAAAATGAGCTCAAGATTGATTGTTTCAATATCATCAATTGGATCTACTTTTCCTGAAACATGGGTGATATTATCGTCAGCAAAGCAGCGAACCACTTGGCAAATCGCATCCACTTGGCGAATATGGGATAAGAATTTGTTGCCTAATCCTTCACCTTTACTAGCACCTTTTACAATTCCTGCAATATCAGTAAATTCAAATGTAGTTGGTACCGTTTTCTTCGGTTCAACAAGTTCTGTTAATTTATCTAAACGGTAGTCTGGCACTTCCACAATTCCAACATTCGGATCGATTGTACAGAATGGGTAGTTGGCCGATTCTGCTCCTGCTTTTGTAATGGCATTAAAAAGAGTGGATTTCCCCACATTCGGCAATCCAACAATTCCAGCTGTTAAAGCCATATCCGTCACTCCTCTTCTTTATATCCTATCTATTTTCACTACGCACATCATTCTAGTAGTATTTTAAACCTTTCACAATTATAGATTTTAGCTAAGGAAAACACAAGGGTACAGGAATAAATGAAAAGACTATACAAGGGGAGTCATTCTTTCTCCATACATGTATAGTCAAGGGGATTAGCTCTCTCCGTGTTCAAGTATTTTCTTTACTTTTCTACTAAATTCTTTTCTTGGTAGAAGTACACTGTGGGCACAGCCTTCACATTTAATGCGAATATCCATTCCTAGTCGAATGATTTTCCAACGATTAACTCCACATGGATGAGGTTTTTTCATTTCCACGATATCATGTATATTAAATGTTTTTTGCTCCATAATGCGACTCCTCCTATTCACCTTCTACTTGATTTTTCTTCTTCATTTCTTTTTCATATGTTGGTTCTTCTTGATTACGTGAATACATGACTAGTCGAGGGAATGGAATTTCAATCCCATTTTCATCTAAACAAGCTTTTAATTCTTTTCTGATCATTCTAGCTATATACCAATGCTGCATTGGCACAGTTTCTGCCACAACCCTCAAGATTACCTCAGAGGCGCCTAACGTCTGAACTCCTAGAAGTTCTGGAGGGTTAACAAGATCTTCATATTTTTGCGGAAGTTTAAGAATTAATTCTTCTATGACTTTTTCCGCTTTCTCAATATTCTCCTCATAAGCAATCCTGACATCAACGACGGCAGTACTGTTATGTATAGAAAAATTCGTCACTTCCGTTATATTTCCATTTGGAAAAATATGAAGTTCACCTGTCCAGCTTAAAATCTTCGTTGTCCTTAAGCCGATTTCTTCGACATATCCTTCAGCATTACCGATTCTAACATAGTCACCAACAGAAAATTGATCTTCAAATATTATAAAAAATCCTGTAATGATATCACGTACTAAATTCTGCGCTCCAAATCCAACTGCTAAGCCGACAATTCCTGCACCGGCAATTAACCCTTTTACATCAATGTTCAATGTGGAAAGGATCGTCATAAAAGCAATAAAATAAACAACGTAAGTTAGGACGTTTTGAAGGAGCTTTAGAAGGGTCGCTTCTCTTCTTTCCGAGATCCTTAAAGGCGAACGTGAGCGGGCTTTAAAAATATTACTAATAGCCGTTTTTCCTATCTTAGTAGCTAACATAGTGAGAATAATAATCGCGATAATCTTTATACTCGCTTCTCCAATCGATATCCATAATTCGTCACTGATTAACTTTTGATAGGTCTCGTTCTGTTCTAATTTCTGAATGGTTTCACTTTGCTCTAATTTCCCCATATATATTTTACTCCTCATCATCATAAGATAAATGTATCCATAAGGCTCACAGATATGAATGTTGACTACATTTCGGCAGGAAAAGAATTAACCTATGATTTTCTTATCCTTCTACCAAAGTCAAAAGTAAATTCTATTTTACCAAGTTTCCCTTTAAAAGAGTAGAAAAAACCAAACTGTTCACAAAGATTAAGAAAAACGGAAATGCCATGTTCCCCTATGTCATTGTATAAGACGAGTTATGAAAGAAGGGTATTTTTGCTTGATTTGACTCTTTTATGACCAGGCTATGGAACTGGACACCAATAATCCCTCTTACCCATAAACATTCCAAACTTTTAAACTTTTAATAAGGCTCTTTTCGATACTTTGTTGCTTCTAATCAATTATAAACATCATAAATCAATGAATATCAGTGAAACACTTATTGATTTGACGAAAAGATGCCCCGAAACCTTGATCATTACGGGTTTCTATTCTTGTTCGAAAAAGCAACAATCTATGCGAAAACAGCCTTTAATAAAAGTAATTTTACATAAATCCGCTTGTTTTAAGTATAGAAATTCTAAATTTTCCGTATACTGTTACTACCATTATAAAGGAGTGGCATGGATGAATCTAAAAAAAGGTCTATTTGAAAGAAAACCAGAACCATTTAGAATTCAGCATCATGAAGATCGGGCATCGATTTTACTATCCACTCAACTTGTTGGCATGTTACCGGATCAACATAGACCTATTGTGATTGTTTGTATTGGGACAGACCGTTCTACAGGCGATTCCCTAGGACCACTAATAGGTACATTTTTAGAAGAAAAAAAGAGCTTTTCCTTTCCGATTTACGGAACGCTTGACGAGCCTGTACATGCTGTAAATCTAGAAGAAAAAATAGAAGAAATTAATCATACATTCAACAATCCCTTTATTATCGGAATAGATGCATGTTTAGGAAGATTGAAAAGCGTGGGTTCAATTCATATGGATACTGGGCCAGTTAAGCCAGGAGCAGGGGTCAATAAAGAACTTCCTGAAGTAGGGAATATGCATATAACAGGAATTGTTAACGTTAGTGGATTTATGGAGTTCTTCGTTCTCCAAAATACCAGATTGAATATTGTTATGAAAATGGCAAAAATTATTTCCGAAGCAATTATTTACTCATCCCATGCCTATCAACGTAAATACTCGCTCATAAATTTAGAGCGCGAGCAAAAGCATATTCCATAGAAAAAGGCTGTCCTATAAGATGTAAGAACCACTTTATTTGGAAAAGGTTTCGAGGTTTTTTCCAATATATTTAAAGTTGGAGTTCTATAACACCTTAGTTTAGGTCAGCCCTTTTTTCTTTAAAAGATATTCTGATAAGCAAACATTAAGGATACAATAACAGCTACCACAATGACTCCAGGAAGTAAATTAGCCACTCGAATCTTGGTAATACCAGTTAGATTTAGACCAATGGCAAATATCATAATTCCTCCTGCAGCCGTCATTTCTGCAATAAAAGAATCCATGACTACTTGGGGAACCCATTGATTAATTTGTGTAGCAAATAGGGCAATGCCTCCTTGGTAAAGAACTACTGGAATGGCAGAAAAAATAACACCGATTCCTAATGTCGTTGTTAGGATAAGGGAGGTAAAGCCATCAATAATTGACTTAGTATATAACACATCATGGTCTCCTCGGATTCCACTATCCAAAGCTCCAATCACAGACATTGCCCCGATGACAAAGATTAATGTTGCAGTAACAAATCCTTGTGAAATACTTGCATCGCCTTTAGAACCTACTTTTTTCTCAATCCAAGCTCCTAATGCATTTAAGCGATCTTCGAGTTTCATCCATTCTCCCCATACCGCTCCAAATACTAAACTAATAATGACAATTAAGAAATTCTCGCTTTTTAGTCCCATTTGCAGCCCTAACACCATGACAGCCAAACCAATGGCCTTCATAACAGTCGTTTTCATATTTTCAGGAATACGATGCAGGAGTATACCTATCAAGGTTCCTATAATAATACATACTCCATTAACAAGTGTGCCTAACAGTACCATAAGTAACTCCCTTTTTTCGAATATTGGAATTTTATTTCTTTCAAAAATACCACTATTTTTCTGATTTTCATAGACTTTTTTGTTCTAGATCAAAGATGCCCTAAGTAAAGTGCCGGGAGTAATTGAAAATTATATGATTCTTTAAGGTTGTGCAAATCAAAAAAAGATTTAACGAAGACCTTAAAAGAGTTAATGAGGGACCGAAAATTTTAAAAAACCAAATTGAGGGTCTCAAAGGAGATGAATGGGGCCATGAAAAAGCAAGTTCATTACTTCGTTTTCAACATATTTTTATAATTCCCTTAATCGCTAATAAAAAGGGGTCAGGAACCACCACGGTCGTCAATATAGAAGGTTTCTTCTATATTGACGACCGTGGTGGTTCCTGACACCTTGGTTTTGGGACAGCCTATTTGTTCATCTTACCTAATAATTCTAAGATTCGATCCAAATCTTCTTTTGAGAAAAATTCTAGTTCAATTTTTCCCTTTTTCTTAGATTGTTTGATTGTTACCGTTGTACCAAATCTTTCCCTTAAAATGGACTCTTGTTCTTTAATAAATACGTCTTTATCTTTTTTAGTCTTCTTTGTTTCACGTGGAACATTTTCATTAATATCATGAATCAATTTTTCTAGTTGTCTTACATTAAGAGATTCATTAATGACTTTTTCAATTACGGGTTGAATTTTCTCTTTTTTCCGTAGACCTAAGAGAGCTCTACCATGTCCCATTGTGATTTTCCCATCTGAAATGAATTGCTGGATTTGGTCCGGAAGGGAAAGTAATCGAACATGGTTTGCGATATGAGGGCGGCTTTTTCCTAATCTTTTAGCCAATTCCTCTTGAGTAAGGTTTAGTTTCTCCATAAGCATTTGGTAGGCTATACCTTCTTCTATAGGAGATAAATCCTCACGTTGTAAATTTTCTAATACTGCTAATTCCATCATCTGTTGATCATTAAGTTCTCTCACTACAACAGGGACTTTGTCTAACTTAGCGGCTTTTGCTGCTCTATAGCGACGTTCTCCCACAACAATTTCATAACCCTTAATGCTTTTTCGAACAATAAGGGGCTGTAGAATTCCATGCTCCAGAATTGAATCTTTCAACTCATCAATAGCTTCAGGTTCAAAGATTTTCCGTGGTTGATAAGGATTAGGACGTAATTCCTTTATCTTCATTTCTCTAACAGCTTCTTCATTCGTCGGATCCACATTGGCAAATAATGCGTTGATTCCTTTTCCTAAACCTTTAGGCATTCGCCACCACTTCCTTTGCCAAGTCTAAATATACTTCTGCACCTCTTGATTTTGCATCATAAATAATGATAGGTTCCCCGTGGCTTGGAGCTTCGCTAAGTCGAACATTTCGAGGTATAATCGTTCGATACACTTTATCTTGGAAATATTTTTTCACTTCTTCAATAACTTGTATTCCTAGATTTGTTCTGGCATCCAACATCGTTAATAGAACACCATCTATCATTAGCTCATGATTTAAATGTTTTTGAACTAAACGTACTGTACTAAGCAATTGGCTTAGGCCTTCTAATGCGTAGTATTCACATTGAACGGGGATGACAACAGCATCTGAAGCTGTTAGAGCATTGATGGTTAATAATCCAAGTGAAGGAGGGCAATCGATTACAATATAATCGTATTCTTCTTTAACTTTCTCTAAAGCTCTTTTCAAACGAACTTCTCGTGAAATCGTAGGAACTAATTCAATTTCAGCCCCTGCAAGTGATATGGTTGCTGGTATTGCTGATAAATTTTCTACCGTTGTTGGTTTAATTGTCTCTTTTACATCTACATCATCAACCAGTACATCGTATATACAGTGCTGTACGTCACCTTTTTCTATTCCAATACCACTTGTCGCGTTTCCCTGAGGGTCAATATCAACAAGTAAGACTTTCTTTCCTATGTAGGCTAAACAAGCCCCTAAATTGACTGAGGTCGTTGTCTTACCAACACCACCTTTTTGGTTGGCAATGGCAATAATTTTGCCCAAGGTTGTCACCTTCCCTTTGACTTCCTAAAAAATATATACATAATCACGTATTCTTTTATTTTATCAAAAATACTGATAGGTTTCTCAATTAATTCAAAAAATTCCGCTTCCAATTATTTATAAAGGTTTTTTTACTAGACTTTATGAACAAAAGCGCAAACGCCTATAGGAAGAAAATCTAGGTTCGCCTTATTCTGTGACAACGTCTTTCTAACTCACATCCTGTGCCCCATGCCTTTTTCATAACTAGAAAAAGTGAGAAACTATTCTTAGCTCCTCACTTGTATACTATATCTATCTATGATTTTTTCTTTGGAATACGAATAGTAAACTGGTAAAACTCTTCGTGTTCTTCTTCTTCAGAATCTAAATTTATCCCACTATCCGATACCATCGATAAAGATTGTCGTATTGTATTAACAGCAATTCTCATATCCTTGCTGAATGCTCGTCTTTTTGGTTTCGGTTTCGTTTCACTTTGATCAAGCATTTTTACAACGCGATCTTCAGTTTGTTTCACATTTAAACTCTTTTCAATAATTTCCTGCATTAATAGAATTTGTTTTTCAGGATTCTTTAATGGGATAAGAGCCCGTGCATGTCTTTCAGTCAATTTCTTGGAAAGAAGAGCTTCTTGGATTTCTTCCGGCAGTTTCAAAAGGCGAAGCTTATTCGCAACAGTAGATTGACCTTTTCCTAGTCGTTGGGCTAATGCCTCTTGGGTTAAATCATGGAGTTCTAGTAATTTTCCATAAGCCATTGCCTCTTCTATAGGAGATAACTCTTCCCTTTGCAGGTTTTCAATTAAAGCAACAGAAGCTGTTTCTGTATCATTTAAGTTTTTTACAATTGCAGGAACAGTTTCCCATTCTAGCTTTTGAACCGCTCTCCATCTACGCTCACCAGCGATAATCTCAAATTGATTGTTTTCAAATTCACGTACGACGATCGGTTGAATGATCCCGTGAGTGTGAATTGTTCTTGATAACTCATCTATTTTCTCTTCGTTGAAAATGGTTCTTGGCTGAAAGCGATTCGGTACAATTTGGGAGATAGGAATATTCTTTACTTCATCTCTCTCTTCAGTCATATTCGATTCCTCTTCCACTTCCATTTCCATTTCCTGTTCTTTTTCACCTAGGCCAAAAAAACGAGAGAATGGATGCTTCATCTTCCTACACCACCTTTAAGAAACTCCCTTATTTACTATTCTCTATCATTTGACAAGTTCCTGCAACACTTTGACAATTTAATACTAGAATCCTATAAGGATCGCCGACTACATTCGCCACGTCCTTTTGCATCGTAGCCATGACCAACGTCCTGTACCATTAACCCTTGAATATAGGGCTGTTTTCGCATAAATTGTTGCTTTTCGAACAGGAATAGAAAGCCGTAATCATTAAGACTTCGAGGCAACTTTTCGTAAAAACAATAAGTGATTCACTAGTTTTTAATTATTTCAGAAATTTATAATTGACTAATAGCAACAAAGTTTACGAAAAGAGCCTTTATTCTAATGGTAGCTTATTTGGCGTCCCTGGTTTTCTTGGGTATTTATTAGGTGTTGGTTTTACTTTTCTAATGGTGATAATATTGCGCTCACTTTCTTCAAAAGGCAATGTAAAAGAATGGGTTTCTTCTACCTTCCCCCCTAATACCTGAATCGCTTTTTGACTTGCAGTTAATTCCTCACTAGCATTCGCCGCTTTCATTGCGACAAATAAACCGTCTTCTTTTACGAGTGGGAGGCATAGTTCACTTAGAACTGACATTCTCGCCACTGCACGAGCAGTAACAAGATCATATCGTTCACGATGTTCTGATTTTTTTCCGAAAGTTTCAGCACGATCATGATAAAAGTGAGTTCCGTTAAGTTCAAGTTGACCCGCTAATGTTTCGAGGAATGTAATCCTTTTATTTAAAGAGTCTACAATCGATACTTCTATATAGGGGAAACAAATTTTTAATGGGATACTCGGGAAACCAGCACCAGCCCCTACATCACAAATATGTAGTGGTTTTGAGAAATCTAAATATAATGCAGCTGTAATGGAATCATAGAAGTGCTTTAAATACACTTCTTCCTTTTCTGTTATAGCTGTTAAATTCATTTTGTTATTCCATTCCACTAGCAGCTCATAATAACGTTGAAATTGGTTAACTTGCTGAGGAGAAAGGGTAATTTCTTTCTCGTTCAACATGCTTTGAAATTGGTCCGTATTCATGATTTCATCCTTCCTATTAAGAAAAACGGAAACGCCTCGTACAGGCCAGACATACATAAGACGAGTCACCTAGAAAAAATTATACCTTTTCCCTTTCTAGGTGGCTTGGCTTATGTCTCGAATGCCTTGGTACCGGATCTTGCCGCTGATAACCATTAAAAGTTATCTTTCACCGGAAACCTTCGCGATTTTCCCTTGCTCAATATACACGAGTAGTATGGAAATATCCGCCGGATTCACCCCAGATATTCTTGATGCTTGAGCAAGAGAGAGAGGACGAACCTCTTTCAACTTTTGTCTCGCTTCTGATGCTAGACCATTAATGGCATCATAATCAATATTATCAGGGATTTTTTTTGTCTCCATTTTTTTCAATTTATCTACTTGTTGTAGAGATTTTTCTATATATCCTTCATATTTAATTTGAATCTCGACTTGTTCTTCAACATCTGAAGTAAGATTGAGTTCGCTTGGAATAAGTTTTTTAATATGCTCGTAGTTCATTTCCGGACGACGAAGTAGGTCTGCTGCACGAATTCCGTCCTTTAACTCACTTCCACCTACTTCTCGAATGAGAGCTTGTGTTTCTTCATTCGGCTTTATGATGATCGAAAGAAGGCGTTTTTTTTCATTCTCTATGGCGTCTTTCTTTTCATTAAAGTTTTCATAACGCTTTTCTGATATTAGCCCAATACGATGACCGATATCTGTTAGGCGTAAGTCTGCATTGTCATGACGGAGAAGCAAACGGTACTCGGCCCTTGATGTTAGTAAACGATAAGGTTCGTTTGTGCCTTTTGTAATTAAATCATCTATAAGTACTCCAATATAAGCATCCGAACGGCTTAGAATGACTTCTTCTTTTTCTAGGGCCCTACTTGCAGCATTTATCCCAGCCATCAATCCTTGCCCAGCTGCTTCCTCGTAACCGGATGTTCCGTTAATTTGGCCAGCTGTATAAAGATTTTTCACACGTTTCGTTTCAAGCGTTGGCCATAATTGGGTTGGCACTATAGCATCATACTCAATGGCATATCCTGCCCTCATCATTTCAACTTTTTCAAGCCCCGGAACGGTCGATAGAATTTTTCTTTGAACATCTTCAGGTAGACTTGTTGATAGCCCTTGTACATATACCTCTTGAGTATGACGTCCCTCAGGCTCAAGGAAGATCTGATGTCTAGGTTTATCATGGAAGCGAACTACTTTATCTTCAATTGATGGGCAATAACGCGGCCCTGTTCCCTTAATCATTCCTGAATACATAGGAGAACGATGTAAGTTTTCGTCAATTAATTTATGTGTTTCCTCGTTTGTATACGTTAGCCAACATGGTAATTGGTCGGTAATATATTCTGTCGTTTCATAACTAAAAGCTCTTGGTACATCATCACCAGGTTGAATTTCTGTTTTATCATAATCAATAGTAGAACCCTTAACTCTAGGAGGTGTACCTGTTTTAAACCTTACAAGGTCAAACCCGAGTTCTTGGAGATGCTCAGAAAGTTTAATTGATGGCTGTTGATTATTAGGTCCACTTGAATATTTCAAATCACCAAGGATTATTTCTCCACGAAGGAATGTTCCTGTTGTAATAACTACTGTTTTCGCACGATATTCTGCACCTGTTTGCGTTATTATCCCTCTACATTCCCCATCTTCAATTATTAAGCTTTCGACCATTCCTTGTAATAGCGATAAATTAGGTTCTTTTTCTAATGTATTTTTCATTTCATGCTGATAGGAAAATTTATCTGCTTGTGCTCTCAAAGCACGTACAGCAGGCCCCTTTCCTGTGTTTAACATTCTCATTTGGATATGGGTTTTATCAATGTTTTTCCCCATTTCGCCACCTAATGCATCAATTTCTCGGACAACAATACCTTTTGCTGGTCCACCGACTGACGGATTACAGGGCATAAAAGCAACCATATCTAAATTAATGGTAACCATCAGGGTCTTGGCTCCCATTCGAGCAGAAGCAAGTCCCGCTTCTACGCCTGCATGTCCAGCCCCAATAACAACAACATCATATTGTCCTGCCTCATACTGCTGCATTTATGTTTTTCCTCCTTTTCTATTCAAGATTAATTACGGGGAACACTTTTTCTACTTCCCTAAGCAGAATTGTGAAAATAACTGATCGATTAAACTTTCATGTACACTATCACCAATAATTTCCCCAAGTAACTCCCACGAACGAGTTAAGTCTATTTGTACAATATCAATAGGAGTTCCCATTTCGACTCCCTGAATGGCTTCTTCAATTGCTTGTAATGCTTGATGAAGGAGTGCGATGTGACGGCTGTTTGAGACATAAGTCATATCACCCGATTCAATTGAGCCAGCAAAGAATAAAGATGAGATCGCTTCTTCTAGCTCATCGATCCCTTGTTCTTCTAATAGTGAAGTTGAGACAATTTTATGTTCAGCGGCTAATTGATAAACTTTTTCTAAATCAATTTTTTTAGTTAAATCTGTTTTGTTAATAATAACAATGACGTCCATTCCTTTAACTGCTTGGAATAACTGAACATCTTCATGGGTCAGTTCATCGGCGTGATTTAAAACGAGTAAAATTAGATCGGCTTCTTTTAACACTTGACGTGAGCGTTCTACTCCGATTCTTTCTACAATATCTTCCGTTTCACGAATTCCAGCTGTATCGACTAAACGAAGGGGAACTCCTCTAACATTCACATATTCTTCAATGACATCCCGTGTCGTTCCTGGAATATCTGTTACAATCGCCTTATTCTCATGGACTAAACTATTTAATAAAGAAGACTTCCCTACATTTGGTCTACCAATGATGACAGTAGAAAGTCCCTCTCTTAAAATCTTCCCTTGTTCAGAAGTACGAAGAAGGTTCTCAATTTCATTTCGTACATAAGTGGACTTATCCATAAGCATTCCATGTGTCATTTCTTCCACATCATCATATTCCGGATAATCAATATTAACTTCCACATGTGCTAATATCTCGAGAATTTCCTGACGCAATCTACGAATAAGATTGGAAAGTCTTCCTTCCATTTGATTAAGAGCCACATTCATAGCTCTATCTGTCTTTGCACGGATGAGATCCATCACAGCTTCCGCCTGTGAAAGGTCAATACGTCCATTTAGAAAAGCCCTTTTGGTAAACTCACCTGGTTCTGCCAGTCTAGCTCCATTTCTTAAAACAAGTTGTAAAACTTTGTTTACAGAAACTAAACCTCCATGACAGTTGATTTCTACAATGTCCTCCCTTGTAAACGTCTTAGGACCTCTCATTATGGAAACCATTACTTCTTCTACTACTTGATCCGTATCAGGTTCTTTTATATGACCATAATGAATCGTATGGGAAGGGACTTCATGGATAGATTGTTCCTTTACACCTTTGAACACTTTATTGGCAATATCAAAAGCTTGATCACCACTTAAACGAACAATGGCAATCGCTCCTTCCCCCATAGGAGTAGATATGGCAGCTATTGTATCAAGTTCCACGATTTTATCACCTCTCTTAGTGGTTTATTTATTCCAATCATCTATTTATAAAATTATTTACGTTATAATCCTCTAAATTAATAGAATATCACAATCTTAATCGATACTAAAGAATTCGTCTTTTATCCACAATATGAAAAAATGGCTATCTTATTTTAACTTATCCACATGTGAATAACAATAAACGAAATCTATAGATTGTTTTCGTAAACATTGTTGTTATTTGAAAAAGAGTTAGTTGGTTGTCTAAATAAAAAGTAAGAAATGAAGAAAATAAAAAACCTTCAAGTTCTTGAATGAACTTAAAGGCTTTTTACAACTAAATTATTTAGGTGAAATCACGATATATCGATTCGGTTCGGAACCTTCAGATTCAGTTTCAACTAATGATGAATTAACTAAAGCGGTATGAATCACTTTCCGCTCATAAGAAGGCATTGGTTCTAAAGACACTTTTCGCTTTGTTCTTACTGACTTATCAGCAAGTCTCTTGGCTAAATTCATCAGTGTTTCTGTACGACGCTCACGATAATTTTCAGCGTCAATGACAATATTAATGTATTGATCCGAGAATCTATTTGCTACGAGCTGAGTCAAATATTGAAGTGAATTTAATGTTTGCCCTCTTTTTCCAATTAATAGAGCAATTTTATCTCCACTCATTTGAAATTCAACATTCTTCCCATCTTGTTTCACCGTAATATCTGTTTGGATCCCCATCTCTTTGCTAACAGAAAGAATGAACTTTTTCGATTCTTCAATTGGGTCCATGATTTTTTTCACCAGGACAGAAGCTGGTTTAGAACCAAAAAGTCCAAATAAACCTTTTTTACCTTCATTCAAAATTTGTATGTCCGCTTGTTCTCTTCCGATGTTAAGCTGGGCTAATGCTGACTCTACTGCTTCTTCAATAGATGGACCAGTAGCTGTTACTTCTTTCACTTTTTAGCTCCCCCTGTTTTACCAACAGCAGGTTGTCCCCTTAATTCTGGGCCTTTAATGAAGTATGTTTGAATAATCATGAATAAGTTACCAACAACCCAGTATAGAGATAATGCTGCTGGGAAATTAATTGCAAAGATAATAATCATAACTGGCATAATATAAAGCATCATGGCCATTTGCGGGTTTTGATTCGCTGTTCCGGCCATCATCATTTTTTGCTGAATAAACGTTGTTGCACCAGCAATTAATGGTAAAAGGTATATCGGATCAGGATTACCAAGATCAAACCACAAGAAGTTATGATTTTTAATCTCCTGCGTACGAACGATTGCATGGTAAAAACCAATTAGTATCGGCATTTGAATTATTAACGGGAAACATCCTGCTAACGGATTCACGCCATGAGTTTGAAATAATGCCATTGTTTCTTGCTGAAGCTTTTGTTGAGATTGCGCATCTTTCGATTTGTATTTTTCACGCAGCTTTTGCATCTCTGGTTGTAAAGCTTGCATAGCCTTTGAATTTCTAGTCTGCTTAATCATCAAAGGTAAGATCGCTAGGCGGATGATAAGGGTAACAACAATAATCGATAACCCATAGCTTCCACCCATCCACTCTGCAAACTTCGTAATCATCATTGAAAGTGGATATACAATATACTCATTCCAAAAGCCATCACTCTCAGCAGTGATCGGCTTGTTATAATCCATACAACCTGAGAGTAGAGCTGTAACCCCAATCAAAGTAATTAGGATTAATATTCTTTTCTTCACCCTCTTTTTCCTCCCTACTTTTTTGCAATGTCTACTATATTTTTAATAGGTTTAAACAGAATAACTTGTCCAACCTCGAATACCTTAAAAGTTAGATTAATAAAAAAGTTTAACCCAATGTATTGTAACATCTTTTCAAAGGTTTTGCTTCCGAAAACTGTCTTTAATGGAAAACAAAAATCTATCCCTTTTTGACATTTTCACCATTAGATTTCATTTTTAAAACACTTCCACGTTTAAATACATGTATTAAGCTTTTTTTCACTTCATGGAAATTCATTTCGGCCGCCGGTTTTCTGGCGATAATTACATAATCATACTCTTTTTTTACTTCAGCTTTTAATTCAAGAAATACTTGTCTTACATAACGTTTAATCTGATTTCTTTTGACAGCATTCCCTATTTTTTTACTTACAGATAATCCAATCCGGAATTCGCTTTGCTTCGGCTTCTTTAACTTATAGACAACAAATTGCCGATTTGCAAATGAAGTCCCTTTTTGAAAAATATCTTGAAACTCACTGTTTTTCTTTACTCTTTGATCTTTCCGCATTTAACACACCTGCTATTTTATTAGATCAACTTACAATTAGAAAAGCGGAAGCGCCTTGATCAGGCCTGATTAGCATAAGTCGAGTCACATAGAAAGGGTGCTTCATCCCTTTCTATGTGACTTGACTTATGTTACGAAAGCCTAGGCGCTGGAGCTAGACCGATAACCCTTATTATAAGTAAACTCGTCCAAACTTTATACTTTCTTATTTTTTCAAGAAAGCAGAAGAACCTTGTCAGCCACCTAAGCCAGACACTACCGTTTCATTTGAAATTCAACTCTTATATCTTTTAATGAGAAAAAAGACCACTGATTCATTTCAGTGGCCTAAGCAGATAATACTTTTCTTCCTTTACGACGACGGTTAGCTAGAACTTTACGTCCATTAGCAGAACTCATTCGTGCACGGAATCCGTGTACCTTACTTCTTTTACGATTATTTGGTTGAAATGTTCTTTTCATATATGACACCTCCCTGAGGAATGGATAATTTACAAGTTTTAAGACATTCTTTTCAATTATAAAGAGGGTGATCCCTAAATGTCAACACTCTCTTTCAGAAAGGGAAAATTTAAACTCAAGGATCCACTAGGAAATGATTAAGATTTCTCCCTTCCCCATAGCCTGTGGATATATTTCGACAACGCAAAAGATTATCCACAACACATATTGACAACTTTTTCACATATAAATAAGCTGTGGAAAAATAATTTCCACATTCCCTTTAACTTGTGGATAAGATTGAAAAGCCATTGCAACTACAAGGATATTCTGATATGATTATTGTGTTTTCACTCTTGACAGTTATTGTGAATAATTCAGTTTATCCACAGATTGTGGATAGTGTGTTAATAACTTATACAAAGCCTATGTAAAAGGTTGTCCACAAACAGTGGAAATTGTCGAAAAACCGAGTCTTTTCCTTATTATATATTTTTCCACATTCATAATCTTGTATTTTTATAAAAGAGAAGAAATATACGGGATTTATCACTAGTACAAAAGTAATGAAAACTTAAAGAAAAGGAGGGAGATTGATTGGAGAATATCGGAGATTTATGGAATAAAGCCTTGTCAAACATCGAGCAAAAGATTAGTAAACCAAGTTTTGAAACATGGTTAAAATCGACAAAAGCCCACTCCATACAAGGGGATACACTAATAATTACCGCTCCAAATGAATTTGCTAGAGACTGGCTGGAAGGAAGATACTCTCAACTTATCTCAGGTGTACTCTATGAAATTACCGGAGAAGAACTTACAGTTAAATTTATTATTCCTCAAAATCAAGAGCCAGAAGAATTCGATATTCCTTTACCAGCAAAAAATTCAGGTAGAGAAGATGAAACCCACGAACTTCAGCAAAATATGCTTAATCCAAAGTATATGTTTGATACATTTGTCATCGGTTCTGGCAACCGTTTTGCCCATGCTGCTTCATTGGCTGTTGCCGAAGCTCCTGCAAAAGCTTACAACCCATTATTTATATATGGGGGAGTAGGGTTAGGAAAAACCCACCTTATGCACGCAATTGGTCATTATGTAATTGAGCATAACCCTGCAGCAAAGGTTGTCTATTTATCATCAGAAAAATTCACTAATGAGTTCATTAACTCTATTAGAGATAATAAAGCGGTAGATTTTCGCAATAAATATCGTAGTGTTGATGTACTATTAATTGATGATATTCAATTTCTAGCAGGGAAAGAACAAACTCAAGAGGAATTTTTCCATACTTTTAATACATTGCATGAAGAAAGTAAACAAATTGTTATTTCAAGTGACCGACCACCAAAGGAAATTCCAACATTAGAGGACCGTCTGCGATCCCGCTTTGAATGGGGCTTAATAACAGATATTACGCCACCGGATTTAGAGACGAGAATTGCTATTTTACGAAAAAAGGCGAAAGCTGAGGGACTCGATATCCCAAATGAAGCGATGCTGTATATCGCAAATCAAATTGATTCTAATATTCGAGAACTTGAAGGGGCACTAATTCGAGTTGTCGCATATTCTTCTTTAATCAATAAAGATATAAATGCAGATTTAGCTGCCGAAGCTTTAAAAGATATTATTCCGAGCTCTAAACCGAAAGTCATCACAATCCACGATATTCAAAGAGTGGTAGGTGAACACTTTAATGTAAAGCTTGAGGATTTTAAAGCAAAGAAAAGAACAAAATCTATCGCATATCCTAGGCAAATTGCCATGTACTTATCTAGGGAAATGACAGATTTTTCATTACCTAAAATCGGTGAAGAGTTTGGCGGCCGGGATCATACTACGGTCATTCATGCACATGAGAAAATTTCAAAAATGCTTCAAACGGATCCGCATTTGCCACACCAAGTAAAAGATATCCGTGAACAATTAAAAAATTAATCTTGGTAAGTTCAGCCAAGGAATACTGACTACCATCGTCACATTCTATGAAAATCTCTTACGCTGTATCACCAAGAAAAGTATAATCTGAAAACACTTTTGAAGTTTATACTTTCAACTTTAAATATAAACAGGTATTCTTATTACTGTTAATAACTGAACATAGCTTGCGCACAGTCTGTCCACATGTGGATAGGCTGTGTTTCCATTCTTTTGAACAGCTTATCCACATATCCACAAGCCCTATTACTATTATTACTATATTTATTAAACATATTATTATATGTCGTCAGCAAATAAAATATGACCAAATTGGAGGAAATCATTTATGAAATTTGTCATTCAAAGGGACCGTCTAGTTGAAAGTGTTCAAGACGTAATGAAAGCTGTCACTTCTAGAACAACTATTCCAATTTTAACGGGAATTAAGATTATTGCTACAAATGAGGGAGTAACGTTAACAGGAAGTGATTCAGATATATCAATTGAATCCTTTATTCCTGTTGAAGAAGAAGGTACAGAAATTGTAGAAGTATTGAAACCAGGTGGAATTGTTCTTCAAGCTAAGTTTTTTAGTGAAATTGTAAAGAAACTCCCCATGAATACGGTGGAACTAGAAGTAGGAAATCACTTTCAAACAGTTATTCGATCAGGTAAAGCTGAATTTAATTTAAATGGTTTAGATCCAGAAGAATATCCACATTTACCTCAAATTGAAGAAGGAAATGCTTTTAAATTACCTACTGATTTATTAAAAACAATGATCAGACAAACGGTGTTTGCAGTGTCCACCTCAGAAACACGCCCCATCTTGACAGGTGTAAACTGGAAGGTGGAAAATGGAGACTTATCCTGTATTGCAACAGATAGCCATCGACTAGCGATGAGAAAAGCACCAATTGAAAGTGGACATAGTGGAGAATACAATGTTGTTATTCCAGGAAAGAGTTTAAGTGAACTAAGCAAAATCCTAGATGATACGACAGAGCCGGTTGAAATTGTCATTACAGAAAATCAAATATTATTCAAAGCTAAACACCTACTATTCTTTTCTCGACTACTAGAAGGGAATTATCCAGACACTAGCCGTTTAATCCCGACCGAAAGTAAAACAGAACTTACGCTAATGTCTAAAGAATTTTTACAAGCTATCGATCGTGCATCTCTATTAGCTAGAGAGGGCCGAAACAACGTCGTAAAACTTTCCACAATAGAAGAGGGAATGATTGAGGTTTCTTCCAATTCTCCAGAAATAGGAAAAGTTATTGAACAATTAAAAAGCGAATCAAGTAGTGGTGAGGAACTAAAGATTTCTTTTAGTGCAAAATACATGATGGATGCTTTAAAAGCATTAGAAGGAACAGAAATTCATATTAATTTCACAGGAGCGATGAGACCATTTGTTATTCGCCCGCTCCATGACGACTCAATTTTACAATTGATCCTGCCTGTAAGAACGTATTAGAAAAAATAAAGGCTGAGGCTGTCCAAAAAAGAGTTTGGAACCACTATGGTGGTCCGTATAAAGAAGGTGTTTTGAGATTTTCTTCTATATATGGATGATGTAGTTCTGACACCTTTGTTTTAAGACAGCCTCAGTCTTCTTCTTTTTCCATGCAAACAGGCAAAACACTTTTACATTTCTCTCTTTGTATTAATAAATAATCTTTAGTAGAATAAATAATTAGAGACAAAAAACGGAAAGTAGTGAGTTGAGATGGAAAAGATCGTGACAATAGAGACGGAAAAAATCACACTTGGTCAATTTTTGAAGCTAGCGGAAGTCATTCAATCGGGTGGTATGGCAAAATGGTTTTTAAGTGAATACACAGTATTTGTGAACGGTGAACAAGACCAAAGAAGAGGAAGAAAGTTAACCGTAGGTGATAAAATTGAAATTCCCGAAATAGGGATTTTTATTGTTAGATAAGAATGTTAAAAATTAGGAGTGTTTATGGATAAAAAAGTTTGTCATTGTCCAGCTCCAGCGCCTAGGCCTTCGAGTCATAAGCCAAGCCACCTAGAAAGGGAAAAGGCACCCTTTCTAGGTGACTCGTCTTATGCTTGTCAGGCCTGTTCAAGGCGCTTCCGCTTTTCTTATTTCTGATGAACAATAAAGGGTGTTCTTTCTATGTACATTGATCATATTCAATTAACCAATTATCGAAATTACAGCTCACTTGATATTGAATTTGAAAATAAAGTGAACGTGATCCTTGGAGAAAATGCCCAAGGAAAAACCAATATTATGGAGTCTATCTATGTTTTGGCAATGGCAAATTCTCATCGTACATCAAATGATAAAGATTTAATCCGTTGGGATGAGGAATATGCTAAAATAAAAGGGAAGATTCAAAAATACAATGGAAGTATCCCTTTGGAATTAGTGATTTCGAAAAAAGGGAAAAAAGCTAAATATAATCATCTCGAACAAAAAAAATTAAGCCAATACGTTGGGAATATGAACGTTGTCATGTTTGCGCCAGAAGATCTCCATTTAGTAAAAGGGAGCCCTCAAGTAAGGCGTCGTTTTATTGATATGGAAATTGGACAAGTATCCCCGGTGTATTTACATGACATAGGTGTATACAAAAAGATTCTCCAGCAAAGAAATCATTATTTAAAGTTGTTACAGTTAAAAAAACAGACAGATCAAACGATGCTTGATGTGTTAACAGATCAATTTATAGAAGTTGCAACAAAGATTGTCAAAAAACGTTATGAGTTTGTCACTCTACTAGAGGATTGGGCTAAACCAATCCATTCTGGCATTTCCAGAAATCTAGAAACGTTAAAAATTGTATATAAACCATCTATTGACGTATCAGAAGACCAAGATTGGTCGAAAATGATAGAAGTATTTGAAAATAAATTTCAAAAAGTTCGGGAACGGGAGATCGAACGAGGCGTAACTTTGATTGGCCCCCATCGAGATGATCTTCAATTTATCGTCAATGATCGAGATGTTCAGACGTTTGGTTCTCAAGGTCAACAAAGGACGACTGCCCTCTCCATAAAATTAGCAGAGATTGAACTCATACACTCTGAAATAAAAGAATATCCGATTCTTCTATTAGATGATGTTCTTTCAGAGTTGGATGATTATCGTCAGTCACATTTACTGAACACTATACAAGGAAAAGTACAAACCTTTGTCACGACAACAAGTGTAGATGGTATCGACCATCAGACACTAAACGAAGCCGCTACATATGTTGTGGAAGCGGGAACGATGAATAGATTAAAGTGAGGTGTTTCCGTGTACATTCATGTCGGTGAAGATGTCATGGTCAGAACGGATGAAATTGTGGCAATCATTGATAAAGACACTGTGCAGTTCTCAAGCGAATTACAGGATTTTTTGAAAACAAAAGAAAAACAGATTAGCAATTTAGCAAAAGGTTCTTATAAATCATTAGTTGTAACAGTCAATCATTTGTATCTTTCTCCACTAGCATCTAACACGTTAAAGAAACGATCAAAACGTTGGAGTGCCCAAGAAAATGTATTAAACAAATAGTTCAGTCATACAGGGTAACTTAAGGGATATGCACCCCATAGATGGGAAAAAAACTAAGGTTAAGTAACGCCGAAAAAAGACCAATGGAGGATAGGCTGGCCCAATCAAAGGTGTCAAGAACTACAATTTCCATATACGGAAGAAACCCTTAAAGGATCTTCTATATATGGATGAACCTAGTGTTCCGGACTTCTTTTGGACAGCACCTGACCTACGTTCTGTAGGCATCCTATGTATTAGAAAGAGTAGGTGAAATGGTATGGCTATGGAGCAAAAGCAAGCTCAAGGTCAATCTTACGATGAAAATCAGATTCAGGTTTTAGAAGGTCTTGAAGCCGTTAGGAAAAGACCAGGAATGTACATTGGTTCAACAAGTTCAAGAGGGCTACACCATTTAGTATGGGAAATCGTAGATAATAGTATCGATGAAGCATTAGCTGGCTATTGTACAGAAATTAACGTCATCATTGAAAAAGATAATAGCATAACCGTAATTGATAATGGTCGTGGAATACCTGTTGGAACTCATGAAAAAATGGGACGACCTGCGGTAGAAGTCATTATGACCGTTCTCCATGCTGGAGGTAAATTCGGTGGCGGGGGATATAAAGTTTCTGGTGGCCTTCATGGTGTAGGGGCATCTGTAGTTAACGCACTTTCCACAGAACTTGAAGTATTCGTCCATCGTGATGGTAAAATTCACTATCAGAAATTTGAAAGAGGAATTCCTAGCTTTGATTTAAGAATTGAAGGAGAAACAGATAAAACTGGAACAATAGTTCACTTTGTACCAGATCCAGAGATTTTTACAGAAACTAGAGAATATGAATACGATATCCTCGCAAATCGTATAAGAGAATTAGCATTCCTAAATCGTGGACTTAAGATTACCATTGAGGACAAACGAGAAGAGGATAAACAAAACGAATACCACTATGAAGGTGGTATTAAGTCGTACGTTGAACATTTAAACCGTTCAAAAGAAGTGATTCATGAGGAACCGATTTTTATTGAAGGGGAAAGAGAAGAAATCTCTATTGAAATTTCCCTACAGTACAATGAAGGCTTTGCAAGTAATATCTACTCTTTCGCTAATAATATTCACACTTATGAGGGTGGAACACATGAATCTGGATTTAAAACAGCCTTAACCCGAGTAATAAATGATTATGCTCGTAAAAATCATATATACAAAGAAAATGATTCAAACCTTTCTGGGGAGGACGTACGAGAAGGGCTAACAGCTATTGTATCTGTTAAACACCCAGACCCTCAATTTGAAGGGCAAACAAAAACAAAGCTAGGGAACTCTGAAGCAAGAACAGTAACTGATGCGTTATTCTCTGAGCACTTTGAAACGTTCCTTCTTGAAAACCCAGTAGTGGCAAGAAAGATTGTAGAAAAAGGACTCATGGCAGCAAGAGCAAGATTAGCTGCAAAAAAAGCAAGAGAATTAACACGAAGAAAAAGTGCATTAGAAGTTTCTAGCTTACCAGGTAAACTCGCTGACTGTTCTTCAAGAGACCCTGAGATAAGTGAACTTTATATCGTTGAGGGTGATTCTGCCGGTGGATCAGCAAAGCAGGGACGTGACCGTCATTTCCAAGCAATTCTCCCATTGCGCGGGAAGATTATTAACGTTGAAAAGGCACGATTAGATAAAATCCTTTCTAACAATGAAATAAGAATGATCATTACAGCATTAGGAACTGGAATTGGAGAAGACTTTGATATTTCAAGGGCACGGTATCAAAAAGTTGTCATTATGACCGATGCCGATGTCGATGGAGCACATATTAGAACATTGCTGTTGACGTTCTTTTATCGCTACATGAGACAGATTATTGAAGCGGGTTATATCTATATCGCTCAACCACCTCTATATAAAATTCAACAAGGGAAAAAAGTTGAATACGTTTATAATGATAGACAATTGGAGGAAACCTTATCACAGTTACCTGCTCAACCGAAACCTGGTATCCAGCGTTACAAAGGTTTAGGTGAAATGAATGCAGAACAACTCTGGGAAACAACAATGGATCCGGAAAACCGTACACTTCTTCAAGTAAGTCTAGAGGATGCGATTGAAGCGGATGAAACGTTTGAAATTCTAATGGGGGACAAAGTGGAACCTCGTAGAAACTTCATTGAATCCAATGCAATGTATGTGAAAAACTTGGATGTTTAATATTTTCAAATGTAATCCAAAAGGTAAATCACCAGTAATTTGAGTAAAAATAATTCTATATTGTAGCTGTGGTCCTGATCCTTTTGTTTGGGTCAGCCCTGTCTTTTATATATTAGAATTACCCTATCAAAGAACAGGGAAAGCGGAAGAAAGGTTTAACCTTTCTTAAAAGGAGGTCCCTTTTACTATGGCAGAGACGCCGAATTCTAGAATAAAAGAGATTAATATTAGCCAAGAGATGCGTACATCCTTCTTAGATTATGCCATGAGTGTAATTGTTTCTCGGGCATTACCTGATGTTCGGGACGGATTAAAGCCTGTTCATCGTCGTATTTTGTACGCAATGAATGACTTAGGAATGACAGCAGATAAAGCTCATAAGAAATCTGCACGTATCGTTGGTGAAGTTATTGGTAAGTATCATCCTCATGGTGACTCAGCTGTATATGAAACGATGGTGCGAATGGCGCAGGATTTTAACTATCGCTATATGTTAGTAGATGGACATGGGAACTTTGGTTCTGTTGATGGAGACTCCGCAGCGGCGATGCGTTATACAGAAGCTCGTATGTCAAAAATATCCATGGAGCTTATTCGGGATATTAACAAGGATACAATTGATTACAGAGATAACTATGATGGTTCAGAAAGGGAACCTATTGTTCTTCCTGCAAGGTTTCCTAGCTTACTTGTAAATGGTTCTTCTGGTATAGCAGTTGGAATGGCTACAAATATACCACCACATCAATTAGGTGAAGTCATTGATGGACTGCTTGCTTTAAGTAAGGATTCAGAGATTACCATCCAAGAACTGATGGATTATATTCCAGGTCCTGACTTTCCAACGGCAGGAATGATCGTAGGAAGAAGCGGAATCCGTAGAGCATATGAAACAGGTAGGGGTTCTATTACGATGCGTGCCCGCGTCGATATCCAACAAAAAGCAAATGGGAAAGAAACCATCATTGTTAATGAAATACCTTATCAAGTCAATAAAGCAAAACTTATTGAGAGGATTGCTGACTTAGTAAGAGATAAAAAGATTGATGGAATCACAGACCTTCGCGATGAATCAGATCGTAATGGAATGAGAATTGTTATTGAAGTAAGAAGAGATGCTAATGCTGAAGTACTAATGAATAACCTGTACAAACAAACAGCATTACAATCGAGCTTTGGAATCAATCTTTTAGCTCTCGTAGATGGTCAGCCAAAGGTCTTAAATTTAAAACAATGTCTTAAATATTATTTAGACCATCAACAAGTAGTGATTCGTAGAAGAACTGAATTTGAACTAAGAAAAGCTGAAGCAAGGGCTCATATTTTAGAAGGTTTACGAATTGCCCTAGACCATATAGATGAAATTATTGCCTTAATTCGAGGTTCAGAAACAACAGACATCGCAAGAGCAGGATTGATGGAACAATTCACTTTATCTGAAAAACAAGCCCAAGCGATCCTTGATATGCGCTTACAACGTCTTACAGGACTTGAGCGTGACAAGATTGAAAACGAGTATCAAGATTTAGTCAAGCTCATTGGAGAACTAAAGGCGATTCTTGCAGATGAAGAAAAAGTGTTAGAAATTATTCGCCAAGAACTAGAGGAAATTAAAGAGCGATTTAACGATAAGCGTCGTACAGAAATAGTTTCTGGTGGAATCGAGCAAATTGAAGATGAAGATTTAATTCCTCGGGAAAATATAATCGTTTCATTAACACATAACGGTTATATTAAACGACTTCCAGTATCTACTTACCGCAGTCAAAAACGTGGTGGTAGGGGGATCCAAGGAATGGGAACAAATCAGAACGATTTTGTTGAGCATCTTCTTACAACTTCGACTCATGATACAATCCTTTTCTTTACTAATAAAGGTAAAGCATATAGAGCAAAAGGCTATGAAATTCCAGAACTCAGCAGAACAGCAAAGGGAATTCCGATCATTAACCTCTTAGGGATCGATCAGGATGAAGAGATCAATGCTATGATCCGTATTGAAGAGTTTGTAGATGATTGGTACTTATTCTTTACTACGAGACAGGGGATTTCAAAACGTACGCCAGTTTCCGACTATGCGAACATTCGTACAAACGGATTGATCGCCATTAATCTAAGGGAAAATGACGAGTTGATATCTGTTAGGCTGACAGATGGTACTAAAAACATGATTATTGGAACGAAAAAGGGATTGTTAATCCGATTCCCTGAATTAGATGTTCGATCTATGGGGCGTACTGCCACTGGAGTTAAGGGAATTAACTTAACCTCTGAAGATGAAGTGGTCGGAATGGAAATTCTTGAAGAAAATGATGATGTGTTAGTTGTAACGAGAAATGGATTTGGAAAACGTACACCAGCAGGAGAGTACAGAGTCCAAACCCGTGGTGGTAAAGGTCTAAAGACATGTAATATTACAGAAAAAAATGGCGAGCTAGTAGCCGTTAAATCTGTTACAGGAGAAGAGGACATTATGTTGATCACGGCTCATGGAGTTATGATTCGCATGGATGTTAAAGATATCTCCACAACTGGGCGTAACACTCAAGGGGTTAAACTAATCCGTCTAGATGAAGAAGGATTTGTAGCCACAGTAGCAAAAGTAGCAAAAGAAGAAGAAAGTACGGAGGGAGAAGAAGGTGAAGAAATAGACGTTGACCTTCAGGAAACTCCTACTGAAGAGTAATTTAAAAGGTGATTCGAAGTTCTGGCATTCATTATTAATGAACGTCACTTACATCGAATCACTCTTTTTTACGCTTTAATTTCAAAAAACTTAAGAACGTCTCATATTTATTTGGTAAAATAAAGAAAAAATAAAAAGAGACCATTTGATGAGGTGATATTTGTGAAAGTCAGAGTGGAAGAACTTGAAGAGGGTAGTATTTTGGAAAATGATATTATGGGGATGACTAGTAATCCTATCATTCCAAGAAACACTGTCATTTCATCACTACATATCGAAGTTCTGAAATCTTTTTTAATTCATGAAGTAGGTGTTGAAAAAACAAAAGCTAATGGGGAGCCACTTCGACTAAATCTTACACTAGATAATAGTAAAGAAAAAAATACTGTAGAAAGAACATTAGAAAAAGATCCATTCATCACTCTTTATTTAAGTGGTGTTCAACAATTAAAACAAGAATTTCAAAATTGGCAATCTGGTATAAGGGTAGATATTACTACAATAAGAAACATTATTCTTCCTTTGTTAAAAGTTTTTGAAGAAAACCCAATCCATATTTATAAAATCCATTTGTACTCCACTAAAGAAGAATACATTTATCATCATTTTCTTTCAGTAGGATTGATAAGTGCTATGGTCGCTAAGAAGCTTGGATATGAGGGAGGCAATATAAATCAAATAGCTTTAGCAGGTTCGCTAGCAAATTGTGGAATGGCTAAAGTGAGACCCTCAATAATAACGAAACAAACAGCTTTAACAGAGGAAGAATTTAATGAAATCAAACAACATACAGCCCTAAGCTATAAAATGGTGAAGGATATTCCACTTCTAAAACCAGATATGAAGCTAGCTATTTTCCAACATCATGAACGTATTGATGGAACTGGTTATCCTTCAGGTGAAAGCAGTGATCGCATACATATCAATTCACAAATTATTGCCATTGCAGACATGTATCATGCAATGGTTTCAGAAAGATTATACAGAAGTATGCAAACTCCTTTTATAGTTCTTGAAAAGATAAAAGAAGATTATTTCGGCAAACTCGATATTAAAGTGGTAGATGCATTACTAGAATTAGTAGCAAATCTTTCCCCAAGAGCAATAGTTAAAGTTTCAAATGGAGAAACAGGAGAAGTCATTTTTACCAATAGTGATACATTAACAAGACCCCTTCTAAAAGTAGTTAAAACAAATAAAATACTAGACTTAAAGAAAAGAAGAGATCTTCATATCAAAGAAGTCATTAGCATTTAGAAAATATATTGTCAGAGACCCGATGAAATTTGATATCCCTTCACACCTCTAAGCCTGCTTCGTTGGGTTATTCTTTTTTAGCAATTTGTTGTTAATATGCTTTTGAATAAAAACCTAATAAATTTTAAATTACCCCTTGTGAAGAAGGATAAACCTATGTATAATGAATCTCGTTGGCAAAAAAGCCATGAAATAAAAAAATAAAAAGTTGTTGACAGCTAACTTATTAAAATGTTATATTATATAGGTCGCTTAAGACAACAGAAGATTGAACCTTGAAAACTGAACAAGACAAAACGTCAACGTTAATTCTAAAAAAGATTTACAACGTAAGAACATGGTTCTTACACAAATGAGCAAGTCAAACTTCTATCGGAGAGTTTGATCCTGGCTCAGGACGAACGCTGGCGGCGTGCCT
>JANAVG010000048.1 GCA_024213275.1 Rossellomorea sp. BNER
GCTAAAGTCAGAACATCCTTTGTGACTTCCTGCAATGGCTTCCCAGAATTAACTCCTTGAATATTCTGTTTCACCATCATCATAGCTCTTGCAGCTGCTTCTGGATTCTCTCCAAACCCATCTGTCCATACGGTTTTTAAATCATTCTCTAATTGTTCCGCTTCTTTTCCAGTGGCACCAAGTGAGCCATTCATTAATCGGACTGCTCCGTCAATATCAATAGCCATCTTCCCTGCTGCAAGACCAATTCCTGCTATTGGAAGAGATACTGCTGACATATTGCTACCTACGTCTTTTGCCTTTTGTCCTGCCTCATCAAGTGCTCTACCAAGACTTTTAGCATCCTCAGCAGTCTGTTGCATTTCTTGACCTTGCTGACTCAATTCTTTTTTAGAATGACTAATAGAATTCGAAAGCTTTTGCTCACTGATCTGCAAGTCTAGTAATGTATTCGATAGCCTATTCGCTTCATTAGAGTTTTCCCCATAATAGGTTTTTGCCTTTGCGAGTTGATCTGCAGTCGCTTGGATTTTTTGTTTAGTAATTTCTTGTTCTGCCGATAAGCGACTAATTTTATTTTGTAGTAAATCAGTTGCTGAACCATTCGCTTTTAGTTGTTCTTCTTGAAGTTTAAATTCTTTTTTCAACTTCTTGCTTTCCTGGTTCATTTCCTGAATACCTTTGTTAAATTCCTTATTAAAAATACTAAATTTCACTTTTGTTTCAGGTTGTTTGGCCAAGACCTCACCACCTATCTACTTGGGATTATTCGCCCAGGAGTCATAGGCCATTTTGTTTTCAAAGATTTTCTCAACATCAACGGCTGGATAGTCCCAAAAAGTTTTAGGATCAATCCCGTAAACAAGTACATAAAGTGTATATTTGTCCTCTACACACTCAATATTTAGAACTGGCGATTTTACTTTTTCGCCTTCCCCGACTTTTTTGTTGATGTACTCTTCTTTAATCCCTTCGCAAATTCATTTGAGTTTTCCTGAACGAATGGAGCAACCAAACCAACGTAATCATTTAAGATCTGTTCTATATCTCCGTGATATCGGTCCAGAAATTCCTCATATGAAAGCTCAAGGTCTTTATTTGCCCCTATAAGCCCTAAGTAAATAGTTGGTAAATACCTTTCTGAATCTAGTAATACTGCCTGTTCAGGTTTAATATCGTCAATGTTAATCTCACCATCCCCAGGGAAAACGCCTTTCATTATAATGAGTTCACTTATTAAGGAGGTTTTAGTAATTCCTAAATTTCGTCCTGTAGCAAGTGAGCGATTCGTAATGAAGGCTGGATATTTCTTTGGATTTATATATCGTTTCTCAAAATCACCATTTTCTAATTCAATGATCTCAATGTCTTTTAATACAATCGTGTTAATCTTAATGCCCATAAATTTCCCTCCGTTTCACAAGTAAAAAAGAGTAGGAATTATCCTACTCTTTAAACCACTGGTATAGCCTCTACCAATGCATAATTAAATTGTGTATGCCAAGTAGTTGCAATAGATGGATCTTCTAATTCAGAAACAAATGCCCCATACATTATATTTCCTTGTTCATCTGGATAGGCTGTAATCTCTACTTCCATTTCAGCAACCTCATCGGATCCATT
>JANAVG010000050.1 GCA_024213275.1 Rossellomorea sp. BNER
GGGTTCTTTTATAAAGAAGATGACTCATTGGTATTCAATGAGTTTTTTTTAATGATGGGGCGAGGAGCCGGGAAGAACGGATTCATTGCTGCATTAAGTTTGTATTTGATTTCTAAACAGAAAATCAGAAAGTATGACGTGGCCATCGTCGCAACAAGTCAGGACCAGGCAAAGATGTCCTTCACGGATGTTTGGGAAGCACTTGATGATCATTGGAAAAAGCTTAAGAAGATTTTTAAACGCACTCAAAAAGTAATTGAGTTTTTAAAAACAAAATCAAAATTACAATACTTTACCAATAATGCCAAAACTAAAGATGGTTTAAGACCTGGCGCCATTATCTTTGATGAAGTCCATGCTTATGAGAACGAAGAGAATATCAAAGTATTCACATCGGCCCTTGGTAAAGTTCCTAATCCAAGGCGTTTTTATATTACGACAGATGGGAATATTCGTGGTGGCTTCCTTGATCAAATGAAAGAAGAAGCCAAAATGGTTTTAACGGGTGAAATAAAGAACAGCCGTTTATTCCCTTTCATTTGTAAGTTAGATTCTTCAGAAGAAGTCCATGACTTTACAATGTGGGAAAAAGCTAATCCATCGATTAATTATTTTCCGCATTTGAAGCTGGAGATGGAAACTGAATACAAGAACATGGAACATCGAAAATCTGCCAAGTTAGAATTCATGACTAAGCGGATGAACATCCCTTCACAAGATACTTATGATCTTGTGGCAGCATGGGAAAAAATCGAAGCAGCAACAAAACAGGAGTTTCCAGAATTCAAAAATGCTCCATGTATCGGTTCAATTGATTATTCTGATACAACAGACTTTGTAGGAGTAGGTCTTTACTTTAAGAAAGGCAAAAAGCGTTACTTCAAGCAACACACTTTTATTAATCATCAATCTCTTCTATTGAATAATTACAAGGTGGATATAGAACGCGCGATTGAACAAGGACTTGTCACCATCATAAAAGAAGAAACCAACAAGCCGGAGTATCTGGTGAAATGGTTTGCTGAACAAGCCCGACAACATGACATTAAATTCATAACAGCAGATATGTACCGGATTAACTACCTAAGAGAAGAATTTGAAGCAGCTGGATTTGATCAACTTATCATTGCCAGAAGTGGAAGTAAAACGCATACTCAGTTGCAACCAATTATCGAAGATTTATTTGCCTATGAAAATATTGTATTTACTAAAGAAGATTTAATGATGCGTTGGTTTACTAATAACGTTTATATTAAACGAGATAGTAAAGGAAATATAACTTATGAAAAAATTGAGCCACGTCTACGAAAGACCGATGGCTTTTTTGCGTTTCTTCACGCCTTGCAATTTGATCACGAATTAAAAGATTCTTCTCCAATAGATAAAAAGAATATTAAGAGGCTATTTAAATCAATTAGTTAATATGAGGGGAGGTGAAATAGTGGGGGTGTTAAATTGGTTTACTA
>JANAVG010000051.1 GCA_024213275.1 Rossellomorea sp. BNER
CGGGCTGTCCTGCCTACCATCCACGCATGATGATGAAGATTATTCTTTGTGCATATACACAATCGGTTTTCTCTGGCAGAAAAATTGAAGCACTGTTAAAAGATAGCGTGCGTATGATGTGGCTAGCTCAGAATCATCGACCAACCTACCGTACCATCAATCGATTCCGCGTCCACCCTGATGCAAAGGTACTTTTACGTGAATGCTTCGTTCAGTTTCGTTGTCATTTGGTAGAGAAACAACAAATTGATGATGAGGCCATTTTTATCGATGGCACTAAAATCGAAGCAAATGCCAATAAATTCACGTTTGTATGGCGTAAGTCTGTCGAAAAATACAGTCAGGCGCTAATTGAAAAATCGAATCTGATTTATGATGACTTAGTTCAACAGTCGATTCTTCCGGCTATTGAAAAGGAAAGTCCGGAAGAACTCTCTGCAGCAGAGCTTTCAGCAGTCACTGAAAAACTGGGTGAAGTCGTAGAGGAGCTGACTCAGAAAATCGAATCGAGTGATGATGTAGCAGAACGAAAGAAACTTCGTTCTGAACGGAAACAGCCTAAACAATGGTATAAACAATTTCAGGATTTCTTATTACGTAAACTTAAATACCAACAGGACATGGACACATTTGGTGACCGGAATAGTTATTCAAAAACAGATCCTGATGCCACTTTCATGAGGATGAAAGATGACTACATGAAAAACGGACAATTAAAAGCCGGGTACAACGTGCAAATTGCGACCGAAGGTCAATATACACTGGCTTATGATATATTTCCGAACCCAACAGATACTCGTACGTTCATTCCATTTCTAGATCAAATTGAACAACACTTCTTTCAATTGCCAGCCTATATTGTCGCAGACGCTGGATATGGAAGTGAAGAAAACTATCAGGATGTGATTGTAAACCGCGAGTCTACACCTCTTATCACTTATAACATGCATCGAAAAGAACAAACGAAAAAGTATAAAAAAGATGAATTCAATATCGCGAACTGGCACTATGACGCGTTGAGTAATGCGTATACTTGCTCAAACGGGCAGCGATTAACATTTCGTCATGTTTCCCATAAGACGGATCGGTATGGCTACACAAGAGAGTATAAGGTATACGAATGTGAGAGTTGTGATGGGTGTCCTCTTCGTGCGAATTGTACGAAAGCGAAAGAAGGAAATAATCGAAAGATCTTACATAATGAAAATTGGGAACAACAAAAAATGTTGATTCGAACACTGCTTTCAGAAGCAAAAACAGGTGAAATCTAC
>JANAVG010000006.1:0-146165 GCA_024213275.1 Rossellomorea sp. BNER
TATCGTCGTTGAAAACATTGTTGACAAGAAAGAATAAAATGACTCTTTCTTTTTACACAATTATATGGACTTAATCCCTATTTTTCCTGTAAATGGGTCATCTATGAAGGAATGTCATATAAAAAAGAAGAAATAAATGATAGAGTAAAAATTTCTTAAGTAGGTACATATTTGTAGGCTTGTTATGACTATTAATTAAAATGGGATGGTAGTTTGCGATGATTTACGAAGTGACGATTCAAATCAGGGTGATGGATATGGTAGAAGGTCAGAAGTGGTACCGGACATTATTAAATAGAGAACCAGATTTTGTCCCTCATAAAGGTTTTGCCGAGTGGGAAATCATTCCAAGGTGCTGGCTGCAAGTGGCAGAAGGAGTACCATCAGATGCAAGTGGTCCCCTTAGGTTAGGGGTACCGAATATTAAAACGACAAGGGATCGATTAATGAGAGAGCTTGAAATCGAAGACTTTGAGATTCATGAAAGACCAGAAGTCCCAGTGAAGTGGGGAACCTTTACGGATCCTTGGGGAAATCGGATCGGACTCTTTGAATATTTAAGTGAAGAAGAAAAAGAATATAAAATGAATGCTATTTTAACTAGCAAGAAATAGTAACTCTCTTAGGTAAATTACTTAAGGATCTATTTTCTGAGCTGAAAAAGACGACTTTTCTACAATGGGGGAAAATCGTCTTTTTTCTATTGTTAAAACCATCTTATGAAATTCGTGAAGAATTTGCTTTTGATAAAGGGATTAAAGCATAATCTACAGCTGCAAATACTCATTTTACAGGTGTGAAAAAGTGATGTTTACTAGTGAATTATCGACTTTAATTAAGTGAATTCTAAACTAGAGGGTTTTGTGTGAAAGATTATAAAGCGCTTGCATTTTGATAATTCTGTACTATAATACTTGTATACAAGTATACTTGAATAGATAAGGACGTGTCATTATGGCCAATTTAAAGGAATTATTATATCCCACAAAGTGGCTTTTAAAAGCTTCGACTGGTGAGCGAGTCGCATGCGAGCTTAGAATGCGGATTATTTCTGGCATGATTAAAAGTGGGACCGTTTTATCAGAAAATAAATTAGCTGCGGATTTTGAAGTTAGTCGTTCACCCATTCGTGAAGCATTAAAAATACTCGCATCGGAAAATATTATTCGATTAGAAAGAATGGGTGCGATTGTTATAGGTTTAACAGAGAAAGAAATAGAAGAAATTTATGATATACGTTTGCTAATAGAAACGTTTGTATTTGAACGGCTTGTGAAAATGGATACGGAGGAGTTAGTAAGGGAGCTTAGTAAAATACTTGAGATGATGAAAATCGCAATAAAGTATAAAGATGCCGATGAATTTTCCTATCAAGATGTCTTGTTTCACGAAACGATTATTCGTACGATTAATCATTCCTTCATCCTGATGATATGGAATAATGCGAAACCCGTGATGGAAAGTTTAATTCTTTTATCAATGCGCATGCGTTTTGAGCAAAAGTACGATGATCTTACACGTGTTGTGAAAAATCATGAATTATATATTGAAGCAATAAATAAAAAAGATAGAAGCATCATGATTCAGTCTTTACATCAAAATTTTGATGATGTTCAAGGTAAGGTAGAAGATCTTTGGATGTCACAACAAATGCTTTCAAAAGGAGAAGGTTCAGAAAATGACTAACTGTATGTTAGGGATAGACATCGGTACAACAAGTACTAAGGCTGTATTATTTAGTGAAAAAGGAGAAGTCATTCAACAGGAGAATATTGGTTATCCTCTTTATACACCCGATATTTCAACAGCTGAACAAGATCCAGAAGAGATTTTTGACGCTGTATTGCAAGCGGTTTCGAATATAATGAAACATTCCTATCATTCTCAAAATAAATTATCGTTTATTTCATTTAGTAGTGCGATGCATAGTGTTATTGCAATGGATGAGAATGACCAACCACTGACAAAGTGTATCACCTGGGCGGATAATCGAAGTGAAGCATGGGCACGAAAAATAAAAGATGAGTTAAATGGTCATGAAATTTACAAACGAACAGGAACACCCATTCATCCAATGTCACCACTAAGTAAAATTTCTTGGATTGTGAATGACCACCCTGAAATTGCTGCAAAGGCTACCAAATATATTGGAATTAAAGAATTCATTTTCAAAAAGCTTTTTGATCAATATGTCGTAGATCACTCGTTAGCTTCTTCGATGGGAATGATGAATCTTAAAAACTTGGATTGGGATGCAGAAGCATTGAAAATCGCTGGTATAACACGGGAGCAATTATCTAAGCTCGTACCGACAACGGAGATTTTTCACAACTGCAATCCAATGATAGCGAAACAAATGGGGATTGATCCACAAACTCCAGTTGTTATTGGAGCAAGTGATGGGGTGCTTTCTAATCTAGGTGTGAATGCAATCGAAAAAGGCGAGATCGCGGTTACGATTGGGACAAGCGGCGCGATTAGAACCATTATTGACGAACCGCAAACAGATGAAAAAGGGCGATTATTTTGCTATGCCTTAACGGAAAAGCATTGGGTCATTGGCGGTCCTGTAAACAATGGCGGGATGGTTCTTCATTGGATTAGGGATGAATTTGCCTCTTCAGAAGTGGAAACAGCGAAAAGATTAGGGATTGACCCTTACGAAGTATTAACCAAAATAGCGGAACGGATAAGACCAGGTTCTGATGGATTGTTGTTTCATCCATACCTAGCGGGTGAGCGTGCGCCGTTATGGAATCCGGATGTACGTGGCTCATTTTTTGGCTTAACGATGTCGCATAAAAAGGAACATATGATTCGAGCAGCCCTCGAAGGCGTCATTTACAATTTATACTCCGTCTTTTTGGCATTATTGGAATGCACGGAAGGACCTGTGACCCGAATCCAGGCAACTGGAGGCTTCGCAAGGTCGACGGTTTGGCGGCAAATGATGTCCGATATATTCGATTTAGAAGTGGTGGTTCCAGAAAGCTATGAGAGTTCCTGTTTGGGTGCTTGTATTTTAGGATTATATGCCATGGGGAAAGTGGAATCATTTAGTGTCGCTTCGGACATGATTGGAAGCACTTACAAACACACACCCAGAGAAGATGCGGTAAAAGAATATAGAAAATTATTGCCGATCTTTATTAATTTATCAAGAATACTAGAAGAAAATTATACACATATTGCAAATTATCAAAGAGGCTTAACCAATATATAAGATCATTTTTGGAGGGGAAGATTATGCCACTATTTATTGTAGCGTGCGGGATTTTAGCACTACTCATTTTAATCATGGCTTTGAAGGTAAACACGTTTGTTTCATTAATCATTGTATCGTTTGGCATAGCATTAGCACTTGGAATGCCACTAGACAGCATTGTAAACTCCATTGAAGCTGGATTAGGCGGAACACTTGGTCATTTAGCTCTAATCTTTGGTTTAGGTGCGATGTTAGGCAGGCTCATTGCAGACGCAGGAGGTGCCCAACGCATTTCAATGACCTTAATTGGCAGATTCGGAGAAAAAAAGATCCAGTGGGCTGTAGTGGTTGCATCATTCATTATTGGGATCGCTTTGTTTTTTGAAGTAGGGTTAGTATTATTGATTCCCATTATATTTTCGATTTCTAAACAATTAAAAGTATCTATATTATATCTCGGCATTCCGATGGTGGCCGCTTTATCAGTGACCCATGGATTCTTGCCGCCACACCCAGGCCCAACAGTCATCGCAGGGGAATATGGGGCAAATATTGGTGAAGTATTACTTTACGGTTTTATTATCGCTATTCCAACAGTAATCTTAGCTGGACCACTTTTTGCTAAGGTTGCAAAAAAGATCCTGCCTGAATCATTCAAAAAAACTGGTAATATCGCCTCTTTAGGAGAACAAAAAACTTTTAAACTAGAGGATACACCTGGATTTGGAATAAGCGTGTTTACAGCAATGCTGCCTGTAATATTAATGTCTATTGCTACGATTATTTCCCTGATTCAAGAAACAATGGGTTTGGAAAATAATACGTTATTTAAGTTTGTTAGTTTTATAGGCAATGCTTCTACTACCATGTTGATATCATTAGTCGTTGCCTTCTTTACGATGGGACTATCAAGAAATATTCCGGTCAAACAGGTGATGGATTCTTGTACAGCAGCCATTACACAGATTGGTATGATGCTCTTAATCATTGGGGGCGGAGGTGCTTTTAAACAAGTATTAATTGATGGCGGAGTTGGTAATTATGTAGCCGAATTATTCAACGGAACATCCTTATCACCTATTTTACTTGCCTGGATGATTGCGGCTATTTTGCGGATTGCTTTAGGGTCGGCTACCGTTTCGGCGTTAACAACTGTCGGTTTAGTCACTCCTATGTTGGGCCATTCCGATGTTAACCTTGCTTTAGTCGTGCTTGCAACCGGGGCGGGAAGTTTAATTGCCTCCCATGTAAATGATGCCGGTTTTTGGATGTTTAAAGAGTATTTTGGTTTAAGCATGAAAGAAACATTTGCAACATGGACATTACTTGAAACGATTATTTCGGTAGCTGGGTTAGGATTTATTCTATTATTAAGTTTAGTCATATAAAAAGGAGGAATATAGATTCATGGGTCAGACGATTGGTGTCATTGGTTTAGGAGTGATGGGCAGCAATATAGCTTTAAATATGGCTAGAAATGAAGAAAAAGTAGCTGTCTATAATTATACTAGAGATTTAACGGATCAACTTGTACAGAAAGCTGAAAACGAACAAATCTATCCGTACTACGATATTCAAAGCTTTGTTCAGTCCTTAGAAACTCCTAGAAAGATCTTCCTTATGGTCACAGCCGGCGAGGTGGTAGATTCCGTCATTGGTTCAGTGGTCCCTTTCCTTGAGAAAGGCGATATTATCATGGACGGCGGCAACTCCCATTATGAAGATACTTCACGCAGATATGATGATCTGAAATCAAAAGGAATCGATTATTTAGGTATAGGGATTTCCGGTGGTGAAATTGGAGCTTTGAAAGGTCCTTCGATTATGCCTGGGGGAGATATGGAAGTATATGAAAAAGTAGCACCTATTCTCACTAAAATAGCGGCAAAAGTTGAAAATGACCCTTGCTGCGTTTATATTGGTCCAAAAGGTGCGGGTCACTTTACGAAGATGGTGCATAATGGCATTGAGTATGCAGATATGCAATTAATCGCAGAGGCCTATACATTTTTAAGAGAAAGATTAAACTTGCCTATCAAGGAAATTGCTAACATTTTTGAAACATGGAATCAGGGAGAACTGAAAAGCTATTTAATAGAGATCACTGTTCATATTTTGAGAAAAATAGATGTTGAAACGGGATTGCCGCTCATAGATGTAATTCTTGATAAAGTAGGCCAAAAAGGAACCGGTAAATGGACAAGTATTCAAGCAATCAATAACGGTATCCCATTATCCATCATTACAGAGTCTTTATTTGCCCGTTACTTATCTACTTTGAAAAATGAACGGATCAATGCAGAAAGGATATTAACAGGTCCAGAGGTTGATAGACAAGATTTAGAGAAAGATTTGTGGATTGAGTACATGAGACAAGCCTTATATTTGGGTAAAGTTTGTGTATACGCGCAAGGATTTGCCCAATATAAAACGACATCGGAACTTTATGATTGGGATCTACCTTTAAAAGATATTGCCCTTATTTTCCGCGGCGGCTGCATTATTCGTGCTGAATTTTTAAATGTAATTAGTGAAGCTTATCAAAATCAACCAAAGCTTGTAAATTTACTAGTTGCCCCCTATTTTGCTGAAAAATTCGAAACCTATCAATTGGGTTTACGAAAAGTTGTTTCCCAAGGTATTAATGTTGGGATGCCGCTTCCATGTTTAAGTGCATCACTTACCTATTACGATAGTTATCGTACAGGCACATCAAATGCCAACCTTTTACAGGCACAACGTGATTATTTTGGTGCACATACTTATGAACGCAATGATAGAGTAGGAATCTTTCATACAGAGTGGCAATAAGAAAATATCATCATAAGAAGTGGGTACCTTACGGCTATTGGGACAATGTAATTTCTAACCGGAATCATAGATTTGGCCGATGTCGGTTGCTGAACGGCCAATCTATTTTATAGAAATCAGGTGTACTAAGAAAGTTCTTTACTCGGGGGTATTGGAACATGTTATAACTCAATGAAATCCGATCAGCCTCAATGAATAAATAAACTGATTTGTTTTACACCCCTTAACGTTATAGGGGTGTTTTTATTTATATATTAATAGGAGTGTTGATTATCCAAAAGTAGATAGATTAAAACTCTTACGGCTCCATCATTTTGATTTCTGCCCAGTTATTTCGCTTCACGTTAGCCGAAAGATCTCAATGCAGTTCGCTCACTTGCTTAGCCTCAAAATATAAAACTTGTATAAACTTCTTTGTATTGATTCTTAGTGTTGTAGTGGAGGTTTCTTTTTTTAATTCGTTCATTTTTTTTCTTATTACAGTGAAATCAAAAAACTTTGAGGCATATGTTTCGAATTTTAAATTTGAAAAATCCGCTAGTCCAATAGAGGCCAAATGATTTAGTGATTGACTAATGGCTCTTCTAACGCGCTGTTCTGTTGCTTTGATTTCCCTAGTTAACTCTGACGGGGGGGAATGGTTTCCTTGTCTTTTTTGAACAAGCTTTTCAAAGATCTCTTTTAGTGGTGGAAACCCTTTTTCTAATGTATGTATCCGTTCATATTCATCTAAATACTCTAGGATATCTAGGAGATCTTTACTCCCACTTCCTCCGGCGATACCCAATTCAGACAAAAGGAAACGACCGGATGCTTTTAATTTTTTTCTGTTTAAGGCTTGTCTTTGGTTTTGCGGTGGTTCTAAGTTTAGTGCTGTAGTGAGTGATTGGTGAATATCGTGAACCGATTTTTCTAAACGAATGCGCTCTATGACCTTTTGGATTACGGCTAACACCTCGAATTTATTGATTGGTTTTGTAATGTAATGTTCAATTCCGAGTGAATAGGCTTCACCAATCATATCCTTTGACTCCACCTGAGAAAGCATTATGACTTTTCCGTTAAATTCAGGTTTGATTTGTCGAATGGTTTCGATTCCGTCCCGAATTGGCATGAGGAGATCGATAAACAAAACATCGACTTTTTTCAGGGTCAGTGTCATTCCATCTAAAAGCGACCCGTCCCAAGCTTCGCCAACGACTTCTCCGATATCCTCTTCTTCGATAATTTGAGTCAGCATTGTGCGTATCGCTTCATCATCATCTGTTATATAAAAATTCATGTTATCACCCCTTCTCGATCAATGGAAGAATCGGTAATCGTATGATAAATATTGTGCCACTTCCTTCTTTCCTGTTCTCGAAGGTCACATCGCCTCCAAGCTGTTCAATCATTTCTTTTACATAAAATAACCCAATACCAGTTGACGGGTTTCCATAACGGTCATATTTCGAAGTGAAGCCTGGCTTGAATATCAGCTCTCTATGCTTTGGCGGAATTCCTGGTCCGTTATCTTCAATTCGAAATTCGATAAAGTCAAGCTCCTGAGCCATTCTAATTTCAATCATTCCCTCATCTTCTAATGCTTCTACAGCGTTAGCGACGATGTTATTGATGATCGAGAGTATGGTATAAACGTGATAATCTGGATGATTACCGTTGATTTTATAAGTAAATTGAACATCTTTCTTAAGTAGCAATGCATATTTTTTGTTCGACCTAATGATGATACTAACTAACTCATCTACATTCATATAAGGTGTGTAGTTTTCTTCGGTAATCAACTTAGAAAGTCCCGCAAATATACGTTGATTGTCTTTTTTTATATCATGTACTTCACCAGCGATGGTTAAAGCTTGCTGGCGTAAATGAGTGACCTCTTGTACAGAAGGAACTTGATTCAGGCCCTTATACAGATCATAGGTTTTTTTTGTAATATTTTCAGCATTCACCAGTGTTTTCTTTAAAAGAATTGATTCCTCATACAAATTGGAGATCAGCATCAGCATCCGTTCATTCTGTTTGCGGATCTTCATTTCGCTAACTCGAGCTTCGTACAGCTTCATCAAATTCAAGAATCCAATGACAAAGAAACTACGAAATATGGCGATAATCGTAATTTTATTCATATCTGATAGAGGAATAAAGGTATTCAGTGTGATCATCTGTGCCGCCAGTTCAATCACATTCGCGGTGATTTCCATCATGATGCCAAGCAGGCCTAATAAGAAAGGACGATTATGGAAGCGATTGACTTTAAATAAATCAAAGAGAGCACCAAAGGCCAGATAATAGAAAAAAGCCGGGTAATGGACCTGGAAAAAGGAAGACCAATTCGCATCTCCAATGAAAGCCAAGTCTACTAAGAAACGAAATCCTTCAACAGAAAGACCAATTAAAAAACCCGCTGCAATAGCCGGTAGTTTACGAAGCAATAATAAAAAGAAGAAGAAAGCGGGTGAGCCTAAGCTAACTCGGAATGTCCCGTCGAACGGAAAGAATTTTAATTCACCTGCTAGAGGGACGATGAGGATCATCAAAGCTAGGATATTGATATCTTTTCTTATTAAAGGATTGATTCTCACAAAAGCCACTTCCAAATCTTATTAAAAAAAGCTCTTTTCTTAAAGTTCCCTACTACTGAGGAAAACATGACGATTTTTAAGAAAAAAACCAATATATTTTGATTAAACTGTTGTTTACACAAACCGCTTCCGAGAAACAGTATATCGTTTTGATCGATGAAAAACAACACTACTTGACTTTTATGAATATTTACATTTATGAAAAATAGATTTTATTCATTTTGTAGGTTTTTGTCGTTTTTTGTAGTTTGTATTATAAAATAAGCTGTAGCTTTATGAAGTATGTTCACAAGACGAACCAAAAGGAAAAAATAAAAGAGGTGATCTATTGAAAAAGTTTGGTTTAGCGATGCAGATTTTTGTCGGACTTGTCCTTGGTATTGCAGTTGGAGCCATTTTTTACGGTAATCCAGCCGTTGCTACTTACTTACAACCTATAGGTGACATATTTATTCGTTTGATTAAAATGATTGTAATCCCGATTGTCGTGGCCTCACTCATTGTTGGGGTAGCTGGTGTTGGTGATATTAAAAAGCTTGGAAAATTAGGTGGGAAAACGATTCTCTACTTTGAAATCGTTACCACAGTTGCCATTATTATCGGGCTTTTAGTAGCGAATGTTTTCCAACCTGGTGAAGGCATTGATATGGGTTCCTTAGATAAAACCGATATTTCAGCTTATGAGCAAGGCTCTGAAGAAGCGAAGGATCATGGATTTATTGAGACGTTTGTCAATATAGTTCCAGAAAATATTTTCCAGTCCTTTGTTGAAGGAGATATGCTAGCGATTATATTCTTTTCTGTTTTCTTTGGACTTGGAATCGCCGCTATTGGAGAGAGGGGAAAACCAGTCCTAAGGTTCTTCCAAGGTACAGCGGATGCGATGTTTTATGTAACGAACCAAATTATGAAATTCGCACCATTTGGCGTTTTTGCCTTGATTGGTGTAACCGTTTCCAAGTTTGGGGTAGAATCACTTATTCCGCTAAGTAAATTAGTTTTCGTCGTTTATGGATCGATGATTGGCTTTATTTTCATAGTACTTGGATTAATAGCTAAATTCGTAGGAGTGAACATCCTTCATTTAATTAAAGTCTTAAAGGATGAATTAATCTTAGCCTACTCTACATCAAGCTCTGAAACGGTTTTACCGAGAATTATGGAGAAGATGGAGAAGTTTGGTTGCCCTAAAGCGATTACTTCCTTTGTTATCCCGACCGGATATTCATTTAATCTTGATGGGTCTACCCTCTATCAAGCAATTGCTGCCTTATTTATTGCTCAAATGTATGGAATTGACCTTACGATTGCGGAGCAAATTTCCTTAATGTTGGTGTTAATGGTCACATCAAAAGGAATTGCTGGGGTTCCTGGAGTTTCATTCGTTGTATTGTTAGCAACACTCGGTACAGTAGGAATTCCTTTAGAAGGACTTGCTTTCATAGCCGGTATTGACCGGATTTTAGATATGATGCGCACAGTTGTCAATGTCGTCGGCAACTCATTAGCTGCGATTGTCATGTCTAAATGGGAAGGCGAGTTTGACAACAAAAAAGCAGTTGCCTATGTAGAGACCTTCAAGGATAAGAAGGCTGCATAAAAGAGTAAAGGCTGTCCCTTGATTTTTGGACAGCCTTTTACTTTATAGGTGCAAACAATAAAATATCAATGAAATGCCCGGGAGTTTCCACAGAGGATCTCCTGGGCATTTTTATTGCTACTACAATGTTTAAAGTATTTTTACCCCTTAGCTATTACGAAATCACAAGAATTCCAAAAGGAAGTGGAGATATCAATTGTTAGAACGGTCGGTACCCTATATAATAAATGAAAATAGGTAAAACATTGGAAGTTTACAAGCCTAGAGTAGGAAATAAAAAGATGTGTGCTAACTGAAATCCAATGAAGAAGAAAAGAGGATGAAAACTTGTTTAAATCGTCAAAGTTGCATTTCTGGACAATTGAAATTTTGCTCATTGCATTGATTTTGTATGTTTCAACGAAAATTACTTTCTTGTTCGAACCCTTGGTTGTCTTCGGTACGACCCTATTCTTTCCCATTATCATTTCAGGGTTTCTTTATTTTCTATTAAATCCTATTGTTAATAAAATTCAAAAGCTAAAGGTTCCTAGAACAGTCGCGATCCTTTTAATCTATTTATTCATGATCGGGTTAATTACCCTAGTGATCCTCTTAATTGCACCTATATTTTCAAAACAGGTGACACAGCTAGTTGAGGATATTCCTACATATGCAAAACAGACGAAAGATGTAATTGATGTGGTATCTACATCTGAGGAATATAAATGGATCGTTAAACAGGATTATGTCACGATTGAAGATATAGAGAATACGGTTTCCGATTTTGCCAATACACTTCCTGACCGTCTTACAAACGGCATTTCCACCATAATTGGATGGATAACCAGTACGATGATTACGATTGTAACCGTGCCATTCCTTCTTTTCTACATGTTTAAGGATGGTCATCGATTTCCACATGCCTTGGCCCGATTTATCCCTTCAAAGTATAAACAAGAGGGACTAAAAATCATTAAGGATACGAATAAAACATTGGCGTCCTATATCCAAGGACAGGTCATAGTGGCAACATTTGTCGGAACACTTGCCTATATCGGTTATTTGATTATTGATTTACCTTATGCCTTGATCATGGCGATGATTGTCGTTGTAACCAATATTATTCCCTATGTTGGCCCGATTTTAGGTGGAGCACCAGCTGTCATTATCGCCCTATTTAATTCACCTACGCAAGCCTTATTAGTCATTGTGGTGATTACCATTGCCCAGCAAATGGAAGGGAATGTATTATCTCCACTTATCCTAGGAAAAACCTTGGATACTCATCCAGCCACCATCATTATTTTGTTGCTTGTAGCTGGGAATCTTGCCGGAGTCTTAGGAATGATCTTAGCTATCCCAGTATACGCAGTATTGAAAACGATCGTTTTGAATGTAGTGAGATTCCTAAAGTTAAGGAAGAGCTATTTGGAGAAAGAGGAGATAGAGGTTTAGAAGGTGGTGATACCTTTAAGTTATGGGCAAGCATTGTTTAACGCAGTCTTTTTGAATGACCGATTAGTATTTGTCCAAAGACATAGGAGCAAATCCAATAAGAGTTTTACCATGGTAACCTTTAATTCTGTGCTATAGAGTGATAGATAACGACAGATTTTTTGAGTCATTTAAAAAGAAAAAAGCTGACTTTAATGGTCAGCTTTTGTTGTTGAATAGATTTGCTTTGTTCGAAAGAAAATTACGGTATTGAGTAACCGTAAACAGGGTAATGGTCTGAGTATTCATTATAGGTATAGGTTCTGCCAAATGATGTCACCGACCATTCTGGTGACTTGACATTCATTGCGTTAATATACCAGTTACTCGGTTGTTTGTGGTTTTTTTCGACAAAAATATAATCTAAATATTGCGATTCAAGCTGTGGATAGTTATAACCTGCAATTCCATTTGTGACAGGATCCCATGTAGATGTGAAACCAGTGTAGGAGGTAGGGGCATTCACATTTAGATCCTTAAGCATTGAAGAATACTCAGGAGTTCCCTTGATCACATTTAGATCCCCGCCGATGTAAACCACTTCACTTGCAGGAATGTCTTTTTGAGCGATAAATTCGCTTATTTCATCCATTTGGGCTTTACGCACGGATGCAGCTTCTCCATCTGAACAGCGTTCATCCTCTGATTGCATATGAGTTCCGATTACATGGTAGAAATGCCCGTTTTTATTGATTTTTACATAAACAAATCCTTTGTTGGCAACCCAATCTGCTCCGCATCCATCTTTATATACGTATTGAATCTTTTCAACGATTGGCCACTTGCTAACGATCGCCACTCCGCCATCTTCGAAAGTCGTGTATGAATAGTTTCCGAGTGTCTCATCCCAGTTACTAGTACTACGCCCGAGTACAGGTGTTTGGTAAGGATAGTCATCCCCTAATCCATTCAACAACTTGTTCGAGGCTTCGGTATCGAACACCTCGTTTAAGATGACAACATCTTGCCCTTTTATGTATTCTGCTTTGGAAATGAGGTTAGCTCGTTGTACTTGTCCCCAATTTGGGAAAAAGCTTTGCGGTAGCATGTACACATTATGTGCCATTAGCTTAAAATCGTTTGGATAGTCGCTTTCCTCAGCAGACACTGAGGAGGAAAAAACGATTACTGGTAAAACAAGAGCAGCTATGACGAGTGATTTTGTAAGCTTTATCATTTTTTCAATCATGTTATTTCCCCCAGTTCATTTTTGTCAACATCATCATACAGGAATGAAGATGAAATGAACTCGAATTTACAAAAGATTTGTAATTGTTAACATCTTCTTAATGCTCGTTAACATTAGAATTTCATCTAGCTACAAATGGTTGTCTTATTGCATGATTTGAAGTTTTACAATTCTTAAGAAATATGGACTTAATCTAAAAATCAAATAAGGGAATGACAAATTTATATAAAATGTGCATAAATTTGAAATCTCGTGCAATTACTCCAATTTTCGTGCGCAAAATTAGATTCTTGTGCATTTACTGGCCATTCTCGTGCATAAAATCAAAAAGTTGTGCATTACTACATACATTGCAAAGAAAATGTTGCTGCTGATTAAACAACTCCTTCGAAGGTTCATAATGTTTGCTGAGATTATCTGCTTTTTGGGTTATTTGTACGTTTTAGTAGGAAATAAGCTTTACATATAGAAAACATTAGAATAGCCTATTCTCATTTATAAAAAGGAGAGATCTCACTATGTACGAATTAAAAACAAAAGAAACTGAAAACAGTGTCATTGAGTTTATTGAAAATGTTGAAAGCCCTAAAAAACGTGAAGACGCGTATAAGCTGTTAGATATTTTTACTGAAACAAGCGGGTTTAAAGCGAAGATGTGGGGACCGAGCATTATTGGATTTGGTTCCTACCATTATAAATATGAATCCGGTCATGAAGGTGATGCACCACTAGTGGGCTTTTCACCACGAAAAGCCAAGATTAGTTTATATTTTGCGACTGGTGACACGAAGCGTGAGGAATTGTTAAAGGACTTCGGAAAACATACATCAGGTAAAGCGTGTGTGTACATCAATAAAGTTGCGGATATTAATGTCGATGTATTAAAAGCGTTAATTCAGCAATCAATAAAGTTTTTACAGGAAACCTATCCGAACGAATAAAGAAAAATGGAGTTGATTTATAATGGAAAATCTTCAAGTAACAACGAAATTGAAACTATTAAAGCCCATTCATGAAGTGTTCGAAGCCATCGTAAATCCTGAAGAAATGGCTCACTATTGGTTTAAATAGGGATAAGGGAGATTGGGTCAAGCTACATATCCAATAAGGGAGCCTAATCAAAACTTTTCACTCCTTGAGATGGAGAAAACGCCTTTAAATAGAAACATCATACTGGATCTAAGTAATGAAACTGTTAATATCCATTTTGTGAAAAGTATAAATCAAGTAGAAAGTATTAAATATTAATTTGTTCTATTCCATCATAGGTGTAGAGCTGGATTCAAACTAATTCACCTTTCACATCATCTCTTTTGGGTTTTCTGTAAAATATTCATACTGAACATAGAACACGGACATCATAGCAAAGATAAAATTTATTTATTGTTCAAAACCAAGATGATATAATAATGATGTTATTGGGAAGGAGAGAGATAGATGGAAGAAACTTTGCAACAAATACTTAATGAGTTGAAAGAAATGCGTGTCGACATAAAAGAATTAAAACAAGGGCAAAATAGACTTGAGGATGGACAAGAAAGATTGCAAAAGAACTTAATAGATAGTTTAGGTGCATACACAGAAAAAATCGTTGACCATGTTGATAATAAAACAGAAGTCTTAAATAAAAGGGTTTTTAAAGTAGAATCCGAAATAGAAAGAATAAGCCGACAGTAGTGCTATAAAGCATACTGTCTCTTTTTTGTTTTAGTTGATTTATTAGACCCTAGTCTAGACCATTACATACTGTTCATTTTATTATGGAGTAGTTACATACCACATATTTTCACTTTGCAAAAATACAAATTTAGGCGCATCATATGATAAAATAAACAACCTTATCCACAAAGTAAGAAAATTATTAATAGATTGGGAGAAAGGTTTAACAAATATTAAAAAGAAAAAGCCCCACGAAACAATCAATGAATGGTTCCGTAGAATAAACGGACCAACTCAAATCATTAATACCTATGAAAAAGTACGCTATGGCGAAAAAAAAACTACCGATAATGAAATTTATAATGTTAAAAAACATTTAAAATAAGGTTTTATTTTATTTTTGTTAATTGAGTATATTTCATAAGAAGTCCTTTACTGCTTCAAAAACTGTTGCACCTGAAATCACTCCTGTTTTCCAGCTTGCTTCTTGTTTAGTTTTTTACTAAAGACAATAAATTACTTCCCTTTTTCTCACTGCCCTCAAAAGTCTTATTTAATTGCTAGGGTGGGGGAAATAGGAATATTATTTTTCCATTAGCGCACCCTTAAAACTGTACTTATTTTTATCATCTGAGGTGTAAAGTTTGTTTTCAAAACTGACGAAAAAAGAACAAAGCTTACTTATTTTCGCCTTTCTTGCATTGGTTGTTTTTGTATCACCTTTATTTATCTTGGGAGAAAACGCCCATATCCGTGTCCATGATAATTTGGACTCCAATCTTGCCTGGTATAGAGTCCTTGCGGAAAGTGGGGAAATAGCTGGGGCAACGAATGCTGTAATCCCCCAGGTGATCAATGGGAACTTGTCGCGAAATGCTTTTGGTACCGAATTCAGTTTAATTGTTTGGCTGTATGCTCTTTTTCCGACGATGATGGCCTATGCATTAAGCCAAACAATCACTAGGTTTGTGGCATTTATCGGAATGTATTTACTGTTAAAAAAACATTTTCTTAAGGGAGAAGAATGGGCGGTTGTCAATATTGGCACAGCCTTAGCATTGGCCTTTACCCCCTTTTGGCCTTCCGGAATGTTAAGCACACTTGGGATGCCACTTGCACTTTGGGCTTTCTTGAATATCCGCAATGGGGAGAGGTCGTGGAAGAATGTTCTAGTTCTAACTCTCCTCCCTTTCTATTCCAGTATTGTACTAGGGTTCTTCTTTTTCCTAAGTGCGATGGGAATCTTCTGGTTGAGTGATGTGGTACGGGGAAAGGGATGGAGTTGGCGCTTCCTTATATCTATTGTCTATATGACTTTCGTCTATTTACTCGTTGAATACCGGCTTGTCTATTCGTTTTTGTTTGACGATGACCCTAATAGTCGGGACGAGTATTTTCATGCCAGATTAACAGTTGGCCATTCCATCCGGCTTACCTTTAAGAACTTTATTTTCGGTCACCATCATGACGCTACCATTCATACCTTTGTCATCTTGCCCGTTATGCTGATTGCTTTCTACATGGTGTTTAGGAAAAAACTGTGGAAACAGGAAAAGGTATTTGTAGTTTTATTCGCACTGAATTTTACCTTGTCTGCCTGGTATGCATTTTGGTTTTACAAAGGCTGGCTGCCGCTAACAGAACGCTTTCACTTTCTGGACACTTTTAACTTTGCCCGTTATCACTTTTTAAGGCCACTTATCGTTTATTTGCTGTTCGCTCTGTCTTTAAAAATCCTATGGTTCCAGGGGCTATTCTGGAAAAAAGCAGTCCCTGTTCTTGTCGCCGTACAAGTTCTGGTCGTTTCCCTTTTTAATGAAGAAATCATTTTTCAGAATAAACCCACTGTAAAACAATTTTATGCAGAGGAACAATTTAGTGATATTAAAGAGTTCATTGGTCTGCCTCAAGAAACATACCGGGTTGCAAGCATCGGGCTGCATCCTGCGATTGCACAATATAATGGTTTTTTTACCCTCGATACCTATAATAATTTCTATCCTTTAAGCTACAAATATCAGTTTAGGAAAATTATTGAAAAAGAACTGGCTAAAAATAAAAGGATCCGCATTTACTTTGATGAATGGGGTGGACGTTGTTACATTTTTACGGATGAACTTGGCAAGCATTATATGTTTAAGAAACATACCAAAAAGCGGCTCAAAAACCTTGAACTCAATATTGAAGCGTTTATGGATATGGGCGGAAGATTTATTTTTTCAGCCGTTCCGATTGATAACGCCGCTGAAAATGGTTTGAAATTAGAAAGGATTTTTGAATCAAAAACCTCTGTATGGAAAATCTACCTTTATAAAGCAATAAACAGCCAGGAGGAATCAGAATGAATACACCCATACTTACGATCGTAGTTCCTTGCTATAACGAAGAAGACGTTCTCCCAGAAACGATTTCCCAGCTTAATGTGTTTCTAGGACAGTTGGAGGAAGAGGGGATTGTATCGGATAAAAGTAAAATCCTTTTTGTTGATGACGGGAGTAAGGATCAGACATGGAAGATGGTTTACAAGGCGAGCTTACGCGAAAAGAGAGTGCGTGGCCTGAAGCTATCAAAGAATGTCGGACACCAGAATGCCCTTCTTGCAGGATTATTTACCACAAAGGAAGCTTCAGACTGTGTCGTATCCATTGATGCTGATCTTCAGGATGATATCAATGTGATTCGGGAATTCATTCAAAAATTTCAGGAAGGGTTTGATATTGTTTATGGAGTGAGACGAAAGCGGGATACAGATACTTTCTTCAAAAAGACGACAGCCCAAGGCTTTTACAAACTCATGCAATTTATGGGCGTTAATCTCGTATATAATCACGCTGACTATCGCTTAATGAGCAAACGCGCGCTAGACGAGCTCGAACGCTTTGAAGAAGTCAACCTTTTTTTGCGCGGAATTGTACCACTAATAGGTCTCAATTCAACCAATGTTTACTATGATCGGAAGGAGAGACTTGCAGGTGAAACAAAGTATCCGTTGAAAAAAATGCTTTCATTTTCATTTGATGGAATTACCTCTTTCTCTGTCATTCCCATTCGTATGGTTATGGCAGTGGGCTGTATCTCTTTCTTTTTCAGTTTATTATTTGGAATATACATCCTTGGCTCAAAGTATTTTGGTCATACCGAAACAGGGTGGACTTCATTGATTGCCTCAATCTGGCTGATAGGAGGACTGCAGTTAATGGCCATCGGATTGGTGGGGGAGTATGTGGGGAAAATCTATAATGAATCGAAACGACGTCCGAAATTTATTATCGACATTGATACCTTTAATCTGCCGATGTCCCGTAAGCTAATCAATTCGAGAGGAAATCAAGATGAGTCATATAGCGCTGATTTTAGAAAACTGCCTGAAACGAACTAATTCTTTTACCCGTTTTTTACTGGTTGGGGTTATTAATACTTTGACAGGCTTGTCCATCATGCTGCTCCTCTTAAATGTAGCTGCTTTGTCTTATTGGCTTTCAACCTTTTTGGGAAATGGTTGTGGTGCAGTCGTCAGCTATTTCCTCAATCGAAGCTTTACTTTTCAAAGTAATATTCCCATAAGAAATAGCGTATTCCGCTTCATCACTGTTATTCTAGTTTGTTACTTTTTTTCATTCACCCTTAGCAAGGTGGCGGCAGATTTATTGGCAGACTTCTATTTCATCCGTAACACACTTACTAATGAAAATCTGGCTGTATTGATTGGAACTGGATTCTATACAATAACAAACTATTTTGGGCAGAAGAATATTGTTTTTAATAAGAATCTGGTGCCAGGTACAAAACGCTTCTTTTGAACCTGGTACAAAACGCTGTTTTTGTACCAGGCACAGATTGCCGCTTTTGAACCTGGTACATATCACCGCTTTTGTACCAGGCACCAAAACAAGGGAATCTTTTCCTGCAAAAAAAGGAGCTATCTCATTAGAGAATAACTCCTTTAATAATATTCTATTGATTCTTTAGTTATTAACTCCTACATGTTCAATGATTCGTTTCATCGCTTGAATTTGTCCTAAATGGGCCGCTTCATGCATGGCCGTCAGACAGGCCAACTCTCCAAAGGTTTCACATCCCAAAATCGGACTTTCCAGCTTTTCTTCTAACATATCAGCGGGTATTTGTTTAAGACGAACCAACTGGTCTTGCAGCTGTATGATGAGTTCATCTTCAGAAGGGACATCGCCTTTCCAATCAGCAGGCTTTGTACCATTCCCAAATAATTCAATATAATTTGCCGGAAGATGGGCTGTTTTATGTGGGAAGCCGAACATAAACTGTTCCGTAACCGTCAAAACATGGCCAATATGCCAATGGATCGTGTTGTTGAAACCGTCTGGCTGTACATTTGCTTGTTCCTTTGGGACTGCCTCTACAATTTTAAGAAAATACACTCTAGTCATTCCTAATTGTGTAAACACTAAATTATCCATACCATACTCCTCCTTTATAATATCAACCTTCCTTAATATACCAAAAAAAGAGCGGATTACTAGTGTCATTCGACTTAAAAAAGATGAAAATTTTGAGAACTAATAGGAAATGTAATTTAAGAAGTCTAATGGTATTATTAACAACAAGAAATAACGCACGAATAATGTAGTATTTTGTCGAACGGTCAATATATATGGGAGTTTGGACAAATTATTAACAGGTTTGGACAAATTATCGGCCGTTTCGGACAAAATATTTCCAATTACGGACAAATTCATGAGCCCCACACTCAAATCTCCCTCTTCAAAGCCGATAATTAGATAAAAATTTCAAAAACTCCTTCTGCAAATCATGATTATATTTCATAATGGCATACGTATTGGCTTCAGGGAGTGTAAACGAATGGGAATCGACTTGTAACAGCCTCCCTTCAAGTAGCTCTCTTCTAACAGTAGATGTCGGGAGATAAGAGACACCTAGTCCTTCGACAATAAACCGTTTGGTAATATGGACTTGCGAGACTTTCATCATACGGATACTAGGATAAAATAGTTTAACAGTTTTACTTAAACGATCCCAATAGCCAGGATGGTTATGCGTTAATAAGTAGTTGGAGGTTAATATTTCTTCCTCATCCAGTGGAAAGGCTGATTCAAAATCTCTTCCATCATGGGGGGCCACTAATATAACTTTATCCTGGTACAGGAGGATGCTTTCAAGTTCAGAGTGGTAGCTTTGCAAGCATGATATCCCGATATCTACCTCTTCTTTTAAGACTGCCTTCTCAATCTCCTCTGATTCAATAATCTTCACGGTAATCTCTACTTCTGGGTGTTTATCTAGATATTTTTTCAGGACATAAGGCAAAATCGTATCGGCAATAAGAGGGGAGATAGCTATGGATAACTTTGTTGTATACCCCTGACTATGTGTTTGCAGGTCTGCCATCCCCGATTCATAAACTTCCATTAAGTTTCTTGCGTGTTTTAAGTATCTTCTGCCTTCTTCGGTTAGCTTCACTTTTTTTCCTTCTCTTTGAAATAATAGGACTCCAAGCTCTTTTTCTAGCTGTTTAATATGAATGGTCACTGTTGGTTGTGAAATATATAAAAGCTCGGCTGTTTTTCTGAAATGATTGCACTCTGCCGCTGTTAAAAACGTTTTAATCCAGTTTAATTCCATACGAATTCTCCTTATTATATTTATTAATCAAATTATTTAAAAATATTTAATATTATTAATTGATTTACTATTATACACTATTAGTAATAAAGGAAAGGGGAGATTTTTTATGATTAGTCAAGGGTTAAAGGGCGTAGTGGCTACCCAAACAAGTATCAGCCATATTGATGGAGAAAAAGGTCAACTCATCTATAGGGGTTTTGAAATAAGAAGCTTAACGAAGGTGTATTCTTTTGAGGAAGTAGCATTCTTGCTTTGGTATGGAACTTTACCAACAAAGGTAGAATTGGAGAATTTGAAATATGAGTTAAAGAAAAAACGAGTCTTATCACCTTCTATTAAATCCATTATCGATCAACTTCCTCAAAATATGGATTTAATGAGTGTAATAAGAACAGTTATTTCAGCAGAGGGAACAACGGATTATAAATGGAAACCTACCATATCTCAAGCCATAAAGCTAACGGCTATGGTCCCGACGATTATTGCTTATTGGCAAAACAAGCTTGAAGACAAAGCCAGTATGGAACCCCGATATGAATTAGACCATGTAGAAAACTATTTGTATATGCTTACTGGAAGTATCCCAACAAAAGCTCATGTGGATGCTTTAGAAACTTATATGATATTAACACTAGAGCATGGCATGAATGCCTCTACTTTTTCCGCTAGAGTAACAGCTTCCACAGAATCAGACATGGTGTCAGCGATTACGTCTGCAATCGGTACAATGAAAGGACCTTTACATGGTGGAGCCCCTTCAGGAGTCATCGAGCTTTTGAATGAAATTGGAAAAGCGGAAAATGCAGAGAATGTGATAAGAAGTAAGGTAGAGAATGGAGAAAAACTGATGGGATTTGGACACCGGGTATATAAGACACATGATCCAAGAGCCATCGCTTTAAGGAAAAAGTTGCTTGCTTTAGGAGGGAAGGATGCTTGGCTGGATCTTGCCATCCATGTTGAAAATGTTGCGATAGAAGTATTAAACGAACTGAAGCCAGGACGCTCCTTGTATACAAACGTAGAATTCTATGCAGCGGCCATAATGAAATCCATCGATATGGCTCCAGAACTCTTTACACCAACCTTCACAGCAAGCCGTGTTGTCGGCTGGACAGCCCATGTGTTAGAACAAGCGGAACATAATACGATTTATCGTCCGCAATCAGAGTATGTTGGGGAGTTTAGGGACCACAATTGCCTTTGATTAGCAAGTGCTTTTGCTTTAAGACCTTGGTGTCAGTCCCTACCATTGAAGGTGGAATTATGGTTAGGGGCTATTTTTATTGGTTTTTTGTTTGGATTACAACTGCCTTTGATAGCGAGTGCTTGTACTTTGAGATCGTGGTGTCAGTCCCTACCGTTAAGGGACGGGGGATTGGAGTTCATTTGATATTATATGAGTTCTTGTTGGTAGTGACGGACCCCTTTGCTCGTGAATTATGGGTGCTGAAACCCGCTATCGGAGAGAGGATTTTTGGAGAGTGAGTGTTTCATAGAACTTTTTAGAGGATTGTTTCTACGTTTTGAACCCTCCTGCATTGGAATAGGTGTCTGCTTTTTCTTTTAAGACCGTGGTGTCAGTCCCTACCATTGAGGAGTGGATCTTTGGGTAGGGGATGTTTTTCATGTGAATTTTTATGGGTTTTCATGGTAGTGACGGACCCCTATGCTCCTGACTTATGGGTGCTGAACCCCGCTATTGGAGAGAGGACTTATAAAAAGTGAGTGTTTCATAGAACTTTTTAGAGGATTGTTTCTACGTTTTGAACTCTCCTGCATTGGAATAGGTGTCTGCTTTTTCTTTTAAGACCGTGGTGTCAGTCCCCACCATTGAGGAATGGATTTTTGACGGTGCTTGTAGTTCATTTTAAATTTATATAAGTTCTTGTTGGTAGTGACGGACCCCTATGCTCCTGAGTTGAGTGTGCTGAAGGACGTTATCAGATGGAGTGGTTTGAAGGGTGTGTGTTTCATGGGTTTTTTGGATTGGAATATTTCTACGTTTTTACCCCAATTGCCTTTGAATGGGCAAGTGCTTTTTAAAAGTTGTGGTGTCATTTTTATGGCTTTTATTCACCCTCTATCGTTTTACATCATCTCATCTAGTAAACTCACACCCTCTTTCTATCAAATAACCCCAAATCATTTTTAGTTTACATAGGATAAACTCACCAGAAAACGTATTATAAACGTCTTTATCGTTTCTTTTTCGTAATGGAGATAAGACTTTGGTCACATAAAAAAACCCCGATTGTAGATAGAAAGAAAGGAAACTAGAATGAAGGTATCGGAATATTCTTAACAATCGAAGGAGGGTAGTAAAAAATAGTAAAAATAATTATGAGAGAGTGGGAAACCGATGAAAGTTAGTTCCATAGCTAAAAAAACAGCCGTGATTACCTTGTCTGCAGGATTGCTAGTTTCACCATCAAGCTCCATTTTCAACATTCCTGAGGTAAGTGCAACCGAACAAAGCAGCGAAGACATCTTATCCTCTTTGACCACAGAACAACGAAAAACCTTAAACCAGCTACAATTGAATACTGATGGCGGATTACAAGGATTTAAAAGCGGAGAATTATCTTCAAAGAAAGAAATCTCCGTTATCGTCCAATTTAAATCGAAGCCTGGAAAAGTGGCTGTTCTAGAAGCTGCATTAAAAGGCGAGAAATTAAAAAAAGAAAAAGCCGATGCAAAGGTAGAAAAAGAGCATAAAACGTTTAAGGCAGACATCCAAAAAATCTTACCTCAAGAGAATCCCAAATCAAAAAGTATTTCAAGTACCATTACCCATACGTTCAAAAAAGCCTATAACGGTGTATCCATGACATTGCCAGCCGACCAAGTCGAACTTCTCTTGCAATCAGATGTCGTCCATGCTGTGTATAAAAATAACACCTTTACGGTTGATCCTATTAAGCAAGATGTTCCAAAAGATGTTAAGAGAGAAGTCACCACTTCTGTTGAGAGTATTCCTTACTTAAAAATTGATGAATTACATAAGGAAGGGATTACGGGAGAGGGAGTAAAAGTAGCTGTTCTTGATACGGGGATTGATTATAAACACCCCGATTTAAAGGATGCCTATAAAGGTGGATATGATTTTGTTGATAATGATAAGGATCCAATGGAAACAACTTATAAGGATTGGCAAAATTCAAATCAACCTGAAATCAATCCCTTTACAGGCTCATCCTATTATACATCCCACGGGACACATGTCTCGGGTACGATTGTAGGTCAAAATGAAAATGATAGTGAAGTGTCTGTAGTCGGTGTAGCACCAGATGCGGATCTTTATGTGTACCGTGTACTAGGACCTTACGGAAGCGGAACCTCTGAAGACGTTATTGCAGGTATTGAAAAAGCAGTAGAAGACGGAATGGATGTTATGAACCTTTCATTAGGTGCATCGGTTAATGACCCGTATTATCCAACGAGTACAGCGATTAATTATGCGGTTTTAAACGGTGTAACGGCGGTTGTTTCTGCTGGAAATTCCGGACCAGGCTCTAACACAGTCGGATCACCAGGTACTGCTGCACTAGCTTTAACGGTTGGAGCGAGTGATGTTCCCGTTGAGCTGACCACGTATACAGGCAGTGTGTCAGGTGATTGGTCCACTGAGCTCGTTAGTATGGGAAGAAGCTTTGCGGATGATTTTTCTAAACTAGAAGGTCAATCACTTGAACTTGTTGATGTAGGCTTAGGTGCACAAGAAGATTATACAGGTAAAGATGTTGAAGGGAAAATTGCATTCGTACAACGCGGGAATTTTGCCTTGGCTGACAAAATCAAATTCGGTAAAGAACATGGTGCAGCAGCTGTAATTATGTATAACAATGTTGACGGTCAGATTGGTCATAACCTTGGTGAATCGACTACATTTGTCCCTGCTTTCTCTATGACCAAAGCAGCGGGTGAGCAATTAAAAGCGAAGATCGCTCAAGGGAATATGACCTTTACATTCTCAAATTTAAAAGAAACCCAATCAGAAGGAGATAAACTGGCAGACTTTAGTTCTAGAGGGCCGGTCAATGATAATTATGATATGAAACCAGAGGTCGTAGCTCCTGGGGTAAGCGTGCTTTCTACATTACCTTCTTATATGACCAACCCTGAAAAACAAGAAGATTATAAATATGCTTATGGACGTCTGTCAGGAACATCCATGGCTGCACCGCATACAGCTGGAATCGCTGCCTTATTATTAGAATCGAATCCAGAGCTAGATCCAGACGATATTAAAACGATTCTGATGAATACCGCGGATCCTTTAAATGGCGAGTACAGTCTGTATGAAGTGGGGGCTGGTCGAGTAGACCCTTACCAAGCCATTCACGGTGATGTGAAAATGCAAGTGACCGATGAAACTCTCATTCCAGATGGTGCTGGTTTTGTAACGGTTAAAAATCCATCCGGTGATCTTAGCTTTGGTAATCACTTTGGTGCAGAAGGAAGTTATGTGCGAGAGAATAGAAGCATTAGTTTTACAAATAACAGTGATATAACCAAGAACTTTACTATTTCTGTAGAAGAAAATGTAGCAGAAGGTACGAACAGCCTAAGTAAAAATGGTGTGGCTGTGAGTACAAGCAAAAGTATTAAAGTAAAAGCGAATAAAGAAGTGAAAAAGAATGTCTTCTTAACGGTACCGAAGACAGCAAAAGTGGGTCTGTACGAAGGATTTATAACACTCACGAATAAAGACGATTCATCTGATCAGTACCGTATTCCATTTAATTTTAGAATTACAAAGGAAGGATTACACTATTTAAATCTATTAACACCTTCCATTACACCGCCCTATTTAAATCAAGATAGAACTCTTCTTGATAATCGTTTTGGTGCAATGGTTACATTTAATTTAAGTTCACCATCGGAAACAATGGATGTCATCCTTCAAGATGGTGAAACAGGGAAAGATTTAGGTTTCCTTGGAACGTTGAATTTAAATGGTCGCCCACTGGATAAGGAGCTATTCATATTAGGAGCCTTTAACGGAAGATATTATGAATTCACTGGGAACTCCAAACAGCCGATTGCGGAAGAAGAGAGTTATGCACAGCCGGGGCACTATCAATTAAAGTTTGTGACAACAGGAACATCTGGGAAAGTGACGAAGGAAACTCGTGACATTTTCATCGATATTGAGGATCCAACGTTTGAAAGTTCATTAGATGGTCCATCGCCATTCCTTGAATACAAACCAGGTCAAGCAACATACCCATTCAATATTCAGATTACCGATCCACTCGTGGAAGAAATGCAGAATGCAGGAATCGAAATTGATCAATCTTCGAATTCGGTGATTTATACGTGGGGGCCATGGGGCTTCCCTTCTAATCCGATTCCAATGGATGAGGATGGAAAATGGGTAGAGGAAATTGCCATGGAAGAATCTATCCCAGCACTGAGATTTACATTGTCTGGACTTGATTCTGCCGGTAACTCACCATTGCAAAAAAATTATTTCTTTATCAAAGAAGGGACACCAGTCACATATGCAAAGAGTGATGTCAAAAAAGTAAAAACAGGTGAAACGGTTCAAGCTCAAGTATTCTTGGATAATGTAAGTGATGCTAAAGAAGTGACTTGGAACTTTAAAGAAGAATGGGGCGAGTCAATGGAAGTAATCGATGCCAAGCTTGCCAATGGAGTTTCAGACAAAGCATCAATAACAGTAAATGGTGATGAGGTGAAGGTAACCTTTAATGATACCAATGAGACATTTGACCAAACGGCAGTCGTGGATGTAACCGTAAAGATTACGGATGAAACCTTCATAACTGGGGCTAGTATTAATCCTACGGCTACTTTAATAAATGGTCAAAATGAAACAAGTACACTATTAAATGCTGGCCATAGTATTGAGGTCGATCCACAATATAATGCAGCTTATGGTTATGTATTAGCGGAAGGATTCCGTAATCCTGAGAACGATCTACTCGAGGACAGAGATTGGTCAAAGGTTGGAGGATCGTTGAAGTTTATTAAATCTGATGGAACCGAAGTTGACGCTACTTCTTTAATTGAGGACAGAGGAAATTACAGGGTAGGAAAACTTCCATTAAGCAAGGATCCATACACTTTAGAGATCAAGGTGCCTGGTCACTTTGAGGTTCACAGTAAACAACGTATTGGGTTTGAATACAAAGGTGAGCTCTTTGGTAAAAATCATTATGTCAACCCAATCGATATTACAGCTGGTGATGTCAACCAAGATCAAGTGATCGATGTTTTAGACGCAATCGACATTCAAAAAGCATGGAATACCGACAACCGTGCGGCTGACATCAACTTTGATGGCACTGTTGATGCGAAAGACATCGCATTTGTTCAAAAGAATTACCTATTACAAAACGAATTTGTTGAAAATCCACCAGCTCCAAAAGAGAAACAAGATGGGAAGACATTAGAAAGTATTTTAGAAGAGTTGGGTATTGAGTAAAATAGAGAGAGTTTATTTCAAGTAAATCTAATGAATCCCCCTACTGCTATCATTGAGAAACGTTTCTCGATTGAAGTGGTAGGGGGGTTTTTATTTATTTTACATAAACTCGATCATAAATTTGTAGCGCTTCCTTATAGAAATCTAGTCAATATTCATTTGATAAGCGTAATGTTGGTAGTGGATCGTAATAAATTTGATTGATTAGGAACGTATATAGTATAAAAGTTATGAAGTTTATTAGTTCAAAAAAATAAGCTCTTCTGCCAGAAGAGCTTATTTTAGATTTTTCTACATCCATGTTTCCATTATTTTAAGGTGAAAACGCTTCGGAAATACCAATGATTTGGACTTTTGTGAGTTAGGAACTATTTCCTCCCTTAGATGCTAGTACTAGGTCTGCTAGAGCCCCTTGATAATATCTTCAAGTGTTCTTCCTTTCTTTTTATCAGATGGATCTTTAGATGTTGGGGTGTTAGGATTTTCCATGAGATAGTTCTTTTCTATGAATTTCATGTCAGAGCTATCTATTACCCCGTCAAAATTTATATCTCCATTCCGATTACTTGTTCCCCAATGCTTCTCTAGGTATAAGGCGTCTTCTATATCAATGACATTATCCTTATTAACATCGCCCGCAATAGCAGCTGAAAAATCAAGGAATTGTTGTTCGCCATAATCCTCTTCTCGTCCAATCGTAAACGTTTTTAAGACGGTGAAATGACCTGGAATATCTAACATGAAGGTCATTTTCTCTTGTTTAGATGGTAAACCTTTAATAAGGAATTGCGCATCATCAATTACTTTGGCATCATATTCGTTACCATCTTTATCTATGGCTTTGATAGTCGCTCCTAAATTTGGATAGTCAATATGTGGTGTGAGCAACTTTCCAAAACCATCTCGAAGGTACACCGCTTCTCCATTTATGTTTCCTTTCAATTCCGAGTAGTGGGACCATACTTTGATAGAAGGGGAAATCACTTCTGAAGATACGGTTGTTCCATCTGTTTTTGTTATTTTAAGGCCACTTGCATTTAATTTAAAATAGCTGCTATAAAAGTCTTCGTCTTTTACTTTTACCTCCACGTCTAGTAAAGAAAGCTTTTCGATGCTTTCAATTTCCCCATTTTTTGCTTTCAATGATATGAAAAGCCCTTTTTCCGTTTCTTTTTTCTCCAGTAATACGGTATCTTCTACTTGTTCAGAAAGCTTTACATTGACCACTTCGATGTTTTCTTTGTCGAAGATATAGGAAAACTCTAATTTTTCCCATGCGTCATAATGGTGGGCACTACTGGTAAAGTGTACTGATTGACCCGATTTCATCTCATTTTGTTCCGACATCGTGGATAGGTACGGTGTCCCGGTTCTAATGAAGAAAAATTCTTTTTGAATGGAATTAACTCCAGCTCTGTCTTTCCCTGTTAAACTAACAGGCATGGTTTCCAAATAACTAGGGAAACTCCTTACATATTCAAAGCTTCCATCTGATTGAACAGGAAGGGTTTGAGGAAATGAGTTATTATTCTTGTACAATACGTCATTATTTCCTTGGTTCACATCAATGCCTAAAGCTTTCGCCTCTTCTATTTGGAGATCCTTTACTTTTCCCCTAATCTGAACAGAAGAATGTTCTGGATTTACTTCAATAATCCTTCCTTCAGTGTCAGTTTGGATCTCAGGCATTTCTTCATCAATCACTACTGGCTTCTCAATAATGGTTTCTTCTTCATTGTCATTTGTAAAGACAAATTTTATTTTATAGGAACCAGGTGTCGCGACTATCGGTTCGTAGGCAAGGGGATGATCTGGGTCATTGGTGAACGGATAATAATTACCATCAAAATATCCGTACAACTTAATAGGCGTGTTTTCTGGTATATAAGCCCCATCCAGGTTCCCGATAAACCCGATTTCTTTTCCTGTAGTAACATCAACTAAGAATAAATCAACATTTCTCATATGCGAATGTAAGGAGAATTCACCACTCAAGCTTGGTTTGAATACATACCCATTTTCCCTTAATGTCGAAAGGGTGTTAGTGGATTGAACATAATCCACGCCTTGTTTCACTTTTCGTACCGCAAATGGAACTTGGTAAGTTTCGTTTTCATCTTTTGTATTGGTATACGTGACATACCCTTCATATGTCCCGTCTTCAGCTGATTTCGGCACTGTTAAAAATACGCTACTTTTTGCTTCTTTCTTTGCCTTAATACTAATGGTATCTGGGACTGAAAGGGTTACTCCATTTTTTCTTCCATCCTTTGAGCCTCTTATATCCACATTAAAGGATACATCAACTGAGAATGTCTTTTTTTCATCTGATAGGTTTTTAAGGATAACGGACCGGTGTTCGCGATGGTGGGTGCCGTCTTCAAAGAGAGTGCCAAAGCTGAGAGCTCCTGTTATGTCTTGTATCGTCTCTTTTTCCCCTTTTCTTATAGTGGTGGTTTCATCCATGATTTGAACTATGCCAGTTGATTTTACAGCCTCTAAAGCATCTACTCTACCTGCGCCCACTTCATAAACACTGTGATTAGTCTCTATAGGATCGGCAGTATTCATAAGGGCTGCCTTTAAATCTTCAGGACCGTATTTAGGATTTGCCTGAAGTAGTAACGCTGCAACCCCTGAAATCTGTGGAGTTGCCATGGACGTTCCAGAAAACTTATCGTATGCATACTCGTAAGATTTTTGTCCTCTATGGTAATTAGGGACAGTCGACAGGATAGAACCACCAGGGGCTATAATTTCTGGTTTAATATCATAAGTTACTCTAGACGGTCCTCGTGAACTGAAATACGATAAAGTATCATCTTTTACGACTACTTTTTCTTTTATTTCTTTGAAAGTAAACGTTGCTTCTTCAGTCTGTAAAATCTTTTGAAAACCTTGTGCTTGTGTCCCTTCTAAAATAAAGCTTGGAATGAGGTTAACATCTTCTGGAAACATGTCGGCAATATAACCTGGATATGGACTATAGACAAAGACCGCTTTAGCTCCATGATCCTTCGCGATTGAAACTTTTTCATTAATCCGAAGAGATCCCGTTTTGACTAGAACGATTTTATCTCGAACATCAAGGTTATGATAATCCTCTTCAAGACCGAGTCCAGCGTCGACAACTGGGTAAGTCTCTCCTTTTAGTGAACGTGGATTCATTCCCATGCCGGTGGTGTAATGCCTAATTTCTGTGGGCTGTTGACTACTTTCTGAATCGAAACTTCCCTCAAAGTTAGGATAACTCACTTCTGTATTCGTTGACCCCACTGTAATAGCAAGTGGGGATGTGGCAGGCGATCCCACCGAATACATACCAGACCCCATATTGCCCGCTGCCAACACCGACGTAACACCTGAAAGGACGGCATTATTAATTGCAACGGAAAGCGGGGAGAGTGGATCATTTAAATTGTTTCCAAGTGAGAGATTAATGATATCCATCTTATCTGTAATAGCTTGTTCTATCCCGGCGATGATGTCATCAGTCGTCCCTATTCCATAGGGACCTAGAACACGGTAAACATGTAAATCAACATCAGGTGCAACACCATTCATAGCATAAGAAGAATCATTTTCCCCTTGCCCGGCTATGATTCCTGAAACATGGGTTCCATGAGAGGTATAGTAGGAGCCTGATCCTTGGAATTGAGGTTTCTTTGATTCCTGCCATTCTTTGTACGTCGTTTCCATTGGATCTTCATCGTTATCAACGAAATCATAGCCCCCTTTGTACGCATCCTTCAGATCGGGATGGTTGTAATCAATTCCAGTATCCAACACGGCAACCTTTATGCCTTCTCCTGTTATTCCTTGTTCATGAAGTTTATCAACTCCCATGGTCGTATGGGGGTGCTCCCCTGTATAGGTTCCTCCCTGGTTTTCTTCTGTTTCAAGTGGACGAACCAATTCAACCTTTTTATTCTCCCATACGTTTTTGACTACATTTGATTTCATAAGCTTCTTCACGTCAGATGCTGATAGAGTGAGAGCCACCCCGTTGTAAGATTCCTGATAGGCAGCGGTTACTTTCCCTTTTACCTTTAAAGAATCAAGATCTTTTTTAAAAGTCCTGTGTTCATTTTTTACTCTTTCTTTTGCTTCATTTATGGATAGTTTCTTCCCTTTTAGTTTCTCTAGTAATACCGCTGTATTAGGAGCATGTCCCTTAAACTCTACGATAACGGAAATCTCTTTATTACTAGAGAGATTCATAGATGAGGGAAGGTGAATCCCCCCTTTTCCTGTATTTGTCAATTCGTGAAGGGCTCTCCTCTGTTCAGGAGATAACACATTTAACACATTTTCAGCTGTAACTGCCGTCTTTGCCTGCACAGATCTAGAATACTGCATGGAAGGAATAAATCCCCCAAGTGCGACAACACCGGCAAGAACTGGTATGGCCATTTTATTAGCCTTCCTTAAAGTCCATTTCTTCTTCATTTTTTCTCCTCCTTTTATCGTTTTTCGACTAAAATTTCACCCGCTCTTTTCTTTAACCGACTAGACAATTGTTAGAATCAACAAATACTGAACAACATTTAGGAATAACCATACGTATACAGAACTAAAAAGATAAATAATGACTTAAGTATTGAGAGACGCAACAACCCTTTCGATTATTTTGAATATTCATATATATGTAATTAATAATAATAAACTTTTCCTTGAGAGACTATGGGGGTTTATAGTGAGCCTATTTGCCTATATCAATACTTGTGATATTTTCTGAATATTACAGAGTATGCCATTTGAAAGTAGATTTTAATTCAATAGACCTAATCCAGGTATAGTAAATTGGGGTTTTTTAATATAATTACGTGGGTTAAAATAAATTAAGGGGTGAGCGAGATGAAAAAGCAACAGGGGGAAATTATCAAATTTTACCGTGAACTTAAAAATTTGACTCAAAAAGAATTAGGAGAAGGTGTCTGTTCAACCACCCATATTAGTAAGATTGAACGGGGCCTAACCGACGTTTCAATGGATATAATAGAAACATTGACCGACCGACTTGGTATTGATATGAAATCAGAGTTTCATAACTACTCCGAATTAGAGACTAAACTAAAAAAATGGCATGATTCTATTATCTTGAAGCTTGAGACAAGAATCGAATCCCTAAAGGAACAATTGAATGGAATTGCCCTTTTAAAATTACCAGAATTTTATCGCTCCTATACACTCATTCTTACTAGATATTATTTGTCAAAAGGGGAAGAGAAACTAGCCAAATCCCTCATTAGAGAAATGGAATGTTGGGCAGGTCTTACTCCTTATGAAAAAAATATGCTATTACATATTAAGGGGATATACAATTTACAATATAAAAATGATGAACATAGCAAAACGATTTCCTTATTAAAAGAAATTGATTTAAACCACTATAATAATCCTGAATATCATTATCATTTAGCTCTTGCCTATCATTCTATCAGATCCCGAGTTTTATCCTATTATCACGCCAGTAAGGCACTATTGTTTTTTACCGAATCTCAAAGTTTGTCTAGAATGATTGAGACAGAAATGCTTATGCTCATTCAAGTCGAACAAGATGAATTTTATGACCCTAAGGATAACCAATATCAAAGGTTAATCTATATGGCCGAAAATTATGGCTTAGAGCATCTGCATTCTAAGCTTATTCATAATTATGGGTTTCATCAACTTCGGTATGGTCAATATGAGGAAGCTTGTAAATTCTATAGACAATCGATGGAGACAAAAGGTCCTCTAAGCCCTTATTATTTAGGATCATTGGAAGGGTATTTAGAGGCATTAACAAAACAAGGAAAAACGTCAAACGAAGAACTTCTCCAGCTTGCGGAACAGGGCATATCCCTTGCTGAAAAAAAACAGGACATAACCTATTCTCACTTCTTTCGTTTACATAGATATAAGCTCAAAGCTCAGGAAGATCAATACTTTCACTATCTGGAGACTGAGGCATATCCGTATTTTAAGGAAATGGGGTATGTCATTCTATCGGAACATTATCAAATGAAATTGTTTGGTTATTATATGGAAAGGGGAGAGATGGAAAAAGCAAACAGTTATGCGAAGTCTATAGTGGGAAGGTTATATAAAGATGATCAATTCGTATAATCTTTTTAGGCGAACCTTTTTTAGTCAACGCAAATTTTTAGCTCAAAATAGGGCTGTCCAAAACCTAAGGTGGCAGGAACCACAACTTCAAATATAGAAGGAACCCTCAAAACCTCTTCTATATGGACGTTCATAGTGGTTCCAGCCCCCATTTTGGATAGCCCCATTTTCGATTCATTTACACCCAAGTTTCCACTATTTTAGGATCATCCTGTGGTGACCTAGGAATGTGATTAAACTGGTCAGGAATCTCTTTTCTTATGGATTCAAGACTTGGTCTCATCAATAAATAATGTGTAGGTTTGTCTAAGTCAAATAAACGAGCAACATACATTTCTTTAAAATCTTCCGGGCTCGCATACACACAAATAAGAGGCATATCATAATCTTGTAAATCGATTTCCTCGAATGAGTTTATGATGGTATCTTGGTTGATCATTGCAACCCTCCTCATCAATTATTAGATAATATAGAATTCTTACTTCTACTATACAGTATTTTTATTGCATTTTCTTTTTGATTAAGGATGAAGTCGAAAAAATAATTATTTAGGGTTACCAAGCTTATGAGACATTCAGTCCTAAAATATGAGTCCAAAAAGTGACTTTATGCTCTAAGCCATGTCATATAAGCGAAGTCAGTTCGATTATGAGCCGAAGTTAATAGTTTATGAGTCAGTCAGTTCTATTTATGAGTCCAGAAAATGACTTTATGCTCTAAGCCGTGTCATATGAGCGAAGTCAGTCCGATTATGAGCCGAAGTTAATAGTTTATGAGTCATTCAGTTCTATTTATGAGTCCAGAAAATAACTTTATGCTTCAAGCCATGTCATATGAGCGAAGTCAGCCCGATGAACCGAATTATACACTTTATGGGGGGAGGAATCATAATTCTACCTTTTATGCTTCAAATACACATGTTTTACGAGATTAGCTTTTCCGCGATGCTGTTCCATAACCACATTATTTGTTTAGATGTTTTGAGGTAAATCCGATAGATTTCAACTGACAATATGGTTTGGAACAGCTTTCTATATACAGCACATAATCTCTGTTTTATCCTCTCTTAAAATTCCGCTATGTTTCCTTTCTATAACATAAAAATCATCCCTATATAATAGGATACGTTTGCTCATATTGTGGATGACAGTAAAAGGGCGGTCTAGGTCCTATTTTCGGGACTTTAAAAGTATAAGAGTTAGAATCATACAGCAATTCTTCTTTTTCATCACTATGATCCGTTAGTAATAACTTCACCTCTGGATTATATATAAAGTAGTCCATAACGAACCCTCCTAAATAAGTACCTTCCTTCCACACTATTCAATGAACTATATGAATGAGCCGGTACAATTTAATCCAGGCAAAAATGATAAAAGCCAAGCACTAAATCGCCCATGTAACATAGAGTAACCCGACTTATGTTTTTTTAGGAGGGTAACCATGACAAAGGAAGAGAATCATCAAAAGAAAACAACTAATCGAGACTATCCTATGTATCCGAATTATGGAAACATTACCCGCTACCAAGAAATTCCGATCACTGTACCAGAACAACGCCAGCTTCGGCAGCCTGGTGTTGAAAAGTGGATGGTTCCAAGACCAATCATTGAAAACCCGAATTATAAAGGAAGCGGAAAACTAACAGGAAAGGTTGCCCTTATTACTGGTGGTGACAGTGGGATTGGGGCAGCAGCAGCCATTGCATTTGCTAAAGAAGGGGCTGATGTTGCCATTTCTTATTTAGATGAGCATGAAGATGCGGAACGAACAAAAACAAGAATTGAAGAACTTGGTCAGAGATGTATTCTGATGCCAGGTGACCTAAGAATAAAACAGCAATGTATAGATATCGTGGAAGAGACCATCCAAACATTTGGGCAACTCGATATTCTATGCAACCATGTCGGCATTCAGTTTCAGCAATTAAGTCTACTAGATATTTCCGATGAGCAATTTGATGCTACCTTTAAAGTGAATATCTATTCTCATTTCTACACCACCCGAGCAGCACTCCCCTACTTAAAAGCGGGAAGTTCCATCATTAATACATCTTCCGTAGTGACTTTTGATGGCAATAAGCAATTAATTGATTATACTGCGACAAAAGGGGCGATTATAGGTTTCACCCGTGCGCTGGCAAATAACTTAATTGACAAAGGGATTCGGGTTAACGCCGTTGCTCCAGGCCGGGTATGGACCCCTTTAATCCCTTCAAGCTTCTCAGCAGACGAGGTTACCCTAGCTGGTAATCCAATGGAGCGTCAGGGCCAGCCATTTGAACTTGCCCCTACCTATGTTTATCTTGCATCAGATGATTCTCGTTTTGTAACCGGCCAAACCCTTCATGTTAATGGTGGACAATGGACGTCTTCCTAGTATAAGTAGCAACTTTTTCTAATTAAAAGAATGTCGATTTACTCATCTTAAAAATTAATAACCAAAAAAACATGTGTGACTTTGCTATTTCAGTATTTTTCACCTGTTTGATGAACTTTGGGAGAGAAAATACTTTGTATAATAATCAAAGCAATGTAGAAAGATATAAATATTTTCCTTCTGAAGTTACTAATACATATATCAATGAACCTAAGATTTCATTTTAATTTTCTGACCTATTAATAAAATTTGTAAAATAATAAACCCTTTTTATGTTAAGTTTTTGTAAATTTTTTATATTAACACTATGTGAATTCGACAAATTACGCTATTATTATTTTTGCTTGAATTAATTTTATTTCATGAAATTAGCGGAGGTAGGGAATATGGTTTTCAAAAAAAAGGACAAGTTTGCTGTTCATTTAAGTAATATTTCTTCAAATTTAAAAGAAAGTGCTGATTATTTTGCTGACTATAAGCTAGCTAATGCCAGTGACTTAAAAATCTTTGCTGAGAAAATGAAGGATTATGAAACGAAGGGGGACTCATACGTTCATGATGTAATTAAGGATTTAAATAATGCTTTTATTACTCCTATTGAACGTGAGGATATTTTATCACTAGCGATGAGTATGGACGATGTACTAGATGGGTTAGACCATACGGCAGCATTATTTGAAATGTACTCCATTACGAATGCTGATGAGTACATGCTTAAGTTTGTTGATGCTATTCGTCAATGCGCAATTGAAATCGAAAAAGCAGTAGAATTGCTATCCACAAAGAAATTGCTTAAATTGAGAGACCATTCTATAAAGATTAAGGACTATGAATCGAAATGTGACGGGGTTCTGCGTCAAGCGATCAAACATTTATTTCATGTTGAAAAGGATCCGATTCGAATCATTCAATATAAAGAAATTTATGAAGAGCTTGAGGAAATCGCTGACTACTGTCAGAACGTAGCAAACACATTTGAAACGATTATTATGAAGAACGCATAAGGAGAATTTTAATTAATGGATACAGTACTGATTCTAACCATTTTAATTGTCTTGGGTGCCTTGGCGTTCGACTTTATTAATGGGTTTCACGACACTGCCAATGCCATCGCGACTTCCGTTTCAACTAAGGCATTGAAACCAAGACATGCCATCATTTTAGCAGCCGTTATGAACTTTGTAGGTGCTCTGGCTTTTACAGGAGTAGCCAAAACGATTACGAAAGACATTGTCGATCCCTTCACACTGGAAAATGGGACAGTTGTTATACTTGCAGCTTTACTTGCAGCTATTGCCTGGAATTTGATAACTTGGTATTACGGGATTCCGAGTAGTTCCTCGCACGCACTTATCGGTTCCATTGCTGGTGCAGCGATTGCTTCTGCAGGCTTTGCATCGTTAAATTACGCTGGGTTCTTAAAGATCCTTGAGGCACTCATTATTTCGCCTATTCTAGCTTTTGCTGTTGGATTTATCGTTTACAGTATTTTTAAAGTAGTCTTTAAAAACAATAATCTTTCAAAAACAAACAGGAACTTCCGAACCATGCAAATTGCTACTGCGGCTCTGCAATCCTTCACCCATGGTACAAATGATGCTCAAAAAGCGATGGGGATCATCACGATGGCATTGATTGTTAATAATTATCAAACTTCTGCCGACATTCAAACATGGGTTCAAGTTTCCTGTGCACTTGCTATGGGTCTGGGTACTTCTGTTGGAGGATGGAAAATCATCAAGACGGTCGGTGGAAAAATCATGAAAATCCGACCTGTCAATGGAGTAGCGGCTGACCTTACAGGAGCTGCCATTATATTCGGAGCAACGTATATTCACCTGCCCGTGAGTACAACACATGTAATCTCCTCTTCTATTCTAGGGGTAGGAGCTTCACACCGATTAAAAGGAGTTAAATGGGGTACAGCTAAAACCATGTTAATTACTTGGGTGATAACATTGCCGATCTCTGCTACTTTAGCTGGAATTTTTTATTATATTCTTAATTTATTCTTTTAATGAAATGAGCTGGGGTTAAAACCTGGCTCTTTTTTATTTATGTTATTAAGGAAATCCCTTCAGTCAAAATCTAAACAAAACCCTAAGATCTCTTCTGAAACAGCCACTTTTTCTACTCTATTTAGCGATTATTCCTTAAAAAAGTTATTAACCCCTAAAATCAGCATATACATAACATATTCTCATTTTTTATTAACTCTCTATTAGTCACATTTAGAGCAAAGGATAAACTACTTCATTCCAACAGGGAAAGGGGGTTATAATCATAGAACACATTGAGGTTTTCGGATGGACGATTACTGTGATTTTAGGAATAACATTTATTTATTCCTTAGCAGTAATTTTAAAATCGCAGGTAATGGTAAAGAGGACGGAGGAAGAAGTGGGGAGTAATGATTCTTAGTTATTATTTAATGTTTCGCTAAGTGCGGCTTTGGTGAGTATAAGGGGGAGAACGTCAGGTTCTCCTCTTTTTTAACATTTTCATCATAATTCTTGGGATAATCGAATCATATCCCTGCACTGTATACCATTCTCAAAAATTTCTTCAGGGTAGTGTCTAATAAAAAAGTCTAAATCTACGCCAATTATTCTAAACCCACATTTTTGATAAAGGGCTAATTGTCCTATGCCGGCATTTCCAGTACCAATTTCGATGGTTTTAAACCCTTTTGTCTTGGCTGTTTGAATGGCATCCATGACTAACTGTTTCCCTATTCCTCGACCGTGTAGCTCTTCCGCGACGGCAACATTCACCAACTCTACTGTATTAGGTCTTGTGGGAAGTAATACATAAACTCCGACAATTTGCTTTTCACTCTCCGCTACAAAACATTCTCCTCTTTTAATATATTCCTCTACGATGGTTGGAGAAGGATCCGCTAGTAATAACAAACTTATTGGAGGATTTTCACCTATATTTAGTTTTCTAATATCCATAATTGCTCTCCTTAAGTAAAAACTTTATTTTCTTACAGTTTAGCATCTCTTATTGGTTCGTCAGATTTCCTATTATTTCTATTTAGTATAGTAAAATTCCTTTAATTTTAATTCAATTAATCTGCTTTATTTAGTTATAGAAAAAGAGAACGTCTTAGTTACTATACTGAACTCTAAAGGTATTTGTATCAAAAAATAACGCTTTTGCTCTCGTGTAAAATACATTTGTGCGCATATGATGGAAAAAGTTCTTGAATTCTTTGCTCATTAGGTTGATAATTAGAATTAAAATTTATAAAGAGCAGGGGATGTAAGGATGAAAGTGGTTAAGTTTGGCGGATCTTCGTTAGCTTCAGGGGAACAAATCGAAAAGGTATTTAATATCGTAGTGTCTGATTCCAAACGAAAAATTGTGGTCGTATCGGCACCTGGAAAACGTTACCCGAATGATTGTAAAGTAACGGATTTATTGATAGCTTGCGCAGAAGGCTATTTGCAGCATGGAGAAGCACCTGATTTATTTGAAGCAGTCTTAGAAAGATATTCTAGTATAGCAAGAGAATTGAATCTTTCTTCTAGTATTGTTGAAAGGATTCATGATGATTTACTAACATTGTTTCAAGCTAATAAAAATAATTCGGAACAGTTCTTGGATGCTATCAAAGCCAGCGGTGAAGATAATCATGCAAAGCTTATTGCGGAATATTTCAGTCAACAGGGTGTTGAAGCCCACTACGTAAATCCTAAAGAGGCAGGACTATTCGTGAGTAATGAACCAGGAAATGCTCAAGTTTTGCCTGATTCCTATCAGCGTCTATTCTCCCTTCGCGAAAGGTCAGGAATTCTAATCTTTCCAGGGTTTTTTGGCTACAATGAACAGGGAGAGGTCGTTACATTTTCGCGTAGTGGCTCTGATATTACGGGTTCGATTTTAGCAAATGGAATCAAAGCAGAGCTTTATGAAAACTTTACAGACGTTAACGCCGTTTATTCCGTTAATCCAACGATTGTCCAAAACCCGAAGGAAATTCGTGAATTAACCTATCGTGAAATGAGGGAATTATCCTATGCAGGTTTCTCTGTGTTTCATGAAGAAGCGCTGATTCCGGCTTTTCGGGCAGGCATCCCTGTTAATGTCAAAAATACGAATAATCCTTCCGCACCAGGAACAAGGATTGTGAATGAACGTGACAATACAAACGGACCTGTTATTGGAATTGCAAGTGACCAAGGATTTTGTAGTATTTATGTCAGTAAATATTTGATGAATAGAGAAGTTGGATTTGGACGAAAACTTCTACATATTCTCGAAAGGAATGGTTTGTCCTATGAGCACACACCTTCTGGAATTGATGATATTTCGATTATTTTAAGACAAAGTCAAATGGATCATTTACTTGAAAAAGAAATCATTGATCAAATAAAACAGGAATTACATGCCGATGAGGTAAAAGTCGAACATAATCTAGCACTCATCATGGTTGTAGGGAAAGGAATGCGCCACAATATAGGAACAATGGCAAAAGCTTCAGCCGCATTGGAGCGAGCACGAGTCAATATCGAAATGATCAACCAAGGCTCATCCGAAGTCAGTATGATGTTTGGCGTAAAGGAAGAGGATGAAAAGCGGGCCGTTCAAGCAATCTATGAGGAATTTTTTGTTGGGGTAGTTGTTTAATTGATGGGGGAAGAGAGTATAGAAGAGGGCGACTTATTAAAGGTTGCTCTCTTTTGTACGTTAAAAAGAGTGATTGTGCGGAAAATTTGTCAGGTTAAAGAATTTTTCAGTACTGTTGGGCTTGTTTATTTGAGGCAAGTTAGTAGGTTTATGCGCTTCGAGGCATCTTTTATGAGGCAAGTCAGAAGGTTTACGCGCCTCGAATCATCTTTTATGAGGCAGCAAGAGCTTTTAATGAGCAGACCCGAAGAACATTATGCGCCGGGCATGACTTTTATGAGACAGGCAAGGCTATATGCCCCCTTAGCAATCTCCCCATGGCCTCTCTCATGAATAAAAGCCACAAAGTTGTTCAAAATAACTTTGTACATAAGGAGGTGCGAGAATGCCAAACCAAAATGATAACAAATTCAGAAAAATTCAATCTGAGAGCCAGAAGCAAGGGAAGTCTCAGGAGGAGTATGCTGCTGAGCTTGAGGCTAACCGTGCTAAGAGTCAAAAGAAAAAGTAATCCGATACATGATAGAAAGTTGTCCCATAATGGATCAGGAACCACAATTTTCGTCTATAGAATTCCTGATTCATGGTTTGGGACAGCTCCTTTTTTTATTGAAAGAAAAGATAAGAAATGGGCCAGAGTAATTTTCCACGAACTTTAACCCTAGCTCTAAATAATGCTATTATTTAAATTTCGCGCTTATATTGTAATTTTACTAGTAAACCCCCTCTAGCACTACAAACACTGTAAACTTACAATAGATAAAAATCCTCTGACCCTTACTGCTTCTTTGGTCTCCTACTTGCATACGGTCTATAGACCTATTGATTTACAGATTATTAATATTTCTTTAAAAAAATAACACTATTTACTCCTATCAAAAGATTCTATTAATATATAAAATTAGTAATGGATATAATCCAAAATTACTAATAAGTAAGGAGTTGTGTTCTTTTGAGAAAGCCTTTACGTACATTAAGTAAAACGATTTTAGCAACAACGATGGCCCTATCTGTATTCGCTTCACCTATTTCTTTAGATGGTGTCATGGCTGCAAAACCAGACCATGCAGGGAAACATGAAGTAAACCTTAGAATCTTGGGAACCACTGATATCCATACGCACTTATATAATTATGATTATTATAAGGATGCGGAAACAATTGAATTTGGTTTGGCTAAAACAGCAACCTTGATTAAGGAAGCAAGGGAAGAAGTTAAGAATACGTTGTTGTTTGATAATGGTGATCTTATTCAAGGGAATCCATTAGGTGATTATAAAGCAAAAGTGGACAGGCTTGAGGATGGTGAGATTCATCCCGTTTTTAAAGCAATGGAAATATTAGATTATGATGCAGCGACGGTTGGGAATCATGAATTCAATTACGGTTTAGATTACTTGGATGAAGTATTAGATGACGCTCCGTTTCCGTATGTAAATGCAAACGTTTACAAGGATGATGGTGATGATAATCCTAACAATGACCAAAATTACTTTAAACCATATCAAATCATCAACAAAAAAGTACAAGATGTTAATGGGAAAACAAAAGTGATTAAAATTGGTGTCATTGGTGCAGTCACACCTCAAATTACGCAATGGGATAAAGCAAATCTTGATGGCAAGGTGATTACAAAGGATATCGTTAAATCGGTTGAATCCAATATTCCTAAAATGAAAGAAGAGGGTGCGGATCTTATCATCGTTCTTTCTCACTCAGGAATGGGAGACGCAACGTATAGCGAATTTGAAGAAAACGCTGCCTACGATCTGACAAAGGTTGAAGGAGTAGACGCAATTATTTCAGGGCATAACCATAAAACCTTCCCCGGAGATTTTGGAGATCTTCCTGGTGTTGACATGGAAAAAGGCACTGTGAATGGTGTTCCTTTTATTATGCCTGGAAACTGGGGCAATCAACTTGGGGTTATGGACTTAACAATCAAAAAGGTAAAAGGAAAATGGCAAGTTACCCATTCTGAAACAGAGCTTCGAGCTATTTTCAGAAGCTACAAAGAGAATGGACAAACGAAAAAAGAAAGCTTAGCAGAGGCAGATCCTGAAATTTTGGAAGCAGTAAAAGAAGACCATGAAGCTACAGTGAACTACGTACGTCAGCCTGTTGGACAAACGACTGCCGATATTCACAGCTACTTTGCTTTAGTAAAAGATGATCCATCTATCCAAATTGTGACAAACGCTCAAAAATGGTACATCGAAAAGCAATTAAAAGGAACAGTGAATGAAGACCTACCAATTCTTTCGGCTGGTGCACCCTTTAAAGCAGGTGGACGTAATGGGGCAAACTATTACACCTACATACCTGAAGGAACGATTGCCATTAAAAACGTTTCAGACCTTTATCTCTATCCAAACACAGTCGCAACGGTAAAAGTTACAGGTGCAGATGTGAAGGAATGGCTGGAAATGTCTGCAGGTCAGTTTAATCAAATTAAGACAGATGTAAGTGGAGAACAAGCTTTAATCAACAATGACTTCCCAACCTACAATTATGATGTAATTGATGGCGTTAAGTATGAGATTGATGTCACAGTACCGGCAAAATATGATGGGGACGGTAATCTAGTAAACCCTGAAGCAAACAGAATTAAAAACCTTCAGTACAATGGACAACCTATTGATGTAAATCAAGAGTTTATAGTTGTAACCAACAACTATCGTGCTAGCGGTACTTTCCCTGGTGTAAGAAATAATACGGGAGTGGAATTGTACCCAGATGAAAATCGTCAAGCGATCATTGATTTTATCCGTGAAAAAGGTACGATAGATCCTTCCGCAGACAATAACTGGACCTTTGCACCTGTTGGAAAAAATGTGAATGCAACCTTCGAATCTTCCATGGATGCACAAAAAGCTCTTGAAGAAAATGGTCCAATTGATTATCTAGGAGAAGGAACAAGCGGCTTTGGAAAATACTCCATTCAGTTTCCAATAGTTGATCCTTCGCAGATGAACAATTAAGTTAACGAGTTCGATGGAACGTAATAGCGATTTTGTTAGAAACTGGTTTGAATGATTTTAGCTTTTTTGACTCTCAGGGCCTCACCCGGCTCTATTGAGGCCCTCATTTTGGCTTTTTTGCAATTTTAGGGTCTCGATGGACTCGTTTGAGGTCATCATTTTGATTTTTCCGCTTTTTCAGGGCTCCAATCGACTCCTTTGAAACCTTCATTTTAGCTTTATTCCAATTTCAGGCCCTCATCCAGCTCCTTTGAGACCCTCATTTTCATACAACCATCGTATTTAGAATATTAGAACCTGCTGGCAGAATATTGGCGAAATGATGCTCTTGTTACTCAAGCGAAACGAACCTCTAGTTTTCATAGTAAATAAGTTCCATTTGCGGATAAAAAGTAGGATATCAATAAATAATAGCTAAGGAAAAGAATGCAAATACTGGGGGTGAGAGGAAATGAACCAGCTAACGACAAAAGAGTTGGCTTTGATTGAAGACGAAATCAGGGCAGAAGAAATTACGGCAAAAACAATGAATTGGTGCGCTTCACAATGTAAAGATCAAGAGCTTCGAAAGTCATTGGAAGAGCTTGCAGAATATCATCAATTAAAAATAGCGGATCTTGCACAATATTTCAATCGATCAAGAATGATTCAATAAAGTTAAGGAAAGAGGTGCAATATATGCCAAATAACATGGACGGGCGTGGATTGACGGACCGAGAAATGGTGCAGCTTTGTTTGGAGTTAGAAAAAGGCCGATGTCGAAGTATCAGCCATACTATGTTAGAAACAAGCCATAAAGAGCTTCGTGATATTTATCTACATTGCTTTGAAAATGCGAACACCAACCAGTACAAGCTATATGAAATATTGAATGAAAAGGGCTGGTATAAAACGGATATTGCTTCGCCTGAGCAAATTAGCAAAGTACAGGAGTTTATGCAAAATAACTTACATCCTGATAATCATTTTTAAAGAAGGCGTGAATTTTGAGGAGGTACACATATGACGTTTAATGTGACTCAAAAACTTATAAAGGATCATCTTGTTTCTGGCGATATGACCCCTGGTAAAGAGATTGGGCTTAAAATCGATCAAACCTTAACTCAAGATGCAACCGGAACGATGGTAATGTTGGAGCTAGAAGCCATGGGCTTGGAATATGCCAAAACAGAGGCCTCTGCACAGTATGTCGATCATAACCTTATTCAAGTAGACAGCAAAAACCCGGATGATCATTTATTTTTGCAAAGCGCTACACGGCGTTTTGGCCTTCATTATAGCCGGCCTGGTAATGGGGTCAGTCATCCTGTATGGTGGATCGAAATAATGTTTGTAGAGCATGCGAAGGTACTGGAATGCTTGCGGATGACGAGGAGTGGCAATACACTTGCACGATTTGTGGAGGGGATGGCCGCATTGATCCCGAAAATCAATCTAGCCGATCGAATCTAATGAATGTGGATGATAACAATCGGATATTAGACTGAAAAGGCTGTATCTTTAACCGGGAAATTAGAGCAATTGCTATGAAGCGGCAATTGCTCTAATTCCTGAGGCTATAATTGTCCATAACTTAAGGGTTTATCATTCAAATCTTTTACCTTAGAGCTGATAACAGTAATTCACATTAATAAGTGATGTGGTTGTTTTATTCGTCAGATTCTTCTCCCGGTCTGTTTGTCTGTGTCGGAAGGGTATCCCAGAAGCTGGTATCCGCATTTTCAATAGAACCGTCGGAAATGGCTCTGACGGCTGCATCTAAAGTAGTGATGGTTTGCTTAATTAAATAACCGTTGCTTTTTTGGCCAAGTGCATATGGCTCATAATAATGATCAGACATCCCCCTCATTTCAAAGAGAAGCGTTGAAATATCATAACGAAGGGCAGCTCCATTACGGCCGATATTTGCACCTGATCCCCCTTTATATTTTCCAATATGTCCCCAGCCAGTAGGTTCAAGGGAGTTATATACAACCGAACCAAGTTTTTTAGAGCCTTCTAATACTTCTGGATTAACGTCAGGATTTGTCGGATGCAGGATGGATCCAGATACAAGCTCGCCATTAGTTTCACTATGTGTTCCTTGGTGGTGTAAATCTATCATGTAATCAATCTTGTATTTCTCAAAAACATTTTCATATAATGCTTTAGCTTCAACTTCCATATCCTCAATATCTTTAGCATGTTCACGGTTTAAATCAACATTGTTTGCATTGTAACGAGTAAGGTGGCGATCACCATCTGCTAGATAGTCCTCAAGGGAGAAATTAACATCACCCATTGCCCCATCTGCATTCAGCATTGGAATGACATGGATATTTACATTATCTAAAACATCTTTTGTTTTGCCAGTGCCTAAGTGCTTGATAAACTCAAGTGCACCTTCCGTAGTAAGCTGCTCATTTCCGTGCTGCTGAGTTAAAAATAGAATTGTTGGGTTGCCAGGATCAGATATATACTTAGCCATGTGAATATCACGGCCTTTAACCGTTTGCCCGATCACCTCAAGCTCCATTAAGTCTTGCTTGGCATCTTGTGTTTTAAGGAAATCTACCATACTATCATATGTATGTAGGATGGACGTTTGGATAGATCCATTACCAGTGTTTGGACCGTTGCCAACAGCACTAACTGGCATAGAAACAGCGGTGACAGCCCCTAATGCCATTAAACTAGATAAAGAAACGGATAAAACCTTCTTTTTTACACTCATAAGTCATTCCTCCACATTTTTCTTTTCAATACAATCTAATTCTACTGTCTCATTAAAGGAGTATTAATAGAGTAAGATACCTATTCTTTAGACAAATTTCGCCTCTCGAAATAGATTAAATAAGTATCGTTAATTAGACAAAATTTATAAAGAATCTAGTCGATAAGTAATAATGGTTCTAATTATTAATATGGATAATATTTATAGTGCAGGGAATTGGTGCTATTTATTCGCTTGCAAATCTATTAAAAAACCGTTGGGAACCATAAATAGCTTTAAATAAACGCGATTTCTGTCGAAAATTCACTAATGTTAAAAAAGTTAAAAGAATAAAATGCTAATAAAGATGTAATATTGAAGGAGTTTCTTTGAACTCTATATCTTTTAGAAGGGAATTATTTAGTTTATTGGGAGAACAGGAAAATGAATAGTGAATGGTTTCTTGTAGGAGAAAAAGAGTAAAGAGGATTCAATTAAGAATCCTCTAAATGGAAATACCCATATTATTTGTTAGCAATCGCGATGTTTACTAAGATGTAGGGGAGGAGGGATCAGCCATCCTTTTTCTTTATTTAAGCGTAAAACTTTTGCCTCTAATGCAGCTTTTTGAGTATGGAATTGGCCATACATCATCGCAAGTGCCACCCTTCATTAAGCACACAAATAGTACTCAATAATAACTACATGTAAAAAGAGCCAGTAGTGCTCTTCATTTGATTATTCTGTGTCTAATACAACAGGGAGTTCGTCTTTAATATTGTCTTTTTCGGGTTTAGAACCAATATTTTGTTTTAAGTTCTTATTACCTACATAGGTTGATTTATGTTCATGCGAAAGCTTGGCAACTTTTCCTGGATCGTTATTGACCATAAATTTTGCACTCCGTTTCATCAATATTTGTTTGAATCAAACTACCCAAATCGGAAGGAAGTAGACCTGACCACTCCCTATCGAATTTAGATTGAGAAGAATTTCATGATTAGTATGAGGAAAAGAAGTTTTAAAATAAGTGTCAAAAAGTTCCGATTAAAACAAACTGCCATTCATTTTGTATTCTGATTAATAATACCGAATTGAACTTTTGGATTTTTTCCAGACTTTTTTCATTCTTAAGCACACCAAACAGATAATGGCTACAAATAGTAAGCTCACAAAGAAACCAGGTCGAATTTCCTTTTCTAACAGTGTTCCGCTTATGGCTGCTAGAATTAATGCCAACCCGACAAAAGAGAAGACTTTATTCCATAATTTGTATTTAAGGATTCGAAATGAGGAAATGATGATAAAAAACCAATTGTTTAACAACAGGATTCCAGCAGCTGTGGTGATGTATTCATAAATTTTTCCTGGTAGCAGCAAGGCTGTGATAATAGATGCCAACATGCCTACAGCCGCAAGCATCAAAGATGGGACAGGCAAACTTTTAAATTTTTTACTCTTTTTTGCAAAGAGGGCTGGAACATCTCCGTCTTCAGCCAATGTCACAAGTAGATTTGTCACTCCATACAAAGACGCCGTCATGGTTGAAAAACCCGCAATAATAATTGCCCCATTAAACACATGAGGAAAGAAGGCGAGATGATAATCTGCTAAAGCCATAACAAAGGGGTTTTCCTTTTCATGAAATGAGTCTAGTGATGCCATCGTTACCGCAAATCCTAGTGATAATACATAAACCACCGTTTAGGCTTTGCCTGCATAATAACAGATAGAACCCTCTTGGGGATCTTCTGCCGTCATTTTTGCTAGTATTTTTGCTAGAACATTGAACACAATATAAGTTCCGATAGCTGCTAAAATAAAAGAAAAGACTATAGAGGGTCCTGTTATCCCTATCCCGATAGTCGAACCAAGAAAATAACCGGTTCCAAACGTACAGCCGACACCAATTAAAGATAGCTGCCACCACTTTAAATCTCCTTTATTAGAATCTTTACTTGCAGCTTGACCTGAAGCACCAGGACTACACTTACTCATATACCCCCCTTTAACTAGGTATTATTGTACGATATTAGTGATTTGATTATGTACCTAAAAAGGGAGGATCATACCATGAACTTAAGCATGGAAACGATGTTCATTTTATACTAAAAAATCAAATGAAAAACCATCTACGGAAGAGATTTTTCCCCTCCACCAATTGACACTATTAGTAGTAGGCTGGCCACTTGTGCCGAGATATCTTGCTTCTTTTAGATGGATAAAGGTTGCTGTATTCTCCTTATCCTCTTTATTATCTTGTTCCTGCTTTTGTTTTAAATATCCCTCATTCAAATCAGTGAATTTTTTTGTGATGATTTTCGACATTGTACTGTCCTGTATATCTTTAGATGATTCCTTAATCCCTTCATAGTAGGCGCTTGCCCCTATTAGAGTACCTGAAACTACTGCACCACCAACATTGAGAGTGATGGCAACTTCAATTCCCTCTTCCTCTACTAACGATAAAAACATTAACAATACTGCATCGTCTGTAGCAACTTGTTCCTCTTTTTTATTCGCCATGACTTTCACCTCTTAAATATTTTAATCTTATCTTGTCTAAGTTCACTTAAACCTACCGAAAAAATTTAAAAATCTAAGCAATCATTTGTTTTTTAATACCTGAAAAATATCTCAAAACATGTTCCCCTTAATTTGTATAAAGAAGATATTTCCTATTCACTTTCCTTTCGGTTTTATCATGGAATATTCTTTAAAAAGTGCTCCATACTAATGGATATGCTTGTCTCATTCCGATTCTAATTGAAATGAAATTTATTGGTTTTTTCTTTTCAACATTAACAGTCATCCATAATTTTATGTTAAGTACAAATGTTGGATTTGATAAAAAATTCTTTGTAAAAGGTGACGAAAATGAAATCAAAGAAGGTTGATTTATTGGCGGTATCTTCAGTTCCTCTTGTCATGACATTAGGAAATTCCATGCTTATTCCTGTTTTGCCGCTAATTGAACAGAAACTAAACATAACTTCGTTTCAAGTTTCTTTAATCATAACGGTTTATTCTATTGTGGCTATCATTCTAATACCAATTGCAGGTTATTTGTCTGACAGATTCGGGAGAAAATTTGTCATGGTCCCTTGTTTGATTATTGCAGGAATCGGTGGGGCGATTTCAGGTTGGGCTTCTTGGAAAATGCAAGACCCTTTTATGATGATTCTTGTAGGAAGGGTGTTTCAAGGAGTAGGATCAGCTGGAGCAGCGCCCGTTGTGATTCCATTGATCGGAGATATGTTTAATAATGATGAAGAAATAACATCAGGGTTAGGCTTGATAGAGACTTCTAATACTGCTGGAAAAGTGTTAAGTCCGATTATAGGTGCTTTTTTAGCATCATTTATTTGGTTTTTGCCCTTTTGGTTTATTCCTTTTTTTAGCTTAATTAGTGTGTTACTTGTCAGCTTTCTTGTGAAAAAACCAGAGCAAGATCAAAAAAAACAATCTATTTCTATATTTGTTAAGGGTGTGAAAGCGACTTTTAAAGAAAATGGAACGTGGCTTTATACTGTATTTTTTGCAGGGTGTATTATTATGTTTGTGTTGTTCGGCGTGCTCTTTTATCTTTCCGACATGTTGGAGAAGAAATATCATATTGATGGTGTGTATAAAGGGTTTTTACTTGCCATTCCATTGCTTTTTCTCTCAACAAGTTCTTTTATAGCAGGAAAGAAAATAGGGCAAAGTAAAAAGCTGATGAAACTGGTTATCGCTGGTGGAATGGCATTACTAGCGTTCTCCTTTGTTGCATTACGACTTCAGCACTCGTTTATCTTTTTACTTATTTTTCTTATTTTTAGCGGGATCGGGATTGGGGTAGCCCTTCCATGTCTCGATGCATTAATTACGGAAGGAGTTGAAAAGAAAGAAAGGGGAACCATTACATCCTTTTATAGTGCGATGAGGTTTATTGGCGTTGCAGCTGGTCCACCTACATACGCCTACTTGATGTCTGTTTCAGAACACCTTATTTTTTATGTATCAGGTGGAATCAGCCTGTTCGCCTTAATAATCGTGTTTCTCTTTATAAAGCCTGAAAAAGAAAAGAAAAGTACCATTAAGTATGCTTGAGTACCAAAAGAACGGATGATCTTCTGATCAAAACATAAAGGACATTAGTTAAATTGCCATAATAAAAAGACCCTATTTTATTTATGAGATATAGAGTCTTTTTTCAATTATTTTGGTGTCACTGATGATATTCCATGAATATAGCCAGGAGCTGGTGCTAATTGTGGGTTTTGACCTGTTGCAACAGGGGAATCATCATAAGTAAACTGACTAGATCCATCCATAGATGCCCACGAAGTCCATATTCCTTGTTGATATTCTTTTCATTCCGAGTAGTTCATAAATTTATAAGCAAAGTGATTTGCTGTATTATATCCATGCGGTTCTTAGTCATAAATTCCTTTACTTTCAAGGTGGAAAGAAATTGAAACTTTTTTTAGGCTTTCTTTTGTAAGGCGATAATCTTTCACTTTTTTAGGTTCCATTCCTTTGCGAAAGAGAATGTTTTTTAAATTGAATATATCGGCATCTTTGTTAATCCCGTTTTGATAAGTGGTGATAATTTCTTTCTTGATTTGTTCCTTTACAATCTGTTCTATATTTTTCGACGGCATTTCTTCATTCAAATCGGTTAATTGCCCTTCAGCTTCCACGTTAATGATGAATTTCGATTCCTCTCCTTCTCCTTCTAGTTTAATATGGGCTGATGGATTGGTTATTACCACGATTCCTTTTTCTTTACCATCCACAACAATCTTGACGGGTGTATTTTTTGTGTCAGGTTCAATCCATCTAAGTCCAGCCACATCATCAAAAGACATCCATTCTTTAGTTTTTCCATGAGTTATTGGGTAGACCCCATTAATTTTCAAGGTTTCTTTTGGTTTCTCACTCGATGCTTGCTCCTTCCAAGCATCTTTATCTATAGAAATAGAGGGGAGTAATGAAGTCCCTCCAGGATCTTGATAGATGGATACCAATTTATACATACGAATCGGTTCAATATAGGAATAACCCTTATATGTGTCATTCGGCTTATACAAAATCGTGTAAAGAGGAGGTAACCGAAAGAAACCGGAAACACCGAATATTTTTTCAATGGGTTCATGGGTTCCAAACATCCATGGGGTATAACGAAACTCTCCATTTCTACGCATTGCTTGCTCAACTTTTTCAATTCCGTTATTCAGTGTTGACTCAGAATATATAATGGTTCCAACCTGTCCCCAATTAATATTTTGTTGAGACGTTTTATATAAATTAAAAACAGCTTCATTTAGGGTAGATCCAGAACTCTTTCCTACAAATATCGGTGCCTTGTCTGACTGTTTAGTACCTTCTTGCTTTGCAACATTAGAGAAATCCAATATTTGTACATATAGTATATATTTGTCATCTTTATAATCAATCCCCAATGCTGTAGCATAATTTATTTCTCCAATTTCCTTTTCATCCCAACAACCTGTTAGGGTTAATAGGAATAAAATCCCGATCCATATTGCATGACATCGTTTCAAGTTACTTATCCTCCTGTCTGTCATTGTCTTGTGTTTTTAGTATTTTTGCACGTTCATTCTCTTGTGCGACCGGAAGTTTTAATAGAGCTTTAAGTGCATCCCGCTTGTCGAACGGTGATAAAGGACTTAAATAGGGGATACCGAATGACTCTAACTTAGAAAGATAAGCAAGAATGACAAATACACTGATAAAAAATCCATACATGCCTAACATAGTTGTACAAAGGATTGAAAAGATCCTTAAAATAGTAACGGTTCCAAATAAAGATTGGTTTACTAATGTAAAGGTTGAAACGGCTGTAATCGAAGAAATAACAAGCATGGTTGGAGAGGTTAAACCTGCTCTGATTGCCGCGTCTCCGACGATCAATCCACCAACAACTGCAACGGTTTGCCCGACAGCCTTTGGTAATCGGACACCAGCTTCACGAAATAATTCGAAAAGTCCAAGCATTAATAGCATCTCCACGGTGACATTAAATGGAATACCTAATCGTGAAGCACCAATTGTCGCTAGCAATGAAAAGGGGATCTGATCCATGTTGAATGCTGATAACGCAACCCAAAAAGCGGGAAGGAAAATGGACAATATTAATCCTATTATTCTAAGAAGCAATTCAAATGTAGCATAATAATAAGGCATATGTTCGTCTTCAGAAGTATTCAGAAGTAACCCAAAGTTTGCTGGGCCAATAATGACATTGGGAACATTATCAATAAAAACAGCAAAACGCCCCCTCGCTAAACAAGAGACAACGCCATCCGGACGTGGAATAGTTCCCAATAAAGGAAAAAGAGAGTAACGGGAATCCCCCAGTAGTTCTACCAATTGGTTATCACTGCTCAATACATCTAAATCTATGGCATTTAATCGTTTTGTAACCTCTTTGATGATGTTTTTATTTTGTATATCCGTCATATAAACCAAACTTACTTTTGTATGACTTCTTTTTCCAATTGTGAACGACTTAGTAACCAATGAATCCGTTTTTAAACGTTTACGGATTAAAGCGATATTTGAACCTATATCTTCTATAAAGGCATCTCGTGGCCCTTTTACAGAGACTTCGGTAGTTGATTCTTCCGGTGATCTTTTAGGAGGGTTGGATGTATTGAAAAAATAGATGGTTCCTGCGATTAAAATCGATGTAAATCCATCGAATACTTTTTCTTGGATCGTTTTATTGATTTCCGAGTCTTTCTTATTCGACCAATTTATGGTGTCTGAATAATTCAACTCTTGTAAGCCCTTTACCCCATTTAAAGAATAGCACTTTTGAATTTCTGGAAAAATACTATTCATTAATAACTCACTTTTGGTTAATCCCTCACAATAGACCACAATTACTTCTTCAATTTTTTGACCACTGACTAATTGATGCTCCTCAACCGTTATATCAGATGAATGTTGAAAGAGACTTTTAAAATAATCCACTGCTGATTTATTTATCTTATTTTTCATAAGTAGACATCCTATTATTTGACCTTTTAATAAGTAGAGACAAAATTACTGTGATCATAACGGCGAAAATACTACTCCCTAAGTAAAAATAGTTTTGTAAAAATAAACTAAATTGCCCATCAGATATCGGAACTAAGATCATTAACAAAAAGAACAGGCAAATGGTTGATTGGATGATGAGACGCCACTTTTTTTCTTTGATCTCAAAAGCTTTTGTTATTAAATACAAAATCAGTGACAAACGAATAAATGAACCTGAAAGCCATTGATAAATGGACAAAAAATCCAAATGGTTAAAATATTGGCCGATATTCAGGATCCTCCATTGAAGGAATGCGGGATATCGTAATCTTCCAGCTTCCGTAGGTCCAAAAATAGTAAGACTTCCAAGAAGAGGTCCCATTGTTAAAATGGAAAGGAATAAAGAAAGCAATAACAAATGGGAAGATCTTAATTTTTTTATGATTTGATGTTGAAGTATAATAAGAAAAAATATTTCTACAAGTGAGCCAAAAACGTAGATGGAACCTTTCATTACTTCTTGCCAGCCATTTTCGACAAGTACGGGGGTGACAAGTGCATAATTTTTATCAGGAATGGTTCCAATTGCTACAAATATCCCAAAGATAACTACCAAAGGAAGCAGCACTCCTGCACATATAGCAATAACATTTAATTTTCCATAAGAAATATAGATAGATATTGCGAGAATGGCAAACCCAACAACCAACATAGGAGTATTCGGAAGATAGGTCTCATGAGTCCAGGTAACGGTTTCTTTTAAGGTAATCCAACCCGTTATAAATAAAAAAATAACGATTAATAAAGCCATAATCCGACTCAATGCCAGGGAACTATTCTCTTTTAGCCACTGGAATAAAGATAGATCTTTAAATTGTTTATTCACATACAACAATAAAAAAAGAAAAGGAATACTCATGAAATACCCAACAATAATGCTGATCCAAGCATCACGTCCAGCTGCGTCAATAAGTAAAGGAATCACAATGACATGATTACTTAATCCAGTACTTAACAAGAAGATATAAAAAAACTGTGAAATGCTGATCTGATTGGTCATAAGTAGTCCTCCGAAAACCATGTGATTAACCATATATTGTGAGGAAATCCCTTTAACTATACGTAAGGGAATTTATTAATAGAGGGCAATTTCTATATTGATTAACATGAGAATTTTTGATGATTATTAAATAAGGTGAAATATATAATTCCTTAAAACATTTTTCGTGCTACAAAAAAGATTGTATTTCCTGATAAACTTCTTTATTATTTTTTGTAGAACAAAAAATAATTAGGAGGCTATATGAAAGAACGAACATTTACATCATTCGAACAATATGAAAGATATCTCAAAAAGAAGATGATGAATAAAGCTAAGTGTAAAGGTTTAGAAGGCGATGCATATGTAGAATATTTGCAGAAACATGAGAATGATGCCGCCCGAATTTGGAAGGAGAATGATTTACAGAAATGGTTGGAGAAGGACGGGTATGTGACGATCACCGTTTGGAGGGATGAAACGGGACAGCGGAAAATTGGGAGAGGGCGACCAAAGAAGCCTGAGTCTGAGAAACTAAAGCATTCCATCCATGTCCGTTTGGATGATGAAAGGTACAAAAAGTTAACTCATTTTTGTACGGAAAAAAATATAGATGTCTCAGAAGCAATCCGGATTTTAATAAATAACCTTTGAGATAAAGAGTAATCTATTTTTAAGAAAGAAAGGGTTTAATTTATGAGTAGCTCTTTAGGAAGCTTAAAAAACGAATCGAGTACCCCTACTCAATCAAGGCGAATATGGATGGCCATTGTGTTGGGAACATTAGCAGCGTTTGCTCCACTATCGATTGATATGTATTTACCCGCTCTCCCTGATATAGCCAAGGAGCTACATACGACTCCATCCTTTGTACAACTTAGTTTAACCTTTTTCCTGCTCGGTCTATCTCTTGGGCAGTTACTTGCAGGACCATTTAGTGATGTACGTGGACGTCGAAAGCCTCTTCTCATCGGGTTAATGGTTTATTTCGTCGCTTCGCTTTTGTGTGTGTTTAGCCAATCTATCTGGGGATTGATCGTGTTGAGGTTTATTCAAGGATTGGCCGGGGCTGCAGGTATAGTCATTTCTCGTGCCATTGTTCGAGATCTTTACTCTGGCTCAGAGTTGACTAAATTTTTCTCCCTGCTCGCTTTGGTCAATGGTGTGGCACCCGTTCTTGCACCAATAGTAGGTGGACAATTATTGCGTATTGCCCCTTGGCAAGGGGTTTTTATGGTCTTGAGTGTTATAGGTTTGGTTATGTTTCTTATTGTACTCTTCGGCTTGCCTGAAACACTGCCTCATGAATCCAGGTCGCTGGGAGGCATTAAGAATACACTCACTACATTTCAACAATTAATTTTTGATCGGAGCTTCATGGGATATGCATTGTCGCAAGGTTTGGTATTTGCTGCCATGTTTGCTTATATATCTGGCTCGCCTTTCGTACTCCAGAACATTTATGGTGCTTCTCCACAGATGTTCAGCCTGATATTTGCTATCAATGGTATTGGAATTATTATTGCTAGTCAGTTGACAGGTAGATTAGCGGGGAGGATCAGTGAAAGGAGACTTTTTATAATTGGTATAGGCATCTCTTCCATTGGAGCCATTGGGTTGCTGATCATGCTCCTACTTAATTTAGGCTTATACGCTGTTTTGCTGCCATTGTTTTTTGTAGTATCGAGCGTAGGAGTGGTAAGTACTTCAGGATTTTCACTAGCAATGCAGGATCAAGGTAAGTCAGCAGGGAGTGCATCTGCATTACTAGGTGTATTATCACTCATCTTTGGGGGAAGTGTTGCTCCTCTTGTCGGTTTGGGAGGAAACCCAGCAATCTCTATGGGAATTGTCATAGCCATTTGTGGAGTTGGTTCTTTACTGTGTCATCTCTTCCTTGTAGCCCGGTCAAGTTCTAAATAGGTTAGTAAAAAAAGTGTTAAGAAAACTACAGAAAATGACATCTTATAGTTAAACTCAGTTCTTAGGGATGAAGAACTTAATCTTATAAAACATGTAGTATTTCAAGAGGAGGATTTTTAAAAAAATCCATCTGTTAAAAAGTAGACGGGCGAATAAAAACTAAGTAATTAAGGGGCTGTCCAAAAACCAAGGTGTCAGGAACCACAACTTCAATATGTAGAAGAAACCTTCAAGGTACCTTCTATATATGGATAATTATATTGATTCCGGACCCCTTTTTGGACAGCCCCTTGTTTTTTACTTTACTGTGTTTGCCTCTCTTAAGATAGCAACCTAGTTCATTAAATCAATACGTTTAATTGTTCCTTTAAGCCTTTCAATTGCTCCCTTTCGCCATTTCTTTACAGCTGATAGGGATACATTTTCTAGTCGAGCTATTTCGGTAGGGGTGAGCCTATTCACACATGTATGAAGGACCCATTTCTTTTGCTGTTCAGTCATGCTCTTACAATAAGAAAGAATCCATTCCGTTTCCGAGGTCATAGAAACGGAATGTTCATCCTCAAGGAGATACCAAAATCCTTCTTCCGGGTGGACATTTCTTTCCATATCTTTATGTGTTTTTTTTAGATCATCCAACAGTCTTCCTTTAATATATGAAAAAGCAAAGGCAGAGAATTTCCCTTTTTTAGGATTAAACCGCTCCTGTGCTTCCCAAAGAGCAATTAGCCCAGTTTGAAAGAACTCATCTGCGTTTTTGTAAATATTTAAAGACTGAATAACCTTATAAATCATGGACTCATATTGCTTTTGCAGCGTTTCAAAGCTTTCCAACAGAAAATCCTTTCGAAATGCGCGCCTTTCAATTTTTTCCTAGGTAGCTCTACCATACTTTTACAAAGTTTTCTGAACAAAAGCGAAAATCAGGTTTTTGGTCCTTGTTTTGCTGTAATTTTCCTTTTTATTACTATTGAAAAAAGGTTGTTTTTTTCCGAAACGACGATTATGAAAGGTTTTTTTGCATAAGTAGCGATGGATCCTGATTTGAGCGATAAACCATGCCCAGGGCTCATAAAAGTGAAATCAGGCTCATATTACATGGGGGAAGGAGCGTAACTTCCAAAAGCAGCCTCATAAACTTAGTAAATCAGCACATAAACCATGTCCAAGTTTTTAATTCAAGTCAAAAAGGAATGGGCATTGTTGAAGTATATGGGCATCATGAAGTGCATCCACTCTTAACGAAAGAAGTAGGAGAGTTAAGTTAATAAAAAGGCCCTCAGCCATTTGTCGAATGGCTGAGGGCTCTATTCATAATCTATTTAATTTACTGATCTATCACTCTATATAAAAGACGTTATTCAAATAAAAAGTTTTCTAAGCTAATTGCTGCTCAGCGAATTCACGATATAGCGTATGTGATTGTGTTAGTTCATAGTGTGTTCCGGAGCCTGTTACCTGGCCTTTTTCTATAAATATTATTTTATCTGCATCGACAATTGTTGATAAACGATGGGCGATGACGAATGTCGTACGTCCTTCCATTAATCTCGTTAACGCTTGTTGGACGACACTTTCAGATTGACTATCTAGGCTAGCAGTTGCTTCGTCCATCATGAGTATTTTGGGATCTCGTAAAAAAGCGCGTGCAATGGCGATGCGCTGCCTTTGCCCACCTGACAACTTCACACCACGCTCACCAACTTCCGTGTCCAGTCCTTTGGGGAATGCTTCAATAAATTGGTCTGCGTATGCCATCTTTGCCACATCCCATAGACGCTCGTCTGAGATATCTTCCCGATTTTTTAAACCGTAACTTAAATTTTCCCGGATGGTCCCAGCCATCATCGCACTTTCTTGAGAAACGTAACCAATTTGACTGCGCCATGAGTCAAGTGATAGTTCGTTTATAGGAGTGTTGCCAATTCGGATTTCACCTGCAGTTGGTTCGTAAAATCGTTCAAGTAATCCAAACATCGTCGTTTTACCACCACCACTTGGCCCTGCAAAAGCAATCATTTCCCCGGGCTGTGCTTCAAAGGATACATTCTGAATGACAGGCTCCTCTTTACTATAAGCAAAGGACACGTTTGAGACGAAAATGGATTCATTTGTAATATCCTTTTTTAATCCGTCTTGCCCCTCTTCTAATGGTAGTTCCATAATTTCGATAATACGCTCTGTCGCCCCTTTTGCTTTTTGGAGCTGAGTGAAAAACATGGCAAATGATGTTATCGGAAAAATGATCTGGAAAAGGTAAAGTAAAAAAGCAACGAGTGCCCCTGTCGACATGGTTCCATTTGCAACACGCATTCCCCCATAACCAATGATCATAACAACCACGACCATCACAACAAGGTACATGATAGGACCAATTAGGGCAAAAATACGCGCTTCTTTCAATCCATAGTTTAATAAATTTCCAATGCCACGTAATCCTTTTGTTTCTTCATTCTGTTCAGCGGTGGACGATTTCATTAAACGGACTTCACTAAGGGTTTGTTGAATATGTCCTGTAAAGGTCGCTGTTTCATCTTGTAATCCTCGTGAGATTTTGGCCATCTTTCGACCGAGTGGAATCATAATGACCAGTGTAATGGGGACCGAAATCAGCATCAACATTGTCATTTTCCAATCCATCACAAGTAAAATCACGATTGCCCCGATAATGGAAATGATCCCAGTTATAAATTGTGGAAAGTGGTTCGAAATTAAATCTCGAACAATGCTTGTATCATTTACGACCCTACTTACCGTTTCACCGCTAGAATTTTTATCAAAATAGCTTACTGGCAAGCGAATTAGTTTCACCCACATTTGATCACGTAGACTTGCCACAATTTTTTGTCCTACAAGACTTAGCAAGTAAATCGAAAGCCCGCTTATCATTGCTTGGACGATAAAGGCTGCTCCAATAGCAATCATGAGGGGAACGCTTAATGCTACGGAGAAACCATTTACCAGTTCTTTTGTTAGTAATGGGACAACAAGGCCCGCAAGCGTTGTAAGAACACTTGCTGTTAAACCAATGACTAGTGCTGTTTTCGGGACTTTAGTTGAAAAAATAAGAGAAATAAAAGGCTTTAAGCTACCTTGCTTTTCCATTTATTTAGATCCTCCGATCAAAGAATGATAAAGAGTTAACGTTCTTCAGGCATTTCTGTTAAGACACCCTGTTCCGTATCTTTGGCAATTCTATGGTTTTATGATTGATCGATAGTATTGACGTGTTTCCTCATCCCGTACGATTAACCCCGATTTTGCCAGTTCGTGGCGCAGGTCCTTGATGTCAGCAGTTTCCTTCTTCTGCAATGCTTTTTCTCTTGCTTTCAAAAGGGCATTGATAGCAGGGGGAAGATCCGGAGTGTCCAAGACCCAGCGGCGATAATGATCCATATAGGGGTAGCCTTCCGGTGACCAAGGATAGCCATGTTTTTTGAAGCCCTCTTCAACCAGCTTAGGTGATTCTTCATGTTTTTCACGTAAAAGCTCATGTCCAGAAGTTCCGAGGATAACCAGTTCTTTTCTGTCAATGAAGATTTCGTCAATTTCATTTCTTTTAATCCGCTTAGTATGACCGTCCTTATCCAATTGAACCTCATGGTCAGAAATTGTGGCTATTAGACTTTCTTTTATAGAAATATAGGCAAGAACGAGTCCTGCGATTAAGCCAATTGCAGCCGTTATCCACTCCATCCAAGGACCGTTTAGTAATGAATTTATCAGTTTAATAGGGCCATGAAATGGTACCCAGGGAAGAGTCAAAGCCCAAGCGGCTATTCGAGGAAGGAAGTATCCAATTACTAGTCCTAGGATTCCGAAACCACTGTAAATAATCATTCGTGTTTTTGTATTAAATCCTACAATCGTTTTTTCTTCATGTGAAGGTTGTTGGGTTGCTGTCATTATGATTCACCTCTTAATTCTGATTAGTAGTAATGACACTTTTAACAGCTTCAATCCAAATGTCTTTATAATTTAATTTGAACCCCATAAGCATAAAACTACTGATATTATCAATAACCATTACAAGCATATGTGCCTTCGTTTCTGTATTTTCTTCTGAAACAACCCCTAGTTCTGCACCTTTGATTAATAAAGCTGTAAAACCGTTCAAAAAGTCGGCTTGCATATCTAGTAATCTTTGATGATACTTTTCATTTCGTCCGACGGTCAAAACAAATTCATTCAGCACTCGTAAAATGAATGGATCTTCATCACAATCCGGAAGCATGCTTAGACCGTCCGCAATGAGTGTTTCAGCAAAATTCTGTTTTGTATATTCATCTAGTGAGAAGTAATTAGAAAAATAATAGTCGGCAAAGAAATCTTCAAAAAGGAAGTCGATTAACGCTTCTTTAGAAGGAAAATGATAATAGATCGCTGGTTTTGAAATTCCTACTTCCTTCGCAATCATAGATAGACTGGTTTTCTCAATTCCATACTCAGCAAAGAGTGTGTAGGTTGCTTCGACAATTCTTTGAAATGTCTTATTATTCTTCATCCTCATCACTCCTTAATTTACTTAACGGTCGGTAAGTAAATTATAGAACAAATATGGATCATAAGGCAATTTGTTTTTTCCATGTTTAGGAATTTTTCTTGCAGAGAAAAAACAGAAAGAAAAGCGTCAGTTTTGTGATGTCGGAAAGGTGGCATCGAAATATTCCTCAAAAAAAGGTTATTGACATTTATTTACTGAACATGGTATGATATTTTCTTTTTGGTAACTAATTTCCTAAAAGGTATTTAGGATTTTTGCTATAAATCTATTTAACTAGCAAATAAGTTTCTTCAGAGGAACTACACTTTAATATAGAAATTCATAAGAAAGTGAGGGAAATCCAGCATGTCAACAGAACAACGTAAAAAGTTGATTATTTTGATGATCAATATGTTTATCGCCATTGGGAGCTTTGGGATTATTATTCCAATTTTACCTGCATACTTGGAATCTATTAATCAAGGGGGAACAGCTGCCGGCTTAATGATTGCGATTTTTGCAGGATCCCAGCTTATTTTTTCTCCTATTGCCGGAAAGTGGACGGATCAATATGGTCGTAGAAAAATGATTATTTATGGACTCATCGGTTTAACGATTTCCATGTTTGTTTTTTATGGCTTTGATTCCATTTGGTGGCTTTATGCTTCACGTGTCATTGGTGGAATTGGAGCGGCGCTGCTTATACCAGCCATTTTTGCCTATGTTGCAGATATTACAACAATGAAGCAACGAGCAAAAGGGAATAGCTTAGTATCAGCATCCATGTCACTTGGAATTGTTATCGGGCCTGGAATTGGTGGATTTTTAGCGGATTTTGGATTGAAAACTCCATTTTTGGTCTCAGCCATTGTATCATTAGTTGCTGTTATATTCTCAGTTGTCGTACTTGAGGAAAGCATGCAGGTATCAGAAGCGACCGATACACCAAAGGTAGACGAATCGATGGTTAGGAAAATGGTACGGTCCATTAGAATGCCGTATTTCATTCCGCTAATTATTACCTTAGTGATGAGTTTTGGCTTGATGGCCTACGAATCAGTTCTTGGACTTTTCGTCGATAATCAGTTTGGGGCAACCCCTCAGGAAATTGCGATGATGGTTACATCTACTGGTATTGTTAGTGTTATTGTGCAATTATTCTTCGTCGACCGCATTGTGAACCGTTATGGAGAAGGAAAGGTCTTAAATATCTTTCTTGGTGTAGCGGTAATTGGTTTCCTTCTGTCGCTATTCGCTTCTAGTTATGTTTTGTTTTTCGGTGTTACACTCTTAATCTTCCTTGCAACCTCCATCCTTCGTCCGGTATTAAATACTCTTATCTCTAAGATGGCGGGAAGCGAACAGGGCTTTGCCATGGGGATGAATAATGCCTATATGAGTATCGGAAATATTTTAGGACCAACGCTTGCGGGGATGCTATATGATGTTAAGATTATCTATCCATTTATATTAGGGCTTATCCTTGTAGGGCTAACGTTAGTAACCACGATTGTTTGGCAGAAACGTAGTCTTGCACGAGAGGCGAAAGTAAAGCTGAAGCAAGTGTAGAAGAAAAATAATGTCATCAAAGAACCTGTCAGTGAGTATGCTGGCAGGTTTTTTTCATATATCATAGATTAAAAGGCAGTAAAATAATGTTAAATAAATAGCTTTTAGGCTTTTTTCGCTATTATTAATGACTATGATGAGGTGACCGTTTTTGATTATATGGATTAACGGAACTTTTGGATCAGGGAAAACAACAACGGCATACGAATTACAAAGAAGATTAAGAGATTCCTTTATTTATGACCCTGAAAGATTCGGATATGTATTAATGGCTAACGTACCTAAAGAGATTTCGAAGGACGATTTTCAAGATTATCCATTATGGCGGGATGCAAACTACGCTTTACTAAAACAAGTAGCAGAAGAATATAAAGGAATCATCATTGTACCTATGACACTGACTGATGAATCATATTATGAAGAGCTGATTGGGAGATTAAGAGGTGACGGTCTGAAGGTAAAGCATTTTACCCTATCAGCTTCAAAATCTACGATTCAAAAGCGATTAAGAAAACGATTCGAAGGCAAAAATTCATGGGCATATCAACAGATGAATGGACGACTCAACAGTTTAGCGAAGGACACCTTCAAAGAACATATCCAGACAGACACAATGTCTATTGAGGAAGTGGTAGAAACAATTGCGAAACAATCCTCCATATCGTTGCTTCCTGACAATCGTACAAAGTTTAGGCAACAGATTGATCGACTTAGTGTTAAATTGAGGGAGATTAGGTTGTTGAAATAGTTATTAAAAAAGGTTTTGAGGTAAGTAGCTAATTCGTCGATTTCTTGAAAAATGTTATAAACTTACTCCTCGCTACTTGATGAATCTATGTTTTTTCACGTCACCTTTTCAATCACATGATCATGGGTTGTTTAGTGTTCTTAAGTCATAAATAATAAAGAAGCAAAGGGGCTGGCCAAAAAGGGGTCTGAACCACTAGGGTTGTCCATTCTACATTTTGAAGTGGTGGTTCCTGACACATAGATTTTTGGAAAGCCCCTTTTTTAAGCTGGATAATATAGGATCATACTTAGTCGCGTTAATGATTCCCCTGAATTATGATAGGTATGGGGTCTGTCAGCCTTGAATCGGATAGAATCACCACTTCTTACTGTGTTTTCAATATTATTTATACGTACTGTCAGTTCTCCTTCAAAAACAGTTATTAACTCCTCAGTTCCCTCTCTGTGAGAATCAGCACTTAGGAAGCCACCTTTGTCGATCTCGACTGAATAAACTTCAAAGCGTTTATCCTCTTCGAAGGGAAAATAAGGATAGACTCGATATTTTCCATTGTCTTCAGATAATGTTTGAATTTCATTTCTTAAAATAACTTTCGTATCTGGCTGCGGATTATTGATAAGTGAAGTAAAAGAAATTTTTAGTCCATTTACTATTTTCCAAATCGTTGTAATGGTGGGGATCGAATCTCCCCTTTCAATTTGACCTATCATCGTCTTGCTTACTCCCGTTAATTCTGCAACCTTCTCAAGACTTAATTTTTTACTTGATCTCAAGGCTTTTAAATTTTTAGCAATGATCAAATGAATTTCCTCCATATAAACACTCCTGTTCATATGTACAATATAATGCACATATCGTATAATAAAGCGCACATCGTTATATTGATCGTATTGATCATTATAACATATTTCTGAGAGGGGGTTTCATTATGTCTTTATTATCATTGCTTCTATTCGCCTTTGTTACTAGTTTTACCCCAGGTCCAAATAACATTATGGCCATGTTATTTGCTAACAAATACGGGTTTAAAAAAACCATTAGATTTTGTTTAGGAGTAGGTGCAGGTTTCCTTGTGATCATATTGTTGAGTTGTTTTTTTAATATATTGCTTAAAAATTTCATTCCAAAAATTGAATTTATTATGACAATAATAGGTTCAACCTATATGTTGTATCTGGCAATCAAAATTATAACTAGTAAGAATAATGATAAACATACAGATGGGGATAAAAATAACAGTTTTTTCGCAGGTATGGTTTTACAATTCGTAAACCCCAAAGGTATTTTATATGGCATAACCGTTATATCAACCTTCATTATTCCCTACCACACTTCAAATTTCAGTTTATTACTCTATTCAATTTTTCTAGCCTTTATTGGTTTTATGGGAACTTTCAGTTGGAGTGTGTTTGGTTCCATTTTTAGAATGTTCTTAACAAAGTATAGAAGTCAATTTAATGTTATTATGGCTTTGTTATTAATGTATAGTGCGGTTTCAATATTCTTGGAATAACGACATTAATTAATCGATTCCTGAAATTGAACACTCTTCTTAAATAATAAACTTCAACACTAATTATTCTTAGGCATGAACTCAAAAAGCATTTGTTTCAGGGAACAGATAACTTTTAAAGCACTTGACCATTTTCAAAAACGAAAATCCCCTTTACAGATAAACTAAAATCAGTTTTGCTATAATGGACATAATAATTACATACAACCTATTGAGATGGAGGATATATACATATGAAACAACCACTTTTTCTTGAGCCCGTTTTTAAGGAAAGAATTTGGGGCGGTACAGCCCTTAGTGAGGAATTTGGCTATGAGATTCCAAGCAAGCAGACAGGTGAGTGCTGGGCAATTTCCGCGCATCCGAATGGACCATCAATTGTGAAGGAGGGCCCGTTTGCTGGTAAGTCTTTGATTCAGCTTTGGGATGAGCAGCGTGAGCTTTTTGGAAACTATAAGTCCGATGTCTTTCCATTATTGACGAAAATTTTAGATGCGAACGCAGATCTATCTGTACAGGTACATCCAAATGATGAGTACGCAAACATGAACGAGAATGGAGAGCTTGGCAAAACAGAATGCTGGTATATTATTGATTGTAAAGAAGGAGCGGAAATTATCTTTGGTCATCACGCTCAATCGAAGGCTGAGTTTGTCCAAAAGATTGAGAACGGAGAATGGGACACATTGCTTCGTAAAATAGCAATCAAGCCTGGTGATTTCTTCTATGTGCCAAGTGGAACGATACATGCTTTATGTGAAGGGACATTAGTCCTAGAAACACAGCAAAGCTCTGATACGACCTATCGAGTATTTGACTATAACCGTCGCGATGCAGAAGGAAATCTCCGTGAGCTGCATTTAGAAAAGGCCATTGAGGTTACAACCGTTCCAAATAAGAATGAAGCTGTAGACTCCTTAGTGGAAGAAAAAGAAGGAGCAAAAGTTACTAAATATGTCGAAGCAGAATACTTCACAGTTTATAAATGGGAAGTAGAAGGTGAAGCGGCATTTAATCAGGATCAGCCATTCTTACTTGCAAGTGTTATTGACGGTTCAGGAAGATTGACAGTTGACGAAGAAACATACGAGTTGAAAAAAGGAGTTCATTTTATTTTACCAATTGAAACGGAGGATTTTACAATCGAAGGAAAAGTGGAATTGATTGTATCACATCCATAAAAACATACAGAGCTGTCCCAAAAAATGTGTTAGGACCTACAACTTCCATAATAGAGGAAAACAGAGATTTTTCTTATATGGACGATGAAAGTGGTTCCGAATACGTTTTGAGGCAGCTCCGTTTTTATATCCTGAAGTTTTCCAAACAAGTCTTTCTGGTTCATGCCTATGTAAGGCTATCCCAGTCGGAATAAAGCCCACTTCCATTACATCCATTACAATTAAATTGATCCGCGTTGTAGGAATATTCGTTGCCGGGGTACAGTAAAAATCCTCGACCACGACAGTCGGGACATTTATTCGCTTCCTTCATTTTGGAAACATGGTTATCATACCTTGAAGCCTTCCACTCATTAATAGCATTCAATAATCCCATTATTTTCACCTCCACCATTTTTTCTTATTTTGAATAAAAACGTGATTTTTTATACCTGAGACTGGATGAACGCACTTTATTAATGGCTCTTTTCTAAAAGTTTATTGTTTTTTGTGAAAGCAAATCAGCGATAAAGAAGTTGATTAGAGCGGAAGGGGCAAGACTCCTGCGGGCCCAGCGAAAAGCGAGCAACCTTTCGCTGCAATCAACCACCACTTTTTTTGAAAAATAGTAAAGTTTAAGAAAACAGCCTTATTAATTTATATCTAGATTCTTTCCTTTGATTGAAGATAAAGAAATTCGCCTTACATAAAAACGGCTGTTTCAGGAGATATAATATAATGAGGTGATGAAGAATGGACCGTTTTCAACAAGCATATGAGCAGTACCGTAATCAAACAAACGAAAACGAAATGAACGCAGAAAACCAGAGTAATCCCAATCAAGAGAAAATCGCAGCCGTTCGAAAAAACGATGATGGCGATCTAATTGGTTTTCAAACAGAATCAGGTCGAGAGCTCGATTATTTAGAAGCCCTTACAGAAGCCAAAGCCGGAAAATTGGCCCATGTAGATGTGTTTCATAAATACGGTCGTGATATCTTGCGCAGTGAGCCAGATGGAATTAAAGAAAACAACCTAGATTCGTTGCCAGAGTTTTAAAAAAGCAATCCTGCTGATAAATCCTTGGTGAGCCTTAAAGCGAACCCTTAGAAAAATCTGATCAAACTCAAAAGCTTGTAAATGAAAAATTTGGCTCATAAAAGATGGGGATGGGCTCATAATCGAGGAGTTATCGCTCATAAAGAGTGTGATCCGACTCATAACTAGTGGGAAACTTCATAAATAAGAAAGTGGGGCTCATAAATAAAGAGGATAAGCTCATATTCGGGAAGCTATCGCTTTTAAATTATACAAAACAGCTCACGAAGATAAGGGAATTCAATTTAAATCTCACTAAAACTGGATTCGAATAAACAAAGCTGCCATAAACTTTTATACGCTAGGATCTAAATAGGATCCTAGTTTTTTTTTATCTGTTGATTTACCACGTTCCACCGATTATCCCTGTTCTAATCCGCTTACTATTTCCTGTTTCTCCCCTCAAGAGAAAGCCCTTTCATAAAAGAGTTATGTATTTATTTTAGATATAGTGTAAAAAGTTAACGAGATTGGGATATTCCGTTGACACCTTACATGTGAGGGTCCTATTGTTAGGGAGAAAGAATAGAGAAAAGGAACGGTGAGGATGAAGGCAGCGGTTGGAATTGATATTGGTGGGACGAAAATAGCCATTGGGTTGGTAAGAGAAGATGGAATGGTCTTGAGAGAAGCTGAATTTCCTACGGACGTAAGCGGTGGTCCAGATCAAGCCCTTGGGAAGATTGTTCACCATATAAAGTCTTTGTATAGCGTAGAACCAAATATTATCGGAATTGGAATCGGAAGTCCTGGTCCTCTTGATACAAAAGCAGGAATTGTTCTAAGCCCCCCAAACCTTCAAACCTGGCATGGCTATCCTGTAGTTGAGAAAATTGAGAGCGCTTTCCCTACAAAAGTAAAGTTAATCAATGACGCAGACGCTGCGGCATTTGCGGAATACTATTATATTCATCGAAGTGACTATAAGCACATCATGTATGTAACCGTTAGTACCGGCATTGGGGGAGGGCTCATTCTTAATGGTGAACTGTATGAAGGAGCGTTATCAGGAGCCGGCGAAATTGGTCATATGAGTATGGAATCCTGTGGACCGATTTGCGGATGTGGAAAAATCGGCTGTCTCGAAGCATTTTCTTCAGGTACCGGGATGATGAATGCTTGGAAACAGAAATTAACAAGATTACAGCAGCAATTTGACCCTAATTGGACAGGAAAAGATCTCTTTGAACAGGCGGCAAGTGGAGAGATGACAGCCTTAGAGGTGGTCATGAGTGGAGCGGATTATTTGGCAAGGGGAATCAGTCAAGCGGTTCAACTTCTAAATCCCGAGCTTGTGGTTCTTGGCGGAGGTGTCATACTGGCACAGCCATCGTTTTATAAACAAATTGTTCAACGTGTTCCAAGTCATTTGCTAGAGCATCATCGACGAAATCTTGTTTTTTCTATAGCTGAACAGGGACGTAACGCAGGATTTAAAGGAGCAGCGGCTACTATCTTTGCAGAAAATAAATGTTAAAGGATGTTTACTATGACAGAACAGCGAAAAGCGCATATTATCTCCCACTCACATTGGGACAGAGAATGGTATTTACCTTTTGAGAAGCATCGTTTTTATCTCGTGAAACTCATGGATACCCTTCTGGATCTATTTGCATCAAACTCAGGTTTTCAAAGCTTTCATCTAGATGGACAAACGATTTTGTTAGAGGATTACCTCGCTATTCGTCCACATAGAAAAGAAGAGTTGAAAAAGTATATTCAGGAAAAGCGTATCCATATTGGTCCATGGTATGTGTTACAGGATGCCTTTTTAACAAGTAGTGAAGCGAATATTCGCAATCTTCTATATGGTTTGCAGGATGCCAAGGAGTACGGGCAGGTTTCAAAAATCGGTTATTTTCCTGATACATTCGGGATTTACGGTCAAGCTCCGCAAATCTTGAAGCAAGCGGGAATTGACGCGGCCACTTTTGGTAGAGGTGTGAAGCCAACAGGTTTCAACAATACCGTTAGTGATGCGGTAAACTTTGAGTCACCTTTTTCAGAGCTGAAATGGGAGTCACCAGATGGTTCATCCGTATTAGGAATTTTATTTGCGAACTGGTATTCAAACGGGAATGAGATTCCTACCGATCCTAGTCAAGCAGAGGCCTTTTGGCAGCAAAAATTGAAAGACGCTGAGAAATATGCCTCTACTCATCATCTTCTATATATGAATGGTTGTGACCATCAGCCTGTACAAACAGATATCCCTGAAGCGCTAAAAACGGCAAATGAACTTTATCCTAACATTGAATTTGTCCATTCTAATTTTGATGAGTATGTTCAAGAGGTACAACAGTCATTGCCAGGAAAGCTGCAAACGATCAAAGGCGAACTTCGAAACCAAAGAACTGATGGCTGGTCCACTCTTGTCAATACTGCTTCAGCCAGAATCTATTTAAAACAAATGAACCAGGTTTGTCAGACTTTATTGGAAAAAGTAGCGGAACCACTATCGGTATTTGCTCATCTTCTCGGTGACGAGTACCCACGCGATTATTTACGTTACGCATGGAAAACACTCATGCAAAATCACCCACATGATAGTATATGTGGTTGCTCTGTTGATGAAGTTCATCAAGAAATGGTTACCCGATTTAAGAAAGTTCAGCAGACTGCAGAGATGATCATTACGGAAAAAGCTGAACAAATGGCATCTAAAATAAATACATCTGAGGTCGGTTTACCAGAAGGTACGATTCCACTCGTTGTCTTTAATACTTCTGGAAACAAACGTGACATGGTTATTGAAAAAGTAGTAGAAATTGAAAAAGTTTATTTTTCCAACATGCACTTCTCTGAAATTCGTGACCATTTAATGGCAAAAGAAGTTCCAAACTTCACACTCGTAGATTCAATGAAAAACGAGATTCCTCATACAATCGAGGATTTAGGTGTTCAATTTGGGTATGATTTGCCAGATGACGCCTTTCGCCAACCTTATTTTGCAAGAAAGGTAAAAGTTATTTTCCCGGCTGAACAGCTGCCACAATTAGGTTATCAAACTTATTTCTTAACAGAATCCCAATCTACCAATAGTGGGGGCTCCCTATTAAAAGATGAGCGAACCCTTGAAAATCAATTTGTTCAAGTCGTGATTCATGATAATGGCTCTTACACTTTGAAGGATAAACAAACAGGTAAGATTTATGACAAACTAGGTATTTATGAAAATACTAGTGACATCGGAAATGAATATATGTTTAAAAAGCCTGCGAGTGAAACGCCTCTGACGACGGAACATCTCAGAGCGGAGATCAGGGTGATAGAAGATTCAAGTATCCGTTCAAGTATTGAAATCAAACATGTATGGGAAATTCCAAAGGAGACAGGCAGTGCGTTTGAAGAAGAGAAACATCATCTTGTCTGGCACCCGGATCGAAACGCAGCTCGTTCAAATACAAAAACTACCCTTGAAATGGTTACAAATGTAATGCTAGAAACAAATGCGAAAGGACCAAAGGTTAAAGTAACCATTCATAATCAATCAAAAGATCATCGTCTGCGTGTATTGTTCCCATCCAATGCAGTGACTGACCATCATTTCGCTGACAGTATTTTTGAAGTAGTAAAGCGTCCAAATCATCCTGAAATAGAGTGGGAGAATCCAAGCTTTGATCACCATCAACAGGCCTTTGTTTCTGTTTCAGACGAGCATGCTGGCTTAACGATTGCTAATAAAGGGCTAAATGAGTATGAAATTTTGGAAAATGACACAACTATTGCTGTAACGATATTGCGCTCGGTTTCAGAATTAGGGGATTGGGGGTATTTTCCTACACCAGAGGCACAGTGTTTAGGAGAAAATCATGCAGAATTTATGATCATTCCTCATCAAGGATCTGTTATTGATTCGGAGGCTTATAAGGTCGCATATGATTTTCAAATCCCTGATGTCACAAGACAAACGGACATCCATCAAGGGACAGCTCCATTGAGTCGTGAGTTTGTAAGCTGGGAAGGGAATCAACTGGCTTTTTCTACTATGAAACTAGCAGAAGAGAAGGATGATATCGTGGTTCGGTACTTTAATCCTTCAACTACTGATTCTTTGCTTTCTGTTCAAAGTAAGAATGCTCAACTATACTATCAAAGCAATATTATCGAAGAATGCACAAGAGAAATTGGGGAACAAGCGAGCGGTCAAACGGTTAGGCCATTTGAAATATATACGATTGGAATTTCAACAGAGGAGTGAGAACGATGAAGGAAATAAAAAATATCCCAGCTTCATTAACGAGCTTAATAGATAGAGTGAAAGATACGTTTCCGAATGATGAAAAGCTGCAAAATATGTTCGAGCAATGCTTTTTAAATACTTATGAAACGACGTTAAAGCCACAAGAAGATGGAACCACATTTGTGATAACGGGAGATATTCCAGCCATGTGGCTCCGTGATTCTGCAGCACAAGTAAGACCATATTTAATGGCAGCAGAGACAGACGAGGAAATCGCCGATCTTATTGAAGGGGTTGTCCGTCGTCAAATTCGATATATAAATGAGGATCCTTATGCTAATGCGTTCAACGAAGGCCCTAATGGAAAGGGGCACCAATCGGACAAAACGGATATGACCCCGAGTACTTGGGAGAGAAAATATGAAATCGATTCCCTTTGCTATCCGCTTCAGCTTTCCTATTTATTCTGGAAATCAACGGGGAGAACGGAGCATTTTAATGATGATTTTATCCAAGCATTAAAAAGCATTATCCACGTTTGGAAAACGGAGCAAGAACACGAAGAGAAATCAACGTACCGATTTGAACGGGAGAATGTTCGTCAATCCGATACACTGATACGCGAAGGAAAAGGCTCTGAGACTGTTCGTACAGGAATGACGTGGAGTGCTTTCCGTCCAAGTGATGATGCTTGTCTATACGGATACTTAGTTCCTGCCAATATGTTTGCAGCGGTTGTTTTGGATTATGCTGCAGAAATTTGCGAGTCGGCTTTGGAAAACGAAGAATTGAAAAAGCAATGTGAGCAATTAGCTTCAGAGATCAGAATGGGAATCGAAAACTATGCTCTCCTTAATCATCCGGTCCATCAGGAAATGTATGTCTATGAAACGGATGGAAAGGGTGGTTATCATTTGATGGATGATGCCAATGTTCCAAGTCTTCTTGCGATGCCATACCTTGGCTGGTGCGATTTTGACGATCAAAGGTATATCAATACCCGCCAATTTTTATTAAGCCGTGATAATCCTTATTATTACGAAGGCAAAGCAGCAAGTGGAATCGGGAGTCCCCATACACCGGATCATTATATATGGCATATTTCTTTAGCGATCCAGGGGATGACATGCATTGAAGATATCGAAAGAAAACAAATTCTGGAGGTGATGAAAGCAAGCGATGGAGGAACCGGTTTTATGCATGAAGGGTTTAATTCTGATGACCCAAGTGAGTTTACAAGAGATTGGTTTTCCTGGGCCAATTCAATGTTTAGTGAATTTGTCTTAAGTCTATGCGGGCTAGCTGTAAAGGACAGTCCTCTGTACAAAAAAATTCATCGTTAAGTGATGCCATCATCCGATTAGCCGGAGTAAATCTAACAATGGGGTGGAGAAATGAAAGTTAAGGGGTTTAGTTTAATTGTTGGTTTTTCACTACTGTTTTTGCTGTTATTTGTACCTAATCAGAGCTTAGCCGCTCAACCTGAATCATCCTATTGGTTCCCTGAAGGTCTTCTAGAGTGGAATCCGGAGAATGATCCTGATGCGATTTTTAATAAAAGTGCGATTCCGCTAAATAAGAGTGATGTGTTGTATAACGTAAATGAGCATGCCCAGTCAGAGGCGAAGCTTACGGCACTGTCAGCACTTAATCCCCATACAAGTGGAGTACCTTCACAAGGTGGGAAAGAGTTTTTTGCCAATACCTTTAGCTATTGGCAATATGTCGATTTAATGGTCTATTGGGCAGGCTCAGCAGGGGAAGGGATTATTGTCCCGCCTAGTGCCGATGTCATTGATGCTTCCCATAAAAATGGTGTCCCGATTGTTGGGAATGTGTTTTTCCCGCCAACGGTTTATGGAGGGAAGTTTGAGTGGGTAGAGCAAATGCTTACCCAGCGCAGTGACGGTTCTTTTCCAGCTGCAGATAAGTTAATAGAAGTAGCGGAATACTACGGTTTCGATGGCTGGTTCATTAACCAGGAAACAGAAGGCGGTACTCCAGAAACTGCGGCGAAAATGAAGGAGTTCCTAGCTTATTTACAAGCAAACAAACCAGAGGGTATGCACATTATGTGGTATGACTCAATGGTTGATAACGGAAGTATTTCGTGGCAAAACAAACTGACCGATCAAAATAAAGACTTCTTCCAGCGTTCCGACAGCATGTTTTTAAATTTCTGGTGGAACAGTCAAAAAAGCTCTTATGAAAAGGCAAAACAACTAGGGGAGAACCCTTATGACCTCTACACCGGGATTGATGTAGAGGCGAGGGGAACAGAAACAAGAATCCCGTGGGAAGGCATTTTTCCTGAAGGTCAAAATCCATACACATCTCTAGGAATTTACCGACCGGATTGGACGTTTAAAACCACTTCCACGATTAAAGAATTTTTTAACAAAGAAGATCTCTTCTGGGTTGGACAAGAAGGAGATCCTAGTCAAACCGCTAACAATGGTCAATGGAAAGGGTTAGCCCATTATTTCTCCGCAAAAACCGTTGTCAATGAGCTGCCGTTTGTGACGAACTTTAATACAGGGAGTGGGAAATCTTTTTCTGTCAATGGAAAAACCTTATCTGAGGAAGAGTGGAATAACCGCAGCCTGCAAGACATCCTGCCAACATGGCGCTGGATCCGTGAAAGCAAAGGAACAGCACTTGATGTAGGCTTTGACTGGGAAGAGAGCTATTATGCCGGTTCGTCATTAAAGGTATCAGGAAAGCTTAATAAGGAAAATGCCACAAATATTAAGCTTTATAAAACCGATTTACCAATTCAGAAAGATACAGAAGTCTCTATTACTTATAAAACGAAAGCATCATCAAATATGAAGGTAGGCATTAGCTTCCAAGAGGATCCTGATCAGTTCACCTTTATAAATGTGAAAAAACCAAGTAATGGTGAATGGACGACAGACAAGTTAAAGCTTAAAAAGTATAAAGGGAAACAAATCGCAGCCGTTTCATTATTTTTTGAGAGCAAAGAAGAAATAAACGATTTTTCCATCAATATCGGTGAGTTGAAAATCTATGATAAGAAAGCACATAGAGATAAGCCAAGCTCACCAACAAATGTTAATTGGATTGAACAGCAATTTGAGAAAGGTATATATGCGGATCTCGGATTTAGCTGGAAGGGAGAGACTGAAAACCTTAGACATTACGAAATTTACCGGGTAATGCCTGATGGCAGCAAACAATTGGTAGGAGCGACACCAAATACTGCTTTTTATCTTTCTGATTTGAAGCGAAGTGGAAAAGAGACCACGACTACATTAGAGCTAGTGGCGGTTAATGAACACAATCAACGAAGCAAGTCTGAAACGTATACATTTGAATGGCCTCCCTATCCAAAGCCTGCAGCGGATTTCTCCGTTAGTAAAACGGTAGCGCAACCAGGTGAGGAAATTCAATTTACAAATGAATCCTCAGAAGTGACGGAAACAGTGGAATGGCATTTTGAGGGCGGTACACCAGAAACGAGCACAGAGCTAAATCCTGTCGTTACCTACACAGAGGAAGGAACGTATTCTGTTACCCTTACTGCAAAGAATAGTGAAGGGGAAGATATTGAAAAGAAAGAAGGCATTATTACGATAAGCAAGGATGCCAAAAATATCACAAATGTTGCTTTAAATAAGGTTGGCACGGTTAGTGGACAATGTGCTTCAAGTGAGGGTGCTGCAAAAGCAACGGACGGAATCATCACCAATAATAGCAAATGGTGCTCATTAGATGAAAGCCCATGGCTTGAACTTGATCTAGGTGAGAGTAAAACCTTGACGAGCTTTATCATTCGACATGCCGAAGCAGGCGGAGAGCCTTCCGCATTTAATACAAAGGCATACACAATCCAAGTAAGCACGGATGGGGTAAATTGGACGGAGGCAGTAAACGTCACCGACAATACGTTGGCTGTTTCTGAACATTCGATTGTCCCTCGTGAGGCAAGATATGTACGGCTTGATATTCAGCAACCTACACAGGGCGGAGATCAGGCAACTAGAATATTTGAATTTGAAGTATACGGATATTAATAAAACAGGAGTGGGGCTATCCTAAAACCAAGGTGTCAGGAACTACAACTTCCATACATAGAAGAAATCCTCGGAATTTCCTCTATACATGGACGAACATAGTGGTTCCGGCCCCTTTTTGGGAAAGCCCGGCTCCAGATGAATGAAGAAAGGCAGGAGACTATCATGATCGGAAATCTATTACAGCAAACCAGTGAATGGGTAACACGACTTGTATGGGTCAATCTTCTTTGGCTGTTGTTTATCGGAGCGGGGCTGGGGGTTTTCGGATTCATGCCTGCTACTATCGCGTTATTTACCATAACAAGAAAATGGTCGATGGGAGATTTCGATATTTCTCCGTGGAAAATTTTCAAAGAAACATTTAAGAAAGAATTCCTTAGAGGCAACTTGGCTGGCGTTATTTTTATTTTCTTGGGGCTATTCATTTACTTTGATTTGAAGGTTGCGGAAATGATGACAGGTATTTTTTCCATCTTTTTATATGTCTTTTTCCTATTCTTAGCCTTGGTTTTACTGTTTACACTCATTTACTTTTTTCCTTTATACGTTCATTATCACTTATCGATGAAAGATTATTTTAAACAAGCGTTTATTTATTCCATTGTTAGCCCGACCACCACTTTATTAATGATAGCGGGATTATTTTGTATCGGGTATCTGATCTATCATTTACCTGGCTTGATCCCCTTCATCTCTGGTGTCTTGGTGGCCTATTGGATTATTAATGTTTGTATGAAACGCTTCCGAAGGCTTGAGGAAGCGGCAAGTTTGTGAAGTGGCAGTTGTTATTTGAAGAGGCTGCTTAACTCTAAACCGGCTGAGATATGAGAGAGAGCCCTGGAATAGAGGAAAAGTCCATTAAAATAGTCGGAACATACCGTGAAAAGCTATAAAAGGAAAAATGACGGTACCAAAAGAGCCGGAACATACCGTGAAAAGCTGCAAAAGGAAAAATGACGGTACCAAAAGAGTCGGAACATACCGCGAAAAGCTGCAAAAGGAAAAATGACGGTACCAAAAGAGTCGGAACATACCGCGAAAAGCTATAAAAGGAAAAATGACGGTACCAAAAGAGCCGGCTCATACCGTGAAAAGCCACAAACGAAAAAATGAGACCATCAATATCGCTATCGATTCCGACTTAAAACGATATAAATGAGAAATCCAAGCTTAAAACCAATAAATGAGCCTCAACTCAAATACTCAACCATTCAAGTACTTAATTAAAGCAACAATGTTCTTAAAAACAGCTAAACAAGAGGGGGATGAACTTGTTTTTAACCGAGAGAAAATTTGAAGCAAGAATTAATGAATTATCAAACTATCGTTATCGTGATGCTATAAAGATTAACCGTTTCTTTTGTTCTGAGGATAACGGAGAAATCGGCACTTATCCTTACGAATTTGATGACAGTCAGGTCATGAATCTTGGCGAGAAATGGAAGGGGCGTGACCTGTATCTTTGGCTCCATGCTGATGTGACCATTCCATTGGAGTGGCAAGGAAGAAAAGTGGTGGGTCTTTTTGATTTTGGCCGAACAGGTGGCGGGAATAACTCCGGGTTTGAGTCATTACTATTTGTTAATGGCGATCCGTATCAAGGGGTAGATTCCAATCATCAGGAGGTCTTTTTTCAAGAGGAGCTTAGTGGTGAAAAGGTATCGTTAGATTTCCGTTTATGGTCTGGCTTAGAAGGTGGCGGGGAGCCTCGAGAGCAGGAATATACGTTGGAAACCTCTCAGCTTGCATGGCTAGATGAATCTGTAGATGATTTGTACTTTTCATCCCTTGCCATGTATCAAACGATTATGGAGCTTTCGGATGAGCGACCAGAGAGACAACAGTTAACAAGCTGTTTAGATGAAGTCTTTCAGCTCATTGATTGGGGTGTACCTGGGAGCAATGAGTTTTATCAATCGTGTCAGGCGGCACAGCAACATCTCAGACACCGAATCGAACAGTTCGAAAAACATTCTAATGTAACAGTTCATTGTGTTGGTCACACTCATATTGATGTCGCTTGGTTATGGCGTCTGAAGCATACACGTGAAAAAGCAGCAAGGTCGTTTTCCACTGTTCTTAAACTGATGGAACAATATCCTGATTATTTATTTCTCCAAACGCAGCCCCAACTCTATGAGTATATAAAAGAAGATTACCCGGAAATCTATCAAAAAATAAAAGAACGAATCAAGGAAGGGCGCTGGGAAGCGGAGGGAGCGATGTGGCTTGAAGCTGATTGCAACATTCCGAGTGGTGAAGCGCTTGTAAGGCAAATTCTGTATGGGAAAAAATTTCTGCGTGAAGAATTTGATATCGATTGTCAGTACCTATGGCTTCCAGATGTATTCGGTTATAGCTGGGCACTTCCGCAAATTTTGAGGAAATCAGGTCTGAAGACATTTATGACCACGAAAATCAGCTGGAATCAATACAATCGGATGCCTCATGACACGTTTACATGGCGGGGTATTGATGGCTCCGAAATTTTAACTCACTTTATTACGACCCCTGAGCCTTGGAACCCTGATGATTCTTGGTTCTATACCTATAATGGTTTAGTGACAGCGAAAACCGTTAATGGAAGCTGGAAATCTTATCGCAATAAGGAAGTCAATCAAGACCTATTATTGTCTTATGGATATGGTGATGGTGGAGGCGGAGTCAATCGTGAAATGCTTGAGCTTAGAAAACGATTAGACGAAATGCCAGGATTGCCACATGTGAAAACGACAACAGCAGGGGATTATTTTAACTTGCTTCACAAAAAAGTCGAGGAAACGAATGAATACATCCACACATGGGATGGAGAATTGTATTTGGAATACCACCGTGGAACCTATACCAGTCAAGCCCATAATAAGCGAATGAACAGGAAGCTGGAACTTCGCTATCGAGAAGCGGAATGGTTAAGTGTTTGGAATGGATTGGAAAATGGCTGGCAGCAAGATCAGAAGCAGAAACTCGATGAAGGCTGGAAGATCATTCTCCGAAATCAGTTCCATGATATTATTCCAGGTTCTTCGATTCATGAGGTATACGAAGATTCAAGAATAGAATATGAACAGGCAGAAACAATCGGACATGAAGTGGTTTCAAATGCCATTAAGGGACTGGTGACAGAATCCTCTGAAACCTATACTTTGTTCAATAGCTCCCAATGGAAAAACAATCGTACAGTCAAAATTCCATACTCGGATAGAACTAGTGAAGTAGGTATCTGGAAAACGGATGAACATGAAAATCTCCCCGCTCAAAAAACAGATGAGGGTTGGATTGTTGAGGTACCAGAAGTCCATGCATTTGGTGTTACAAACCTTCAATATACGAAAGGTATTCTTGAGAAATCCAATTCATCGTTCACCTATGAAAACCGACAGTTAGATACACCATTCTATACGATTCTATGGAATGAAAATGGACAAATCACTCGTTTATTTGATAAACAGGCGGGACGAGAAGTTTTGTCGCAGAATGAAAACGGCAACGTCCTCCAAGTATTTGAGGATAAACCGCTTGCCCATGACGCATGGGATATTGATATTTTTTATCGAGAGAAGATGGAAGAAGTAAAGGAGCTTGAATCAATCGAGTTGGTTGAGAATGGCCCAGTAAGAGCAGTGCTTCGTTTAAAATGGAGCTATCGGAGCTCATGCCTTACGCAAGATGTGATTGTGTACGCTGATCATCGTAGAATTGATTTTGAATCAAAAGTCGATTGGCACGAACAGCGTAAGCTATTAAAAGTTTGCTTCCCGGTGGACATTCGCTCAACAGAAGCTACCTTTGATATTCAATATGGAAACGTTAAACGACCAACCCATTGGAATACAAGCTGGGATATGGCTCGCTTTGAAACAGTGGGTCATCAATGGGCTGATTTATCTGAGACAGGGTATGGAGTCAGTCTTTTAAATGATTGTAAATACGGTTATGACATTAAAGATCATTATATGAGGTTATCTCTTATTAAATCGGCGACATATCCTGATCCACAGGCAGATCAAGGTCACCATGCATTTACTTACTCGCTGCTTCCTCATGAAGGCGATTGGAAGGAAGCAGGAACTGTAGAAGAGGCATGGTTTTTGAATAATCCCGTAACGGTTGCACAGGGAGAGTTCACTTTAGAAAACCGTTCATGGCTTGAATTAGATGGTGATCACGTGATCATTGACGCCATTAAACAGGAGGAAAACGGAGAAGGAATTGTCATCCGATTACATGAATACAAAGGCAAACGTGGAAGTGTCCATTTAAAATTTGCCACGGATTTTGAAAAATGGGTAGAGTCGGATCTTATGGAGAATCCAGTCGGGAATGAGCAAACAGGTTCAATAGAGCTTCAATTAAAACCTTACGAAATAAAAACGTTAGTAATATTTTCATAGAACGACACTTAATCTTGTATGATAAAATACTGCAAGAAGGTAAAAGTGTAAAATGACGGGGCTGTCTCAAACCCAAGGTGTCAGGAACCACAACTTCAATATATAGAAGAAACCTTCAAAACATCTTCTTTATATGGGAAAAACAATGTGGTTCCGGACTCCTTATGGGACAGCCCTTTTGCTGTATATAAATCTATGACTAGCTTCTCATTGGGGTAGTAGTTTCTTGGTCATGATCATAGATGGGGGATGTTAGATGATTAAAAATATAATGGAACAGCTGAGAAATAAAGTTTTTAACAAAATCCTGTTCATGTCATCACTTACGATTATTATTACCATGCTAACCTTACTTTTCACGATATCGCATTATTACTCCGAAGTGATTGTTCAGAAGGAAATGGATTCGAATATGAGGACACTTGAACGGGTTGAATCGTATATTAATCGCAAAAAGGATTTCACTGACAATGCATTTAAAGAGCTTTATACGAGCGGCGATTTAATCTTTGATATTTCCTATGCCCTTCAGCATGACTATGATGATTATCTAGAGTTTCGGCTTAATAAATACAGTGACAGCTCTTCATTTGTAGCTAGTAATATTGATAACTTTTTCTACGCGTATTTCAGCCAAGACAATCATATTAATGCGATTAGTTTGCGGAGTGTAAAGGGCACACCCGAATACTTATATGTTTTTAACCATTTTCGCTGGAAAAACTCTCTTCTCCAACAAGATTTGGAATCAGAGGAACTTTATACGGATAATATTTTGAAAATACAAAATAAAAAGGATTCTAAAAGGGAATTAAGGAATACGGTTGTTTTTAAACGAACTTTAAATGATCCCGTCTCATTAACAAAACTCGGAGAAATAAGTATTTTTTATAGTTTAGAGGGGATTGAGGACTTAATTTCTTTAAGAAATACAGCATCAGAGGGAACCTATTATATTGTTGATAAGGATGGAGAAGTGATTTTCCAATCTCATAAAAACGCTAATCAAGGATTAATTAAATCCCTGGATTTTAGGAGTGCTACCCAAGAGATGCAATGGAATAACGAAACCTATCATATAAACACACTTGCAAGTGAAGAGAATGGGTTTCTATTTGTTGGGAGCGTTCCGGAAAGTGAAATTGAAAAGTTGACGGTAATTCGCGGTTCGATGCTTTTACTCACCTGCATTTTTGCATTAACGGCGATTCTTATTACGTTTTTCGCTATGAAATCCTATTCTAAACGAATTCAAACGATTGAAACATCAATCCATCAAGTGAAAGAAGGGAATTTAAGTGTACGAATTCCCCATGATCATAAATATGACGAACTATCTACGATCTCCCAAAGTTTTAATAATATGCTTGAGGATTTAAATAACTATATTGATGAAGTTTATATTATGAATATCAAGCAGCGAGAGGCTGAAATGAAAGCGCTTCAGTCTCAAATCAATCCTCATTTTCTCTATAACACATTAGAAGCCATCCGTATGAAGGCCATCATCGAAGGTTCTAAAACCACAAGTACTATGATTTACACGCTTGGGCAATTATTCCGTTATTCTTTAGATGATCGTCAATTGGTTACGATTCAAAGTGAAATTGAGCATGTTAAGCAATATATCAATCTTGTCCAATCACGTTATCCAAACCGATTACAATTGGACATCGATATCCCTAAAGAATATTTAAATCGCTCGATTCTTAAATTTATTCTACAACCTATTGCAGAAAATTATATGATCCACGGTTTTCGCAATGATACGAATGAAAATCAATTAACGATTCGATTAGAGGAAGAAAATCAATATTTATTTTTATCCCTTATAGATAATGGGATGGGAATTCCAGCTGATCGACTAAGAGAAATCCAGAATCATCTAGAGGGAGAACCTGTAGATTCTAATTCAATTGGTCTTAAAAATATCCATCATCGCATTCGATTAAAATATGGCAAGGCATGCGGATTAGAGATTAATAGTATTGAAGATAAAGGTACTACTGTAGTTATAAAAATACCGGCTAATGGAGGCGATAGTCTTGTATAAAGTATTACTGGTAGACGATGAACCTTTAATTATTGAAGGGATGAAAGCATTAATTCCTTGGGAGGATTATGGTCTTGAGGTAGCAGGGGAAGCCTGCGATGGAACTCATGCTCTAAAGCAATTACAAGAATCGTCCTTTGATATTATTTTAACCGATATTAAAATGCCAAAAATGACGGGTCTCGAGCTTATTACTAATTGTAAGGAGCTTAATAATCGTACGAAATTTATTGTCCTGTCAGGATATCAGGAATTTGAATATATAAAAAAAGGACTTGAATTAGGGATTGAGAATTATTTATTAAAACCTGTTAACGAGGACGAGCTCACCAACACAATCGAAAATGTCATTGAAAAGATAAAGAAGGATACTAGGGAAGATCGAAACAGTGCGTCTTACGTTCTACGTGATAATATGTTATGGCGACTGCTTAACCATGATATTGATGAAAAAGAGTGGAGACAACGCGCAGAATTGTATCAATTATCATTGGACAAGCCAAAATTGACAGTGGCGATCATTCAGTTTGACAAGAATGCCTACCAAGACACAGAAGCATTATCAAATGCCCGTACTGAAATGGAGAATTTGATAGATTCTGTTTGTATCATTAGTCCCGATAATGATTTTATTGTCATTCTTTCTGGACAAAATGAGGAACAGCAATCGGAAAAAGTTAAGAAGCTAAAGGCTTATCTTCAGAAATCAAAACAATTTGACTATTATTATCTTAGTATGGGGTGTTCGGTTTCATCGTCATCGGAATTACAAAAAAGTTATGATTTAGCAAATGAGCTTTCCTCCTATCAGCTTATTTTAGAGCCTAATACCGTTATTACGGAAAAATTAACGAACCGATATATGGAAAAGAATAGTGTGAAACAACAGGATTTTCTTCAACTGGCGAAATATATCTTAAATCAAGAAGTAGATAGCGCAAAGTCCTGGCTCGATGACGCTTTTTTACAATTTGAACAACAAGATTGTCTATACCCCCCTTCTGTTATCCGCCAATATATGATTGATCTTGTGATAACCGTACAGAAGTCAGCAACGAAAGGAATATTTTATCCAACAACAAGATTAGTTGAATTAATCATGAAGTCTCATTCTTTGAAGGATTTAAGAAGAATTGTAGAGCAATATATTCGAGACTTGATTGAAGCCTGTTCAAAACAAACGGTTCAACGAAGCTCCATCATACAAAGTATATTGGACTATATCCACGATCATTATAGTGAGGAGCTTTCCTTGAAAACATTAAGTCAACGATTTCATATTAATTCGATCTATTTAGGGCAACTCTTTCAAAAAGAGCTCGGGATCGTGTTTTCCGAGTATATAAATCATTTCCGGATCGAGAAGGCAAAGGATCTTTTGAAGAATACCCATCAAAAAGCTGGAAAGATCGGTAAGTGTGTTGGTTATTCCGATACTACTTACTTTTATAAACAATTTAAGAAGAGTGTTGGAGTGACACCAACGGAATGGCGGAGCATGCAGCATAATTAATCTTCTATTCTGACCCAAAAGGAGTTTGGGCTAATGTTGCCAATGGTTGAAGTGGTTTAGATAAAGCCTTCTATCCATTGTAACAGTGGTTTCAAGACCCTTTGTTTTTGGGTCAGTCTTTTTTATTTGGGTTATTGAAATCAATTTAAATTCGATGGTTAGTGTTATGTATAGTTTGCTGATAGTCCCAATTGCAAGGTCCTATTTCTCATAGTGAACAGTTTAAGTTTAATAAGTACAGTAAATCTATAAATTGTTAACTTTTTTCACTGTCAGATTATTATTACAATAATATTGTAAGGGTTTTCAATAATGAGAGGGGGGAGCAAAGTGAAACATGTAAACCATTTTCTTAAAGATATAAAGAAGAATAGTATATGGCTTTTAATGGTGTTACCTGGGACGATATGGTTTTTGCTATTCTCCTATTTTCCTATGTTTGGAACAGTAATAGCCTTTAAGAATTTCCAGTATGATCCGGGTGGTTTTTTTGCGAGTGTTTGGAATAGTGAATGGGTAGGATTTGACAATTTCGAATTTTTATTTAGCACGAACGATGCCTTCATTATTACTCGTAATACCCTATTATACAATTTGGTTTTTATTTTTCTAGGACTTGTTCTTGCGGTGTTTGTCGCCATTGTATTAAGCGAATTAGCAAACAAGAAGCTAGCCAAGGTTTATCAAACAGGGATGTTATTCCCACACTTTTTATCATGGGTCGTTGTTAGTTACTTCGTCTTTTCGTTTTTAAGTGTTGATAAAGGATTGCTTAACAATATTTTAGCTTGGTTTGGTGTTGATGCCATCTCATGGTATAACGAGACAGAATATTGGCCTTATATCCTTGTATTTATGAGCATGTGGAAAGGTGTAGGTTATGGAAGTATCGTGTATTTGGCTGCGATTGTTGGGATCGATAGAAACTATTATGAAGCAGCCATGATCGACGGAGCTAACAAGTGGAAACAAATCCGCCATGTCACCATTCCTATGATTACTCCTTTAATGATCATTTTAACGATTATGAATGTCGGTAGGATATTCAATTCAGACTTCGGTTTATTCTATCAGGTTCCCCGAGATTCAGGGGCACTTTATCCTGTTACAAATGTTATCGATACCTTTGTATACCGGGGGTTAACGACCATGGGTGAGATCGGTATGAGCACTGCCGCAGGATTATATCAATCGGTAGTTGGGTTTATCCTAGTATTGTTAACCAACTATCTTGTACAAAAAGTCGATAAAGAATATGCCTTATTCTAAGATGACGGAGCCATTCTTTTAGAAAGGAGGAAGTGTCCTTGAAAACAAAATTATCAAATGAGCAAGCTACCAAAGTAGATATTAACTTAGTAGGAAAGTCTCTCCATACGAAAAAGAAAAAACGTAAGAGCAGCCCGCATAGCTTTAGCGGTTTTACGAATATATTCATGAATATCCTTTTAGCTGTCTTTGCTCTCGTGTGTATATTCCCTTTTATTTATGTCATCATCATTTCTTTAAGTGATGAAGAAACACTCAATAGAAGCGGATTCCAGCTAATTCCTGAAAAATGGAGCTTTGAAGCTTACGAGTATCTTTGGCAAATGAAGGCTCAGATGTTTCAGTCGTACTTTATCACGATTTCCATTACGGTAATTGGGACAATCTTGAGTGTATTAATCATTGCTTTCTATGCTTATGCGATTTCAAGAAAGCAATTTAAATATCGTAAGTTCTTCACTTTTTTCGCCTTTTTTACGATGCTATTTAATGGTGGGCTAGTCCCTTTCTATATTGTGGCGACTCAATTTTTAGAACTTCGTAATACGATTTGGGCTTTGATCCTGCCTTTACTGGTCAATGCTTTTTACATCCTCATCATGAGAACCTTTTTTCAAAGAGCGGTTCCAGAAGCATTGCTTGAATCAGCTAGGATCGATGGGGCAAGTGAACTGAGGATTTTCTTCCAAATTGTTATGCCATTATCGTTACCAGGGATTGCCACAATAGCTTTATTTAGTACATTGGGTTATTGGAATGATTGGTTTAATGCCTTATTATTCATTGATGAATCCAGTTTGGTTCCTTTGCAATCATTATTAATGAAGATTGAAAACAATCTTGAATTCATTAGACAGAATTCTCTATCAGGCGGGCAACAAAGCGGTATTCTAAATTCAATTCCACAAGATGCAGCAAAAATGGCCATGGTTGTTATTTCCACACTTCCAGTGGCATTATCGTATCCTTTCTTCCAAAAGTATTTTGTAAGGGGGCTTACGATTGGGAGTGTTAAAGAATAATCACATATAAAAACAAAGGGAGGAATTATGATGGGGAAAAAACTGATTTTATTATTAGTCTTAATGCTAAGCCTATCAACGGTGCTCATTGGATGTAGCAGTGATTCAGCAAATTCCAGTGGCGATGAGGGTTCAAAACCTTATGAAATTAAATGGTATATGATAGGAACTCCTCAAAAAGATTTGGATAAAGTCATGAAAGAAGTTAATAAGTATACAAAAGAAAAGATTAATGCAACCGTTGATTTAACGATGATCGATTGGGGCGACTATGATAAGAAGATGCAGGTCATTGTAGCATCTGGTGAACCATTTGACATTTCATTCACAAGCTCATGGGCAAATAACTATGTCTTAAATGCTCGTAAGGGTGCGTTTGTGGAGCTTGATAAATTGATGGATGAACATGGGAAGGAAATGAAGGAAGCCATTGACCCAGCATTCTTAGAAGGAGCAAAAGTTGGCGGCCATTTATATGCTGTTCCTACAAATAAAGAAGTAGGCCAGCAGAGTGTATTTGTTTTTAACAAACGAATAGCAGATAAGTATAATATGGACCTTTCAAAGGTAAATTCCTTAGAAGATCTTGAACCATTTTTGAAAATAGTGAAAGAAAATGAACCAGATTTCAATCCAATCGCAACATTCTTTCCACCATATATGCCATTTGACTATATTATCGATGATAAAAACCCGTTTGCTATTCCTTTAGATTCAAAGGATCATAAGATTATCAATCCATATGAAACAGAGGAAATGATGGAAACGTTAAAAGTGATGCACGATTACTACAAAAAAGGATATATCCGAGCTGATGCCGCAACAAGTACAGATCCATATCCACTTGAAGTTGAAAATTGGTTTGTTCGTAAAGAGCTTTATCAGCCATATGCCGAACTTATATGGTCACGTTCAGCTGGATATGATGTAGAGGTTCGCCCGTTACATGAACCTATTACGTTTAATGGTTCGGTTACAGGTTCTATGCAAGCAATCTCTGTCACATCTGAAAACCCTGAGAAGTCTCTTGAATTCTTAAGCTTGTTAAACACAGATCCTAAATTGCGTACATTACTTGATAAGGGAATCGAAGGTGTTCATTATGAAGAGGTTGAAGATGGAAGAATCAAAGATTTGCCTGCACGTGTGAAGAACTTCAATATGCCAAGCTTTGCGATCGGTAACCAATTTATCTTGCCTTTATATGAAAATGACCCAGCAGATAAATGGGATGCTTTTAAAGCATTCAATGAGAAGTCTAAGCCAGCACCAACACTAGGATTTCACTTTGATCCAGAGCCAGTTCGTACGGAACTTGCTGCCATTTCAAACGTGACGAGTGAATTCGCGAAACCCCTTTTAACAGGCTCTGTAGACCCTGAAGAATATTTACCAAAGGCCAATAAGAAGTTTAAAGAAGCTGGACTTGAAAAAGTATTGAAAGAAATGCAAAAACAGTATGATGAGTGGAGAAAAGAGCAGGAATAGTTGGGGAAAGCGTGACTACATTTTCTTTTAAAACCTGGTGTCAGTCCCTACCATTGAGGAGTCTGCTTGAGATGGATAGGTAATTCATCTTCATTTTGATAAGTATTCTTGGTAGGGACGAAGCCAGTGAAATGGTCATGTTTTATTGAATTTAGATCTTCAAAAAGGGTTTATTCTCAACTTTCGCCTTTTTATTTTCAACTTAAGGGAATTTATTCTCAACTTTAGGGTGTTTATCGATTTCTCGACAATTTTCGACGAAATACCACTGCTTTTTGTGACAAATAAATGCTAAGTTCAAGACCGTGGTGTCAGTCCCTACCATTAAAGAGTCTGCTTGAGATAGGCATGTATTTCATGTTAATTTTTTATGAGATTTCATGGTAGTGACGGACCCCTATGCTCCTGACTTATGGGTGCTGGAATCCGTTATCAGGGAGAGGGTTTTTGAAGAGTGAGTGTTTCATGGTTCTTTTTATGGGTTTGTTTCTACGTTTTGAACTCTTCTGCTTTGGAATGGGAGACTGCTTTTTCATTAAAACCGTGGTGTCAGTCCCTACCATTGAGGAGTCTACTTATGATGGAGCAGGTATTTCATATTAATTTCCATGAGACTTCATGGTAGTGACGGACCCCTATGCTCCTGACTTATGGGTGCTGAAACCCGTTATCGGAGAGAGGGGTTTTGAAATGTGAGTGTTTCATAGGCTTTTTTATGGGGTTCTATCTACGTTTTGAGCGCTCCAGCTAATAAAAGGAAATTTTTTTGACGGTGAAGATCGACGATGGTCGTTATTTGCCGTCTTTTCTATCATTAGTAATCTTTTAATCTAACAATATAAAAGAGGTGTACGAGAATATGAAACAAAATCAACTTGATTATTCATTTCCAAAGGGTTTTTGGTGGGGGTCTGCCTCGTCGGCTACTCAAATGGAAGGGGCTGCAAGTCTTGGCAATAAGGGTCCAAATATTTGGGATTACTGGTATGACACTGAACCAAATCGATTTTTTCAGGGCGTGGGACCTGAGCATACCTCAAAGTTTTATGATCAATATAAAAACGACATTCAATTAATGAAGGAAACAGGCCATAATAGTTTTCGTTTCTCCATTTCTTGGTCAAGATTGATCCCTAATGGTACTGGAGCTGTAAATGAGAAAGCGATTCAATTTTACAATGATGTTATTGATGAACTAATCAGAAATGACATTGAACCGTTTGTGAACCTTTTTCATTTCGATATGCCATTATCGATGCAGGAGATGGGGGGATGGGAAAGCCGAGAGGTAGTAGAAGCTTATGTAAGTTATGCTCAAACATGTTTTGAGTTTTTTGGGGATCGCGTAAAGTATTGGTTTACACACAATGAACCAGTTGTTCCTGTTGAAGGACAGTACCTTTATGGTTTTCATTATCCTGCTCTATGCGATTTTAAAAAAGCGGTTCAGGCTGCTTTCCACGAGATCCTTGCAAGTGCGAAAGCAATCGCGAGTTATAAGAAGATGAATCTTGGTGGAAAGATAGGCATTATCATAAACCTCACGCCTTCCTACCCACGTAGTCAACACCCCATGGATGTGGAGGCAGCAAATCGAGCAGATTTATTATTTAACCGTTCATTCCTAGACCCATCTGTAAAAGGAACGTTTCCAGAAGAGCTCATTGAATTAATAGACCAAGAAGGATTTACTCCGGTGATTGCAGAGGGAGACTTGGAAACTATTAAAGAAAATTCCGTTTCTTTACTTGGCATCAATTATTACCAACCACGAAGAGTAAAGGCGAAGGAACATCTCCCTAACCCTTCTGCACCATTCTTACCTGAACGCTACTTTGATTATTATGAGATGCATGGGAGAAAAATGAATCCTTATCGCGGATGGGAGATCTATGAAAAAGGAATTTACGATCTTCTGGTAAATATTAAGGAAAATTATCATAATATCGACTGTTTCATTGCTGAGAATGGGATGGGTGTTGAAAATGAAGGCCGCTTTATCGGTGCAGATGGAATGATAGAAGATGATTATCGAATCGACTTTTACAAGGAACATTTAAAGTGGGTTCATAAAGCAATTGAAGAGGGAGTGAATGTTAAAGGGTATCATGTTTGGACATTCATGGACAATTGGTCTTGGCTAAATGCGTATAAAAATCGTTATGGGCTGGTTTCGGTTAACCTTGAGGATCATTATAAAAGAACGGTAAAAAAGAGCGGTAAATGGTTTAAGCAATTATCAGGAAATAATGGTTTTTAAGGAGGATACAAGGTGACAAACTATTATTCTGTTTTTGACATCGGTGGAACTTCTATTAAACACTCTGTAATGGATGAGGCAGCGGAAGTTTACAAAACAACAAGTCATACCACACCAGATCAAGGAAATGGTGATATATTTCATTTATTAATAGAGATCATTAAACAAGACCAAGAACAATTCCTAATCAAAGGAGTAGCGTTAAGCGTTCCCGGAGCGATCACTCCGGTATCAGGCGAGATTCATTATGCGGGGGCTGTCACTGACTTAATTGGTGTAAATATCAAGACTAGTCTTAACGAAGTCGGGGTTCCTGTAGAAGCGGAAAATGACGCCAACTGTGCGGCATTAGCTGAAAAGTGGAGAGGGAATGCGATAGGATGTCAAAATTTTATAACTTTGACAATAGGGACAGGTATTGGAGGAGGAATTTTCTTGAACGGCAACATTCACCATGGTGTTGATGGGATGGCTGGGGAACTCGGATTAATGATGCTCCATACTTCACTTCCTTTACCAAGGTTAATAGAAGAACAGACATTTAGTCGATTAGGTTCTACATGGAATTTACTTGATCGAGTTAATAAAAAGTTGGAAAAGAACTTAAATGGAGAACAAATTTTCCAGCTGTACAAAGATGGACATGAAGTGGTTCAAAAGGAAGTTCATTATTTTTTTGATGTACTAGCGATTGGAACAGCAAACATTGTTCACACATTTGCACCTGAAAAAGTCTTATTTGGGGGCGGGGTTAGTGTACAGGAAAACTTTATTCCCTCTATTAAGGAACGAATAGAATTAATTAATCCCCATATTTTGAAAATGACTAGTATTGATCGTTGTCAATTTGGGAATCAGTCAGGGCAGGTTGGGGCTTTGTATCATTTTTTAAGAAGCAGAGGGGAATAGGCGTTTCATATGTTTCGTGTCCTTTCCTTAAATAGATTTTGTGAAAGTAACCCATCGATAAAGAAGTTGATTGGAGCGGAAAGCGAGCAACCTTTCGCTGCAATCAACCACTCCCTTTTTTGAAAAATAGTAATAAAGTTTACGAAAACAGCCTTGTGGAAAAATGATTGGTGGGGCATAATCTTCACCAATCATTTTTTTGATTTGATATTTTTTAACCAGCTTAATTGAAATTCAACTAGTTTTGATATCCCAATTTCATAGAAATCGTTCTCCCTGTATGGACCACTTTGTCGATGAAAAATTCTAATTTATCCTCTGTCAAGTTGTAGCTGATTAGCCTGATACTTACCGCTCCCACTATCCCACCTAGACGATTGAGAATAGGTGCGGCAACAGTAGAAATCCCTCCCGTTCGTTCACCATGACTAACTTTATAACCATCCATTTTTATTTTCCCTAACACTTCATAAAGGCTTTTTCTATCGTCCTCTGGTAGAAGTTTATCTAAAATCTGCTCCTGTTGAGCTACTGGCATATTAGCTAGCATAGCTAAGTTTGCAGCGCCAATATTCATTGGAGTACGAAGGCCAAGCTGATCATGGATGCGGATGGTATTCTGATCACAATCAATCCGTTCGATGACTAATACTTCTGTGCCTATTGGCTTACTTAAGTACACGCTTTCTTCAACTAAATGCATAAGTTTTTCTAACTCCGGTCTAATAATACTCACGTAATCGATGGAATCATACACTTTTAGTCCGTACTCAAGCCATGCATTTCCGAGTCCATATAGTTTTCTTTCAGGGTCCTGTTGTATCATTTCATGTTTCATCATTGCCTTTAGTAATCGGTGCATGGAGCTGACGGGAAGCTCACATTCTTTAGCTAATTCTGTAATCGAAAGAAATTGATTTGCATCATATGTAGCCAATACTTTTATTACGGTCATTGCTCTATCGAGTGATTGCATATTAAACCCACCTTTGTATTTATTATAAACTGTGAATTTATAAAAAATATTTTTCTGATTATTTAAAATATATTGACACTATTATATTGGTTTATTTATACTTTAATCAAGATATTTCCTTTAGACGGAAGTGTTTTCCACTATGCGGAAAAGGTGATAAAAATGAAGTATAGTCATTCAATGTTCAAGAAGATGGAACACGTAATTTTGAAACACCCGCGGGACGCTTTTATTAGTCAAAGACATTTAAGTCATGAATGGAAAAAGTACAACTATGTTGAAGAGCCGAATTTCGAAGAGTCCTTAATTGAATATGAGGAGTTTCTAAACGTGGTAAAAAAACATGTAACCCGCATCGACTATTTACCAGCTTGTGAAGAAACAGGATTGGATTCCTTGTATGCCCACGACCCTGTCAAATTCACAAAAGAGGGAGCAATCATTCTGAAATCCGGAAAATTGTTAAGGCAGCCAGAAGCTAAGGTATATAAGCAATTTTTGATAGAGAAAGGCATTCCTATCATTGGAGAATTGACAGGTGATGCCGTGGCAGATGGCGGGGACATTGTCTGGCTGGATGATAGAACATTGGCAGTGGGGCGTGGATACCGGACAAATGACGAAGCGATCCGACAGTTAAAAGAAATAACGGCAAATTTAGTGGATGAATTCATTGTCGTGCAACTACCCCATGATCAAGGTGAGGAGGAATGCCTTCACTTGATGTCTTTCATCAGTATAGTCGACCATGATTTGGCAGTCGTTTATTCCCGTTTAATGCCCGTGTTTTTTAGGCAGTTGCTCCAAAGACGTAATTTTACATTAATTGAAGTGCCTGAAAATGAATATCACAATCTTGGCTGTAATGTTTTGGCACTTGCACCACGTGTATGTTTAATTTCTTCTGGAAACGCATACACAAAGAAACAACTAGAAGAAGCAGGAGCAACGGTTTACGAATACAAGGGAAATGAAATTTCATTTAAAGGGACGGGGGGACCGACTTGTCTTACATCGCCAGTAGTCCGTTCGGATTAAGAACACAAATTTTTGCGAAAAGGTTGATTGGGAGCGGAAGGTGCGAGACTCAGGTGAGACTTAAGCAGGAGCAAGGCGACGAGGGGGCTCATCGCCCGCCCCGCGGAAAGCGTGCATCCTTCCGTTCCAACTAACTATCCCTTTTTCAAATAACAACCTACGAAAAAACCAATTCAAAATGAGATGGAGGAGTTTAAATGTTTAAACAAGTAATCGTAAAAAAACCAGCAAGTAGCTATGTGAATGGTCTAACTACAAGTGAATTGGGCAAACCAGATTACGAGAAGGCTTTAGAACAACACGAGAATTATATTCAGGCACTAGCAAAATGCGGGGTGGAGGTTAAAATTCTTTCAAAAAGTGAAGATTTTCCTGATTCTACTTTTGTGGAAGACACAGGCGTGTTGACACCAACATTTGCGGTTATCTCGAATCCAGGTGCAGATTCTCGAAATGGAGAAGCTAAAGATATGAACAACGTTATAAAAGAATTTTATGATGATATTCGATATATAAAAGCTCCGGGAACTCTAGATGGTGGAGATGTTCTTCAAATTGAGGATCATTTTTATATTGGAATTTCTGATCGTACGAATGAGGAAGGAGCTGACCAACTGAAAAAAATCCTAGAGTCTTCTGATTACAAAGCAACCATTGTTCCATTGAAAAAATTTTTCCATTTGAAAACAGGAATATCCTATCTTGGAAACAATCATATCGTTGCGGCCGGAGAATTTATTGATCACCCGGATTTTGAACAATATGAAAAAATTATTGTCTCCCCAGATGAAGAATATTGTGCTAACTGCATACGTGTAAATGATTATGTCATTATTCCGAAGGGGTTTGAGAAAACCAAAAAGAAAATCAATGATGCTGGATATCATACGATTGAACTGAATATGTCTGAATTCCAAAAACAAGACGGTGGATTAAGCTGTCTATCATTACGATTCTAATAAATGTCTATCAAAAGGAGGAAAAGTAATTATTCTGAGGTTAGGAGGTTAGTATAATGGAAGACTTGCAATCCCACGAACAATTAAATCGCTCCATGAAAAGACGTCATTTATTTATGCTTTCACTGGGAGGTGTAATTGGTACCGGCCTTTTTTTGAACGCAGGTTATACCATTAATCAAGCGGGTGCTGGAGGAGCTTTGTTGGGTTACTTAGTCGGTGGTCTTATTTTGTATATGGTGATGGTTTGCCTAGGTGAACTTGCCGTTCATATGCCTGTTACAGGTTCGTTCCAGAAATATGCCTCTAAATACATTGGACCTTCCGCAGGTTTTTCTCTTGGATGGATGTATTTTGTCGGGTCAGCCGCCACTGCAGGAGTTGAGTTTACAGCAGCGGGAATTTTAATGAAACACTGGTTTCCTCATGTTCCTATTTGGATTTGGTGTGCTGTGTTCATTGCTCTTTTATTTACATTGAATGCATTGACAACAAGAGGTTTCGCTGAAGCAGAGTATTGGTTCTCCGGTATTAAAGTAGTTGCTGTCATTGCGTTTATATTCATCGGGGTCGCAGGCATCTTTGGTTTTGTTTCCTTATCTGACCGTCCAACCCCTTTCTTGGAAAATCTCGCCCCAACTGGCCTTTTTCCTGCCGGGATTACGATTGTTTTTGTCACCATGATGAATGTCATATTTTCATATCAAGGCTCGGAACTGATAGGAATAGCAGCGGGGGAAAGTGAAAACCCTGAAAAGAATATACCAAGAGCGATCCGAAATGTCCTTTTCAGAATCATTGTGTTTTATATCGCATCGATTATTATCCTTTCAGCCATCTTTCCTTCTACAGAATTAGGTCTATTAGAAAGTCCTTTTGTCACCTTAATGACAATAGCAGGAGTACCTTATGCAGCAGATATCATGAATTTCATTATTTTAACGGCCATTCTTTCTGTTGGAAACTCTTGTCTTTACGCATCTACACGTTTACTTTGGGCAATGGCTCATGATGGAATGGCACCTAAGATGTTTGGGAAGTTGTCAAAGAGAAAAGTGCCGTTAAATGCCCTTCTTTTCACCATATCATTTTCACTACTATCGTTACTAACTAGTTTTATTGCAGCTGATACTGTGTTCGTCTTACTAATGTCCATAGCGGGAATTTCCGTTACAATCTCCTGGATGGGAATCGCTTTATCGCAATATATGTTTCGGAGGAAGTTTATTAGAGCGGGTGGGAAAACAGAAGATTTACAATACAAAGTCCCTTTTTATCCATTCGTTCCATTGTTTTGTTTAGGATTTTGTACGTTGATTCTAGTCTTTCTTGCCTTTGATCCTACTCAGCGAATTGGCTTATTTTATGGGATAGGTTTTTTGATCGCCTGTATATTATTCTATAAATTTAAATTGGCAAAGAAAGTAGAGTCAACTAAAAATATGGAGAGTAGCAACGAAAGTATTATGTAGAATAAACAGAAGAGGCAGCTGCTTCTTCTGTTATACTTTGTCTTAACTTAAAAGTTACAAAGAAGTGATTATAACACTTAACATTATGACATAAAAGGAGTTAAGAACGATGAATAAACTAAGATGGGGTACAACTGAGGAGTTAAGAGCTTTACTAACTGAGCTTGTAAGCTGGAAGAGCATGACCTTGTCGGAAGGTGAACGTCAGTTTCCGATGAAATTACAGGCAAAGTTACAGGATCTTGATTATTTTCAAGAGTTTCCTGAATACCTCTCCCTTCATAACGCTGACATAAGACGCAAATTTTTAACGGCACTTTATAAACATCCTGAAGCGAAGGATACGATTTGTTTAATTAGTCACTTTGATACAGTAAACACTGAAGAATATGGAGATTTTGAACCATTAGCTACCCAACCAGAAGAATTGACGAAAATATTTCTTGAAAGGAAAGATGAATTGCTCGATGAAGTGGTGAAAGATTTAGAATCCGGAGAATACTTGTTTGGACGGGGAACAATGGATATGAAAATGGGACTTGTTATGCATATGAGTCTGATTGAAAAAGCAAGTATTGAAAAATGGCCGATAAATTTACTGTTATTGACGGTTCCGGATGAGGAGGTAAACTCTTCTGGGATGCGTTATGCGGTTCCGACACTTCTTGATCTGCAGAAGGAACATGGTCTTACTTATAAATTATTTTTAAATGGTGAGCCCGTTTTCGAGCAAAAACCAGGGGATCATAATTATTATATTTACTCTGGTGCCATTGGGAAAATTCTTCCTGCTGCTCTCTTTTATGGGAAAGAAACACATGCAGGAGAACCTTTGAGCGGATTAACGTCCCCTTATATTGCATCATTTTTAACACAGCAAATGGAATGGAATGATACTTTTCAAGAAACTAGCTTAGATGAAAAGACACCTGTTCCCGTTACCCTTCAGCAGAAAGACTTGAGGTTGGAATATTCTACACAAACACCTTATCGCTCAGCTGCACTTTATAATGTCTTTTTAATGGAACGGAATGCTTCTGAAATCATGGCTCTATTTGAGCGTGTAGCGAATGAAGCGGCTACTGCATGTAATGAAGCTTATTTTAAAGTTTGCAAAAGAAACAAAGTAGATCCAATTGGGACCGTTAAAGTCATGAGGTATAAAGAATTACTAGAGTATGCCACAAATAAGTTTGGGATCGAGTTTATTGAGGAAGTAAAGATGGAAATTTATGCTCATGAAGAATGGGATGATCGTGAAAAGTCATTTAGAATCACGGATAAATTAATGATTCAATGTCAAGAACTTGCACCAAGTATCATTATTCTTTTTGCTCCACCATATTATCCGGCTGTTAATTCGACGGGGGATGAGCTTGTTGAAGATTGTATAAAATTCGTAAAAGAAAAGGCATTTGAAAAATTTCATTTACCTGCTGAAAGAATTCATTACTTTAATGGTATTTGTGATTTGAGCTACGTAAACTACACTGATTCTGGGGAAGGCTGGACAGCATTCGAAAGCAACACACCTGTATGGGGGGATAGCTACACTTTGCCATTTAAAGAGATGAAAAGATTGAATGCTCCCGTGTTAAATATAGGGCCATTCGGAAAGGACGCCCATAAACGTACAGAGCGTTTGCATATTAAAAATGCTTTTGAACAAGTACCGTTGTTAGTAGAAGAAATGATTCATATGATTAGCAAAGATAAAAAACAATGATTTTAAAATCGAAATATAGTTAAGGGCTGTCCTAAAAGGGGTTCAAACCATTATTTGTTTATATTGAAGAGGTATTCTTCTTTATATTAAAGCTGGGTTCCTAGGACAGCCTCTTCTCGTTTTCTATAGATAGGTTGTTTTTCGTTGTTTCCTATTTTCTTATTAGGTTCAAGTGTTTTTAGATTGATCAATTTTATATTAAGAGTACGAGAATCATCTCCTGTTACTATTGTTTTTAGAAGAGTAGACGTGATATTATCTTAATATTAATAATTATCTAAATCTTTTGTGGGTAAAACTATGAGAAAGGGATTAATGAAGTTTTCAAGGAAAAGTCAGTCTAGTCACTAGGGGGAAACGAAATGAAAAAAGTTTTGACATTAGTACTATGTGGAGTTTTATTTATGCTTACAGGCTGTGGTTCTGGGGGAACAGAAAGCGGTACAAAAGAACAGAAAGTTGTGAAAATAGGTATATTACAACATGTTGAGCATCCTTCTTTAGATGCTGCAAGAGAAGGGTTTATTGAAGCACTGAAGGAAGCTGGATATGAAGAAGGGAAGAACTTAGAGATTAATTACCATAATGCCCAAAATGATATGAACAATAATATGACGATTGCCAATAAATTAGTCGCTGAAGAAAGTGATTTAATTCTAGCTATCGCCACACCAAGTGCCCAGGCTGTAGTTCAGTCAACAAAGGATATTCCGGTATTGTTTACAGCCATTACTGATCCAGTTGGAGCTGAGCTTGTTGAAAGCTTAGAGAAACCAGGTGGAAATGTGACAGGAACATCTGATACACATCCAGATGCTATCAAAAATACCATTAATTCTATTAAAGAGTTTATCCCTGACGCTAAAAAAGTGGGGATCATTTATAATGACGGTGAACCTAACTCGGTTGTAAACGTAGAGAATGCAAAGAAAGCAATGGAAGAAATCGGTTTAGAAGCGGTTGAAACAACAGTGTCTACAAGTTCAGAGGTGAAACAAGCAGCCGAATCATTGGTAGGGCGTGCTGACGTATTCTACATACCAAAGGATAATACGGTCGTGTCTGCTCTTGAATCCGTGATCACTGTGGCTAATGAGAAAAAGATCCCTACATTTGTAGGAGAAAGCGATTCAGTAAAACGCGGGACCTTTGCTTCATACGGCTTTGAATATCATGATTTAGGAATGACCACAGGTAAGATGGCCGTTGAAATTATCGAAGGGAAAAAACCGAGCGAGATTCCAGTCGGCTTCCCTGAAAAACTGGAGCTTGTTATTAACAAAAAAGCAGCAGAAAAAGAAGGAATTACTTTGACAGAGGAAATGATGAAAGACGCTACCATTGTGGGTGAATAACATCTACGAATGTTGAAAATTTTAAATCTTAATCAATCTAAAGCAGAGATGCTTTCAGCTTGTAGACAAATCTGAGAAGTCAGGAAGGTCTACAAGCTTTTTTTGTCGATTTTAAAACAGTTTTTCTGAATAGGATGATATGTTCCCTCTTTTTATGTAAAAAACGGCTCGTATTTTTATTTACATTTGCATGATTCTGTCATAAAACATGAAATTAGGAATATTATCCAAATGTTAATGAGTTCATTGAACTTGAAAGATTAGGATGATGGAGGTTGGAAAACATGGATATTTACTTTAGTTAATTTATATCCACTGACATAATGCTGTCAGTCTTGGTTTTATATAATTTGTAATAAGAGAAAAAACTAATTTGAGAAGGAGATCAGCATAGGATGATTTTATTAGTCATGAATGCAGGTGGTTAACGACAGATAAAGGCTCTGAATAATGAATAAGGTAGATTTTGAACAATTGGAGGATAAAGGCGATGGAGAAATCAACGAATATGTCGGCTTTTTTTAAAAATCGTTTTATACGAGCTATCTTAATTTCTGGGTTATTTCTTCAACTAGGAATTTGGATTCGGAATTTTGCTGTATTATTGTTTGTAATGGAAAAGACAAACGGAGATCCTTTGGCTGTATCGATGATTTCGGTTGCGGAATTTGCTCCAATCTTTGTTTTCTCGATCATTGGAGGGACTTTCGCTGATCGCTGGAAACCAAAGAAGACAATGGTTTGGTGCGATTTATTAAGTGCGGTTTCTGTATTTTCTGTGCTTGCTACGCTTATGTTAGCCACTTGGCAGGCGGTTTTTTTCGCAATGCTAATATCAGCAATATTGTCGCAATTTTCACAGCCGTCAGGGATGAAATTGTTTAAAATTCATGTGCCGAAAGAACAGTTGCAAATGGGCATGTCTCTATACCAAACGATGTTTGCTATATTCATGATTATCGGACCTATTATTGGCACTTTTGTCTTTCAGCAATATGGAATTTATTTATCCATCGCGATTACAGGAGTGATGTTTCTTTTGTCAGCTGTCGCTCTTTTATTTCTACCTGCTGATAAGGCGGAGGAAGAAAAAGAGGAGAAGACCACTCTTCTACAAGAGCTTGGACAGGGCTTTAAATATGTAAAGAACAATCGATTCCTTACCATCCTTGGTGGAAACTTTCTGGTTGCCGGTTTGGCGATCGGTCTTATTCAACCTCTGGGAATCTTTATAGTGACAGAACAATTAGGAATGCCTAAAGAGTTTCTTCAATGGCTGTTGGCAGTAAATGGGGTTGCGATGGTGATTGGCGGTATCATGGCGCTAGCCTTATCCAAAAAGGTTTCTCCGATTCGCATGCTTGCCATTGGTATGGCTGTCGATGCTGTCATGATTTCGGTAGTAGGATTTTCAAATGTGGTCTGGATTACGCTCGTGGCCCAGTTCTTTAACGGGCTTATGTTGCCGGCCATCCAAATCAGTATTAATACAATGATTCTTGAAAACTCGGAGGAAAACTTTGTGGGCAGGGTAAATGGTATCATGACACCACTCTTCATGGGAGGCATGGTCATCATGATGAGTTTGGCTGGGGTACTTAAGGAATTAATGAGTCTTACCATCGCATATCAAGCAGCTGCTATCCTATTTGTGATCGGTGTTGCCCTGATCCTTCCACTGCTGATTATGCCTAAACATCCTGGACAGGAAAAAAAGGTGAAAGTCGAGGTTCAGTAGGGTTGTGAGAACAAAAAGAGTTGTATGAAGCCGTGTAAAAACGCGAAAGAGGATATGGCGGTAAGAAAAGGGGTCTTAGATACCGTGAAAACACGAGAAAGAGGATATGGCGGTAAGAAAAGGGGTCTTAGATACCGTGAAAACACGAGAAAGAGGATTTGGCGGTAAGAAAAGAGGTCTTAGATACCGTGAAAACATGCGGAAGAGGATATGGCGGTAAGAAAAGGGGTCTTAGATACCGTGAAAACACGAGAAAGAGGATTTGGCGGTAAGAAAAAGGTCTAAGATGCCGTGAAAAAGCGAGGAAGAGGATATGACGGTAACAAAGGGGGGCTTTGATACCGTGAAAAAGTGAAGAATCCAAAGTGAAGTCCACAAAAGAACCTGATGAGATATTGCGCATCACAACTTTGATCATTATTTAAGCCTTAAATATAGGTGTTAATACCTTTAAACAGGAAAAATCCAATACATTTTCATATTCATTAAAAATGTATTGTTTGCATCCAAAAATAAACCATTGAAAAATCTTTAGTTGAATTGTGGATTCAAGTTGTAAAAAGTTCAGTAGGGGTATAAGGTGGTTAATTCATAGCATTTGCTTCTTAAACAAACGTTTGATTAATGAAGGATGACCGCACTGTGACCAAGAAAACAAGCCCGATTATATAGGGCTTGTTTTCTTTTAACTTAAATCTATTGGATAAATACTCCATATGTTTCCCTGTATAATGGAGCAATCTTTTAGTTAGTTCCAATGGTTGTACGTTCTCCAGTGGGGGGAAGTTCTTAACTTACGACAAACATAATGATAAGTCTGCAGTCTTAGATTGATTTAATCCTAGAGTATGGTTAATTTTCAGGCGAAATCTTCTAAAATAAAGTAAAGTGGTTTTGATTTAATCGAATAAAGGGTGGAGGGTTGTTTCATTTGAAAGAAAAATATAGGTTTACTTTTGAAATTTTGTTAAACCTTGCATTATCGGCCATAACCACCTACTTGTTATTTGCCTTTATACCTACACTTTTACCGGTATATAAGGTTATTTTTGCCGTTATTATGTTAGGACTCTTGCTTCTTAATTTTTACTGTGCCTTATCAAAGAATAAAAAGTTATTAAAGATAACAAAAGTAGCTTTGGTTGCCTTTTGTTCTTTTATTTTCATTGTTTTATTAATCTTTTATTTGACGAAATTTTTAGTGCTAACTGATACGTACGGAATCGAAAATGTTTTAAGGGAAAATCTTACTGCCGCCAAGCTTCTTTTTTTCTTGATTTGCTTTGCCCAACCGATTATTTTACCGCTACCAGAAGCTGTAACGATACCTGCGGGAAGTGCTGTTTTTGGTCCAATGGTGGCTGCGTGTATAGGCTTTTTCGGAACGATATTAGGAATAGTGTCGATGTTCTTCATAGCCAGAATAGGTGGAACGAAGCTTGTCTCAAAATTAGTTAAAGAAAAGCATTTGAAAAAATATCAAGAGTATGTTGGGAAAAACGAGACACTCATCCTCGTACTTATGTTTATTGTTCCTATCTTACCGGATGAAATAATTTGTGTCGGAGCAGGTATTGGTGGGGTATCCTTTAAGCGATTCTTATTGATTGCTTCAATCTCCAAGTTTATCACGTCATCGCTATTAGCATTTTCCGTTCAATTTGCAAAAATGCTTTCGTTAACAAGATCAGAAGTGGTTCTTGCTTCGTCGGTTGTCATTGGCTTAATCTTTTTATTCTCTTTTATTATAAAAAGGTTTTTAAAGAAAAATAAACCCAATGAAGGCTTGAATGAATAAAAAAAGCCGCTTGGAATATTTGTCCAAACGTCTTTTTTATGACCAAAATCCTTATTTAGAATTGGTTGATTTGAATAGTCTCATAGGAACCCATTTTGTTAGCATATAAGGAGGGAAAGGCTTCATATTAAGATTGATTTGTGCCCAAGTTCATACTCATTTCTTTACTGGGCATGGCGTGATGGACCCTATTATCACAGGCTCGCTTGCCCCAGTGGCACTTGGAACGTTTCCAGGATTCCCATTAAGAGTTTCGTTAGCTAAAAGGGCAAAGGCTACAGCCTCCTTTGCCTCTGAAGAGAAGCCGATATCCTCCTGGACTTTGACCTCATGCTGTGGAAGTAACTCACTAAGCCATTGGAGAAGTGTGCTGTTAAAGCTTCCACCTCCACCTACAATGACCTCATAAATGTCATGTTTCGGAAACACAAATTTTTTATAGGCGTTTGATATCGAAAGTGCTGTTAAGTAAGTAGCAGTAGCAATAAGGTCCTCATTTGTTAAACTTTGATTTTCTTGTACGATTCTATTTACAAACACTTCCCCAAAAACCTCCCTGCCTGTTGATTTAGGAGGGGTTTTGTTGAAGAAGTCGCTTTCCCATTCAAGCCATTTTTGTGCCAATGATCGATCAATCTTCCCCTTTGATGCAATGATTCCGCCTTTGTCAAAGGGGATTCCATATAGACGCTCACATAGTCCATCAATGACCATATTCCCTGGTCCCGTATCAAAAGCGAAAACATCTTTGAGATTGGAGCTCTTTGGAAGTACAGTCACGTTTCCAATCCCACCAATGTTTTGTAAAGCACGGCCGTACGAGTTGCTTCTATATAAAAGATAATCGGTGTAAGGAACAAGTGGTGCACCTTCTCCGCCTGCTGCCATGTCCATAGAGCGAAAATTAGACACCACTTTTGTTTTAGTATGATACGCAATCATGCTCGGTTCTCCAATTTGTAGTGTCGAAGGAAAGGCATCGCTTGTTTGATAGGGTTGGTGATAAATGGTTTGTCCATGTGATCCAATAAAATTTAATTTATCTAAAGGAAAATGAGCTTCCTTACAAACTTGCTTTACAGCATCAGCAAAGACCTCGCCTAATTCAAAATTCAGACTGCAAATGAGAGGAGAAGACGATTTATCTTCACTCATCGCTTGGAAAATTCTCTTTTTTACATTAGAAGAGAAGGAGGTAGTAACAAAATGTACCAACTCTATTTTCGTATTTGTTCCAGCACCTTCAATGCTAACGAGGGCAGCATCTACTCCATCCACAGAAGTCCCTGACATTAGCCCGACAGCATATTGTTTAGTCACTATGAATCATTCCTTTGTCAAAGGTTTTTAATACTTCAATTGCTCCGATTGCGGGTGATAATTCCTGTGATAGGAACTTAACACGGGGAGAATGAACGGTAATCTCCTGTTTGAAAGCAGATTGAACAAATTGATTCTTTTCCAAGACGCTCCCTTTCATTGCTACTAAGACATCGTTAGTTATCCATAATTGTTCCATTAATCGAATCGTCTGCCCAGCAAGCTGATGTCCAGCATCTGATAAGAGATTAACGGCTTTTTCATTACCAGCGATCGCCTGTTTATGTACTATTTTAGCTAATTGAGCGATAGTGCCTTTTGTAGAAGAATAAATAAACCCTTTTAATCCTCTCGTATCCTCTGTTTGGATCTCTTGAAGGAGTGCTCTAGAGAGGGAGGAAAAGGGATTTGAGGTTTCTTCTTCCAAAACGATCGATTTACAAGCTTCGATGGCAATGCTATAGGCACTCCCTGGATCACCAAGTAGATGACCCCAGCCGCCAGTTATTCTCTCGTGCCTGCCGTTACGTCCATAACTTATCGAACCTGTTCCGGCAATAGTAAGGACTCCATTTTTCTTCCCTATTAAACTATAAAAAGCTAATTGAGCATCGCTAATAATGAGAATGGGAACAGAGGTAAGTTTTTTTAAGTCTTTTACCATTCTTTTTGAAGTGTCCCCGGCTCCCGCACCGGCCATTCCAATGACAATGTTAGAAATCTGGTCTGAACCAGTATATTGAAAACACTCTTTCAAACATACAGATATATTTTTTAGGGTCTCTTCATAGGATACGGCTGGATTCCCATGGCCGCCCTGGGTTTCAAATACTATACTCTTATGGTTATCAAGAACTAGTGCTTCTGTTTTTGTTCCGCCCGCATCAATGCCGATAACTTTCTTCATTTAAGAACCTCCAAGTGTAAAAGAATGGACTCAACTTTTCACAAAAGCAAATGTCCCCCAAGGATTCAAGTAATCTAGTAAGAAAGCTTCTTCAGAGAGTATATGCCCGACTACATTTGTTTTCCCTGAGTTCTCCATATCTTTTAAGGCGATTTGAAGTTCACCTGCGTATTGGCCGTATAAATCGTTCTCTATTAAAATGTCTCCGCGCTTAATATCGCTTGTATTAAAAGGCTTAAATTTACGTCCGCGGTATTTTACCCGGCTTTGTGTTGAACGAATTAGATAATCTGAAACATCCCCTCTATAAAAATGGGGTTCTTCGAAGATAATTGTCTTTTCCAATTCGCTGATGCCTTCTTCAATCTGAACCTCAAATGTTAATTTAGATTTATTTAGTTGACTTAATCGTTGCAACTCACGCTCTGAAGCATAAGCATTCCCGATAATAACATCGTCAATCAAGTCTGTTGCAAATAAATGTTTTGCTTGAACTTGAATAGGAAGATTCCGGTGCATTTCAACAGTAGGCAATCCTTCTACAATCGGCCAAGGTCCGAAGGTGGCGTCCTGTGAAGAAACAAAGGCAGCTGTTCTCATTCCTAGCTCCTTGAATTTTCTACTACAGTCGATAAAAAAAGGATAGGATAATCCTGAGTATCGGTGGGGGTAAAAGTTATGACACCCGAGCAGCTGTTGTCCATTCGGTTGGTAGGTCATAATGTTATCTACGTATTTAGTAGCATTACTCATATTCAGTTCAATTTTAAGATTATAAGGATTATAAGACATAATAGCTTCTTCATGACCCGTATATCCGATATCAAGACGGATACCATGAGCACCCAAATCGGCAAAGAAAGACAGATCATTATAGGAAATGTTTAATTCATTAAAAATTCGAGGGTTAATATCAGCAATCACTTCCATCCCTTTATCTCGGGCAAAGCCTATCGTTTCTTTGAAATTTGCTAGTATTTTGTCTTTGTTTTCATCTATTGACAATAAACAAGTGAAGATTCGCTTGAATCCATAAGAAGCGGCTAATGAAATATATTCTTTATCTCTTTCTGGGGTAGAATGGTTTGGATAAATAGATATCCCTAGTCTTTTTTCCATTAGATAGTCCTCCTATTATCCTTGATTTTCTAACCGATGAATTCGTTTCAGCATTTTTATCATCTGCTCAATCAATGAGAGCTCGCTAATAGACGACATCAGATGATCCTGTGCATGGATCATGAGCAGGGACTTTTCGAATTTTTCCCCGTTAATTTCCGCCTGTATTAGCGTAGTTTGTGTATTATGTGCTTTATTAAGTTCTTGGTGAGCTGCTTCTATTAATTTATCAGCTTCATCAAAGTGCCCTTCATGAGCCTCATTTAGAGCTTCATAAGCAGTGCTTTTTGCATTTCCGCCATTTGATATAATTTCAAAAATTTCTAGTTCTACATTTCGAACATCTGCCATTCTGCCATCACCTCAATTTAATTTAAAGGAATAAAATTAAAATTTAAATATTTCAGAATAATATTGAAATTTAATTTCAATATATCATATAATCATATTAAATTGAAAGCATTTTCAAAATATTCATTTACGGAGGTGACTATGAATACATTTCAAGTTTTAAAGCATATCGAAAGTCAACTCGAATATTACACCCCATCAGAAATACTTGTGGCAGAGTATGTCCTGAAATTTCCAGATAAAGTGATAGAAATGACGACAAAGCAATTAGCACTTGCTGCTGGGAGTAGTGAAGCGGCCATTATCCGTTTCTGTAAACGAATAGGGATCAATAGCTTTAGTGGGTTAAAGATTGAATTGGCTAAAGGCGTAAATATGGAGGAAGTGTATGGACGGGTTTTGAATTCCCCCCTTCACTTCAAAGATAATCTAGAAACGGTATTAAACAAGGTAATGGTCAATACATTTCAAGCTTTGAATAATACCGAAAAACTAATTTCGCTTACAGAGATAGAAAAAGCAGTTGAGTCTCTTCATAACGCGGAAAGAGTTTACCTCTATGGTGCCGGAGGGTCTGCTGTAGTTGTAGAAGACTTCACTCAGAAGCTTCTAAGAGTAAATTTTCTAGCATTTCAAGCCAGTGACATCCATGTACAAATGATGATGTCCGCAAACTTAACAAGCAAGGATGTTTTATTTGTTGTCTCTACTTCTGGACACACAAAAGAAGTTATTAAACTAATGACGGTAGCTAGGGAAAAAGGCGCTACCATTATATTGCTGACACAGCATGGTAAATCACCGGCAAGAAAACTAGCGGATATTACGTTAACGATATCTGAAGAAGAACATAATCTCCGGATTGGTACCATGACAGCAAGGATTGCTCAATTAGTGGTGATCGATTGCTTATTTGTTTCTCTATGTATGAAAAAAGGACATGGAGTCTATGAGCAGATTATCAATACACATCAAGTTGTTCAAAGAATGAAAGAAGGGGAGGAATAAGAAATGAAAGTGTTATTCGTATGTTCAGGTGGTATGTCTAGTGCAATTGTTGTAAATGCATTAAAGAAAGAGGCTGAGAAAGCAGGTCTAGAAATGCAAGTACATGCAATTGGAACTGGAGAAGTATCAGATGAAATGTCAAAGGGGTGGGATGTTTGCATGGTAGCCCCGCAAATACGCCATCGTTTTGATCAAGTGAAAAAGGCAGCAGACCAAGTTGGAATTCCATGCGGTCCGATTCCACCACAGGCTTACACTCCACTTGGAGGACCAACATTACTGAAGACAGTGAAAGAATTAACGGCTTGATTTTCTAAAAACAAGGGGGAAAAGTTATGCAAAATTTTGTTACCTTTCTTGAGAAGAATTTGTCAGGACCTATGGCAAGGCTTTCAGAACAAAGGCATCTTCAAGCGATCAGGGATGGGGTTATTTCAGCATTACCATTTATTATTGTTGGTTCATTCTTCTTAATTCTTGCTTTTCCACCGCTACCAGATGCAGGCGTGTTTGGTGATATTAAGCAATGGGCAGCGGATAATATTGTCGAAATTTTAATTCCTTATCGATTAACAATGTTTATCATGACACTCTATATTGCCTTTGGGATCGGATATAACCTCTCGAAAAGCTATAATCTTGATCCATTATCAGGAGCACAAATTGCGGTTGCAGCATTACTATTAACGGTTACGCCAAAGGCAATAGATGGGGAATGGTTACTCCCAATGACTAATCTTGGAGGGCATGGATTATTTGTTGCTATGATTGTTTCCATATTAGCAGTAGAAATATTAAGATTCTGTAAGACGAAAAATATAACGATCAAAATGCCGGAGCAAGTACCTTCTTCGGTATCTAGAAGCTTTGAAGCACTTATTCCTGTAGCGATTGTCATTGTATTGATTTCATTAGTAACTGTTGCCGCTGGTGTTGACCTTCACCATTTAGTCAATCTAGCAGTAGCCCCACTAGTAACAGCAGGAGATAGTATTTTTGGCGTGTTAGTACCAGTTTTCTTAATTACGTTCTTTTGGTCATTTGGTATTCATGGTGTATCTGTTGTTGGAACAGTAGCCCGCCCTCTTTGGGAGGTTTTCCTTGTCAATAATGCCGACGCTGTAGCAAGCGGAGAGGCTATTCCACATATTGCGCCTGAAACGTTTTATCAATGGTTCATTTGGATTGGTGGATCTGGAGCCACGCTAGGGTTAGTTTTGGCTATGATATTTTTCTCAAGGTCAAAGTATTTAAAAGCCCTTGGAAGAACATCGGTTGTTCCTGGAATTTTTAATATAAATGAACCCGTCATTTTCGGTGCGCCGATAGTATTAAATCCAATCTTAATTATTCCATTTGTAATTACACCGATTATAACAGCATGTCTTTCATACGCCGCGACAGTAGTTGGGTTAGTTTCTCCAACCTATATTATGCCACCTTGGACATTACCTGCACCAATTGGGGCATTCTTGGCAACAGGAGGAGATTGGAGAGCAGTTGTTTTAGTCCTTATTAATATCGCTATATCCTTTGCTATCTATTTCCCATTCTTTAAAATGTATGATAAAAAAATGACACAATTGGAAGAAAGCGATCAGAAAGCAGCTTGACAATTAAAGTAGAACGGACTATCCCATTACCAAGGTGAGGCTGTCTTAAAACCAAGGTGTCTGGAACCATACCTTCAATATATAGAAGAAATGATCAAAACATCTTCTTTATACCGACGAACGTGGTGGTTCCGGACTCCTTTTGAGACAGCCTCCTCTTATGGGATAGTCCGTTTCGGTTCAACGAAAAGGAGTGAAAAGTAATGACCGAGACAGTCATCCCTAAGCGGATCGGGTTTAAGAGTGTGTTCGTTTTAATAGCATCTTTATCGATCGGTATGTTATTGCTTTCAAAACCACTTATGGATATCGGATTAGCAAAAGATTGGAGCATTTTTGGGGCATCGGCCATTTCTGCAGCGGTGGGGTTAATCCTAGTATTATTAAAAATAGAGGGGCCCATCGAGAATCCCGCAGTTAAGAGGAAAAGAATTGTGTTAGCCATTATTCTCAGTATTGTTCTAAGTTTTGTATTAGCATTTGTCGCAAAATAACAGGGGAGGAAATAAATATGAAGGTGGTTACAATAGGCGGGGGATCGAGCTATACTCCTGAATTTGTAGAAGGTTTAATCAATCGTTACGAGGAGCTTCCCGTTAAAGAGCTTTGGTTAGTAGACATTGAGGAAGGAAAAGAAAAGCTTGAAATCGTCGGCCATTTAGCAAAAAGAATGGTGGAACAGGCAAAAGTCCCAATGACGATTCACCTGACCCTCGATCGTCAAAAAGCATTAAAAGGCGCCGACTTTGTTACTACTCAAATGAGGGTGGGGCAGCTCGAAGCTAGGATTCTTGATGAGAGACTTCCATTAAAATATGGAATGATTGGTCAGGAAACAAATGGGGCAGGGGGATTGTTTAAGGGACTTAGAACGATTCCGGTGTTATTAGATATTGCAGCAGAAATGAACCAGTTATGTCCTGATGCTTGGTTAATCAATTTCACGAACCCTGCCGGAATGGTGACAGAAGCCTTATTGCGTTATGGTCATCATGATAAAGTAGTAGGGGTTTGTAATTTACCTGTTAATATGCGGATGACGATAGCCAAGCTATTGAATGTGGGGGTAGATAGAGTCCATATTGACTTTGCGGGCTTAAATCATATGGTTTACGGAATAGATGTATTTGTTGATGGAGTTTCTGTATTGGATCATGTACTAGAATTAATGAGTGATCCTGAAAAACAAATGTCGATGAAAAACATTGCACCACTCCCGTGGGACGCTGATTTTATCCGTAGTCTAGGTATCATCCCATGTCCATATCATCGTTACTACTATAAAAAAGATGAAATATTAGAGACGGAGCTTGAGGAATACGAAACAGGTACGACTCGTGCGGAAGTGGTTCAAAAATTAGAAAGAGAATTATTTGAATTGTATAAGGATGAGGACTTAAAGGTCAAACCACGACAGTTGGAGCAGAGAGGGGGAGCCTATTATAGCGATGCTGCCTGTAACCTAATGTCTTCTATCTTTAACGATAAGGGTGATATTCAAACGCTAAATGTTCGGAATGATGGCGCTATTAAGGACTTACCAATCGAATCAGCTGTAGAAGTTAATTGTGTAGTAACAAAATCAGGCCCTAAGCCAATCGCTGTTGGCGAACTCCCTGTAGCGATAAATGGACTTATACAACAAATTAAATCTTTTGAGAGAATAGCAGCCGAAGCCGCAGTGACAGGATCCTATGATATGGCTCTGCTCGCTATGACAATCAATCCACTCATTACAAGCGATATTAAAGCCAAGCAGCTTTTGAATGACATGCTTGAAGCACATAAAAAATATCTCCCGCAATTTAAAGAAAGGCTTTATAGTTCGCTGTGAAAGGCGTTATATACTAAGGCTGTTTTAGAAAACTTTGTTGCTTTTTCAAAATAGAGTAGTGGTTGATTTCCGCTTCAATCCACTTCTTTATCGATGGTTTGCTTTCACAAACTCTATTTATAAAACAACAATCTTTAAGAAAAGAGCCTATACTAAAAAAGAAGCGGCTATCCCTCAAGGGGTCCGGAACCACATTGTCTTTCCGAATACAGAGGATGTTTTGAGGATTTCCTCTAAATATTGAAGTTGTGGTTCCTGACAGCTTGGTTTGGGACTGCCTCTTCCTTTTGTTATTTCCCCACTCTAATCGTTTTAGCGTCTTTGCTTTCTACTCCAGTTGGGGATATCGATGTCACTCCATAGGTATATTTTTTATCAGAATCAACGGTTTTGTCTATATAGGTAGTAGTACCTTCTTGTTTGTAAACTACATCAATAATATTTGCCGGATTCTGATAGTCTCCTTCTTTTATCCCCTCAAAACGATAGATAACGTATTTTCTTGCATCTGAATGTTTTTTATCATTTATCACAATTTGGATTTCATCGTTTCCTTTTTTCGCCTTAACAGTGTTTGGCTTTTTAGGGATATCATGACCATTCCAAGGAGTAGTCGGTGTTAAGGCAGGCGAGTTGTATAGCTCATTTTGGATAATATCAGCATAACCAAGCGGGTTTTCTTGAATTTGTTGTAAGGAAAAATGCATTTGGCCATTTACAGACTCTTTCTTACGATTATCTTGGATCTGTCCCGGTAATTCATAGGGATTAAACCAAGCTTGGTCAAAGTTGTCAGCGACTTTATAATCGGCCATTCCAATATAAAGATTTATAGGGTGAGTGTGGTCATACGAGGTAATCTCCTGATTCCACCAATCTAATAGAATAGAATAATTTGCAACCTCTAATTCTCTTGACCAATAAATTTGTGGTGTCAAATAATCAATGCTTCCATCCTTTATCCACTGTCTAGTATCAGCATATAAATCATCATAGTTTGTTTGACCTGCTTGCGTATTACTTCCTGTTGGGTCATCTGCTATATTTCGCCAAACTCCAAATGGAGAAATGCCAAATTGTACCCATGATTTCACCTCTTTAATGGAGGAGTTAATGTCAGACACAAGTTGATTTACATTATCCCGACGCCAATCTTCAATATTTGCAAAAGGCTCCCCATACTCTTCATAGGTTTTCTGGTCTGGAAATGTCTCTCCTGCTATTTTATATGGATAAAAATAGTCATCCATATGAACAGCCTCAATATCGTAGTTTTGGACTAACTCTACTACAGTATCAATCAAGTAATCTTGCACTTCAGGAATACCAGGATTCAAATAATATTGCTTACCGTATTTCAGGACCCAATCTGGATGTTGATGGGCAACATTATTGTCCGCAAGATCGCTTATTTCTTGCCCTGGCATTGTAATTCGATACGGGTTAACCCATGCATGGATTTCAATCCCTCGTTGATGGGCTTCAGTGACCATGATTTGTAGGGGATCATAGCCAGGATCTGTCCCTTGTGCCTTACCAGTTATGTATGTAGACCATGGTGCTAATTCAGAAGGGTAAAAAGCGTCTGATGTGGGCTTTACCTGATAGATCACAGTATTGAACCCTTTTACTTTCAATTCATCAAGTGTCCCCTCAACCCATCCAGTATACTCCTGCTTGTTCATCCCCGCTTTCATATCAATATTTTGTACTATCGCAATCCAAGCTGCCCGCATTTCATGCTTGGGTGAAGATGATGTCGATGCGCTTGTTTTCTCTGGAAGGCTGACAATTACCAAGCTAAATAGAAGCGCCATGACGATGCATATCCTCGTTAAACCTAAAGACTTCATACGAATCCCTCTCTTTCAGTTTTTTATTCTTATTGATAAAACCTTTTCAAGGTGGAATAATATTTCAAAATGTTAATAATTTTCTTGAAATATTATTTCTGATTCTATTATATCGACTCTATTAAAAATGGTACATAGTTCCATAATCATATAATTTGAATTTTCAGAATAAACATCATGCCATTTGTAACCTAATCTGGGCATAAAGACTTTGGGGAAATAGTGGGGGATTCGATAATTGTACCAGGCACAGAACCCCCGATTTGTACCTGGTACAAATCGTCTATTTTGTACCAGGTACAAGATTTGCAAAACACTGTCTTTTAAACTACATAAAAATGATATTTGGATGGAAAGAAAGGGGGGAAGGGTAATGTTGAAATGACCTAGAGTTTTTCTATTATATAGAGCCAAAAAAACCTTTTCTATTAGGAAAAGGGGTAAGGGCTATAAAGCCTATTTGCATTTTGTAAATTCAACATAGTTTAATAAGTTTGATTTTTGCGTTGATGTTTTTTTATTAATTTTTTTATTTTATATACACCAAGCAATAATAATGGCAGGGCTAAACCGTAAGTTGCTGCATAGAACAACCAAATTTCTTTATTATACGCTCCAGCTGCCTGAACATTTGGAAAAACAATAAGAGAAAGCAAAATTGTAATCATTCCTAAAGGTGTAGTAAATGCACGATAATCCTTTATATTAAATAGATTTACAAATACAACAACCGATACGTAAAAGTACATTACCGCTCGAATAAAGGTTGTAATCACCCAAATTGCTCCCAGAAAAGCTTCGATACGCATGAGGAAATTCCCTATATTAATTTTTTTGGCCAAGGCATAACTTGGTGCACTATTATTTGCTGTTAAATGGGGGCCAAGAACTAAGATGTTAAGAAGGATCACAATAATTAAGATAATGCCCCCTATCAATGTTCCAATGTAAAATGCTTTTTCTCCTTGTTGCCGTTGATTAATCTGAGAAGGGAAAATCATTAAAAACATAACAGGAGATAAGGAAAACACGCTCACATAAAAGAGTGTTGCCCTTATGATCGGTTTGGTTCCTTCTTCTAATACGGGCTGTATGTTTTGTAAATTTGCTTCTGGAAGAATGGCTAATATAAGAAAAGTAAGTAATAGAACAAATGGGATGAATAAAACCTCTACCGAACGAGTAAAAGCTTCAATGCCAAGTCTTACTGCCATAACAACAACAAGTACAAACAAGATATTGATAAAGATTAGTGGAGTTTCAGGCATCCAAAATGTTTTTATAAAATCTCCAACATAAAAAATGATCTCAGCCGCTGTTGAATACGCCCAGAAAAAGAAGGCAAGATTAATGACCTTTCCAATCCACTTTCCAAAAACCTTTTCAACTACTTGATTTAAAGCAAGATGGGGATACAATCTTCCAATTCTAATATATAACCATACTAAAATTAAACCTAAACCTGTACCGATCATTGCTGCAAGCCAGGCATCCTGCTTGGCTAAATCTGCTAGTGGAGAAGGAGTATGTAAAATAACCGTTCCAACTGAAAATAAGAGAACTAAAATCATAAATTGATGTGCTGATATTTTAAAATTCTCAATCATTTTAACACCTAGGTTCCTTTCTAAAGATGGTTATTTCTTATAAAGGTATCCTATTACTTCAATAACTTCATCATCACATCACTTAAAGGTTTATAAATAAAAGTGATTAAATCGAGGGGGTTAGGAATTTTCACAGCTAAACTTTGAGCTATGCATAACCCCGTTCCAAATACGAGTAAAAAGGAAAACACGATTAATTCCTTCTTCTTTCTTTTCTTCCAGAGGGGTGGAACTTCGAAAACAATAATGAGGATGGTCACTAATAGTATTCCAATAATAATCCACATAACAAACTCCTCCCGAATTATTTATATAACGGTTAGGACATTCCGCATTATTCTAATGTTATATTCTCTCTTTCGGTTTAGGCGGGGGAGTGTCTTCACGCTTTACATTTTTCTGACTAATTAAGCGAGGTCTTGTAGATAATCCCCAGTGTGGTAAGCGAAATAGAGCATCCTTCTGGTCGGCTCCTATGTACGGAGCAAATGGAGCCATATAAGGTACTCCAAAGGAACGCAAGCTGCATAAATGGAGAATAAGAGCGATTAAGCCAATAATTATCCCAAATAATCCAAATGAAGCGGCTAAGCCCATAAATGGGAAGCGTAACATCCTGACAGCTATGGCTAAGTTAAAAGAACTGACGACAAAGCTGGATATCGCGGTAATGGCTACAACGATTACCATAGCAGCAGATACAATTCCCGCTTCAACAGCGGCAGTCCCAATAACCAACGTTCCAACAATTGAAACAGCCTGTCCTACTGCTCTTGGCATTCTAAGTCCTGCTTCTCGTAGGATTTCAAAGGTTACTTCCATCATTAGAGCTTCTATAAAGGCTGGAAAGGGGACACCTTCTCGTTGGGCAGCCAAACTAATCAAAAGTGGTGTCGGCAGCATTTCCTGATGAAAGGTCGTGAGGGCGATGTATAATGATGGACCTAATAATGCGATGATGAACCCTAGAAATCGTAACATCCGAAGTAATGTACTACTATCTGCTCTCTGATAATAGTCATCAGCTGTTTGAAAAAACTGTACAAAAAGTCCTGGCACAAGTAAGGGGTGTGGAGAACCATCAATCATAATAGCCACCCGGCCTTCTAGTAATGCAGCTGCCGTTACATCAGGGCGTTCTGTATGAAATATGGTTGGAAAAGGCGTGTAGGTTTCATCTTGAATTAATTCTTCAATATATCCACCGTCTAGTATGCCATCAATATCGATTCGATTCAGACGCGTTCTGACTTCCTCTACCACTTTTTCATTTGCAATCCCATTAATGAATAAAATAGAAACATCTGTTTTGGTTTCTTTTCCAATTTTCTTATTCTCAATCCAAAGGTTTGGATTATTGATCTTGCGCCTTACTAGTGATGTATTCGTCCGTAAACTTTCAGAGAAGGATTCTTTAGGACCTCTAATGGACGGTTCATTGGTGTTTTCATTAACACCCCGATCCTTTCCTCCCTTCATACCCACAGAAAGACTTTCATTATAGCCGTCTACAAATATAATGACATTCCCAGATAATAAGGATGTAAATAATTCATCATAATTTTCGATATATTTGATACTTCCTACTGTAAGAATCGATTCTTCTAAATAAGTTAAAAAGGAGTTACTATTTACATTATTCGTAGTGTTAAAGGGTGTTTTTTGTGAATCTAACATTAACGTTTCGAGAATGAAATTTTGAACAGAAGGACTGTCTATCAAACCCTCCGTATAGATGACAGCGATACTAGTATTGAAATTCTCACCGATTTTAATGTTTCTAATCGTAATATCATCACTATTTCCTGTTTTATCTTTAATAAATTGGATATTATCCTCTAAACTTTCGAAAATCGGTTGTTGCTCCGTACCTTTTGAATTGGTTTTTTGAAAATTGGAGGGAGTCCTACGATTTTTCCTAAACTTTCTCACTATAATCCTCCTAAACCGTTTTTCATCATTATGAGCTTAATTATTTTTTCATAAACTTTATTTTTCCATTCCTTTGATTAAAGATTATAGTAGGGATTAAACAATATAGAAGGGAATGTCATTTATTAAACCCGTACAATAATATTAATCCACTGTTATCTCATTTATAGGAGAATTTGCTATCGTACCAGTTCTGCGAATTTTTAAATCGATATCTACCTTAACTGGCATTTCTGTAAACAGTTGATTCCAATTATCCTTGTTCTTTTTCCAATATTCAGGGTTAGATCGATGTATAGCTTCTCCGAAACCAAATAGATCTGATTCATATTTGTTTTGGGTTACTTTTAAAGCAGCATTAATTTTATCTTTAATTTTTTTTTCCGTTCTTTTTTCTAATTCAGCAATTTTCTTGGATTTAGTTAAATCAAGTCCCTTGCACCCTATTTCAGCCACATTTCCTTCAGCTTGAACCTTAATATTTCCCTGTGGTTTTCCATCTTTAATCCCCGCTACCAGATCCGCTTTTGTTTCAAGGATCTCAATTCCTGCGTTTCCTTCTTCTTTAGGGCAAGAGATGGTTACAATGGTACTTTTCACTTTGTCCAAAGCATAGTGAAGACCTTTACTTTCGAATTCATTTAACCAACCAATTAATTTATCTCCTTTAAATACAGCTAACCCTTGATATTGCAATTGTGTTAAAGGTTCTATCTGTTCTAAATTTTGTTTGCTTTTTCCTGCTTGGACATCTCCATCTATGCGGATTCCTGTTAATTTTACTTCCTTTCCATCACTGACCAGTTCTTCGATCAGTTGATCCAATGTCAAAGTTGCACTCGGTGCCCACGCTTCTTCTGATGTTTCAAGGGACGAAAATAATTTATTTGATGGAATATCTTCTAAGGGAGTTAAGACTTTTAAAACATCTTCAGCTCTAGCATCTTTTGCGACGGCGAAATAAAAATCAGTTCGAAGTTCTTGATCCCTCGATAACAAATCTAATACCTCACTTATTCCCTCTTTAGCGAGTTCATCTCCCAAAATGACCATTCGAAGATGTGCGGCATAAATTTTTCGTGGTGCGGTGGTCGTCATTCTCCTAATAGCTTCGAGTAATGTTTTTCCGGTTGATTTATAAACAATAACAGGTGTTTTACTCCCGCCGCCCGCTTTTGCTGCGATTTCCCCAGGATTAACGACTTGAAAGGTAACCGTGTATTGATCATCCGATTTATCAATCCCCATTCCGATACCAATTGCCAACTCATTTAACTCTATTCGGTTCCAGCATCCGGTAAGAAGGGTGCAAAGAATTAGGGAAATCACCATTTTAAGGAATCTTCTATACATCTAAAATCTCCTAACTAGATATTTATCCGGCCACTCCAATATCGATACATTATTTATTTCTTTTAGCTTTTAATTAAAGAGTAGTTATTATTCACGGTTCTAATGATTCTTACAAATAACTTTGGATAAGAAATGAAAGGATGTTATCAGACATCCCCCGGAAAGGAGCTCTGAAAAAATAAAGATCTTTAGGTTCTTATTACAAAAGGCTCTTTTCGTAAACTTTGTTGCTTTTGGTTAATTATAAACATCTTAAATATTATGACGAAAAGATGCCCCGAAACCTTAATACTTACGGGTTTCTAATCTTGTTCGAAAAGCAACAATCTATTCGAAAACAGCCTTACAAAATAAAAAACGAGTCATGAAAGAGAGATTCATGACTCGCTTGGTAATTAACAACCTTTAAAGGAAGCACCAATAATGATTAACAGAATAAATAAAACAACGATTAAGGCAAAGCCTCCACCATGTCTGTTGCCGCCATAACCAAAATTATTGCCACCATACCCATATCCTCCGTACCTATTGCAAAAAAACATATCGTTTCCCTCCCAACCTTTTTTCTAGTCCATATTATGAGAGAATAAATGGTTTTGCTTGTACTCGTGTCCATGATACGAATATCCTCCATTCATGCAATTAATAGAGCTTTATCATGAAATCGAGTCTCGGTAGTTCTTCTATAGGCTTCATCTTTTTCAGGAATTTTCGATTAAAAGGATAATAAGAATGAAGGAAATGTATAATCATTCGACAACTTTATACAATCTTTACACTATGAAAAAGTTACCTCAATATCTATTTGCTAATCTACTTATGATTCTAGTAAGCAGAGGAGGAAATTTTTAATGAGTAATCATGATTCGAATAAAGGCTTGAATAGAAGAGATTTTATCAAAATTGGCGGTATGAGTACAGTTGCGTTAACACTTGGATCTGTCGGGCTTCCATCGGATTTATTGGGGGAAAGCAAGACATATGCAAAAAAACATCAGAATGCAAAGCTTAAATTTAATCAGGATGGGAAATTTAAAGTGGTCCAATTTAACGATACTCAAGATGATGAGCGAATTGATCGAAGAACGATCGAACTTATGGAGAAGGTTCTTGATTCAGAAAAACCAGACTTCGTTGTGCTGAATGGCGACAATATCTCCAGTGGCTGTGATACGGCTATGGAGATGAAGCAAGCGATGAATAATGTCGTCCAGCCAATGGAAAAACGGGAAATCAAATGGGCTGTTACATTTGGAAATCATGATGAAGATTCGACCCCGAATAGTGGTGTAGATGAGGAAGCAATGCTTAAGTTTTATATGTCATACCAATACAATTGCAATGAGCCTGGGGAGAAAAACCTTACAGGAACGGGTAACATGAATTTACTTATCAACAACTCAAAAGGCAATAAAGCCGCTTTTAACCTATGGCTCCTTGACAGTGGGAGATACGCACCAAAAACGATTGCGGGTCAGAGTTTTGAAGGTTATCCTACATGGGACTGGCTTCGTTTTAATCAAGTAAATTGGTATTATGAAACTTCTAAGGAGTTGGAGAAGCAATCTGGGAAGAAGATTCCTTCACTTGTATTCATTCATATCCCATTATGGGAACATCGATATATGTGGTTCGCGAGTGTTGACGAAAGAACGGAAGCCCATCATGCTGTTGGAGTAGAAAGACATAATATTGTTGGCGAAAGAAACGAGGACGAATGTCCTGGTCCTGTTAATAGCGGCCTATTTTCTGCGATGCTAGAGCGGGGAGATGTTAAGGGAGTATTCTGTGGTCATGACCATATCAATACATATGCAGGTAATTATTACGGGATCATGCTTGGTTATGGCGGCAATACCGGGTTTGGTACGTATGGATTATCAGGTGCTGAAAGAAATCGATTGCGTGGGGCTAGAGTCTTTAATTTAGATGAAAATACAGAAGATGTTCTAGTCGAAACCCATATGGTGTTCGCTAAGGATTATGGGATTGACTTAACAGCAAATGACCAGAGTATTGATCCGTTGCCGTTAGAGGATGGTAAATAGAAAGTACGCACATAAAAAAGAAATTAGGCCTAAAAAGGGTTTGTTTTAAAAAGGGGCGATTATTGAGCTGAGCTATTAATTTGTCCAGAAGAGGCAATATTTTGTCTGTTACTGCCGATAATTTGTCCAGTTTCCATATATATTGACCGTTCGACACAAAACACTACAGAATTCGCAAAGCTACAAGGATAATCACATGCGAATCGATTTGTTATGAACTTTTAAAAAGTGAGTACTCAAATAATTTTAAGATGGACTGTCTAAAAAGATGCCGGAACCATATAATCTGCTCGGGGCAGTCCAAAAAGGGGCCGGAGCCGCTATGTTTTCCATATATAGAAGATGTCCTTGAGGCTTTCTTCTACATAATGAAGTTTGTGGTTCCTGACACTTGGGTTTTTGGAGAGCCCCATTGAAGTTGTGGTTCCTGTCTTTGGACAGTTCTATTTTTATATAATCCTCTATTATCAACACCCTTTTTAAAAAAATAAAGTATATGCTAGGATAAATAGGAATAAAGAGACGATGAAATAAGGGTGAAGAGTATGAGTGATATTGAGAAGGATCAATTAAGTATTGAAGTGGCAAAGCTCTATTATTTATCGAACTTTGGGCAGCAGCAAATTGCCGATAAACTTAAAATATCTAGGCCGGCTATTTCAAGATTATTAAGTTATGCCAAAGAAAAAGGGTATGTACAGATCGAGATACGAGACCCATATACCGATATGGACCAATTAGCGAAAGATGTAAAGGAACGATATGGTTTAGAAGATATTATTGTGACTTCCTCACCATCAGACGATTACGAGACCATTAAACAGTCTATTAGTAAATCGGCGGCAGATTATCTTCAAAATAACGTTAAGCAGGGTGATATTTTAGGAGTTAGTTGGGGAACGACTATTTATGAGACATCTAAACGTATGATGAAACAAGCCATTAAAGGTGTAACGGTTGTCCAGTTAAAAGGTGGGATCAGTCATTCGAAAGTCATGACTCATGCTTATGAAACGATTGGGCTGTTTGCAGATGCGTTTAATACCATTCCGATGCATTTACCGCTTCCCGTCGTCTTTGATAATGCGCAAGTGAAAAAGCAAGTCGAGGAAGATCGCCATATTCGCCGAATCATTGAAATGGGGCGTCAAGCGAATATTGCTGTTTTTACCGTTGGGACCGTTCGTGATGAGGCTTTACTGTTTAAACTTGGCTACTTTAACTCTGAAGAAAAAGATCTATTACAGAAAGAAGCTGTGGGTGACATTTGTTCACGCTTTTTTAATGAAAATGGTGAAATTGTTCATGAAGAAATTAACAATCGAACGATTGGGATTGAATTACAAGAATTAGAACAAAAAGAAAAGGCGATTCTAGTAGCTGGTGGGAAGCCCAAATTAAAAGCCATCAAAGGCGCGCTGACAGGAAATCATGCGAATGTTTTAATTACAGATCAATATACAGCAGAACGTCTATTAAGGGACACCTGAACATAATTTCAGATGTCCTTTTACATTTGTTCAAAAACAAGTTATAATGAAAACGAAATCAAAATCAAAATCAAAGAAAATTTGGAGGATATAAATATATGAATATAGCAAAATATATCGATCATACAGCATTAAAAGCAGATACAAGCAAGGAAGCTATACAAAAACTTATTGACGAAGCAAAGCAATATAAATTTAAATCTGTTTGTGTGAATCCTGGATATGTTTCATTTGCAAGTGAACAATTAAAAGATACAGATGTTGAAGTTTGTACGGTCATTGGTTTTCCACTAGGGGCATCAACAACCAAAACAAAGGTATTTGAAACCAAAGATGCTATCGATAAAGGTGCAACGGAAATCGATATGGTTATTAATGTAAGCTTGTTAAAAGATAAAGAAAATGATGCAGTTGAACATGAAATTAGTGAAATTGTTAAAGCAGCAAAAGGAAAAGCCATTGTTAAAGTAATTATTGAAACGGCATTATTAACAGATGAAGAGAAAGAAAGAGCATGTCTTTTAGCGAAAAAAGCAAATGCAGACTTTGTCAAAACTTCAACTGGTTTTTCAACAGGTGGTGCAACCGTTGAAGACATTAAGTTAATGCGTTCTGTGGTTGGCGGAGACATGGGTGTTAAAGCAAGTGGAGGCATTCGTACAATTGAGGATGTAAACAATATGATCGAAGCTGGTGCCTCACGAATTGGAGCAAGTGCAGGGGTTTCTATTATTAAAGGTGAGAGTAACAGTGTAGAAAATTATTAAGTTATTTTACTAGTTAATGTCGGGTCAGGGGATTTTCAAAAACCATCTAAGGATGGTTTTCCCTATTTTTGCATCAAAAGAAAACGCTTACTAGGAGATGGATTATGCACTATATTATAGGAATTATCGGGCTTTTTGTCTTTTTATTTTTAGCTTGGGTAATGAGTAGTGACAAAAAGAACATAAAAATAAAACCGATTATCACCATGCTAGTAATTCAGGTTGTTTTAGGTTTTATTTTACTCAATACATTCGTTGGAACCTTTATTGTTGGACATATTGCACGGGTTTTTGAGAAGTTACTAGGGTTTGCGGCAGAAGGCGTCAATTTTGTATTTGGCGGCTTAGTAAATGTTGAAGAATCTACTTTCTTTATTGGTGTGTTATTACCTATTATATTTATTTCAGCCTTAATCGGGATCCTTCAATACATGAGAATATTACCGGCTTTCATGAAGGGAATCGGTTTTATATTAAGTAAAGTCAATGGCATGGGGAAATTAGAGTCATACAATGCGGTGGCAAGTGCTATGATCGGCCAATCAGAAGTCTTTATTACTTTAAAAAATCAATTGGCCCATATCTCAAATCAACGACTTTACACATTATGTGCATCTGCGATGTCAACCGTTTCAATGGCCATTGTGGGCTCGTATATGACATTAATAAAGCCGGAGTATGTGGTTACCGCCATCGTTTTAAATTTGTTTGGTGGTTTTATCATCGCGTCCATCATCAACCCTTACACCGTTCGTGAAGAGGAAGATTTAATTGATACTAAAGAAAAGAAGCAATCTTTCTTTGAAGTATTAGGTGAATATATTTTAGATGGATTTAAAGTAGCAGTGATTGTTGGGGCAATGTTAATCGGTTTCGTAGCGATCATAGCAATGATCAATGGAATTTTTGATGCCTTGTTTGGGGTAACTTTCCAACAGGTGTTAGGTTATGTATTCGCACCACTTGCATTTATGACGGGTATTCCATGGTCTGAAAGTGTGAATGCCGGAAGTATTATGGCAACGAAGATTGTAACAAACGAATTTGTGGCAATGGGTGAACTTGCAGGTACAACCATAGATTTTAGTGAGAGAACGACCGCTTTAATCTCTGTATTCCTAGTATCGTTTGCTAACTTTTCATCAATTGGGATTATTTCTGGAGCTGTTAAAGGTTTAAATGATGAAAAAGGAAATGTGGTTGCGAAGTTTGGATTGAAATTACTTTACGGTGCAACATTAGTAAGCTTCTTAACAACAGCGATTGTTGGATTAATTTATTAAGGCTCTTTTCTTAAATTTTGTTGCTCTTGGTCAATTATAAACATCTATAATATTCAATTTTAGTAAAACATTTATTGCTTTGACGAAAAGATGCCCAGAAATCTTAATACTTACGGGTTTCTAACCTTGTTCGAAAGCAACAATCAATGCGAAAATAGCATTTATTAAAATGTAACTTGATTTTTAAAGGTGAACATAAAGGAGAGCATAGACATGAGAATGGTTGATTTAATTGAAAAGAAACGAGAAGGACATGAATTAACAAAAGCAGAAATTCAGTTTATTATTGCTGGTTATACAAAAGGAGATATTCCGGACTATCAAATAAGTGCCTTTCTAATGGCAGTCTATTTCAATGATATGACAGATCAAGAACGAGCTCAATTAACGATGGCGATGGTTGAATCAGGTGATACTATTGATTTATCAGCTATTCATGGAATTAAAGTGGATAAGCATAGTACAGGTGGAGTCGGGGATACAACGACTTTAGTATTAGCACCATTAGTGGCAGCACTTGATATCCCAGTGGCGAAAATGTCAGGACGTGGACTTGGTCATACAGGTGGTACGATTGATAAATTAGAGAGTATCGAAGGTTTCCATGTTGAAATTTCAACGGATGACTTTATTGAATACGTGAATCGGGACAAAATTGCCGTTATCGGTCAAACAGGAAACTTAACACCCGCTGACAAAAAATTATATGCCCTACGTGATGTAACAGCAACAGTCAATGCCATTCCTTTAATCGCAAGCTCAATCATGAGTAAAAAAATTGCGGCAGGATCAGATGCGATTGTACTTGATGTAAAGACAGGCGCAGGAGCGTTTATGAAAACAATTGAAGACGCTGAACAACTAGCAAGTGCAATGGTCAAGATCGGTCGAGAGGTCGGACGTCAAACCATGGCGGTCATATCTGATATGTCACAGCCTCTAGGATATGCGATTGGAAATGCTCTAGAAATGAAAGAAGCCATTGATACACTAAGAGGCGAAGGACCTGAAGATTTAACAGAGTTATCGCTATTACTTGGCAGCCAGATGGTTGTATTAGCGAAAAAAGCGGATACTCTTGAAGAGGCAAGAGGAATGTTACAAGAAGTCATTGATAATGGAAAAGCTCTCGAAAAGTTCAAAGTCTTTATTAAAAATCAAGGGGGAGATCCTTCCATTGTCGATCAACCAGAAAAGTTACCAGAAGCGGCTTATAAAATCGATGTACCTGCAAAACAAAGTGGTTTTATTTCAAAGATTGTTGCGGATGAAATGGGTGTAGCATCCATGTTACTAGGGGCTGGCCGTGCCACAAAGGAAGATGACATTGACTTAGCGGTTGGAATTGTCCTAAAAGCAAAAATCGGTGATGAAGTGAAAGAAGGGGACCCTCTAGTAACGATTCATTCGAACCAAGAAAATGTCGACGAAGTTATTGAAAAAGTATACGATTGCATCTCTTTTGCAGATGTAGTTGAATCACCTAAATTAGTTCATCGAGTGATTACAGAGTAATCAATAAATATTCCCATATTATTACTAATAGAAAAAGAACAGAGAGGTTGTCTCAATACAGGGTGCCAGGAATTCTAGCTCAGTATATAGAGGAATCTATCGAAGATCCTCTATATACTTCGAAACAATACTGGTTGCAAACCCTTTATTGGACAACCTCTTTATTTTTATTTCCACTCAAAAGCAGCTTTACCGCCTGTAACCGGCAGAACAATATGGCTTCTTTCAGGATCGATTGAAATTTTTGTCCCTGCTTCAGGACGAAGTGTGTAGTTATAATCACTTGAGAGAAGTATGATACCCAGTCGGTCTCCTGCTTGGAACACAAAGTCATCTGGCTGCATATCCCATGTAAATGTGTATTCTCGATTAGGGGTTAATGAGATAGATCGCTCCTCATTCCGCAGATTTTGTGGATCCATCCAGCCACGAGTAACAATTTCTGCTTTCTCAGGACCATATTTTACAAGCAGAGCTGTTAAATTTGCTGTTGGCTTGTCAATGCTTGCTCTAATTTGGACTTGAGGTGTTCCGCTAATACGGACAGATTCCTTCAAAGGAGGTGTTACATAAGCAAGTCGGTTTTGTGAAGCTTCATCAGGGTTAAATACAAGAGTTTCAGCTCTCACCATCGCGTTATCCACGAAGGTTTGCGATTGCTTATTTTTATTTGGGACTGGTTTTAAGCTAAAAGTACCACCTACATTATCAGAATCTGGTTGTAAATAGAGTTTTGTATTAACTGTTCCTGCTGCAGGCCAGTTTTCCTCAGTTTTCCATGTTTTATCCTCACGTTGAATATCCACCATTGGCTCATCCATCACATCATTTTTAATATCATATAGCCAGTAATCAAACCACTTATTTAAGGTTGGAAGCCATGCATCACGCCTAAAACTATAAGGGCTTGAATGGCCACCTTGATGAAGCCACATTTTCCTTGGAACATGATTTTCACCTAAAGCTTTCCACCAACCAGAGAAGTGCTTTGTTTTGACATTCCAGTCATTTAATCCATGAACGACAAATACACTGGCGTTTATTTTGTCAGCGTCCTTTGTGTAATTACGTTGGTCCCAAAAATCATTGTAGTCACCGGTTTCCCTATCTTGACCTTCTGTTAAATGCTCCATCATATTATGACAGGCTTCCGGATTGTCCCTTGTTAAAACAGCATCAGCTAAATTATCAGCATCTTCTCCCTGATATCCTCCTGGAGCAATAACAGCGCCGTTTGATCTGTAATAATCATACCAGCTACTGATGGCCGCAATCGGAACAATGGTCTTTAATCCTTCAACCCCCGTCGTTGCTACAGCGTTCGGCAATGTCCCATTATAGGAAACTCCCATCATTCCGACATTTCCTGTAGTCCAATCAGCTTTAATCTCTTCACCTTCTTTATTGAAAGCCTTTGTACGACCATTCAACCAATCAATGACTGCACGGGTTCCAAGAATTTCATGTTCATCTCCTGTAGTCGCACATCCATCGGATAAGCCCGTCCCTACGCTTTCCGCAAGAACTACAGCATATCCTCTTGGCACGAAATAATCATCGTAATAACCAGGAAGGTTCGCTTTTGGCTTTCCTTTCTTTTTCCCTTTGTTTCCTTTCTTAGGAACACTGTTTAGTTCAACATCGACATCATATACAGGGACGCTTTTTATTCCAGAACGATAAGGGCTCATTTCATAGATAACAGGGACTTTAAGTCCGTTTTCCGTTTCTTTAGGACGAATAATATCTGCGCGTACCCTGTCTAATTTTCCGTCTCCGTCACTATCTGTTGATGTTTCGACAAATACTCTTTCGATAATGGCCTCCTCTAACGAAAAGATAGGCTGGGTCATTCCATCTTTTATTTGAATCTCAGGAATAGATGATGCTGATGCAAGATTGATAGGTTCATGCCCAATGCTAGTGGATCCCCCTGTAACAAGCGGGAGGGTTAATGCAGATGTAATTAAAACTTTTAAAGCCATTTTTTTCATAAAATTCCTCCTAGTAATATTTTGTTATAATTTTCAGAATAGAATAGAAACTAACAAATTTCGATAGTCGAAAGACCTGTTTTTGGAAAATAATAGGGTTGCTAAATTTCTAATAGGGTCAAAGGACATAACGAGAAAGTATAAGCAGATTCCTCCAAATAAATATTGAAGCAAAAGGTTCACCATTTTTTCATTTTCATAGTTTTTAGTGATTCTAAAGTATTTCATCCACAGTAATTTGCTAGGTTATTAGATTGGTTTTTTAAAATCAGAAAGGAACAGCTGATTTGTAAGCGAATACATAATACTTAAAATGAATTATTTAGGGGGAAAAGATTTGAAAAAAGGAAAGATCATTCTTTCAACCATTCTAGTAACTTCAAGTTTATATTTTGCGCCTATACAGCTTGATAAAACAGTTGAAGCGGCTGCAAATTCAGAGGTTCATCAGAGTAAGAAAGCTTTTGACCAAAAGGTAATAGCCAGAGTCAGTGAAGAACGTATGATGGAGGATGTCCGTTATTTAAGTGAAACGATCGGACCACGTGTAACAGGAACGGAAGGTGAACAACAAGCCGCCGACTTTATTAGAGAACGCCTTCGTTCTTATGGATATCAGGTAGAAACGCAAGAATTTAGTATCCCTGATAAGCTGATTGGGTATTTGCAAACAAGTGATGAAAATGAAGTTTTAATTAATATTCCTGAAGGATCCGGTGACACATCTGAATCAGGCATTACAGCTGAATTATTTGATGCTGGATTAGGGAAAGAATCAGATTTTACCCCAGATGTAGCTGGAAAGATCGCTCTTATTTCAAGAGGGGAGTTTACATTTAAAAAGAAAGTAGAAAATGCGGTTGAAGCAGGGGCAATTGGCGTCCTTATTTATGACAATACGAATCAGCCTGGTCCTTTAAACCCTTCAATTGGCGGCGACTTCTCGATTCCGGTCGGAGGGATTACAAAAGTCAGTGGTGAAGCCTTGCTTGAGGACGTTGTGTCACAAAACAAAACCGTAACATTTAAAGTGAAACGAATGGAAAACGCAAAGTCGCAGAACATTATCGCAACAAAGCTTCCTAAAAAAGGCGCTAACCACGATATTTTGCACGTCTCAGCTCATTTCGATAGTGTCCCGTTTGCCCCTGGAGCAAGTGACAATGCCTCTGGAACCGCTGTTGCATTAGAATTGGCGCGTGTATTGAAAAGCTATCCAACGGACAAAGAATTGCGATTTGCCTTTGTTGGTGCAGAGGAAATTGGCTTGGTAGGGTCAGAACATTATGTAAGCCAATTAAGCGAAGACGAAGTAAACAGAAGTATAGGGAATTTCAATATGGATATGGTTGGAACTTCCTGGGAAAATGCAACAGCTATCTATATGAATACACTTGATGGACAACCGAACATTGTATCAGAAACGGCTCTTGCAACAGCGGACAGAATTGGAACGCCTTCAGAACTTGTGCTTTATAAACGCGGTGCTTCGGATCATGTGAATTTCTATGAAGCTGGCATCCCGGCAGTAAACTTCATTCGCCGTGAACCAGGAACTGCAAATTTAGAGCCTTATTACCACACTCCACTTGACACGATAGAGTATATAAGCGCTGAACGTCTTAAAGAAGCTGGAGACTTGGTTGGTGCTTCTGTATATAGTTTAATAAGAAAATAATGTATGAAAGAAAGTGAAGCTGCGTGCTTCACTTTTTTTATATCTAAAACTTTAGGCTAATTCTTCGTGATTTTTTTTAGTAAGTCGTAAACCAAGTTAATTAATCATTCTTAATACTATGATAATTGAATCGCATCGTATTCTAAAAGAGTAAACCAACTTTAATACTTCATAGAACCCCCGAATCAAGCCCCTTTTGGAAAAAGTCCCATTTCCATAGTAAAAACTCCCTTTACTCTTCGCGCATTCAAAATGTTATATTTAAATAATAGAATTTTCAGTAATCTACTATTAGGAGTTCCGATATGAAACGATTTTTACAAGTACCACTTCAAGTCAAGATATTAGGCCTTGTCATTTCACTATTATTGTTGGTCATTGGATTGTTGACATTATTATTTGCTTATATGGAAACCAATGAAGATGTAGAGCAGGCAGAAGAACTGGCATTACAGACGGCAAAGACGCTTTCTTATATGCCTGTTATTCAAGATTCTTTCCGTGAAAATAAACCATCAGAGAATCTTGCTCCGATTGCGGAACAACTAAGGGATCAGGTGGACGCTTCTTCCATCCTGATTGAGAATCGGGAAGGACTTGCCTTTGGGTATGTTGGTCAAGGTTCGGGTGAGGATGATCCGAAAGACCGTTATCGGGCACTTGTATTCGGCAGTTATTATGTGACACGAGAAGGGAATGGGGAAGAGGAAGTTTTGAAAGGGATTGCTCCCATTATCATTCGCTATGATCTATTCCAGAAAGTTGAAGGAACGGTCATCGTAGAATTTAAAATGAAAACGATCCGTGAGAATATGGCGAAGGATATTCGAACGATGTTGATTCTTTCTTGTTTTGTCCTTTTCCTTGGGGTCTTTGGGAGCATTATTCTTGCCCATAGTATCAGAAAGGATACATTCGGGTTAGAGCCATATCAAATCGCTGCGTTGTATCGGGAAAGGAATGCTGTTTTTCAATCTGTAAAAGAAGGAATTGTGGCTATTAATGAACACGGAATCATTACTATGATGAATCAATCGGCGAAAGAACTATTAGGAATTACAACTCGTGTAAGAGGATTAAAAGTAGAAGATGTGATTCCTTCTAAGGGCATGCTACAAGTTTTGTACTCTACTAAAATCCAATCAAATCTAGAACTACAGTATAACGAAAAAATGATGATTATAAATTCTCAGCCGATTATAGAAGAAGGAAAAATGGTTGGGACGGTCACGAGTTTCCGTGATCGGACAGAAATCAAAAAAATGGTAGATGCCTTGTCAGAAGTTAAACAGTATTCGGAGGATCTACGAGCACAAACCCATGAGTTTAAGAATAAGCTTTACGTTCTACTAGGTCTTATCCAGCTTGGAAAACTAAAGGAAGCGATTGAGCTCATTCAGGAAGAAACAGAGCTTCAAGAACACCACAGTCATATATTCTTTAATAGCATTTTAGATGAAAAGGTCCAAGCTATTTTGCTTGGGAAGCTGGCCAAAGCATCGGAGAAAAAAATTCAATTTGAAATTGAGGAAGAGAGTTCATTAACTCCTCTTCCAGAACGAATTGGTCTTTCTCCACTGATTGTCATTCTAGGAAACCTCATTGATAATGCCTTTGAAGCAGCAACCGAAAGTAATGGGAGGACCGTGTCGTTTTTTGTTACGGATATCGGGAAGGACATTATTTTCGAAGTAGCCGATAATGGGACAGGGATTCATGTAGATAACGAAGGACAGGTCTTTGATAAAGGATTTTCATCAAAAGGAGATGATCGTGGGTACGGTCTCGCGAATGTAAAGGAGGAAGTCGACCTGCTAGGGGGTTCGATTGAATGGACATCCAGAAAAGAAGGCGGCACTATTTTTACAGTGTTTTTACCGAAAAACTATTTGATAGAAAGGGAGAATAAGTGATGATCAATGTTTTAATAGCAGAGGATGATTTCAGAGTAGCCCAAATTCATGAAGAATTCCTGGCAAAGAATAAGCAAATGAAGCTGGTAGGGAAGGCCACAAATGCAAAGGAAACCTTTCAAAAGTTAAAGGCGCATTCCGTGGATTTACTTTTACTTGATGTTTACATGCCGGATCAGCTTGGAACCGAGCTCCTACATTCGCTAAGATCTGACTATCCAGAGGTGGATATCATCATGATTACAGCAGCAAAAGAAAAGTCATTTTTAGAAAAAGCCTTGAAATATGGAATTCAAGATTACTTGATAAAACCTGTGACAATGGAGAAATTTCATGAGGCACTAGAAAATTATAGTCAAAAGAGAAGAACGCTTCATTCTGCTTCAGAAGTTGATCAGGAGGTACTTGACACGTATTTTGGCTCGAAGAAAAAAATCGCAGAAAAGAAGAATGACTTACCGCCGGGAATCGATTATTTAACACTAAACAAAATTAGCAAACTATTAGCAAATGAAACAGACGGAATCACTTCGGAAGGGGTAGGAGAAAAAATTGGTGCGTCCAGAACAACGGCAAGAAGATATCTCGAATATCTCGTAGGAATCGATGAGGCGACAATAGAGCAGGTGTATGGAATTGTAGGAAGACCTGAAAGAAGGTACTGCCTCAAAAAATAAATGTAGTTTTTAGAAAATTATGAACAAAACGAACAAAACCTCTTTTAAGTTTTTAAAAGACAATATTTTGGAAACGTTTACATGTTGATGCCCAGCCATTAGGATGAGAATAATCGTACTTTGCCTTGATCCGAAAAGGGGATGGAATCAAGAAGTACAAATATTAAAAAGGGGTGTACATTGTTTATGAAGAAATTAGGTATACTGTTGATCGTCTTTTTTATGATGGTAGTAACTGCCTGTTCGAACTCGGCTTCAGGTAGTAAGGAGTTTCCGTCGAAAAATATTGAAATTATTGCTCCTGCTTCTCCTGGTGGAGGATGGGATTTGACTGCACGTTCCGTTCAAAAAGTACTGAAGGATAATGAACTTGTAGATGAAAACATTAATGTGATTAATAAACCTGGCGGCGGTGGTGAGGTAGGATGGAAATACCTTGAAAGCAAAGACTCCCATTACCTAGCGATTAATTCGAGCTTGTTGTTTACGAATAACCTATTAGGGCAGAGTAAATTGACCTATGAACAATTTACCCCGATTGCAACCCTTGCAACAGAGTGGCAGGCATTAGCCGTACCAGTGGATTCAAAATACGAAACAGCTTCACAGTTACTTGATGCAATGAAAAAGGATCCCAAGTCCATCAAAATTGGCGTAGGACCAGCACTTGGGAACGATGACCATTTATCATTGGTCCAAGCGGCAAGTTCAAAAGGGATTGATCCTTCTAAGCTAGATTTCCTTGTATATGAAGGTGGCGGTGATGTAGTAACCGCGCTTCTTGGAGGCCATGTGGACACAGTTACGACTTCCTTATCAGAGGTAAAAGAGCAGCATCTTGCGGGTAAGCTAAAAATCCTTGCTATTTCTTCAGGTAAAAGATTGGAAGATTTAAAGGATGTTCCGACTTGGAAAGAAGAAGGAGTTGACTTAGTTTTCCCTCACTGGAGAGGAATAATGGGACCACCAGATATGACGGAAGAAGAAATTGCTTACTGGGACGAAAAAATCGGGAAAATGGTGAAATCAGATGAGTGGAAGAAAATGCTCGAAAATAACGACTGGGAAGATTTTTATAAAGACAGCAAAGAAACAGAAGTGTTCATAAAAGAACAGGCTGAACTTTATGAAGAACTCGTCAACAACTCTGGATTAATGCAATAAAGGGAGGCTGGATTCATGAAAGTCATAAAAATAGGAATGCCCGTCTTTTTAATTCTTTTAAGCTGCTCCTTTTTGATTGGGTCTATCAATTTACCTAAAGCAAATCTTGGGGATCCAAATGGTCCAATGTACTTTCCAGTCGGATTAAGCATCTTTATGATTATATTCAGTGTGGTCTATCTATTTCAAGAGTTAAAGAGGTTACATGAAAAGAACGAGGGTATTAAAGAAATGCTTGAGGGAAGAACGCCTAAGTTAATTGGATTAACCGTTTTATATGGTGCTGTCTATGCCATGATTTTCGAACGTTTTGGATTTCTTTTCTCGACAATACTGTTCTTGGGAGCCCTTTTGTTTACTTTAAATGGACGAAAGAAATGGCTGGTTAACATACTAGTGACCGTCATCTCTTCATTCATATTGTGGTACGCATTTAGCGTATTGCTAGGAGTCAGTCTACCTTAGGAGGTTACGGGAATGGATATGAGTAACTTTATGCAAGGCTTGATGACCGCCTTGGAGCCGATGAATATTATGTGGGTCATTATTGGGGGCTTTCTCGGAACCATCGTTGGGATGCTTCCAGGGCTAGGACCCGCAACAGCTGTTGCTGTCCTAATCCCGATTACTTTTGGAATGGAGCCTGTGAGTGCGATCATTTTGATGGCGGCGATCTATTATGGGGCCATGTATGGGGGTTCGAGAAGTTCTATTCTTATTAATACCCCTGGTGATGGCTCAGCGATCGCAGCAACATTTGATGGATATCCGATGGCCCAGAAAGGACAGGCCGGTGAGGCAATGGCAATTTCTGCGGTCGCTTCCTTTATCGGTGGGATCATGGCTGTCTTTGGTTTTATTTTTCTTGCAGAGCCCTTAGCTACTTTCGCTTTAAAATTCGGGCCTGCTGAATACTTTCTATTAATGCTTCTCACACTTTCTGCTATTGTTTGTCTTTCTGTTGGGAAAATGACAAAAGGCTTTATCGCTATGTGTCTTGGTCTTATGCTGAGCACCGTTGGGATTGACACTCAAACCGGTGTGTACCGCTTCACATTTGGGAGTTCCCACTTAAGTGAGGGGGTCGATTTCCTTATTGTCATCATTGGGGTTTATGCCATAGGAGAAGTGCTTTATAACTATCTAAGTATTGATAAGGAAAGGAAAGAAAAGAAGAAGGTTGGCAAGATCTGGTTTACAAAGGAACAATGGAAACGATCATTTTGGCCCATTATACGTGGTGGTCCATTAGGGTTTATTATCGGAGTTTTACCTGGTGCTGGCGGAACCATTGCATCTTTAATCAGTTATTCCACAGAGAAGCAAATTTCCAAAAGGCCTGAAGAGTTTGGGAAAGGTGCAGTAGAAGGGTTAGCAGCACCAGAATCGGCAAATAATTCAGCATCTGTTGGAGCCATGATTCCGTTATTGACCATGGGGATTCCAGGGTCTGGTACAACGGCTGTCATGCTAGGGGCACTTGTGATGCTAGGACTAAAACCAGGACCACTTCTGTTTGAAAATGATCCGAATACAGTCTGGACATTAATTAACAGTATGTTTGTCGGAAATATTGTTTTAATCATTATCAATATTCTTCTTGTCGGTCTCTTAGTAAAAATATTAGATACACCGGCAAAAGTGCTATACCCAATTATTGTGATATTAGCGTTTATAGGTACGTACACGTTAAGTTATAGTGCTATCGACTTCTTTCTGCTTTTATTATTCGGAATATTCGGTCTCTTTATGAAGGTATTAGACTTCCCAATCGCTCCTTTAGTATTAGCGTTGATCGTGGGGGGAGATATGGAGCAAAACTTCAGGAAGGCTGTTCTTTCCTCTGATGGGAGTCTCTCGATATTTTTTGCTACACCGATTTCAATAAGTTTAACCGTGTTAACGATTATTTCGCTTTTCTATCCATTGCTTATAAAAGCTCTAAATAAAAGAAAAATAGATACGAAGCCACCGATTGACGGAAGTATGTAAATCACAATCAAAGGAGAAAAAGTATATGTCTGATTTTAAATATGATGTTGTTGTAGTAGGTGCTGGAAATGCTGCCCTTTGTGCCGCCATTTCTGCAAGAGAAGAGGGAGCAAGGGTATTGGTCCTTGAAAAGGGACCAGAACACAAACGCGGAGGAAACTCATTCTTTACTGATGGAGCAATCCGGGTGGCCTATCATCATTTAGAAGACATTCGCAAAGTAATGCCAGAGCTTACAGATGAAGAGGCTGCTAATATCGTTATGCCTGAATATGGAGAAGAGGACTATCTTCAGGACATTATGCGAGTAACAGAAGGAAAAAGTGGTCCAGAACTAGCGAACCAATTAGTCAATCGTTCATTTGAGACGCTCGTATGGATGAAAGGCCATGGGGTAAAATTCGAACTCAACTATGATAACCAGTCATTTGAAAAGGAGGGCAAACGTGAATTCTGGGGAGGGCTCCCAGTAAAGACGGAAAACAAAGGCGTTGGCTTAATGAAGCAATTGTTTTCTCGAGCAGAAGAGCTTGGAATTGATGTTTGGTATGAGGCTGCTGCAGTGGAACTGTTAAGTGTAGACGGCGACGTGAACGGCGTTGTTGTAGAACAAAATGGTAGAAAAATCATTGTTTATGCATCAGGTGTCGTACTAGCTTGCGGAAGCTTTGAAGCCAATAAACAACAACGAAGTCAATATATTGGGGAAGAATGGGAAGCGGCGATTGTTCGCGGAACTGAATATAATACTGGAGACGGCATAAAGATGGCGTTAGCAGCAGGGGCACAGAAACATGGAGAATGGTCTGGCTGTCATTCCATTGGAACCGATTATAATGCCCCAAAGGTTGGCGATTTCACAAAACCTGGAGACATCTTTAAGAAGCATTCTTATCCATTGAGTATCATGCTTAATAAAGAAGGTAAGCGCTTTGTAGATGAAGGAGCCGACTTCCGAAATTATACGTATGCCAAATATGGACGTGAAATCCTGAAACAACCTGGCCATGTGGCCTATCAAATTTATGACTCACAAGTTCGTCCATTACTGCGAAAAGAGTACGACTTAGAAGAAGCGACTTATTATAAAGCGGAAACCTTAGAAGAGCTAGTAGCTTTACTTCCAGTGGACGAATTTGAATTTTTAAAGACAATTAACGAATACAATGAAGCCGTTCAAGAAGGAGACTATCATCCTACTGAAAAAGATGGGAAAGGAACGGTGGGAATTACTCCTCCTAAAACGAACTGGGCACTAAAAATCGAAGAAGGGCCGTTCTACGCATTTCCCGTAACATGTGGAATCACCTTCTCATTTGGCGGATTACATGTGAACAACAGGGGGGAAGTACTAAATAAAGAAGGAAACCCAATTCCTGGTCTATACGCAGCAGGAGAAATGATCGGCGGAATCTTCTATCACAACTACCCAGGTGGATCCGGACTAATGTCAGGAGCAGTATTCGGAAAACTAGCAGGAGTAACAGCGGCAGCGGGACTGAACACCAACACAGTAAAGCACTAACGCACCCGGGGACGGTTCTCGACCGCGGTAATGCGTTAAACCACTGCGGGACGGTTCTCGATTGCGGTGATGTGTTAAAGAGGATAGGTTTAGGAAAATGACAAAAGTCACCTTTCGTTTGGTGGCTTTTTCATATTCAGATTGCTTCAGAGGATTCTGTGATAGGAGTTTAGAAAATGAACAATAAAAGAATGTTACTAGGTTTTTCACTATTATTGTACTTATTGTTTTTTTTACCTTGTTTTGACTGGGATGTTAGATGGAAAGCTGTCATTGCGCTTATCATAATCCAAATTTTATGGATTGGAAGAGTCTTCCCATTGGCATTTAGCTCTTTATTATTAATATTAATTCTTTCTTTTCATTTCTTTAGCTATGATGAGACTTTGCGATATTTTAGTTCAGGAATCGTCTGGTTGCTATTCTCGACTTTATCCTATCGAAGTCTTTCATTGAGACCGGACTTGCGAGCCGAGTCTCCCTTTTAATATTGAAGCTCTCGGGCGGGTCGGGAAAGGCACTGATTCTCATTTCTTTTCTCCTGATGATAGTGCTATCCATTCTTATACCATCTAATGTCGGTAAGGCAAGTTTAGTTTCTTCTGTATTAGACAGTCTAGTTAAAAGTTTAAAGCGGCTAGGGGAGGTTCATAAGCTAGCAAAATCCTTATTTATCGGCATTGCCTACTTGGCAGCCATCTCCGGAGTATTTGTAGCAACCGGTGCAAGTTCCACTATCTATACGTTCGGAATTCTATCAGAAATATCCCCTGAAATCGGTTATCTAAAATGGCTTATTCTTTTTGGGGTTCCAATCTTATTGTATATTCTGCTGCTTTGGATTATTTTTTTGCTGACTTTCCCACCAGAAAAGATAGATAAAAAGCTACTATTAAATTTTATCGATGAAAAGATTAATGAGCTGGGAAAATTAAGTATGAGAGAAAAGAAGTTAATGATTATAACAGGGTTCACATTATTATTATGGATTACACAAAACCTGCATGGATACTCTATTCCCCAGATAGGTTTATTAGGAGCATGTCTGACGATATTACCCTATATAGGAATATGGGATTGGGATCAAGCAAGAAAATCAATAGACTGGGACATGATGCTGTTTTTCGCATCTACATTAATGGTTTCTGGGATGCTGGTGAAAACCGGAACGATCGATTGGATGGCTGGTGTTTTAAACACTCATCTTTCGACCCAATCCACATGGCTGGTTATACTCATACTTGTGATTTTTACGGCTATTCTTAGAATCGTTTTTGTTAATATTCTAGGGTTTTTGACAATCATGCTTCCGCTCGCCGTCACTATAGGAGAAACGATGTCTGATGTTTCCCCATTATCAATCGCAATGCCCGTCTTTCTTGCAGGTGTTCCGGGTTTCTTTCTTGTCACTCAATCTCCTGTTCATCTGATTAGCCATACTTATGGCTATTTTAGTGATAGGGATCTATTTCATGTTGGAGTTTATTCTTCCTTTTTATGGATTGTTGTTATTCTTTTTTCGGTATTTTTTTGGTGGGGTTAGTAGGGGTGTGCCTAATTATTAAACAGTGAGTTAGGAGTGAATTTATGTAAAAAGTATTTTGTTGGAATCTAATGAATGGAAGAAACATTAAAACAAATTTTGGTTGAAATGAAAACAATGAATCATCGTTTAGATGGAATGGACAAACGTTTTGATAAAGTGGATAGCCGATTAGACGGAATGGATTCACGATTTGATAAAATGGACCAACGATTTGATAAAGTGGATATTCGCTTAGACGGAGTGGACTCACGATTTGATAAAGTGGATAAACGTTTTGACGGTGTAGATAGCCGATTAGATTGCTTAGAATTAGGTCAAAAACGCTTAGAGGAGGGTCAAGCTAAACTACAGAAGAACCTTGTTGAGAGTCTTGGAGCATATACAGAGAAAATAGTTGATCATGTAGATGTTAAAACTGAAGTTCTGAATAAGCGTGTGTTTACAGTAGAAACGGACATTCAACGACTAACTAGACAATAAAGTCTTATACTATTACATGTTTTGCAATCTCAGTGATCATAAAAAGGTAAGTAAAGAACATATAGAGTATAGGGAGACAGTTACTAATTGTTAATAGTTGACAGAAGAGATAAAAGCAATTAGTATAAAGGTGTAGGAACAAACGTTCTGGTAAGGGCGCTGAAAACAAGCTTGTTGACTCCATCAAAACTTACAATTACTTTCGAAAATCGATCCTATGTGTTATAGATCATTTGTCAAGAATCCTATTAAGTACGAAAAAGGGGTGTTTATTATGCCTGTAAGTGTGACTAGTATTGGACTCAGGGGTATGGAGGGATACCGGTTACAGGTAGAAGTGAAGTCTCTCTCAGGTTTAAATTCTTTTTCAATTGTTGGCTTACCAGATGCATCAGTTAAAGAATCTAAAGAAAGGATTATTGCATGTCTTCACACAATGGGGTATCCATTAATAGAAAGGAAAGTTATCATTAATTTATCCCCTTCTGAACAAAAGAAAAGTGGTCCTTTTTTTGATGTTCCTATGGCTATCGGTATTCTTTTAAGTTTGAAAGAACTTAAAGTCAATCTATCTTCAGAAATAGCTTTTATTGGAGCTTTATCTTTAAACGGTACCATACGACCAATTGAAGGGATGCTTCCCATTGTATTGGCAGCAAAAAATTTAGGGATTAAGAAATTATATCTCCCATTTGATAATGAATTGCCAGACATAAAATTAGAAGGTATTGAGCTAAAATATGTTACATCTTTAAGCGAACTTATTAAGCATCTTTCTGGAAAAATTACTCTTCCGCAATACTCCTCTCAACGCAAAATTCCTTCAAAATGCTCCTCTCATCTTGATTTCAAACAAATTATTGGACATGAATTTGCAAAGTCTGCTTTAGAAATTGCCGCTGCAGGTGAACATCATTTATTTCTGACGGGGCCACCTGGTTGTGGGAAAAGCATGCTTGCAGAGAGTTTTTCATCGATACTGCCCCCATTATCCAATGAAGCTCAATTAGAAAGTATGAGTATTTATCAACTTAGTTGCACCCCGTTTCAGGATACAATGCAGCCTCCATTTCGTAATCCACATCATTCTTCCTCTGGTGTTTCAATTATTGGAGGTGGACAAAACCCTAAACCAGGAGAAGTTTCTTTATCACATAGAGGAGTTTTGTTTTTAGATGAAATGGCAGAGTTTACAAAGAAAACCCTAGATATGCTGAGACAGCCTCTAGAAAGTGGTAAGGTTACCATTAGTAGAGCACATTCTACCGTTACCTATCCTGCTTCTTTTATTCTTGTGGGTGCAATGAATCCTTGCCCTTGTGGTTATCTAGGGTCAAATCTTTACTACTGCACATGTACACCAAAACAGATACAATCCTATCAAAATCGAATATCAGGGCCTATACGGGATCGTTTTGATCTTTTTCTTACTTTGAAACCGGTGAATATAAACAACTCGACTCTTCAGAATCAGCAATCTTCTGAAGATTACCGCCAAAGAGTAATAAAAGCTCGAGAAATTCAATATCATCGTTACGGTAAAGAAATTAGTAATAGTAGAATCACTTTTGATACTCTTATGAAAAAAAGTCCTATTGCAGATTCACAGTCAACACTACTAAAAAATATTTCTTCTAAACATCATTGGAGTAGTCGTACACAAGTAAAAGTTATTCGAATAGCTAGAACTATTGCCGACTTAGAACAACAACCAAACATAAACGATCACCATCTTTGGAAAGCCATAAAAATTAATCGGCAAAATGAAAAGAAGAATAGGTTAAAGGTGTTAACGAGAAAGTTAACACAATGATATATATTAGATTTTCCCATGCAATATTATATAATAGATAAAAAGGAGGTGTTAAAAATGGAAAAAATCTTAATGCAGCTACTTCAAGAAATGAAAGAGATGAAAAGTGAATTTCGTGAACATTTTAATTCAGTAGATGAGAGGTTTCGAAAAGTTGATCAACGATTCGATGTGATGGATGAACGCTTCAATAAGGTGGATCAACACTTCAATGAAGTCGGTGAACGTTTCAAGGAAGTCGACGGCCGCTTCAATGAAGTCGGTGAAAGTTTCAAGGAAGTCGATGACCGATTCAATGAAGTCGGTGAACGTTTCAAGGAAGTCGACGGCCGCTTCAATGAAGTCGGTGAAAGTTTCAAGGAAGTCGATGACCGATTCAATGAAGTCGGTGAACGTTTCAAGGAAGTCGACGGCCGCTTCAATGAAGTCGGTGAAAGTTTCAAGGAAGTCGACGGTCACTTCAATGAAACGGATCAAAAGTTTATTGGAATTGATGCGCGTCTTGATAAAGGGTTTAGTGAAGTTAATGAACGTCTTGAAAGAATCGAGCATTCTCAAACGGAAGATATTGTAGCTGTATTAAAACAAATTGACAAAAATACTAGTTACTTAACGCGCGATTTGGAGTACCTAGCGGGTAAGTTCGGTAAACAGGAATTAGAAATCAACCGAATGAAGAATCAATAATTCTTTCTACAGAAGGCTCTTTTCGTAAACTTGGTTGCTTTTGGTCAATTATAAACATTTTAAATCATTCAATACTAGTGAACCATTTATTGATTTGACGAAAAGATGCCCCGAAACCATAATAATTTCAGATTTCTATTCTTGTTCGAAAAGTAACAATCTATGTAAATACAGCCTTACAGGGAAAATTCCCCATTCACTCCTTTATTCAATTTCCTCATCATGATTTTTATCTTTAAAGATTCGTAATACAGGGCTGTCCCAAAAGAGTCCGAAACTCCATTAATCGACCATTATAGAAGTGTCACAAGGGATTATTCTATATGTCGAAATTGCCGTTCCAGACATCTTAGTTTTGGCCATCCCTTTTCTGTTTTCCACAAAACTTCATCTTCGAAAAATAATTTACCTTCCTTTACATTCGAATGCAAAAGAAATGAAAATAATTTACATTTCCTCACTCGAATATCCCCAAAAATGATAAAATAATCTATATATTGACAAATTTTGATGAGATTTATACTAGGGGGAAGACAAAAATGAATACACAATATAACAAACCTAAGGGGTTTGGGGAAATATTGGATCACACGTTTCGAATAAGTAAAAGCCATTTTTCTAAATTCTTTCTGATTTTACTGATTATATTAGGTCCTATTTACTTGCTTCAAGCCATTGCTGATTTTATTTCTGGAACGAACTTTTTTAGAGAAGTAGGAGAAGGTGGTGCTTGGTATGAACAGATTACATCGAGTTTTGATGGAACAGCTGAAGCGGATTATGCTGAATTTACACCAACTAGCCTAATAGCAGACCTCATTTTTTTATTCGTAGGGTTTATTAGTATTTTTATTGCTCCAGTTGGAGGGGCAGCCATATTGATTGGGGTAGATCGTCTTAGAAAGAAGGAAGATTTTACAGTTGGATCCGCATTAAAACAAGCGTTTTCACGATATTGGCCTATTTTAGGGAGTAGTCTTTTATTCGGTGTTATTGTATTTGGAATGATCATTGGACCAATCTTTATTACGGGCTTTGTTAGTGTTTTTGGCTCATTCGCAAACCCTTTTTTCGGTATATTGATGGGAATCTTATTATTCATAGGTTTTGCTGTAGGAATCGGATACTTTTTAACCCGCTGGAGCTTTTTCTTTGCCTCCGTTGTTTTGGAAAAAGATTCACCAGGCCTTTCAAGAAGCTGGCGGTTAACACGTAATCGCGGTTGGGCCTGTATGGGGATTTATTTTGTTTTTATCCTTATTATTACAAGTGTTAGTTTTGCTATAGAGCTATCATTTGGGTTGCTGTTAGGAAACAGTGTGTTGTTAATGATTATTGGGGATATAGTGAGCCTATTTACGACCATTATTCTTTCCGTAGGATTTGCTGTGATGTACTTTGATTTAAAAATAAGAAATGATGCGGATGATCTAGAAGAAATGATGGATGAGTACACTACTGTTCAATAGTCTTTTCTTGTGAAGGTTAGGTGAAGATTGGATGCTAGATTCGGATAAAGCAAGGGATGATCTTGAGGATATATTGAATAATCGAGAATATACCGTTTATAATGACCGCTCAAAAGGAGTAATCGAGAGTTTGTGGGAAAAGCTTTCCGGTTGGATAGAAGAACAATTATCCGATTGGTTTCCTACTCTTGAAGCGACAAGCGGTGTAGCCAGTGTAGTTACAATTGGTTTAGTTGTTATGGCTATCGTGTTGTTATTGATTAGTCTATTTTTTGTTGCAAGGGGTGTTGGACGGAACCTGAAATTCCGAGACAAAAAGCCTCTTCAATCATTAAATGAAATCAATTGGTCATCAAGTAAACATCTATCTGAAGCAGATAAACAATCGGCTTTAGGTAACTATTCACTTTCCACTAGACATATGTTTTTAGCCTTACTGCTTTATTTTCACGAGAAAGAGTGGTTAGAGGCGAAGATATGGAAGACAAACTGGGAGTATTACGATGAACTCAGGAAAGTCAATAAAAATTCTGCAGAACAATTCTTTGAGTTGGCTCTAATATTTGATGAAGTGACATATGGGGAGAGGAAGCTCGAGAAAGAGGAATATTTACAGTATCGAAAAAAAGTGATGATGTGGTTAGAGGAAGATCATCAACATGACCAACTTGGTGTGAAAGTGTAAAGGGGGAAGAATGAGACTTGCAGAATAGAGTTTCTAATAAAAAAGCTGTAATATGGCTAGCGATTCTCCTTCTATTATTTATCGCCTTTAGCTATCTAATGACGTCACCGGAGGAAAAAAGATATTCAAACTATCTTTCTCAGTCTCCGTCACCTAGCGGAGTCAAAGCCATCTTTACATATTTAGAAAGTGAAAAAAACTCCGTTGAAAAGTGGAGCCAATCTCCTGAAATGCTTCCGAATAAGGCTGAAAATCAAATTCTGATAATGGTTGGACCCTATTTTATTCCTGATCAGGAAGAGATGGAGGCCTATCAGAGCTTTATGGAAGCGGGCAATACAATCCTTTTATTTAAGGAAAATCCAAAAGGGATGTTTGAGGTCAGAACCGCTCCTTTAGAAGAATCAGTTGCTACAGATGAAGAAGTAACAGTCGTGACAGATGGAGAGGGAAAGGCGCACAAAGCTGAAATCGGTTCATCCATACGTCTTAAAGCAAATGAAAAGGATGAGATTTTAATAAAGGATGAGTCGGGGATCATTGCTTTTAAGAGAGCTTTTGGTAAAGGTCAATTAATTGTTTCTAACTCTCCTAATTGGATGACCAATGGCTCCCTATTAGAGCAGGACCATCTTTCTCTCGTAGTTTCCTTCATAAACGAAAGCAAAGCGGATTCAATCTTGTTTGACGAATATAGTCACGGTCAAGAGAATGCATCGAAAATAGGAACACTTTATCCTAAATGGTTCCTCATTTTCATTGTGCAAGGAACTTTGATTATCGTCATGTGGCTCTTACTAAAAGGAAAACGATTTGGCCCGATTCTCGTTTCGAGAAATGAGACGGTTCGGTTTAGTGATGAAAGAGTTAAAGCGTTAGCTGCTTGGTATATAAGAGGAAAACGATATCAGGATTCTCTATTTATCCAAGCTGATTATGTAAAACTTCTAATGCAGGAGAAGTGGGGTATAGCTTATGGAAAGGAATGGAAAGATATTTTACCACAGCTTGAAAGAAAGTGGAAAGGGCTCCCTGCTTCTGAGATTACTAGCTTTCTAGAAGGGTTAAAGAATGTACTAGAAAAAAAGCAAATTAATAAAAAGGAATATTTGTTATGGTCAAAGAAACTAGATCGATTACGGAAAGAGGTGGAGGAAGGATGAAGCCTGAATTGGCATCCTTACTAGAGAAATATGAAGAGCAGATATTGGGGCAAACAAGAAATCTGAAGCTATTGTTAGCGGCGATTTTAGCTGGGGGACATGTATTAATTGAGGGAGTTCCAGGTACAGGAAAGACACAGATGGTGAAAACACTTGCCAGTCTTCTAGGTGGAACCTTCAATCGGATACAATTTACGCCGGATCTACTTCCAAGTGATATTACAGGAAGCACGATTTATAACATGAAGGATAGTACCTTTCAAACATTAAAAGGACCTATCTTTACGAATATTTTATTGGCAGATGAGATAAACCGCACTCCAGCAAAGACTCAAGCCGCTCTTTTAGAGGCAATGGAAGAAAAACAGGTCACCATTCAGGGGGAAACCTACCTATTACCTGACGTATTCTTTGTTGTGGCTACTCAAAATCCGATTGAATTTGAAGGGACATACCCACTGCCTGAAGCACAGCAGGATCGTTTCTTATTTAAATTGAACATTGATTTTCCGTCCTTTGAAGATGAAAAAAATGTGTTGAAGCAAGTGATTGAAGATCATGATGAGCTTAGTCAAGTAGAATCAATTTTAGATGTAGAAACATTTTTGGAAATAAGAAAAGAGATTCAAAATGTAACCATTAGTGATAGTATTCTAGATTATATTATGCAAATTGTAAGAAGAACGAGGGAGACGGAATCCATTCGCTTTGGTGCAAGTACAAGAGCGGGTATTTCCATTGGGAAAGCAGCACAGGCATGGGCTTATTTATCAGGCCGAGATTATGTCACTCCAGACGATATTAAAATGGTAGCCCGACCTGGTTTAAGACATCGAATTCAACTATCTCCGCATATGGAATTGGAGGGAGAGAACGTTGACCAAACCATTGAAGAACTTGTGGGGGCGATTCCTGTTCCAAGGTAGAGGGATTCTGCCAACACAAAAGTTCCTAATCGTTTATCTTATTCTTTCTATTGGACTGATCATTGGAACGATTTGGGGGATTCCATGGAGTGTTGTGATCTTATTAAATGGTTTAGTCCTTATAGGTAGTTTAATGGATTTATTATTTTCAGCGAGAAGAAGCCAACTAATCATTAACCGAACACTACCAGAAGAAATGGAAAGAGGGCTACCTTACAACGTTCAGATCACCATCACAAATGCTTCTGGTAGCCCAATTCGTTTCAGGCTAGTAGATGAAATTCCTCAATCATTTAAAAGGCCATTTTCATTTCATGGATCTCTTTTAAGTGATACTACTTCGGTCTTTCAGTATGAGACAGAAGCTTCTGTAAGAGGAAAATACGAAGTAAATAAGCTCCATTTTCGCTATAAAAGCGTAATTGGATTGTGGGAGAAACAAGCAACGGTTGAAATTGCAGATACAGTAAAAGTCATCCCTGATTTAACCGAGACAAAGCAATATTTAGAAGGTGCACAGCAATTCTTACTGTATGAAGGACTGAGGATCCGTAAACAGAAAAGTGGTGCTGGAGAATTTACCAAGATTCGTAATTATGTAGTAGGTGATGACCCTCGTAAAATTAACTGGCGGCAGACAGCAAAGCTGCGGGAGGTTATGTCAAATGAATATGAACCCGAGCATGGGAAATATATTACGCTCTTAATAGATTGTGGAAGAATGATGGGTGCAGAATTGACAAAGGGAAACCGATTAGAAAAGGCGTTAGAAGCAGCGATAACCGTTGCAGCAGCCGCCTTGAAAAATGGGGATTATGTGTCTGTTTTAGCTTTTTCCAAGGATGTAAAGGTCTTTGTTCCACCAGCGAAAGGAATGGAACATCTTCAAACGATTCTTCACTCCATATACAATATTCAGGTAGATTCTAATGAGTCAAATTATGCAGCAATTCTTCATTATTTACAAACAGTTCAAAAGAAACGCAGCCTTCTTTTATTATTCAGTGATGTATGTACATTTCTTCATGAGGAAGCGGCACTTATTTATCTGAAACGACTAAGGAGACGCCATTTGTTCTTAATGATTGGAATTGAAGATGTGACGCTGTTAGCAAGAATAAAAGATGAGCCAATAACAGTACAATCCGCAATGGTAAAAAGTATGGCACAGCAGCAAATGCTCATTAAAAAACGTGAAAAGCTGAAATGGGAAAAACAAGGTCTCCAAATGATAGAGACCCGTGAAGAAAAACTAGCAGCAGCTGCCGTCACACATTATATAGATATTATGAATCGAGGATTACTGTAGGATTCTTTTTCGCCAGTAAAAGCTTTCCGATAACAATATAAAGAATGAGCCCAACGACGGTTAAGAAAGCGACAATATATTTTGCTTCCAGAGAGATGGCGGCAGGGGTAATAAAACCTTCAATTACACCTGCAATCACAAACAAAGGAATCGTCCCAAGCAACAATTGGACGGAGCGCTTGGCCTGCTGCTTAAGTTGATGGCCCCTCGAATAATGTCCGGGAACAAAGAGCTTATAGCCCATTAATAGGCCAGCTCCGCCTGCAATAAAGATGGCTGTAAGCTCAATCATTCCATGGGGAACAATATACGCCCAAAATTCATAGGTTTTATCATGATGCCAAAATACTGCAGCGATTCCCCCAACAATGAGTCCGTTATAAATCAACAAATAGACGGTCAATAATCCGAATGTGACACCCCCTGCAAAAGCAAGGATGGCCACTTGGATATTGTTTGTCATAATGCTAGTTGACATAAGGGAAGCATCAACCTGACCATCATTCTTTCCCAATTGTTCAGGATCGACACCTTGAGCTATATTTTCCGGAAGGACAGAATAAGCATTCTGAGGGTCATCCAAAATCGAGAAGAAACCGCCTAAAGCCCCTATGGTAAAAAGCATCATGGCTACGACGATAAATTTCCACTGCTCTAATAGGAGACCGACAAATTTTACACCAAAAAAGTGGCGGATTTGCTTCATACTTGATATTTGATCTCGATATAATAGATTATGTGATTTCGAAACCAGTTCATTTAAGTAGAGGGTAACATCCTCTTTCGGAAAGTAAGTTTGACAATACGAAAGGTTTTGTGCGGACTTTTGATAAAGCCGATTAAACTGTTCAATATCCGACCCTTTTATTTTCCTTTTTCTTTTATGTAATATAGTCAACATTTGCTCAAGCTGCTGCCAATCTTCTCGATGTTGCTTGACGAATTGCTTTACATTCATTTTTCCACCTGCTCGCTTTAGGAAATAACTTCTTTCTTAATTATAGTAATTTTACAGAAAAATAGAAACATCTTACAGGGAAAATTAGTCAGAAGAGGGGGGATCTTATGAATCAAGAATATGTAGATATCAAAACACCAGAATTCGTATCACTTCAATTTCACCCTGCTGGTCTAGGGAGTAGGGCAGCAGCACTCATTATCGATCAGTTGATCATATGGATCACCAATATTTTAGTATTTGTACTCTTATTTTTCGTGATACTTGGTCAAGAATCAAACGATTTCATTCCGGATATGACATCAATACCGATTACCATCACGCTTATTCTTTTATTTATTATCAATTGGGGCTACTTTTTTGCCTTTGAATATTTTGCAGGTGGTAGAACCATAGGGAAGAAAGCAATGGGGATTCGAGTGATTCAGGAAAATGGTCAAAGTATCACATTACTCTCAAGCTTTATCCGGAATTTTTTAAGAATCATTGATTCATTACCAACGGGATATTTACTCGGGATTTTAATGATTTTCTTCCATTCCAAACATAAAAGAATTGGTGACCTCGTCGCCGGAACCATCGTCGTTCATGAGCGGAAAAAGAAAGGGAATAAAAAATCTCCAATTGAAAAGGAAATCGAGAGAAGAGGATTATCAAAGAGTAATCTCGCTTTGGATCAGTGGGAATTGAATAAACTAGGAGAGAAAGAGTGGAATCTAGTAAAAACCTATAGTCATCGTTTTCAACAATTACCACCTTCTCAGAAAGAATTACGGACGAGACAAATGGCGAATATCCTATTACCAAAAATAGGAATTGAAGTTGAGCGGAAGAGTCTGACAGAGTTGGAAAATACACTTTTTGTGCTTTATTTGATACTTAGGGATGAATGGGAGTATGAGGTATAGTCTCACTGGTCAAGAAGTAGATCAAAGTTCATTTGTATTTAGTAATAGAATATAGAAAAGGCTGTCCAAAAAAGGGGTCTGGAACACCATTTTCGTCCATATATAGAAGAGGTTTTGAGGGTTTCTTCTTATATGGAAGTAGTGGTTCCTGACAAACTGGTTTCGGGACAGCCTCTTTTTTGCATTATTTCTTTTTCTTAGGACTAATCCGATCAACATCATCCTGAAAAAGGAAATAGGATATCACACCAGATAAGAGTGTCCCGATTGAGATAATCAGGATTCGTGTTTGAAGGGGAACGTCAGAATAACTTTTACTAAGTACCGAGGTTGCCACAAGAGCTACAATAATCATGATGGGTATTACAATTATGAATCGTTTCACGATGACACATCCTTTATTCTTTCAAATATCTTCTATTAGTTTAACATACTTTAGGAGAATTCATTGTCAATCTAGAAGCGTATTTTTTTGATGAAAAAGGTACCCATTGCTTATAAAAAATCTCATTCATCGAGGGTGATGATTATTTCTAATGAAAGACCTAAAATGTAGAAAAAATAAAATGAGTACTTTAACGAGCAAGGGAGGTTTTGAAACAAAGGAAAGGTAAGGTTGTGCACAAAAACTCTCAAGGAATTAGTCTGCCTTTATTGGACTTTTTAATGACGTCATTTTCCCATTTGTGGCATTTTCACGGAATGATCGGTCCCTTTGGATACCGTCATTTTCCCATTTGTGGCATTTCACGGAATGATCGGTCCCTTTGGATACCGTCATTTTCCCACTTGTGGCTTTTCGCGGCATGATTGGTCTCTTTGGATACCGTCATTTTCCCATTTGTGGCATTTCACGGAATGATCGGTCCCTTTGGATACCGTCATTTCCCCATTTGTGGCATTTCACGGAATGATCGGTCCCTTTGGATACCGTCATTTCCCCATTTGTTGCTTTTCACGGAACGATCGGTCCCTTTGGATACCGTCATTTTCCCATTTGTGGCTTTTCACGGAATGATTGGTCTCTTTGGATACCGTCATTTCCCCATTTGTGGCATTTCACGGAACGATCGGTCCCTTTGGATACTGTCATTTTCCCATTTGTGGCATTTCGCGGAACGA
>JANAVG010000006.1:146265-275663 GCA_024213275.1 Rossellomorea sp. BNER
TCGGTCCCTTTGGATACCGTCATTTTCCCATTTGTGGCTTTTCACGGAACGATCGGTCCCTTTGGATACCGTCATTTTCCCATTTGTGGCTTTTCACGGAACGATCGGTCCCTTTGGATACCGTCATTTCCCCATTTGTAGCATTTCACGGAACGATCGGTCTCTTTGGATACCGTCATTTTCCCATTTGTGGCTTTTCGCGGAACGATTGGTCTCTTTGGATACCGTCATTTTCCCATTTGTGGCTTTTCACGGCATGATTGGTCTCTTTGGATACCGTCATTTTCCCATTTGTAGCATTTCACGGAACGACCCGTCTCTTTGGATACCGTCATTTTCCCATTTGTGGCTTTTCACGGAACGATTGGTCTCTTTGGATACCATCATTTTCCCATTTGTGGCTTTTCACGGCATGATTGGTCTCTTTGGATACCGTCATTTTCCCATTTGTAGCATTTCACGGAACGACCCGTCTCTTTGGATACCGTCATTTTCCCATTTGTGGCTTTTCACGGAACGATTGGTCTCTTTGGATACCATCATTTTCCCTTTTGTAGCATTTCACGGAACGGCCCGTCTCTTTGGATACCGTCATTTTAACTTTTGTAGCATTTCACAGAACGATAAGTCTCTCTTAATACCGTTATACTACCAATCGGGACTTTTCACCGCACCATCAAACCTCTTTTTGAGCAACTTTTATAAGTAAACCCCAGTGCAAGTATTTTTCAATTAAAGATTTAAAAACTTTAATTGAAACCTACAGCATGGATTTCTAATAGATATTTTAATAGAATAATAATGATATCTCCTTCATTACAAGCTTTCGATTCACGTCCGCAATATTCACTAGATCCTCAAACTAACGGCACTCCGAACCTTATCTCCTTTTCTAATTCAACAAAAAGTGAAATCTTTTCGAAAATTTGTCATCTCCCTAAGTTAGCCTCCATTACGAAAACTCTTGATATCAAGCGACTTAAAGAAAGATAAGCCATTAACCACCTACATATATTTACAGTAAATTTACACAACTTAATATAGTATAATAGCGGGAGCATGTTTTGCTTTTACTATAACAATTGAATTTCCTTCTTAAGATGTTGCATAAAGATTGTTAGTGTTGATTGGAAGGGTCGATTCTACGACAGGAGATTTTGATGTTAGAATATAAAGTTTACAACAGTGTTGGAACCGATTATTTGGTTATGATTCATGGTTTTGGGGGGAACTCCAGCATTTTTCATAAACAAATACGTTATTTTCAGAAACATTTTAAGGTTGTTACCATCCATTTACCGGGGCATGGTCAATCTCCATGTACGGAGCAATACCTAGAACCACTCTCCTTTGAGTTAGTGGCTAAAGAAATTATAAAAGTGTTGGATCACGTAAGGATTGATCAAGCGCATTTTATGGGAATGTCACTTGGAGCAGTCGTAGTACACACTATTCTTAAACACTTCCCGGAGAGAGTGAATTCGACCGTTTTAGGGGGAACCATTACCCGATTTAATAGGAAATCCCACTTTTTAATAAGGTGTGGAAAAGTGATAAAATCGTTCACACCCCATATTTGGCTATATCGATTATTTGCTCATATTATTATGCCGAGGAGTAATCATAAGGAATCAAGAGATACCTTTGTGAAAGCCGCCCGGAAAATGAAACGAACAGACTTCCTGAATTGGTTCTCAATCGTAGATAAAGTAGAATCGATTTATAGAATTTGTAAGAGAACAAGTATGATCCCTAAACTCTATCTGTCAGGCAGTGAAGATCACCTCTTCATCAGTCCGCTTCAAAAAGATATTCAAAACGATCCCAATGCAGAATTCATCCTCATTGAGAAATGTGGACATGTATGTAATCTTGATAAATCCGAAGAGTTTAATAGACTTGCGTTAGCATTTTTACAGCCATTGATGGATAAAAAACGAATTGTTTCATAAGACGTTAGATGAATAAAAACAGCAGGAGTGAAGCAGTTGAACTTATTTTTAACAGGATCAACAGGATTTCTTGGTGGAAAATTGATCAAGAACCTTTTATCGAATAAAGATCATGAAGTATTTATGTTAGTAAGAAATGTAGAAAAAGCGGATCGATTAAGATCCTCTTTTCTACAAGAAGAACAGAAGAGAATGCATATTTTTCAAGGGGATATCACCCTTCCCGATGGAGGACTAAGTGAGGAGGATGTGGCATGGTTAAGCGGAAAAATCGATGCCGTTTATCATTTGGCCGCCCTCGTGAAATTTGATTTAGAATTACGAGATGAATTGTTTGCTGCCAATTATGATGGGACTAAAAATATCCTGTCCCTTGCCATGAATTTGAAAGCAAAAAAATTCTACTACGTTAGTACCGCATATACGGTTGGGAAAAAGAAAAACGGTGTCGAGGAATTATATCCTGTCGACAGCGAGGTTCATAACCCGTATGAAGAGAGCAAAGTAAAATCAGAACATCTCGTAAATTCATATCGTGATCAAATGGACGTTTCGATCTTTCGCCCAGCGATTATCGTGGGTGATTCCAAAACAGGAGAAGCGGATTCACATTTTACCTTGTACGGCTTTATGCGTGCATTAGATATTTTTAAACGCAAGATATCAAGGGGAAAAGGTGAAGAGAGAAGATACCGTCTAGTGGCAGCTAAAGAAGGGACATCAAATCTTGTCCCGGTAGACTATGTAGCAGATGTTTTAAGCTTAGCACCAGAAAAAGCTGAGGCAAGTAAGATCTACCACATAACCAATCCAAACCCGCCAACAAACATAGAGCTTCTACATTTTTTGAAAAAGGCTCTACAGTTTAAGAATTTATCCGTTGTAGAAGACGCTGGGCAATATGAGTTGGATGAGGTTGAGGAACGTTTAAATAGTATGGTGGATGTCTTTAAAGTATACCTGGCTGGTGCCATCACTTTTGATGATCAAAACACACAGAAAATGATAAGTGGAACAAATATTGGTCATTTAAAGATGACGGACGAGATGATAGAGATGATTATTTTTGCTGGTGTTGGTGGGGGAGTCTTGGCTTCGCGAGGGGCATGATTCTTGTGCAATGCTATAGTTAAAGTTTAATTGATAAGCAGAGAAGTGTAAGGGATTATTACATTTCTCTGCTTTATTTTATACGGTTTACCCGATAATAGTGCTTCATTTCATTGTACGAGATAGATACCATCACCAATAGAGAGGCCACAACAAAGCTAACCCATATGGAATAGATGGATGAGTGGAAATGAAGTGTGGTCATACCTGAAACCCAACCAACTAAAGAACAGTATGGTAAATAAGGTGGAACTTTCTTTGAGTAAAAAAGAATTGCTAGCATGGTAGGAATGATGGCTACATACACTTGACCAAAAAAGAAGATGAGCTCTAGTAAATTTGGCGTTAGAATCGAGCTAATGATAAATAATATAAGAGAAAGAATACCTGCAATGAAATAAGTTTTTTTCAATTGGCTCTGTTCACTCCACTTATATTTAACGTTAAGCATATTACGTACAATCATAATGGAAGTAGCGTGAAGTTCAGCTCCAATAGTGGAAGCGAGGGCACTAAAGCAGCTTCCGATAAATAATAGAATGAGAAATAAAGAGTCGATTTTCCCAATAAGTTCATATAGTACTGAATAGATATTCTTGTAACCTTGATTAAAGATTGCGATTACTGTCATAGCGGAGAAGGCGAGAGGAATTGTCGCCCATATAAACCCAGTCATCATAAATGACGTTCTCACCTTGTTTTTTTCAATTATATAAAGCCTTTGCCAGCTTGCTCTATCGATTAATACTTGTCCAAAACCAATCAATAAAGCGGTCAATATAAAGGGAGTGACCGAGCTGTTCTTTAAAAACAATAGATAGGGATGGTAGAGATGAAGACCGTCATAAACAGGGAAAACACCTTCTTGAATGAAAAAGTAGACAGGAATAAATATAATGGCAGCAAATATGAGTGAAATGTGTAGGCCTTCAAATCGATGAATTCTATTCATTCCCCCTAATCCGGCTAGAAGGAAACAGTATATAAAAAAGATAAATAGTCCAACAAAGGCCGGAATATTAAAGAGTAAATGAAATAATATCCCAACTCCAAGTGCTTGAACGAATAATGAATCTATACTCGTGATAAGAAGAACGACCATGACGAACCAGTAGGATTTACTATCAAGCCTTTCCTGTAACACATCCCCTATCGTCATAGCATTCGGGAAACGCTCTCTTATTTTAGGCGCCATCCAACCAAATAAAAAAAGGGAAAAGGCTCCCATTAAAGCGTAACCGATCCCTCCCAAAAGCCCATATTTAACGAGTGTTTCAGGTGAAGAAAGAATAGTGTTTCCTGTAATCCATCTTGCTAATAAAGAGACGACTCCATAAGCAATACCAAATTTAATTCCACCTTGTATATAGTGTTGATAGACCCCTTGCTTCATCCGTCAAACCTTCTCTCGTAATCTGTATTCCCTAGGTGATAACCCAACCTGCTTTTTAAATAAAACACTAAAATAATGCTGGCTACTAAATCCACACTCTTCTGAAATGGATGAGATTGACTTCTCAGATTTATCCCGCAATGATTGTTTCGCCATTTCAATTCGGAAATCATTTAAATATTCTGAGAAGCTGACTTTCATTTCTTCATTAAACTTCCTGCTTAAATAGGTACTGTTAATGTGGATTTGATTAGCCAGGATGGAGAGTGAAAGCTTTTGGCTATATTGTTCATGAATGATATTCAATGCTTGTTGAACAATGTGAGATTGAACATCTGTATGATGATAATTCTCTAATATTTTACATAATTCTTCCTCAATAATCGGTTTGGTAATATAGTCTTTCGCACCCAAGCGAATGGAAGCTTGGGCATAATCAAACGATTGATAGGCTGTTACCATCACAATGTCTAGGCTATTCTTCTTCTTTAATTCTATCCCAAGCTCAATACCTGATTTACCTGGTAACTGAATATCCAATAGAGCAAGAGCTATTGGGTAATCCTGAGTTACTTTTAATGCTTGTGAGGCATCAATTGCTTTATGAATGGTCCAATAAGGAAAACGGTGTTGAATGATGTAATCGAGTTGTTCTAATTCTAGAGGTTCATCATCAACAATCAGAATATGCATACCTAACTCTCCTTTATGAAGTTGTAGCGATCTTCTAGGCAAACTTTTGGCCAAATCGTTTGGACGCTTGTCCCATGTTCTTCGTGGTGAAGATGGAGCAGCGTTTGTTTTTGTGGAAACAACATCTGTAACCTTTTTCGGATATTTAGTAGTCCTAATCCATGCTCACCTTGCTCATGGTGCAAGGGATGGTCCTTGGTAGGGGTAGAACTATTCCAAACTTCTAAATAAATACTCTCTTTTTCTTCTTTAAAGAAGATCAATAATTTGACTTTCCCAGGCGTCCTTTCTAACCCATGTTTAAAAGAGTTCTCTACAAGAGTTTGTAGCAGAAAAGGAGGGACTAGAGCGTTTTGAACCCTTTCATCAATATTCCAGACGATTTCAAGTCTTTCTCTGAATCGAAGCTTTTGAATATCCAGATAATACTGAGTATATTGGACTTCTTCATTAATGGTTATTAAGGGATCTGTTTTTTTATATTTAAATTTAAAATACTTGGAAAGGACCTCGATAGAAGAAATTAATTCTTCTTTTCGATTCAAACGGGCCAAGCTAAGTAATATATTCAGTGTATTAAAAAAGAAGTGGGGTTGAATTTGTTGATTGAGTTGATTGTATTTGGCTTCTTGCAGTTCCTGTTCTAGTAGTAACTCATTTTTTTCCTTCTTCAATTGATCTAATCTTTTCTCGAAAATGAATAGGAATAATAAGCTAAAAGCCCCGAGTAATGGGGCTAATACACATAGCATGATATAAACCGAAAACGATTCTAGTGTGAGCATTGTTTGAACTCCTAAAGGAAGTGAATAACTCTATTTTATAAGAAAAAGAAGATTCTGAAAACAACCCATCCTATTGTAAATAATGACAGCGGGCGAAATGTCCATCGTTTCCAACCATAGGAGGCAATTCGGATTTACAGAGATCGGTTGCCAAAGGGCAACGAGTGTGAAATTTACATCCAGACGGCGGGTTTAACGGAGAAGGAACATCTCCTTTTAAAATAATTCTTTCTTTTGTTTTCATCGAGATATCCGCCACTGGAATTGCTGATAGTAAAGCTTTTGTATAGGGGTGAGCCGGCTGTTGAAATAATTGGTGTTTCGCCCCTATTTCTACTAGCTTTCCAAGATACATAACCATCACTCGGTCGGAAATATGCCTAACCACACTTAAATCGTGTGAGATAAAGAGATAGGTTAATTGAAATTCCTTCTGAAGTCGTTTCAATAAGTTTAATATTTGGGCCTGAATAGAAACATCCAAAGCGGAGACCGCTTCATCACAAATGATGATCTTGGGATTGACCGCTAATGCGCGAGCAATACCAATCCTTTGTCTTTGACCACCGCTAAACTCATGAGGTAAACGGTCTAATGAAATAACAGGAAGCCCAACATAATCTAATAATTCTTTCATTCTTTTCTCTTGTTGAGATGGTGGAACGACCTTTTGGATTGTCATCGCTTCTTTTAGAATCTTTCTGACCGTTTGTCTTGGATTTAACGATGCAAAAGGGTCCTGGAAAATAACTTGAATATCGCCTCTCATTTTTCTCATTTCTTTTTTGGATAAGCTATTTAAATCTACTCCGTTGTATTTTATGGTGCCTTCTGTTGGTTTATCTAACTGTAAAATGGCACGACCTGTTGTCGACTTTCCGCAACCGGACTCCCCAACGATACTTAGGGTTTCTCCTTCATAAATGGTAAAGCTGATATCATCAACTGCTTTAACTTCCTGCTTTGGTTGGAACAGAGATTCGCGTTTGACTGGAAAGTATTGCTTTAGCCCTTGAATTTCTAATACTGGTTTTTTAGTTGATATAGTGGTTGTCATTTTGCTTCCGCTCCTTTGGGTTGTATGTCTTGGTTATAGAGGAAGCAACGAATTTGACTACCATCATCTAAAAGGCTGAGAGAAGGTTCCTCTACATGACACTGTGCTGTCGCCAAAGGACAACGTGGGGAGAATCGGCATCCTTTCGGCATATCATAAGGAGAAGGAACATTGCCCTTCATCGTTAGTAGCTCCTCCTGATCCTCGTGTAGTTTGGGTAAAGAGGACATAAGACCAGTCGTGTAAGGGTGTTTAGGATTTTTAAATAATTGTTCAGTGGTACTATACTCCACGATCTGACCTGCATACATGACGGCAACTTTGTCGCACAACTCAGCTACAACCCCAAGATCATGGGTAATGAAAATAATCCCCATATTTAATTTCTTCTGAAGATCTTTCATCAACTCTAAGATTTGCGCTTGAATCGTTACATCAAGGGCCGTTGTCGGTTCATCAGCAATGAGCACTTCAGGATTACAAGCAAGTGCCATGGCAATCATCACACGTTGTCTCATCCCACCACTTAATTGAAACGGCTCCTGCTTTGCTCGTTTTTCAGGTGACGGTATTCCAACAAGATCCAACATCTCTACCGCTTTATTCCATGCCTCTTTCTTGCCTAGCTTTTGGTGTACCCGAATGGCTTCTGCTATCTGTTCCCCCACCGGAATAACTGGATTTAAAGACGTCATCGGTTCCTGAAAGATCATTGAAATTTGATTCCCTCTTACATGACGCATCTCTTTCTCTGACATTTTTAAAATGTTTTTTCCTTTTAAGCTAATCGTTCCATCGACAATTTTCCCAGGTGGAGAGGGAACGAGTCGCAGGATAGACAGCGAGGTCATACTCTTCCCACACCCAGATTCCCCAACAATCCCAAGTGTTTCATTTTCATGAAGGACGAAATCTATACCATCAACCGCTTTTGTTACACCGCTTTTTGAAGAAAAGTACGTTTTAAGATTGCTGACTTCTAACACGATTTCTTTACTCATACTAGACCACTCCTCTCCTAATTCAGCTCAATTCGTTTATTGAAGAATCGATATAAAATATCAACAAATAAATTAACAAACACGAAGACGAGGGAGGCAATAAGAACTCCACCTTGTACCATTGGCAAATCCCGCATACGAATCGAGTCTATAATCATCCGTCCAAGTCCATTAATAGCAAAAACAGACTCTATTAATACCGTACCACCCAATAAGGCACCGAATTGAAGTCCGACCACGGTGATGACTGGAATGAGCGCGTTACGAAGGGCGTGTTTATAAATAATGACGATACCCTTAAGTCCTTTCGCACGAGCTGTACGGATATAGTCTTGTCGTACCACTTCGAGCATACTTGACCTAGTCATCCTTGCTACAATAGCCGCTCCGCCAACCCCTAGCGTAAAGGCTGGTAAAATAATATGAAGGATACTGTCCCAGCCCGCCACCGGTAAGATTTGTAGTTGAACAGAGAAAATATACATTAATAACAGTCCCAGCCAAAAGCTTGGAAGAGAAATTCCTAATAATGCGACTATCATCACAGTAATATCTGTAGCTGAATAAGGTCTTACGGCAGAGATAATTCCAGCTGTCATTCCGAGAACAATCGTGATGAGGGTACTGTAAAAGGCTAATTCAATTGTGATCGGTAATCTCGCCATCACTTCTTGGAGAACGGGCTGCTGACTTTTTAATGATGTGCCGAAATCTCCCTGAAAGACATTGAGAATATAGTCCCCATATTGAACATAGAGTGGTCTATTTAATCCGAGTTCGTCCCTTAACAGGTTGATTGCTTCTTTTGATGCGCCTTCACCTGCGAGGATGACAGCCGGATCTCCGGGCACCATCTGCATGATGAAAAATACTACAAGAGTGACGCCAAACACTACGGGTATTACTTCTAGTAATCTTCTAAAAATATAAAATATCACTATGGTTCCTCCTTTTAATTAAGCAGTGAGTGTTGATTTTTATGTGTTGAGGTTTTTTAAATAAGAGAATTGGCAAATCGTCCAGTTTCATTTTTTGGTAGGCAACTTATTGTTATCGGTCGAATTTTTAAATATATCGGTCAGTTGCTCAATTTTACCGGTCGAACTTATAAATATATCGGTCAGTTTCCCTATTTTATCGATCGAAACCGCCTATATATCGGTCATTCGACAAATAACGACTGCTACATTCAAATGAGTACGCCTCTACTTAAGCAATGGACCTAGTTCGAGAAAAAATCAGTCTCTCTCTTCAATAAATCGGTAGGCTTCTTATTTTAATCGGCCGAACTTTTAAATATATCGGTCGTTTCCTCGATTTTATCGGTCGAAACCGCCTATATATCGATCATTCGACAAATAACGACTCTCAAGACTCGCTGCTTTCATAAATTTGATGAAGCAGTAACAAAGTTTGCGTAATTTAAGATTTTAGTCTCGGATCTAATGCATCTCGTAGTCCATCTCCAAATAGGTTAAACCCCAGCACTAATATGGAAATGGCTAGTCCAGGAAACACAGCCATATATGGGGCGCTAAATAAAAAGTCCCTTCCATTGGAGAGCATGGTTCCCCACTCAGGTGAAGGCGGCTGTGCTCCCAATCCTAAGAATGAAAGTCCTGCTGCAGATAAAATCGCTGTCGCTAATCGAAGGGTCCCTTGAATAATAATTGGTGACAGGATATTCGGTAAGATATGCTTGAAGATGATCGTAGCATCATTTGCTCCTAATGATCGAATCGCATCAATATATTCTAGTTTTTTCGTTTCTAACATGGAACCTCTTACAATTCTCGCAAATAAGGGAATAGAGAAAACTCCCACAGCAATCATGACATTAATCAGGCTTGGTCCTAGTGCACTAATAATAGCAAGAGCTAATAGAATTCCAGGAAACGCAAGCATCACATCTAGAATTCTACTAATTAGAGTATCAAGCCAACCTCCGTAATATCCTGCCACTAATCCCATGATGATTCCAAAAAATGCGCCAAATGATACAGCGGCAAACCCTACTCCCATCGATAGCCTCGAACCATAGAGGATTCTTGCTAATATATCTCTCCCCTTGTCATCTGTTCCCATCCAATGCTCTAAGCTTGGGGGTTGAAGCTTATTACTAAGCTGAATCTCATATGGATCATAAATGGCAAGCACGGGTGCAAAAAAGGCAACCAAGATATAGATAAGGACAATCACTCCCCCAACAACAGCAGCTTTGTTTTTTGAAAAGGATTCCCAAAACTGTTTCAGTCTCATGCTAAACAAGGAAGTTTTTGATTCAGGGAAACCTGGTTGAATCTCTTCCACTTTCAGTTCGGATGTCATTTGTTTTCCTCCTTCAACGATATTTTGTTTTGTGTAATTCAAAGATAGAGGAAGTAGACAGGAAAAAAAAGATGATATTTTTGAATTGTCAAAATAATAAAAAAACAAGTAAAGATATTGCAAAAAATCTGGGGATTTCTTTTTTATAATGCAATTAAGCCTCACCATTATAAAAAAGGAGAGTGGAACAAATTGAAAAAATCTTCGAGAAAAAAGAAAGGCATGAAAGGTCTTATCGTTCTTTTTATCATCATGACCATGCTGTTTGTACAAGCTTGTTCAACCAGTAATACTAGTAACGAATCAACTGCAAGTGAAAGTAGCGGTGAAAAGAAGGGAGGAGTATTAAAGGTAGTACGTTTATCTGATGCAACCAACTTAGACCCTCACTTTATTACAGACATACCATCTGCAAATGTGCTATATCAGAAGGTATATGAGACATTGGTTACTTTTAATAAAGAGATGGAGATTGTTCCAGGGTTAGCAAAAAGCTGGGAACAGCCTGACGAAACAACATGGGAATTTACTTTGAATGAAGGAATTACGTTTCATGATGGTTCCAAGTTTAACGCTGAAGCAGTGAAAAAAACATTTGAAAGACTATTAGACCCTAACACAGGTTCACCACAGAGGGACAAGCTGAGTATGATTGAGGAAGTTAATGTTCTTGATGAGTATAAAGTTCAACTTAAATTAAGTGCACCATATGCACCGCTTTTATCCATTTTAGCTAGTAATGAAGGAAGTATTTTAAGTCCGAAGGCTATAGAGGAAAATCCTGATACACTTTCTAAACATCCTGTTGGAACAGGACCATTCAAGTTTGAATCTTGGAAATCCGGGGAATCGATTACCCTTGTAAAATTTGATAAGTATTGGGGAGAAAAACCAAATATTGATGGGATTGAGTTTAGCGTTGTACCTGAGGAAGCAACTCGTTTAGCAATGATTGAAACAGGAGAAGCTCACATTACTGATCAAGTACCAGTAACGGAAATTGAACGTATTGAAAACTCAGATACTCTTAATCTATATCGTACAGAAGGTCTAGCTGTTGAATACGTTGGTTTTAACACACAAAAGGCTCCTTTTGATAATGTAAAAGTTCGTCAAGCAATCTCTTCTGCGATAGAACGAGAAGCAATCATTAAAGGGATTTATAATGGTGTTGGGACATTAGCAAATTCTGCGATGAGCCCAAAAGTGTTCGGATATAGTAAGAATATTAAACCTTATGAATATGATCCGAACAAAGCAAAAGAGTTATTAAAAGAAGCTGGATTTGAAGATGGTTTAGAACTTACGCTGATTACAAGTGACCGGAAAGAACGTATTAATATGGCAGAAGTCATTCAGTCTCAATTAAAAGGGATCGGCGTCAAAGTAGATATACAAGTCCTTGAGTATGGTGCATATATTGAAGCTGTCGATAGTGGAGAACAGGATATGTTTATCGGTGGATGGGGAAATGCCACAGGAGATGGTGACTATAATCAGTATAACCTGTTCCACTCCTCTTCCCATGGTTCGCCAGGAAACCATTTCTTCTACACGAACGAAAAAGTAGATAAGTTAATCGAGCAGGCTAGAAAAGAAACAAACCCAGAGGTCAGAAAACAGCTGTATGAAGAAGCCATGACCATTGAAATGGAAGAAGCAGTCTATATCCCAATCAGGAACTACGAACATTTAGCTGTTTACAACAATGATGTTAAAAACTTCTGGCTGAACGCTGTTAACTATTTAATGGTTAACGAAGCCACATTAGAATAGAGTGATAAGGGTGACTCAATAGTAGGGAAATAGAGTGTCAGCTTTTGAGTCACCCTATTAATCTAAGAAAACCTTTATTAATAACACGTAATTAAAAGAATGGAGGAGTAAGATGAATACATTTTGGATGAAAAATGTCAGGCTAGAAACAGGTTTTGAACAAGAGAACGGTACGGTGATTGGAACGACTACAGAACAATGCCATTTGAAAATAAAAGATGGGAAAGTCATAAGTATGTCAACTTATGAAGGAGACATTGATAAAGAATCCATCCCTGTCGTGGATGCTAAAGGAAAACTGATGATGCCGTCATTCCGTGAAATGCACATTCACATTGATAAAACATACTACAGCGGACCTTGGAAAGCCTGTCGTCCAATTACAAATGGAATTTTTACAAGGATAGAGGAAGAAAAGCAATTGCTTCCTAAACAATTGCCATTTGCTCAGGACCGAGCTGAGAAAATGATTGAATTATTGCTACATAATGGACACACACATATCCGAACACATTGCAATGTGGAACCCACTTCAGGCTTAAAGAACCTTGAAGTTACAGTAAAGGCTCTTGAGAAGTATAAGGATTCCCTGACTTACGAAATCGTGGCCTTTCCACAGCACGGATTATTGTTGAGTGATTCTGTGTCATTAATTAGAGAAGCTATGAAGAATGGGGCTACACATGTTGGTGGCGTTGATCCAGCAACCGTTGATCGAAATATTGATCAATCACTTTGGACAACATTTGATATCGCGACAGAGCATAACGCCGGAATTGATATTCATCTTCATGACCCGAATACATTAGGAGCCTTTACATTCGAGCGTCTAGTTGATTTTACAAAAGAGGCAAAGATGAAGGGACAAGTGACTATCAGTCATGCCATTGCATTAGGTGATCTTGAAGGACAACCTTTAACAGATATGATGACATTATTAAAAGAACAGGAAATTGATATTGCCACTACTGTTCCGATTAACCGTGCAACGATTCCTATTCCAACACTAGACCAACACGGGTTGAGAGTATCTGTTGGCCATGACAGTCTAACAGATCACTGGTCTCCATTTGGATCAGGTAATACGGTGGAGAAATTAAGTATCTTAGCTGAACGATTCCGTTTCATTGATGAATATTCATTAAACAGAACGTGGAAATATGCTTCAGGAGGGGTGACACCTCTTAATGATCAGGGGGAACAAGTATGGCCACGAATTGGGGAAGCTGCTGACTTTGTTTTAGTGGATGCCAGCTGTTCAGCAGAAGCGGTGGCAAGAAGATCGAAAATTGACTCCGTCTATAAAAATGGAAAAAGAGTAGATGAACCCCGTATAGTCACTACTAATAGCAGCAAGTAGAAGGGAGAGAATTACATGAAATGGTTGAAAAATGTAAAGCTAGAGGTTGGAAATCAAATAAGTGAAGATGGTCTCATCGAAACGAAAACCGATTTTTTTCATATTGGCATAAAAGAAGGAAAATTGGTTGAGCAACTACATTATTCGAAAAATGTCCCTGAACAAGATGAAGCCATCGATGCGAACGGACTTCTAGCCATTCCAACTTTTAAAGAAATGCATAATCACCTAGACAAAACCTATTTATCATTAGACTGGAAGGCGTGCAAGCCGGTACAAAATTTAAAAGAACGACTTTATTTTGAAGCTCAAGAATTAACAGATCTTGCTCCATCTACGAAACAAAGAGCCATGAGCATGATTGAAATGATTTTATCCAACGGGTCGACCCATATTCGCACACATGTAAACATTGACCCTTATATCGGTTTGAAAAATTTAGAAGGTGTTCTAGAAGCACTTGAGGAGTACAAGCATGCCATTACCGCAGAAGTCATAGCATTTCCACAGCATGGCTTACTTAGAGATGACGCTCCTAAGCTGATGAGAGAAGCTATGCGAAACGGAGCAGATATGGTAGGAGGTCTTGACCCAGCTGGAATTGATCGCTCCATCGAGAAGTCTCTTTACGAAACAATGGAAATCGCCACAGAGTTCAATGCTGATGTTGATATTCATCTACACGATGGAGGACATGTCGGCTTATATACGATTGATAAATGGATGGATTTTGTAGAAGAAGCAAACTGGCAGAACCGCTCCGCTATGAGTCACGCTTTCTGTATCGGAGAAGTTCCAGAAATACAGCAAAAGGCATTAGCCCAACGCCTAAAGGAAAATGGGGTCTCCATCATGTCTACGATCCCACTTACGAAGTCATTACCGCCAATCGAGCTGTTAGACGATCATGGTGTAAGTGTCCACCTTGGTTGTGATGGTTTCTATGATTCTTGGAGTCCACATGGAAATGGGGATGTACTAGAGAAGGTTCAAAAATTCGCCCAAATTAGCCGTCGAAGTGAAGAAGTGTTATTGCGTGAGAGCTTAAAGTGGGCAACAGGTGGTGTAACCGCTTTAACAAAAGCAGGCGAATATCAGTGGCCGAAGATTGAAGATGAAGCAAGTTTCATCTTTGTCGATGCTTCCTCCTCTGCAGAAGTCGTTGCTAGACGTCCTCACAGAAAGGCTGTTATGAAAAATGGAGAAATTGTTTATGGTTCATTAAGTGAGTCTTTTGAGTATGTGAAATAATGCAGCAGTGGATGACTAAGCCCATGTTCTTTTACATGGGTATTTTTTTGTGCCTTTTTTTGGGGGGATTTTCTCCATCGAAGGACTATGAAGAATTCTCGTATCTACCTATTTTTCTTATTAAAAATAATTAATTATTTTTTAATATTCGATATACACTTGAAAATATTCCGAAAATTCTTTAATATATTAATTATCAAAAAATGAAATAGCGTTTCACATATTGAAACGAAGGAGTTTGATAATGTGAATGAAGTATTAAAAGTTGAGGATTTAGAAGTAGGAGTTCCAACCGAACAAGGTTTTGCAAACATTGTCAATGGGGTATCTTTTTCTTTAGAGAAAGGTAAAACTTTGGGAATTGTGGGGGAATCAGGTTGTGGTAAGAGTATGACATCTTTATCGCTAATGGGGTTACTCCCTCCTGCAGTCTCTTACCGTGGTGGAACAATTAATCTAAAAGATAATGAGTTAACAAGTATTCCTAAGAAAGCTTGGAGAAAGCTACGTGGAAAAGATATTGCCATGATCTTTCAGGAGCCGATGACATCACTGAACCCGGTATATACCATTGGATCTCAAATTGTTGAATTGATTTTGAATCATCGCAAAATCTCCAAAAAGGATGCTTATGCTCATGCTTTAAAAATGCTACAGCTAGTTGGAATTCCCCGTGCAGAAGAAGTACTCCATGAATATCCACATCAATTATCAGGAGGAATGCGACAGCGTGTCATGATTGCTATGGCGTTGTCATGTAACCCTGAAGTGCTCGTTGCAGACGAACCAACCACGGCTTTAGACGTTACGATACAAGCACAAATCCTTGAACTCATGAAATCACTTCAAGAAGAACTCAAAATGTCCATCTTATTAATTACTCATGACCTTGGTGTTGTAGCGGAAATGTGCGATAAAGTCGTTGTCATGTATGCGGGAGAAATAGTAGAAGAGTCGACGGTTATCGAGTTGTTTGAAAGCCCTAAACACCCATATACAAAAGGGTTGATAGCCTCTCTTCCAGATATAGAGGATGAAAAGGAATATCTATCGTCGATACCTGGTACGGTCCCTTCTCCAACAGATATGCCACCAGGATGCAGGTTTGCTCCTAGGTGTACGTTCGCGCATGAACAATGTCGACAAGCCCCACCCGTTGTAAGTGTGAATCAAGAATCAAGAACAAAGTGTTGGCTTTATGTAAAAGAAGAAATACCAGTAAAAGAGGGGATGTAATTGAATCAAGAAGTTTTATTAGAAGTCAAAAACTTAAAGAAATACTTCCCTATTAAAGGTGGTATTTTTGGTAAAAAAACCATTAAGCAAGTTAAAGCAGTTGATGATATCTCATTTAAAGTGTTACAAGGAGAAACTTTAGGAATTGTCGGCGAGTCAGGATGTGGAAAAAGTACAACTGGTCAAGCCCTTTTAAGGCTGATTGAACCAACAGATGGGGAAATCTATTTTCAAGGAAAAAATATTGCAGAGCTAAATAAGCAAGAAATGAGAATGCTTCGAAAGGACTTGCAAATCGTCTTTCAAGACCCTTTTGCTTCTTTGAATCCAAGAATGAAAGTCGGTGAAATCATTGAGGAACCTCTCATAAATTTTAATTTATACGATAATAAACCGACACGGCGAAAAAGAGTGCTTGAAATTATGGATAAAGTTGGTTTGACGACAGCTCAAATCGACCGCTATCCACATGAGTTTAGTGGGGGACAGCGTCAAAGAATAGGAATAGCAAGGGCACTTGCAACAAATCCTAAGCTTATTATTGCTGATGAACCCGTATCTGCCTTGGATGTATCCATTCAATCACAAGTTCTGAATCTATTAAAAGATTTACAGAAAGATTTAGGCTTAACGTATTTATTTATTTCTCATGATTTAAGTGTTGTTAAGCATTTTTGTGATCGGATTGGTGTCATGTACCTTGGAAAGATGGTGGAAATGGCAGATCAAAAAGAGCTTTACAGTCGCCCGCTCCATCCATATGCACAAGCGCTGTTATCCGCGGTTCCAACTCCAAATCCGCGAAAGAAAAAAGAAAGAATTATTCTTAAAGGAGATGTGCCAAGCCCATCTAATCCACCGAGCGGTTGTTCGTTCCATCCGAGATGCTTTAAATGTATGGAGATTTGTAAAGACGTCCAACCAGTCTTAGAGGAGAGTGAGGCAGGAAGATTTGTGTCTTGCCATCTTTATAATGATAAGGTTAAAGACAAAAATATTGTGTGAAGTGTGGAGAATCTATGAGCAAAACATTAGGAAAGGCGTTACAATTATTAACCTTTTTTACAGAAGAAAAGCCATATTGGAGACTTGATGAAATCTCAAGAAAAGCTGATATTCCTAAACCAACTACGTATAGGTTACTAAAAACTTTCGAGGAATATGGATTTGTTCAGAAAGTATATTTTCAACAGAAAGACTTAGTGATCGAAGGAGAAAGATATGAGCTTGGGACGCGACTACTAGAGCTTGGTCAAATTGCACAAAGCAAATTTGAAATTAGGAATATCGCACTTCCATACATGAGAGATTTACAGCAAAGCCTAAATGAAAGTGTTCAGTTAGTTATTATGGAAAACAATGAAGGGGTTTACATTGAAAAGGTAGAGAGTAATATGCCAGTTCGACTATACACAAAAATTGGTCGAAGAGCTCCTCTATACGCTGGTGCTTGTCCGAGGGTACTGCTTTCCTTTTTACCTGACCATAAAATAGAGGAAATTTTGACTCAACCAACTGAAAAAATCGGAACAAACACGTTCCGAACAATGGAAGAGATTTGGGGTTCTATCTATTCTACTAGAGAGAAAGGTTATACATACAGTAACTCGGAATTAGAGGATGGTACAGCAGCATTTGGGACACCGATATTTGATAGATTCGGAGATATTGCTGCCTCACTAAGCGTTGCTGGATTTGCCACCATGCTAAGGGAAGAAGAGGCAATGAGATATGTAATCCCCATGTGGGAAGTATCTGAAAAGATATCCAGGCAACTAGGGTTCACAAAACCATACAAATATTTACAAATGAGGAGTGGAGATTTTGAAAAAAAGAGGTAGCTTAAAGTTTTTGGTTATAATGCTAATTGGGATTTTATTACTTGCAGCATGCAGTGGAGGAGATTCAGAAAAAGCTAGTTCTGACGGGGCTAATAATAATGGGGAGAACCCAGCAAAAGACAGAGGAAATGAGTTAGTAATCGGGGTTTCAGGAGATCCTCAAAACTGGGATCCAATCGATACCTTTCTATTAGATTGGAGTACTATTGCAACATCAGTATTTGAAGGATTAGTGGATCGTACACTAGATCTTGAGATTCAGCCAGGACTTGCAGAAAAATGGGAGTATGTTGATGATAAAACACTACAATTTAAGTTGCGTGAGGGAGTTACTTTCCACAATGGAGAGCCCTTTAATGCTGATGCAGTAAAATATACATTTGATCGTCTCCTTGGGGAAGAAGGAGCGAAGGGACCTCAACAAGCAAACTATTTATCTATTGATCATGTAGAGGTAGTGGATGATTATACAGTTAATTTTCACATGAAAGAAAAGGATCCTGTTATTTTAACCAAACTTGCAGGGTATGGTGCTGTAATTGTTCCTCCTAAGTATATTGAAGAAAAAGGTGACGATCATTTTAATACAAATCCTGTAGGTACGGGTCCTTTTAAAATGACTTCTTATGAACGTGATCAACAAGTAGTTTTAGAAAAGAATGAAAACTATTGGAAAAAGGATATCCCTAAACTTGATAAAGTCACCTTCCGTGTTATTCCTGAAGCGTCAACAAGACTTGCTGAATTACAAACAGGGAAGATTGACATTATGAAGCGCGTAGAAGTGAGCCAAGTAAATACGGTAAAGGAAAGCTCATTTCTTGAATTGAAAGAAGTCGCTACTCCGACGGCATTTTCCTTACGTTTTAATACAAATAAAGCTCCATTAGATAAAATAGAGGTGCGCCAAGCGATTAATTATGCGATTGATAAACAGGCAATCATTGATGAAATATTAGGAGGATTTGGTAAACCGATTTCAACATTCCAAAGTGAATTATCTTTTGGAAATAATCCTGACCTGAAACCATATCCATATGATCCAGAAAAAGCAAAAGAGCTTCTTGAAAAAGCGGGAGTTGAAGAAGGAACTGAACTAGAGGTATTCATTCCAGGAAATGATGGGAATTTTAAAGAAATTGCCCAGGCAGTAGCTTTCTATTTTGAGCAAGTTGGATTAAAACTAAATATCAATAGTGTCGATAGTAATACCTTAACGTCTGATTTAATTCCTAATGGAAAAGCAGGGCATATGTACCGCCAAGGTTGGGGTGGATGGACACTTGATTTTGATAACACTGCTTATTTAATGTATCACGAGGGTGAGTTCTGGAACCCAGATTTCAAAGATGAAAAGGTGGAAGAACTTCTCGCAGCAGAGAGATCTACTGTGGACCAGGAAGAACGAGAAAAAATCTTTATGAAACTAACAGAGAGACTTCATGAATTAGCCCCGGAAGTAAATCTGTATTCAGCAGTTGATTTATATGCTGTAAATGAACGAGTGAAGAACTTCCAGCCTCCTCATGAGGATCGGATGAGATTAGGAAATGTAACGGTTGAATAACAAAATGGTCAAAAGGATAGTGTGGGTATCATACTATCCTTTTCCTGTAAACCATATATCTTGAAAAAAGGGGAGGAAAACTATGGCGCAGTATATCGTTCGTAGACTATTGCACACCATTCTTGTTGTATTTGCCATCTCTCTCATTATCTTTTTCTCTATTCGTTTAACAGGTGACCCGGTGGCAACAATGTTCTCTGCTGGTGAACCGACGAAAGAAGCTATTGAAGAAGTGAGAAAAAATTTGGGGTTAGATGAACCATTGATAGTTCAATATGGAATTTTCCTAAAAGGACTTGTGACATTGGATTTCGGAGAATCCTTTAGAACCGGTCTTCCTGTTTCAGACATGATTGCAGAAAAAATGGGTGCTACCATAGCTTTGGCCATAGGTGGAATTGTTGTGGCTATTTTAATCGCTTTTCCAGTTGGGATCATTTCTGCAGTGAAACGAGGAACGATTTTTGATTTTTCTGGAAGAGTATTTTCTTTATTAGGGATTTCGTTTCCTAACTTTTGGTTAGGAATTATGTTAATGATTATTTTCGCCGTTAATTTAAAGTGGTTACCTTCCTCCGGTTTTGACAGTTTTAAACATTTAATTTTACCTTCCATTACACTCGGTATGATTCTATCCGGAATTTTAGCTAGGTTAGTCCGTTCATCTATGCTGGAAATTTTAAATCAACAGTACATTTCAACTGCAAGATCAAAGGGAATTGCTGAGTGGATGGTGATTATTAGACATGCTTTCCGTAACGCGTTAATCCCCACTATTACATTTCTAGGAATTCAATTTGGATCACTACTTGGGGGAACCGTTATTATTGAACAAGTTTTTTCTTGGCCAGGGGTCGGAAGGTTAATTATTGATGCCATTAACCAACGAGATTATCCAGTAATACAAGGAGGAGTTATCGTATTGGCATTACTTATGGTATTTGTCAATTTAGTAGTAGATCTAAGTTACAGCGTCATTGATCCTCGCATAAAAGCAGGAGGGAGTGGAAAGTAATGGAACCAGTTGTTGTCAATCAAGAAAAACAAGCAGAGATAAATCCTCAAAAAAAATCTTCACGGAAAAAAGTATGGTCGTTCTTAAAGAAGAACCCTTCTGGAATGTTAGGGTTGATCCTTGTCGTTATAACAGTTACATGTGCTTTGTTTTCGAATTGGATAGCACCATTGGATCCAGGGGAAGCAAGCTTAACCTCCCGTCTCTCTCCTCCTTCTTGGGCAGATGAAACAGGAGAGTCTACATTCTTTTTGGGAGCTGATCAGTTAGGCAGAGATCTTTTAAGTCGTATTATTCATGGTGCCAAAATTTCTCTTATGGTTGGTTTCTTTGGAGTGGTGATTGCTTTAGTCATCGGCACATTGCTTGGGCTTATATCCGGTTATTTTGGTAAATGGTTGGATGACGTCATTATGCGTGTAGCCGATATCCAACTAGCCTTTCCATTTATTCTTTTTGCCATTGTCGTTATGAGTGTACTAGGAACGGGTATGTGGAAAATCATTATCATTCTAGGATTGACCTATTGGGTGGGGTTTGCTCGTTTAATCCGTGGTCAAGTTATCTCTGTTAAAGAATTAGAATATGTACAAGCGGCGAAAGCAGTTGGGGGGACTCATTTCACTATTATCCGCAAACATATCTTTCCTAATGTACTTTCCTCCATTCTTGTCCTAGGAACATTGTATATTGCAGAGTTTATCCTACTTGAAGCCTCGCTTACTTTCCTGGGTCTCGGGGTAGATCCAACGATTCCTTCATGGGGTGGAATGTTAGCTGACAGTAGAAACTATATTAGTTCAGCCTGGTGGACAGCAACCTTCCCAGGTATAGCTATCATGTTAACGGTTCTCGGATTCAATCTTTTAGGCGACTGGCTCCGTGATAAGCTTGATCCAAATTTGAAATTATAGGTGGGAGCAAAGGATGAAAGATTTACGTCAAATATGGGAAATAGATGGTTTTTTAAGAGATGATAATGAAGATGGAGTTCCTGATAGTATAAATGTCTCCATTGAACTTCCCGATGACTTGATGCCTGTTGGACTCATTGATTTTTGCGGGAGACTTGGATTTGAGACGACTGCCCTGTCCTATCATTTTTTTCAAAACCCTAATGCTGAATGGAAGATGAAGTTTGTTCCTTCGGAAAAGGAGACAGGTTGCAGGCTTGTATATGAAGAGAGATCGGTAGAGATTTTCTATGAATCTATTGAAAGCCTGAACCTTCTTCTCCAATATTTAGCTTCCAAATGGCCACAGCCATTTTTAGAGGTGGATGGAAAAATCACAAAGGTTATTTTGAGAGGGAATACGATTAAAGCTGGAGGGCAATCAATCAAAATTGAGGGTTCTCAGCAAAAACCGTTAAATAGGCATAAGGTTAATAGCTTATCGGATTTATGGAATGGAACTGGATTTCTTATGACAAAAGAAGCTTCTCCCGCTTCTGAAAACATGGTAGGTTTCGATTTTCAGACTAAACTTTCAACCAAGCTATTAGTAGAATGCTGCCATCTAGCTGCAAGAATAGGGCTGCATTCTACGAAACTTCACTTTCCTTTAACTGGAGAAAATCATGGGGAGGCATTTTCCTTCCTATTTAAAAATGGGGAAGGTGAGGCTTTTTGCCGATTGGATGAAAATGGGCAATCAATAGTATTACATGGGACAGAGAGTGAACTAGTTTCCATGATTTCTTATATAGCGAATGCTAAGCACTACTCTGAAGGGGGAGAATTTGCTTTATGGGAAAAGGATTCTCATTATAGTGAAAAACAAACGGAAGAAATACTTTTTCGTTTAGATTGGGAAGATGAAGGTGAGGTAGAACGAATTCTTCAAAAATGTCAGGAATTCGAGGACGAAACTCCTGATTATGTAGAGTTGTTTGTTTCTGAACCTTATGAAGTTCGGAAAAAAATAAAGAACGATTTACAGCATATGTTCAAAGAAGCCGAGATTTGTGTACGCTCCGCCTTCAAACCAGCTTATTTTTGGATTGAAGAAGAAATCCTACCTATATTAAAGGGAGAAGGTAAGGTAGATTCCATACATATTGAGTGCCTTAAAGAAGAAACGCCTGATGGAGTAGAACTTCCGATTCGTTGGATTCAAGAGCTTTATCCAGTGGACTTATTACTAGAAAGAGAGATTGGAATTCCCGCTTGCCATGTCGAGTTTTCATTAAAAGAAAAGGCGGATTCCACTTTTATCTTAACTACCTTAAATGAGAACAGAAATAAAGTGAATCAATTTACATTAAACGTCCCAGTATCGCAACTAGATTATTTAGAAAAAGGAAAAAAGGTGTATCCGACATCAGGGCAAATTTTGTTGAAAAAGAACGGGATAGTCCTTCACCAAGAGAGTATGCCTACTGATCGAGAGCGTTTTTATGAATTCTACCAAAAAGAAGTTCTTCCCTTACTTTGGTCCAAAGTAGAAGGAAGTGATAAGGAACAAGGTTTTACAAAACCATTGTTTGATCGAATTGAAATCGTGGCTCAAATGAGTGAAGAAGAACGTAGACTCAATCTTGATGAAGAAAGAATTTCCTCTATGGAAGCTCTTCATGAAGACCTTTACTTTAATACGTTGGACTTTTTCATTGTAAAAGGCGAAGAGACTATAGGAAAAGGATTTCCTGCACCAGGAGGGGTCTATCCTTTTGTTAAAGCAGTCAGCGATGTGAAACCAAAAGCCGCTATTGTCGCTTATCCTTGGAAGGAAGAAGAAATTTTTGATTGGAAAACGACTTCCATTTTCTTTAAAGGAGAATCCCCTGTGAAGGTGGTCATGATTGAAGGGAACGGTGCGGAAAAACAACTTGATTTGACAGAATCAAAAGTTTCAGAAAAACGAAAAAGGCATAACTTACCACAAAACCTTGTTAAGCAATGGGTTCCTACTTTATCTTATCGAGGAGAGCCAATTCCGGTTTTGGAAATGTTTTCGGAAACGAAGGAACAATTTTATTCTCCATTAAAACTAACTACATATAAACCTACTATTTTAATTGAAGCTGGACATCACGCGAATGAAGTATCAAGTACGCCAGCTATATTAGAATTGATGGAGGAGTTAGCGGTTTCTCGTACTGATCTTCTAAGGAAGGTAAATCTGGTTGTTATACCGTTAGCGAATCCTGATGGGGCAAAACTTCATGAAAAAATGGTGACGGATAATCCACAGTGGAAACACCATGCTGCACGCTACAATGCGGTAGGATTAGAGTATTCACATGTTCGTTATAAACGAACGGCTTTTGGAGAAGCAGACATAGTTCCTCTTATTATGAAAAAATGGGCACCGGACATTGTAATAGATGATCATGGAATCCCTTCACATGAGTGGATTCAGCCATTTGCTGGGTATAACAGCCCACCACGATTCCCAGTTTCTTATTGGATGCCCAATGCACTAATATACGGAATTGGCCGGGAGTTAAATGAAGAAAACTACCCTATCCAGTACCAAAACTTACAGAAAATAATAGAGAGCATAGGAGCGAAAATAGAAGGAACTGAAATACAGGAACTAAATCAATATTGGCTAGATCGATATAAGAAATATGGTTATCAATGGCTGCCGCAAGTTTTTCCAATTGAACAATCGAGTGATTTTATTTTTTATAAATGGCCAACACATCCGAATTCAAACTCTACAGTCTCTATCTCAAGATACTCAGAATGGATATGTGCAGATATCATTTCTGAAGCAGCAGATGAAACGGTTAGTGGAGAAGCTTTAGAACGATGTAAAACAGCTCATAAGTTGTTCGATTTAGCGATTATTGAAACAGCAGCAATGAAAAAACAAAAGAGCCAGTTTATTTATGGAAATTCCACAATTGAAGTAAAACGAGCAAGACCAATGATTTTATAAGAGGTGAATAAACTTGAAAAAGCTATTACTAACTGGTTTTGAACCATTTTTAGATTACCCGACCAATCCAACAATGAAGGTTGTGGAAGAGTTAGATGGAAAGAAGATTGATGAATTTGAAGTCGTAGGAAGGATTTTAACGGTTGATTTTAAAAAATCGGGAAATCAACTATTAGAGTACTTTGAAGAAGTGAAACCTGATGCAATTATTTCTTTAGGATTAGCTGCGGGAAGATATAAAATCACCCCTGAACGGATTGCTATAAATTGTAGTGACGGTGATCGTGATAACAGTGGTCATCGCCCAGTGGATGAGAAGATTGCTGAGAGTGGCTTAGACGGCATATTTAGTACTCTACCCATACGCAGCATGGTAGAAAGGCTACTTGGTGAAGGGCTTCCTGCAGAAATATCTAATACAGCGGGCACCTATTTATGTAACAATGTCATGTATACAATGCTCCATTATCTTCAGCAAAAAGGGCTTAATATACCTTCAGGGTTTATTCATATCCCAGCTTCACATGAGCTAGGGTTACAGCATGGAAAGGTTCCAAGCTGGTCCCAGCGCGATCTTACTAGAGCGATTGAGTTATGTGTGGGGGAATTGGGATGACCCCGGAAACATTGATGAGAAGAGAAGTGTGGTGAAAACTGTGTTTCTCTTCTCAAATTATTTAGTTTTGAGTAATGTATTTTTGATGGATTTATCTAGGCAATAAAGGGAAGTAAGATATTTAGGAAATATAAATAGTCTACATTATGGATATTTAAATGAAAATATTTATGTTATCTGAAAATTGTGATATATTAAAAATGTGCAAAGTTGCAAAGTAAGGAACTAAGTTATTGAAAGCAGTATGCGAAATGGTAGCATTGATTGCTTTCTCTTTATTTCCTCGTTTTGTGCAATCGATTGCGCTTTAATTTCAGAACAAAGGAGATGGTGTTAGTGAAGCGGTTACCAGCAATTTTTATAACGATAATAATGATCTTATGCCTTTCCAATTCTTCCTTTGAACCATCCACTGCAAAAGCTGAAAGTACATACGATTCAGTGGTGCTGAGAGGAAGTGAAGCACCATTAGATTGGAACTCCAATAATCATCCACTAAAGTACGATGAAACCAATGATGTTTGGAATAGTAACCCCATTCCATTAGTGGGCGGGAAGAAGCTTGAATTTAAATATGTATATGATGGTGAATGGATGCCGGGTGACAATTTGACATATACTGCCGAAAGGGATGGAAATTATACTTTTACTTTCCATCCAGGGGATGAACGCAAAGTAGATGTTACATTGGCCGATAAGTACGAAGGAAAAGTAACACTTCAAGTGACATTGCCAGAATCAACTCCTGAGTGGGTAACACCAACAATCGCAACGAGTTTGAATGGCTTTAATTACAGTCTCACACCTCTTGAAAAAACGGATGAAGTGCGAGTTTGGAAGCTTGATATCGCTGGAAATCCAGGGGAAGAGTTTTCTTACTTTTACGGCTTGGGTTCGGATCGGTACAAAGAAGCGCGTACTGAAAAGCGAACGGCTACTTTTTCAAAAGATGGAACGATTGTAGAAGATACGGTGACAGAATGGTCGGCGATTCCAGTTGCCGAAAGTGTGACACATAATTTTAATCATGAACCATTTTTGCCAACGAAAAATGATGCTGTCACAATAACGACAACCGTTGAACATTATGGACCAATCGATGCAGGAGCCATTTATTTTACAACAGATGGAACGGCACCGGCTGGTAAGCGTGGAGAAGCTGCAAATGGGGAAGTAGTGCGGTTATCTGTACAATCCACTGAAGAAAAAGAGAACAATTTAAAAGTCTCAACTTTATTAGGAAAGATTCCAAAGCAGGCCAATCAAACACGAGTGAAATACAAACTTGATGTGTGGAATACAAATGGAGAAGGCACTCAATTTGCTGATACCAATAGCTTTGATTCGAAAGAAGCGACTGAATTTGCCTATTATGTTGACCAGTTTGCATCCCCTGAATGGGCAAAGAACGCCTCCATTTACCATGTATTTGTTGACCGTTTCCGTGACGGAAATGAAGGGAATAACGAACCAGGTAATGAGGATCTTCCTTATGATGAAAGATTAAAAGGCTGGATGGGAGGAGACCTGGCAGGAGTTAAAGAAAAGCTCGATTATATTGAAGATTTAGGGGTTAATACGATTTGGATTTCGCCAGTGTTCGAAGGTCCATACTCACATGGCTACCATCCAGCGGATTTTAAAAAGATTGATCATCACTTTGGTGACAAGGAATTAATGAAAGAGTTGATTGATGAAGCACATGAAAAAGGCATGAAGGTGGTCTATGATTTTGTCCCAAATCACACATCCGATCAGCACCCATTTTTTGAAGATGCGAAAGCAAAAGGGGAAGGGAGCCCATATTATAATTGGTACACGTTTACAGAATGGCCCGATAAATACAAATCCTTTTATGGTATTAGCGAGCTGCCGGAATTAAATAACGACAACTATGAAACGAGGGAGTATATATTAAATGATGTCGTTCCTTTTTGGTTAACAGAATTAGACTTTGACGGTTTTCGTTTAGATCATGCCAAAGGCCCGAGCTACAGCTATTGGGTCGATTTCCGCCACAAGGTAAAAGAAATCAATCCAGATGCATTCATCTTTGGGGAAGTATGGGATAGTCGTGAGAAAATCAACTCCTATGCTGGTAAACTCGATGGTGCCCTTGATTTTGGTCTTTCGGATACGATGGTAAATGTTTTTGCTAAAGATCAATCAATGGCAGAGCTGAGTCATACAATTCAAGCGAACCTAGCTACTTATCCTGAAGAATACTTGATGGTCACTTTCTTGGATAACCACGATAAACCTCGCTTTCTGTTTGAAGCAGGTGGAGATGTTGAGAAGCTTAAGCTCGCTGCTGCCACTCAGTTTACATTTCCTGGGGTTCCGACAATTTATTATGGAACAGAGGTCGGCCTATCACAAAGTAAAGACCATAATCTAGTTGATGATTGGAAGGACCGTTATTTCCGTGAGATGATGCCGTGGAAGGAAGAAGATCAGAATCTTGAGCTGAAGGCATTCTATCAAGATATTATCGAGTTAAGAAATAATGAAATAGCCCTAAGGACTGGAGATTTTAAAGAAATTCATGTGAAGGATGATATGTATGCCTTTGAACGATTTACTGATGACAAGAAACTCCTTGTAGTGGTCAACAAAGGGGAAGGAGTGGAAGTATCGCTTAACGATCTATATAACCAACCAGATATAAATAAAGTAATGCTTCAAAACGCACTTGAAAAAAAAGACAAAGTGAAAAGTAAAAAAGGCAAACTATCGATAACAATGGAAGCAAACTCCTTTGCGGTTTATGAAGTTGTTAAAGGAAGACTAGTGAAAGCAGAATAATGGAGCCTAGCATGACTCGAAATTTGTCAAAATGAATAATTTCATAAAAATCCCCCACTATCGTATCGGATGTGGGGGCTATATTTACTCCTTTAAAGTTGTTTTGTAAAAAAATTTACCGGTCTCCATTCCATATTCAAATGTTTTATAAGCGGTTAAGGTGAAGCATTCCGTTTCTTCTATGTTAAGAAATTGTAATGCTTCATTTTTTAATTCATTTAATCGCTCTTTAACTCGTTTTGAAAATGCCTTTTTAAGGGGTTTGGTCATCATCCCTGCTTCTTGTTGCATGGAAAAAGTAAATCCATCTGCGAACAGATAGAGGTAATGAACATCCATAAAACGTTGGAGAAAGGAAGACTCTAAAATCGAATCCGTATTCATCAATTCCATTTCACCTTCTGCCACTTCAAGTAATGTCTCAAATATTAAAGGGATCGTTTCCGAATAATAAGCGGCAATTTCAGTTTTAAGAATTTTTAGTTTTTCCTGTAAGTCTTGGGGGAGCATCGTTTCGTCTACGATAAAAGCTGAATTGGTCATTGGGGTACCTCCGTATTGGGGAAATTTTTAGGTCAGTGATTGGTTTGGAAAAATAAGGGTAATTGGAGAGGGGGTTAGTCTAACCCGGTTACTTCTTAGTTTTATCATTCGAAAGTTTTCTTTTACTAGTACCTTCAAATGTGCGAGGAGATCGACTTGGAATTGTTCGATTTTTTGGACTCTTCTTTCTAATGATTCAAATTTTTCTTTTCAAGGGAATCTATTTTCTTCTCGAGTTGATCGATTTTTGTATCAATATGTTCCTGTAACTCTTTAATGGCCTACAAAATTAGATGATCCACTTTTTCACCTCCTCATCATAATCTTATCATTTTCTCGCCACAGCATATACAAACTTATTTGGATTTACAAAATATTTACATCCGAAAAAAAGGGGACAGCGTAACCTGTGTTTTGTAGGACTGTTTACTGAGGGGGGTCTTAGTTTATTAGGGTTTTTGATAATATATAGGAATATATTATGGTAACTATATTGATAGATGAGTTTTTTTCTTTGGATTTTTGTGAAGGGGTAAGATGAAGTTACTTATTTCGGAGAAGTAGTAGGTAGAAACAATGTAACAATTACTCCATTCCTGCCCGCCGCTTTTCCTTAAGTAATTCTTTTTTATGTTCCCAGTTTTCTTGTACCAATGTTCGAATATTATCCAGAATTTCATGCTGGTTTTCTAACAGAATTTGCCCATTATTTTCAAGGCTATTCAATCTTATATCATACCCCTTTAACGTCTCGTCGATTTCTGACACCTTTTCTTCAAGGCCGCTGATTCTATCTTCAAGATTACCAATGCTTTCTTCAAGCTGACCGACACGCACTTCAACTTTACCAACACTTTCTTCAAGCTGCCTAACATGCATTTCAAGTTTATTAACGCTTTTTTCAAGCCAAGCGACACGAACATCAAGCTTATCAACGCTCTCCTCAAGTCGACCTACACGATCCTTAAGTCTATCAAGGATTTCAGGTCTATAAGTAGTGAGAAAATGTAAAAAATCGGAAACTCAAAAATAATTCGACATATTCCGACGGGTGCCAGGCACGACCCGAGATTTGTCGATTTTTTCTGCAGGTGTGACTGGAAAGCTTGAATGAAATTCGATAGAATAAGGGGTGGAATATGGACATGTTATGAATTGAATTTTATACATAGAAGGAGTCGTTTATGATGAGTAAAGTTTTCATTTTTGGTCACAAAAATCCTGATACAGATACGATTTGTTCAGCTATTGCGTATGCAGATCTTAAAAAGGAATTAGGTATTGACGCAGAGCCAGTTCGCCTTGGTGCGGTCAATGGTGAAACGCAATTTGCCCTCGATCAATTCGGTGCTGAGGTTCCACGTCTTGTGGAAACCGTTGCAAATGAAGTAAATGAGGTAATCCTTGTGGACCACAACGAACGCCAGCAAAGTGTAAGCGACATTGATCAGGTTCGCGTTCTTGAGGTTATTGACCATCATCGTATCGCAAACTTTGAAACAAGTGATCCATTGTACTACCGCGCTGAACCTGTTGGGTGTACGGCAACGATTTTGAATAAGCTTTACAAAGAAAATGGTGTCGCAATTAAGAAAGAAATTGCTGGTTTAATGCTATCAGCGATTATTTCCGATTCACTATTATTCAAATCGCCTACTTGTACAGAGCAAGATGTAGAAGCAGCTCGTGAACTAGCAGAAATTGCGGGTGTAAATGCAGAGAGCTACGGTTTGGAAATGCTTAAAGCAGGTGCAGATATAAGTGACAAAACCGTTGCTGAGTTGATTACACTTGATGCAAAAGAATTCCAAATGGGCGATCACAAGGTTGAAGTTGCACAAGTGAACGTCGTAGACCCTAATGACGTATTAGACCGTCAAGAAGAAGTGGAAGCAGAGATCTACAAAGTAGTGGCAGAGAAAAATTTAGATCTTTTCGTATTCGTTGTTACGGACATTCTAAATAATGACTCAGTTGCTGTAGCTCTTGGAAACAAAACAGAAGCTGTCGAAAAATCGTTTAATGTCGCTCTTCAAAATAATACGGCTATTCTTAAAGGTGTAGTGTCTCGTAAGAAACAAATCGTTCCTGTCTTGACGGACGCTTTGTCTAATTAATTTTTCTCACAAAAAAACTGCGGTCCCTTCTAAAAGGTGCCGCAGTTTTTTCTATTCTTCTAAATCTTCTCCAATAATCCGAACTTCACGTTCTAGCTGCACATCAAATTTTTCTTTCACTGTTTTTTGAACGTGACGAATTAAGGCAATATATTCAGTAGCTGTTGCGTTATTTTTGTTTACAATAAAGCCTGCATGTTTAGTTGAGACCTCAGCCCCACCAATACTTGTACCTTGAAGCTCGCTATCTTGAATTAGTTTTCCAGCGAAAAGCCCCGGTGGACGCTTGAAAACACTTCCGCAAGAAGGATATTCAAGTGGCTGCTTGGATTCTCTTTTAAAGGTAAGATCATCCATAATCGCTTTAATTTCGTCGTAGTTTCCAGCTTTAAGTTGGAAAGTAGCCTCGAGGACAATGTCTTCTTTTTCCGCAATATTACTTGTACGATAGTCAAGATCCAAGTCTGCAGCTGTACGCTTCACAAGGTTTCCATCGATATCGACGACAAGAGCATGGTCAAGGCAATCCTTGATTTCACCGCCGTAGGCACCAGCGTTCATATAAAGGGCACCGCCAACAGTTCCAGGAATCCCACAGGCAAATTCAAGGCCGGATAGATGCTCTTGTAATGCTTTTCTGGAAGCATCAATGATGGCTGCACCGCTTTGCGCAACGAGAACATCACCCTCTGTGGTAATGCTATTAAAGTGTTTCAGCAGAAGCACAATTCCTCTGATCCCGCCATCCTTAACGATAAGGTTTGAACCATTTCCAAGCAAGGTGAGTGGAATCTTCTCTTCCTTGGCAAACTTCACGACATTCTGAACTTCTAAATAAGTCGTTGGGGTCACAAGAAGATCTGCCTTCCCACCAAGTCTCGTATACGTATGATTTCTCAGGACCTCATCCAATTTAATGTTATCTTTATGAACATAAGATAATAATTTCTCGTAAGTTTCAAGGTATTGATTCATGATTTTTCATTCCCAATTCATAGTGTAATTTTGTTGGATGCGAAAAAATCACACATCCACTCAAATCTCATTATATGACTAAATTGGGCAAATGTTAAATCCTTCAGCGTAGAAAATTTGAAATGGACATAAATCCTAATCGGTGCCAGGTACAAAAACACCTAAGTGTACCAGGTACAGAAGGTCCGAAATGTACCTGGCACAAAACCGCTGAATTGTACCTGGTACATAACCAATTTGTTGTAATGTTGGCTAGACCTACAAAAGCAAAGAATGTTTCAAAGATAGATTGATTTGGGTGAAGGATTTTCCTGTGTGATGAAAGAATTATATAGGAAATAGAAAATCAGTTTTCCAGGAACAGCATCTACGAAGGGAGTGTAGTCACTATGTTTAAAAGAAAGCTTGTTATGATTCCAATCTTAATTTTGCTCATTGTAGGTATCCCATTTGGTGTCTACTATTATTTAGATTCGCAGACTAGTGTTGCAAGTGGTCCGAAAAGCAATGAAAGTGACTCGCAGAAAAGTGGAAGTGCACCTGTATCAAAAGCTCAGGATGTTGAAAAGCGAGCAGACGGAGAGAATCCTTTTAACGAATCAATGAAAGAGCCAATTGGAGAAAATATTATGATGCAGTATATCCATGCGATGAGTCACCAAAAGGTAGCTGCTTCTGAAAAGTGGTCATATTATCGTTTAACGGACGCAAGGATAATCTATTTACTTGAGCAATTAGAAATGAAAGATTATAAGCATGAAAGATTATATAAAGACATTTTGACACGATGGTCTGACGAAGATTTTTCAGGGATAGACAATGACCATAATGAAATATGGAGCTTACAGGATGGAAGCGTTGGAGAAGCAACGAGAATTTTATCAAAGAAAGAGGAAGAAGCATTTATCCAAAAACAAAATAAGGAATCACGTTAAAGAATTAGTAGGTTTCCTCCCCCATGGTGAAAAGCCTTTTCATGAACGATTAAAAGATTAGGCAAGGAAACCATTTTAAAGAAGTTAAGCAACATTTTTCAATCTTGAGTTCTGACTAATGGCTCTTAAAATAAACATTTTGTCTTGAGTCGATAACAGTCTCCAACTTTTCACATTAATGATCATATTGAATCAGCTCCTTATACTATTTATTAACCTATACCGCGGTTTTCTACCGAACAAACAACAAAAATATCTACAAATTTTGACGTTGGGTTAGAAGGATCAGGGGCATTACTTGTCATTTTTTTGGTGAGAATGTCATCCGAAAGAAATTTCATATTTTCACGATCCTTTTTTCATAAAAAATAGTTTTACGTAATAAAAATGGGGAAAGGAGGTACTAACTTTTTGAATAGGAGGTGAGAGGATTGACTCTTTTGTATATAAAGGCGAGAGAGTTATATGAGCAAGATGCAAAAGGTAGCTTGGAAAAGAAAAGTGCTGTTGCTAGTTATGGGAAAAGTCGACGTAGAATCCGTTATTCAATTAAAAAACATAGAAAGAGTTAGAAGACGTTCTAACGTAAATAAATGTGATTGTAGCAACCAGCCAAAAACTGGTTGTTTTTTTATTTTGTGAAAGTTTTGGGTTTATGATAGCGGCGGAATTTGTCGGTATGTGTCGAGCGGTCAATAAATATTGGATTCCGGTTAAATAAATCCCAGTATCGGACAAATTAATACTCAATCTGGACAAATAAATGGGCTTACCGGACAAATTAATTTTTTCCGCGGCGAACTAATGCTGTTCCAAAGGCTGAAAAAGGAACCCCGCCGTCTTTTTGATTAGAGAACGCTTTCTAATAAACATACATAGTGTCAATAAGTCATATGGATAAGTATAGACTTGCCCGATAAGAAGGTGATTTGATGCGTCGAAGGAGAAGCCCATTTCCGATCCTCCTTGCGGTGGGATGCTTGGTCATTATGGTCATTGGATTTGTTAGTTGCTCGGTGCAATCCTTTACTACTAATGATCCAAAAGAAGTCATTGAAGAATTTTATAAAAGTGAAAAAGAAGGTGAATTTGGTCAATCTTGGGAGTTGTTTCACTCCGAAATGAAGAAAAAATTCAAGAAATCATCTTATATACAAACCAAAAATCATGTCTTCATGGGGCATATGGAAGTGGATACATTTGACGTTGAAATAGGGGATCTACGGGAAATCAACAAATGGAAATTCAGCAAAGACGGCCCATCCTTCAAAGAAGTAAAAGCAGCAGACGTTAACCTCACATTCGAAAGTCAATTCGGACTCCTCACCATCACCCAAACCTGCTACGTCGCTAAAGACGACGGCGAATGGCGCGTACTCTGGGACTACAACTTCTAAAGAAAATTCGGGTGGTGCCAGGCACGACCCGGTTTTTGTCGAATTATATCAGGAGGATTTCCACGAGTTTGGTAGAATCTTTGCAAATAGAGTAAAAATTATGCGAGGTGACCCGATGGGAAGAAAACGAAGGGTTTGGAGCCCTGATCATTTTTATCATATAAGTGCTCGTGGAAATCGAAGAGATCTCCTTTTTCAAGATGAGAAGGACTTCCAAGCATTTTCACATATCCTCACATCCCTCTATGAGACAACTTTGTTTGAAACGGCATCTTACTGCTTTATGACCAACCATTACCACATGCAAATTCGTTCCCCTAACACCCCTATCTCCCAATTAATGGCCCACATTAACAAGAAATACGCTACTTATTTCAATTCGAGGTATAACCTCACGGGTCATGTCTTTGAAAATCGCTATTATGGAGAGCCGATAAAAGGAATTATTAGCGTCCTAAAAGTGAGCCGCTATATTCATCTAAATCCTGTTGAAGCAAACATTGTCACAGAGCCTTCCCTATACCGATGGAGCAGCTATCCAACATTAACATCACCAAATCCATTTCGTAATGAAGCCCCTTTCTTCAATTCAAACCTTCTCCTGAATTTCTTCCAAGGAACAAAGCTAGAAAAGCAATCTAAATATTCTAGATTTGTAGAGAAAAAGAACTTTGAGTCACGGCCTGTATTAATTTAACGACCATAACAAAGTAAATCAAACCTTAATGCTCCCGTCCTCCCGAACTCAACTAATCAAATGTTTAATTAAAGACCCCTCATCTTCCCCATGTAAAAAATATCAGCTAGATAAGACATAAATCCACCACTCTAAAATACTAATCAAGATTCTCACTAAATAAAAAATCTTCTCATCCAAACAGGAATTTCCAACTTTATATAGAATGTAATTATTAACGGAATTATTAAGGAATTTTTCCTTTAATAATCGAATCGACTTAAATAAAAGGAGACGTTCTAGATGAATCTTAATCAACTTGTGAAATCAGTAGAGGATGAAGTGATTGAGTTAAGACGCCATTTTCACCAGCATCCGGAAGTAAGTGGGGAAGAATTTGAAACGTCAAAAAAAATTCAGGAAATGCTTCAACAAGCAGGGATCCCTTTTAAAACGGGTTTTGCGACAACAGGAGTTCTTGGCATTATTCAAGGAGAGAAACCAGGGGGAACGGTGGCCTTAAGAGCGGATATTGATGCCTTACCGATTCAAGAAGAAAATGACCATGATTATCAATCGAAGTACGCCGACAAAATGCACGCATGTGGTCATGATGCCCATACGGCTATGCTCTACGGGGTAGGGAAAGTGTTAAATCAACTGAGATCTGAGTTAGCGGGAACCGTTCTTCTTGTGTTCCAACCAGCTGAAGAAAATGCTCCCGTTGGTGGATCACAACAAATGATGGATGAGGGAGTTTTCCAGGAATTTAAACCAGACGTGATTTACGGACAACACGTGTGGCCTGATCTTCCCTCAGGAGAAGTAGGCGTACTGCCGAATGAAATGATGGGGGCATCCGACCGCTTTAAGATCACCATCCAAGGATCAGGTGGACACGCAAGTATGCCTCATCAAACAAATGATGCCATTATTATAGCGGGTAACCTGATTACTCAGCTTCAAACGATTGTAAGCCGGAACACGGATCCATTAGATTCTGCCGTTGTCACCATCGGAAGGATTGATGGAGGGTATCGGTATAACGTCGTCGCCGATAAAGTCACACTTGAAGGAACGGTTAGAACGTTCAAAAAAGAAGTGAAGGAAATGGTAAAAAAGCGTTTCTCTTCCATTGTAGAAGGCATTGAGAAAAGCTTCGCTGCAAACATAAAAATTGATTACTTAGATGGTTACCCTGCAACCATTAACACTCCTAAATGGGCTGAACAAGTTATAGAAACAACACAAAAAATCCTCGGTGAATCCTCAACACCAGCTGTATCACCGTCACTAGGAGGAGAAGATTTTTCTCGTTTTCTGCAGCAGTACCCAGGTGCCTTTTATTGGTTAGGGACATCTGTGTCAGACACTAGCCGACAATACCCTCTCCATGATCCGCGATTTAAATTAAACGAAGAAGCTTTAAATAAAGGCGTTGAGCTCATGGCCCAGCTAGCAGTGGATACGTTAAAAAAGTTAGAGAAAGAGGAGTTAGAAACACATGAATCATATTGAAAATTTTATAAAAGACATATCACCTAAACTAACGACATGGAGAAGAACACTTCATCAAAAACCGGAGCTAGGTTTCACGGAATACGTAACCACTTATTTGATTGGAAAAGAATTATTAACACTTGGATTTACCATTTATGTCGGAAAAGAAGCGCTTGAAAGCAACGAAAGGATGGGAGTCCCTGCTTCTGAATATCTTGTGCATCAAGAGGAGCGAGCAAGAACAGAAGGGGTAGAGGCTCAATGGTTAGAAAAAATGAAGGATGGCCATACGGGGCTAGTAGCCACACTCAACACAGGGAAACCCGGTCCACATATGGCGTTTCGCTTTGATATTGATGCCCTCCCTATTAACGAATCGAAAGCTGAAGGTCACTTCCCTTCTCAACACGAATTTCAATCAATACATGATGGCGTGATGCATGCTTGTGGACACGATGGTCATACGTCAATTGGATTAGGTGTAGCGCATTACATTTCCCAGTTTCAAGATCAACTTCAAGGCAGGTTCACTCTTCTTTTTCAACCATCAGAAGAAGGGGGAAGAGGGGCGAAAGCGATGGTGAAAAAAGGCTGGTTAGACAGTGTTGATTACTTTGCGAGCGGACATATTGGAATTCGCGATACAGAGCTAGGGAAGATTGCAGCGACGACCGATTCCTTCTTGGCCTCGTCAAAGCTAAATATAACGTATAAAGGGAAGGCTGCACATGCAGGTCTAGAACCTGAAAAAGGAAAGAATGCCCTGCTGGCAGCAGCTGCTGCTAGCCTTCATCTTTACAATATTCCGCGACACTCGAATGGAGAGACGAGAATTAATGTTGGCAAACTACAGGCGGGTAGTGGAAGAAATATTATCGCAGATGAAGCCTATTTAGAAGTGGAAACTCGCGGTGAGACGACAGAAATTAATCATTACATGCTAGAAGAAGCAAAAAGAATCCTCCAAGCAGCAGGCGGTTTATATAATGTCGCCACCCGAATTGAAATTGTCGGTGAAACAGTCGAAGCAACATGTGATTCTGAATGGATTCAGTGGATAAAGGAAATTAGCGGTGAGAGCGCATTGATAACAGAAGTCTCAAATAGTATGCCATTAAAGGCTTCAGAAGATGTGACCTACATGATCAATGAAGTGCAGCAACAAGGTGGAAAAGCGACATACATGGTGTTTGGCACCTCTTTAAAAAATGGACATCATCATTCCCAATTTGATTTTGAAGAAGGAGTGCTTGAAGTAGCAGTTGATGCTTTCATACGCCTCATTTCTAAATTATCGCAGCACTAAAGGCTGCACAGATGGAAAAATCCGTCACATCTCCCTTAACATCCAAGGAAAGGAGAAAAATAATATGAAAGAATGGCTCGAAAAAACGCTTGCTCAGCTAAACCTCGTAGATACAATGGACCAACCAAACGGCTTTACAAGATTAGGATATTCAGTGGAAGAGCTGGAATCAATTAAGGTATTTAAGGAAATTGCAAGTGAACTAGATTTGAAGGTTAACAGTGATCAAGCAGGAAATACGTTTGCTCGTTGGGAGGGGGAAAGCAATCTTCCGGTTGTTATGACAGGTTCCCATCTCGACACAGTCGAATCAGGTGGAGGATATGATGGGGTGGCAGGGGTCCTCTGTGCACTGGGAGCGATTAAGAGTTTAAAAGGTAAAGGATTTCAACCGAAACGCCCGATTGAGGTGGTGTGCTTTGCTTCAGAAGAATCAGCTCGTTTCGGTGTTTCGACATTAGGAAGCAAAAGTGTCGCGGGAATCTTAGATAAGTCGGTAGAAAAGGTACAGGATCGTCATGGCGTTACGATTAGAGAAGCAATCGAATCGACGGGGCTTGATTGGAATGCCATAGAGAAAGCGGAACGTCCGCAAGATGATATTAAATCCTTCGTCGAACTCCACATTGAACAGGGTACACAAATTGAAGATCACCGCGCTCATTTTGGGGTTGTAAGAGGAGTTGCTTGTCCTATTAGGTTGAAAATCAAGGCAGTTGGAATGGCGGGGCATACAGGTACCACTCCAATGGGAAAACGGGAAGATGCTCTCGTGGCACTTGCCCCACTTATCACCTACGTCTCTCAAGAAGCAGAAAGATTATCAGGAATCTCCTCAAAACCACTAGTAGCAACGGTCAGTACGATGGAAGTAAAGCCGAACGGCATGAATGTCATCCCAGGCTATGTCGAGCTTGGAATTGATATCCGCTCTGTAGACGATAATTTGAAACGTCAAATGGCAGACAAAATCATTCAGAAATGTAGTCTCTTAGAAACAGAGTTTAATGTTACAATAAACATAGAAACCCTTGTTGATAATCCTTCGATATTATTAGATGAAAAGCTTACCGCTACAGTAAAAGCAGCAGGTGAGCAACTAGGCTATACAAGTTATGAAATGGATAGCGGTGCAGGGCATGATGTCATGAACATGGCTGCTAAATGGCCGTCTGCATTGATCTTTATTCCATGTGAAAAAGGGATTAGCCACCATCCAAAGGAATATAGCAAGATAGCGGATTTACAAGCAGGGGTCGATATTCTAACTGCCGTTTTGCAGCAAGAAGCAGGTGAGTAATGATTGAATGTAAAAATTGGTGTAGTGGGTCCTGACGATTCGATACAACGGATTAATCATGTATCCGCCCACTTTAATAATATTGAACTATTTAATTTTCCATATAAACAAGTAAGTGAAATCGAGGGGATTATTAAAAACAATCGTCACAACATTGACCAATGGTTTTTCTCAGGTCAATCCCCCTACTATTTTGCGCTTGAACAGGGAATGATCACAGAAAAGGAAGGAAGCTTTCCGCCCCTTCATGGCTCAAGCTTTTTTGGCGCATTACTAGAGGCGCAAATGAAAGAGAATACGATTTTGAAAAAAATAAGCCTTGATACAATTTCTAAGCAAGAAATTGAAAGTGCTGTTCAGTTTCATGCTTTTGAACAACTCTCGATTTCAAGCTACCCTTATGAAGGTTATCGGAATGCGGAAGAGTTGGTTAATTTTCATCGTTCCTTATATGAAAAGGGAGAAATTGAAGTGGCGATCACGTGTATCCAAACGGTTCAGACGAGGCTTATCGAGCTAGGCATTCCTTGCTATCGTGTCGTTCCTACTAATCTTGCCATTCGTATGATTTTACAATTCTTATTAGAAAGAGCCCATTCGCGGAAATACCGAAAATCGCAAATCGCAATTGTTGGAATTGAAGTCATCTATTCTACACATAAGGATGAATCTCTTTTCTCCTTTAAAATGAAACATCAGGAATTGGATCTTAAACGAAATTTGCTTGATATTGCACAGCAAATGAACGGTTCTATGGTTCAATTAGGAGATGGATTGTTTTTCGTGTACACAACTAGGGGTGAACTTAATCTAAATGAGAAGGTTTTTTCAACACTGATTCAAGAAGTAAAAGCTCATACAAACCTCGACATTCGGGTTGGGCTCGGTTTTGGTGTGACTGTGTTAGAAGCAGAGCATCATGTTCGCCTTGCTTTCGAGCACGCGCGAAAGCATGATTCTTCGATTGTGGTTAGTGTCAGTGAAGACAAAAAAATTACAGAGACCCTTAATTCCAATGAGAGCATTACGTTTTCATACCAAGATTGGGGACAAGTCTGGGAAGAAAAGTTCAAGGAAGCTTCTATTAGTACGAAAATTGTATCGAAGATCATGTCCCTTTCCCGACATTATGATAAAGAAGCCATCACTTCTCAGGATCTTTCGCGCTGGTTAAATGGGACTGAGCGAAATGGGCGCAGAATCCTTACCGAAATGGAGCGCCTCGGTGTTGTGAGAATTTGTGGAGAAGAGCAAAGCGGTGGTAGGGGACGTCCAAGAAAATTATATCGCTTTGAGGTGTAAGTCAAAAAGGATTGACAAACCATCTATACATGTTACGATTACATCGAATACAAAATTATATATGACGATCCACTAGGGGTGCCTTACCTTAAAGGCTGAGATTAAAGTGCGACTTTGAGACCCTTAGAACCTGATCTGGTTGAAGCCAGCGTAGGGAAGTGGTAATTGGATGCTATGTAGAACATTTAATCTACTAATCTCACGACCACTTTCTGTATGCGCTACGCATAATAGGAAGTGGTTTTTTTGTTCTAATTTAGTTTGGGAGCTTGGGGCTTGATAGAACAAAAACCGTGGGTCGTCTGAGAATAGGAGAGATTGGTTATGTCATTTTCACAATACTTAAGGAAAGAAGCAGATGCCATTTGGGAAGCAAGCTTTAATCACCCGTTTGTTAAAGGAATTGGGGACGGCACATTGTCACTTGAAAATTTCCGCTATTACGTGCTTCAGGATGCCTATTACTTAACTCATTTTTCAAGAACTCAAGCATTAGGAGCAGCAAAAGCAACGGACTTAGCGACCACAGCAAGCATGGCTGCACATGCTCAAGGAACAAATGAGGCAGAGTTAGCGCTGCATGAAAATTTTTCAAAAAGACTTGGAATCACGGATGAAGAGCGACGAAATTTTAAACCAGCTCCAACGGCATATGCCTATACATCACATATGTACCGTGCCGCTCAATTCGGGCACTTAGGAGACATCATTGCAGCAATTCTCCCATGCTATTGGCTTTATTACGAAATCGGGGAAAGATTACAAGAATGCAGCCCAGAAGAATCCATCTACCAAGATTGGATTGCTGCATACGGTGGAGAATGGTTCAGAGAGCTTGTTGAGGAACAAATTCAGCGCCTTGATGACATCGCTGAAACGGTCACAGAATCAGACAGACAGCGAATGAAGGAACTGTTCATCACAAGCAGCATTTATGAATTGCAGTTCTGGGAAATGGCTCACACCCTAGAAGAATGGCCATTTGGAAATGAAGTCTTTCAAACTGTTAGGGCAGAAGTCGGTGAAAAAGCATGAATAGAGGATTAAAGCTCACAGATATATTAGTCACCATTGTGATTTCCATTGGCTTTGGAATTGTCTACAAGTTATGGGGGCCGCTTTATTATTTTGTCAAACCATTCGGGCTACACGTAGATCAACTAATTTATGGAATGTGGTTTATCGCCGCGACTGTAGCCTTCCTTATCATTCGAAAGCCAGGTGTTGCTTTATTAGCTGAGATTGCTGCTTCTTCAGGGGAATTCATCATGGGATCTGAGTGGGGACTCGAGGTTCTCTTATTCGGAGTTGTCCAAGGTCTATTTGCTGAACTTGTATTTATGGCGTTCCGTTACAAACGATCTGGCATCCTGGTGGTGAGTATGGCGGCAGCTGGATCAGCGGTTGGCTCGATTATTATGGATTATTATAAAGGGTATATTGAAGATTTAGCTCTGTGGAATTTAAGTCTATTCCTAGGATTTAGAATGATTGGTTCCATCATTATTGCTGGAATTGGCGCTTATTATCTAGTCAAAGCGTTAGAAAAAACCGGCGTCACTAGTCTCGTTCGACCAACAGAACAAGAGGACTATGATGCATTGAACCAGTAAGTGAGGAGGATGAAAGATGAAAGTAGAAAGTCTTCGCCTCAAATTTCCGGGTCATGAAAAGCTATTATTTAAGGATATTAGTGTTTCTTTTGAAAAAAACGAAAAAGTATTACTGCTTGGACCGTCTGGTTGTGGAAAATCAACACTGCTTCAAGTTCTTTCAGGAGTCATTCCGAATTCGATTGAAGTCCCAATGAAAACAACAGAAATCAAGCATCCCGATTCATGGGGGTATGTCTTTCAAGATCCGGATTCACAGTTTTGTATGCCATTTGTGGATGAGGAAATCGCGTTTGTTTTGGAAAATTTGCAAGTGCCACGGGAACTGATGCCAGAACGAATCAAAGAGCTGCTACATGAAGTTGGGCTTCGATTGGAAGATCTCCATACAAATATTAACCGCCTTTCAGGTGGGATGAAGCAAAGATTAGCGATTGCATCGGTACTCGCCTTAAATCCTGATACATTGTTTCTTGATGAACCAACGGCATTGCTTGACAGTGAAGGAACAAAAGACATTTGGGAAACGGTAAAGCGAATCAGTCAGGATAAGACTTTGATTATCGTTGAACATAAGCTTGATCATGTCATTGACCTCATTGACCGCATCATTCTATTCGATCGTGATGGAAGTATTTTAGCGGATGGAGAAAAAGACGAAATCCTTATTCAGTACAGGGAAATCTTTCGGGAGCAGGGGATCTGGTATCCCGGTGTGTGGGAGGATTATCTACGCTCCACCCCTCCACATACGGTTGAAACAAGGGAAGAAACCATCCTTACACTCCAAGACTTTAAAGGGTTCCATCAAAAAGAAGCGAAAATTTCGATTACCCAAGCAAGTGTCACCGCTGGGGAATGGATCGCTATTGTTGGTGAAAATGGAGCGGGGAAATCGACTCTTCTTCATGCCTTCATGCAGTTTATCAAAACGAGCGGCTTGTATCATCTATACAATAAACCCGTTAAACCTAAACAAGTGCCAAAGGATCTTACGTTCGTTTTTCAAAATCCTGAATTCCAATTTGTTACGAATTCGGTTTTTGATGAAATTTCTTATAGTCTTCGGCTTGAGAAAGTCGATGAAGAGCAGGTAAACATAAAGGTGGAAGAGCTATTAGAACGATTTGGCCTTAACGATCATCGAACTCACCATCCGTATCAGCTCTCAATGGGGCAAAAGCGAAGATTGAGTGTCGCTGCATCGATTGTCAAAAATCAGCCAATCATGCTATTAGATGAGCCGACCTTTGGGCAAGACTCTCAAAACACATTCGCTTTATTGGAAATGCTTCAAGGTTATCAACGAGAAGGAGCTACGATCTTAATGGTTACCCATGATGAAAAAATCGTCGAACATTTCGCAACAAAGGTTTGGACGATTAAAGATGGAGTGCTCTTCCAGAATAAGAACGTAAAGGAAAAGGGTGAGTCTTCGCTTAGGAGTGTTGTGATATGAATCTTGAGTTTAACTACCGACAGACATGGCTGCATCAGATCAATCCAACCTTTAAGCTATTCATCATGATGGGCTTGTTTATTTTTGTTTTATTCGTTCATCAGTTAAATTGGCTCGTCAATTTAACTCTAGGGGCATTTGTTCTGTTTTGGTTTTTTTCCGGACACTCCAAAAAACATGTTGCCTTGTTGTTAATCCCGTTTTTGGTTGTATTTCTTTCCACGGCCTCCTCGATGATCCTTTTTGGAAAAGGGGAGACGACCTGGTTCAAATGGGGCTTGATTCATATCACAGAAGAAAGCTTTTATAGAGGGATTCACCTAGGGTTCAGAGCCTTTATTTTTGCAACGCTTGGGTTGACATTTGCCTTGACAACGAGACCTGTTCAACTATTTTACTCATTGATGCAGCAGGTTCGATTAAAACCGAAATATGCTTATAGCTTTATGGCTGGCCTTCGCTTAATCCCTATCATGATCGAAGAATTTTTTACGATAAAAAATGCCATGAAAGTGCGTGGAGTAGAGCAGCAAAGTGGAATCCGAGGCTTATTTTTTAAATTGAAGTCCTACTCGATTCCACTCCTATCACAAAGCATTCGCAGGGCCCATCGGATCGCAGTAGCTATGGAAGCAAAACGATTTTCAATTGTCAAAGAGCGTACCTATTTTTATCAAGTAGGCTTTTCAAAATACGATAGTTATTTTGCCGTGTACGTCATCCTGCTCATTCTCCTTGCTTACTATGTATCAACTGTCCTACCGATTTTTCCAATAGGAGATGTGAGATATGAATAAACAACTTCATGTCATTTCAACCGGACAGCAGTCGATGGAAGAGTTCGTAAGGATTGCAAGCAAAATTCATAAGGATGTTGATGCCTTCCATCTTCGCGAAAAAAAGTGGACTGCCAAAGAACTCGTGGGTGTAATTGAAGCTTTAATGGAACAGGGTGTCCCACTTGAAAAAATCATCATAAACGATCGTATCGATGTCGCACACAGTATGAAAACGGGTGGCGTTCAGCTTGCCCATCATAGTATTGACGTATCTTTAGTGAAAAAAGCTTTCCCTGGATTACAGATAGGGTGTTCTGTTCATTCACTAGCGGAGGCAGTAGAGGTTGAAAAAAAGGGAGCTAACAGACTTCTTTATGGACATATTTTTTCAACTGCCTCAAAACCAGGAATGCCTCCTAGGGGACTGAAGGAACTGGAAGAAATCATCGAGAACGTAAAGGTCCCGGTCCTTGCTATAGGAGGAATCACGCCCAAAAATGTAAATGATGTACTGGCAACTGGTGTGGAAGGAATCGCTGTTTTATCAGGAATTTTAAAGGCAAGAGATCCTTTAGATGCCGTGTTGGAATATAGAGAAAAGATGAGGGAGAGGTTTGAGAACCATGAACAACCATTATGATGTCATTATTGTCGGCGGGGGAGTCATAGGTAGCTCGATTGCTTTTCATCTGAGTAAACGAGGGAAAAAAGTACTTTTAGTTGAAAAAAATCAGCTTGCTACTAAAGCATCCAGTGCAGCAGCGGGCATGCTCGGAGCACAGACTGAACTGGAAAAAGACAGCCCGCTGTTTCGGTTAGCGCGTAAAAGCCGAGCCATGTTTCCGAAACTATCAGAGGAATTGAAGGAATTATCAGGGATCGACATCGAATTAGTTCAAAATGGAATGATTAAAATAGCAGAAACAGATGAGGAAATGTCATTGCTTAAGTCCCTCGTTCCACTTCAGCAAAAGCTTGGTGAGGTAACAGAGTGGGTTCCAACTGATGAATTACATGCTCAAGAACCAGCTCTTTCTGAACACATCAAGGGGGCCATGTACATTCCTAACGATGGGAATGTTTCAGCCCCTTCGTTATCAAAAGCTTTTGCTCTTTCAGCGGTTGCCTTAGGAACAGATATTCAGGAATATACAGAAGTCTATGATTTTATCAAAGAAAAAGATAGAGTCGTAGGTGTCCAAACGCTGGCAGGATCAATTTATGCTGATGAAACGATTGTCGCAGGAGGGGCATGGAGTGAACAGTTATTAAAACAAGCAGATACCCAACTTAACACATATCCAGTAAAGGGTGAATGTTTTTCCGTTAGGGTAAAAGCCAGCCCAATTACAAGAACGGTCTTTGCCAATGGCTGTTATATAGTTCCGAAATTAGGCGGACGTCTCGTAATTGGCGCCACCGAAAGAGCGAATACCTTTGATGAAACCGTTAGTTTAAACGGGGTTTCAAGACTAATGGAGCGCGCAACTAAAATCATTCCGGAACTTGAAAATGCCCAGTGGGAAAAAGCATGGGCTGGGATTCGCCCACAAACTGGGGATGGGCTCCCTTACCTTGGAAGACACCCTAAATGGGACGGATTGTCGATAGCAACCGGTCATTATCGGAACGGAATCCTGCTATCTCCGATTACTGGATGGCAAATGGCTGAACTAGTAGAAGGAAAAGAAATAGATGATCACTTCCGGGTTGAAAGAAATTCGATAAGGGAGTTGAGAATATGAAGTTGCGTATTAATGGAGAGTTCGTAACGGTTCCAAGTACGATTACAACGATTACCGATTTAATAGAGCATTTTGAGATAAACAATCGTGTCGTCATTGTCGAACATAATGACACGATTTTGGAAAAACAAGATCATTCAGGTGCGAAGGTATCTGATGGAGATATTATAGAATTAGTCCAATTTGTAGGAGGCGGTTGAGAGTGTTAACTATTGGAAAACACCAATTTCAGTCTAGATTATTATTAGGAACAGGAAAATATCCAAATTTTGATGTCCAAAAGCAAGCAGTTGAAGTGTCAGAAACGGAAATATTAACGTTTACTGTTCGTCGAATGAATATTTTTGAGCCAAGTCAGCCTAATTTTCTTGAAAAGCTGGATTTAGAAAAGTATAGCCTTTTACCGAATACAGCCGGAGCGAAAACAGCCCAGGAAGCAGTTCGTCATGCGAAGCTAGCAAAAGCATCAGGACTTTGCGACATGATCAAAGTAGAGGTCATTGGCTGTGACAAAACATTATTACCTGATCCAGTCGAGACATTAAAAGCAACAGAAGAGCTAATAAAAGAAGGATTTACAGTGCTTCCATATACGTCTGATGATGTTGTCCTTGCGAGGAGGCTAGAGGAGCTAGGGGCACATGCGATTATGCCAGGTGCATCTCCAATTGGATCAGGACAAGGAATAATCAACCCACTAAACTTGAGCTTCATTATCGAACAAACGAGCGTCCCAGTCATTGTTGATGCGGGAATTGGCTCTCCTGCAGATGCTGCACAAGCGATGGAGCTTGGAGCAGATGGAGTTCTTTTAAATACAGCAGTTTCGGCGGCTAAAGATCCAGTGAAAATGGCTCAAGCAATGAAACTAGCTATCGAAGCGGGCCGTCTAGGATATGAGGCAGGAAGAATTCCGAAAAAACGCTCTGCGACGGCAAGCAGCCCAATGGAAGGCTTGAGTATCGGATGAGTGACCGCTATTCAAGACAAACCTTATTCGCTCCAATTGGCGAAAAAGGTCAACAAAGAATCGCGGGGAAGCATGTCTTAATTATTGGAGCAGGGGCTCTTGGTACGGGAAATGCTGAAGCGCTTGTTCGGGCTGGTGTTGGAAAAATAACGATTGTCGACCGCGATTATGTCGAGTGGAGCAATTTGCAACGGCAGCAGCTTTATAGTGAAGACGATGCCAAGAATCGTATGCCGAAAGCGATCGCGGCAAAAGAGCGGCTTCGAAGAATCAATTCTGAGGTAGAGATCAAAGCCTTTATTTTAGATGCGACCCCACTGGAGCTTGAGCGCTTTGCTGCTGGAGTCGATTTGATTCTAGATGCTACCGATAATTTTGATACAAGAATGATGATTAATGATATATCGCAAAAATATGAGATTCCATGGATCTATGGGGCTTGCGTTGGGAGCTATGGAATTAGTTATACCATCATCCCTGGAGAAACGCCGTGCCTCCACTGCTTATTGGAAAGTGTTCCGTTGGGCGGTTTAACCTGCGATACTGCCGGAATCATAAGCCCAGCTGTCGGGATGGTCGTTGCTTATCAAACAGCAGAGGCTCTAAAGATTCTCGTGGAAGATTGGGGAGCGATCCGGAAGAAATTAATTTCCTTCGACCTTTGGACGAATCAGCAAACAGCGATTAACGTTTCTAAGATAAAAAAAGAGAATTGTTCTTCATGTGGAATGAAGGCAACCTATCCATTTCTTTCTTTTGAAAATCAAACGAAAACGGCAGTGCTTTGTGGTCGTGATTCCGTTCAAATTCGACCTCCCCATGTACAGAAACGTGATTTGCAAACGATTGCCGATACCCTTTCTGGGAAAGGAGGAAAGGTGGAACAAAACCCTTACCTCCTTTCCTTTACGATTGGCGAGCACCGTTTAGTCATGTTTCAGGATGGTCGGGCGCTTGTTCATGGAACGAAAGATATTGCTGAAGCAAAAACCCTTTATCATCGATATTTTGGCTAAAAGGAGGGAAGGGTTATGACGACGTTTAAAGCATTAACAATTGCTGGATCTGATAGTGGCGGTGGAGCCGGGATTCAAGCCGATCTGAAAACCTTTCAAGAGCTCGGTGTTTACGGAATGTCTGCGTTGACAGCCATTACAGCACAAAATACGCTCGGCGTACAAGGTGTCTATCCGTTATCAGTGGAAGCCGTGAAAGAACAAATGAAATCAATTGCCGATGACCTATCACCACATGCATTAAAAACAGGGATGCTGTTTAATGCAGAAATTATCACGGCTGTCGCTGAATCAGTAGAAACCTATTCCTGGGAAAAGCTTGTCGTGGATCCTGTCATGATTGCAAAAGGTGGGGCATCACTCTTACAACAGGAATCCGTTCAAGCACTAATAGAAAAATTAATCCCTCTTGCCTACGTGATTACGCCTAACATTCCAGAAGCTGAAGTGTTAACAGGAATGAAAATGAATACGGATGAGGATTTGAGGAAAGCTGCCGTGTGTCTTCATAACATGGGAGCTAAGCATGTTGTCATCAAAGGTGGACACGCGGCACGCTCTGATGAAGCGGTAGATGTGCTTTTTGATGGAAATGATTTTTACGAGTTTAGTAGTCCCCGATTCCAAACGGAGCATACCCACGGAACGGGATGTACCTTTGCGGCGGCTGTCACATCTGAGCTTGCAAAAGGAAAGTTACTCTATGATTCTGTTAAAACAGCAAAAGCGTTTATCACGGCTGCTATCGAAAATGAGTTAGGCATAGGGAATGGACATGGTCCCACTAATCATTGGGCATATAAGAAGACAGGGGTTTCAGTGTAATGGAGTTAAAAAAACAACTAGAGCTTTATTTTGTCATGGGGAGTGTGAATTGTGATCGCGATCCTAGAGAGGTGTTAACAAAAGCCCTTGAAGGTGGAGTTACGATGTTTCAATTCCGGGAAAAGGGTGATCATTGTCTTGATGGAGATGACAAGGTAGAGCTAGCCAAGGATCTTCAGAAGATTTGCCAGCGGTTTGGTATCCCTTTTATCGTGAATGATGATGTCGAGCTTGCACTGCTATTGGACGCAGATGGAGTGCATATTGGTCAGGAAGATGAAGATATTGAAGAAGTTAGAAGAAAGATAGGTAGTAAAATCCTTGGAGTATCCGCTCATAATGTAGAAGAGGCAAAGAGAGCAATTACCTTTGAGGCGGATTACCTCGGTGTCGGACCGATGTTTCCAACCACAACAAAAGCCGATATCCGTAAAGTCGAAGGACCAAGTGTCATCAAAAAGATCCGCACAGCTGGAATCACTATCCCTTTAGTCGGAATCGGAGGCATCAATGAAAACAATGCCCCCGAGGTGATCCAAGCTGGAGCAGACGGAATCGCCATCATCTCCGCCATCTCCCGCGTGCCAGGCACCGCCCGGAAATTGTCGAATCTGCTTCGTGCCAGGCACGACCCGGAAATTGTCGAATAGCTTTTTTTAAGAAGACCCGCTTTGGGTCTTTTTTTTTGATTAAACACTTCCCTCTTTCAATATTTGTATATTGAAAATTTTCTAAAAAATATTAAATTTCATAAAGGATTTTAGCGATTTATATCGAAATAGGTATTAACGGAAGTAATAAGGAATTATTCCTTAAAAGAAATAAATAAAGGAGTGACCATATGACAAATCCAAATTTAGAGACAAATTCACCGCAAAAACAGAAAGGATTACTTCGTTTTTTAGGTGGAATTGAGAAGGTAGGGAATAAGCTCCCTGACCCATTTATGCTATTTGTGTACTTAGCACTGTTTATTGTTTTATTTTCTTGGTTTATCGCAGGTTTGGATGTAACGGTTGAGCACCCGAAAACAGGTGAAGTACTTGCCATTAAAAGTCTTGTTTCTGGAGAAGGTCTTCAATATATTTTGACCTCCATGCTTGAGAACTTTACTGGCTTTAAACCTTTGGGGCTAGTGTTGGCCATGATGCTTGGGATTGGGTTAGCTGAAAAAGTAGGTTTGCTGGAAACGGCAATTAAGAAAACGGTTCTAAATGCACCTAAAGGTTTGGTTACCTATGCTGTTATCACAGTAGGGATCATGGGGAACTTGGCTTCAGATGCTGCTTTCGTTATTATCCCGCCACTTGCGGCAATGGTGTTCTATACAGTAGGGCGTCACCCATTAGCTGGACTTGCTGCTGGATTCTCTGGCGTAGGTGCAGGGTTTACAGCAAACTTTATTATTACAGGAACAGATGCCCTCTTAGCGGGAATCTCAACTGAAGCGGCTAAATCCTTTGATATCGCTGTTACTCCTGTAGATAATTGGTACTTCATGGCCACTTCCGTTGTGATTCTCACTATTGTTGGCGGATTAATCACAGAAAAAATTATTGAACCTAGATTAGGAAAGTACGAAGGAAAAGTGGACAAAAAATTAGAAGAAGAAAGTCCTCTGGAAGGAAAAGGATTAAGAAATGCTATTCTCTCTGGACTTGCATATTTAGCTGTCCTTTTCATGGTCATTTTTTGGCCGAATTCTCCGTTGCGAAATGAAGATGGAGGGTTAATCCCTTCGCCACTTTTATCTGGGATTATTCCAATCATTCTCATCTTTTTCGTGGTCATGGGTGTTACCTATGGAGTGACAGTGAAGAAAATCACCTCTACTCGTGACATTCCTAAATATATGGGAGAAGCAATGAGGGATATGTCTGGATACATTGTCTTGATCTTCGCTGCTGCACAGTTTATCGCCTATTTTGATTGGACGAACCTTGGAACATGGGTAGCTGTGAGTGGAGCGAACTTTCTAGAATCTATAAATATGACCGGCTTAGCAGCAATCGTCGGCTTTGTATTACTTACTTCTCTTTTAAACTTATTAATCTTTAGTGGATCTGCACTATGGGCTTTGGAGGCGCCAATTTTCATTCCGATGTTTGCCACACTTGGCTACAACCCAGCGTTTATTCAAGCAGCCTATCGGATCGCAGACTCATCAACAAATATCATCACACCAATGAACCCTTACATCATCGTCATCTTGGCGTTTATGAAAGAGTACGACAAAAAGGCAGGGCTCGGAACCTTAATCTCTCTCATGCTGCCATACGCTATTGCATTCTTATCCGTGTGGATTGTATTATTACTTGCTTTCGCCCTACTAGGAATTCCATTTGGACCTGGGGTTGGGGTTTACTTGTAAGAAACTAATTCCGAAGTTGGATTCGGATTAGAAAAACCGGGTCGTGCCAGGCACGACCCGGTTTTTGTCGAATCAAAGCCGCAATAAAAATTCGAACTAAAGATGCTAATCTCATAAAATCATAAATGAATAGTTTCAAACTTAATAGAAACTTTAAAACAACTGCCCTAATTAAAATTGAAGGCAGTTGTTTTTCTTTACCCCATTAAACCACTGAGGGACGGTTCTCGAGTACGTTACCACGTTAAACAAATCGAGAACCGTCCCCGAATACATTCCCGCGTTAAACCAGTCGAGAACCGTCCCCGGGTGCGTTCCTGCGTTAAACCAGTCAAGAACCGTCCCCGAGTACATCACCGCGTTAATCCAGTAGATGAAGTAATTTCCTTGTCCTAAAGCAGAGGCAAAGGAGTAGTATGTATTATAAACGGAATTTTCAAGTAACATCCCAATACTCGGAAAAATTAGATACACAAACTGTGCTCAATATGAATTAAAAATGTATGCGCTTACACATATAGTTTTAATTAAGGAGGAGCCTCTCACATGTTGGAAAGTAGAAGTATTAAAACATTATCCCAGCTTATGATCAGTCAGCCCAAACGTTATGAACTTTTTCTTGAAACCCATGGTCTGACGGAAAGACAGTTTTTCTATGATCTTGAAAAAATTAATGATTGGTTAAAAGGTCGAAACCTTCCCATTATCCATACAAAAGGAAGCACGATCACCATTCCCCTCAAAGCCTACCGCTATTGGGAGACCTATCAAAAAGAAATGGTTTCAAAAGAGCTTCACGTGAATGAGCAAGACCGTGTCCTTTTCTTATATCTTTACACATTTATTCGCCTAGAACCTCTTTCTAATGCACACTACCGTTCACTACTGCAAATCAGCAAAAACACAGTCAGCTCCGATGTGAAAAAGGCAAGCGAGTTAGGCAAAAGTTTTAGAGTAAGAATAAAGTACACAAGAGAAAAAGGCTACCATCTAAGAGGCTCCGAAGAAGATAAAAGAAATTTAGCTCTCAGGTGCATTTCAATAGTGTCTCTAAACCCACTAGCTAAAGAAATGCTTACATCTATTTTCAAAAAAAGTGGCAATGAAAATGACTACCTAAGCTACGAGAGGGCGTTAATGGAGGTGAAAAAGCAATATAAACTCGACTTTATTGAAGAAAGAATGTTTGAATTCATCCACCTTCTTCAAATGGTTCACATTCGCCAGAATCAAAACAAATGGGTGCAAATGTACCCCGACACTAAAGAGTTTCTTGAGAACCACGAAATGTATAAGGTAGCAGAAACCATACAATCTAATCTTTCCCATTCAACGAGACCGGAAGAATTAACGTTTTTGGCAATCCAGCTTCTCGGCATCTCACAAGGGCAGATAGAGCTGCAATCTCAAGACGTAATCACCACAATGCTTAAAAAAGCGTTAGATGATTTCGAAAAATATACCTGCGTACAAATTATCGACAAGTCAAAAGCTCTAGAATCACTCTATCGTCACTTTAAACCTGCATACTTTAGAATGCTTTTTAAAATTCCGATTACCAACCATTTGCTAACAGATATAAAACAAGAACATCCATATCTGTATACATTTGTGCAAAAGGTGATGAATCCCATCCAAGATATGCTGAATATCAAAATACCTGAAGATGAACTCGGCTATCTAACCATTCACTTTGGGGCACTTCTCGAACAAAATCAAACTAGATTAATGAAAACAAAGGCCATTATTGTCTGTCCAAATGGAATTAGTTCCAGTCTAATGCTTGAAACTCAGTTGAAAAGCTTATTTCCACAATTTCAATGGAAACCATCACTCTCAAAACTTGAATTCCAGCAGCAATCAATTGAATCATATGATCTCATTTTTACAACTGTTCCTATTCAAACCGCCAAGCCGATTTTTATCGTAAAACCCTTTCTGAACGAAGCTGATAAACGATTACTGCACCAACATGTGACAGAGAAAATTTTTCATTATGATTCTCCTTATCCGACACCGGAACAGCTCATAAGAGTTATTGAACAATACGCGGATATAAAAGATCCAGAAGAATTGAGAAAGTCTCTTTCCCATTTATTATACGGCAAGGTGAATAGAGATTATAGGAGGAAGCAACCCGTGCTGAATGAACTTTTAACAGAAAAAATGGTCAACGTCCATTCCCGTATGAAGGATTGGAAGGCCGCCATAGCTCTTGCAGCAGAACCTTTAATACAGAATCACCACATTAGTCCCTCATATATAGACGCGATGATTTCCAATATAGAAACCCTTGGGCCCTACGTGATCGTTGGTCCGGAAATTGCCATCCCTCATTCGCGACCAGAAAAAGGGGTTCACCAAGTTGGCATGAGCCTGTTAAAACTAGATCAGCCCGTTCACGTACTTGACAGCCCGGAGCATCCGGTAAAGATTTTTATATGTTTAGCCGCAACAGATAACTCAACACACTTAAAAGCACTTTCTCAATTAACGAGATTGTTAAGTAAACCGGAGGCATTAACAAGACTTAAATCTGCTCAAACTAAGGATGAAATTTTGAAATTAATCAATGAATACTCTGCATCTTAAGGAGGAAGAAAAATATGAAAATAGTAGCTGTTTGCGGTTCAGGTTTAGGAAGTAGTTTTATGTTAGAGATGAATATTCAAGAGGTTCTTAAGGAACTAGGAGTGATGGGAGTAGAGGTAGAGCACTCAGATTTAAGTTCCGCCACACCGGATATGGCTGACCTATTCGTGATGGCCAAAGATATTGCAGAAGGCGCAGGTTACCTAGGAGAAAAAATTGTGTTGGACAGTATTATTGATCAAGAAGAGTTAAAGAGAAAACTAGAAGAAAGAATGAAAGATCTAGGGGAACTATGAAAACTTAGGGGGTACTATGATGGGGCAAGATTTTCTAAAGTTAATGATGGATATTTTGAGTCAGCCTGCCGTACTCATTGCGCTTATTTCATTTGTAGGATTAATGATTCAGAAAAAGCCGGCAAGTGATGTGATCAAAGGAACAACAAAATCATTTCTTGGTTTCATTGTTATTGCTGCTGGTGCTGGGATCCTTGTAAGCTCGCTTGAACCCTTCGGCCTAATGTTTCAAGAAGCATTTAATGTGAACGGTGTTGTTCCGAATAATGAAGCGATTGTCGCCATGGCTCTTTCAGAATACGGATCTGCAACAGCACTTATTATGTTCTTTGGAATGTTGGCCAATATCTTAATTGCGAGATTTACAAGCTTCAAATACATCTTCTTAACAGGTCATCACACGCTCTATATGGCTTGTATGATTGCGGTTATCTTAGTCGTCGCTGGAATGGAAGGATTCATGCTTGTTTTCGTTGGATCACTCGCATTGGGATTCATTATGGCCTTCTTTCCAGCATTAGCCCAACCCTTCATGAGAAAAATCATTGGAAATGATTCTGTCGGGTTCGGTCATTTTAGTACATTAGGTTATGCCTTGTCAGGAGCTGTAGGAAGTGTAGTAGGAAAAAATTCTCGTTCAACAGAAAAGATTAACTTTCCAAAAGGATTAGGATTCCTGCGGGATAGCTCTGTCAGTATTGCATTAACAATGACCATTCTATATGTCATTGTAGCTCTATTCGCGGGATCATCCTATATTGAAAGTGAGCTTAGCGGAGGAACCCAATACCTAGTCTTCTCCGTCATTCAAGCCGTGACATTTGCTGCGGGAGTATTCATCATTCTTGCAGGTGTGCGTCTAGTACTTGCGGAAATTGTTCCGGCCTTTAAAGGAATTTCATCAAAGCTTGTTCCAAATGCTAAACCAGCACTAGATTGTCCTATCGTATTCCCCTATGCTCCAAACGCAGTGTTAATTGGATTCTTCTGTAGTTTCTTAGGCGGACTGGTGGGCATGGCCATCTTAGGAGCAATCGGCGCAGTCATTATATTACCAGGAGTCGTTCCACACTTTTTCACTGGCGCTACAGCCGGGGTGTTCGGAAATGCTACAGGCGGAATTCGCGGGGCAACAATTGGTTCTTTCTTAAATGGTTTACTCATTACTTTCCTACCGGTCTTTCTCATGCCGGTATTAGGAGACCTTGGATTTGCCAATACAACGTTCTCAGATTCAGACTTTGGTGCGGCTGGAATTGTTCTAGGCAATGCTGCCAAATACTTTGGAGCGATGGGACTCAGCATCATGGTCATTGGCATTGTGGCTCTCTCTGTTATCTGGTCACTCATTCGTAAAAATAAAAACAAAGACCAATCGATTTCTGCCTAAAGGAGGCTAAAAATGAACCCCGATGAACTTGAACAATTTCGAGATCAGATTCGATTATGGACATTGAAAGCATTGAATCACCTTGGCTTTGGTCATTATGGAGGTAGTTTATCCATCGTAGAAGCATTGGCTGTTTTATATGGGAAGGTGTTGGAGCCAGAGGGTAATGATCGATTTATTTTATCAAAAGGCCATGGAGGACCTGCCCTTTACGCAACACTGGCCATAAAGGGATATTTTGACCATGAACTTCTGTATACATTAAATCAAAATGGAACAAAGCTCCCGTCCCATCCGGATCGAAACTTAACACCAGGTGTGGAAATGACAACGGGTTCACTTGGGCAGGGGATATCCGTTGCAACGGGTGTGGCCCTTTCTAATAAGCTGGAAAAGGTTGATGCCCATACGTATACCATTGTTGGGGACGGTGAGCTTAACGAGGGTCAATGCTGGGAGGCGATCCAATTTGCCGCACATCATAAACTTCATAACTTATTTGTTTTAGTAGACGATAATAAAAAACAATTAGACGGATTAACGAAAAACATTTGTGATCCTCTAGATTTTGTTGAAAAATTCAATGCGTTTGGCTTTCATGCACTAAGAGTAGATGGAAGCAGTTTAAAACAAATCGAAAATGCCATCAAAAATGGGAAAGAACAACAGGATAAACCAGTAGCCATCATATTGGACACAATCAAAGGCCAGGGTGTATCCTATCTGGAACAAAAGGCTGACAATCATCATATAAGACCCACAGAAGAAGATAAAAAAGCGATAAAAGAAGCGATTGAAGTACTTGAAGCTAAATGGCCGATAGAGGGGGTGAACGTATGACAACCTCTTTAACCACACTAGAATTAGATCAAAAAGAAATGAGGCAAGTCTATAGTGAGACCATTCTGGAATTGGCGCAATCCGATCCGAAGGTCATCGCCTTAGAAGCTGATTTGATGAGTGCAATTACAACAAACAAGATTCAACGATTGATTCCCAATCAACTCATTAATTGTGGAATCATGGAAGCAAATATGATAGGGGTGGCAGCAGGGTTAGCATTGAATGGACATATCCCATTTATCCATACGTTTGCCCAATTTGCAACTCGCAGGGCCTTTGATCAACTCTTTGTTTCTGGGGCCTATGCCAAGCTCAATATGACAATACTAGGGTCCGATGCAGGGGTAACAGCGGAATTTAACGGCGGAACCCATATGGCCTTTGAGGACTTAGGACTTATGAGATTAATTCCAAAGGCGACAGTCTATGAAGCTAGTGACTCCACCATGCTCAAAGCCCTACTGAAACAAGGACACAAAGAATATGGAATTCACTATATAAGGACGATACGTAAAAATGCAGTGAAACTATATGAAGAAAACGAATCCTTCCCAAAAGGGAAAGGAAAGCTTTTAAGAGAAGGAAATGACGTCGCGATCATCGCTTCAGGAATTATGGTGGCAGAAGCTCTTCTGGCAGCAGTGGAACTAGAAAAGGAAGGGATCGAAGCTGCTGTTATCGATATGTATTCCATTAAACCCATCGATCGAGAACTTCTCGAAAAAACAGCAAGAAAAACAGGATGCGTCGTAACCGCCGAAAATCACAATGTCATAGGCGGATTGGGAAGTGCTGTAGCAGAAGCATTAAGCGAAACCTGTCCTGTTCCACTAAGAAGAATCGGAGTTCACGAGCAATTTGGGCAAGTTGGGAAAGTGGATTATTTGAAAGAATACTATGAACTCACCGTGAAGGATATTGTGAGAGTGTGTAAAGAAGTGTGTTCAATTAAAACGAGGCATTAAGCAAAGGAAAAGCGGGTCGTGCCAGGCACGACTCGCTTTTTGTCGGAATTTAAGATGAAAATAAACCCATCGAGTGGTACCAGGTAGAAAAGGGACGATTTGTACCTGGTACCATTTTGAAATTAGTATTAAAAATAAACACAGGAAATTATTTCCTGGGTTTATATAATGAGTCTATTGAAGCAGCCTCATCTCTAAATAACCACTTTCATTAATTGTATAAGGTTCCTTAGGTATTACTTTTTGATAATATCGCGAATTCTCATCATTTTCATGATCAAAATGAATCATGTACTTATAATGATTCCAAATAGATTCGTCAGGGTGTGTTTTGTGAATATCCGAATTGGCACTTTCGGTTAATTGCTTTAGAAATGTATGAGCAATGTTCCTTGTTTCCTCATCATTTGTTCTTTCAGTAACAGAGACCGTAAATGTAAGGTAACGATCTTTGCCATTTATGACGATATCCTCTACTTTTGGAAGAGTACTAGCCACCTCTTTAGCCTCATTAAACCATTTTTCTTGAAAATCTAATGTCTCTAGGTCGGAGATTTTTTTGATATTTTGGGCTGGAGGTTGTTGTTCGCCGTCTTTATTAGGCCATAAGGTTACCCAGGTTATTTCTGCTCCCATATCTATTCCCGTAAGCTTTGGTTGACGCGGGTTCTCAATCTCGTGAAGTCCTTCTTTTCAAAGTAAAGGAGATAGTCATCAAAATAATAGGTTAGTACTACTTTTCCAATCATTTCATTAAAAGAATAATATGGCTCGCCGAGTGAACCTACGACTTGTTCTATTGTGATTTTCTCTATGCTACGAATGTCTATACTTCGAATAACATCTTCTTCGTTATAGCCTGTGACAAGATAATAATCCCCATACCCTAAAGCATAACCACCTTCAGGAACTGTTCCTTCAAAATCCGGTTCTCCAAAATACTCTTTCAGCTTAAAAAAATCCATCCCTATTTTATAATCCGTGCCGAAAATTCCACCTTTACCTGCAGAGTTTAAAAATGCTTCTCCATTTGCAAGGATAGTAGAAAGAGAGAAGTCAAAAGCAGTTGTGAAATCAGCTACTTGTTCAGGTGCTTCAGTATCCGGCTTAGTACCTGGTTTTAATTCTTGTTGCGGTTTGCTTGCAGATTGTTGAGCAGGCTCAGGTGCTGTTTTATCTTCAGGCAGTTCTTCTTTTTTATTTTCATCCGCCAATGAACTTTTAATTTTTTGCGGTTCTTCATTTGCATGTAAATCGGCTTGTGCATGACGCTTTTCTGATTTTAGCTGTGCGGCTAATACTTTTTGATCTAGATAGGTAGGCTCCTTAACGGTTTCCTCTAATTGTTCTTTCTCTTTTGATAAACCGTCATGCTTCATGTCATTAGCAGTAAGAATGAAACTGATAGATATTATTCCAATCAGTGCTCCTGAGGAAATCAGGAACTTGTTATTCTTAGAAAACTTCTTCCCCTTTTGTTTTTTTCTAGAGTTTTCTTGTGGATCGCTCATTTACATTCCCCTTTCTTTATAGGTTGATTAAAAATAGACAATCGGAAACGAAAGTGAAAGGCTATCGGACTTTTAACAAGACTAAGAAGTCATAATATATATAACTCATTTCCAATATATTCTATTACTTAGACGATTCAGCGAACCATTTAGTCTCAAAAAATATAACTTTCTCCCAAAATATCAATAAAGGAAATCCAAGCCATGCCAGGCACCACCCGAAATCTCTCGGAATTTGTCGATTCTGCTATTGTCCTAGGTAGGAAGATTAAAATTAACTTTAAGGTGGCACATCATAGAATTAGTGGAATAATCTGGAATTGTTGCAAGAAAAGCCGAAGCCGGATGATCGACTACAGGTATGGAAAAAACTATTAGAAAAATTAAGGTGCTTTATGCTTAAAAAAACATAAAAATAAAGGAGTAGAATTTGTGAAAAAATCCCACTCCTTTTACTATTTAAAACGCTTTTCGATTAAAAACTTGATCAATCATATTGTTTTCTAAAAGGTATCGGGATAACTCAATATCCTTAAAAACCTTATTATAATTTTTCTTGCAGTATTCTATATTTACCACTTTTTTTGTGTCATTTTTTATGCATTCTCCATCTTCAAATACCCCAGTATGGGATGCGACATAATCATAAGTAGTAGAGTAAAATGAATAAGGAGTTGTTTCATAAGCGAAACCAACTAGTTGTTGATGAGCTATATCTAATGGTTTTCCTAATTGTACTAATGGTCTTGTAATACCCATTAGTTGACTTACTGTTGGGTAAATATCCATTTGGCTTCCAATCATTTCATTGAGAACACCCTCTTTTTGTTTGGGATGATGGATAACAAGAGGGATGTTGAAACGTTCTTTTTCATCAAAGGTAACATCTAGTAATCTTTTAATCTCTTCTTTATCTTTTGGAAGAGGTCCATAGTGATCGCCATATACAATAAAAATTGTATCTTCCCATAAATTATTCTCTTTCAACTTTAAAATAAAATTGCCCAAAGCATTATCGAAATAGTTAACACTCTCTAAATAATTTCCAGTTGAAGTGCCTTTAAATTCTTTAGGGAGTTCTATCATAATGTGCTCTTCAGGAAGCTCAAACGGTCTATGATTAGTTAAAGTAACAATAAAATTATAAAAAGGCTTATTCATTTCATTATATTTAAGTATCATTTGGTTAAAAATACTCTCATCAGAAATACCCATTCCAATTATTTCATTATTGTTTATATCTGGATGGTCAATATGATAGAAGGTATCGAATCCCTGATTATTGTAGGCCTCATTTCTGTTCCAAAAATCAGAATTGTTTCCATGAGTAGCGAAGGTCTCATAGCCTTCTTCCTTTAAAACATTTGCAAGAGAAAGATAATTATTATTTGGATATTTTTGATATACACCTTTTTCAGACATTGGATAGATGGAATTATTAACAACGAATTCTGCATCTGAAGTATTTCCTCGTCCTATTTGTAAGTATATGTTTGGATAGTAGTAACTAGTATTAACTAAGTCATTTAAAAACGGTGTTATTTCTTTTCCATCGACTCTTAAGCCAATCACAAATTCATTTAGCGATTCAGCTTGTACTATAATTAAATTTTTACCTTTAAACTGCCCGAAGTTTGGAGATGTTTTTTGAAGTTCTTGATTAATTGAAAATTGCTCTTGAATTTTAGACAATTTAAAGTCGAGTTTTGAATTAGCTACCACAGCTTTGTCTAAACTAGTTTTAAGTGACTCCGAAACATCATAGATGTGAGTAGGAATAATACCGACCAAAGAAACTTTGTATTGATCTGAATAATTGGGTTTTAGTTGTGTGAATGAAAGTAATAAAATAATCCCAACACCAACCGTAAGTAATGAATATGGTAGAATTCTAGATTTATAGCCACGATTAATTTTAAGGTGAATTGCCATAATAATTAATAAAAATGGAATGTCCAGCCAATATAAAATATCAGCAGGATACATTAAAGAAATGACCGAATCAAAAACGTCTCCTACTTGGTTAGCTTGACCTAAAAGGTCAATGTCTAAAATAGCATCATAATATCTTTCATAAACAACATCAGCATATAAAATAAAGCTAATAAAGATGTAAATAATTAATGTGATTGTTATTTTAATTTTATTGGGTTTGGAAATTACAAAACTGAATATTATTAAACTAGCAGCAATGGCCGAAAATAGAATAGTAGATAAGTTTGGGTCTAAACCTAATTCATTTATAAAAAATAAGTTTTTGCTTAACCATGCTAAACTAATAAAAATAATAATCAAAATAAAGCTGATCTTGTTTTTAATAGAGTTTTTGGACAAATATTATCCCCGCCTTTTTTAGAATGTAAAGAGAATATTAATTTTATTAAGATTTGATTACAATTTTATCATATAAGGGATTAGGGAATGCATAAAAAAATTGGAACTATATTCAAAATTTGATAATTAACTTTTATTTATCCAATATCAAAGTTTCCGAAAATAATAAAAATAAAGAAAGTATTTCCTTATTTATTCAAAATAAATGAAGGGGATACCCCAGAAAATGACTTCCAAGTGTATTCTTTATTAGATACTGAAGAAATTAATTAAAACTTTCTTAGTTCAACATAAAAAACCACGCAATCTTTTCGTCTAGGTTTTCATCTAGTAATTTATTCATGCAAGTTCTACAAAAGGAAGTAGTATTACAACACTTAATACTTTAGGCCTCGTTACTTAGGTGCAATTAATCCATTCAAGCCCCTACATTGCTAGATTAGCAATGTAGGGGCTTTGTCATGTTATGTCGATAATTCCACACATGAAAAATGTATAATATTGACGGTAATCAGAAAATTTAGTAATATTTTAGTATCTAGTAAAAAATTGTAAAACTAGGTATAAATTTATATTATCATCATTTTTTTACACATTTTACTAGACTATATTACTAGAAAAGGGAGGAAAATGGATTGGCAAAGTTTAAAAGATCTTTTGCGGTTGTCATGGCGTTCTTGCTGATATTTGGTAATGCAAGTCTTGCCCTTGGAACGAGCACCGACCAAGTTCAAAGTAAGCAACAGAAGGTTATTGACAAAGTAAAGGAACAGCTCTCGGAAGAACGTAAGGCATTAAAGAAAAAAGAAAAAGACAATAAGGCATCCTTGAAAGCAAATGATAAAGTGAGAGTCATCGTCGAAGTAGATGGTCAAACTCCTTTAGAGTATGCGACAAAAAAAGGCGTGCTCTATAAGGAACTATCCAAATCAACTAAGAACAGCCTTAACACTGATGTTGTAAAAAAACAAAAAAATGTAAAGGATCTCATAAAATCAAAAAATATTAAAGTAAATTATAAGTACAATTTTACAACCTCTTTTAATGGTTTTAGTGGAGAAGTTACATATAAAGAAGTTGCTAAAATTGAAGATATTCAGGGCGTAAAAAATGTGTACTTAGCAAATGAGTATAAGCGTCCTGAAGTCAAACCTAATATGAAAAATAGTCACTCCTTTATTCAATCTTACCAAACTTGGGCAGATGCGAAGTTTAAAGGGGAAGGGATGGTCGTATCTGTTATTGATACAGGAGTAGACCCTTCTCATAAAGACTTTGTGCTTAGCAATGATACAGAGGAAGAGCTCTCTTCTACTGAAGTTGAAAAAATTGTTAGTGATAGCGGTTTAAAAGGGAAATTCTTTACGGAAAAAGTACCTTACGGCTTTAACTACTACGATCAAAACGATACAATTCTTGATCTAGGTCCTTCAGCCTCGATGCATGGTATGCACGTAGCTGGTACAGTAGCAGCTAATGGGGATGTTGCAAATGGTGGAATCAAGGGTGTAGCTCCAGAAGCGCAAGTATTAGCAATGAAAGTATTTAGCAATGATCCAAATTATCCATCTACATGGTCAGATGTTTACTTAGCTGCGATTGATGATTCCATTGAGCTAGGTGCAGATGTTCTGAACATGAGCTTAGGCTCTACTGCTTCCTTCTACGAGTCTGAGAGCCCAGAAGATTTAGCGATTACTAGAGCGGTAGAAAATGGTATCGTTTGTGCTGTTTCTGCTGGAAACTCTGGCCATATTGGGTATGGTTGGGACAATCCATATTTCAATAACCCTGATATCGGTGTAGTAGGTGCCCCTGGATTGAATACTGATTCTATTCAAGTGGCAGCTTCAGGAAATGTTGCTTATAAATATGTCAATACTTTTGCTCTAGAAGGAGGTTCCTTCTCTGCAAAAGGGTATGGACTTGATAGTTGGACTGAATTAGCTGGTAAAGAAGTTGTAAGTCTTTCCCAATTAAATGGATCAGAAGAAGTAAGTGGGGAATCCTGTAAAGTTTGCGGCTCTCCAGAAAATTACGTAGGAAAAGATGTTACAGGTAAAATTGTTCTAGTAAAACGTGGAGATCTATCATTCTACGATAAAACGGTATTCGCTGCTGAAGCTGGTGCTGCAGGAATTATCGTATATGACCATGGTTTAAGTGGATTCTATGATAACCAAGGTGGTTGGCCAGTTCCGTTCAGTATGCTTCATGAAGAGGACGGAGTAAAATTAGAAGCTGCCATTAAAGCTGGTCATACAACCCTAAACGTCTCTCAAGATTCAAAAACTGAAGATGTTGAAATGGGTCGAATGACAGCGTTTACCTCTTGGGGAACAACGCCAAGCCTAGAATTAAAACCTGAAATTACAGCTCCAGGTGGGAATATTTATTCCACTTTACAAGATAATCAATATGGAGTCATGAGTGGTACGTCTATGGCAGCGCCACACGTTGCTGGTGGATCCGCTCTAGTACAACAATACCTGCAATCGGACAATAGATTCTCAGATTTAGATGCAGAAGATCGTACACGTCTTGCAAAGGTATTATTAATGAACACAGCTAAAATCATTGATGATTTAAATGATCAGCCATTCTCTCCACGTCGTCAAGGTGCTGGAATGATGCAAACATATGCAGCTGTTTCTACTCCTGTGTATGTTGTTGAAGAAAAAAGTAGCGAAGGAAAAGTTGAGTTAAAAGACTTTACATCGGAAAAATTCTCAATGGACTTTACTGCTTATAACTTAACTGATAAAGCTGTTACTTATAATGTCGACACAAGAGTATTAACTGATATGTTTTCAGAAACAGATGCTGTATTATATAACTCTTTAATTGCAGGGGATATGGAAGGTGCTGTTGTTGATGCCCCTAAAACCATTACGGTACCTGCAGACGGAGAAGCTAATTTTACAGTGTCAGTAGATATTTCAGAAGCTAAAATCCCTGGATTTAATAAAGATGGTGAGGAAATTACAAAAGCGCTTCAACAAAATATCTTCGTAGAAGGTTTTGTAACCCTTTCAGATAAAGAGGGAATCAAGCCCGCTCTATCTGTACCTTACGTAGGGTTCTATGGTGATTGGAATTCTCCGGATATTATTGATGGATTTAAGGATTTAGGTGAAGAACGATACTTTGATCTAGATAAATATTTTGGAGAAGACGTTCAGGAAATGTTGACTGGACCAAGTGGATCATTTGTTTCAGCTGTAGTGGATGGGGATGAAACGCTATACCCTGTATCTCCAAACGGTGATGGACAGTTAGACAATATTTATCCATTACCATCTTTTCTGCGTAATGCAGAAGAAGTTCAATTTAATATCTTAGATGAAAACAAAAAGCTTGTTCGCACAGTTGTCAAAGAGAAGAATGTTCGAAAGTCATTCTTTGACGCTGGAGAAGGAACCCCATACTCATTTAGCTCAGCTCGTGCATGGGATGGAACAGTTAAATCTGAAGTAGTGGAAGATGGTTTATACTACTACGAAATTAAGGCAACTGTGGATGAAGAAAGTCCACAATGGCAAACAAAACAAATTCCTGTTTATCTAGATACAACAGTTCCTGAAGTAACAGCGAGTTTTGACGAAAAAACATCTGTCCTTTCTTGGGAAGTAAAAGAAGGAGGAGTTGGTGTATTAAGTTATTTCATCTTTGTTGACGGTGAACTAGTTGACACTGTATCAGCAGATCAAAACACGTACAATCTAAATTCTGTATCGGATGATTCAGTTATAGAGATAGCAGCAGCAGACCACGCACGGAACATCGGGTCCGCATCTCTTGTACCAAATGATGTAACGGAACCAGTTATTTACCTAGAGAAGGCAAACCCAGCTCCGTATGGTGCTTATGACACAAATGAAGTGTTAGTAAAAGGTTATATTGTTGAAGATGTAGCATTAGAATCAATTAAAGTTAATGGTAAAGAAGTAGACTTCAATTTTAATAATGCTATCAATGTAGAAGACAAAACTACTGTAGCAGGTTATGAATTCACAACAAATGTTACATTTGAAGAAGACGATAAATATGATGTGATCGTAACAGCAACTGATGTTGCAGGAAACGAATATTCTATTGCTAGAAAAGTGTTTATCGACACAACGAAACCTGAACTTAACGTGAAGGCTCCAAAAGTTGTAGATCACGATCAAGAAACAGTTTCAGTTACTGTTAATATGAAAGATAATTATAATGCGTTGTCACTTACTGTAGATGATAACCATGAATTTGAGCTTCCGTTTGAAAGCCCAATTTCCATCCTTGACAATGCTGATGAAACAGTAAAAGTCGATTTAGCAGTTGAACCTGGAAACAATACGTATCAATTTAAGTTAGTCGACGTTGCTGGTAATGAAATAACGAAAGATGTAACTATTTATAGAAATGAATCTGATAGTCGTGTAAGCCGCTTAGCGGGTGAAGACCGCTATGATACAGCTGTGAAATTAAGTAAAGAAGGCTGGGAAAAAGCAGAAGTAGTAGTGTTAGCCCGTGGAGACAATTATGCAGATGCCCTTGCTGGTATTCCGCTTGCTAAAAAGTATGATGCTCCATTACTGTTAACTGGAACTGCGTCATTACCGGATTCTACCCTTGCAGAAATAAAGCGCCTAGGAGTTAAGAAGGTTTATATTCTTGGCGGTACAGTTGCAATTAATGCTAGCGTACAATCTAAACTTAAATCTCAAGGTTTAGAGGTTGAGAGGATTAAAGGAGAAAATCGTTTTGAAACGGCTGCTATCATTGCCAAAGAAGTAGCTCCAAATGGTGTAAATGAAGCGGTTGTTGTAAATGGACGCAACTTCCCTGATGCACTTTCTGTTGCCTCTTATGCTGCTAAGAATGGTTCTCCGATTTTACTAACGGAAACAAAAGAACTGCCTAAGCATACAAAATACGCTTTAAGTAAACTAGGCGTATCTAAAACATATGTGATTGGTGGAAAAGTTGTGATTAAAAATAACGTTTTGGTTGACCTTCCGAACCCAGTGAGAATCGCTGGCGAGAATCGTTACGAAACAGCTGTTGAAGTAGCAGAATACTTCAAAGCAGATCAATCTCAATACTATGTTGCAACAGGTACAGACTTTGCAGATGCATTGTCTGGAGCAGCTCTAGCAGCCAAAGATAACACTGGTATTTTATTAGTTGGCAAAGACGTACCAGAATCAGTTGGAAGCTTTATTAAAGAAAATAATGTCGAGTTACTGTCTATCATCGGTGGAAAAGTAGCTGTTTCGACAACAGTAGCCAACAAATTAAATAAATTAATTGATTAATTTTGACCGTTTAAAAGCCCTTGTAAAGCTTTACGCAAGGGCTTTTTACTATTGTAGAATATTTAATAATGACCCTGTAACTTTACTAAACAATTATTTGAACAAAGTTCCAATAATGTATTTTATTTCAGTTGTTACCATTGATATAATAGTAGAAAAGGATCACTTGAATCACCTAGGGGGGAAGAACGAGGTTAAAGGTTTCTAGTTTTTGTCGTTATTTGTATTATTGTTCTGGGTCGTATTTACCAAGAAATGAATCTACCATCACCAAACGATAGTCTACTAGATGATTTTCAAAAAAAATAAGGATGGGGTAATTGTAGGTAACAACTCTGTTTGGGAATTAGTAGCTAGCAGGGAGAAGGTAAAAGTGAAGAATGGACAATATCATCCCGTCATCATCGTTAAGAAAACAACAAAAAACGGTTATAAGGCTATTACAGAATTATCAAAGGCAGAAAAATAACTTAATAGGTTTTAAGGAGGAAAAAAGGTGAAGAAGCTTTTAATTGTACTCACACTGCTTTTTGTTTCATTGTTTGGACAGCTACCAGCTAATGAAGGAAATGCCGCCGAAACAAAGACAGTTGAGGTGAAATTAAGGAATTATTTAGGGAATAAAACGAGTATTAATTTAGACATTGTTGGTGAATATTCCATTTCGGGAAACAACACTAAACTTGCAGGCGGCAAGAATTATTCAGTTAAAGTCCAAAACGATAAGCTCTCATTATATGAAGGTAGTAAACTAGTTGAAAGCTTTGGCTCATCCTTTACTATTACACCAAAAGTATATGGAACAAACCATTATGCGGTTATTAATGGAAGAAATTATTTAGGTACTTTTGAATTTACAATCGAAAGTTCAAAATATGTTCGCCCAATTAATAAGCTCCCGTTAGAAGATTATTTAAAGGGAGTCGTACCTTATGAAATGCCCGCAAGTTGGAATGTAGAGGCACTTAAAGCTCAAACTGTTGCTGCAAGAACTTATGCATTAGGAAAAATAAATAGTATTATAGATGACACTATATCGTATCAAGTATACGGAGGATATATCTGGAATAGTTCTCTATATGCGAACTCAAACAATGCAGTTGAAGAAACAGCGGGTGAAATACTTCGTTATAACGGAAATTTAATTTCTGCTGTTTATTCTTCAAGTAATGGAGGCCATACAGAATCAGCAGAAAATTATTGGGGATACGATCATCCATATTTACAAGGTAAGCCAGATACATATGATCCAAAAAGACCCTGGGACTTTTCAATATATAAAAAACAACTTAATACAAGTGAATTAGATTTAGTGAATCCAAGTAATTGGTGGAGTGAGGTTTCAGAAAGGTCTAAAGGTTCTAACGCATTTGACAATCTAAAAGGCTATATTAAAAGAAAAACAGAATATCATGATATTAAAATTGTTGGGGTTCCAAAGCTGAGTATTTCTAATGAAGTAAACTCAAGTGGAAAGAGCACAAAAGGTTCAATCAATGTTGAATATTTTGCGGAGAATTCAAATGGAACATATGTCCGTGAAGAGGGGAGTCAAATACCGGAAAACTATTCTAAGTCGCTTGAAGGTGAGCGAAGATATGAGACAAGTGCCGCTATAGCAGCTCATGGGTGGCCAAGCGGTTCTAGCACTGTTGTGTTAGGAAGAGGAGATATTCCACTCGATGCGTTAGCAGGGAGTGTACTTGCAAAAAAATACGATGCACCTCTTTTATTAACCTTAAACAATGAGATTCCAAGCAAAGTGCTTGAGCAATTGAAAAAGAAAGGTCCGGAAGCTACAACCGTATACATTCTAGGTGGAGAACAAGCTATTTCAAAGAATGTATATAACAAACTTATGCAATTAGGTTTTACTGTAAAAAGAGTTTATGGGGAAAACCGTTATCAAACTTCAATTGGAATTGCTCAAAATATTGGGGCTTCAAATGAAGTAATTATTACAAGTGGTGATGCAAACTCACCGGATGCGTTATCGATTGCTTCTTATGCAGCGAAGCAACAAATCCCTATATTACTAACAACACAAGATGTACTTCAAAAAGATGTAAAAGAATACATCGATAATAAGAACTTTAGTAAAGCGATTATTATTGGTGGAGAAGTAGCTGTTTCTAAGAGAATTGAATCTGACCTTATAAATGTTGGAGTAACGAATATTGAACGTGTACAAGGTGAAGATCGTTTTGAAACAAGTGTTGCAATTGCAAAACGTTTTGACTTTGATTTAGATAATGTGTTTTTTGCTAATGGCTTTATATTTGTAGATGCACTACCTGGAGCAGCCTTAGCAGCAAAGTATAGTGCGCCAGTCATCCTAACTAGACCTAACCAGCTTCCGCCACAGCCGAAGGAATGGCTTCAGAATCTAGGCACAAGACCGTTTGTTTACTATTTAGGTGGAGAGGTAGCAATCAATTCTTCAACTCGTTCACAAATAAAGCAAGTTTTATTGGGTGATATTAAAAAGCTTAACTTTGTTAAAGATAATGTAGACATTAGTCAATTAAGATCTATATTTGGTGGATCAGTTTTCAAAAGCTTTGAAATTGATAGTGTCATTGACAACGGTACAACTGTAACCATTAATGGATTTGGTTATGGTCACGGCGTAGGTATGAGTCAATACGGTGCTTATGCACGTGCTAAAGCAGGACACTCATATCGCCAAATTTTAGAATTTTATTATACAGGTGCAAAAATTAGCCAATAAAAATATATTTAGCCCGGTGTCTAAAAAAAGGCATCGGGTTTCTTTCTAACTAGACTTTGTAACGTAATTTCCGTTTGGTAAAGATAGTGTAAATCATGTAATGAATTATTTTACATTTACCGTTCATTTCTGTTTAAATCACAGTTTACGAAAAGAAATAGTCGAAGCTACTATATGACGACCGTGCCAGGCACGACCCGAAATCTTTCGGAATTTGTCGATTCTGCTATTGTACTAGGTAGGAAAATTGAAATTAATTTTAAGGTGGCATATCATAGAATTAGTGAAATAATTTGGAATTATACTAGTTAAAAGGGGATGGACAATTACATGAAAAAAGTATGGTTTCTTCTTGCAAGCATGATCGTCGTTCTCGCACTTACTGCTTGCCAAGAAAAGCCGAAGCCGGATGATCGACTACAGGCATATACCGATTTATGGAATAAGCAAGAATTCGAGAAAATGTATGATACCTACCTAACATCATCGACAACAGACACATACAAAAAAGAAGACTTTGTAAAGCGTTATAAAGACCTGTACAAAGATTTAGAGGTTGATAACTTAAAAGTAACCTATAAAAAGCCTAAAGAAGAACAAGAATTTAAAGACAAAGAAGAAGTAAAACTTCCGATCACGATTCAAATGAAAACGCTAGCGGGAGAAATTAAATATGAAAAAGAAGTAACCTTAACTAAAGAAAAAAGGGAAGATAAAGAGAATTGGTATATCCAATGGGATACGACTTTTATCCTTCCGAACCTTGAAGAAGGCGATAAAGTTCGAATTGGCTCTACACCAGCAAAACGGGGAGAAATCTTCGACCGTAATGGTAAACCGCTAGCCATCAATGGTCAAGCCTACGAAATCGGAGTGGTTCCTCAGGATTTTAATGAAAAAGACCTAGACAAGCTTAGCAAGCTATTAGAAACGACACCAGAATACATCCAAGAACAAATGGGCCAATCATGGGTGAAACCATCCCATCTCGTCCCATTAAAAAAATACCCACTAACACAAAAAGACAAAGTGGAAGAGCTTGTGAAAATTGGTGGAGTCCTTTCACCAAAAACAGAAGCAAGGGAATACCCCTACGCAGAAGCAACCGCTCATCTCGTTGGCCATCTTGGAAATATGACAGCTGAAAAGTACAAAAAACTAAAAGATAAAGGCTACTCAAAAGAAGATAGAGTAGGAATCAGAGGGCTTGAGCAACTCTTTGAAGAAAAATTAAGAGGCCAGAGTGGAAAGAGCATATACATTGAAAAAGAAGATGGGGAAATCGAGACCATTACAGAAATTCCTGTAAAAGACGGAGAGGACATTACACTTACGATTGATGCCGAAATGCAAAAAACGCTCTATCAGCAAATGAAAACAGAGGCTGGAACCGCTACGGCCATTCATCCTGAAACAGGGGAAGTACTAAGTTTACTAAGCACACCTTCCTATGATCCGAATGAATTTGTTCTCGGCATTTCCTCTTCACGTTATAAAGAATTAGAAGAAGATCCGAAAAAACCATTACTCAATCGTTTTTCCTTAGCCTATTCACCAGGCTCTACAATGAAAGGAATCACATCGGCTGTAGCATTGAATAATGGATTAGATCCTAATAAAACCTTTTCGATTCCAGACAAGCAATGGCAAAAAGACAGTTCTTGGGGGGATTACAAGGTTACAAGAGTATTCACGAATGATTCATCCGTTGACCTTGAGAGTGCCCTCAAATTCTCAGACAACATCTACTTTGCCCAAGTCGGCTTAGATATCGGTGCAGAAAACTTTGTGAACGGCCTTAAGAAATTTGGGTTTGGAGAAGAGATTCCATTCACGTATCCAATTACCGCCTCCCAAGTTTCTAATGACGGAAAGATAAGTTCAGAAATTCAACTAGCTGACTCTGCCTTTGGACAGGGTGAAATTCTCATGAGTGTGCTTCATCTGGCCAACTCATACGCAGGAATTATCAACGATGGAACCATGATGAAGCCTATTCTACTAGACAGTGAAAAAAGCGGAGAATGGAAAACAGATCTCCTTTCTAAAGAGCATGCAGATTTGTTAAAAACAAATTTTAGAAAAGTGGTTACAGAAGGGATCGCCGGGAAAGCAGCAGTCGAAGGAAGAGCCATCGCAGGAAAAACAGGAACAGCGGAGATAAAATCAGAACAAGGCACAACCGGTACTGAGAACGGATCCTTTGTCTCCTACGATCAAAATAACCCGAATATGGTTCTAGCCATTCTTCTGGAAGATGTAGAAGATCGAGGTGGAAGTACGCATACGGTTGAGGTGACGAAGAGGTTTTATGAGAGTTGGGAGTAACAGAGGTGGAAAAAGAGATTGGCCATATAGGTCAATCTCTTTTCTACTTATCCTCATAGCATCGAATCAAAGAAAATATATCCGATACTTTATCACTTTAAATGACTGAGGGACGGTTCTTGAACACAGTAAAGCATTCGATAACCTTCTTAATGTTTTTATCTAAACTTCCATTCTGGATATCCGTGATCAGTCATTTTTTGATTCCCCGTAATATGGCTGAAATATTCTTCTTTTCCATTATTGTCTTTGTAGAAATTAATCTCATAAGTATATCGATCCCAAATGGAGGTATCTGGAATAGTCTGTTGGATATCTTTGTTTGCCTGTTTTGTCAAAGCGAGTAAGAATTGATGGCTGATTTCCTCAAGTTGGGCTTTAGTAGTTTCATCCTTTACGGAAATCTCAAAAATCAAATCATGATTTTGACTAACGATAGATGCATCAAGGAATACTTTATTTTTAACGAGAGCCTCTTTTGTCGTGGTAAACCATTTAGATTGAAAACGGAAGGAGACTTCATCTAAGAATTTAACCTCATTTGGACCAGGAAGTAAATGCCCCTCATTATGATCTAGTGTAACTCTAGTAATTACTGCATCTCCATCTACAGCTATGATTTTTTCAACACCATTTTCTACTGTGACTTCATGTGAACCTTTAGTACTGAAATGAATTGTGTTGTTCCCTACTTGATATCCAAAACCTACTACTCCAACCATAAAGTCTGGATAAAAGTAAGGTTTTCCAAAGCTATTGATGACTTGCTTAATTGTCGTTTGATCAGTATTCCGTGCATAGATATTAGACACTGGGTTAATCCTATCGAAGTCCATGTTAATATGGTAATCCCCATATTTTGCTCCCCACCCTCCTTCTGTAAATACCCCTTCCTTATCTGGTTCACCATACTTTTTCTTTATCTCATCATACATGATCCCAAACCTAAAATCTGTATTATAAAATACCCCGTCTCTTGCTGCTTGAAAAAAAGCTTCTTTATTATTTAATATAGAACTTAAACTAAAGGAATAATCTTCAGATGGTTTTTTCGGGTCTAGGAGTGCTTCTGCTTCTTCCACCACAGTTTCCTCAACATCTACTGACGATTTATTGGAGGATTCTTCTTTTTCATTTTCTGTTCCCTTATTTATTTTTGCATTGTCTTTTGCTTGCTGTTTCTCTTCAAGCATTTGATTATAAAGATCTTCTGAATTTAAATATGATTTTTGAACAATAGTTTCAGGATTAGTCGTTTCTTCTTCTTTAACGTTTTCTTTTGAATCATCTAAGTCCATTTCATTTAAAAACAATACAGCACCTATTAATAAAATCATTATAAAGGCCAATGAGGGAATGAATAGTTGCAGCTTAAATGGTTTATGACGATTATTTATGGATTCAATTCGTTTAAATATCTCTCGTTTTTGGCTTTGCTGAGGCCCTTTTGAAAAGACTTCTTTATCTAGTTGACTTTTTAATTGTTTTAAAGGATCATTCATGGCTCATTCTCCCTTCTTGAAGAATCTTCAATTTCTTTCGAGCTCTCTCTAGTCTTGTTCTAATTGTCGATGATTTTACATTTAATAACTCCGATATTTCTTCTGTAGAAAAGTCTTCGTAATAATATAAAATAATGACTTCTCTATATTTAATAGGTAAAGAAAAGACAAGTTGAATGATTTCAGATTGATTTTCTATTTCAATTGCAGAGGTTTCAGGACTTGTAAGGGAAGACCTCTCAAAAAAGCGACTAGTTAGAAATGTTCGCCGAAAATAAGCAGATCTAAGATAATCCTTGCAGCGGTTTGAAGTAATAGAGAAAACCCACGTTTTATAATTAGAATCATGTTTGAATTCTTCAATTGAATTATAAATAGAGATAAAAACTTCTTGAGTAATATCTTGCGCCGTACTCCAATCTTTCACATAGGTATAGGCATACTTTGTTACTTGCCATTCAAATTCATCAATTAATGCTTCAAATGTAACATCTTTTGATGAGTGGTTACTTATACAAGATTTTTCTTTATGTATTTTGTCTTCCACAAATTTCCCCCTCTTCCTGTATTTTCTGTATTATAGACGGAATAAAAGATACTTTTGTCTCAAAATAAAGAAATTGTATTGTTAAATTTAATTTTGAGAATCTTTTTTTAATAGCATAGTATTGATAATAAAATTCATTGTGAAGCAGTGGGTTAAACAAAGTATTGTTTGAAGAGTGAGAAGTATGTAATAGTGACATAGTGAAATGACATAAAAAGTAAAAAAGCAGTCGACTCTATAAGAGATCAAACTGCTTTTTGCAATGAAATTTATTTTGTTTCCATATGGTTCTTTAAAGTCTCTTGAATGGAACTTAATTCTTCATCAGGAATCACATAATAATAAATCCCATCAATTTTTGTCCCAGAACCATTTTCAATCTGGATCTGCTCAATGTCTTTTGAAGCAGCTTTATAGTGCTTTTGAATATCTACCATCTCTTCAAAAGTAAGATTTGTTTTAACATTGTTTCCAAGCGCCTTAAAGATATTATCGAAATTCCAAAGGCTAGAAAGGCTTGCCCCTTCTTGGATAACCCCTTGGATGACTTCTCTTTGCCTCAATTGACGTCCAAAATCACCGCGAGGATCCTCTTTTCTCATACGGGAAAAAGCAAGAGCCTCTTTACCTGATAATGTAAGTTCTCCTTCTGGAAAGTTATAACCTTGGTAAGAAAAATTAAGGTCATTATTAACCGTAACACCACCAACAGAATTGACAATATCTTCAAACCCGTCCATGTTAATTTGAACGTAATAGTCAATAGGTATATCCAAAAGGTTTTCGACTGTATCCATCGACATTCCTACACCACCGAATGCATAGGCGTGATTGATTTTGTCCTTAATTCCTTTTCCAATAATCTCCGTAAGCGTGTCTCGGGGAATACTTAGCATTTTTACAGATTGGTGTTCTGGATTTACCGTTAATACAATCATACTGTCTGAACGACCTGTATCATTTTCTCTCTCATCGACCCCTAAGAGCAGTACGGAGAATGGATCTTTATTTTTAAATTTAATCTCGTTTTCTCTTTTATCGGACTTTTCCCGGTCAATTGGAGTATGCATCGTTTCGACGGCATCGTTGAGTGAATTGTATATTGTGTAACCATAAGTAGCCCCACCGATTATGAATAATCCTATGATTGCTAGTAGAACTTTAGGCCATTTTTTTTTCTTTGATATATGTTTGTTTGCTCTCATACTTTATCCTTTCAGTAAAAAAGTTTTGACTGTTTATAAATTTATTCTAAAGCTTAAAACGTATTTTGTTAGGTCTTTTGGTTTAGGACACAGATTAATATTAAACTAAGCTAATTATTTTGTATAGTATTAATGAAAATACTCGTAGTTTATCCATAAAGAAATCAGAAATTAGTATTATGATGTCCTTGTTCATTGATATCTTCAGTATATCCATTTAATTTTCTTTAACTGACCCATAGGTGGAATGATAAATTGATGACACAATGTTACTAATCGGCTCAACCATTCACCTTTGAATTTTCTTATATTATATTGATAGCAAAAAATTCGTCAAAATAAGAGTGAAGATGCCTAGAGTCAAGTCAGTGGATCGTTCCACCAACAAACGCTTTTGCATTATTTAAATTATTTTGTGGTTTAAAGTTTAGTAAGAAAGTAGAATAATAGAAGGTAATAAAAAACACCTGCCCTTGCATGTAATAAAGATTAAAAAAACATCTTTTTTCGGTTTGGTACTAAAAATCACGAATTATTTACCGATATACAGGTCGAGAAGATGATATAAATATAGTTGATAGTTTAAATATATAATAGGGAGGATGAAAAAGTTGCAAATGTTTCAAACAACCAGTATCTAACTCTTATTGAAGATCCAGAGGGTAACTTTATGAAAATAAAAGATGAAGAGGGTAAAGTTGGTTGGCTGGACAAAAAGAACGCAAAAAATTGCATTGAAATAATGTGCGGTAAAATTGAAAGTATAAAATGAATAGATTCATATAGGTGAAATATTCATTTATTAGACAGAAGTGAAAAACGACTGTCGGAAAAAGAGGAATTCACGAGGGGATTACGTATGAAAAAATTAATGACCTGTTTTTTGACCATTGTATTCGTTCTAACTAGTTACATAAGCATTGAAGCTCCACAAAAAGTAGAAGCGTCAGATATCTATTTTACATACTATGCCAAAAACGACTTTGTAGCACGTACAGGACGGGGTAATCACTACCCATCAGCAGGAAGGGTGTCATTTCAAGAAGCTTTTCCCGTGAAAAAGGGGAGTATTATTAATGGCTGGGCTGAAATGATCTTAAACGGGAAAAAAGCGTATGTTTATTATAATAACATCGTTAATAGAAAACCGTCACAGCCAGTATACTTTGAGTACTATGCAAAAGAGCCAGTTAGTTTTTATGAAGGCAGGGATATAAGGTCTACCAGATATGGTTCAATTGCTGAGGATGCGATTGTTCAGGTTGCCAAAGGGACAGTTATCAACGATTGGGTAGAAATCAAGTATAATGGTAAGAAATATTATGTAGAATATGATAAGGTTACACCGGAAGCCCCTATTTATTTTACCTATTACTCAACAAAAGATTTTACATTATATAATGAGCGAAACACAAAGACCCCTAAGGTGAAAGTTCCTTATGAGGCTGTAGTCAAAGTGAAAAAAGGCAGTGTAATAAATGGCTGGAGTAGAATCGAATATAAAGGGATTAAAGGGTATGCATCGTACAGCAATGTATCAAATGATAAACCTGTCTACTTCAATTATTATGCAAAAATACCTGTGAACTATTACACAGGTAGAGGGACCGACACGAAATTAGCTGGATCATTTGAGGAAGATGCCCAAGTGAGAGTGAAAAAAGGAACTGTTCGTAACAATTGGGTTGCTATTAAAGTAGAAGGAAATAAATATTATGCGGAATACAATAAATTATCAAATGATGCTCCTATTTATTTTACTTATTATGCAAAACGCAATTTTACTTTATATCATGAAAGAAACACATCAACTCCAAAAGTGTCTGTTCCAATATACGCTACAGTAAAAGTAAAGAAAGGCAGCGTTGTTAATGGTTGGAGCAGAATTGAATATAAAGGTATGAGAGGCTATGCCCCATACAGCTATATTTCAAATGACAATCCAGGTTCCTTCACTTACTATGCGAATAAAACAACAAATATATATACATCCAATAATATAAGTTCTGGGGTTTTAGGCACATTAAGAAAAAATGATCCTGTTAAAATTCAAAAAGGGAGTATTAACAATGGTTGGGCATTTGTTTCTGATTTTAATGGGAAACAAGGCTATATTAAAGCTTCAGATATTGTTAATAAACCGTATTATTATGCAAGAGAAAATTTAGTATTAAGACAACAGAAAAGTTCAACTTCAACAAGAATCCTAACGATTCCACAAGGCAGTGAAGTAACAGTCCTTAATCGAACAGAGTTGTTTCAAGATTGGGTGCAGGTTCGATACAATGGCAAAACAGGGTACGTTTCTAGCCGTTATTTAACATTAGAACAGGTAGCGAAGGAAACTCCACTTAGTAAAACGATTGTACTTGACCCTGGTCATGGTGGAAAAGATCCTGGCGCAGTAGGTAATGGACTAAGGGAAGCAGATGTTACTCTATCTGTCAGTAAAATAACAAAGAGTAAGCTAAAGCAAATGGGCTATGATGTTCATTTAACTCGAACAGAGGATATATACCTAGCTTTAAACGAACGTACTGAAATTGCATACAACTTAAGTCCAGGTGTGTTTGTAAGTTTACACATGAATTCTTACTCGGATCCACATGTGAATGGAACAGAATCCTATTCAACAACAGCAGCAAGGTCATTAACACCTAAGGAGAAGACAGACAGTGCCATGTTAGCTTCATTTATTCAATCACGGCTAGTAGAAGCTCTAGAAACAAACGACCGTGGAACGAAACAAAACGATTTTTATGTCATTGATAAAAACTACACACGTTCTGTACTAATCGAAATGGGTTTTATATCAAATCCTGATGACGCAACTATTTTTAAAACAGCAGAAGGCCAAGATCGAACAGCTACTGCTATTGCACAAGGGATAAATGACTTTTACAAATGGAAGAGTGGTATGTAATCATTTTAAAAAGGGCTAGTAGTCGTTTAGGCGATGCTAGCTTTTTCTATGTAAGATAAGAAAGCATAAATTTTTGTCCTTAGTTTTAGTGCCTAGTTCCAGCGCTAAAGCAGAAGTGAACTTCACACTCCTTTTACGCTAAGTCAACATCGAACGCTCGTGCTCTTCGTGTTTCCTTTATCTCATACAGTAATAAGCGGAGGTGACTGTTCAGCTCTGACAAGCATAAGACGAGCAGCTTGTGATGGTAAGAAGTGGTTTATCTTCCCATCAGTTGATTGGCTTATGACAAGAAGAGCTAGAGCTGCTGCTAGATTCAGAGTGCTCTTTTTCTACGTCGATGATCAAGCACTTCCGCTTTTCTAAAATTATTTTGTGCCTTTTAATGGTTGTTGGAATTAGACATTTTTCGCGATATAATAAATGAAGTCTATAAGAGAATGACAATTTACATAATTGCAAAGCCTATACATACATAACATAGATATATTTTTATTTCATAATTGGAGGAGTTATTTTGAGAAATCTTTCTATAGATCGAATAAATGAAGCTTATTATGGAGATTTAGGAACTGATTTTAGCAAAAAAACAAGAGAACGTATTAATTGGATTGTCACTCATGTAGAAGGGGATAGAATTTTAGACATTGGCTGTTCACAAGGGATTACCGCAATACTACTAGGACGTGAAGGCAAAAAAGTAGATGGTATTGATATCTCTGACGAATCAATTAACTATGCAGTGAAAGATCTTAAAAATGAACATGATTCTGTACAGAAAGCCGTTACTTTTCGGGTAGCGAATTTTATGACGGATGTTGATATAAATCTTGATTATGATACTGTTCTATTAACAGAGGTCCTTGAACATATTAGTGATCCAGATGAATTTTTGCGGAAAATCAGGAAGCACATAAAACCTGATGGGAAATTGGTTGTCACTGTACCATTCGGTATTAATGATTTTATTGATCATAAACGTACATATTATTATTCTCTATTAGTTGAACATTTAAGTACATATTTTCATATAGAATCTGTTGACTATTTGGGAAAATGGGTAGGCGTTATTTGTAAAGCTTCTTCTCAAGGGAATGATTCACTTTATTCAAAACAAGCGATTCGTCAATTAGAAGAAGCATTTCAAAAAGTTGAACGTGAATATAAGGACCAATTGGAGCATTACATACGTGATAACCATCTATATAAAAAACATTCGGAGATACTTCAAAAGAAGGAACCTTTGCTAGATGAATTAAAACTATCTTTTATAGAGAAGGAAGAGTACATTCGTCAGCTGCAAATTGAAACGGTTGAATTGCTAAATAGAGAAGAAGAGGCGTTGAAAGATGCGATAGCTAAGTCTGATAAAATTACAGAATTAAATAGGCAAATATCAGAATTAGAACATCGCTATAATGTTTTAAGACGTTCACGCTTTGGAAGAATACAAATAAAATATTGGTCGCTAAAGAAAAAAATCGCTGGGAGAGGTAAAAAATAATGCTGAAAGAGGAACTACTCGGACGTTTAGAAAAGCTACGACTAACACGTGCAAAAAAGCTCGGATACGAATTTCCTGAAGATAACATTCGAAAAAATGAGAAACCGCTTTATGAAAAGGGCGTCAGTGTTATTTTGCCAACCTATAAAGGAGAAGATGTCATCCAGAAATGCTTAGAATCACTTGCTAGCCAAACTCTTGATGCATCTTTATTTGAGGTAATTATTGTCATTAATGGGGAAAAAGATAATACTGAGAAACTGATCAACAAGCTGATTATTGAAAAACAATTAACAAATATTAAAGTGCATACGATTGACGAAGCAGGAGCTTCCATTGCCCGCAATAAAGGAATTACTTTGGCCTCACGTCAATATTGCACTTTTATTGATGATGATGATTACTTTTCAAATAACTTTTTAGAAGAAATGTATAAACTCGCTAACCTGGATACGATTGTTATTTCGCAAATTCATAATGTTGAATCAGATGGGAAACTTCAAGCATCAAACCCGATTAATAGACAGATTTTAAAATCAGTGATCAGCAAACAGCATCCTTATTATAAGTTACATACTGTATTAACTATAAATGCATGTAAGCTAATACCAACGATGTATTTGCAAAAATATCGATTCAATGAAACACTGCGTAGTGGTGAGGATATTGCATTTTTCACAGAATTAGTTGTAAAAAATGATTTTAAATATGTATTAGCACCTCTTACTAAACAAGTTGTTTACTATCGCACATTACGTGAAAATTCTATTTCACGCCAAGCGATGACATTTGATTTCAATGTAAAGCAACGTGCAGATGTGATTTCTTTGTTAAATGATCTACTGGCTAACGATGATATCTCAGCAAGTAAAAGAGATTTTATCGAGCGCAAAATAAACGCACAAGGTTCTTTTATAAAAAAATATTATGAAGCACATCCTGATGAATATGATCGAATTATTAATGAACTGGCTGAAAAGAAATTAATTTATTTCCCTTATCACTTAATAAATAAGGATCGTGTTGAACGTTTAGTGGTATCTTATTGTTTCCCGCCCTATAATGATACGGCGGGAAATGTAATGGCTAAACGTATGAGACAAGCTGGAATCGTTTCGGATGTTGTTTTTAATAAGATGGATAGTGTTCGTAATAAAAGCTACTCTCTAAACAAAATGGTTGATGACTTAATAAATGTCCGTATTCCTATAAAGTCTCCTTCGAGCTTTTCCAATTGGAAGAGTATAGAAAAATTCATTGATATGGGAATGAAAGAAGTAGACGAGTTAGTTAAAGAGAATGGCGTGCATAAAGAAGTATTTAGCCGTGCTATGTGGGCTGCATCACATTTCCTTGCCTACCAGTATAAGGTTAAACATCCAGAAACGAAGTGGATTGCAGAATTTTCAGATCCATTACTATATGATATAGAAGCAAAAAAAAGACAAGTAGATATTACGGATCATGACTACATTAAGGAAATGGAAGAAAACGTTAAAAAAGCTGGAATGCCAGCCGCGAATAATAATAACCTGTTTTTCTGGTGTGAATATTTACCATATGTGTTTGCAGATGAGTTAATTTTCACAAATAAAAATCAATTACAATATATGATGGATGTTTTTCCGATTGAGGAAATTAAGGCCGTTATTAAAAAGAAGGCGATAATAGAGCCGCATCCTACACTTCCAGAAAGATATTATCATATGGAGGAGTTTGACTACCCATTATTATCAGATGAGCACGTAAATTTAGCCTATTTTGGTAATTTCTATAGTAAGAGAAACTTAAATGATATTTTCGAAGGGCTTAAGTTATCAAAAGATCGTGTGAAAGACAGAGTGCTTATTCATGTATTTACATCTAAGCCTAATGAATTAAGTGAACAGCTCCAAAATGATCCCCTTGAGGACAACATTATAGTAAATGGGTACGTAGATTTTTATAAATTCTTAAATTTATGTACTAAATTCGATTGCTTAATTGTTAATGATTCAACGACGAAGGATAATAAGGATATTAATCCTTATTTACCATCTAAACTAAGTGATTATAGCGGCAGTGGCTCTGATATATGGGGGATATATGAAGAAGGCAGTATTTTAAGTACAAGTGAACAAGCTGCTTTCCTCTCTCCATTAAATGATTTTGAAGCAGCAGCTGAAGTTTACGAAAAGCTTGTTGATAAAAAGTTTCAAAAATAACAAATACACTCTTCATTTGAACAGGAAAATATGAGGCCTCATATTTTTCTGTTTTTTTGTTGATTAAGAGTAACAGTATATTCCAAATGGACTGTTACTTTCAAAATTTATTTATGACAAAATTGTGTAAGCTAATAACAAGACCATTAAATTTTCTTCATGGTACTTTAAAAAGAACCTAATATTTGTTTAAATGGTGTAGTGAACTTAATTAGATCGTTTTCATCTGTTTATAATGAGAGGAGCATAATAGATGAATCAAACACAGATTGTTGACCGCGAAATGATTAACGTTAGTAAAGAAGAGTATGAACAACTAAAAAATTTAACGGATAGACTTATTGAGGATAAAAAAGAGATGGAGGAAGAATTTAAGGAAATTCTTTCACATGTTGTAGAAGAAGTGGAAAATCGGGAGCAATTAGGTGAATTATTAAGTAAAAAAGAATTTGAATCATTTAAAGCTGCTGGTCTGTCTCCAGAAAAAATAAATATGACAATAACCAAACAAGAACAAACAATTAACGATTTGAAAGAAAGATTATTGAAATTAGAAAACTCTAAATTAGGGAAATTACAAAGAAAAATATGGGCAATGAGAAAGAAATAATATTTGTTTCAGGTGTAGAGTCTTGTTAGTTGAATGTTCAACAGGAGGGGAAACAGCGTGTTGAAAAATGATCCAATTGAAACGGCTCATTTTTTAAATAAATGGCCAAAGCTGATAAATACAACCTATAAAGTTTCAATTGAAGATTCCAAGGAACTTAAAATAAAGGCAAAGCAGATTAATAAAGAAGCATTGCCGATCATCATTTATTACGATAATAAAAAGCTGTTTAAAGATAAAATAAAGACAAACAACACATATATAGCGAAGTTTGATGGGGAAACGAATAATAGTCTGCAAATACAACAGGTTATTGTTGGATTTGATAAAGAACATAAACAAGTTTTTAGTGTCTATAATCCGTTAGGAAGTGAAATGATTGTTAGCTTTCCAGAATCAGCAGTAAGTTATTCAGTCGGATTACGTCTATCTGGAGATGGTGAAGCTTCTATTTCAGCATTCTCGTTAACGTCTCATAACATTCCCACTGCGGACAGTAAAAAGGAATTATATACACGATACCCAGAAAACGATTATTTAATTATTACAAATGTATACCCAGAAAAAAATAATTACTATCAAAACATGTTTATTCATAGACGAGCGCTATCCTATAAGGAAAAAGGAATTAACGTTGAAATTTATCGTCTTAACACTTCACCAGGAAGTGTTGCTTCCTATTCGTACGAAGGTATTCCTGTCCTAATAAGTGGTGAAGACGAATTAACCAGGTTACTGAATGCAAAACCTTATAAAAAGATCTTGTTTCACTTTGTTAATGAACGTATGTATAGGGCTGTAAGAAAATCTAAGGCGAAATATACTCCTAAGATAGTATGGGTTCATGGTTATGAAACAACAAAATGGTACCGTCGTTGGTTTAATTTTTATCAAAGTACAAAAAGTTTGCGTTCAGCCATTAATCAAGCTGCTGGGAATCAAAAGCAATTAGATTTTATGCATCATCTATACACAACAGATGATGATGACATAAAATTTATTTTTGTGTCGAATTGGTATAAAGAAAAGATTGCGGAAAAGGATACAAACTCTATTGTGAAAAATTTTCATATTATCCATAATGTAATCGATGATGAATTGTTTGATTATATCGCAAAACCTGTCGAACAAAGAAAACGAATCTTAACAATACGTCCATTTGTGTCTCGAACATATGCAAATGATTTAACCGTAAAAGCAATTCTACGTTTAAAAGATCGCCCATTTTTCAATGAGCTGGTGTTTGATATATATGGACAAGGTCCTTTGTTTGATGAAACTGTTGAACCAATAAGAAATTTGCCAAATGTGCATCTTCATAATTACTTTTTATCACAGGAGGAAATTGCCAATCAGCATAAGACACACGGAATCTTCTTGTGCCCTTCTCGAATGGATTCCCAGGGTGTATCGTTAGGGGAGGCAATGTCAAGTGGGTTAGTACCAGTAACGAACGATATTTGTGCTATACCCGAATTCATTGATGATACTTGTGGTTATTTAGCACCAAAGGAAGATGATAGTGGTTTAGCGGCCGCAATTGAACATTTATATCATAATCCGCACATCTTTTTAGAAAAATCTGAAGAAGCAGCAAAACGTGTACGTTATCAATGTGGTAAGAGTAAGATGGTCCAGTCTGAGTTAAATGAAATCATTTCTTAGTTTTTAGGCGATTGCAATGTTTTAGTGTCTAATTTCAGGCACCATCGGCTCTTCTTATGCTTGTCACCGATAAGATAACGCCTTACACATTTCTATGCACCAACTTTATTGACAGGGTTTTAACTAAGGTGTAGTCTTGTAAAGAGAAAATTTGCATTTTAACATTTATATATATATTGGAGGAAATTAGATATGAAGTTAGTCACAATTGGTCTTGGTTATATTGGCCTGCCGACTTCAATTATGTTTGCCAAGCACGGCGTTGACGTGTTAGGAGTTGATATTCAACAAGAGGTTGTTGACTCATTAAATCACGGTAAGATCCATATTGAGGAGCCTGGATTACAGGAAGCTTTAGAAGAAGTTATGGATTCAGGTAAGTTCAAAGCGTCTACAACTCCTGAAAAAGCAGACGTTTTTATTATAGCTGTACCAACACCAAATAAAGAAGACCAATATAAATCAGTAGATTTAAAATATGTATTAAGTGCAGTAGAAAAAATGATTCCTTATCTAGAAAAAAATAATACAGTCATTGTTGAATCGACAATTGCTCCAAGAACAACAAATGACCATGTAAAACCGCTATTAGAAAAAGCTGGTTTTACAATTGGTGAAGACCTTTTCCTTGTGCATTGCCCAGAGAGAGTGCTGCCTGGTCAAATTATGCATGAGTTGATTTATAACAATCGGATTATTGGCGGTGTTACAGAAGCATGTCAACAAGCTGGTGCAAATGTTTATCGTACGTTTGTTCAAGGTGAACTGATTTTAACGAGTGCTAAAACAGCAGAAATGTCAAAGTTAATGGAAAATACGTATCGTGATGTTAACATTTCATTAGCAAATGAACTTGTGAAAATCTGTACACAACTTGACATTAATGCTTTAGATGTCATTGAAATGGCGAATAAACATCCACGTGTAAACTTACATTTCCCAGGCCCTGGTGTAGGTGGTCATTGTTTAGCTGTTGATCCATATTTTATTGTTGCGGAGGCTCCGGAACAAGCAAAATTAATCTATCAGGCACGAGATATCAATGTATCAATGCCTTCTTTTGTTGTTGAACATGTATCAAAGATTCTTAACGGCCTAGAGGATAAAAAAATTACGGTGTTTGGTCTTACGTATAAAGGAAATGTCGATGATATTCGTGAAAGTCCAGCAATGGAGATTTATGTAGAACTAAAGGCTGCTGGTGCGAATGAAGTTGTTGCGTATGACCCACATGTTAAGAAGGATTGGGTTGAACAAAATATCACTGAAGCTGTCAAAGATTCAAGCTTAGTGTTAGTTTTGACAGACCATAGTGAATTTAAATCAATTGAAAAAGATGATTTAGCAGGAATGGCCGTAAAACAAATTTTTGACACGAAAAATATTGTGAAAGATTACCCAGAGGATGTTTCATACATTAATTTTGGTAACCTTTATCAATATATTTAAGCAATCTGTAGTTATTTACACATGATTTGACACACTGCGAGGCTGTCTCAAACCAAAGGGCCAGACCCCTCAAACATAATATATGGGACTTTTGCTAAGGGAAAGTCCCATTATTGGTGTTTATTGAGGTGTCAGACCCTTCCTAAGACAGCCTCGCCTTTTACTCTTTATATGCTTATATAAATCAGCGGGTTTTATAGAGAGAATGTCAAAATTAAAGCTATAGTTGAATAGGATCATGATCCATTAAGTAAAAACTTGAAAGCAGTCTAAACTAAGTTTATTATTATAAAGATGCAACATTTTGTAGGTTAGGAGAACGTATATGTTTATTGATACAATCAAAGCCATTAAAACCAATAAGGATTTAATTTATCACTTGACTACTTCTGACTTTAAAGCAAATACTTCAAGAACATATTTTGGTTTTCTATGGTGGATATTAGACCCAATTTTTTATATGGCTATATTTTATTTATTAGTCGTTATCATCCTTAAAAGAGGAGGCGCGGATTATCCACTTATTATTTTTACAGGATTAATCCCACTAAAGTTTGTAACGGCTTCTCTAGTCGAAGGAACAAATGCTATATCATCAAAGGGAAACATATTACAGCAAGTTTATGTTCCTAAAATAATTTTTCTCATAGTACGATTATTAGTTAACTGTATTAAATATTTGATAAGTGTTGTTGTGTTATTTCTTTTTTTAGCTATTTATGGAATAGATTTCACATGGAATGTCCTTTACTTTCCTTTGGTCTTTATCGTAAATGCGTTTTGTTTGTTAGGAGTTATGATCTTCCTAGCACATCTTGGTGTGTTTATTAAGGATGTTAAAAATATGATGCAATATATATCAAGGGTACTTTTGTATTTGTCACCAGTTTTATTTGAATTAAGTGATGTACCAAAAAACCTCCTGCCGTTTCTTTACTTAAATCCATTTACGACATTTTTAGAATCTTACCGAGATGTATTAGTGTATGGAAGACCACCTGAATTTTTACCGTTATTTATCTTAACGATTGTTTCAGTGGTTATCCTTTATTTAGGAATACGGTTGTTAAACAAAAATGAAAAAGAATATGCTAAGGTGATTTAATTGACTCAAAATATAATTGAAGTAAAAGACCTTTGGGTTTCATATCCAGAACATACAGAAAAACCTTTAAAAAGGTTAATGAACCTTCACAAAAGAGATGATCGTTTTTGGGCATTAAAGGGTTTAAATTTTGAAGTGAAAAAGGGTGAAGTTCTTGGTATTATCGGACGAAATGGATCTGGAAAAAGCACACTTCTTAAGCTTTTAAGCGGATTGATTTCACCTGATAAAGGGAATTTCAATATTTTTGAAGACGAACATCCAGTTCTACTCTCACTAGGTGCTGGATTTCAGCCAGAATTACCAGGTATTGAAAATATTTATTTAAATGGGTTATTGCTTGGACATAACAAGAAGACCATTGATGATAAGATTAATGAAATCATTGAGTTTTCTGAACTAGGTGATTTTATTTATAAGCCTGTACGGACATATTCTGCAGGTATGAAATCAAGATTAGCGTTTGCAACAGCGATATCACTTGATCCAGAGATCCTCCTTATTGATGAGGTGTTAGGGGTTGGGGATACTGCTTTCCAACAAAAATGCAGACAAGCGATTATGGAGAAAATTAAACAAGACAGAACGGTGATTCTTGTTACCCATTCGTCAAACCTTGTTAGATCTATTTGTGACAGAGTTGTGTGGATTCATTTAGGTGAACAAAAAGCGGTAGGTGAAACAGGCCCTATCGTAACTGAGTATGATGCATTTATGAAGAGTAGTGCTGTTAAATGAATATCTTAATGCTTTTATATAAAGATATCCATTATGATGCAAGAGTAAAAAGAGAGGCACTTGCACTAGCGGAAGCAGGCCATGTAGTCTATATCGCTTGTATTAAAGAATACAAAGAGCCTGCTCCTCTTTTACATAAAAACATTAAAATCGTACATGTTGCTATCTCAGTAAAAAGTATGAAAGCTTCCATTTCACAACAAGAAATGAAGAGTGAAAAAAAATCCGTAGTGAAAAACATGCTGGTTTGGGCAGTTCGCAGACCTATTATTAAAATAATTAAAGATTATATAGCTTATTATGAGTTTTATATAAAGGTTAAACGACTAGTGGATAATGTCAATGTTGATGCAATCCATTGCCATGACTTAAATACATTATGGCAAGGTAATATGCTTGCTAAAGACCTTAAGGCAAAGATAATTTATGATTCACATGAGATTTTTAATGAAATGGCTGGCCGAAATAATCTTGATCGTTTCGTAGGATATCGAATGGAAAAGCAACTATTTCGAAAAATTGATTATTTTGTAACGGTTAATGCTTATTTAAGGGAGTATTTATTTGAACGTAACGGTAAAAAACCTAGTGTTCTTATACAAAACATCCCCATCGTTACGAAAAAGCAAATGTCAAATTCTAAAACGCCTGAGACATGGAACTTTAACTTTAAAGATGACGATTATATTTTACTCTATCAAGGGGGTTTTTCTCCTTATCGTGGGCTAGAGTTACTTATACATTCAATGGAAAAACTACCGATAAACTATAAATTAGTCTTAATTGGCTCTGGAGTATTAAAAGATGAACTAAAAAATCTTGTTCATACACTTAACCTTTCTAAAAAGGTTTTTTTCCATGATCAAGTACCTTCAGATGAATTGATTCATTATACACAACAAGCCCATATCGGACTTGTTATGTATGAAAAGGTTTCTAAAAATAACTTTTACTCCACGCCAAATAAGATCTTTGAATATATACAAGCTGGTATTCCTTGTGTTTCTTCTAATCATCCTGGAAAATCTGTCATTATTAATGAGTATAAAACAGGTGTGTTAGCAGAAGAAACCGTTGAGGGGATTGTTAAAGGGATAAACGAAATTGTGAACAATTATCGTTTTTATCAACAGAACTGTTTGGATGCACAAAAGGTTTTAACATGGGAAGATGAAAGCAAAAAATTAGTTGAGTTATATAAACATTTATAGGTCTATAAATTTGTGGTGTTGAAAATGGCACCGCTTTTTTTGAATTTGTAGATTTATGTAAAATATGCTAATTTAGTTTATAGAATGCATTAAAGGAGATATACATATGGATCGTAAAATAAAAGTGATGACTACTTTTGGAACTAGACCTGAAGCTATAAAGATGGCACCACTTGTGTTAGAACTTGAAAAATATCCAAATGAAATCGATTCAATTGTTACTGTAACAGCTCAGCACCGCCAAATGCTCGATCAAGTGTTAGAATTATTTGAAGTGACTCCTGACCATGATTTAAACATTATGAAGGACCGTCAAACACTTACAGGTGTAACAGTTAAAGCATTAGAGGGCTTAGATGAAGTAATGAAGAAAGTACAGCCTGATTTAGTACTAGTTCATGGAGATACGACGACAACATTTGTAGCTAGTTTAGCAGCCTTTTATAATCAAATTGCTGTTGGACATGTTGAAGCTGGTTTGCGAACATGGAACAAATATTCTCCGTTCCCAGAGGAAGTAAATCGTCAAATTACAGGGGTAATTGCTGACCTTCATTTCTCTCCGACAACCGCATCAGAGCAAAATTTATTACAAGAAAATAAGAAAAGTGAAACAATCTATGTGACTGGTAATACAGCAATAGATGCACTTAAAACGACAGTGAAGGACACTTACACTCATGAAGTTCTTGAAAAGGTTGGTTCTGATCGGATGATTTTGCTAACGGCGCACCGTAGGGAAAATCTAGGTGATCCAATGCGAAATATGTTTCGTGCAATAAAACGCCTTATTACTGAGCATGATGATGTACAAGTTGTTTATCCTGTTCATTTAAACCCTGCTGTACGTGAAGTGGCTGATGAAATTTTAGGGAATGATCCAAAAATACATTTAATTGAACCACTAGGTGTGTATGATTTCCACAATTTTGCTTCAAGGGCGCATATTATTTTAACAGACTCTGGTGGAGTCCAAGAAGAAGCGCCATCATTAGGTGTACCAATCTTAGTTCTACGTGACACAACTGAACGTCCAGAAGGTATTGAAGCTGGTACATTAAAGCTCGCAGGAACAGATGAGGAAACGATCTACAAATTAGCCTACGAGCTTTTAAATAACAAAGAAGCATATGAAAATATGGCTAAGGCATCAAATCCATATGGAGATGGAAATGCATCAAACCGTATTGTAAACGCAATCTTACATCATTTTGGAAAACGTAATGATAAACCAGAACCATTTCAACCATAATTATTGAAAGAAGCGACCAGTTTTTTACAAAAGCTGGTCGTTTTTTCTTGTGTGCCAGGCATAGCAACTCTAAGCGGTGAAAGTCTGTTATAGGGATACACATCTACCAACTCTACTAAGGAACTGCAAGGACTTATCGTGAGGTAAGAGCTGGAGGAAGCGTGGAATAAAATCTTGGCCCGACGAACAGAAACCTGGTACAAAGGCTCTATAAAGGGATGAGACTCCAAGACAAGTCAAAGTCCAAAAGATGTGCAACTTTTTGAGTAAATCAGGCGAGTAAAAGAGGAAAGATTGTTGTCTTACCCAGGGAGGTCTTGCGGAGTGCAGTGGAACACACGAAAAAAATTAGCCGCAAGAAGTCAGCAGAAGCCATAATAATGAAATGAAATTCATGAAGGGCTGAACAAATATATAGTGTTTCCACGCCACAAATGCGATAGCGACGAACTCCGAATGTGTTAATGGTGAAAGTATGAGCGTATCTCAAAGGATAACCAAAATGAGCTATCACTTACTATTTGAGAGGAAGGGAGAAACTTTTGCCAATCAAAACATGAAGAAGCCTACTTACGTGTCTACAAAAATAAAGGTACAAGTGGGATCGATGGAGTAACAGTCGACGAACTAAATCAATATCTGAAAGAGAACAAGGATGAATTGCGTCAGCGCATCAGAACAAGAAAACACCAACGACAAGCTGCCTTAAAAATGGAAATTCCAAAAGAAAATGGACATATCTCAAATTGGGAATACCAACAGTAGTGAATAGGGTAGTTCAACAAGCTATTCATCAAGTACTCAGTCCGATATTTAAAGAACAGTTCAGTGAATTCAGTTACGGCTTTAGACGATCAAAAACCAGAACCATTCTATCAAAAATAATTCAAAGAAATAAAAAAATAAACATAAAAATCGGCATGGCTTTTTATTTGACAATGCACATGCCGGTTTATTTTTATGTCATAGATTTTAGATTTAGGAGGCTTTTGTTTAACTTCTTTGCTAGTTTTTTTCGATTGAAATTATCTGAAAGATGATATTGCATGGACTTTTTCATGTGACTAAGAGCATTTTGGTTATTCTTAGCTTCTAATAAGGCCCTAATAAAATCCTCATCGTTTTCTGGTTCAAAAAATAACCCTGCATTATTTTTTTCAACAATTTCCCTAGTTTCTCCATCAACACCTACTAAAGTGGGAACGCCCATTGCCATATAATCAAATAGCTTGGAGGGGATGGTAATCTCAAATAATGGCTGTTTTTTTAAGCTCACTATTCCTACGTCGGTTTCATAGTAAAAAGACTCTAATTCTTTTTTCGGCAAACTATCAATAAAAAGAATATTAGTAAGATTAAAATCATTTGCTTGTTTCACTAGGGCGTCCTTCTCTACTCCTTCACCAATAAAGAGAAAAAATATTGATGAATCTATCTGGTTAACTTTTCTTGCAGCATTTACAACGGTTTTAAGCCCTTGTGCAGCGCCTATGTTACCTGCGTAGAGCACTAGAAATGAATCTTTGGGAATATTATATTGTTCCTTTATATCTATTTTTCTAGTCGGTGATTTTATATCAGAAGGGTTCACCCCATTATAAATGACAGAAATCTTTGTTTCGGGAATTCCCAGGGAGATTAGTTTATCTTTATAACCATTTGTTACCACGACAATATGGTCAGCTTTTTTATAAAGAAATCTTTCTAGTTTTCTAGCTAAATTTAGAAGACGCTTATTTTGAAATTGTCCTAAAATTTCTGCGAAATCAACCCATAGATCTCTTACTTCAAAGACAAATTTTGTTCGATGGATTTTACTTAGAAAGTAGCCTGTCAACCCTTGGAATAGCTGTGGTGACGTTGCATAGACAATATCTGGTTTTCGAACGCGTAGACCAGAAATGAATGAGGAAATGGCGAAACTGATATAATTTGCCAGTCTTCGAATAGAGCTAGATTTGGTATCCTTTATACTGATTGAACGGTATATGTTTAGTTTATTTGTTTTTTTCTTTTCAAAAAATTTATTTGACTTAATATTATTTGGGAATGACGTTAATATGTGTAGGTCGTGACCTAACTCCATCAGGTTTGAGCTCATGTCAAAAGCTCGTCCTTGGGCAGCCCCTATTTCTGGTGGAAAATGTTGTGAAACATAAATTATTCTCATATTAATCCCTTTCGTTTATGGTAGTAATAGCAATTATCATTAAATTATTGTAAATTATAATTGCGTAATAAACAACTTAACAATAAAAAAGGATGTTTTTATGAAGAAAAAGGTCTGTGTTATTACATCGGTTCATCAAGCATATGATGGGAGGATTTACCATAAGCAATGTAAAAGCTTGGTTAAGCACGGTTATGAAGTGATTTTGATTGCTCCTACTCCTGAAAATGAAACGATAGCTAGAGAAGATAGTATTGAATTAATAACTATAAATAAACCCAATAGTGAATGGAAGAGATTTTTAAAAACATTGACGGTCGTGAAGCTTGCGTTGAAAACTGGTGCAGATTTGTTTCATTTTCATGATCCGGAATTAATTCCAGCAGGGACACTAATTCGATTAATTAGTCGAAAACCAGTCATTTTTGATGTTCATGAACATTATCCCAATGCCATTATGAGCAAAAGATATTTAAAAACGTGGCTAAAAATACCTATCAGATGGGTTTATGAAATTATTGAAAGAGTATGTTTACCAGTATTGTCAGGAATAGTCTATACCACTAAAGAGATAGGCACTCGTTATAAGAAATATAAAAGTGTAAAAATTGAAAACTACCCAATAAAAGACATGTTTGTCCAATCTAGAAAAGGAAATATCGATTCATATAATTTATTATATTTAGGTGGAATTACAGCCATTAGAGGAATAGAAGAGCTCATCCAGGCTATAGATATTATTGTGAAAAGTGAACCAAGAGCTACCTTAACCTTTGTAGGAGCTTTTGAGTCTAAAGCATTTGAAACGAAAATAAAAAATTTAATTACTGAGTTAGAATTGGAAAACCACATATATTTTAAAGGGAAGGTACCTTATGAAGATATAGAAAAGTATCTATCAATGTCTTCAATAGGGATTATACCTTATCTGCCAGTACCTAATCATTTAGTATGTTTACCAAATAAACTTTTTGAATACATGGCTTCAGGAGTGGCTGTAGTCGCTTCAGATTTCCCTCATTATGGGGAGGTTGTAAACCAATCTAAAAGTGGAATTACAGTCGATCCTTCGAACCCTTTGTCTATCGCACATGGTTTACTATTATTAATGAGAGACCCGGAAAAAGTAAGATCTTTTAGTAGTAATGGTCAATACTGGTTTAACGAAAAATATAATTGGGAAATAGAAGAGAAGAAGTTAATCAACTTTTATCAAAACTTTATTTAATGGACTAGGGGATAAATGGTTTTTGTTATACTCCACAGAAAGTAGTAAAAACTAATAGTAACTTTTAAAAGTTTTCTGTCACATAAGAGTAATAAAAAACTTGTTGAAAGTTATTGAATTTTTGCTATGATGGAGGAAGTGTAACTATACCCTTAAGAAGGTGTTTCAGATGACGCACACAATTATAGAATTAATCATTGCATTTGTAATTTCATTTGTTGTTTCAATTTGTGTTACTCCTTTAATAAAAAAGTTTGCAATTAAAATTGGAGCTGTTGATCATCCAAATGCAAGGAAGGTTCATGTAGGTGTTATGCCTAGATTAGGTGGACTTGCTATATTTATTGGATTTTTAGCTGGTTTTTTATTCTTGATGCCAAGTTCTATATATATGAATGAAATCGTATTAGGTGCTTTAATTATCCTAGCGGTAGGAATCCTTGATGATTTGTATACACTTAGTCCAAAAGTTAAACTTATCGGTCAAGTTATTGCAGCTATATTGGTCATTTCATCAGGATTACTAATTGATAAATTAACTCTCCCATTTTTAGGGGTTGTTTATTTAGAATGGTTGAGTATACCAGTTACCTTACTTTGGATAGTAGGTGTTACCAATGCAATTAACCTTATTGACGGGTTAGATGGTCTAGCTGCCGGGGTATCATCTATAGCACTTAGTAGCATTTTAGTTATGGCAGTAGCTGATAATCAGTTAATTGTAATTGCGTTGTGTGTAATATTAATCGGTAGTAGTATTGGTTTCTTGTTTCACAATTTTTATCCGGCAAAAATATTTATGGGTGACACTGGAGCGTTATTTTTAGGATATTCCATTGCAATTATTTCGATGCTAGGTTTGTTTAAAAATGTCACTTTGTTTAGTTTTATCATTCCCATAATTGTGTTAGCTATCCCAATTTTTGACACGCTTTTTGCCATTATAAGAAGAGCGTTAAATAAGAAAAACTTTGCACAGCCAGATAAACAACATTTGCATTATTGTATAGTGAGTTTGGGGTTTTCACATAGAACTTCAGTACTTATCATTTACTTCGTAAGTGCTTGTTTTGGCGGGGCAGCAATTCTTTTTTCCAATGCTACATTGTGGGTGTCCGTAATAATCATTTTCGTCCTTTTACTACTGATTCAGTTCTCAGCAGAAGTAATAGGTTTAATTGGACATAATCATCGTCCGTTATTAAATGCAATTAAGCGGGTAATAGAAGTAAAGCGACCACAAAAAGACCAATAAAAAGTCACCCGAAACCTCGGGTGACTTTTTTAGTACTCTTCAGATTCTGATTCTGTTGTAGTTGATTTAGAGTCATGCTCTAGATGTTTTTGTAATTTCTCTTGTAGGGTGATTAATTCCTCTTCATCTGGGATAAAATAGGAAACACCACCTATATATTCTGGAGTCCCTTCTATTGTTAAACTTTTAATATTAGATGAATCGAAGGTGGAATATTTTCTAAAGAATGCAAGCCCATCTGATACCTTTAGGTTTGTCTCTACATTAGTTCCAACTACATTGGCTATCTCGTCTACTTTAAAAAGGGTTTTGCCTGATGTTAATTCATCAATAACTGCTTGGACCACTTGTTTTTGTCGTTCATTTCTACCAATATCTCCCCTTGGATCTTGAAGCCTCATACGAGCAAATGCCAATGCTTCACGTCCATCTAATTTCATAGGTCCTTCCGTAAAAACCAGCTCTTCAGCAATTTTGTCGTCACTATTCTGAGTAAAATCGAATGGAACATCTACTGTTATTCCACCTAAAACATCAACAATATCTTTAAATGCCTCAAAATTTATGGTTACATAGTAATCAATCGGGATATCAAGGAAATTTTCCACGGTTTCTATTGTTTCTTCTTTTCCACCGTATGCAAATGAGTGATTGATTTTCTCTAGTTCACCAGTATCTGGCATTGGAACTCTGGTATCCCTCGGTATACTTACTAAATTCATTGAAGCGTCTTTAGGGTTAAAAGTGGCAACCATTAAAGTATCTGATCGACCATTTGCTCCACCAGAAGAATAATTTTCTACCCCCATAATTAATACTGAAACAGGATCTTTTAAAATAGTGACAGCTTCGTCTCTTAATTTTGATTTTTCCCGTCCAATATCATCGTAAGAATTACTAGCGGCTTGATATGTTTCTAAGAAAACATAAGCAAAGTATCCGATGGCTACAGTAAATATTAACAAGAAAGAAAGTAATAATCTCTTTATTATCCTACGTTTGCTTTTTCTTTTTTTAATTTTATGTTCTTGTCGATTCATAAAGTCTCTCCCCGTTTTTTTCTATATAGTTTAAATATGTGTCAATCTGTATTGAAAATTCGAAGTAAAATTAGTTAATTTTACTTTGGCAAAATGGACAGTTATCATAATTGATATTAAACTCTATAAAAATGCCTAAACCACACTAACTAATTGTACTATGCTTAACGATAGCCGTAAAATGAAAATTTCATTACAAAAAAATAGTGTGTAATGTTAAGATAATAAACTAAAGTACTACGGGTTAGTTATTGATTATGGTAAAAAGGAACTGTAAGTAAGAGTTGTCCCAAGATGGTCTTAAATGTTTACCTCCAAATACTCCACATCACCCTCAACTATCTCACCCTGCCCATTCGTCAATTCCGTCATCCAATCGACAAATTGCTCTTTTTCTCCTTCTACGACATAGGCTTCAATTTCTACCGATTCTAAGTAGTGGATTTCTTTCAATTGATAGTGAGAGGAGCGGACTTCATTCTCTACTTTGCCAAGCCAGGTGTAATCGATTTTTGTCTTCATAATTCTCATGAGTTTCCGTTCGACAATCCCTGTGGCATTGAGTCCTTCTGAGGTTGCTTTCCCATAAGCACGAATGAGGCCGCCTGCGCCGAGTTTAATGCCTCCGAAGTAACGGGTAACGACAACAACTGTATCTTTAAGGTCCCTCTTTTTTAGAACTTCTAACATGGGAACTCCTGCCGTTCCACTTGGCTCCCCGTCATCATTAGCTTTTTGGATGAGATTGTTTTCTCCTATCATATAGGCAGAACAATTGTGATTTGCGTCCCAGTGCTTTTTCTTGATCTCTTGGATGAACTCCTGGGCTGCTTCTTCGGTTTCTACTCTCTTTACATATGTGATAAATCTCGAACGTTCTATATTGATTTCACTTTCACCATAGCTTTTTACCGTAAAATACTGATGTAGCATTAAATCGCTCCTTCTACCTAGGTTCTTCTATATAACTGAAGTTAAATTGAGCTCTATTTCGACAAAACTCTACATACTTAACTATACCGTGAAAATGCTAATGCGAAAAGCGAGAACCAATAATAAAAGGTTAAATAAAATATCATTTTTGAAATTTCTAAAAAATAGACACCTAATTAGGTGTTCAAACTGCACAACCCTTTATTAATACTCCTAAAAACTCTACTGCTTTTTTATTTCTATAATATTGTCCATAGGTGTAAGAGCATTTCTATCATCAGCTATCAAATCACCATACTTACGACCGACTTCTACATATTGAATGACTTTTTCATTATTCATAAATACAACTAAGTTAATATCGTCTCTTGAGCTTATTTTGCTAGGGTCTTTGAATTCTGCTCCTAATTGTTTAGTAATATTTTCTTGTGGGGTATAAGGTGTAAATATAAAAGCTTTATCCCAAGTAAAGTCTGTCAAAGTGTTTAATTTGAGTTGATCAATATTTTCTTTTTGCATTACCGAATGGAAGGACTCTTCTAATTCCTTGTTATGATGAACCCTATTTTGGTTACAACCCATTAACATTATAAAAGATAAAACGATTACGATAATTTTCTTCAAAATAAACACCTACCTACTATTTTTATGTTCATTTGTAAACCTTCGTAACCGAAGATCATCATAAGGGAATCCTTTGAGAATGAAAAAGCCTACCAGATTCTCCAATAGATTAACGCTTTACCAAATTCGAGAACCGTCCCCGAGTGAATTACCGCTTTACCGTAATCGAGAACCGTCCCCGAATGCTTTAACGTATCACAGTGAAATTATTTTCCCATAATCTGTCTCTACATAAAACTTTTGCAATAAAGTAATTACAATGTAACTAAACTTTAATCTCCGACAATATGTGACATGGTATAATAGACGTGCTGAAACTCACATTGGACAGCACCTGAAATTATGCCTAGATGAATAAAGGGAATTTGATAAGTATATGGAATTTAAATTATAGCAATGAAGTGGAGAGTAATGGGTTAAAAGGCATGCGAGGGTCTATAATGACTGTGTCTTTATAACTATTTTGGTAATTTTACCATATTTTTCTCTGCTACATAATAGTCTGCAGTAGACTTTCCATGTACAATAAATTAGGTAATTAAGGAGGTGCCCCGTGTCTTTAAAAAAGGTGAACACCGAGATGTTAGATGACATTTTAGAAAAGATGATCGACACGGTTGGGCGCAGTAAAGATGAAGTTTTTCAAATTGGAGAACAGTGTCGAACAGACTTTGCATCCATTACTGATGAACTAAAAGACATTAAGGAAATGGTTGCGCGGGTAATCGATGAAGGCGATGATCTTGAGCAGAAGTCGAGGTTTGCCAGAAAACGATTATCTGAGGTGAGTCAACATTTCCAAAACTTTTCTGAAGAGCAAGTAAGAGATGCTTATGAGAAAGCTCACGACCTGCAAATGAAGCTCTCGTCAAATAGACAGAATGAGCAGCGTTTGAGAGATAGGCGAGATGAATTAGAGCGCCGATTGTACTCTTTGCAGTCCACCATTCATCGTGCTGAGCATCTCTGTTCACAAATATCCGTAGTGATGAATTATTTGAGCAGTGATCTTAAACGAGTTGGTGAGGCATTAGAAGATGCTAAGCAAAAACAAGATTTTGGTCTGAAAATTATTGAAGCTCAAGAAGATGAAAGAAAGAGATTGTCTAGAGAAATCCATGATGGACCAGCTCAAATGATGGCAAATGTCCTCATGCGTTCGGACTTGATAGACAGAGTATATCGTGAAAAAGGTGCTACAGAGGCCATAAAAGAGATACGCGATTTGAAAACTATGGTTCGTTCAGCCCTTTATGAGGTGAGAAGAATCATTTACGATCTCCGGCCAATGGCATTAGACGATCTTGGGTTGATACCGACACTCAAAAAATACTTAAGTACAATTGAGGAATATAACAAAGTGACGAATATTGATTTTGTGAATATTGGTCATGATAAAAGACTTCCTTCTAAATATGAAGTCGCGTTATTCCGCTTAGTCCAAGAATCCGTTCAAAATGCATTAAAACATGCTGAGGCAACCAATATTCAAGTAAAGCTAGAAGTGAAAAAAGATCGTATCACTGTCGTTGTAAAAGATGATGGCAAAGGGTTTGATATGAAAGAAAAGAAAAAAGAATCCTTTGGTATCATGGGGATGAGTGAACGGGTCGACCTGTTAGAAGGGGAGATCACGATCGATTCTAAAATAGGCTCTGGGACAGTGATTCTGATTCAAGTCCCATTAACAGCATAAACTTTTTCGTAGTTTAGGGAGGCGAAACAATATGGCAACAAAAATTGTCATCATCGATGATCATCAGTTATTTCGCGAAGGTGTAAAGAGAATTCTGGAATTTGAACCTACATTTGATGTCGCGGCAGAAGGCGACGATGGGAATGAAGCTTTATCTTTAGTGGATGAGCATCATCCTGATGTTGTTTTAATGGATATTAATATGCCTGAAATTAATGGGGTAGAAGCAACAAGACAGTTAGTTCAAAAATACCCTGGAACAAAGGTCATCATCCTGTCCATTCATGATGATGAAAGCTATGTTAATCATGCATTAAAAACAGGAGCAATGGGGTATCTTTTAAAAGAAATGGATTCAGATGCTCTTGTAGATGCTGTTAAAGTTGTTGCTGAAGGTGGCTCTTATCTACACCCGAAAGTAACCCATAATCTTGTACAAGAATATCGCCGTTTAGCGAATTCACATAATAACGGAGGCTTCCAGCAGGTCGAGGTTCGCCGTCCATTACATTTATTAACACGTCGTGAATGTGAAGTGTTACAAATGCTTGCAGATGGAAAAAGCAACCGTGGAATTGGAGAATCACTATACATTAGTGAAAAAACGGTTAAAAACCATGTAAGTAATATTCTTCAAAAAATGAATGTAAACGATCGTACACAGGCTGTTGTTACAGCTATTAAAAACGGTTGGGTTGAAGTAAGATAAATTAGGTATGTCCCTTTTAGCGGAGGTAGAAAAAAAGGCGTTGTCACAGGTGTGGCAGCGCCTTTCTTTCTATGATCGAAAAGAAAAGAAGCTGTCCAAAAAGGAGGCAGGAACCACTATGATTATCCAAATATAGAAGGTGTCTTGAGGGTTTCTTCTACATATTGAAGTTGTGGTTCCTGACACCTTATTTTTTGGACAGCCACATCAATGCTTTCTCCTAGCAAAATCAACAAATTGAAATTTATCTAATCGATGTCTTGACTCTGTGTATTCAAAAAGGGTAGCGTCATCTAAGTAGACATAGTTTTTGACGACTACAATATGATTAAACCCTTCTAAATCAAGGTATTCACGATCTTCTTCTGTACATTCTTCCACGACAATCTCTTTCTTTGCAAATGATATCGGTAATTTCAATTCCCCTTCAAGGTATTCATAGATTGATTTTTCGCAGGTTTCTTTTGATAGAAGGGGGACATATTCTTTTAAAAAGAATCCTTTATCGAGAATAATTCGTTCTCCTTGAATTTGCCTTGAACGTACGATTTTCCACACTTCATTCACAGGCGCGCCGTTAAATTGCTGTGATAGCCAATCATCGCCTTGAATTAATCCAAAGTCATGAACAATGGTTTTCGTGTCACGACCTAAGGAGTGTTGAAGCTCTTTGAAGCTGACTAGTCCTGAGATTGGAAAGCTCATTTTCGATACATCGAGAACGAGAGAGCCTTTTCCGCGGATTTTTTGAATGAATCCTTTTTGGGCTAAAAGGGTTAATGCTTTTCGAATCGTTTCTCTTGAAGTTGTGTACATCTCTGATAATTCGTTTTCAGAGGGCAGAATTTCGTTTGGAGGATAGACTCCTTCTTGAATTTTTTCAAGTAGTTCATGATAAATTTGCATATATTTATTGCTTTTTGTCATAATATCACCATTATTTATTTTACCATATAGAATTAGCTTGAGTGTTTAGAATATTTTCAATAAAATGGAGTTAGTGCATATTTTAGAAAAGGGTGAAGGATTTTGTCGAAGCAGCTATGGAGAACATTACTTGTAAGTGTTGGAATGAGTACACTGTTACTAGCAGGATGCGGTCAAGAAGAGAAGGATACGGAGAAGCCGAAAGAAGAGGAAAAAGCAGTAGAAGATAAAGCCGAACAAGATAAAAGTACAGAAGAGAATTCGAGCAGTCCGTTGATGAATGATCCAAAGTCATTAGAAGAAGTGACGGACATTCCTCCAGAGGAAAAGGAAGCATTGCTCACCACTTTTGATCAATATATTAGTTCTTTTAACACAGAAGACGTTGATGCTTATATGGAAACGATTTCGAAGAAGCCCCTGAATTTTAAATATGATGAAGAGAAGAAAGCCGTTGAAAAGGTATTTGATCAGGTCGATGTCAACCGTAAAGCTGAAAATGTGAAAATTATTAGCTACCATGGCAAAAAAGCTGATGTTTACGCAGAGCTTACAGCTAAAACGACAGACCCTGAATCTGGAAAAGAAGTAGAAAAGTCGGGCAAACAAGTCACGGTTTTTAATAAGACAGATGAAGGCTGGAAAGTGGTTGCGATCTTTTTCCTAGGAGATGAAGAAGAAAAAGAGGCAACAGAATAGATAGACGGGATTCTAATATCTCAATGAAAGTGACGTGTGAATGGGTACACGTCACTTTCTTATTTTAAAAAGGAAAAGAATGGTTACGAAAAACAACTATTGACACTGTGGTGCACCCTAAGGTTTATGATGAAGTTGGGAGGAGTAAGATGTATAAGATTAGTGAGTTTGCTGAGATGACGGGATTAAGCAAAGAAACGTTACGGTATTATGCAGAAGTGAAATTACTCGAACCTGCTTACATCGACCCGAATAATCACTATCGTTATTACGATGATGGGAGCTTCTTTTTAGCCATTCTTTTAGTTAAGCTAAGAGGTTTTGGTTTTACGATCCAGGAAATGATTTCTGTAATGGAGGACGAGTCATTTGAGCATTTAGAGGATCTATTAATTCAAAAGAGAAATAATCTTCAGTTGCAAATAGAAGATCTTCACCTTAGGATTGCCGAGATAGATGATTTTCTTGCATCTGGGAAGGAGGAAAATAAGTGATTCAATGGAAAGAAGAAATAATCATTGAAGCCAATATTGAAAAGGTGTGGGAGTTATTTTTCGATAAAAACATCAAGAAAATTATGCCGAAAGTAGAGGAGCACACATTAATAGAAAAGAAGGAAGGGGAAGTGGGGGCAAGGCACGAGCAGAAATATCGAGAAGGTAAACGTGTGGAAACCTATATTGTCGAGACATTAGCCTATAAAGATGGTGAGGATGAAAAACAGAAGCAAATCAGCTTTGTGTTAGGCAAGGCTTTTGAAATAAACCTTACTTTCACGTTACATAAGATCGATGAGACGCATACAAAATTTATTTACGAGGGGCAAAATAGAGGGGTTAATTTTGTTGGAAGAGCCATGTTGAAACTAGGTGGCAAGAAAAGTAATCAAAACGTGGTTCAGGAATTTATGCAACAGGTTCAAAAGGAAGCTATGAAGGGTTGATTATTCTTTTTTTTAAAAAAAAGGCTGTTTTGTTTTTTAAGAACATAAATTTTTGTGAAAAGGTTGGTTGGAGTGGATATTCGAGACTACAGAGGGAGTAGCGGGACAGGTGAGACCTTACTTAGCAGGAGCAAGGCGACGAGGATGCTCACCGCCCGCCTCGCGGAAAGCGAGCATCCTCTCGCTCCAACCAACCCTTTTCAAATAACAACAATGTTTACGAAAACAGCCTTTAAAAAAGGGGATGTACCAAAGGAAGGAGGAACAGCATTTGTGGTTCCTGACACCTTGTTTTTGGTACATCCCTTTTGGATTTATTTTTTTAGGTGAAACACAAGTGATTCGTACGGACGAAGTGTGATATTCTCGTATTCCTTTTTGGAATCCTTGTAGTTTGAAATGAGTAATTCACTTTTCCAGCCCTTAGTTGAGACTTCATCTAATGGTAACTGAAACTCGGCTTCTTTATCGTAAAAATTATTCACAACGAGTAGCTTTTCATTTTCAAGATTACGAACATAAGCGAATATTTGCGGATGTTCGTCCAAAATTAGTTGGAAATCCCCATTTACTATGATGTCGTGATTTTTACGAAGTTGGATTAGTTTTTGATAGTGATAATAGACGGAATTTTCGTCTTCTAATGCGCTTTTAACATTGATCTCTTCATAACCTTTTCCAACTGGAATCCATGGAGTCCCTGATGTGAATCCAGCGTTTTCTTCGTCATTCCACTGTACAGGTGTACGGGAATTGTCTCGTGATTTGTGGCGAAGAATTTCGAGAATCTCTTCTTCACGCATGCCCTTTTCACGGAGTGTGTTGAAAATATTCAGGGATTCGACGTCACGATATTGGGAGATGCTCGTGAATTTTGGGTTTGGCATTCCAATTTCTTCTCCCTGATAAATGTAAGGCGTACCTTGCATCATATGGATGGTTGTTGCCAACATTTTTGCTGATTCCTTATGGAACTTTTGATCGTTACCGTAGCGGGAGACGATTCGTGGTTGATCATGGTTACACCAGAACAACGCGTTCCAGCCGCCACCTTCGTACATGCCTTTTTGCCAAGTGGAAAGGATGTCTTTTAGCTGTTGAAAATCAAAGTCAGCGACACTCCACTTATCACCGTTCGGATAATCGACTTTTAAATGGTGGAAATTAAACGTCATGCTCAGTTCATTTCGATCAGGATTTGAGTACTTAATACAGTTGTCGATGGTTGTAGAAGACATTTCACCGACGGTCATAATGTCGTATTGGGAAAAGACTTTACGGTTCATTTCCCGCATGTATTCGTGCACCTTTGGCCCATCTGTATAAAACTTTCGGCCATCGCCAGGAGCTACGGACCCATCGTCATCTGGGTAGGATTGATCTTTTGAAATCAGGTTTATGACATCAAGACGGAAGCCGTCGACTCCTTTTTTTAGCCAGAAATGCATCATATCGAATACTTTAGTACGGAGTTTGTCATTTTCCCAGTTTAGATCAGCTTGTGTGATGTCAAACAGGTGTAGATAATATTGGCCGGTTTCCTCGTCGTACTGCCAAGCGTTTCCACCGAACTTTGATTGCCAGTTCGTTGGTTCTGTGCCGTCGGATTTGCCGTCTTTCCAAATATAGTAGTCACGATATGGGTTGTCTTTTGACTTGCGAGATTCGATAAACCATTCGTGCTCTGTTGAGGTGTGGTTCACGACGATGTCCATGATAATCTTGATGTCACGTTTGTGTGCTTCATCAAGGAGCTCATTAAAGTCTGCCATTGTCCCGTATTCCTCGTGAATATTGAAATAATCGCTAATATCGTAGCCATTATCATTTTGAGGAGATGTATAGATGGGTGTTAGCCAAACGACATCAACGCCAAGCTCCTTTAAATAATCAAGCTTCGACGTAATCCCTTTAATATCTCCCACTCCGTTGCCGGAAGTATCATAAAAACTCTTCGGATAAATCTGATACACAACCGACTTCTTCCACCAAGGCTGCTCCTGTCTCTGCATATCAACAAACACCTTCCATTCATATAAGTTTAATCAGCTAGGGACGGTCCTCGATCGCTCTACCGCGGTGAAGTTCTCGGGGACGGTTCTTGGTTGCGTTACCACGGTAACGCAACCAAGAACCGTCCCCACACATATTAACGCATCACCGCAATCGAGAACCGTCCCGCGTTGCTTTAGTGTGTTACAGTAAATAAATAGGAAAAGGGGGTAATGGTGTTGTTCCATTCTCCCCCCTTTATTTTAACTTGTATATACAAGTTGTTTCAATATTTTTCTCTCTATTATACTTCTTTTTGTTTGGTGAATCTTGACCATACTAGTGTTAAGACGAATGGTACAACGAGAGCTATAGCCATTCCTACGAAGAACATTCCCCAATATTCATTAATGATCGATAGGAACCCTGGTAGACCACCGACACCGATGGAGAATGCTTTCACTCCAGCTGTTGCCATGATCAAACCTGCAATTGCTGAACCGATCAACGCACTAATAAATGGATAGCGATATCTTAAGTTAACACCGAACATCGCTGGTTCCGTAATTCCAAGGTAAGCGGATAGGGCTGATGTACCTGCTAAACCACGTAGCTTCTCGTTTTCTTTTTTCGCTACAAACATCATAGCAAGTGCTGCAGATCCTTGTGCAATATTTGAAATGGCAAGGATTGGCCATAGGAAGGTTCCACCGGCATTTCCGACTAATTGTAAGTCAACTGCTAGGAACGTATGGTGCATTCCGGTTACAACCATCACTGCATATAATCCACCGTATAAAAGTCCACCTAACCATGCGAACTGGTCAAAGACCCAAATAACGCTGTCAGTTAACACGTTTCCAATAAAGAAAGTAACAGGTCCAATTAATACAAATGCGGCAAACCCAGTAATTAAAAGTGCAACTGGTGCAACGACCAACAATTTAATAGAATCATGAACTCTTCGATCTAAGAATAACTCAATTTTAGCTAATAAAAAGGATGCAAATAATATCGGTAACACTTGACCTTGATAACCAATTTTTTGAATCTCAAATCCGAAGATGTTCCATGTTGGAATTTCTTCTGCACTCCCGTAGCTCCAAGCGTTCAGTAAGTCTGGATGTACAAGCATTAATCCCAGGACAATACCAAGGAGCGGACTTCCGCCAAACCGGTTTACTGCAGACCAACCGATTAATCCTGGCAGGAACACGAAGGCTGTATTAGCAATAAGATTAATAATTCCAGCAAAATCAGCCCATTGTTTATGAACATCAATAACAGACTTTCCATCGTAAAAAATATCCGGGCCAGTTAGGATATTGTTTAATCCCATTAACAGACCTGCCGTCACGATCGCTGGAAGGATCGGTATAAAAATATCTGCAAGAACTTTAATCGCCCTTTGAAGAGGGTTTAAGTTTTGCTCTGCAGCATTTTTAACATCTTGCTTTGATGCTTTTTCAATCCCTGTTTCTTCAGCTAGGATTGCATACGCTTTGTTCACTAAACCTTGACCAATAACCACTTGAAATTGACCATTGGTGGAGAATGAACCTTTAACAAGGTCGATATTATCTAATTTATCTTTATCAACCTTACTTTCATCGTTGAGTACAAGGCGAAGTCGTGTCACACAATGTGTAGCAGTATGGATATTTTCCTTACCACCAATCGCCTCAATAATCTCGAGAACAGACTCTCTACTTACGCTCATTCCTCAATTCCCTCCCTTAGTAATCCCTCTCTTCGTGCCAGGCACCACCCGAAATTTGTCGAAAACGCTTTGTTACCGTTTTCATTTCCCTTAGTAATAATTCCCTTACATAGTGTTGGAAAAACGTTCATTTCTATACATTATAGAATTATAGACAGATAGAAGAACGCTTACATTTATCAATATGATGTATATACAAGTTCTATTCCTATTGTATTCATGTATATACAAGTTGTCAATGTATAATCATGTCATAGACTTTTATCCTTTAATGCAATCGAGAACCGTCCCGCAGTGCTTTAAAGCACTGCGGGACGGTTCTCGATTGCGGTGGTGTGATAAAGTGAATGTCCTATGTTTGGTCTTGAGTGGACATAAAAGAAAGTAGAAGGTGGTTGTCGATTTCTCCACAAAACACAACATATTTCGCAGGTCGCTCCTCGTTCGCTAAGTGTACCAGGTACAAAACGACGATAATGTACCTGGTACACTTCCTAACACTTCCTAAAACAAGCTATTCTTTAGTCCGGTTTTTTACAATAATTTTACGGATTTAGAGATTTTTATCTCCTTAATCTACTAAAATAGAAGGTAGTTCTTTTAAGAAGAAAAATAATGAAAGAAGCAAAATGGGAGATGAGATCGTGCTTCGATTATATTCGGCGCTAATATTTCTCAGTTTAATCTGGGGATTGAGTTTTGTTTTTATAAAATGGATGGTGGAGCCAGCGGGAATTTGGGGGACAACGTTTTTACGATGTCTAGCTGGTGCACTGATTTTGCTTCCGCTTTTTTTTCGTCAGCAGAAAAAAGCTTCCGGTAAGCCCTTGAAGTGGAAGCCATTAATCATTGTCGGACTCTTTAATGCTGGGGTTCCGTGGACACTGATTGCATTAAGTGAAACTCAGATTAACAGTAATACAGCATCCATTCTTAATGCCACAACCCCGATATGGACAGGATTGATCGGGTTCATAGTATTCTCGGTTATGCTAACACGATTCCAATGGGCAGGGATTGCCGTAGGATTTTTTGGAATTTTGATTTTGATGGACTTTCAAGTTGGAGGACTTTTTACAAGTAATTTTGTTGGTGTGGGGACCATGCTGATAGCGTCAATGAGCTATGCCTTTTCGTCACAATATACGAAGAAGGCGCTGACAGGAGTTAGTGTGGTTGTGATTTCAACCTTTCAGCTAGTCGTCGGTGGATTAGTTGGACTTATAGGCATGTTTATTCAAGGTGGGGTGGATTGGAATGGTCTTGTAGAACCAAAAGCGCTGCTAGCCATTGTCGGACTTGGATGCTTTGGATCCGGAATCGCTACTCTCCTATTTTTTTATATTGTGAAAAAGGGGAGTCCAGAATTTGCGTCAACCGTAACCTACCTAATTCCAGGAACAGCAATGGTCTGGGGATTTGTCTTATTGGATGAACCGGTTACTTCGAATCTTATCATTGGACTACTCATTATTTTCCTAGGAGTCTTCCTTTCATCAAGGAAATCGAAGAAGCAGATCAAAGCAGCAGTGGGGCTTGAGGGGCGAGGGAGTACTGCAACCCAATATGAACATAAGTCTTGATCAAATGATTGATTAATTTAGCGCTTTACTCTAGTGAGGGACGGTTCTCGACCGCTTTAAAGCGGTCGAGAACCGTCCCTCATCGCTTTACTGTGTCAAAGAATCATCTCCAGATAATAGGTGCATTCCAACTAAAATTCATATAAAATATATAAGGCATATAATTAGATATAAAGACAAGCTTTTATGCTTCTTATAAATTTACGAATAAGGCAGGTAATAATAATATGAAAACGGCAATTGTAACGGATAGTACAGCTTACATCCCGAAAGAATTGCGCGATCAACTCAACATACATATGATTCCATTGGACGTTATTATCGGTGGAAAATCCTATCGGGAAGAAGTCGATATCTCCGCAAGTGGCTTTTATGAATTGGTAAAAAATGAGGACAAACTTCCAACAACGTCTCAGCCCGCACTTGGAAGCTTTGTTGACCTTTATGAATCGCTTGCACAAAACTATGATGCGGTCATTTCGATTCATTTATCAAGCGGGATAAGTGGTACTTTCCAAGGAGCACATCAAGCCCAAGGGATGGTAGAAAATATTGAGATTCACCCTTATGACTCCGAAATTAGCTGCATGGTTCAAGGCTTTTACGCAATCGAAGCGGCAAGGCTTGCGAAACAAGGCCTTGCAGCGAAAGAGATTGTCGCCAAACTAGATGGGCTAAAGCATTCAGTGAACGCGTATTTCATGGTCGATGATCTCTCACATCTACAACGCGGAGGACGTTTATCAAGTGCACAGGCGATTATTGGAAGCCTTCTTCAGGTAAAACCACTTCTCCATTTTGTAGACAAAGTGATCGTTCCATTTGAAAAAATACGTACACGTAAAAAGGCATTGAAACGGATAGTGGACATTTTTGAACAAGATGTTAACAAGGGAGAGCCGCTTCAAGCGGTTATTATTCACGCCAACCGTGAAAAGGAAGCCTATGAATGGAGAGAAGAATTACAAGAAACATACCCAGATGTCGACTTTACTGTTAGCTATTTCGGACCTGTTATAGGCACACACCTAGGTGAAGGGGCAATGGGCTTTGGGTGGTCAAGAAAAATGAGTTAACGTGCGTCATTCTTTTGAGTGGCGTTTTTCTTTTGGCTAAAATATCAGATGCTATGAAATATGGGGAAAAGAAATTGGAAGTGGTTTGTTGCAAAAAAATGAAACTTATAACTCATCCAAAACGTATTACTATTTGAGGTAAAAGGAGAGGTGTATGGCACAGTGTAGTCATTGTAATTATAAATGGAAAGCTAAAGACACCTAGTCTCTTGGATTTTCAAAAAACGGAAAAGCATGCCTTAATTGTAGAAAGAAACAATACAGTTACTTCTAAAACTCATCGAATGTACACATTGGATTATTTATTTTGAATCTCCCCATTTTAATCAAACTAAGCGATAAGGATGAGCCTTCATGGTGAAATCTAGTCTTTTTAAGCAGTTCCTATTTTTTTTCATAACCGAAGAAAGGAATGTTGCCCTTGAAATTTAGCTATCAAAATGATCATCTAACACCAGATCCACTTGAAAAAAAACCCACTCATCCCAACCGAATCGCAAACATTGAGAATCTCTCTCCACTCCCACTCAACCCCAATTACTCTCCATCGACAAAACTACAAAATCACCTCACTGGAAGAGCTCTTTTATTAGACGAAATCCCTTTCCCCTTAACAGAAATTCAAACTCACTATCTAAATGGCTATCTTTACTATTCAAAAGGTATAACGAATCAAGGAAAACTTGAATGCTTGCGCTGTGGGAATACGGACCATTACCTGTTCGGAAAAATGCCATGCTCGCGCTGTTGTCAAGCCTGTTACTACTGTCGCAACTGTATCATGATGGGAAGGGTTTCTGAATGCTCTCCCCTAGTAAGATGGTCTGGCCCTACACCAAAACATATGACTGACTCGCCTCTCGACTGGGATGGTGTTTTATCACAAGGTCAAAAGACAGCCTCAGAAAAAGTGGTTGAAGCAGTGATTAAGAAATGGGACGTCTTAGTTTGGGCAGTATGTGGGGCTGGAAAAACAGAGGTTCTCTTCCAAGGACTGAATGAAGCTCTGTCGTTGGGGTTACGCGTGTGCATTGCAACGCCGCGAACAGATGTGGTCCTGGAACTTGCCCCACGACTTCGCAAAGTGTTTCCTGTCATTAAACCTGCTGCGCTCTATGGAGGGAGCGAAGAACGCCACGATTACTCCCAACTAACCATCGCCACCACACACCAGCTATTTCGCTTCAATGAGGCCTTTGATGTCATGATTGTCGATGAGGTCGATGCTTTTCCATTTTCCTATGACTCTTCTCTTCAATGGGCAGTGGAAAAAGCCCGCAAAAATGACTCTAGTAAAGTTCTATTAACAGCAACTCCTAATCCAAAATTACAAAAAGAATGTAAAACAGGAAAACAGAACTTCGTCACCATCCCAGCTCGCTACCACCGCAAACCTCTTCCCATTCCTACTTTTCAATGGGGTGGTGATTGGAAAAAAACCTTCAATAAAGGCAAAATCCCTTATCCAATAAGAGAGTGGGTTACAAGCCGACTTACTATTCAAAAACAGGCACTTATCTTTTTTCCAGACATTAAAATAATGGAAAAAGCACTGCCACATTTTCAAACGCTCCACCCAGAAATCCTCTCCGTCCACGCAGAAGATCCGGTAAGAAAGGAAAAAGTTCAAAAAATGAGAAATAACGAAATCCCCATCCTGCTGACAACCACCATTTTAGAAAGAGGCGTAACCATTCCAAACATTGATGTCGCCGTCATAGGCGCTGATGATGAAACATTTACTGAAAGTGCCCTCGTCCAAATCTCTGGAAGGGTGGGGAGAAGCTCAAATTTTCCAAAAGGGAATATTACGTTTTTCCATTTCGGGCGATCTCGCGCGATGATGAAAGCACTGGTCCATATTGACGATATGAACAAACAAGCTAAGAAAAGAGGGTTAATCGATGAATGAAACCTGTCTCTATTGTCACCAAAAGCTCCCACTAGAAATCACGTGGTCCACTTTATTTTTAAAATACCAGGAACAATGGTTATGCAAAAAGTGTGCTAGTCAACTAGAAAAAATAGAAGGAAAAAGGTGCACGATTTGCTCGAGGAATCTTGAAAAAATAGATAGCAATCTAGTAAAAGAGGATACTTGCTTTGACTGTCAAAGATGGGAAAATGATGGGGAGTGGAAAGGAGTCCTTACCCGAAACACGTCTATTTATGAATACAACGACTTTCTCAAACAATACTTAGCCCGATTCAAATACCGCGGGGATTATGTGTTAGCAAAAGCTTTTTCACAACAAATTCACGAGTTAGTAAAAACGTTTAACCCCAATCTCGTCGTTCCTATTCCTTTAAGCAAAGAAAGACAATACGAAAGAGGCTTCAACCAAGCGGAAGCCCTCATTATAGAAGCCGGCCAAAAATCAAATCATCTCCTAAGCCGTATGCACTCTGAAAAACAATCGAAAAAGTCGCGCTCAGAACGAATGCAAAATCAACAAGTTTTCCAAACCAACTCACCAACCTTAATCAAAAATCAGGTGATCCTTTTAGTTGATGACATTTACACAACAGGCTCCACCCTCCGTCAAGCAGCCAAAACACTTAAACAAGCAGGGGCAAAAGAAGTATTCTCTTTCACCATTGCACGTTAAAGTTTTTTCTCCATTATGACGATATAAACATTAAGAGAAAGCTAGTTAGAGGTGAACGAAATGGGTGAACTATTAAACTGTCCTGCTTGTAATAAAATTTTTATCAAAAATCAATTTCGTGATGTTTGCGATCAATGCTATAAAGAGGAAGAAAAAATGTATGAAGCGGTTTATCAATTTTTACGAAAACGCGAAAATCGCGCAGCAACAATCAAGCGAGTTGTTGAGGTAACAGGTGTTGATGAGCAACTGATTCATAAATGGGTTAAGAAAAGACGCCTGCAGCCTGCTCACTTTCCCAATATGGGTTATCCATGTGATACTTGTGGAAAGATCATCAACAAAGGCAAGATTTGTGATGACTGTACTTCTGGATTGAAACAAGATCTCCAGTCTTTCCAAGCTCAGGGAAAGTGGAGGGAGAGGATTGAAAACAGCAGTAAAAAAACATATTACTCAAGAGATTTGAACAGATAATAAAGTCAAATTCTTTTCTTTAAGGCTTAACAACATACCGTGTGTGATGATAAAAAAGTTCTAAAACATTCATCCATCCTTTCTTAAATCGATTGGATGGTTTTTTGATAGAAAAATCCTTAGACCTACAGATTAAATCCTTTAGGGAAAGGATACGATAGGTAATGGGTGTAAATAAATGAATTGTTTAGAAAAGGCTCTTTTCGTGAACTTTGTTGCTTTTGGTCAATTATAAATAAGTCAATAATTGTTTTGTTCAAAAAACAACAATCTAAGTGGAAATAGACTTAGAAAAAGAAGAGGTGAAAGAAGATTATTGAAAACGGTAAAATGCTGGACAATGGTAAAATATCATCTTTCCAATTTGTGGTACTAACCACTTTATTTACAATAGGTTCAGCCATTTTGATTATTCCGTCCATTTTGGCTGCCGAGTCAAAGCAGGACGCACCGATTGCGGTACTCCTGAGTATCGGATTAGGTATGTTCATTATTATGGTATATATCGCTTTGGCCAATTTATTTCCTGATATGTCACTTGTAGAAATCATTGACCATTTATTAGGAAAATGGATCGGTTCAATGGTTTCTCTCACTTTTATTTTCTTCCTTTTTTATAATGCATCGGCATTACTAACCTTTATAGGGAATTTTTTGACAACCCAATTAATGCCGGAAACACCGATTGAATCTATCATGATCCTATTTATGATAGTAGTTATTATGGGGATTCGGCTTGGTCTTGAAGTGATATCCCGGTCCGCAGAAATTTTATTTTTTGGGTTCTTATTCTTATTTATCATTCTCGTTATTTTCATTTCACCGCAAATTGATTGGAAAAATATGCAACCTGTATTTGAATCGGGTATAAAGCCAATAACGTTGACAATCGTCTATTTTTTGAGTTTTACTTTTATACCGTTGGTCACATTACTCATGATCTTTCCCGCACATGTTAATAAACTGACAAATGCCCGTAAAGGTTTTTTTATAGGCTCGTTGATAGGTGGAACGATTTTATTGATCATTGTCCTTTTAAGTATTTTGGTGCTGGGTCCGAATCAAACAGCAAGGAACTTATATCCAAGCTATGTTTTGGCTGAAAAAATAAAAATAGGGAATTTTATTCAGAGAATTGAAGTCATTATCGCTGTCATGTGGATTATTTCTTTATTTTTTAAAATGACGCTCTATTTGTATGGTTCCATCATAGGATTCGCGCAAATATTAAAGTTGAAAAACTATCGTTTCCTTACGCTGCCATTCGGAATGATCATGATACCCGCAACGATGGTATTTCATCCAAATGTCGTTCACATACAAACATTTGATACGAAAACGTGGCCCTTGTATGGAATTACCTTCGGGCTGCTTCTGCCTTTATTGTTGTTAGTGGTTGCTGTCATTCGGAAGAAGATATTCAAATAGGGGAAAGCAGGAATTCATGTGAAAAATAATTGAATATGGGTGAAGTTCAGGGGGAAGATTCCGGTTGAAACAATCATATAGAACGGCTTCCAAATCTTGAATTAGGTAGCCGTTTTATTTTGGGTGTCGTTGGGTTCAGTCGGCATGGATAAAGATTTGCTGTAATGATTAAAAGAAACGGTTTCTTTATTGATGTCGACGATAATCATATTTGCCATATGGAACATCAATTTTTTTCTTGTTAATAATAACAGTATCTTTATCCTCCCAAACGATCGTACTTGACCCTTTCTCGTATTGCCAATAAATATTTTTTGAACTTTTGTCTTCATTATTGAAAAACAAAACACCTAATACAGCATAATTAACAGTGGCTCCTCCATTATTTAAATACGTTTTAACTGTGTATTTTCCATCTGGCGAGGTTTCCTCAGACAAAAATTCCCCTTGTTGAATTCTATCAATATCGTAAAAAGCCCAATGAATTAGCCAGCCAACACCACCAGAGATTAATAATAGAATAAATATAATCGTTATTATGATGGGATGACGCTTAAAAAGAGAACCGATATATGTAACAAACTTAAAACTCCTTTAGCCATTTATATCCGAAAGATTAAACATATTTAAATATATCAAAAATCACCAGCAGAGTTTAGGTTCCCAAAGTCTTCAGGTATCTTCAGTACCATCGGTAATAGCTCACTTGGAAATAATGTCTTGAAACAAGCCGGAATTTAGAGTAATAATAATAAATTTTCATTTCCGACCCCAAACCAACCTCAAAGAACGCAAAGGCTGTTTGTATTGTTTGTGAAAATGAATAATATAAAAAGCGCAAACCCCCGAATATAAAAGAGGTTTACGCTTTTCTTTGATACGTCCCAGGCGAGATTCGAACTCACGACCTACAGCTTAGGAGGCTGTTGCTCTATCCAGCTGAGCTACTGGGACATTAGGTTTTCATTATAATTATTATGAAGAGCTAGGTCAATTATTTAGTATTAGGTTTTAAGTCAAGCAATGCAATGACGGCTCCCGTAATTCGAATGGGGTTCTATTTTTTATTTAACGAAGGTAGAAAGTTAATGTTAAAAATGCTGTCCCATAAGGGGAATAGAACCACAATGATTGTTTAGATTTAGAAGATCTCCCGAAGGTTTCTATAAATGGAAGTTGTGTGGTTACGGACACCTTGATTTTGGGTCAGCTTTTTATTTATCCAACTAACAAAAACTAAACATTCCCCACTATGATCCGATATAATAAATAGAATAACTCTGAACGGAAGAAAGCGAGGGATGTAATAATGAAAATTAACAATATTGGTCCTTCTAGTGTGAATCCCTACAAGAAACACTTGAACCATGTTAACGAACCTCTTAATAGTGGTCAAAAAAAATCGGATAAACTCGAAATTTCAACAAAAGCAAAAGAAATGCAGGAAGCTTCAAAGCTAAGCAAAGAGCGTCAAGCAAAGGTAGAAGAACTCAAGATCCAAGTTCAAAATGGAACCTATACGCCTAATGCTAAAGCAATCGCAAAAGGCTTGAAGAATTTTTATCATAACCAATAATGTCAAATAGGAGGGAGAGTATGGCTCAATCACTTATCCTAACTCTTGAAAAACTAATCAAATTGCATAGTAGTCTACTCGATCTCTCACTACGAAAAACAGAGACGATTAAAAATGGTGACGTGAACGGTTTAGATCAATTTTTAAAAGATGAACAAAAACATATCGCCGCCATCAATACAATTGAAGCGGAACGACAGAAGCATGCAGCATTCTTTTTAAAGGAACGGGGAAAAGCAGGCACAGCTCCGACTATTTCTCAATGCATAGAAATAGCAAATGATGTTGAAAAAAACGAACTAACTCGATTACAAAAACAACTAGTGTTTAAAATAGAAGAATTAAAAACGTCAAATGAGCTCAATCAGAAGCTTATTTATCAATCCCTTCAATACGTCAATATGAGTTTATCAATGGTTCATCCCCAAAACGATCAAGGGAATTATGGTCGCCCCGATCAAGAGAAGCAACCTTCTTCACAGCGATCCATTTTTGATTCAAGGGCATAGTGAATAAAGAAACGGAGGTAACACCATGCGATCGACTTTCCATGGGTTAGAAACAGCTAAGCGTGGCATGTTCACCCAGCAAGGCGCGTTATATACAACGGGACATAATATCGCGAATGCGAATACTCCCGGATATTCAAGGCAGCGTGTGAATTTTCAAACAACCGAACCCTATCCAGGAGTAGGAATGAACAGACCACAGATCCCAGGTCAAATCGGTTCCGGAGTTGAGGCAGGCTCTGTTCAACGGATCCGCGAGAAATTTCTAGATATTCAGTTCCGCGGAGAACTTAACAAATTAGGCTATTGGGAAACAAAGATGAGCGCTATGGAGAAGATGGAAGAAGTGATGAACGAACCTTCTGACTCAGGTCTTTCGAAATCGATGGATATGTTCTGGCAGTCATTACAGGACCTTGCCGTCAATCCTACCAATCCAGGTGCCCGTTCTGTTGTACGTGAGCGAGGCATAGCAGTAACGAAAACCTTTAGTTATTTATCGAATTCTCTTAAAGGAATTCAAGAGGATTTGAAAAATGAACTATCCGTTACGGAAAAACAAGTGAATTCACTTCTAAATCAAATACATAAGCTTAATAATCAAATAGCCGACGTAGAACCTCATGGTTATTTACCGAATGATCTCTATGATGAACGAGATCGATTAATTGATGAACTTTCAGGAATCGTAGACATCCAAGTTAGCTATGAGAGTAATGGAGGAAGTTCGTTAGATATTGCAGAAGGAAGAGCATCGATTTTTCTTTCTTATGGTGAAGGATCAAGAGCTTCACAGCTTGTAGGGAAGAATGGCGTAAACGAGATGAAGGTCCAATACCATGAAGAAGAAGGTCTCGTCAGTGGAATCAAGGTGGGTAAACAGGAAGTCGATTACACGGACTTTGGATCACAAGGAAAATTGAGAGGACTCGTCGATTCATTTGGTTATGTGAAACAAAATCCTGTTGACGGAACCTATACAGTGGAAGGCTCCTACCCTAACATGTTGAAAGAACTGGATAATATTGCATATGAGTTCGTTAAAGCGTTTAATGAACAGCATAAGCAAGGGGTTACCCTAACCGAGATGACTACAGAAGGGTTTGACCCAGAGAATTTACCAGACCCTTATACACCGAATACCCCAAACTTCTTTATAGATCAGAGCACAGCGGACGGTAGCTTAGGAGATAAAAAAGGTTTTGCAGGCCGCATCGATATTTCAGATGAAATTAAAGAAAGCACTGACAATATTGCTAGTGCCTCTGCGGCAAATCCAACAGCGGGAAATGCCAGTAATATTCTTGCGCTTGCTGATGTGATCGATAAAAAGGAATTGCCTTTAGGTGATTATGATGCCACGTTTAAAGGTCACTATGAATCTGTTATTGGTCAAATGGCCGTCGAATCACAAGAAGCGGTCCGTCTTGCAAAAAATAGTGCCGTGTTAACGAATGCGGTTGAGACAAGGAGAATGTCTGTGAGTGGCGTCTCCCTCGATGAAGAGATGACTAATATGATTAAATTTCAGCATGCTTATAATGCATCAGCAAGAATGATCACCCTTCAAGATGAATTACTCGATAAAATCATTAACGGTATGGGTACCGTTGGTAGATAGGTAGGTAAGAACAATGCGTGTCACTCAAAGTATGATATCAAATAATTCATTACGAAATTTAAGCTCATCGTATGAGCGAATCGGAAAACTTCTGGAGCAGAATTCAACAGGAAAAAAAATCACGAGACCATCCGATGATCCAGTGGTTGCGATGAAAGGAATGTTTTATCGATCCAACCTGACGGAAATCGAACAATATAAACGTAATTTATCCGAGCTCTATTTATGGATGGAGAACTCTGAAGCAGGGATTGAACAGGCAAACCAAGGCTTGCACCGTATCCGTGAATTAGTGATTCAAGGGAAGAATGGGACATTAAATGAGGAAGACCGTGAATCCGTAGCCAGGGAAATTGAACAAATCAAAAAAGACCTAGTGAATGTTGCAAATACACAAGTAGCCGGTAGGTATATTTTTCATGGAACAGATACGAAAAATCCCCCTGTATCGAATCCAGATGACCCAGTTGTGGCAGGTAACCTAAATGATCCGAAAATTGATAACTATATGGTAGAGGTTTCACAAGGTGTTTCCCTCAAGGCGAACGTGAATCCCGATCAGGTCTTCAACCAAGAGCTTTTCGACACCGTTCAAGATATTCAAAAAGCATTAGAAAGCGATAATCCAGAAGAATTGGATCAATTATTAGGACGTCTGGATAATGTAATGGATACAGTAACGGCCGAGCGTTCAGAACTTGGTGCCCGCTATAACCGTCTTGAAATGGTGGACGACCGTCTTTTCCAGCAGGAAGTCACGGCAACGCGAATCCTTTCAGATAATGAAGATGTCGATATGGAAAAGGTTATTACTGATTTGAAAACGCAGGAAAGTGTCCACCGTGCAGCACTAGCTGTCGGGGCGCGAATTATTCAACCAACTCTTATGGACTTTTTAAGATAAGAATGCAAGGGGGACTACTAGGTTAGTTCCCTTTTTATATGGAGGTACGTAATATGAATTTTCCGCAGATCCGCCTGCAATCCACTCCAGCAAAAATTGAGATCCAAACCAAGCCAGGCAGAATGGAAATCGAGCAGCCTCCTGCGAAGTTAGATCTTCAGCAACCAAAAGGTAAGCTAGAAATTGACCATATTCCCTCAAAGCTCACCATCGATCAAACAGAAGCATGGGCAGACATGGACTTAAAGCATATTTCAAGGAGAATAGCGGAATTTGCCCAGCAGGGATATGAAGACTGGCTTTCTGGACTTGCCCGCGTTTCACAGAATGGGGATGAATTGATGAGGATAGAAAACGGTGGCAATCCCCTAGCTGAACAGGCGAAACGCAACAGCGAAGACCCCATCTATGAATTCAATATTGGCTGGATTCCATCGGCTGGCAGTGTCAAAATAAATTACGATCCTGGCGATGTGAACATTCATTTTGAACCTCAAAGGGTGATTAATAATACGAGACCACAAAAGCCTATAATCGAGCATGTGCCAGCACAGGTTGATATTAGACTGAAGCAATATAGCGACCTGAAAATTGACTTTGTCAACCTAAAGCATGTCGGGGTTCACTATGAACAAGAAATTTAAGTTGAAGGAATGTGAAAAATGAAGATACAGACTAGTTACCATAGAGAGATATTAGTAGCAGATCAGGACAGGCTTGTTTTTAAAAATGGAATTCCTGGATTTGGAGATGAAACGTCATTTGTGCTGCTGCGCGTTTCCGAGAATCCTATATTTCATGTTTTACAATCGACGAAAACACCGGGTCTTGCGTTTATCGTTACGAACCCGTTTCACTTTTTTAAGGAGTATGACTTTACTTTAGATGATGGGACACTTGAACAGCTTGAGATTCAGCAAGAGAGTGATGTCCTTGTCTACACGATTTTGACTTTGAAAAATCCTTTTGAAAAATCGACCGCCAATCTCCAAGCACCTATTGTTATTAATCAAGAAAATAACCATGGAAAACAAGTGATTTTGAATCACTCAGATTACAAAACAAGACATTTATTTGTCGAGTCGCAAACAGCATCAATGAAAGGGTGAGACGATGCTTATTTTAACTAGAAAAAGCGGAGAAGCGATTCAAATCGGAGAAGACATCGAAATCGTGATAAAACAGATTAGTGGTGATCAAGTAAAACTAGGTATAAATGCCCCTGAGCATGTCGAAATTCATCGGAAAGAAATCTATTTAGACATCCAATCAGAAAACCAAAACGCCTCAAAAGGGGTAGCCGACCTACTATCCATCCTACCCAAAGACAAAAAATGATATAATTTGACCAAAACTATTAAACTAAAATCTATATCCTCCGATAATACTAGTGTAAGGGAGAACTAAAGACGGCCGCTTTAGCCTCCCGACAAAAACCAACAGCTCACAAGGAAGTGGGCTTTATCTCAAGGAGGAGAAATTTATTATGCGTATTAATCATAATATTGCGGCACTTAATACTTATCGTCAGTTGAATGCTGCTAACAATGCACAATCTAGTTCAATGGAAAAATTATCTTCTGGTCTTCGCATTAACAAAGCTGGAGATGATGCAGCAGGTCTTGCAATCTCTGAAAAAATGCGTGGGCAAATTCGTGGATTAGACATGGCTGCTAAGAATGCTCAAGATGGTATTTCTTTGATTTCAACTGCTGAGGGAGCTTTAAATGAAACACACAGTATCCTGCAACGTATGCGTGAATTAGCAGTTCAATCTGCAAATGATACTAATACAAGTAGTGATCGTTCCGAAATTCAGAAGGAAATTGATCAGTTGAGCAAAGAAGTTACTCGGATTTCCACTGATACAGAATTTAATACAAAAAAACTTCTAAATGGTGACATGGGTAAAACATATGCTGTTACGGCAAACACTATGGACAGTGCACTTCAGAATGTAAAAGTTACTGGTAGTGATATTACTACGGGAACCTACACAATTACGGCTACTGCCGCTGGTACAGATACGGTTACATTGCCGACTAATACTGCAGCTACTGGTTTTGACAATACTGATATTACTGTAGCAGATGGAACTAAGTTTGGAAATTATAAATTGAATGTAACTAATCATAACGGTACAACTGCGGATTTTGAATTGATTGGACCTGATGGTAAAAGTACTGTTGTAACGGGTAAAGCTGATGATGGGGATTTAGCAATCGGTGGAATTACTTTTGCATTTTCTTCTAATGCTGTCACTTCAAATGGTACTCTTGAATTCTCCTTGACAAATTCAAATATTGATTTTGATTTATCAGGGGCTAAAACTGTTACTGCTTCACCTATTACATCTTATGCTGGGGAAACAATTAACCTTGGAGGTATTGAGTTTGAGGCACGTTGGGGCGCAGCAACCAACGGTGATGTACTTACACTTAATGTAACTGATAAAGCTGTGAAATTCCATATTGGTGCGAATGAAGATCAAAATACATCATTATCTATAAATGATATGAGTGCATCTGCTCTTGGTGTTAACGCATTGGTAGTTACAACCCAGACTGGTGCAAATACAGCTATTGAAACAATTAACAAAGCTATTGAAACAGTTTCAGGAGAACGTTCTAAACTAGGTGCATACCAAAACCGCTTAGAACACACAATCAACAACTTAGGTACATCTTCTGAAAACTTAACTGCTGCGGAATCTCGTATCCGTGACGTAGATTATGCTATAGCTGCTTAGCAGTGACAAGCACAGTCGTCCTAGCTGGTAACGGCTAGAGATCATTATCGGGTGAATTGCTGGAAAACCCTTAGAGCTTTTCTTGCCACAACGTAGTTGAAAACAACAAGCGTGATGGCTTGAAAAAAAGAAAAGATTGGGCAATCAGCAGCCAAGCTCCTGTCTCGAAAAAGTGGAGAAGGTTCAACGACTAGGATAGACCATCTAAGGCGAAAGCTATGATGATGAAATCTATAGGTGAAGCAATGTCCATCAGCATTGTGAATCCGAAGTGCCCGACCCCTACTAAACTACTAGAGGGTGAAGATATAGTCTGGTCATTTATGAAAGTAAATGTTCGCACGATGGCGAAAGAAATGATGAACCAAACAAAGAATTCAATTCTTGCACAAGCTGCGCAAGCAATGTTGGCTCAAGCGAACCAACAACCACAAGGTGTTTTACAACTCCTTCGTTAGGCTATGGAAAAACCGGTTTTCTATTTTTCTTATTAGAAACCGGTTTTTTGTTTTTTTACTGTAAGTTAACAAAAAATTCATATGTAATGTAACAATATAATTACTTTTAAAAAATAGAAATTCCTTAAAAGAAGAAACCTCTTGCACAATAATGGGGCTGTTATTAATCATCTCACTATTGATTTTCAAACATGAAACAAAGCGTAATAATTTGACTCATTGTCAGTCCTGTATAGTTTCTGATGGATTGAAGAACTTCGATATACTGCTCATGTATAAAAATTTGATAACCTTTAGTTTCTTTAATTAAACGAATAGGTGCAATTACTTTTTTATAATAGTCAATATAGCCTGTACGACTCATGATGATCTCTTTTATTACATGTAAATGAAAAAGTTGCTTATTTATTTCTGCAGTGGGTTTCTTTAGATGAATAGATTTTGGTAAGTATATAGTTGTTCTCTTTCTGTTGGTTGGTGTTTCCTGGGGGAAATAGATTTTCCTATTCATAGATGAATGAATATATGGATCAACTATACGAAGGAAGTAAAAGATTTGTAGTTGATCATACAAAATAAGACGGTTTTGTGAATCAAGTTTAAAATATAAACTATACTTTCTTGCTAAGAGCACAATTAATCTGCGGTTTTCGCTTGGTGTAAAGTTATCTGTTGAAAGGATAACCTTTTTTGGTTTATTATCTTTTTGACTTAAATGGCCATCGTCTTGGTACCACCAGGCTAACGCTAGTTCATTTAAGTTTTGTTCCAAAAAAGAAAAAGGTATGACTTTTACTCGATTGATATACCAAAGTGATTCTAATAAAGAAATAATAGGATCTGTTCTAGATTGCACTTGAAAACATTCCGTATAACCTTTAATAGTTCTGGTATCCTTAACATTCTTATAATAAGGTAGTGCTAAGGGTAAAGTGTGCTTTAATTTTTCATAACAATAAAAACACCATTCTTTATCAGTGATGGAATGTATAAATTGAAAACGAGGTTTACGACCTTTTTGTTTCGTAATGCACCCATCACCTAATAACTTTCCGGTTAACATGTTGAGTATTGTATTAGGGGTAGATAACGAATTGTTCATTAAATCTCTCCATCCTGAAACGAATGTTTGTTCTATTATAGCATAAAAAATGATGATTTTGATTAGAAATTCCATTCTGAGGACTATGGCTAATCTATTATCGATAATGATTTTGAATCCTATCTTTGCTAGGTAGGAGATGAATAGAAAGAAATCACCAGATTTTATTAGAGAAAAATCTAGGACAGTTGAATTTTTAAAAAGAGCTTATCTAAGTATATAAAGGGATGACCAAGTTTTTTCTGGTCATCCCTTTATTAATTTTCTTGAAAACCCTACATTTCCTTATTATCCAACCGATATAACTACTAGAACAACAACCGAAAGGAACGACCAAAATGATTGAACGTACACAAAATCAGTCTTATGCTTCACAAATCAAATCGAACTTTGTTGAGAGAGCAGCTGCTGAGAAAATAACAACCGAACAAATTCAATCATCTGATCAAGAACACCTGAAAGAAAAGCCCGTTACGAAAGAAAAACTAGAAAAAGTTATCCAAGGCATGAACGAATTTCTCCAAGCATCAAATACACATTTGAAGTTTGAGTTTCACGAAGGCTTACAGGAGTATTATGTAACGATCGTTGATGATATCAGTCATGAGGTCATTAAAGAGATCCCATCAAAGAAACTTTTAGATATGCATGCTGCGATGACTGAATTTATCGGGCTCATGGTAGATAAGAAGATTTAAAGGAGTTAATTTTATGAGAATAGGCGGACTGGCAAGTGGGATGGATATTGATTCAATCGTCAAGGACTTAATGACAGCTGAAAAGATTCCTCTTAATAAGCTTGAGCAAAAAAAGCAATATCTTGAATGGCAGCGAGATGACTATCGTGAAATCAACAAGATGATGTTTGAGTTTGATAGTTTGATTTTTGATGACCTCATCTTACAGGGGACTTATACTCAGAAAACGGTTAATGTCTCTGACCCAAATGAGTTTTCGATAAAAAATATAAGTTCTACAAGTGATTTTTCTGGAACGATTCAAGTAGAGCGATTAGCCTCTGCTGCGACTATGTTTAGTGGTTCCAGTACAGGAATTGACCCATCGAAGAAATTAAGTGACTACATCACCGGAACTCAAACGATCAAGATTAATGCCATCAATCCAGATGGAACGATGCAGGATAAGCCTACAGAAATCACCTTTGATCCTGCAGAAGAGACAATCGAAAGTTTAATTAGCAAAATTAATTCTGAGGCAAATGTGAGCATGTTTTTTGACTCAGTCACTGGAAAAGCTGCCGTAACAGCCAAAAATACAGGAAATAATCAAGACGGAGCGGAAATCGTTTTAGAAGGAGACTTTTTCACCAATGTCTTAAATCTTCAATTGGATAACCAAGCTGCTGCAACTGCTGGAAACGGATCAGAAGGGCAAAACGCTAAATTTACTTATAATGGGTTAGCAACCGAGAGGGCCTCCAACACGTTCACCATCAACGGCTTTGAAGTCAGCTTAAAAAATGCGAGTAATACTCCTGTTACATTTAATTCCTCCCCTGACGTCGATGGTATTTTAGAAAAAATCGTCAAATTTGTCGATCAGTATAATAAGCTGATTGAAAAAGTGAACGGGGAACTCAATGAAAAACGCTATCGTGATTTCCAACCGCTAACGGCTGAACAAAAAGAAGCTATGGAAGAGAAAGAGAAAGAGCTCTGGGAAGAAAAGGCGAAAAGCGGGACACTGAGGAATGATTCGATTCTAGCTTCTGCTATGAATAAAATGAGATCTGACCTCTACTCACCAGTATCAGGTGCTGGTGGAATGAGCCAACTCGCGGAAATTGGGATTACGACTTCAAATAATTATCTTGAACGCGGAAAACTTGTGATAGATGAAAAGAAGTTAAAAGAGGCTATTTCTAAAGATCCAAATGCTATCTATGAGTTATTTGCCAAAGAGGGTGCGACCACTTCTGAAAAAGGGTTAGCTAGGAGATTACGAGATACCTTAGATGCTACGATGAAAAATGTGGAAGAAAAAGCAGGTAAGGGCTCAAGTACGAATAGCACTTTCACATTAGGTCGTAACTTAGAAAATATTGAAGACGAAATCGATCGCTTTCAAGACCGTCTTATTCAAATTGAGGACCGCTATTGGCGTCAATTTACTGCCATGGAAAAAGCGATTCAGCAATCGAACCAGCAATCCATGTTTCTCATGCAGCAATTTGGCGGAGGCATGTAATATTTTTTCACGAAAGGATGGTTCCTATGGCAATCAATAACCCGTATAAAGCTTACCAAAACAACTCCGTTACAACGGCATCTCCAAGTGAACTAACCCTTATGCTTTATAACGGTTGTCTGAAGTTTATCCATATTGCTAAAAAAGCGATTGAAGATCAAAATATTGAACTTAAAAACACCAATATCCAGAAAGCCCAAGCCATTATTCAAGAGCTGATGGTGACATTAAACATGGACATTGAATTGTCTCAAAATATGGTAGCGCTCTATGACTATATGAACCGGCGACTAATGGAGGCAAATATTCACAACGATGCGGCTATTCTTGATGAAATCGACGGATTAATCGTCGAATTTCGCGATACTTGGAAACAAATGATCCAACTGAATCGCCAACAGAAGCACGGAATCCAAGGGGATCAAGCCTAATGAGTGCAGTGGAGGAGTGTTATGACCTTACAAAAGAGTTATTAATTTTGTTGGACAAAGTTGATTCTGAAAATCGTGATCAAGTAATTGAAAAAGTGGAAGCTTTGTTGGATCAACGTGAGTCACTTTTAAAAAGCATTCATCCGCCTTTTTCAGAAGGGGAAAAAGCTCAAGGGGATCAAATTGTCCGCTGGAATACGATTATAGATAAAAAGTTAATTTTGCTTCGGACAGAAATTAAACGGGATATGAATGGATTAAATAAGAAAAAAACTTACGTTAAGAAATATACCAATCCTTATGATTCTATGCAGTTTGATGGGATGTTTTATGATAAGCGGAAGTAATGAAAGGCTTAAGCATGTCAGAGTAGGTTATGAACCAAAAACTACAAACAGCAGTGCTAAATGAGGATGAAATCACAGCGATTTCATCCTTTAATTTATTTTTTGTCTTTCTTTATATTCAGTTAAACATTTTTTACAGATACAATGTTTTCTTCTACTTTCTTCAGGAACTAGTTCAAAGATTTGATTAGGAAAGACTTCTTTGTCACACCAGCAGTTACCGTGATCTCCAGCACCTGTCATACACTCATTTTCTTCTCCACATAAAGGACAATATTTATTAGCCAATTAGAATCCTCCTCAATCCTTCACAATATTTATCTACTAGAATTTTTTGTATCCAGTTTAATTTTAGCCTACATTAGAATACAAGGTTAATAAATCTAAAATTATTTTCATAGTTGGTACCAGGTACAAAAAGCCCTAATTGTACCAGGTACAAAAAGCCCTAATTGTACCAGGTACAAAACACCCGATTTGTACCTGGTACCCCTTCAAGTCAAAAGTCACTAATCCGTCAAATTTATCAAGTTTATACTATATTTAACAGTGGAAGAATAGTAATAAGTAAGGAACTAAAACTTGTATACATAAAGGCGCTTTCGTCTATTCCTTCATCCAAAATTCAACAATTTGCAACAAAGAGGTAACTAAATTGACAAAATTTTTCGAAAAGTTTAAGGAGGAATTTTTGAGGGAATAGAGAAATATATAAACATAGCTTTTTTCTAAAGGAGGAGTTTTCATGTTGAACTACAACATTCGAGGCGAGAACATTGAGGTAACTCCAGCAATCAGGGAACATGTAGAAAAGAAAATCGGGAAATTAGGTCGTTACTTCAATGAAACTCCTGATGCCAATGTACACGTAAATTTGAAAGTGTATCAAGATACAACGACTAAAGTAGAAGTTACAATCCCAATGCCGCACTTGGTACTTCGTGCAGAAGAGCGAAATGAGGATATGTACGCAGGGATTGACTTAATCGTAAATAAATTAGAGCGACAAATTCGTAAACATAAAACAAAAGTGAACCGCAAAATGCGTGAAAAAGGAAGTCCGAAAGAATTCTTTGCAGCTCAAGAGGACTTGAGCAATGTCGAACCAAATCCTGAAGCCAATGGAGTTCCAGCGTACCAGGAAGAAGAGGACGATATGGAATTGGTTCGTACAAAACAATTCAACCTGAAGCCAATGGATAGCGAAGAAGCAATACTACAAATGAACCTATTAGGTCATAACTTCTTCATCTTCACAGACGCTGATTCAAACGCAACTAATATAGTGTACAAGCGACGTGATGGGAAATATGGATTGATCGAAACGAACTAATAAGTTTGACTAGTACAAGGGTGTCCCCGTGATCGGGGATGCCCTATTTTAGTGCTTTAAAGCGATCGAGAACCGTCCCGCACTTCTTCACCGCATTAACGTAATTCAGTTGCATTTCCATAATAGAATTCAGAATAAACAAATAATGTAAATTAGAAAGGGATTTGGAATAAAATGTCGAAACAATGAGAAAGAGTTTTGTACATAAGGCTTAAAAAACAAATATGGAGAGGATATTTAATCTTGAAAACAGCTACAGAAGATGAACATTTTGAGAAAACTGAAAAAGTAAATCCCTGGCTTTCCATATGGGTAAAGCCAAGAAAAACCATTAGGTATGTAATCGATCATAAAAAATTTGCATGGGTATTTCTCCTAGCTTGCCTTGCTGGAATATCTAATGTATTAGACGGGGCGTCAACCTCCAATATTGCTGATAAAGTTTCCACCTCTGTAGAAGGAATTGTCCTATTTGGTTTATTGTTGGGACCTATTTTCGGATTATTCATCTGGACTATCACTTCTTTGCTGTATTGGTCTATAGGAAAGTTTTTCAAAGGAACAGGTACTTTAAAGGAAGTCATGGTGGCTTCCGCGTGGGGGTTTATTCCGATCATCGTTTCATTATTATTATGGATTCCAGATCTGCAAATATTAGGGATCTTTAATTTTTCCACTCTTTCTCCGCCTATGACAGCTGGGGAGAGTTTCGTCATTATTGTTTCAGCTCTTTTGGAAATAGCGATATCGGTGTGGTATGTCGTTGTTTTAGTCAAAGCAATTTCGGAAGCTCACCGATTCTCTGCCTGGAAAGGTCTGGGGACCGTGATTATCCCTGGCTTTGTAGTGTTCTTATTCCTATTATTACTGATTTTTGTTTCATTATAAAAAATATACGTTGGAGATGGTACTGTGAGAAAACAAAGAAATCGTTGGATATGTACCTTTATGGCTATCCTCCTCCTCAGCATGACCATCCTCCCTGTCACAACATCAGCAGAAATACAACCTTGGAAAGGCAACCCCTGGGAAGGAAATCCGTGGGAGGGAGATCCATGGGAAGGAAGCACATTTGAAGGCGAAGAAGAAAATGAAGAATGGATTGAAAAAGAAGCAACAGGCGAGCTAGACCCTGAAGTACTCGAAAAGTTAAAAGAAGAAGGCTTGGGGAAAGAAGAGATCGAGAAACTAAAAAACATCGAAAACCTAGAAAGTATTAAGTACACAGACCCAGCGCTTTGGGAATTCTTAACGAATGGTAAAGAAGTGGAAAATTATTTTAAACGGGTCGGTATCGGTTTAAAGGATACCTTTATCGGTTTATGGGAAGGGACGAAGAAAGGAACAAGTGATGCTTGGGATTATGTGAGTTCAGGAGATATGTGGTCACATTCAAAGCTATTAGCAGGTGCAAGCTATCGCTATTTAAAATCTGATGCATTCGTCGATAACCTTAAAACGATGGTTGATTATCACACGTCTGGTCAATCATGGGAAGACTTGAAAGGCGGACTGTCCTCGGCTTTGGATTATACTAGTAATATCGGAAGTTATCTTTTTTCCAAACAAAGTATATCAGATTTATATGGGTACTTTACATCCGGAGAATTCGCGATGGACTATTTAGAGGATGCTGAAGCCTTTGCGACGGGGGTAGATCCTGAAACCCAAGAAAAAATTTCAGGTGGAGCGAGGTTTTTGGCAGCGGGAAGTATTTTATTTAAACCTTTGAAAGGCTTAAAAAAGTTAGATGAAGTTGGAGAAGCGGTAGAGGATACTGGGGATGTTGTGAAGAAGGGTAAGGGGGAAGGTGGTAATAAGGGGAAAGATAATCCAAGATCAAGATTGCCAAAGACAAATGGAAAATGGGAAGGTAAGCCTGGGAATGGAAAATGGTATTCTGATAAGGTAGAAGTCAAAAATATAACGAATGGTGAAGGTGTAGAATTTACAAAAGGAAGACCTAACTTTACACCTTGGTCAGAGGGTGATTTAGTATTTGAGAAAGGCAAATTAACTGGAACGAATGATGATTTTTCATTGGTATATGAAAAAATACAACAACAGTATAATTTACCTTCAAAAAATGCAGCAAAGAAATTGTTAAAACAAGCGGGTGTTACACCACATCATAAGTCAAGTACGGTAATAGAATTAATACCAACAGATTTGCATGGGAATATTCCACATATTGGTTCCGCATCAGATTTACGAGGAGGATATTAAATAATGGAACAATTCAAAAAAAAACTTGAGGAAATAATTGATTTCGATATAAAAGAGAAAGAGGTAACTTGGGGCAACGATAGCATAAAAAAACTCGAAGAAAAATATAAATTAAAGTTACCTCAAGATTATGTTTTCTATCTGCAACATTTTGGCAATGATTATATAAGAGAAGACTATCGTTTTATATCTACTATAGAGTTGCCACAAAAAATTAAACAAACCCAATTTGAAATAGATTCTATTTATGGATTGGACAATGATGAGAATAAATTAGAAAACAAAATAAAATTTTATAAAGATATACTACCAGCTGATTTATTACCTATTGCAGATTTACCAGGTGGAGATTTAGTTTGTTTGGGAAAGAGAGATGATAAACAAAATAAAATTTATATTTGGTTTCACGAAATGAGTGGTGAAAATGTTTATTTAGTAGCTGAATCTTTTGAAAACTTTATAAAAAATTTTAAAAGAGGAAAAGCAGAAAAAAATACTCTAGATAATGTAAAGATGAAATTGAGTGGTAAATTAAATGATTTTTTAAGCAATGCTTCTAAAAAATGAAATTGGGTAAGTATAAGTTGCAATCCAAATTCGGATTTCTTCTAAGGGTTCTGATATAATCAATGTTAAATTTTCTTGTATCTTTAAATGATGAATATTATATATAAACTTAATTAAAAGGTTTTAAGATCTATTGAGACAGATAAAATAGATGTATCAGAAGTGGGCAGAAGCGAAAAAAGTTAGGAAGATAGTTAGAAGAAACTTAAATCTAATGAACGGTTATTTTTAGGTAACTGTTCATTTTTTTTGTGGTAGAAAGAAGTGTTATGGAGTTGATTGTTTATAATTGAATATATAGTGTCCCTGAAATTTATTATATTACGGTATGGTTATACTTTCTTTGGATATATATAAACAAAGAAATCATTGAATTGCTCCTTTATGGATATCCTCCTCCTCAGCATGACCATCCTACCTGTCACAACATCAGCAGAAATACAACAGTGGAAAGACAATGATAATTGGTTCCAAGTTATATTCATGGAGAAGTATGGCATACTGGTGGCGCTTCATTGAGACGGAGGTGTTTTATGATTAACATAGTTTCAAATAAAGGGTTTAATGAAAATGAATTAATTACATTTTCCAAAAAAATTGGTTATGAGCTACCAAATGATTACATTGAATTTTTGCGACACCATAATGGTGGCTATGTAAAAAATAGCATTAGTAATTATCATAGAAATGGAGAGCAAAAGTTTATTTTGACATCTATGTTTGGATTAGGGTCAGACGATGACTTAATAAGCCAATTTGAAACATATAAAAATAGAATACCCAATACTTGTATTCCAATTGGAAGAGATGCAGGTGGGAATTTGGTATGTTTAAACTTGTCAGAAGGTAAATATGGAAATGTTTACTTTTGGGATCATGAAGAAGAACTTAAATACGAAGAAGGAAAAATAACTATTAATAATTTGTATTTTATTGCAGAAACTTTTAAAGAATTTTTAAATTCTATTGAGAGAGATGACATAAAGGAATCCGAAGAAGAAGGATATAAAGTAAAAAAAGTATGGGTTGACCCAGATTTTTTAAAAGAATTAGAAAACAACTCAGATAAATAGAGTAAGAAATATTAATACAAGCGGTTATCTTTCGGGATAGCCGTTTTTTTAGATTTATTATTTTTTATAAAAAAGGGATTATTAAATGGGACAATTCGGAAAAAAATACGATTGAAAATAAAGAATCCATGAAGGCTTTATGAACGGTTATTTTAAGGTAACCGTTCATTTTTTTGTGAACCCAAAGATGTGTTATGATTTTGAATCTTTCAATCAAATTACAGATGTTCCTTCATCTATACAGAAAACTATTTTATTACTCATGGTTAATCCCTTTCTTTGGATTATAGAAAACCAGATCGTCAGAAGTGTGTTGTATTTGTCAACATTGATTTGAGCCAGAGCGATCACTTCAAAAGTGAGCCACTTCTTCCTAAGTTATTACCATATATGGGGGAGAGATGGGGGTTTAGGGGATTTTGCCCCGAGGGGCAAAATCCCCTAAACCCCTCGCGGCGCCCTCTTACTGATTACTTT
>JANAVG010000052.1 GCA_024213275.1 Rossellomorea sp. BNER
GTCAAAAAATTTCGCGCTTCGCTTTACTATCCTCAACTTTTTCTTTTGTTCAATTGAAGATTCTCATTCTCCATTAATAATGCACCTATTAGACGGAAGGCAGACTGAGTATTTGGGAAGATCCTTATGACTCTTTCTCTTCTTCTAATTTCCTGATTTAACCGTTCCAATGAATTTGTACTGCTGATATACAATTGGTATTTGTGCTTTTCGTTAAGGTATTGGATGGTGTCTTCAAAGCCTTCCTCCAATAGGTCTAAGGCATTTTCAATTCTCTGATTAACTCTATACTTACTAATGAATTCTACTTTGGAAGCTCTCGCTTCTTCACAAGAAGCAGATTGATAAATCTTCCGAAGGTCACATATAACTTGTTTCATGCCTTTCTTTGGTAATTTCTTAATAATATTACGCTTGAAATGGACAGTACATCGCTGCCAAGAGGTTCCGATAAATTCTCGTTCAATAGCTTTTTTCAATCCTGCATGAGCATCAGAGATAACCAACTTGGGGGATTGTAAGCCTCGTGATTTCAACTCCTGGAAAAAGCCCTGCCAGGCATCAAAGCTTTCAACATGGTCAATTTTCAAGCCAATAACCTCACGTTTCTTCTTTTCGTTCATAGCTGTCATAATGTAAACGGCTTTGGAAACAACTTTACTATGTTCACGCACCTTTATATACATGGCATCAGCGTATAGATAAGGGAAATACTGAACGTTGAGAGGCCGGGTGGCCCACTTATTTACAATGGGATCAAGCTTTTCTGTTAGTGAAGAAACAAAGGACTTTGATACACCCTCTCCACAAAGTTGTTCAACAATGTTCGTGACTTTGCGTGTAGATACACCGTTAACAACCATTTCAAGCATAGAGAGTGTGAGTGCTTGATCGACACGGGAGAATTTTTCAAATATAGAAGGAGAAAAATCACCTTCCCTTGTGCGTGGAACTCGTAATTTAATCTTTCCAACACCAATCAGGAGCTCACGCTCATAGTATCCATTTCGATAATCCCGTCGTTCGGAAGAACGCTCATAGGCACTGGCATGTAAGTATTCATCTCTTTCTTTTTCCATGAATTCATTTAATACTAATACAATTGAAGATTT
>JANAVG010000053.1 GCA_024213275.1 Rossellomorea sp. BNER
TAATATGTACCCTTTGTAAAGGACAATTTTAAAAAAGCCTAGGCTGCTTTCTGAAGATGATCCCTGTATTGAACAGGGGTCATCTTATTTAAATTCCACTGATATCTGTATTGGTTATAATAAATCATATATTGTTTAATTTCTTTCTTTACTTCTTCTAGGGTGGAACATTCTTTTATAAAGGTTTCGTCCTTTAAATGGCCGAAAAAAGATTCTTGCGGGGCATTGTCCCAACAGTTTCCTCTTCTTGACATTGACTGAAGTAATCCCAATTTCTTAACCATTTTTTGATAGTCCGGATGTGTATAATGCACTCCTTGATCTGAATGAATTAAGGCATCTTTTGCTTTCTTGAAGTTTCTGTTTTTCTTTAATTTTTGGAGGGTATCTGTCGCTATGTCCAAGGTTATTCGACTTGATACTTGATACGTTAGAACTTCACCGGTAGAACCATCTTTAATCGTTGATAAATAAGCTCTCATATTCATTCCGTAGTTTAGATAAGTGATATCCGTCATCAGTACTTTTCCTGGTACTCCTTGCTTGAACTCCCGATTCAATAAATTGGGTACCACTGAGTGTTCATGTGTTGCTTTCATCATTCGTTTATAAGGATTTGCCTTTCTAATCGGGCAAACAATGCCGTACTTCTTCATAATTCGGCGAATACGTTTTAGATTATAGACAACATTAAATTGACCCGCCAAAGTCATCTTGATTTGACGTGCCCCTTTTTTACGGCGTTTAAAATGAAATGCCTTCAATATGATTTCTTTTACTTCTTCGTCACTTTTATCCCTTTGTTTTCTTCGCTCTTGAGACTCCAAGGAAAAGTAATTATAATAGCCACTTCTTGAAACCTCAGCCACATCACATAGGTAGCTAATCCTATTTGTTAATTGGTACTTCTCAATCACGAAATGAATGAGAATATACTTTTGGTTTGGAGGCAAGACTACTTTTTCATCCCCCTTTCTGCAAAACGAATCTTTTTTAGAAGCTCATTCTCTGCTTTTAATAAATGGAGTTGAGCTTCAAGACATGCATTTTTTTCCTCGAGAGACAGCTCTCTTTCCCT
>JANAVG010000054.1 GCA_024213275.1 Rossellomorea sp. BNER
TTGAGTCACTTGGGATACCCCTCCCTGGATTTTTTAGCCATAAAAACACAAAAAAAGGCTGCAGCTAGTCTTAGCCACAACCTTTAGAATGCGTTATGAAATCATTAGTAATTACAAAACCATAATAACAGAATTCAAAGTTAACTCTAATTGAATTTAATGATAATTCACTTTGAATACTGATAGAAATATCATCGATTTTATTCAAGAAAATATCTTGAAATACACAATAATATTTGCTACTATTATGACATATGACATAACAAAGAACATTTCGTCTTTGCTAAGCATAGTAAAAGGCAAATGTCTCATAACGCTAGATCAGTTGGTTAGGCTGAGGGACTAGCGTATCTTCTAGAGAAGACCGTGTTGGCGCACGGTTTTCTCTTTTTTTGTGTTTAAATTTATACAAAAAACAACAAATTTCTACTATATGTATCTATTAAAAAATGGTAAAGAATCTAATTCTTTCTGTCAAGTCACTTTCCAACCAGACTTTAAATCTTATCTTCATTATAAACTGAATTCAAATAGCATTCAATATTAAATCAAAAATAAGTTTTTAGTTACAATCATTCACTCTAAATGGATTCAAATTGAATTCCACTTACATTTCATATTCTATCAGAATTCAGCTAACAGCTTATTTAACACGAACAGAACTCTATTCGCATTCATTTATCATCAAATATATCACTTAAATTCAAATGGAGTTCAAAAAGAATTCAAAAACTATCGATTTTAGATTGAATACGAATGATGAATTCGTTAAAATGGTATCAAGAACTAATTTTGAATTCAAATCGAATACAATATTTATTCAAGGAGTTGGTAAAATGAATTTATTTGTTGCAAATGATATTGGAAATAGCGAGACAAAGATGAATGTAAACGAAATGTTGTTTAA
>JANAVG010000007.1 GCA_024213275.1 Rossellomorea sp. BNER
GAATTGGAAATCATGTGGCTCATTTTTTATGTGATCATGTTGTATAAAAGTGGCTCAAATCTAAATTATCAAAAACACTAAAAACAGTTTCTTCTCTACTTGTTTCTTTTAATATATTGTTAAACATCTCTGTCTTCTTTATCCTACCAATTGTAAGATGGGGATTGTATGTTACTGATCGATTTCAATACTTTCATAAGAATCCGTTATATAAACGGTCGTGGAGTTCAATGATTTGATCGTTGCCTCTTTTCACATTAAAAAATAAATATGAGAATAATAAAAGGAGATTGACCTGTCGATCAATCTCCATTCATTATAGACTATTATAAGCTTGCCTCTACTTCCTTTATCATCTCTGATACTGAAACTAATCCGCCTCCAGATAAATACCAGTAATCTGGATCTAAGTAGGTAATGGCGTTATTTTTGTATGCATTTGTGGTTTTTACTAATTCATTTTCGACAACCTGTTTGGCAGAGGATTTTTCACCTATAGCTGCTCCCCTGTCAATTACAAATAAGTAATCAGGATTTTTATCTACAATGTACTCAAAGGATATACTTTGACCATGAGTGGAGACTTCGATTTTTTCGTCAGCAGGAGTAAATCCAAATACATCGTGAATAATACCAAATCGAGATCCAGCACCGTATGCGCTAACTTTATCATCATTTGCTAGCACAATTAATGCTTTCTTCCCTTCTTTTTTAGTATTGTTTTTTAGTTTCTGAATGGAATCATCAATAGCAGCTAACTCTTTTTCTACTTCTTTTTCTTTATTGAATATTTCCCCTAATGTTTTCGTATTTTCTTTGAATGATTCCATGTAACGACTTGTATCTACACCCAAATAAATGGTTGGAGCGATTTCAGTAAATTCTTCATATAAATCAGATTGACGACCTGAAATAATGATTAAATCGGGTTGGATTTCACTAATTTTTTCAAAATCAGGTTCTTTTAAGCTACCTGTATTCTTATATTTGCTGTCTTCGTATTTTGATAAATATGAAGGAACACTTGCTTGAGGTAACCCTTCTACTTCAATTCCTAGTTTATCCATTGAATCTAGAATTCCAAAATCAAAGACAACAACCTTTTCAGGATTTTCCTTTACTTTTGTTTCTCCTAATTCATGTTTGATCGTTAATTCTTCAGCCTCTTTATTTCCTTCGTTCCCACTTGTTTTATCACTTGTTCCACATGCTGATAATAGTAGGGTAAGTGCCGTTAAAATAATAAATGAAATTTTTTTCATCTTTTTCACCTCATAAGTTTTATGTAAAAGCTGTTTTCGCATTGATTGTTACTTTTCGAACAAGAATAGAAACCCATAATGTGGAAGGCTTCGGGGCATCTTTTCGTCAAAGCAATTAATGTTTCACTACTATTGAATGATTTAAGATTTTATCCTTGATTAAAAGCAACATAGTTTACGAAAAGAGCCTATGTAAAATAAACACAGATTTTATGATCATCGATGTTCTTTATATCAATATCCATCTCAAATATTTGATGTAAAGTATTCGACTGTATGATTTCTTGGGTAGGTCCATGGTTGATGACTTTTCCATCCTTTAATGCAACAATTTCATCAGAATAGCAGGAAGCAAAGTTAATATCATGAATAACAATAATAATGGTCTTCCCTAATTCTTCAACCAATCTCCTTAGTGTTTTCATTATCTGTACAGAATGTTTCATATCTAAGTTGTTTAAAGGCTCATCAAGTAGAATGTATTCAGTATCCTGAGCGATAACCATTGCAATATAAGCCCTCTGCCTCTGTCCACCGCTTAACTGATCAAGATATTTATCCTGTATATCAACAAGTCCCATATATTCAATTGCTTGATCGACATAATCCCAATCTTCCTGGGTTAATTTCCCTTGGGAGTACGGAAAACGACCGAATGAAACAAGCTCTCTAATGGTTAAGCGAAGACTAATATGATTGGATTGTTTTAAAATAGAAATTTTCTTGGACAATTCACGACTAGTATATTGTTTCAGTCTTTTGCCATCTATAGAAATCTCTCCGTCATCCTTAGTAATTAAGCGACTTATCATAGACAAGACAGTACTTTTTCCGGCACCATTTGGTCCTATAAAAGAAGTAATTTTATTCTTCTTAATTTGAATCGATACATCTTCAACTACATTTTTACTTCCATATCGCTTTGAGATATTTTTTACATCTACCATGATTTATTCTCCTTTAAAAGTAGATAAATAAAGTAAACTCCTCCTACAAAATTAATGATTACGCTTAAAGTTGTAGTGAAAGAAAATACTCTTTCAACGATGAGCTGCCCACCGATAAGTGCGATGATACTAATCAGCATCGAGCCGATGATAAAGTAGGAATGCCGATAGGTTTTCAAAAATTCATAAGCCACATTTGCAACAATCAGTCCTAGAAAGGTTAATGGACCTACTAATGCCGTAGAAATCGAGATAAGTACAGCAACGATGATTAGAAGCCTTTTTACAATGAAATGGTAGTCTACTCCTAAATTTACTGCCTCTTCCCTACCTAATGACAGAACATCTAAATATTTCATATACCTTGTAAAATATATGGAAACTACAATAATCAAAATAAATGAAATCAATAATAAATCTGATTGAATATTGTTAAAACTAGCAAACATACGATCTTGAATAATCTGAAACTCATTCGGATCAATGAGAACTTGCATAAATGTAGATAAACTTCCAAACAGTGTTCCGAAAATCAATCCAATTAATAATAAGAAATAAATATTTTGATCTTCTCTTTTAAATAAAAACTTATATAAAAGAATAGAGAATAGGATCATCAGAACAATAGTAATAACAAAATTTATATTTTTATTCATTACTGTTTGGCTCATTGAACCAAAAAGAAAAATCAAAACCGTTTGAATCAACATGTACAATGAGTCAAGGCCGATAATATTAGGTGTTAAGATCCTGTTATGTGTAATGGTTTGGAACACGACTGTTGCTAGGGCGATTGAAGCTCCTGTAATAATGATAGCAACTAGCTTCTCTCCCCGACGCGGCAGAACATAGCCCCAATTTGCTCCAATATCAATAAAAAAGTAAGTAGCCATTAAGGAAAGAGCAATTACTCCAAGTATGATAATTCTAAGTTTGTTACTCATATGCTTTTCTCCTTAATAGTAAATACGCGAAAATGGCACTCCCAATAACGCCAACAACAAGACTAATAGATATTTCATATGGATAGATAATTAATCGACCAATAATGTCACAGATTAAGACAAAGTTTGCCCCTAATAATGCTGTATGGAGTAAATTCTTCTTTAGGTTATCCCCATGATAGATACTCACGATATTCGGAATAATTAATCCTAAAAAAGGAATCATTCCTACAGTAAGGACAACAGAGGAGGTTACAAAGGCTACGATAACAAGTCCGATATTAACTACTTGCCTATAGTTAAGCCCTAAATTTTTTGAAAAATCTTCTCCCATTCCAGCGACAGTAAATTTATTGGCAAACAGTATTGCGATCAATAACACTGGAATACTAACATATAGCAGTTCATAGCGACCCTTTATAATCATTGAGAAATCACCTTGCATGAATGTGGACATGTTCTGAATGAGATCATATTTATAAGCAAAGAAAGTCGCGACCGAACTAATGATATTTCCAAACATTAACCCTACAAGTGGAATAAATATAGTATCTTTAAATTTAATTTTCTCCAAAATCTTCATAAAGATGAATGTACCTAGTAAGGCAAATGCAAAGGCAATGATCATCTTCTGTAAGGGGCTTGCTGAAGTAAAGATCATTAAAGATACCAAAACACCTAGTCTAGCTGAATCCATCGTTCCTGCTGTTGTTGGTGATACGAACTTGTTTCTGCTCAATTGTTGCATAATTAATCCGCATATGCTGATACTTACACCTGCAATGATAATACTTAATAATCTTGGAAAACGACTGACTAAAAGAATTTGTTTCTGTTCTTCTGTTAGTTTCAATAATTGAGTTGGTTTTAGGTCGATTACACCAATAAATAAGGAAATCGACGAAAATAACAAAAGAGCTATCCATAAGTATCTTATCTTCATAAATAAATCCTTACTTTTACATACTAAGAATGAACATTTGATAAAGAGAATCATTCTCAAAAGTCTCAAAAAAAATAAACCAGCTGGTATGTATGGCTCTCAAATGCACTTCTCCATTAAATGATAATGATTTTCATTGTTGTTTGTCAATAGATTTTCGAAAAAAACTTGTTCCGACAAGGAAAATTTTTGAGAAAACCTTATTTTAGGTTTTCTCTCACTTGATCAAGAACACGTAAACATGTTTCTAAATCTTTTTTTTCAATTCCTTTTCCTGCCTCATTAATTGTACTCGTAGCTAGTTGTTCAAGGTTCTCGCGAATTTTTTTACTTTCATTTGTTAAACAAATAATGTTCACTCTTCTGTCATCTGGATGTAACTTCCTTTTCACTAAACCACGTTTAATGAGGTTATCTACCAGACGAGAGACGCTTGCCTGGTCCCTTTCATTTTGTCGTGACAGGTTATTTTGGGTTTGACCATCCTTTTGGTACAATCGGCTCAAAATTTGCCATTGTTCATAAGTAACAGGATATTCCTTACCTTTAAAATTTTGATTTAATCGATTACACATTAGTCGTGAAGCATGAAATAATTTATAGCCAAGTGAGTCATCGAGACGATAATTCAATATGAACAATCCTTTATAATTAATATTTTGTTATTCACTGTTTTGTCTATCTTGTTCTAATGTATACATCATCCAGAAACCAATATCTTCAAACCCTAACCTTTTATAAATTTTTCCTGCATCAGGGTTATCATAAAAAAGACACAACTCTTTTCCCTCATCAAGGACTTCCTGACATAGCTTGGTCATGCATTGTGACGCATATCCTTTTTTCTTATTATCATGATCTGTACATACACCAACAATCATAGCAGACATACTGTTTTCTGCTGTAGTCGATGCAGAAGAAATCATTTTTCCATCCCTTTCAATATAGTAACTACGGGATACCCCTTTTTCCATACTTCGTTTTTTACTTTTTACATCTAATAAAGCCGATTCGAATTCTGGTATACTTTTTAACAAATTAACAAGCTTCTCAAGATCTTCTACCTCGGCATTTTTAACAAACGAAGTGTCTATACCTTGTAATTTTTCGTCATTTGTACATTTTGCATAATATAATTTACGTTTTTGTTTAATTTTTTTTGTTAAAAATGGTTCAATTTTTGCTGTTACATCCTTTAGCCCTGAAAGGAATCTGCACTCCGCTTGATTTATTATGTCGGCAAATCCTTTTGCATCAAAATCTGTTAAAGAGAATGGAATGAAGTTTTCCTCATATTTTAATAGAACAGCATTTAGATCACCTTGATCGTTAAAGTCACCCCAAAGTGATTGGAAATCTTGCTCATAACCATATGCTTCAATATCACCTATAATAAATAGATTTTCAGCAGGTTTTTGCTGGATAAGGTTTTGACACTTTTCGTTGTCATCTTTAGTTAATTTTCTAATCATATTTTTTCCTCTTCCCCATTGTTGTAATGATTATATTAGCAAATATCGAAATATTTAGTAAAGTATTATTTTAGATTTTTATTCCAATTCTCTTCAACAAGCTCTGCGTTAATTTTAATTCCTGTTTCATACCCATCGCTTGCTGCCCCCACTATTCCAGCAAACCCTTTCGTTGCGTCTCCTACAATATAGATTCCAGAAATATTTGTGTGACCATGTTCCTTCGTTTGATAATGACCTTTTTCGTCCATCTCCACCCCCAATTGAGCTGGAAGATTCGAAGACTGTTCTGTATCTGTCATTATAAATCCACCGTCTCGGGGAATGATTATTCCATCGATCAGAACGACTTTTTTTAGTTTTCCATGAATAGACTGGAATTTCTTTATTGGGGTTTCAACAAGTGGGATTTGGTGTTTCTTTAGTTCTTTCTTTTGTTCGTCACTTAATGTGCATTTTCCATTAGTAAAAACCATTAGATTCTTACTCCAATGGGATATGAGTTTTATATATGTAAAAAGCTTATCTTTATTTCCAAAAACAGCCAATTTGGTATCTTTGTGTTCCCAGCCATCACAATAGGGACATGGGAAAACGGATGTACCATAGATTTCATCAAAACCAGGAATCGTTGGAAGCTTATCTTTCATCCCAGTTGCAAAAATGACTTTACGGGTATGATAGAAGGAGCCATTTTTAGTGCCAATGGTGAAAGTTTTTTCGTTTTTTTCAATATTATCAACTTTGTCTTCAATAGTCTTGACTGTTCCGTATCTTTTAAGTTCTTCTTTAACAAGTAATCGAAATTCTACTGGAGAAATGCCATCTCTTGTTAAATAACCATGAGAACTTTTTGTTGCAGCATTTCTAGGATGATTATTATCAATGATTAGTACTTTTCTTAAGGAACGCCCTAACACTAGAGCGGCACTAAGCCCAGATGGCCCTCCTCCGACGATTATTACGTCCATTAGTAGCTGATTCATGGTAACCCCCCTTTATATTCCTTCCAAATGAGCGGAAAAGATTTCTCTTCTACGCTCATAGTATAGGGAATTACAGAGAAATTATTTAGCGTATGTACAAACTTAGGTCTAGATGATCATTTCCCAAAAGGCATTTTTTAATTAATTTAATGTTTATTTAATCAGTTGAAGGATAAACCGTTCTTAAACGCTGTAACGTATTAACGTACTGCGGGACGGTTCTTGGATACGTTAAAGTATTAACGCATCCAAGAACCGTCCCCGAGTGGTTTAACGTGGTGAAGCGTCGCTTTGGAGTTTGAGGTAGCAAAATGATGCTAGTGTTGCGAATATTCCTCCGATGAGTATGGTTTGTTCGGTACCCATGAATTCAGAAAGGACTCCCGCTAGAAAAGCTGATACTGGAACAAGTACCCAGGTCATGAATCGGCTTGTAGCTTGGACACGACCTAAAAGCTCATCTGGGGTAAGTGTTTGTCTGATTGTGATAATACATGGATTTTTCATAGAAGCTGCAATGGTCCCTATGGCATTTGCCGCAATCAATAACCCATACATATGAGTGAAACTGAATAATATGATTGATAGCCCGCCAATAAATGCTGACCAAAAAAGAATTCGCCGAAATGAATAAAACTTTCTTAACACATTCGTTATAAGGGCTCCCCCGATAGCACCAACACCACCAAATGAAAGCAGGAGCCCTATTTGTTTAGGGTCTAAATGAACCGTATCTTTTAAATGAAAGACCATCATCGTTAAAAATAAAGTCGTTCCAAACACAGAAAATATCATCGCGACATTGGTATATAAAATAGCCTTTGTTTTGAGGACGAACCTAAATCCTTCTTTAATATCTTCTATTAAAGGTTGGTGATTTTCTCTACTGCATGTAATGTTATTAATCGGAATTGTTATGATTGCAAAAAAGGCTAACCAAAAGCTTAGACTATTTAAAAGTAATCCATAGCCAGGATTGTAAAAGCTAATAACTAGTCCTCCTAAGCCAGGAGCAATTAGAGTGGCAGCATTGAAAAAACCCGTATTTATTGAGTTAGTTGCTTGCAAGTCATCTCTTCGAACTAATTTTGGTACAAGTGCAAATTGTGCAGTATTATAAATTTCACTCAACACACCTATGGTAAAAGCTCCAACATATAAGTGCCATATTTCCATGGCTCCTGAAATATATAAGACTCCCAATCCGCCAACAAGAACCCCTCGTGAACTATGACAAATGAGCATTAATTTTTTTCGATTGAAACGATCAGACAACACGCCTGTAAATGGCTGTAGGAGTATGGGTACGCGTTCTAATGCAGCAACAATCCCCATACTTAACGATGATCCTGTAATACTTAACACCATAAGTGGAATAGCGATTAAATAAATTTGGCTCCCAAAAAAGGAAACGGCATTCCCTCCTAAAAACCGAAAAACTGGATAATTCTTTTTCAGCTCTGGTAAGTCATTTTTATTTAAAGCAACTGCGGATTCCCCCATTGTTTTTTCCCACCTTTATCCTTTAGTTAAAAAATGTGTTAACTCAACTGGCAAGGAATCTATCGGAGTTCGTTTTAATGTATATTTGGAACTTTCGATTTCTACTAATTTTGCAGAACGCAGGATTTTTAAATGATGATGAATAGTCGATTTTCCAATTTGAATATTTTCAGTCAGTTCTTGAAGTGTTCGACTTTTCTCATATAAAAGTTTTACAATCCTTAATCTCACCTCGTCTCCTAGTGCTTTATATCTGAGAATCAATAAATGATTTGGCATGTATGGATCAGTAGGATCTAGACTTTCATTGCTAATCGGATAATAAAAAACTTTAGTCCCTTCTATATCTGCTTCAATATTCCAGGGACGATATATGTGTTGAGGAATTAACAAAACCGTATGAACACTTGGCTCAGGCAAATACTGAATTCCACCAGTTGCCCACTCAACAAATTCTTCAGGCTGTAAACTATGGCTCATTTTTGTTTTAGAATCTATATCCCGTTGTAAAACCAAATTCATGTTCTCGGAATTTGGTTGGATAACGAATTGATACCAACCAACCATGACAGAAATTAGATGGGATTTTAATAAATTCATATCAACGCTACAAATGAAATCTATATACCTAGGGAAAAAATTATGATCTTTTATTCTATCCATCAGTCTATGAATGGCTTCTTTATCTCCTGATGCTGCACGTTTTCTTTTTTCTTGAAATTCGATTCCTAAGTATGGTAGGCAGTAATACCTTAGATCCTCCTCTTTGAGATCATCGATATATTGGGTGAATTCGCTTAAGGAGGTAATTTCTTTATTATGTAAAAGTTGAAGAATTGCCTTCCATGTATTATGTGTTTCAACAAAATTTAACTGTTCATTTATTTCTTGTCCAAAGTTCCCTCTTAAATCCTCCCAATAGGAAACAGGCTTATCTAATGTAGAAAGTAGAGAAGTATTTGTTATAGCAGCAATTCCTAATGCGCATTCCCACAATAGCGAATACTTTAGTTCAATATGATAGGTCTCCCGTCTTCGACCCGTTGCATTCAATACATCCATCTAATCACCTCATATGTTAATCGTTATTTTGATTTTACATTTTTCGAATGAGATATTCAATACATTTAGAATGATAAATTTCATAAACTTCGAACAATAACACTTTAACCCTTTAAAACTGCATTGTAAAAGGGGACGGTTCTCGATTGCGTTAAAGTATTAACGCGATCGAGAACCGTCCCCTAGTTGTTTAAAGTGGTGAAGTGTTTTTATTGGATATCGATTTCGAGTTCTTGGACTCGTTTTTCTAGGTAGCGCTGGTCCTTTTGTGCATGGAAGGTTTCGGCTTTTTCGACAATTACATTTGTATTGTATTCAGGTATATGCGCGTGTTTTTCGTATATTCCCTTTGGAATGATGACGTTTCCTTCAGGCCAGTACACGGCAATATTTCCTTCTTTTACTTGATCCAATTTTGCTTTACCTTGAAGAACCCCATACTGATTATAAGCAACTATACTTTCACCGTCTTGAATTGCTAAACGTTTTGCATCACTACTATGAATAATGATGTCATAACGTTCTGCAGAATTAAATGGATCCTTTTCACTATAAATCATTGAATTAAATTGTTTCCCTCTTCGGGTCGTCACATAAAATTGTCCTTCTGTCTTGCGATGTTCTGGGATACCAATTGGAAGCAAATTCCCTTTACCATCCACTGTTGGACAAATTCCATCTTCACATAACCAAGCGCCTCCCCATTGAAAGACATCGCCTTTTTCCTTCAAGTGCTGAATTCCATCATAATTACGATTCGCAATAGCGATTTCCTCTCTTATTTCACTTGCATCTGTAAAATGAATAAGATGACCTTTATCGGGACTTACTCTTTTCGCTAAATCTATATAAATCTCCCATTCAGCTCTTGCTTCTTCAATTCTTGGCCCTTTAATTTCTGGACTAAAATATACCATTCTCTCGGTGCTTGTTGAAGTGCCTCCACCCTGCTGTTCATAACGCGTCATTGCTGGAAGCACAATGACTTCTTCTTTAGCTTCAACCAAAGTCGATGTATTTAATATGATGTCTTGATGGACACGTAGTTCAACATTTTTAAGTATTTCCCTAATATGTTCTGGGTCAGGCATCGTTTCTAAAAAGTTTCCCCCACTAGTGTAAAACAATTTCACTTTACGTTCATGATAATCTGGTAAGAGTACATTCTCGAGCGTTTGGCCAATGGTATCACCTTGCCAATTAGGAAGAGGAAATCCCCATACCTTCTCTATACGATTTCGATTTTCTTCATCAAAATCGCTTCCTGGTAAAACAAAAGGATCGGCACCCATTTCACCTGAACCTTGAACCCCACTATGACCTCTAATGGGCATTACCCCACAATGCTCTCTCCCTATAAAACCACGAAGCATTGCTAAATTAGCAACTTGAGAAATATTGTCTGTACCGAATCTGTGCTGAGTAAGGCCCATACTCCACACAAAGACTCCTGATTTGCTTCCTGCTAGTAGTTCTGCAAATTCTATCATTCTTGCTTTTGACAACCCTGAGGATTTTTCGAGTTCATCCCATTGCTGTTTTTGAAGATGAATTTTAATATCTTGTAAACCTTTCGTATGCGCCTTCACAAATTCAAAATCAATAGCAGTTCCCGGTTCTTTTTCCTCCATCTCAAACCAATGCTTCATTACTCCGTTCATGAAGGCAATGTCTCCACCAATATTCACTTGGTACACATCATCAACAATTTTTGTCCCGAATAAAGCGCTTTCAGGAATGGAGGGAATCCAATAATTTTCCATGGACGGTTCACGGTAAGGGTTAATATTAATAATTTTCGTACCTGCTTTTTTGGCAGCATACATATATTTTGTAGAGACTGGTTGATTATTTGCCGCTACAGATCCCCAAAAAACTAAAACATCAGTACCTATCCAGTCCTTATAATTACAGCTTGATGCCCCAATCCCTAAAGAACGTTTAAGGGCCGTTTTACTAGGCGAGTGGCAAATTCTCGAAGCATTATCAATATTATTTGTTCCTAAAAATCGAGCTACTTTTGCAGCAGTGTAATAAACTTCATTGGTGATACCACGTGCAGTCAAATAAAAGGCTAATTGTTTCGCATCAATTTTAGAAATTTTCCCGGCAATTCTGTTCAGAGCTTCATCCCAAGAAATTCTTGTAAACTTATTTTCTCCTTTCTTTCTTGAAAGAGGAAATGGAATTCGGCCTAGTTTCCTAAGCTCTGTACTAGATAACTTGCTTAAAGATTCAATATCCTCGAAAAAAGTAGGGTCAATGGATGGCATTGTATTCAACCTTAATACATTCAATCGAGTTGTACATAAATGCGGCCCTTTCAAAGTTTGATCCTGTAATCCCGATACACCTAATGCACAACCGTCACAAACACCCTCTGTTAAAATTCTATATGCATAGGGAAGATTGTCTTTATTTTCCCAAGCTACTTTTAGTGTGTCCTTAATATGATGAGGCTTTACTTTACCGAGCCCCATTGGCGAAAGTCCTGCCCATAGAGATGGAGTTGGCTTTTTGTCAAGCTTCATTGGTCCTTTATGTCTCGTTTTCCCCATATTCTCACTCCTTTTTTGCGTGAGATGTTATTGTTATAAGTAAAGCAATCTTTAAGTTATCTGTCAATTTATTTTCTTACTTTTCAAAATTCATAGGGTTTATTATAGTAATTATAAGATGAATTCTGGAAATGAAGGTGGTTTAATGAAGCAATTTATTCAAAAGAGACCTATTATGAGATATCAAAATGGTGAGCTTTCAGATGCTGAAGATGTGATTGTCTCAGAATTTCCATTGACGATTTTTATAAATAAGGAAGAATTTGCAACAATGGTTTGCTCTCCAGACAATTTGGAAGAACTCGTTTATGGATTTCTTGCTTCAGAAGGAATTATCAGAATGAAAAATGACATCCTATCATTTGAAATTGATGAGAATAAGGGTATGGCATATGTTCAAACCTCTTCCCCTATTTCGATAAAACAAGAAAATTATTCAAAACGATTTATCGGTTCCTGCTGTGGGAAAAGTCGTCAGTTCTATTTTCAAAATGATGTTAAAACGGCAAAAACTGCGATGACGGAAACCAAGATTTCACCAAATGAATGTCTGCATCTTATGGAAGAAATGCAAAAGCAAAGTGCGGTGTTTCAGGCCACAGGGGGTGTTCATAATGCAGCACTGGCAACTACCTCTTCTCTTAAAATTATTCGAACTGACATAGGACGTCACAATGCCCTAGACAAAATACTTGGGTATTGCATACTATACCGAATTTCTGTCCGAGATAAGGTGTTGGTCTTTAGTGGAAGAATCTCATCTGAAGTATTGCTTAAAGCCGCAAAAATCGGTGTTGGCGTTATTCTTTCAAGATCTGCCCCTAGTGAATTAGCCATTATACTAGCTGAAGATTTAAATATAACGATGGTAGGATTTATTCGTAATGGATGCTTTAATGTCTATACTCATGCAAAAAGGCTAAAATAACCCCGAACATAAAAAGGCTAAAAATGTATATTTTGAACATAGCCTTGAATTCCTTTTACAATAGCAAATCCTAATGTAAGGGTTAATATTGTGAAAAATCCTATAAGTAGCAGATGATCAGGAAGAAATACACAAAAAATCATGATAGAGCCACCAATAAATAACGAATATGAGCTGGGTCTAACAATTGAGTTATAAGTTTTATAAGGCGAATAGTTGGGAGTTGAAGTATCAGTAATATCAAGTTTAAACCTTGGAAGTGAGTTACCTGTTAACATTAGAATCAATCCAACTCCTATCGGTAGTAATAGTAATGGATTGAGCTTATACCCGCTAGCTAACAGAAGTAATGCAGTATGCAAAGCAAATAAAAAGATCGTTAGTACTAAAAAAATGCCATTCAATCCTTTTTCAAACCTAGTATAGTATCTCGATAATCTTTTTACTCGAGTTAGCAAGAAAAACTGTGTAATAATAAGAAGAATTGTGAAGGGGATCGAAAATAAAAGGACTGTACTAGGACCGTATGTTGATTCATCCAACTGAATTTTGTTTCCATTGAAAAACAGACTTGTTCCGAATGCTAAAATCATAATTAAGACCATCATGACCTTACTTAACATTATTTTTCCCCCTTTGAATGATTAAATTGAATTGCCCATTTCATGATGTCCTGAAAAACGGTTGTATTAAGCGAGTAATAAACAAATTGTCCTTTTTTATCCGAATATACAAGTTCAGCACTTTTTAATATGGCTAAGTGCTGAGAAATAGCTGGCTTACTCATTTCAAAATGATACGAAATTTCTCCCGCTGTTAGGTCTCTATTTCGTAGCAAATCAAGAATTTTTCGCCTGTTTTCATCTGCAAGTGCTTTAAATAAATCGTTAATGGACATTGTCATCTTTTCCTTTTATTATTATATAATTAAGTATTTTCTTAATTACTTAAATGATAGATCCATCTTTATGTTTTGTCAATCTTTTCCGATTAGCAAATAGGTAAAACTTAATGCTATATTACAATTGAAAAAACCAGAACCAATTATAGAATTCTGGTAAAAGAGCTATAACTATTCCTTATTCTTCATCCCTCTTCTCGTTTTCAAAATGCGCCTCCACTGGTCCAAGCTGAGCTTTTTTCTTTTCTTTCCGACTCTTTACTTTTTGGAGGATTTTTCTATAATTTAGTGTAATGGTTTTTGGTTCATAATGTTCAGAAGCGCGAATATCTTGATTGGAAGCTTTCATAAAAGACCAGCCCAACATAATCATAATGAATAAAAGTGGAAATCCCCCGACAATACTTGCAGTTTGAAGAGTGTCTAACCCACCAAGAAACATTAATACTAACGGTAAAAAACAAAGGGCAAAAGCCCAAAATAATCGATTCCATTTTAATGGCTCATCTTTAACTTCCTTTTGCACAACAGCAGCTAAAATATAAGAACTCGAATCAAAAGTTGTTGCAAGGAAAATAACGGCTAAAATCGTAAAAATAAATACCATCAGAAATGATAATGGCAGTTGACTAATGACTTGAATAATGGCTTTTGGTGCACCTTGATTATTGAGTACTGATATAACATCAAAGCTACCAGTTAGCTGCAAGTGAAGACCATAGTTACCTAAAACACCAAAGAACAATAAACTTCCAATTGTCCCATAAACGATCGTTCCAACAATCATTTGGCGAATTGTTCTTCCACGTGATATTTTTGCTACGAACAGTCCCACAAACGGAGCGTAAACTACCCACCATGCCCAATAAAAGACAGTCCATGTTTCTGGAAAGCTTGTTTTTTCATAGGGACCAAGAGCATTATACGGCTCAGTCCATGTACTCATATGAAAAAAATTATCCAGCATAAGACCTACACTATTTGTAGTCGTTTCTAATATAAATTTTGTTGGTCCAAAAATAAACACAAATCCAAGCAAAATAATAGCTAGAATTAGATTAACATCAGAAAGTATTTTAATTCCTTTTTTTAGTCCAGAATAAGCACTAATGGCAAAAATCAACGTAACCAATGCAAGTATAGCAACATTAAGTACCATATTTACAGGGATTCCTGTCATGTAATGAAAACCTTCTGCAATCATTGGAGTACCAAGTGCTAAAGTTGTCCCAGCACCTCCCAACAATCCGAAGATAAATAGAATATCGATAACGGTTCCCAATGGACCATCTGCTAGCTTTCCAATCAACGGCCGAGTAGCTTCACTAATTTTTAATACCGGCTTCTTTCGAACGTAATAAAAGTAAGCAATGGGCAAGGCTGGTAAGGTATAGATCGCCCATGCGATGGGACCCCAATGAAAAATCCCATAAGTACTCGCCCATGCAATCGATTCCTTCGACCCGGGTGTTAGCCCAAATGGGGGTCCTTGATAATAATACGCCCATTCAATGGTTCCCCAATAAAGAATACTAGAACCGATTCCGGCACAAAACAACATTCCGGCCCATGAAAAATTGTTGAATTTAGGTCTCTCCCCTTTTTCCCCAAGCATTATTTTCCCATTATCACTAAATGCAACATAAACTAAGAAGAAAAAGATTCCTAATCCTACAATTAAATATAAAACTCCAAAAGTCGATGTCATATATTCTTTTGCTGAGTTTACAAACTCTTGACCTTGTTCTGGAAAGAGGATTAAGGGCACAGTAACTAAAAGCAATAAAAATAATGCTCCTAGAAATGTTGTCCAGTCAATTATTCGATTCGTCATCATTAAGTACCCCTTTTATAGTTAGTATATTTATTTTTAACAGAGGCTATAAATTTATCCACTTTATATGTGTGAAGCTATTAATATCAATTCATAAAATATTAAAAACACACCTCTATTATGTTAACTTTTATAAATAAATGGTTGACATATAATGCAAACCATTATTATCCTTTAATAGTAAGCACATTTAGTAATGGAGGAACAAAGCATGAAGAATTTTACCACTTTTGAATTAACACTAGGTGCTATATTTGTTGCCATGATGGCTGTAGGAGCAAACATTACCTCAATTGCACCTTTCATGGTGGTTGGGGGAGTTCCGATAACATTACAGACCTTCTTTGCGATACTATCTGGGGTTGTACTTGGGAGTCGCTTAGGAGCTTTCGCCATGTTTACTTATGCTTTATTAGGACTTGTCGGGGTTCCTGTATTCGCTGGTTTTAAAGGTGGTATGGTCTCGCTCATTAGTCCTACATTTGGATTTATTCTTTCTTTTATCCTGACAGCGTATGTTGCAGGAAAATTAGTCGAAAAGCAGAGAACGTTTAATATGTTTATCTCTGCTGCTCTTCTTGGAATGACGATCAATTATGTCTTTGGAACCAACTGGATGTATATGGCATACAAGCTTTGGTTTACAGCCCCAGAAGGATTCACCTATAAAATGGCATGGTTATGGATGATTGTTCCTCTTCCAAAAGATATTCTTTTAGCAGTTGTGGCTGGAGTAATGGCATTTCGTCTTGAAAAATCGATTCTGTCTAAAAGAAGATTCAAACATATTAAAAAAGTAGCGTAAAATATAAGGGGGAATCAAAATGGGGAATTGGAATCAAATAGCACAAAACGTTTTAAATGGAATGGAATTAACAGATGAACAAGCACTTTCAGTTTTAGATTGTCCTGATGAGGATATTCTTAAACTACTACATAGCGCGTATCAAGTTCGCCGTCATTATTATGGAAATAAAGTTAAACTAAATATGATTATTAATACGAAATCAGGTCTATGCCCGGAAAACTGTGGGTACTGCTCGCAATCAATTGTATCCACAGCGCCAATTGAAAAATACAGAATGTTAGATAAAGATACGATTGTAAGTGGAGCCAAAAATGCGCATGACTTAAACGTTGGAACCTATTGTATTGTTGCTAGTGGTAGAGGTCCAAGCAACCGTGAATTGGAACAAGTAGTTTCGGCTGTCAAAGAAATCAAAGATCAATATAATATGAAAGTTTGCGCATGCCTTGGATTATTAAAAGAAGATCAAGCAGTGAAATTAAAAGAAGCTGGTGTTGATCGCTATAACCATAACATCAATACCTCTGAAGAACATCATGAATCGATTACAACATCACATACCTATAAAGATCGTGTTAATACAGTTGAATTGATAAAAGAACAAGGGATCTCACCTTGCTCTGGAGTTATTATTGGGATGAAAGAAACTAAACAAGATGTCGTAAATATGGCCAGAAGCTTAAAGGTTCTTGATGCAGACTCAATTCCTGTCAATTTCCTCCATGCGATTGATGGAACCCCACTGCAAGGTGTAAACGAGCTAGACCCTCGCTATTGCTTAAAGGTCCTATGTTTGATGAGATTCATCAATCCATCTAAGGAAATCCGAATTTCAGGTGGTAGAGAAGTAAACCTGCGCAGTTTACAACCATTTGGTCTTTATGCTGCTAATTCTATTTTTGTCGGGGATTACTTAACAACTGCAGGCCAAGAAACTAATTCAGATCATCAAATGCTTGAGGATTTAGGTTTTGAGGTTGATTATGTAAAGGAAACTGTAGAATCATAACAAAGAAAGAGGTCTATATCTTCGAAAAGAAATGGACCTCTTTTTTATATAATTATATTTATAAATGGAATACCTAGAATCCTTTATTTATTTAGTCAGTTTGTCTAAAAGGTTGTTGTTTATTAAGAACATAAATTTTTGTAAAAAGGTTGATTTTCGCTGCAGGTGCGAGACTCCTGCGGGAGCAGCGGGACAGATGAGATCTAGCCTTTATGGGACAGCCCTTTAATATTCATCAAACAATGCATCAATATCTACATATTCAATATCTATATCCGATTCCTTTACAAATAAATCTTCTGTTTCTTCTAATAATTGATCAATATCCATCTATATTGCCTCCCTACAATGGAAATTCATCTACCTATAATAATATTCTCCAATTGTTACTTTATTATGGGTGTAGTTGTGAATGTTATGTAAAAGTTCACTTCCATTTCAGTGATTCTATTCTAGTAAAATTTACTAGAGTCAGAAAACATGCGGATTGTAAGGTGATGGTAACAACTACCTGTTTCAACATTCTTTGAATTATTATTCAATATAACTATGAAAATGTTAAAATTAGTTTCAATCATGTTGTTGTCTGTCACTTTAGTCTTAGGTTTAAGTACATCTTCGAAGGTCTCTGCATCTAGTACATACACAGTAAAATCTGGAGATACTATGTGGAAGATTGCTATGAAGTACCAAGTGGGAGTGCCTGAACTTATTCAAGCAAACTCACAATTAAGCAATCCTAACCTGATTTATCCAGGTCAACGCCTTTCTATTCCAACTACTAACCAGACTTCAGAGAGTTATACAAATGAAGTGGTAAAGCTTGTGAACCAAGAGAGAGCGAGAGCTGGGTTAGCTCCACTAAAAGAAAACTGGGAGTTATCAAGAGTAGCTCGATATAAATCAGAAGATATGATTGCTAAGAATTACTTTAGCCATACTTCCCCTACTTACGGCTCCCCGTTCCAAATGATGAAGGATTTTGGAATATCCTATCAAGCTGCTGGTGAAAACATTGCAGCTGGACAAAGAACCCCTCAAGAGGTTGTCCAAGCATGGATGAACAGTGAAGGGCACAGGAAAAATATCATGTCCCCTACTTTTACTGAAATCGGAGTAGGATATGCGAAAGGTGGATCGTACGGTCATTATTGGACCCAGATGTTTATAAAGAGATAATAAGATTTTATGTGAGCCTGTATTCTCATTAGAGAGTATAGGCTCATTCTTTAATATTTAAAACGTCCTTTTTAAGGGAAGGTATTAAATAAATAAAAAATAGAGGTGTTCATAATGAAAGGACTATTGAAGAAAATAATAAAATACGGACCGATCATATACCCTATCGTTAGGAAATTTTTAAATAAACGAACACGTTCTAATACCAAACGTCCTCATTAATGACTAAAGCCTATTCCAATATTTGGATTTAGGCTTTTTTTATTAGAAGGAGTTATATACCACTTCCCCACTATATTGTAGAAATGGGCTGTCTTAGGAGAGTAGATTTATTACATTATTTGATAAAGTCACATTTCTAGTACTACTAAAATTTATTCTTAACTCTAGTGAATTTAAACAAGCATATTCTTGTCTTCTACATATTAAGTGGAAGGAGGTGATTTTTTGAAAAAGATGATATTAATTGCCGATACTGGCATTGATGATGCCATTGCACTTATTTATGCATTGAAAAATCCACAAATCGATCTACTTGCGGTTGTAAGTGGATATGGAAATATTGATAGAGAAAAGAGTTTGCGAAATGTAGAATATCTATTAGAGTTGGCTAATCGAAAAGACATACCTGTTATTACAGGTGCCACAAGACCATTAAACGGAGAAGGACCCATTTTCTTTCCGGATATTCATGGAGTAGAAGGGTTTGGTCCCATTCTTCCCCCAATACCTGAAGAACGATTTGCTAGAAGAACGAATTTTAGTAGGTTGTTTCAAATTATAAAGGACAATCCAAATGAGGTTACGATTGTAAATGTTGGAAGATGTACATCGCTTGCAATTGCTTGGTTATTAAGTCCTGAAGTAATGATGGATGTGAAAGAAACCTTTATTATGGGAGGGGCTTTTTTAGTACCAGGAAATGTAACAGAAGTAGCTGAAGCAAACTTTTATGGAGATGCCCAGGCTGCCCATTTTGTGTGCCAGACTTCTCCAAACTTAACTGTTGTTCCATTAAATGTAACGAGAAAAGCATTAATTACCCCAGATCTTGTAGATTTTATTAATGCCCGTGCTTCCTCACCAATTGAAAAAATCATTAAGCCGATTCTTGACTTTTACTACGAGGCATACCAACAGCTTGAACCAGGAATTGCAGGTACTCCTCAACATGATCTCGCTGCAGTTATGGCTGCACTCGACATCCCTGAGCTTTATAGTTATTCCAAACGAGTGGTAAGAGTTCAACAAGGAGAGAGTTTTGCAAACGGGCTTAGTATTGCAGATTTTCGACCGGGTAGCATGGATTGTTTTGGTATAGGCTGTGATAGAATTGCCACAGAATTAAATGAGAATGTTTTTACTTCAAATGAAGAATAAGAGTTAAATCATAATGGTTTGGAACCACAATAATAATCTATAAAAATATTTCTCAAAATATATAATTGTAGTGTGGTTCCGGACCATTTTTGGATCATCATCTTCTTTGGTTTTTCTACAAAGGTGAACTCAATATATTGATAAAGTCATTTATAAACTTAGAGTAATCCAAATCTAAATAAATTACTGTCCCTTTTTTAGATTGCTCAGATCCTATACGGAAATCGGCTAGGCTTTGACCTTTCGCAGGTTCTTCTTCGTTTAAAGTCACATCCCGACTTATAGATCTACCCATTTCAGGGTTCATCATTAATGAGAGAGTCAAAACATCATGAAGTGGTGCACCTTTTATTCCGGGAATGATTTTCTTATAAGCATTGATATAATATTCCATGACTTCATCCAATAGTTCGATAAGGGGATTGTTGGAGGCTTTTTGAATTTCCTTAACTACATCCATGGTAACAATTGCATTGTTGGATACATTAAGTGGTACAATAGTTACATTTGTGAGGTTCTGAACAATTATTTGACTTGCAAGAGGGTCTCCATAAAAATTGGCCTCAGCGTAAGGTGTTACGTTTCCAGGAACTAAAAAGGCACCCCCCATAATATAAAATTCATTAATATTTTTGATGTCGTTACTATTCAGAAGGTAGGCTATCGCTAATGATGTTTTTCTACCTACATCCACAATGGTTAAATCGGGATATTTGTGTATAATATCAAAAACTACTGAAATGTTATCAAGGGTACCGGAAAACTCATCTGGAGGTCTTATTGGACCAAGCCCCTCAGGACCATGTATCTCAGGGTAGAATGTTGGAAAATCACCTGTCATAGGCCTTGAGGCTCCCCCAATTATTGGTACATCTTCACGATTAGCTAATTCTAAAAGGTAAGCAACATTGTTTGTAGCATGTTCTTTATCCACGTTTCCATATCCGGTTACGATTCCTACCACATTTATTTCTGGATGAAGTAAGGCATACATAATAGCAATCGAATCATCTATACCAGGATCGGCAAATAATAAAACATTTTTCATTATCGTTCTCCTCGAGGGCTTTTTGTTTAGCATATGAGATAAAGGCTTTACAGTTCTATCTGTTAAAAAAATATACATAAACCTTCCTTGAGTGGTGCCAATCAAGAATCTGTAATTGTGAAAAATAGTATATTTAAAAATTTGTTTATGGTCTCATATGAATTTCATAAGAGGCTCTTAACCCTGATTCAACAGCACCCTCCATCCACCCGTGGAAGTTGGAGGTATGCTCTCCTGCAAAATGAAACCTCCCTTCTGCTGCTTTGATTTTTCCGGATAACTCACTAAATTGATGTGGTCTAAATAGAGTAAAGCACCCCGCTGAAAAAGGGTTACGTGTCCAGCTAAAAGAAGTCCCATTCATAAAGTGATCATAGACTTTATTTCCATGAACCTTAGATAGTCCTTGCAGTGCTTCTTGAACTCTATGTGTCGAAGCGAGTGAATCCCATAATTGTGCATTATCTTCCCAGTTGTAGCTTGCCAACATTACAGCAGGCCCTGCTTTACCAATACCGTGACTTGGATAATGGGCAAATCGAATGGGAAGGTCTGTCGTTAATTTACCCCCTTTTATTCCTTCCTTTTCCCAAAACCTTTCACTAAATTCAATTCCAACCTTTACAGAGGGAGCATAGTGAATTTCGCGAATGGCTCTCCATTTTTCAAAAGAAAAGGTATCATAAGGTTCAATATTTATAAATTGAAGAACTGAAAAAGGTAGTGCAATTAAAATATAATCACTTGAAAATGTATTCTTCTCCCCTTTTTTAGTATCAATTGTATTAACTTCTATGTTATTTCTTTTTTGCAGTATGCGGGTAACCTTTTGATTTAAGAGAACATTATCTTTTATGGCTTGATAAAATTTGTATGGTAACCGATCACTTCCCCCTTTTATTTGGAAGAATTGGTTATCCCCTAAAAATACTGAACCAAGAATGTCTTTTAGGATAGCGACAAAAGCAAATTCGGGAAAGCCCTCAAATCCAAGTAGAGTTTTCACCTTTGTTATAGCATTAGCTGAAAGGTTTTCTCCAAAGGGATTATAACGGAGTAAATCCCCCATAGAATAGTAATCGAAAGCTTTCCTTAGTTTTATCTTTTGCTCATTTGTACTGTTTTTGTATTGAATAAGAAAAGGTTGAATGGCTTCTATCAAAATTTCACTAGCGGTTTTTCTTTTCTCAGAAGGCATTAGTGGATATTCTAAAACTTGGGGGTTTTTCGCATATTCTGAAGCTCTTACTTTAACTCCATTCACGTAAATTAAGTCATTGGGAGAATCATTAATGAATGGTTGTAGGTCTAATTGCCATTTATTAATATAGCTCATAGTTAGCTCATGATCTGTTGGAATTCTCATTGCGCCCATATCTAAATAATTTCCATTAGTGAAAGGGGATCGCCTTGTATATACTCGTCCACCAACTCGGCCATTCCCTTCTAAAATTGTCACATCATGTCCCGCCTTAATTAATTGATACCCTGCAACAAGACCGGCCATTCCTGCACCTACAATGGTCACTTTTTTCGAAGGCAGTTCATTTAAAGAAAGACCATTTTGAATAATGGATAAATAGTCCTGAGGATATCTTAAATTCTTAATCATTGATTTAAAATGACTGTCTTGAAAACTCAAAAAAACACCCCCTTTGAGATAAATACTATTTCCTGAATTTGGAGATATTCTTAAATAATTTCTTATCATAAAAAATAGTGCCATTCAACTATGAAACAAAATGACACAAATAAAGACGATTCCCGATTGCGTTAACCCTTTAAAGCAACCGAGAACCGTCCCTCGTTATATTAATACGTTAAAGTGCAAAAGTTTTATTCCTCCCTATCTTTTAAATATCCCATAATATAAATCTCTATTCTTTTACTGCGTTTTATAGGAAACCTCTACTTGCTTTATTGAATATATTTAAATGGTGAAGGGATTCCAACTGTCATCATAACGGGATTTTATCTCTATTTAGAAAATGCTTGTACCTCTGCCTTCAGATCCTCATCTCTTTACGATTTGATATATTTCGGGTTGTAGCAGCCGAAATTTATCGGACCTTCTTAAATATTATTTCCGCGCTTTGATTATTAAGGTAGTTGGTACTTTATTGGCTTTGTATAAGGAATAATAGCGGTCAGAATAGTCAAATGCTTCATTTTTGTATTTTTTTGCAATAATCCCTTCTGGAACGTTTTCTCCTTTGAAAGACTCGATCACCCACGGTTCCTCATTTTGATAGGAGGTTTCAACCACAACTTGATTTTCACAGGTTCTCAAATTTGTAAAAAAAGGATGCTCCCAGCTAAATACGAAACTCCCTCCCTCTTTTAGGTAGGAATAGATAAGATTTAAGGTTTGTGGCAAATCACTTGTCCAGCCTAATGCAAAGATAGAGTAAACAATATCAAAATAGCCCTTTGGTGCAACAGTATCTTCTTCCATAGCTGCACAAATTAATTTTGGATTCAAATCATGCAATATAGATTCCGCTGTTTTAATTTGTTCTGTAGACAAATCAATGCCCCAAAGCTCGCTTGCTCCATTTTCAGCCATGTATTTTAATTTGAAAAACAAATCCTTTAATTTTTAAAAATTAAAGGATTCATTTTGGTGCTATATTAGATGGCATAAAAAGGATTCACTTCTATTCTTTATTAATTCGACAAATCCCGAGTCCTGATGGCATACGTCGAAATTTGTCAGTCCAAGCTGTTTTTACATTGAACGGCTTTGATCATGAAGTATGTTATGTCGTCGGGTAGTGTTTCTTTTATTGGTTTTAGTTTTTCACCACCAACTTCATTAATAGCATTAATAATTTCTCTTTCAGTTTCTGAAGACACAAATTTCTCCCAGTTTATTCGTTCCCCTTCTTCTCCACAGCGAATTATATGGTTTTCAACCGTAATTCTCGATAGACCTCTTTTACTAGCAATTTCTTCAAAAGTTAATCCTTCGTTTAACATCTCAAATGTTATCAAATGAGAATTTTCTATTGGGCTACTCTTTGTTTTTTTAGTTTTTGTTTGTTCCATATCCCCAATAATTCTTTCGCGATCAGGGTTTTTTTCACAGAATGAATTAATTTCATTCAAGAATTGTTGACCATATTTCTCTTTCTTCAACTGCCCGACCCCTTTTACATTAGAAAAATCTTCAATTGTAACAGGGAGTTTTGCACTCATATCTCGCAGTGTTTCGTCTGAGAATACAACAAATGGTGGAACATTCTCTTGTTGAGCAATCTCTTTTCGGAGTGAACGTAAATATTGAAACAACTCATCATCCTGTACAAGCTGTTTGGTTTCAATAGTTTCTTTACGCATTACATTTATTTTCTTTGTTAAAACTTCTTTTCCTTTATTAGAAACAGATAGAGTAGGGTAAGAACCTCCCCCTACAAGAATATATCCTTCTGATATTAAAAACTCTATAAACTCACTTACCTGTTTTGCAGATTGGTCTTTCATAATTCCATATGTAGACAAACCCTCGAAGCCAAGTTCAGTCATTTTTTTATTTCTTGATCCTGTAAGGACTTGAGCCACTGCTGTTTTCCCAAATCTTTCTCCCATTCGAATCATACAAGAAAAGACTTTTTGTGCATCTGTTGTTACATCAATAGCATTTCTTTCATCTGTACAATTTCCACAACGTCCACAAGGTTCAGATTCAGCTTCACCAAAATACTCTAGGATGTATGCTTGAAGACACCCTTCCGTATGGCAGAAATTAATCATCTGTTGCAGCTTTTCTAATTCTTGAATTTGCCTTTCGTGATTGTGTGTCGTTTGCTCAATTAAATATCGTTGAATTCGAATATCCATGGGAGAATATAAAACGATACATTCACTTTCCAATCCATCGCGTCCAGCCCTACCTGCTTCTTGATAATAGCTCTCCATATTTTTAGGTAGCTGATGATGAATAACATAACGAATGTTGGATTTATCAATTCCCATCCCAAAGGCTGATGTAGCAACCATGACGGAAATTTCATCATTCAGGAAAAGAGTTTGTTCTTTCTCACGATACTCACCGCTTAACCCAGCATGGTATTTTCCAACATTAATTCCTTTTTTCTTCAATCTCTCGTAAACATTTTCTACTTCCTTACGAGTAGCTGCGTAAATTATTCCTGCTTCCTTGTTATTCTTTTTTACATAATCTTCTATAAATCCGAGACGGTCTTGTCCTTTAACAACAGAAAAAGATAAATTTTCCCTCTCAAAGCCCGTAATCACTGTGTGTTCTTCGTTAATTCCTAATGTAGTACAAATGTCTTCTCTAACTTGTGGAGTTGCAGTTGCAGTTAAAGCGACTAATGTTGGATTATCAGTTAACTGGTGCAGGAGATGATGGATACGTAAATAGCTTGGACGGAAGTCATGCCCCCATTGGGAGATACAATGGGCTTCGTCAATGGCAACTAATGGAATCGGAATATCCCTTAGATCATTGATAAAAGATTGTGACTCCAGCCGCTCTGGAGCTACATAAAGAAGTCGATATTCCCCGATTCTTGCTTCATCCATACGCTGTCTTACTTCCTGAGCACTAATAGAACTATTGATATAAGTTGCAGGGATTCCAGCAGAATTTAACGCGTCGACCTGGTCTTTCATGAGTGAGATCAGTGGTGAGATTACAAGTGTAGTTCCCTCTAATAATAATGCTGGTATCTGATAGCATAACGATTTCCCGCCACCTGTCGGCATGATACACCCTGTATGATTTCCTAAAAGAATGTTCGTGATGGTCTCTTCCTGTCCCCAGCGAAAGGAATCGTATCCAAAATATTTCTTTAAGACATCTTGGGCTGTTTCTAATGTTAACAATTACGGTCACTCCTTAGTGAATAGATTGAAAAGTTAAATGTGGTTTTAAGTATAGAAGATGCAAAAGACTTTTGAGGAGGGTAGGTGAAGGAAAAAAGTTTAAGTACAACATAATTATCATACCAAACCTAACCAACAGTTTAACATGATCACTAAAAAAAATCATTCGACAAACTTCGAGTAGTGCCAGGCACCGCCCCGAATTTGTCGATGAATTTTAGTAGGCTTTTGCCCAATAAACCATGTGCTTTGCAGGTTTTGAACAGTAAATGCAAGTAGTCGTTAATTGCTGTTGTTCGAATGGAATACAACGGGAAGTTGCCCCTGTTTCTTCTTTTATTTTATCTTCGCAAGCACGTTCCCCACACCACATCGCTTTGATAAATCCTGCATGGACTTCAAGGTCACTCTTAAACTGTTCATAGCTAAGCACTTCGCGTGAATTTTCTTGTAGGTGATCTTTAGCTTTGTTAAAAAGGTTTGTTTGAATGTCATCCAAAAGTTTTTCCAATTCAGTACTCAAGTTTTCTAATTTAACATATATTTTCTCCCCTGTATCACGTCTTACCAATACAACTTGATTTTTCTCTATATCTTTAGGACCTACCTCTAATCGAAGAGGGATTCCTTTCATTTCATATTCGTTAAATTTCCAACCCGGTTTTTTGTCACTTGCATCGATATCAACGCGAACCGACCCAGCTAGTTCTTCTTTTAAATCATAAGCAAAATCAAGTACCCCTTCTTTATGCTGGGCGATCGGTACAATCATTACTTGGGTTGGAGCTGCCTTTGGTGGAATAACCAAGCCTCTATTATCTCCATGAACCATAATCATGGCTCCGATAATACGAGTCGTAAACCCCCATGAAGTTTGCTGTACATATTGAAGATTTCCTTCTCGGTTAGTAAATTGGATGCCAAATGCATTTGCAAAGCCGTCACCTAAATGATGTGATGTCCCCGACTGTAACGCTTTACCATCATGCATTAAGCTTTCAATCGTATATGTGTACTTAGCTCCCGCAAATTTTTCTTTGTCTGTTTTTTTGCCTTTCACTACTGGTATCGCCAAAGTATTTTCGCATAGCTCAGCATAAACATTGATCATTTTAATGGTTTCCTCGTGAGCTTCTACTTCGGTTTCATGACATGTATGCCCTTCCTGCCATAAAAACTCAAGTGTTCTCAAGAAGGGACGGGTTGTTTTTTCCCATCTTACTACATTCGCCCATTGGTTATATAATTTAGGTAAATCACGATAGGAATGTATGATATGTTTAAAATGTTCGCCAAATAATACCTCAGAAGTTGGACGGACACATAACCTCTCTTCAAGTTCTTCTTCCCCACCATGTGTAATCCATGCAACTTCAGGAGCAAACCCCTTAATATGATCTTTTTCTTTTTGAAGCAAGCTCTCAGGAATAAACAAAGGCATATAAACATTTTCATGTCCTGTTTTTTTAATTCGATCATCTAGCTCAGATTTTATATTTTCCCAAAGCGAATACCCATATGGGCGAATAATCATGGAACCCCGTACACTTGAATAATCAATTAATTCAGCTTTTGTTACAACATCTGTGTACCATTGTGCAAAGTCATCGTCCATCGATGTAATATCTTTCACAAAGTTTTTTCCCATCACTTTCCCACCTTTTTATAAAAATAAAAAGCCTTGCTCTTAAAAAGGGACCAAAAATTTGGCGGTACCACCCTTCTTCAAAGCAATGCTTAACACTCATCTCATGATAACGGTATGACTCCGCACTATTTTTAATGATTTGATAGTGAACTCAGTAGGCAGGTTCAATAGTGTTGTTAATAGGAACCTTTCAGCAAAATGGATCCCTCTCTAAAAAAACAACCATCTATTTACTATTCCTCATCAACGTTTCAATCTTTTTGAAAATTATATAAATAAACCCATCTCTTGTCAAGATTTATATTAATAACCTCACATGAAACGATTGTCAATTACTTATACTAACCCGAGGAGGTTGGATGTTATGAAATATTTATTAATCCCTTTTCTATTGTTCTCAACACCACAGGCTTTTCAGAATGATGATCTTCAAATAAAACATCGAGAAAAAATATTAATGGAAGTTAATCACAAGGAATTCTTAAACCCTTTATTAGGAGAACCGTTTCTCAATCAAGAAAAATACAATGAATTAATAGAGGAAATTGATCAGCAAACTTTTATTGAACCAAAAAATGCTTATATCAATGAAAATGGCATGATTACTAAAGAAAAAGCAGGTTCTAAACTTTATCGAAAACTATTCACAGAAAGGTTCCTTCAATATTTTTATGAAAAAGAGCCAACTAAAATTTCAATCCCTTTGCTCAGTCTCCATCCAAAAGTAGACAGTGAACTACTAGCTTCTATCCGTACGCAACGTATTGGTCATTATATCACCTACTTTAATAAGAACAATAAAGAAAGAGTTAATAATATTACTCTTGCTACTGAAGCGATTAACAACCATGTAGTTTTTCCTGGAGAAACCTTTTCATTTAATGAAGTTGTAGGAAAAAGGACGATAGAAAAAGGCTATTTGTCGGCTCCTGTCATTATCAAAGGTGAATTGTCTGAAGGTATTGGTGGGGGTATTTGCCAAGTCTCTTCCACCCTTTTCAATGCTGCTGATAATGCGGGTGTGGAAATTGTCCAGCGATACTCGCACAGCCGAAAAGTACCATATGTTCCACCAGGCCGAGACGCAACCGTAAGCTGGTATGGACCAGATTTTACGTTTGAAAATAAATATAATCAACCACTTTTAATACGGGCAAAAGTTCTTGGAGGTCAAATGATTGTCCAGATATTTTCTTCAGATGTAATTGAATTTGAGCAAAGAAAAGTGCCTAGTATGAAAAATATGAAGAAATTAATCAGTTCTTAAAATCAAGATAACGAGAGAGTGACAATTTTCTTGAAAACATTTATATTCTATTTATGTAGGTCAAGGAAAGGTTGCTGATTGAATTGTCTTGGTTTATAAAATCGTTTGAAGAATTGTCAACTCATGAACTTCACAAAATCTTTGAAGAAAGAGTTAAAGTGTTTGTGGTTGAACAAGATTGTCCTTACCAAGAAGTAGATGATAAAGATCTCCATTCATTTCATGTTTTAAAGTTGGAAAAAGACAATGCACTAAGTGCTTATGCTCGAATTATCCCGGATAATGAAATGTGTGGATTTGGGAGGGTGTTGGTTAATAAGGAATACCGTAATCAAGGACTCGGAAATGAATTACTTAAAGTCGTTATGAATTATATTAAGAAGGAAATAAAGTCAAGTAAAATTAAGATCGAAGCACAATCCCATTTGGAATCATTTTATGGTTCATTTGGGTTTATAAAAGTTTCAGATGAGTACTTAGAGGATGGAATTCCCCATATCACGATGGTTTGTATACTGGAGGAGGATTAATTTAAAAATATTAACAAAATAAGTTTGGCCCGTATTTAATAGAAGAGTTTACCTTTAGTTAGTTATTACATAGTTGGATGTAATTGAAAACTGGATCCCTAACATGTCCATAATCTATAACGATAAGCTCGCCCGGTTGGTTATAGACGACAAATGAATTTAACACATTAAAGTACTAGGGGACGGTTCTCGATCACGTTAATACGTTAACGTGATCAAGAACCGTCCCGCTGTGGTTTAACGCGGTAAGTTAGTAGAGAGTCTATGCTGATTCTAGAGGCCGAGTTTGTTAGGAATCCACATAACTGCACCTTCCCAATAGGTGATGATGAATAATATGAAGATTCCCATCATTAGGAAGGGCATCGTTGCTTTTACGAGTTTCTCATACCGTACTTCTGCAATTGATGAGACGATAAATAGTCCTGTCCCTACTGGTGGTGTAAGTAGACCAATGGTGAGGTTGATACAGATGATGACACCGAAGTGAATGGGATCGATTTCGAAAGCTGTTATCAATGGCATGAACACGGGAACAAGGATAATGAGTGCCGCAATTCCATCCAGCACTGCTCCTAGCAGAAGCAAAAGGATATTGACTAATAAAAGAAATACAAATGGATTTTCTGAAAGTGAAGTCATCTCCGAAACTATTGCTTGTGGAATCTGTTCGAAAGCAATCATCCATCCGAATATATTGGCCATAGCGATTAGAAATGTTACGGTTGCGGTGGCTGTCACTGTGTTGATCAAAATCCCTGGTATTTTCCTCCATTTAAGTTCTTTATAAAAAAATGTTCCGACGAGATAGGCAATAAATGAAGCAACGGCTGCTGACTCGGTTGCTGTAAAGGCTCCGCTTAAAATTCCAAAAATAATGGTAAATGGAACAAGCAATGCTGGAATAACACTTAAAAAACTGTCTAGTATATCCTTAAATGAAGCACGTTTAGATTTTTTAAAATTATATTTATAACCTAATAAGGCTATCAATAGAATAAATCCAACTCCATATATAACCCCTGGAATTATCCCTGCCATGAACAATCCGCCTATTGATGTTCCTGAAAGAGTTCCGTAAATAATGAATATCATGCTAGGTGGAATAATTGGGGCTACAATGGAAGACGCTAGCGTTAAAGCAGAAGAAAATTCTTTACTATAGCCCTCTTTTTCCATTTCAGGAACCATTACTTTACTCATCATTGCTGCTTGCGCATTAGCTGATCCTAAAATGGATGCCAAAAACATATTAGCAATGATTGTTACGTAAGCAAGCCCACCCCTTACGTGCCCAATTAAAACCCTTGCAAACTTAACCAACCTAGTTGTAATCCCGCCACCATTCATTAGTTCTCCAGCTAACATGAAAAGTGGAATCGCTAATAATCCAAAGTTATCTAATCCAGAATAAAGTCTCATTGGAGTAGATTCTAATAGAGTTGTGTTCCCAACAGCAAAAAAGTAAATAACGGTCGTAATTCCAAGAACTAATGAAATTGGAACAGACATAAACAATAATAGAAAGAAACAAATGATCACTAGTACTGTCACTGTCCCCCACCTCCCTTGAATAACTCAAAGAGATTAGACAATAAATGAATTCCAGCGAAAGAAAGACCCAATGGAACGGCAAGGTATGGAATCCACATTGGAATTAATAGAGCAGTAGATTTCTGAAAAGCAACACTTGGTGAAAGTATCCAATTAACGCTGTAATAGATTAAAAGAACGAGGAAAAGGAGCATAATGATATGCCCTAGAATGAGAATAATCCTTTTTACATTTGCAGGTACATAATCTAATAGAATGGTAACAGCGGCTTGGGACTTATATTTAAGCCCCAAGCTACCTCCGAAAAAACTAACCCAAATTAGTAGAAAAACAGCTATTTCCCCTGCCCATGACAAAGGAGAATTGAGAATATACCGAAAACAAACAGCTAATGTCACAATAACAGCCATCGCAAACATCAATATAACAGCAAGTGTTTTTTCTATAGATGAAATACCGTTACTAAGTGCTTTCATTTTTGTGACCCCCTAACAATCATCTACTTTTTACGGAAAGTATCGATAAACTCCTGGATAAGTGGATCTGTCGGCCCGTACTTTTCATCAAACTTTTTCATCTGCTCTTCAAAAACACTTGAGTCCAGTTCATAAATGTTCATTCCACTATCCTTTAGTGTCTGTCTAAACTCTTCTTCTTGACCTGCTCTTGTAATAGCTGCGAATTCTGCCGCAGCGGCCATTGATTCACGGATAATTTTTTGATCTTCATCCGGCATTCCTTCAAAGGTAGATTTATTCATCATCGCTACAGCCGGCCACACCATATGATTGGTAACGGCACCATGTTTTACTACCTCATGGTATTTGTTCGTAATGGCAGCATCTAAATCCATGTCCATTCCATCAATAACACCTGTTTGGACAGCTGAATAAACTTCTGGAAGTGGTAACCCTTCTGTTGAAGCTCCAGAAAATTGATAAAAATCTTGCATTGGAGGACTTGGGGTTACACGTAATTTAAGTCCTTCCATATCAGAAGCATTCTTTACCTCTTTGTCTTTAAATAGCATGACACGCTGACCAGCAAATAAATAATCCAGTCCAACTAATCCTTGTTTATCTAATGTTCTAAGAATTTTCTTTGCAATTTCAGAATCACGTGCTTCATTTGCTGCATTCAGATCTTCAAAAGCGTATGGTGTAAACCAAGCAGCAAATGAAGGTTCTCTTGAACTCATATAAGCCGCTGTAATAAAGCCAAAATCCACAGAGCCTGAAGCGATTTGTTCCACCATATCGGCTTCCGTTCCCAATTGACTAGAAGGATAGATTTCTAATTTCATACGTCCATCTGACCTTTTCTCAAGCTCTTCCTTAAATTTTTCGGCCCCTTTATGCCACATATGGGATGGAGGAGTAATATGGGCTAGTTTAAAATTGTAGGTTTTACCTGTTTCTCCTTCTCCTGAACTCCCACTCGTTTCAGCCTTACCAGAACCACATGCTGCTAGAACCCCTAATAATAGAACCAAACTAACAATAGACAATATCGATTGCCTTAACTTTTTCACTGATTTTCCCCCTCATTTTTTAATTTATAAATTAGAAAAACATTTTCTATCTACTAGGAGTATTTAGTGTTAGCCGCTGGAAGGAAAAGTGTAAACCTAATAGTTTATTAGCTTCATTATTCTTTCCTTGTTCAACAAGCTTTCGTATTCTTGTTGAGGAAATAATTGTGCCTTTATCACAGCAGACAGGCCTAGCGGTCCTGACCGAAAAGAATTTATTGAGCAAATCAACATCACCTTTACGATTTAGACCAAATCTAAAGTCCTTTCCTACGTGAATTTCAACAGGATTATATTTTTTTAAGTCTTTTATAAATTGCTCTGAAGTTCGTAGAAGAAAATCATCATTAAATTTGGCCACGATCACGTGGTCAACACCTAGTTTTTTAATGCGGTTTAGCTTTTCAGCAATGGTCGTTAACATTTTAGCCCCTTGAAAGTAATGGCGTGGTGGTGGATCAAAAGTAAAAACTACACTTGGGACTCCAATACTTTGACTCTTTTTAACTGCTTGGGAAATAACATATTGATGACCTTTATGAACTCCGTCAAATGCTCCAATGGCTACGATAGAGTGACTCAATTCAAATGACTGTTCATGGTGCAGTATCAATCTCAACACTCCCTCCAAAATTAATAATGATTTGGACTTTCACCCTTGGCTACCCCTCCAGCTCCCCAATGTTCTTTTGGTATTTCATGAAGTAAAACTCGTACATTCTCAGGATTTGTACCTAAGCTATCGCTAATAGATTTAGTAACAGAGAGAATGAGTTTACTTTTTACTTCTGGACTTCTCCCTTCAAGAATATGCAAATGTGCAATTGGCATTTTTAGTCCTCTTTTTCTTTCTTTACATCAAAATTTATTTCTCCAAAGGAATCGAATGTTACTTTTAGTTCATCACCATCGAATACGTTTACAGCCTCTGTAATTCCCCCTGTTAATATCACCATTCCAGGTTGGATGGAAAGTCCGACTTGGTGCAACATTTTTGCTAGTTCAATAACAGACTTTACTGGATGACCTAAAACCGCAGAACCAAATCCTGATTGAACTTTTTCACCGTTTCTATACATAATGACTTCAAGTTTATCTAGTGAAGATTGGAAAGGTGAAAACGCTTGGTCACTTAAAAAAAAGCGAGAAGATGAAGCATTGTCGGCGACTACATCAATTAGGGTAAAGGAAAAGTTTTTATATCGGCTGTCAATTACTTCTACTGCCGGCATTATGAACTCAGTAGCTTTCCATACATCCCTTGCGGTCAATTGTTCACCTTTCAATTCTTCCTTCATTACAAAAGCTATTTCTGGTTCAACTCTCGGATGGATCAACCCTTTAAGTGATAATGTGTTCGATGTGACTTCCATTGAATTCGTAAGTCTTCCGTAAATCGGTTCGTTCACTCCAACAGATCTTTGTTTTGCAACACTTGTTAACCCCATTTTCCAACCAATTTTCTGATCTCCGCGTTTTATTGCACATTGTTCCCAGAGTTGTTGGATTTCGTATGCATCTTTCACAGATAATTCAGGACTCTGAATCGTAACCTTATCCATATCTGTACCACTTGTTTGATGATGATCGATTTGTTCAGCAATCTGTTTTAAGGTAATTGTTTTTGTTTCCATTATGAACCCCTTTCGTCCTTCATATTGATTTCTTGGCTAATTCACTTGCAACATCCACAATCATATCTTCTTGACCGCCAACTACCTTTCGTCTCCCTAACTCTACTAAAATATCTCTAGAATCCACGTTAAACTTTTTGGCTGCTCGCTCTGCATGAAGCAAGAAACTTGAATAAACCCCTGCATAGCCAAGAATTAAACTTCCTTTTGTGATTTCTTGTGGTTTCTCAAGGATGGGAGCAACGATACTCTCAGCAAGGTCCATCATTTTATATAGGTCAATTCCTGTGGATATCTTCATCCGTTCAAGAACAGATACAAGTACTTCTGTCTGGGTATTCCCAGCTCCTGCACCAAGACACCGAACACTGCCATCCACCCAAGATGCACCTTCTTGAATAGCTACAAGTGTATTCGCCATCGCTAAGGAAAGATTATTATGTGCATGAAAACCGATATTAATAGTAAGATGATTTCTTAACGCGTGTACTCTTTCTTTCACTTCATGTGGGAGTAGGGCTCCTGCAGAATCAACTATATAAACAGTATTTGCGCCGTAGCTTTCCATCAGCTTTGCTTGTTGAACCAATTTCTCTGTTGGGACCATATGGGCCATCATTAAAAACCCAACTGTTTCCATCCCTAACTCCCTAGCCAATTGAATATGTTGCTTAGAAACATCTGCCTCTGTTACATGCGTTGCAATCCGTGCAAGTCTTGCTCCTAAGTTTTCAGCCTCCTTGAGTTCCTTTACGGTACCAATTCCAGGCAATAGCAGGACACCAACCTTTGCTTGTTTACAAACGGAAACGGCAGCAGAAATTAGTTCCATTTCATTTGTCTTTGAAAGGCCATATTGAAGGGAAGATCCTCCCAATCCATCACCATGTGAAACTTCAATGTATGGAACATTTGCTTCGTCTAGTGCTTTTGCTACTTTCAGTACTTGGTCTACTGTAAATGAGTGTCCAATGGCATGGCTCCCATCTCTCAAAGCAACTTCTGTAACGGTAACATCCCTTTTTACCATGATTATTCTCCTTTCCTGTACCGCCCTTGACCTACAACAACGCCTTTTGAGCAATAATATTTTTGGCAAGTTCTTCCCCAACCTTGATTGCAGATGCCGTCATGATATCCAAATTACCTGCAAACGGCGGAAGATAATCACCAGTTCCTTCTATTTCTAAAAATACCGTTACCGTATTACGGTCAAAAATGGGTTCTGTTCTCATTCGATATCCTGGAACATATCCTTGCACTTTCCCAACCATCTCTTTTATCGATTTTGTAATCGATGCCTCATTCATTTCTCCTTTTTCCACAAGACAATAGACAGTGTCTCTCATCAATATAGGTGGTTCTGCCGGATTGAGTATAATGATGGCTTTCCCTTTCTTGGCCCCCCCGATTTCTTCAATTCCTTTTGAAGTAGTTACCGTAAATTCATCAATATTTGCTCTAGTTCCGGGGCCAGCACTTTTACTAGAGATGGTCGCAACTATTTCGGCATATTCTACCTTTGCTACTTGTTGAACAGCATGAACAATCGGAATGGTTGCCTGGCCACCGCATGTAATCATGTTCACATTTGATTCTTGCAAATGGGAACCAAGATTTACAGGAGGAACAACAAATGGACCAATAGCAGCAGGAGTGAGATCAATCACTTTTTTGCCGATTTCTTTTAATCTTTTTGCATGATAAATATGAGCCTTTGCAGACGTAGCATCGAAAAGAATTTCAGCTGATTCGGGTCTTTCCAAAAATCCTTCAATACCGTTATCAATGGTTTGAAGTCCATTTTCATGAGCCATTTTTAGACCTTCAGAGTGTGGATCAATACCAATCATGGTTGTTAATTCTAAAAACTCTGAGCGAAGCAATTTCTTCATTAAATCTGTCCCGATATTTCCTGAGCCAATAATGGCCACTTTCATTTTCATATATGAGCACTCCTTTCATTACCGACCAAACTTAACGGAGACACTTCCCAATACATCGATTTCCGCAGTAAATTCATCTCCTGGCTGAGCAAAAATAGCTGCTGACAATGCTCCGGATAAAATAACTTCACCAGGTTCCAGTGAAAGATTATAATCTGCTAATTTATTCGCTAGCCATGCAACGCAGTAGGCAGGATCTTCAAGCGCTGCAGAACCTTTACCAGTGTTCATTAATTCTCCATTGCGATATAATTTCATATTTAATTGTGGGAGGTCCACTTTTTCGACAGATATTGGGGTATCTCCTAATACAAATAGCCCTGAGGAAGCGTTATCTGCGATCGTGTCCTCCAACTTAATTTTCCAATCAGCTATTCTACTATCGACTATTTCTAGAGCAGGCAGGACATAATCTGTCGCTTGAAGAACCTGCTCTACCGTTACATTCGGACCTTTTAGTTCTTTGTTTAAAATAAATGCAATCTCCCCTTCCACCCTTGGTTGAATTACTTGGTTGGACGTAATCGTTCCTTTATGATCAACAGCCATATAATCAAGGAGATGACCATAATCTGGTTCACCTACACCAAGGAGCTCTTGCATAGCGATTGAGGTAAGCCCAATTTTTTTCCCAACAATAGTAGAACCATAATCAACTTTCTTTGTAACCGTCTCCAGTTGAACGAGATAGGCTTCATTCACTGTAATATCCGGTTTTATTTCAGTTAGAGGTGTAATTGCTTTTTGGTCCCTCTCCGCTTTCATAAGATATTTAGAAAATTCCTTTACCTCTTCACCTATTATTTTTTCTGACATGGTTATCCTCCTTTCTATAACTTGATGGTGATATTGGATAATTCGCTATAGAATTCAAAACTGTGCATTCCCCCTTCTCTTCCAATCCCACTTTGTTTCATTCCCCCAAAAGGTGTACGAAGATCCCTTAAATACCATGTGTTGACCCAAATGATTCCTGCTTCAATTTGATGCGCGACACGATGAGCTCTTCGTAAATCGTTCGTCCAAATCGTAGTTCCTAAGCCATAATGTGTGTCATTCGCCTGTTCAATCACTTCCTCTTCCGTTTCAAATGGAAGAACGGTTACTACCGGTCCAAAGATTTCTTCTCGAACACAGCGTGAATCTTTTCCTAGACCTACTATAATGGTTGGTTCAATGTAAAAGCCTTTTTCTTCGGTTTGAGGTCTTCCTCCTCCAGATAGAATCGTTCCACCTTCATCTCGTGCAGACTGTATGTAGCTTAAAACTTTATCGTAATGTTCTTTACTGATAACAGCTCCGACACTGGTTTCATTTTTGAACGGGTCTCCCACCTGAAGCTCTTTTGTTTTCGATACAAATTTTTCAATAAAAACCTCATATACAGAACTTTCTACGTAAATTCGTGATCCGCATAAACAAACTTCTCCCTGATTCATAAAGCTTGATTTCAGAGTGGTCTCAATCACTTCATCAAGATCAGAGTCAGCAAAAATGATATTAGGATTTTTACCACCTAACTCATAGGATAATTTTTTTAAAGTAGGGGCTGCCGCTTTCATGATCGCTGTCCCTGTTTTCGTTTCCCCTGTAAAAGTTACGGCATCCACATCTGGGTGTTCGGTAATCGCTGCTCCAGCTGAGTTCGGACCAAATCCATGAACAAGATTGACGACTCCGTCAGGCACACCTGCCTCTTTACAAATCTCTGCAAGGACTGTTGCCGTCATTGGAGTCCATTCTGCGGGCTTCATTACAGCAGTATTTCCAGCAGCTAGACAAGGGGCCATTTTCCAGGTAAGTAATAGCAATGGGAGATTCCAAGGGTTTATCATCCCTACAACTCCTACTGGCCGACGAATCGAATAGTGAAGAGCTTTTTGATCCTGTTGAAAGGCTTCTGTTCCCATGGAAGTAAGATAATCTGCAAAGAAATAGAAGTTATAAGCAGCCCGTGGGATATCTACATCTAATGCCATTTGATAGGGCTTACCTGTATCCATTGATTCAAGTGATGCTAATTCTTCTTTTCGTTCAATAATTAAGTCTCCAATCCGTCTCAAGACAGTTGAACGTTCTTCAGAGGTGAATTTTTTCCATGGTCCTTTTAGCGCCATCTTAGCGGCCTTCACTGCCTCATCGACTTCCCTCTTACCTCCTTCTGACACCTTCCCTAATACTTCTTCCGTTGCTGGGTTTATATTTTCGTAGGTTTTAAAATTATGTGAATCACGATATTCCCCATTGATGAAGTGGCGACAATCTATTGGTTTTACTTTGCGGTTGGATTTTTCTTTTATATACAAAATGTGACCTCCTTTAAAATTGCTCATGGGTATTTTGAAAAAAAGGTGACAGTGACGCCACCTTTTTTCTTTTTCAAATCAGTCTTCTATTTCTACAACCATTTCAATTTCGATCGCCGTTCCCCCTGGTAACTGAGCCATTCCTACAGCTGACCTGGCATGACGTCCTTTTTCACCAAAAACCTCTACCAATAAATCCGATGCTCCATTCATCACTTTTGGTTGCTCTGTAAAATCATCCGTACAGTTGACAAACCCAAGAATTTTGACAACTCTTTTTATCCTACTGAGTTCGCCCAGTTCATCCTTTAGGACAATCAATAAATTCACCATAGATTGGCGGGCAGCTAGATAGCCTGTTTCGACATCAAGGTCTTGACCAATTTTTCCATGAAACTCATCGACACCCTGACCAGAAGTGAAAATCAAATTGCCAACGCGGACTCTACTTACATAATTCCCCACTGCAGGACGGACAGGAGAAAGTTTAAGTCCCAGACTTTGCAGCTTCTTCTCTGGAGTCAGTACTTTTGGTTCCATAATTTAAATTTCTCTCCTTTATATTCAAGAATCGAAGAGCATTTTCACCTAGGATCATTCGTTTTTGAGCTTCTGTTAATTCCATCATTCCGTCAATCACATTTCCTGGCGGGATTTCTCTTAATAGAAAAGGATAATCAGAACCCATCATCACTTTTTCATGACCGAAACGATCAATTAGATAGTTAACATTCAATGAATCATAATTTAATGAATCAAAATAAAAATTATGAACATAGTGACTTGGCGGATGGGTGGTTAATCGTAAATGTGGCCAAACCTTCCATCCTTGATCAAGTCTAGGTAAGATATATGGGAAGGAGCCTCCACCATGCGCAAAGCAAACTTTTAAGTTCGGGAATTTCTCCATTACACCGCTCCAGACAAGGCTTGCTGCGGCAAGTGCCGTTTCGCTGGGCATTCCGACAGTATACATGAAGTTATGACGTGGGGTTCTGTCCTTTGCCATTGTTTCCCACGGATGGATAAAAAGTGGAACGCTCCATTCCTCAGCCTTTTCGAAGAATTCTAAGAATTCAGGAGCATCTAGGTTTTCACCATTTACATTTGTTCCAATTTCAATCCCGCATAAGTTTAATTCGTGTACACAACGATCCATCTCTTCAATTGCCATTTTCGTATCTTGCATAGGTACAGTCCCTAACCCAATGAAACGGCCTGGATTTTCTTGAACCGTTTTCGAAATGAAATCGTTTTGAATTTGTGCCATTTCAAGTGCTGCGTCAACTGGTGCCCAATAAGAAAACGTTACAGGGATCGGTGAAAGAACTTGAATATCGACACCTTCCCGATCCATGTCTTGAATCCTTTTCTTTGGGCTCCACACTTGATCCGTTACTTCTCTAAAAACTTTTCCCTCAACTAAAATATTTGCTCCACAAGCACAAGTCTGATGAAGAACAGGCCATTTTCCGCCATATTTTTCAGCTAAATTCGGAAGGTCTTTTGGAATAACATGAGTATGAAAATCTACTCTCATTTCCATTCCTCAGCTTCTGGTGGCATTTGATGTCCGCACATTTCACATGTACGTAGATCTTCACTAGTATTAAAGTGTTCAATCGCTTCCTTTACCTGTACTTCAATATTTGTTAACTGGACAGTTGCGCGATGCATTTCATGATCACACTTATCGCAGAACCAAACAAAGCTTTCTAGTTCACCTTTATCTCGCTTACGTTCTAGTACGATTCCATATGAATCTGCTACTCTATGTGGGGAGTGAGGAACATTCGCTGGAAGCATAAACATCTCACCTTCACCAACTTTGACAACTTCACGCTTTCCTTCATTATTAATACACTCAACATAGGCATTACCTTTAATTTGATAAAAGAATTCATCGGAAGGATCTACATGAAAATCACGACGTTTATTAGGGCCACCAAGAAGCATGGCAATGAATTCTGAATCTTCCCAGAGAACTTTATTATTAACAGGTGGCTTTAATAAATCCTTGTTATCCTCAATAGTTTTCAATAAATCTAGCACTCTTGTTTTTAAAAATGATTTTGCTTGCGTTGCCATTTCCATTCCTCCTTTATTGTAAGCGCTGTCATAAAACGCTAATATACCCGATATCTTTTGATATTTTCTCTGCAGTTGTAACTACACTTTTAATCATTTCATAACGATTGCTACCATCCATGTAAGAAATTGGCCCCACCATATTTAAGGCTGCAATTGTTTGACCTGTATACGAACGAATAGGGGCTGCAATTCCGTAAAGACCGAGCTCATTTTCATTATTACTAATAGCGTAGCCTTGAGATTTAATCTGTTTTAATTCTTCTTTTAATTTTGATACACAGGTAATCGTATTGGGGGCACGTTGTAAAAGACCTTTAGCGATGGTTGGTTTAATTAATGATGGATTGAATGCTAATAATACCTTTCCAGTACTCGTACAATAAGCTGGTTTCGTAGCACCGACATAGGTTGGTACAGAAAGTGAAGATTTGGATTTTACTTTTAAAACAAACCTCACTTCACCAGCATCAAACATCCCAATATGTACGATGCCATGGTATCTGCGAATCAACCCTTCACAAAAAGGTGTGGCTTCATTGTAAATATCCTGTTGATACATTACGTGGTTACTCCATTCAAGAAGCTTCCATCCTAACCGATATTTCTTTCGACTGTCTTGGATTAACATTCCTTCTTCACATAGGGTTCGTACGAGATGATGAACAGTACTTGGATTCATTCCTAATTTTTCAGCAATTTCTAGATTTCCTAGTGCAGGTTCATCATTCGTGAAGCAGTTCAGAATTTTCGAAATTTTTTTGACAGAAGAAATCATGATCTAGCCCCCTCATCCAACGAATGGTCTATTTTTATATCCTCCTCAAATAATTTGACAAACGTTGTCGAATCCCTGCTGACTAGAATTTTAATTTAAAGCGCTTACATTTAAGGTGTTGGTTGACCTTCCAAATCTCTTGAACCTTTCAATGCTTCATCCACCATTGGGAATGAGTTTTGGCGTTTAAACCCTGCATAGAAACGTCCCAATCTTCTTAATGGATCCCCAGAGTAATAACGTTCATATTGAAGCAGACGTTGACCAAATGCTTCTCCACATAAATCCCAAGCAAGTTTAAATAGTTGTACTCGATCTTGTGATGTAACCCCTTCACGACCAACATAATATTTTTCTGCATCTGCACGGAGTTCAGGATGTTCAAAATCTGCACCAGTTGGCGACATTAATAAACCACCAGCACCGATTGTTTGAATCACTTCAATTGCCCGTGGATAGAGTTTTGGCAACATCCCGCGAATGGTTTCAAGCGGCAGCCCTGCAGGTCTAACCTCTCCTTGAGAAGTAGTTTCATACTCATACTCGGCAACTCTCAAGAGCGAGCGAATGGCTTCTACAGACTGCATGAGTTCCCCTAATTGAGTTTGGACATTTAAATATCCATCCACTCCAATAGAATCAGCTACTCGTGCTGCAACTTCTGAAGCAAACTGTAATTTAATGAGTCCCCTTACCCCTGATTGATGAGCAGGTTGCTGTCCAATTCCTGTTTTAGGATACAGAAGATTAGCAGCATCTATGTTTTGGTTGATAAAAATACGATCACTTGGTACAAAGACATCATTAAAAACTAGGAGAGCATCCATTTCTTCGTATCTTGATGCGAGGGGATGATCAAAAATGGAACGCTTCCCATCTTGCATTGGTTCACGACAAATGATCCTTAATCCAGGTGTATCAATTGGAAGAGCAAATGCAATCGCATGTTTTTCATCACCTGGCTGGAATCCAGGGAAAGAATAAATAATCACTTCATCGGTGATAGGTGCGAGAGTTGCTAACATTTTTGCACCACGAACAATAAATCCATCAGGTCGTTCTTCCACAACACCTAAATGAGTAAAATCTTTCTCTTGTTCATGCGATGCTTTGCTTCGGTCATTTTGAGGATTAATGATGGCATGAGTTAAAAATAGATCATGATCACGAATGTATTCGTAGTAATTGATCATGTTTTTCGACCATTCAGGATTATATTGGTCGAGAAACCATGTATTACTAGCCATTGATGTTACTGTTACATTAAGAAAGTCAGGTGTTCTTCCCATTAGTCCAAAAGTCGCTTTTGCCCATACTTCAAATAGTTTACTTCTAGCTTTTAAATCTTCATACGTTTTAGGAACTTTAAATGCATGTGAATATCGCTCACCTGTCTCTTCACATAAGTAGGTGATTTCATCTTTGTATTTTGGATCATTTTGAATATCGTATAAATTGGCAATTTCATGGATGGGCTGACGAAAAACATCCTCACTATATACATCTGTTACCTTTCTTCCTCCAAGCCATACCTCTGGTTGACGTGATTTAACTCCTTCTATATACTGAGCACCAGTACGAATTCCCAAATGAACATCCCCCTTTAATGTCTATTTTTTTACATAATTATCAATTGAATTAGTTTCTAAAAACTTGCCTTGGAAAAAGACCAGTGCGTTACCTTCTTCATAGTGATAATTTTTCACTTCACCAACATATAAAACATGGTCACCACCGTCGTATTCTTCCCAAGGTTTACACTCGATTGTTGCAAGTGAACCTTGAATTTTAGGTCCGTAGTTTGATTCTTCCCAGTCAATTTGAAGCCCTAGTTGTTCTTTACCAGCAAACTGCCAGGCAATCGCTTCTTGACCCGAAGATAAAATATTAATGACGAAAGGTTTTCCTTGCATCCTTTCATTCGCCTTGGCTTTCTTATCAATCGAAACTAGTACCAGTGGGGGATCAAGAGAAACAGATGTAAAAGAATTCACTGTAATTCCTTGTTTTTGCTGATTTTCACTATTCCAAGTAACAACCGTTACCCCCGTGGCAAATTTCCCTAAGCAATTCCTCAAATCACGAATATCCATTCTTTAACATGCCACCTCCTATTACTTAATCTGCTTTAATAGTAAAGCCTAAAAAAAATAAAAACCCCAGATAATTTCATAATGTGAAATAACAAGAAATTTTTTAAAATAATTTGACTTATTTGTCAATTATGAATAGTGCTTTCTTCCTTTAAAGCACCGCGGGACGGTTCTCGATTGCGTTAATGTATTAACGCAATCGAGAACCGTCCCGCGGTGTATTAGTGTGTTAAAGGATTTGCTTTATTTGTTATCTATGCCAAGAGTTGTTCCAATTGCTTTTACGATTGATCTGGTTTGATCAGGTGTCCCAATCAGTAATGAAAAAAGTAAAGGAAACAACAATAATAATACTAAAAATATAGTAACTAAATTAATTTTCATGATTACACCCTCTTCATAATAGATTCGAAGAGCCCCTTTACATTAATAAGCTATGTACAAGCTTTTTAAATGTATAAACTTATCCACTATTATTCAGGATTTAAATAAGTTTAAGGAAACAAACTATGTTATCTTCATTAAATTTTGTTCCAGTTTATAGTCCATTCTCTCTCCCTATATCCTTTTTGTTAAGATTTTGTAAATTATTAATATGCCCTTTAAATCCACCATGACATTTGTTAAACTCTTAATATCGAAAGCCGATATCGATATTCGATTTTGGGAATAGGAGGTTTTCTTTTTGGAGGAAAGAGTATTAAGAAAGTTATTCTTAGGTTTTATTCAAATTCATATTCTACACCACGCAAAAGAACACCCCATTTATGGAGTGTGGATGTTAGAAGAACTGAAAGAACATGGGTACAACATAAGTTCTGGAACCCTTTATCCAATACTTCACACGATGGAGAAAGATGAACTACTCAATAAAGAAGAGCGAATCGTAGAAGGAAAGGTAAGAAAGTATTACACATGCACGGAAAAAGGAATCAATGTACTTGGAGAGGCTCGTAAGAAAGCATATGAGCTTTTTAAAGAAATAAAAGATTAGAGAGGAGTCAATTAATGACATGAATCAAAAAGTTAGTTTTAAATCACTAATGGAAATTCTCATCATTTCTACGAGATTAGGAATGACCTCATTTGGAGGCCCAGTTGCACATTTAGGATATTTTCATGAGGAATATATCAGAAGAAGAAAATGGATGGATGAAAAAACCTACTCCGACTTAGTGGCATTATGTCAGTTCTTACCTGGTCCCGCCAGTAGTCAAGTTGGAATGGGTATTGGTATTTTGAGAGGGGGAATCCTTGGGGGGATTATTGCTTTTATAGGCTTTACCCTCCCATCTGTCATTGCGTTAATTTTGTTTGCCCTACTCTTACAAGGAGTTGGTATTGGGGAATCTGGATGGATTCATGGATTAAAAGTTGTAGCAGTGGCTGTAGTAGCTCATGCGATTCTTGGAATGGCAAGTAAATTAACTCCAGATATAAAAAGAAAATCAATTGCATTGCTTGCTCTAGTAGCCACACTTTTATGGCAAACTGCATTTACCCAAGTAGGAGTCATTCTTATTTCTGCTGTTATCGGATTTTTATTATATAAACAGCACAAAGAGGAAAACACATCTTTTACAAGTGTACCGATCTCAAAAACTGTTGCAGTAATATGTTTACTCATCTTTTTTGGATTATTAATTCTTCTTCCTATTATTAGAGAGATGACTTCGTTAAATTGGATTGCAATGTTTGATAGTTTTTATCGTTCTGGTTCACTTGTTTTTGGTGGAGGCCATGTAGTACTTCCATTACTCGAAAGGGAATTTGTACCAACAGGCTGGTTATCAGAGGAAGAATTTCTTGCAGGATATGGTGCGGCCCAAGCTGTTCCTGGACCATTGTTTACATTTGCTGCATACCTAGGTGCTGTCATCAGTGGTTGGAAAGGAGGACTTTTAGCCACATTTGCTATCTTTTTACCAGCGTTCCTACTAATTTTAGGTACCTTACCTTTTTGGGATTCATTAAGACAAAACGCTAAAGTAAAAGGTGCTCTCATGGGAGTGAATGCAGCAGTTGTAGGAATTTTAATAGCTGCATTTTATCACCCCATCTGGACAAGTTCAATATTAGAACCGATTGACTTTGCATTTGCTGCAGTACTCTTCAGTATGCTCGTGTATTGGAAGTTACCACCTTGGATTGTTGTGGTAACTGGTGCTATAGGTGGTTGGTTATTATCACTATTGTAAAATAGAAATGTGGCTGTCCTAATACAGTCCGGAACAACCATGTTCGTTTATATATAGGAGGTTTTGGGATCTATATATGGAAGTTGTTGTTCCGGACATCGGGACAGCCTATTCTATTTTAATTTAACCGAGCGAAATATAAAAACAAAAATAGTACCAAACACAATAAATAAGAACACGGGAAGCTCCCAAAAACCGATACCGAAAGAATTACCATTCGCGATATTCACACTTTGCCCTGTGAAAAATACAAAAATGAAAACACATTCCCCCTTAAGGATGTTAACTAGTAATCTTGCGTTAATATATTGTTTTCTTGCGTTCTTCGGAGTTAGGTTAAAAAAATTATATTTATGAGGATACTTTTCTAAAATCGTTAACGATATCCAAATTAATAGTCCGATTGCTGGTAGTAACCAAATCCCTTCTTTTCCACCCCACCTGTCCACTTCCCCTTTTAAGTTGAAATGAATCGGTATTTCACTTGGTAAGGAGGACCACACAATAAACACAAATACAATGGACATAATAAGTATAGATAAAGAAAGAATGTCGATGCTTTTTTCAATACTAGTTTTAGGGATAGTTAATTTAGGTCGATTTAAAGGTTCCATACAATCCCTCCATTAAAAGAATGAGTATCGATTTCCATTTCCCTAATTATATGAGAATGTTTTGGAAAGATAGCAAATAAAAATTAATTATTTACTACCCCCTTCTTATTAATGGTTAAAGAGGAAAACATCTATAATTTAATAAGGCTCAACATGAACGTGTACATCATAAACCTCATGTTCAGACATTAATACTTTTTCAACACGGGTTGAAATATTGTGCGCCTCTTCAATACCAAGCTGTGAAGATACTAATATAACGGCATCTACTACCGTATTATTACCATAACTTCTGGCTTTGATATTTTTTACGCCTTTTACTCCCCTCACCCTATTTATCGAGGCTTCATAAGAAGCGATTAGATTTTCATCAAATCCATCTGTTAAATCATGGGATGCATCACGGAAAATGTCCCATGCGGTTTTACAGATTAATAACCCAATTACAACAGCTGTTACAGGATCAAGCCATGGAAGTTGAAATTGTGAACCAATAATCCCTACTGTAGTACCAATACTAACGAGAGCATCTGATAAATTGTCTTTTGCTGCTGCCATAACGGATTGGCTTTTAATTTTTTCAGCTAAATTTTTGTTATAACGATAAACAATATACATGACGATAGCCGAGAAGATACCAGTCCAAGCTGCAATCATATCAGGTGGATCTTCTTTTCCGCTAAAAACTAATGAAACAGCATCATAAAGAACCTGAATTCCTACGGCCATCATAATGAAAGACGCGACCATAGAAGCCACTGTCTCTGCTTTCCAATGGCCATATGGATGGTCTTCGTCTGGTGGTCTTTGCGAAACCTTTAACCCAATCAACACTGCAATTGATGCAATAATATCCGTTGTATTGTTCAATCCATCTGCCTGTAAAGCTTTTGAATCAGTAATATATCCAATTGTTAATTTTAATAACGATAGAAGTATGTATGCGATTATACTAATGATCGCACCACGTTCACCTAATTTTAGTTGATTATATCTCTCTTGTTCCATAAAATTTTCCTCCACTCTTACTCCTTAAATATCGTAACAAGTATCTACTGAGTGGGTCTATAGCAACCTTTTTCTCCTTTATAACAAAATTAATAAGAACTAAAAAATGTTTCTGTAGGGAAACAACCATTCGGGCACCCAAAATATTATTAGTTTATACTACTTGAATGAGTTATAAACGATTTTACAAATATGAAAAAACAAATGACAAAAAAGTCAAAATATAGTTGCACTTTAAGAAATGTATTAATATAATTACATACAATAATATTGTAAATCGATGAAGAGGAAGAGTATTTCGCCCCCTGATTCAAAGAAAGCATTCTCCTGCTGAAATGAATGCATTTAAGAGCGAATGAAAGACACCTCCTGAGTGACACTCTGAAATAAGTAGGAGTGAACGGATGACAGACGTTACACTGTCTTAAAGTGGCTTTATTAAAGCAAACCGGGTGGTACCGCGGAAAAAATGATCATGTCCGTCCCTTATTTATAAGGGGCGGACTTTTTATATTTAAGGAGGTGGGTACAATGAATTGCGATGAGGATGATGATGATATCAAAATACTTTTATATAAAATAGGGAGGAAAATAAAATGGACAAAAATCAACGTGTACTCACTTCTGAATGTAGCGAACATGTAAATGAAGTTGTGTGTCTCAAAGGCTGGATTCATCGTGTAAGAAATTTGAGAAAAGTAAGCTTTGTCATTCTTAAGGATCGATCTGGAATGATTCAATGTGTGTTAGGTGGCGAACTTACAAATTTTAAATGTACAAATGAATCAGCTGTTGAATTATCAGGTAAGGTTGTATCAACAGCTCAACAAGAGAGTGGAGTAGAAATTCATGTAGATGATATAAAGGTTTTATCCCCTTCTGTTCCAATGCCATTTGAAGTAAATAACGATGATATAGAGGCTAATTTAGATATTGTACTAAACCACCGAGTGTTATCAATGAGAAATCAAAAAGTTCAATCCATTTTTAAAATACAATCCAAAATAGTCGAAGCTTTTCAAGAATATTTAAGAAATAAAAGCTTTATTCAAATTTTCACACCGAAATTGACTTCTCAGGGAGCAGAAGGTGGTGCGAATGTTTTTAAACTTCCTTATTTCGGGAAAGAAGCCTATCTTGCTCAATCGCCACAATTTTATAAACAAAAAATGATTTCTGCAGGCTATGAACGTGTGTTTGAAGTAGCACCAGTTTTTCGTGCTGAAGAACATAACTCATCAAGACATTTAAACGAGTATACATCTATGGATGTTGAAGTCGGATTTATTGACGGTTATGAAGAATTGATGAAACTAGAAAACCAGCTTTTGATTCATATTTTCCAAATGGTTAAACAGTCTTGTTCTAATGAACTTAGGCTGCTTAACATAGAACTACCTGAACTTAAGGTGTTCCCTAAGCTTTCCCTATTAGAGGCGCAACATATTTTAATGGAACAATTCGAAAAGACTTCACCAAAAGGAGATTTAGATCGCGAAGGTGAAAAGCTTATTAGTGAATATATTGAAAAGGAATTTTCTTCACCATTCGTGTTCATTACAAACTATCCAACAGATAAAAGACCTATGTATACAATGCCTAACCAAAATAATATCGAGTGGACAGATTCGTTTGACTTAATTTATAAAGGAGTAGAGATTACATCAGGTGGTCAAAGGATCCATGACTACCATCAACTTATAAAATCAATAGTGTCGAAAGGGTTAATCCTGGACGATTTTAAGAGCTATACAGATATATTTCAATATGGTGTCCCTCCTCATGGAGGATTTGCGATTGGGCTGGAACGGTTAACCGCCCAAATGCTGGATATTAAAAATGTTCGTGAAGCAACTGCATTTCCTAGAGATTGCGATCGTCTAACACCTTAAATTACTATACATGTCTAGAACCATATTTTTTATCAAAAAATATGGTTCCAGCCTTATTATTATATAACGTAAGTATAAGATGCTTTAAATATGGAGCTTATCTAAATTCCTATTAGGTACTCCTGCCTCAATATAGCTTCTTGCCCGTTTCCATTCTTTTTTTTCGCCTTGTTTCTTAAAAGTCTCAACAAAAAGATTTCCAGTGTCAATCATCTTATCATCTATCAAAATGGTTGCTTGCAATATCACGGTCATTTCATTTTCTCTTAATGTGAAGATACCACGATCAGTCAATATCCACTGATCCTGATTTTGTTTTACAAATTGAAATCCTTGTTCCCAACCTTTTTTTGAGTCTTCATAACGAAAGTCAACAATGTCTCATGATCCTGATATTTCTCTTGCTATGTAATCTTTAGATATATTCCCCATTAACTCTTCTAGTGAACAATTAATCCATGCACTTTTGAAATCGTTATAAAATAGGTGGAAATCTCCCACTTTAGTAGTCCTCCTTTTCATCCATTCCTGGTCCAGTCTAAATAAACTACTTTACAGATGTAAATCTTAAAACAGTTCCTTAACCACATTTCCCTATAAAACATAAGCCGGAGTTCTTATAGGGGAAATGATTTGAGTAAAAGAACTATCTTCTAATGGTTGAATCACGATTGGTTTTAATGACCCATTAAAGCCTAGCCGTACTTGCTCATCATCAATTGACTTAAGAGTATCTTTCATAAAGTTCCCGTCGAATGTGATCTCTATTTCTTTCCCGATTAACTGATCGATTCTCTGCTTTTCAATAATTTCTCCAATTTCATTATTCAATGAAGTGAATTCGACGACTGTTTTTCCTAGGGTTTTTAATGTCACGTTATGATGACGTTCTTTTGAAGATAATAAATTTGCTCTCTCCATCCCTTCGAGGAATTTTTTCCGATTCAATACTATTTCTGTAGAAAAATGTGAAGGGATCATCTTACTGATATCTGGGAATGAACCCGATATCAGTCTGGAATAAAAAAGAAGATCCTTTGCCTCTAATAATAAATAATGTTCAGTTAAAAAAACTCGAATGATTTGTCCGTCATTCTTAATCAAGTGAAGATACTCTTGCAGGTTTTTCTTTGGAATAATAATGCTTCCAGAATATTGAGAAGAAAAAGCTGCGCTTACTGTAGCTAGCCGATGAGAGTTTGTAGCAGTACATTGGATTTTCTTTTCATTAAATGACCATTGCACTCCATTTATTACATGTCTTATTTCCTGTTCAGAAGCGGCAAAACAAGTTTGCATAATTAAGGATTTTAATTGGTTTGACTGAAAACTAGCAATTGGTGTCACTGGCATATCTGGAAGCTGAGGAAAATTCTTGGATGGTATTTCACTTATTGAAGTATAAATATCATTGGAGATGATATTCATCTTATGTTGATTTTGTTTAATATACAAGCGGTCTGGAAGTTTTTTTACAAGCTCAAGAAATGATTTAGCAGGAATAACCATACATCCTTCTCGAATAATTTCTATATTTGTATTCGATGATGGAATAACTTTTTTTATTATTCTTTCGGAATTCATTCCTATCAGGGTAAGTTCATTAGTTGTTGTTTTGATCATTACACCTGATAAAGCATGTATAGTAGGATGATTAGAGATAGCTCTTGATACTTCAATTAAAGACGTTTTCAGTAGATCAGAATCAAGTTTAAACTCCATTACACTCACCATTCTATTATATTTAATATGTTATTTTGTTAATTATCTCCTTAAATTATAGAACATATGTTCCTACTAGTCAATATCCTATCTCCATCAAAAGACTGAAAAATAATCATCCATTAGAACCTCCTTACAAAGGGTTGTTTAAATTAAAATGATCATAAATAAATAGAATTATCAAAAAATGAGAATTATTTTTATTTTCAGGTATGATATGTATACAAAATAGACAGTAGGTGTATAGTATGAACTCTTTCAGACAATTAAAAGGCTTGGATCGCAATGTTTGGATTCGCTTTATAGGAGAAGCAATTAACGGGATTGCATTTATGATGTTAATGCCATTCTTTGCTCTTTATTTAAAAGATAAGGTTGATTCTCTCTGGCTAGTAGGAGTTGTCATGGCTGTAGCTCCAATTGCTTCAGTTTTTGGAACCATGCTAGGGGGAAGGCTGGCTGATGTCTATGGTCGGAAACCAGTTATGGTTGGCTCGATGCTAGGAAATGGCATCGTTATGACTGGTTTTATCTTTTTTGATACTTTTATTGCATTTGTGATCCTTTCAGCATTTATGGGTTTTTTTAATTCACTTTTCCATCCAGCAGCGTCCGCAATGGTTGCCGATGTAACGGCACCTGATCAACGAACGGAAGCATTTGGATTGCTTCGGCTTGGACATAATATTGGAGCAGCAACTGGACCACTAATCGGGGCTTCTATCATAATATTTAGTAAAGCAATCATTTTTATGATTGCTGCAGGTTCAGTTTTAATCTATTCCATCGTAGTGGCCATGTTCATTTATGAAAGCCTTCCGAAAAAAGAACGAAAAGATTCACTGATAGAACAAGAGGAAGTAAAAGAAGATATGCCTTCTCCCTTCAAGGTCCTTCTTCAAGACAAAGTATTACTTATTTTCGTTTTAACCGGTGTCGTGATTTCTATGTCTTTCTCCCAAACTGAAGGAATGCTTCCACTTCACTTTGATAATGAGTTGAAACATCTTCCACCAGAGAAAAATCCATTTCCTTACTTAATGGCTTTTAATGGGCTTTTAGTGGTCCTCTTTCAATTACCTATCTCAAGCTGGTGCGGAAAGAAAAAAATAGGAACCGTAATGCTACTAGGAACTTTTTTATTTGGGCTTGGACAAATAGCAATGGCACTTTTCCCATCCTTCTTCTACTCTCAACAAACTAGTTTTACAACGATTATGATGGTTCTATTAGTTGCCTATGGAATTTATACTCTTGGGGAAATGCTTATCAGTCCTGTACAAATGACTTTCATCTCTAATATTGCCCCAGAACATTTAAGAGGTACATATATGGGGGCTTCCGGTTTGCAGTGGATTCTCGGAGGTGCTATCGGACCTCTGATTTCCGGTTACTTACTGGATTTATCTCTAGGAAATGTCATGTTTACGATGCTTGGAGTTGGTTGTATGATTGCCGGTCTTATCTACGTGGCGATTGATAAAGCAATGACAGCAAAGTCGAACTCTTCAGTAACTGAAAAAGAAAAAGTTGTTTAAAAACAAACCACCCTTTCTTAATGAAAGGGTGGTTTGTTTTATTAGAAGAAAGCCCATTGTAAGACTCTTTTCCCCAATATTTTAAATTAACTAAAGGCTGTTTCACCTTTTTTTCTAATAGCAATATAAATCTTTTTCTGACATTAGTTTACAACCTACCATGTCCCTCTACTTTTTACTCGGCAAAGTGATCATGAATTTAGTTGCTTCTTCTTCTGATTGACAAGAGATTTCTCCCCCATGTTTATTGATCAGTTTTCTACATACATACAATCCGATGCCTGTACCAAGTTCTTTTGTTGTATAAAAAGGTTCAAAAATCGTCATCATATTATCTTGTTCGATTTTAGGGCCGTTATTAATCATGTGAATGACTATATTTCCATGCTCTATTTTTCCTTCAATTATTATTTCTCTATAATCTTCTTCCATATATAACGCATCAATGGAGTTAATCATTATATTAAGAAACACTTGGCGAATTTCATCTTTATTCCCACTGATTAATATTGAAGGATCAACCCTAGTAACTACATTTACTTCACTATCAACTAAGCTTGGATAAAGGAATTCCATCAGGTTTTCAAGCATTTGCGATAGTGAAAAGATTTCAATTCGGTTTTCAAATACTTCATTTTTTGATACGTGGAGGAATTGTGAAATCCGGAAGTTCATTTGTTCTAATTCATGACTGACTATATCAATATAATTAATGTCAGGATGTTCTTTATTCAATAGTTTAATAAATCCAACAATTGAAGTTAAAGGATTGCGGAATTCATGCACAAAGCTCGATGCCATCTGACCTAAAATTGACAAGCGGTCTTTATGCGTTTGATCAATAAATAAGTTTTTTTCTTGGAGATGCTGTTCTTTAATATCCGTATAATAACGAACCGAGTAGTACGAAAATTGATCAAACAAACTATTAATTTGAACAAAAACAGGTTGGAGTTCTTCTATTTGAATACCAGAAGAGCTAATCCAATTAATAATCTCAGTTCTTCCAAGGTTAACATTATATACAAACTCCCCAATATTTACATTCGCTTCGACTCTTTCTCTTGCCACCTTTAATGATAATTTCTTTATTTCTTCTTCACTAATAGGTGAAGAAAGTGTTTTTCTTACGAGTTCAAACATTCGGAGACCATTCATTATTACCTTTTCAGAATGGACATCATTGGGATGAATTAGTACTTTTTCTCTCCAGTTATCTAGAAACGTTGAGATATTATTTTCAAGAAATTGAATTAAACGATCTGAAACCGGTGCCATAATAATCACTCTTTCTACCTTCAGATGAAAATCTTTCTTAAAATATATTAGATACATAGAGGTCAGTATCCTGCAAAGTTTAGTATTTGTTAGAATTATGTAATAAAAAATCATTATATAACAAAATAGAGCTTTAAATTGGCTCATTATTTATTTGATAATAATTTCTATTTTCTTTTAGGGAAAAGTAGTGTCTTAGCGAAACTTAAAATGAGGGTTCTAAAGATATGTTTGCGGGGAGTCTCCCTAACTCATTTGTGATCCTTTTTTTCTTAATTTCACCTCATAAATAACCATTAGACATGAAAAAAATCCACATACAAAAATAATGATTGGTACTGGTCTGAATCCTGATTCAAACATCTGGTAAACCCCAGTAATTGTGATAAGTATGGGAGTTATAAAGTTTAGTATGCCTTTTAATTTTCTATTCAATTTTTCATCCTTCTTTCATTCAAATAAATCTCCATAATAAAACTTATAGAAGTAAAACCTTAGTAGACCCACAATTTATTACCTTTGAAGGGCTATATTCCGTTTCATTATAATAAAAGGCGATTTCGTGGAAATTGTTGCAATTTTTCAAAAAGAGTAATGGTTGATTGCAGCGAAAGGCTGCTCGCTTTCCCCAGGAGTCTCGCACCTTCCGCTCCAATCTACTTCTTCACAAATCTATTTATAAAAAAACAATCTTTTAGAAAAAAGCCAAAAAAAATTAAGTTCTTAATAGTTCGTAAGCTTAATAAATTTATAATATAATTGAGCCACAAAACCCTTATGAGCATTATTTTAAGACTCCATAACACTTTCTCCTTATTATACAATTAGTGGAAGTTGTTTAAAACCTAAATATGGTAAAAAATTATATTGAGTTTCTTTTTTTGCCAATAAAAAAGGGCTGCCCCAAAACCAAGGTGGCGGGAACCACAACTTCCATTTATAGAAGAAACTTTCATAACATCTTCTATTTATGAACAATCATTGTGATTCCTGATCCCTTTTAGGACAGACCCTTTTTCTGTTAATTTCTTAGATAGTTTCCTTCTCCCAATTTAAAGGTAAATAGACCATTGCGATTATTTATCGTCTCTCTTATTCTATCTATAAACGCTTCTTCCACCAATGGGTCATAACTTAAATATCTCCCTAAATGAATGTTAGGGTGTGTAGATTGATTAATATTTTTGGCAATTTCTTTCATTAATAAACCAGTAAAGAGCAGATAAGGAATAAAGATAATTTTTTTGTCATACATAGTTGAAACCTTTCGCAACATATCTTGAAAGCTAGGGTTAGTTGCTGTTAAGAAGCACTTCCATACTTCCTGAACATCACTCTTTTTCTGAACCATGTTTGCAATATTCCCTAAATCTTCTTTTACATCATTATCTGAGCTGCCTCTCCCAATCAAAATCGCTACGGTGGAGGAATCAATGGTCGTTGTCTCCTGGATACGTTCAATGACAGTATCAGCCATTTTTTCATGAACACCAATTGGGTTCCCGTATGTTACGAGTACATTAGGATACTTTGTTATGCATTTTCTGATTTCTTTAGGTATATCATTTTTTGCATGAAGAGCATTTAATAGAAGTAATGGAACGACTGCGACCTGTGTTGCTCCTTGTTCAATACACGAAGTAAAACCAGCTTCTATCGATGGTGATGCAATCTCTAAAAAACAAATCTCCTGAATATCGGCCTCAATTCGTACCTGGCACCTTTTAATAAACGAAATCGCCTCTTTACAAGCTTCTGTCAAACGACTACCATGACAAATGTAAAGCACTGCTTGCCGCATTTATAAAGCCTCACTAATGATCGTGTTATTTTCAATAGTCTTTTCAAACCATTTAATTTTTTCTCGATAGTGGACAACTTCCCCTATAATAATCATACTTGGATTTTTAATCTTTTCTTCATTCACCACGTCTACAATGGTAGACAGTGTTCCCGTAACCGTTTTTTGCCCTTCTGTTGTTCCCCAATGAACAAGGGCAACGGGGGTTTGCTTGCTTTTACCGTATTTCAATAGTTGTTCCCTAATATAAGGAAGATTACTAACACCCATATAGATGGCAAGAGTATCAATACCTTTGGCTAGGCTTTCCCATTTCTCATCTTCCTGTTTGTTATTTTTATGATGACCAGTTACAAAAGCAACACTAGAGCTAGCCTCTCTATGAGTGACGGGAATCCCGGCATATGTAGCAGCTGCGATACCTGAAGTAATACCAGGAACAATTTCAAAAGGAATGTTTTGTTTTGCAAGTGCTTCCGCTTCTTCTCCTCCTCTTCCAAAAACGAAAGGGTCTCCTCCCTTAAGTCTTGTGACCACCTTTCCACTTTTTGCATAACGAATTAAAAAATGGTGGATCGTTTCTTGTTTCATCGTATGATAATTTGGCAATTTCCCACAGTAAATGAGATCTGCCCCTTTTTTTGCATAGGAGAGTAATTCCTTGTTAACGAGTCGGTCATATAATATCATGTCTGCTAGCTGGATAGATTTAATCGCTTTTAATGTTATAAGTTCTGGATCCCCTGGTCCTGCACCAACTAAGTAAACTTTTCCCATTCCCATTCAGCTCCCTGTTGATTCCGTTATTGTGTTTTGTTCATGTAGGATAAATCCTGCTCCTCTCCCACGTCTTCTTAGTTTTTTTCATAGAGTGATATAAAGCTAACTTCTGGTTTCTTCAAAAAATCCTTTTCTAATTCAATTTCAACAAGTCGAAACGCAAATTCATTGTTTTCTGCTGCTGCGACTACAGTGGAAAACTATAGTTGCAGCAACTTCAATTCGGAATTAATCTTTTATACTTCTGTTTTATTAAGTTTTTCATTTATTGACTATGTTTTTTGTATAAACCATTTGACTGCTAAATAAGATGTTTAGCATTTAATGCATCTATTAATTGATCAACACACTGTTCAATGGAGAACTTCTCAGTATCTAATACAATTTCTGGTTCTAAAGGTTCTTCATATGGTGCACTAATTCCAGTAAATTGAGTTATCTCTTTATTTCTAGCTTTCTTGTATAATCCCTTTGGATCCCTTTTTTCACATTCTTCGATAGAGCACTTTACATAGATTTCTAGAAACTCATCCTTTTCTACGATTTTCCTTACAGAATCGCGATCTTCACGATAGGGTGAAATGAAAGCGGTCAATACAATTTGCCCACTATCAATGAATAGTTTGGAAACTTCACCTATTCTACGAATATTTTCCTTTCGATCTTGTTCATTGAACCCTAAATCATGGTTTAAACCGTGGCGAATATTATCTCCATCTAGAACATAAACCTGCTTTCCCTTTTCAAAAAGGGTATGGGCAAGAGCATTAGCAACGGATGATTTTCCTGAAGCAGATAAACCGGTAAACCATAAAACAAAGCTTTGATGCTTATTCTTTTCGTGTCTTTCAATTTTAGCTATGGATGAATTATGCCAGACAATATTCTCAACTTTTCCACTCAATATTACCTCTCCTCACGTAGTTCGTACTTCTTGCTTTTTTAAGCCGTTAATTAAAACTTCAATCACCTCTGGTCGACTAAATGTACTTGGTGGAACTTGCCCATTTCTTAGCATTTCTCTAACCTTTGTTCCTGAGAGGATGACATGATGGGTGCTGTCATGTGGACACGTTTTGGTTGTGGCCATGGATTCGCACCTTTCACAATAGAAACTATGTTCAAAGCGGAGAGGAGTAATCCCTATTTCCTTTTCTGTAAATTTATCAAATAACTTTTGTGCGTCATAAGTACCGTAATAAGCTCCAACACCAGCATGATCACGGCCAACGATAAAATGAGTGCATCCATAATTTTTACGTACCAAGGCATGAAAAATAGCTTCTCTTGGTCCGGCATATCTCATCGCCGCTGGGAAGACTCCAAGCAACACCCTATCCTTAGGGTAATAGTTTTTTAATAAAACCTTGTAGCTTTCCATCCGTATCTCTGCCGGTATATCATCTGATTTGGTTTCACCGACTAAAGGATTTAAAAATAACCCATCAACGATTTCTAACCCGGATTTTTGGATATATTCATGTGCACGATGAACAGGATTTCTTGTTTGAAAACCTACAATTGTTTTCCACCCTTTTTCTTTAAAAATAGCTCGAGTCTCACTTGGGTTATAGAAATTATCACCAAAAGGCTTCTTTGGACGTTTTAATAAGGTTATTTTTCCCCCAACATACACATCTTCACGGTCAAATAATTTTCGAACTCCTGGGTGTTTGATTTCATTTGTCCCATATACAAGCAACGCTTCTTTTTCCTTATCAGGTTTATAAATTTCTTCTATATCGATTACCCCATAGGTTTCCTGTTGGTAAACAAGACGGCTTTTTTCACCAATGTTTAGCTGTTTGGAATGTTCTTCACTTATTGGTAATGTGATGGGAATACTCCAGACCGTTCCATCCTTTAATCTCATACTTTCTACTACTCCGTTGTAATCAGCTTGTGATAAAAAACCTTTAAGCGGACTATAGGCACCTATAGCCAATAACTCAAGATCGCTAAGCGCTATTGAATCTAAAATAATTTCACTCTTTAATTCCTTATACGATAAATCGGGTTGAAAAGCTTGAACCAATACTCCTCCATGTGGTAATAAACTCATCATTATTCCTCCTTAAGCTATTTATTTAGTCGGATTTATAGTTAGATTCCTCCCCCGTCCTCATGAACGGAGCGTCTTTCTTCATGTATAGATTTCATTAAACTGATCCCAGCAATAGTAGAAACAATAACACTTAAGGGAACGATTATAGAGTATACATCGCTGTCTATGATTAATTTGACTAAAAAATATGAAATACTCAAAGAAATCAAAGGCGATACAATCCATATCTTTACTATTTTTTTCACGATTTGTTTTTGTAAAATCTCTCTTCCATTTTTCGCCATTCCGATTCCGATAATGGATGATGACGTAACTTGGGTAAGAGGGATTGGTAATCCATATAGAGAACTAACTAGTACTAAAGTCGCTCCAGTTGTAGAAATTAGGATACCTTCCATTTTGGTGAATTGAGTTATTTTCTTACCATTGGTTTCTAACACTTGTTTCCCAAGTAAAACCGTCCCGAGAGCAACAAACACTCCCCCAACCCAAATGCCTTTGGAAACAGATAATAAACCGGCACCAACAAGTGGTCCTATAGCATTCGCAACATTGTTCATTCCTGCTGAAAATGCTTCAAAAAATCCAGCAATAATCAATATATAAGCGATCCATTTATACTCAAAGCAATAGCCCTTTTTCTGTAATGCATATAACCCTTTTCCTAGAAGCCATGTAAACAGTAACGCTGTTACAGGAACCAAAACCCAAAACATCATAATGATCATTAGAGAGTCCACATATAAAATTTGATAGGCAACACCGACTCCAACTACTGCTCCTACTGTAACTTCACTCGTAGATAACGGAATGCCGATGATATTTGCTAGAAATAATGAGCTTGTAGCAGAAACAAGAATAATCAATACAATGTTAATGGACATAATATGCTGAGGGACGATTCCTGAACTAATGGTTTTTACAACTTCACCTCCTCCAGTAACAGCCCCTCCAAGAATTCCCATTGCACAAATCACCAATGCATACCTTGCATTCGAAATGGCCCCTGCTCCATACGCAACGCCCATTGATGCAGCCGCTCCACTAGCACCAATATTCATTGCAAAAAATAAACTTATTACAATCGCAACAATCTCAAGCAAAATCTTTCACTACCCTTAATGAAGACCACATTCAGTTTTCCCTTTTCCTTTCCATCTACCGGAGCGTAAATCATTCACGTCGAATACAGGTGAAGTACAATGAAAGCAGCCTATACTAGGATATCCCTGATCATGAAGTGGATTGTAAGGGAGATCATGATTGTACGTATATCTCCAAATTTCCTTCCAAGTCCAATGGATGAGAGGACAAATTTTAATCGACTGAAACTTTTCATCTTTATTAAGAAATTCGACATTTTTCCTCGTTTCTGATTGTTCTCTCCGTAGTCCTGAAATCCAAGCCTTCCCTTCTCTTAACGTCTCTTTTAAAGGATTAAGCTTACGTATTTGGCAACACAGATTTGGGTTGGTCTCCCACAATTTATCTCCGTATGATTCTGCTTGTTCAGTTAATGTTAATTCCGGTTTTTTGAGGACAATATTTAGATCTGGATATTTAGCTTTTACGCGATTAATTGTTTCATATGTTTCTTTATAGTGAACCCCTGTATCAAGAAAAACGATGGTTGCCTTCGGTTGAACCTTTGAAATGAGGTCAATTAACACTATTCCTTCAATTCCAAAACTACAGGCATATATGACTTCATCCTGAAAATGTTGATAGGTCCACTTCAAAACATTTAAGGCACCTTTATAGGTTTGGTCAATCTCAAATTCCAAAGACGGATTGTTCCAAGTGTCGTACGTTAACATTATCATCACCTTCTTCATTAAGTTCTTAATCAAACAAAAAGAGGCGTTAACAATTAAGGATAAATCCCTATCTTGTTAAACGCCTCTAGTTTTTCTAGTCAGCATTTAATTGACCTATTTAATTCGAACTTTTTCATTTTTCTCTAACTGAATAACTTTTCCATCTTGCACAACTAACGTAACTGAACCAAATCTCATTGTTTGTAGCATTCTTTTTAGCTTTTCAAATACTTCATCAAATTCTGCTTCATTCATTTCTTTATCTTTCACATGATTCCCCCAATTAACTCTTATCCGATCCATGTAGCTCATTTTGTAAAATAAAAAAGTCCTTCCATTTCGGAAAGACTTTAGGTAGCCATACCTTATCTTCCAAAATGAGATAACATTTTGCTGGAATTAGCACCTTACATATTGCAGGTTGCCGGGTTTCATAGGGCCAGGTCCCTCCACCTCTCTGGATAAGAGTTGTTAAATTTAATATTCTAAATAATATCATAAATCTTCATGAAGTCAACCCGAGTTTTTCCATCGGAATTATTACTTTTGACTTATTTTTTATTTGGAATGTACTATTTTAAATGGATTTTAATGGTTATAAATAAAATTTATTCTTGTAGATTTTTTTTGACTTTCGGTGTATTTTTTAGTCAATTGGATATGAATATAGACGATTCTATATTTCATATCAGTCTTACTTGTTATATTACTCTGAAAACAATAAGGAAATATTAAAAGAAAAGTTATAATGTTTTCTTGACTTTTCAAATACTTCTCACATATAATGTTAAAAAATCTTATGAATACGAAAAACACGAGCTATGACAAGGACATGAGCTCTTCTCTTCCTTCTTTCTAGAGAACAGGGCCTCTGGCTGAAAGCCCTGTAGAATTGAGTCGAGTTTACCACCTTCGAGCTATGATGGAGAATGATTATTTTCTGAAACCATCATCGGGAAATCCGTTATCTTTCTTGAGCGTAATGTACTGTTACGAAATTAGGGTGGCACCACGACCACACTCGTCCCTATTACAGGGAAGAGTGTGGTTTTTTAATTTTATAGCAAGCAATGACAAGGACATGAATTCTGCTTCAATTTCTTTTTCAGAGAACAGGGTCTTCGGCTGCAAGCCCTGTAGAAATGAGTGGAATTTACCACCTTTGAGCTATGGTGGAGAATGAATTCTTCTGAAACCATCATCGGGAAATCCGTTATCATCTTGAGCGTAATGGTTATACATTGCGAAATTAGGGTGGCACCACGACCACACTCGTCCCTATAGAGGGAAGAGTGTGGTTTTTTTTATACTTTTTTATAGGAGGAAGAACTAATGTCAAAAGAATTGGAAGTAGAAAAGCGGAATCATCGTAAACTAGGGTTAGATCTTGAGCTATTTATGTCAGTGGAAGAAGCACCAGGTATGCCGATTTTTTTACCTAACGGAATGCTCCTTCGTAATGAACTTGAAAAGTATTGGAAGGAAAAGCATTTTAGAGCGGGTTACCAGGAAATTAAGACACCTATCCTTATGAAACAAGAAGTCTGGGAGCAATCAGGACACTGGGATCATTATCATGATAGTATGTATTTTTCGAAATGGGATCAACAAAATTATGCTATTAAACCGATGAGTTGTCCTGGAGCCATCTTTGTTTTTAACAGTAAGAGAAGGAGTTACAGAGAATTACCAATGCGATTTGCGGAGCTCGGCTTAGTACATCGCCCAGAATTATCGGGTTCCCTTAGCGGCTTATTACGTGTTCGCTCATTTACTCAGGATGATGCCCATTTATTTGTTCGAGAGGATCAGGTAGAATCAGAAATTGTAAAAGTTTTAGAGCTAATTGATGAATTCTACTCAAAATTTGGATTCCAATACAAAGTGGAATTATCCACTCGTCCAGAAGACTATATGGGCTCTGAACAAATTTGGGAGCATGCAGAAAAGACTTTAGAATCTGTTTTGAAAAAGAAAAATTTAGAATTTGCCATCAATCCAGGTGACGGAGCCTTCTATGGTCCAAAAATTGATTTTCATATTTTAGATGCTTTGGGGCGCAGCTGGCAATGTGGTACAATTCAATTGGATTTTCTAATGCCAGAAAAGTTTGATTGTCAATATATCGACGAGGATAATAACCCTTGCCGTCCAATCATGATTCATAGAGCCATTTACGGGTCCGTTGAACGATTTATGGCTATCTTAATCGAACATTTTGGCGGAGATTTCCCATTATGGCTTTCCCCAATTCAAGCGAAAATTTTACCGATTGCCGATGCTCACTTAGACTTTGCTTTAAGTGTAAAATCTCAATTAGAGTCTGAAGGCATTCGTACAGAAATCGATGATCGTGTCGAAAAAATCGGGTTGAAGATTAGACAGGCACAAATGAAAAAGATTCCTTATATGATGGTCATTGGGGATCAAGAGGTGAACAATAACTCCATTGCAGTGCGACATCGAAATGAAGGAAATCTTGGTGAATGGAAAATAGATTCGTTTGTGAAAAAAATAATAGCCGAGTTGTAAAAATAAAAGTAGAGTAGTAGTGCGCAAGGAAATCATATCCCTTTTGCGCTACTACTCTATATTCCTTTCAATTTACACTTGAAAAATGAATGGATCTCACTTTTTGTAATCCAAGTTGAACTGATGTTTCCACATACCCTATTATTTGCTGCAATGTAAAGACTTTCAATGAAGCGTTTTTATCTTGATGTTCATAGTCTAGGTCTCCTAACACTTCTGGTAGAAATTCTATTAACTTTTTGACAGGAACCTCATCAGTAGGAAAGATGGTAATGGGTTCATGAAGACATGTACGAAGCCGTTCTTCACCCCCATAATACTGAAGTAATTTAGCATTTAATAACCGAAAATCATGATGATATAGTGATAGTAGATTTTCATCTTGCTCAAGTCGATTTTTAAGCCACGGTAAATAAAAGCCTGTCAACCAAAGTGAGTCAGCAATTAGATGTGTGTAATAACCGAGAATATATAGGTGATCCCGGTGACATTTATATTTTCCAAAAAACCTGTTAAACTCTACTTTTCTTGAAAAATCCACTACATCTCCTGTATAAAAATGTGACAGATTTTTTGGCTGAACGGCGTCAGGTGCAATTCCTCCAAGTAAAAACGATGTTTTATTATCTAATTGAAGCTCATCCGAAATACGATTTGCAATGAGTAAATGCATGATTCGAGACCCCAAATGTCATCACCCCTTAATCCTTAGTGTCACATTTGCAAGAAATGTTTGAATATTTAAATCACACTTTATATTTTAATGAAATTATATCCCCCATTTTTTCTGTTTCTTGAAGACTAAATGTAGAAGGAATTATCCCTTTTGGAAATAGTGAAATACCATCTCCAAGTAATTTAGGAATTACGGCTATTTGAAGTTCTTCTATCAATCCTTTTTCCATAAATGATTTAACGAGCTCCCCTCCTCCAACAAGCCAGATATCCCCATTTGCTTGAGCTTTAAGGTGAGAAACTAAATTCTCAATGTCTTCATTTGTAAAAATGACATGGGGATTTGTCATTTTCTTTGACTGAGTAAGTACGATACACTTCTTCCCTTTGTAAGGAAACTCCTCTGAAAGATGCAATACTTCTTCATACGTATTTCTTCCCATAATTACAACTTCAATATTTTTATAAAATGCGTCATACCCATTATCTGCACCGTCTCCTTTGACATCATTTAGCCAATCAACTGACCCATCCTTTCTGGCGATATAACCGTCTAAACTCATGGCAATATAGAGAACGACCTTATACTTTATCATTTCTATCTCTCCTTTCAATGATATGGTAACATCAAACTACGACAAATCTTGACGTAAATAGGTGAAGATAATGAATGAAAGAAGTTTGACGATTATGAGAATGTTAAATGCAAAGAAAAAAATGAAGGCTAAGGAGTTAGCTGACCAATTTAAGTATCCATTAGAACGATTCAACGAGATTTTCAATATCTTCAACAGATTGGGTTTCCACTATATACAGAGGTTGGGGTTAATGGGGGTTACACAGCACTTCCAAACCGCATCCTCCCTCCTCTTCAACTGACGGAATATGAAGCATTGGGTTTATTTATGATGATGGATTTTCTAGAATTTATACCTGACTTTCCATATGGTAAAGTTAGAAATCATCTTGCCGAACAATACTTAATCAGTTTACCTGATGATGTACAGGAAACCATTTATAAAATGAAGAACTACATCTCATTAAACAACATTCCATTTCAAAACCTGCCCCTTTTACTTCAGAAATACTTATGGCAGCATCGGAAAAACGGAAAATCTCGATTACCTATCAAAGCAAACATTCGTTTACTAACTCTATTATTTTCCCAATTGGAGTTTATTTCGAAAAGGGAATTTGGTATATGCCAGCTGTAAAAAATGAAAGCTTCCGGCTTTATCGTGTCGATCGTGTCCTCTCACTCCAAGCATTAGATGAAGTTAATTCATCCATTCCAAGCCTTAAAGAATGGTTAAAGCAAAAAGATGAACGAGAAACAATTGAAGTCAAACTGAAATTCACCGAATTTGGTGTGAGATTGTCAGAGACGGATCCTCATTTTAATACGGTTGAAAATAACGAGTGGAAAGAACAGGTGCCACTCGAAAAACTATCATTTCTTGCCAGGAAATTATTTTCTTTTGGTGCTGAGGTCGAGGTCCTTGCCCCTAAGGAACTTCAGGAGATGATGATCAAAGAAGCAAAGGCTTGTTTAAGCCTATATAAAAATAAAAGTGAATTTTAAGTTGAAGCCCAATTTATTAGATTTTGGTATTGGTTTTTATATATGGTATTTATCTTTGGGGTGAGATGACGAACAATTTTGAAGACTGATTTAAATAATAAAGGTGGCGATATCCCGATAAGGTACGCCACTTGTTTAATAATGAAATCAAACGATTGATTACAGCATTTTATTAAAATGTTTAGGGATGGAGCTGCTGAGCTGCTGCTACATCCGTACAATAATTGCGCCGCCACCACCACCCTTGACGCACTTCGTATCTTCTTGATCATGAATAGACATTAATAATTGATTATTTTGTGCAATTAACTGAGTAAGTTTATCCAATTGATTCTCTAAGCTGATCATCATTCGGATCATATATTGTCTATCGAATGATGGATCATGATACAAATTGTTCGGATAAAACGAATTTATTGTATCGCCGTAAGTACTCTCATTTCCATGGAAGTTAGGATCATGATGCGAATTGTTCAGGTAAAACGAATTCATTGAATCGCCGTAAGTACTTTCATTTCCATGGAAGTTAGGATCATGATACGAATTGTTCGGATAAAACGAATTCATAGAATTGTCATAAGTATTCCCATTTCCATGGAAGTTAGGATCATGATAGGGAAACCGATTTTCCTTTCCTACACGAGGCATACTACCTTGTGAATAAGTTGCTAGGCTTGATTCCAGCGATCCCACACTGCCATGGCCGTGGTACCCTCCATTTTGACCACTTTGGTCTTGATCTTGACGATAATAGTGCCTGCCCGGATTATAAGGGTTATTAGAAGTCATCGTTTGACCTCCTTTCATCATACATATAGCCTATTCATTTTTTATTCCGTACGGTACATTCATCCAAAAAATGATTGATATGCCTATAATTTATCAGATCTTAAATTTTAAAAACGAAAGAAATTTAGGATCAACCACTTCTCTGATTTTGTATGTTACGTACTTACCTATTCAGAATAAACTCATTTAAATACTTTCTCTATCCAAGGAATAATAGTTTCAAAATAGCTTGAATGGTGTGGAACTAAATCACTCTTATCTACCATCTTGGAAATGATCACTTTTTCATCATTCTCAACGATAAAACCTTCTACTTGGAAACTTTCAACATTATGATCAAAAGTAAATTGCTTCAATTCCTCCAAATTAGCTCTCACAATCCCGGATACTTCGTCATCCTGAAAATGAAACTCGTCCCAATTAAATGACTTATTGAGCAAATAGACATGGCTATGCTCATTATCAATGAAATCATTCATCCTAATTTGATTTTTAATGACTCCAAGATATACTAAGTCATCTAAGGTCACAGAAATTCCAATTTCCTCAGCAATTTCTCTAACTCCATCATCAATATTTTCAAATTCTAAAAGATGACCGGCTGCAGTGATATCAAGCTTATTAGGGAAATCCCTTTTACTTTTACTTCGAAGTTGAAAATAAAGATAATGAACCCCATCTTCTTCCGTTACAACCCAGCATTGAAACGTCTCATGCCATAACCCTTTTTGATGAACTTCCGTTCTCGTTGCATTTCTTATATATTGATGTTTTTCGTCAAATACTTTTAACCACTCATCCTTCATGATCTACCTCCAGAAATTAATTAAAAACTCTATTACTTTATACAATAAATTTTACCAAAAAAATGAAATATGCATTAAAATAAATGATAGATTGATATTTAGAAGTAAATATTGGTCAACAAGCTTTATTATAATCTAACATACTAAATATTCAGGGAATTTACTATAAGCCCATGCTTTCAGTCAGAAGTGTTAACTCTAGGAATGATTGGAGGAATTATGATGAAAAGAATGGCCGTTTTTTGTGGTAGCTGTATTACAATTTTCTTCTTATTTCAGATCATCAGTGGAGTATTTTTAACCTTTATCTATCAGCCAAATATAGATCGTGCTTGGGAATCAAGCTCTATTCTTCCTAACAAAGTATCATTTGGTGAAAAAGCTTCCGTTTCTACACTTCTACTATTATTAGCAATTGCAATAGCTTCTTATGGTATTACTGAGACATTATCAAGAACACGTAAATAAATAGGAAGAAATAAGAAAATTTCGAGCCCTTTTAATATGGGAATCTAAGTTTATCAAAAATATTAAGTCTATTAATGATTTTCTGAACATCATCCACTGGTTTCCAGTAAGGATATATTTACCCCATAATAGATCATCCACTGAATTCAAGAAAATATAAAGAATGATATAATTTCAAGGATATCTTCTCTCTAGTATTGAATACATTAAGGAAACTTTATTTCTATAACGGAGGTACGAAATGATTAAAGCGGTAATTTTTGATTTTGATGGATTAATAATAGATACGGAATCATTGTGGTTTGAAGTATTTCGGGATGTAACTCTAGAATATGGCGGACAACTTGCCTTATCTGACTTTTCTTCTACTATTGGTACAACTTCTGAAGTTTTATATCAACATATTGAAAATATTACAAATGAAAAATTTGATCAAACTGAAATCGAGAAGAAAACACGTGAACGGTATGAACTTAAAAAAGAGGAGTTAATTTTACGAGAAGGTGTTTTAGATTATATAGAGTCAGCATCAAAAACTGGTTTGAAAATTGCTTTAGCGACTAGCTCCTCAAGAAAATGGGTAGAAGAATTTTTGGAGAAATTTCATCTCATTAAATTCTTTGATGTTATTCGAACAAAAGATGATGTTAAAAACGTAAAACCAGATCCGGAACTTTATCTGCAAGCAACAAAAGCATTGGGGGTTGACCCTAGTGAAGTCTTTGTATTTGAGGATTCTAAAAATGGCTTAACGGCAGCACTTGCAGCAGGATTGAAATGTGTTGTGGTACCTAATGATGTCACTAAGCATCTGAAGTTTGACGGTCATGCATTTATCCTGAATTCAATGAGTGATATAAGTTTTGATCAAGTCATCGAACGATTGTCAGTTTGAATATAAAGCCCCCACAGAACTTAGATACTTTGAGTTTATTGTGGGGGCTTTTAATGGGACGATTAAAAGGATTTTATTTAGTAAACACCTCGCTGTATTAGGTTTCTTCTAATTATATGGATTGGAACTGATGTTGTCTCACCAAATATAGAAGATTTTTTGAGATTCATTCAAAAATATTAAAGCAGCTTCTATTATTGTATTTTTTGCAACCACCGATCCATATAAATAATCTTGCCGTTATTCGCAGGCTTCTTGTTATAAAGCAATACTCTTTTTGCTTCTAACTGTCCTAAAGCAATGACCTTAGATAATGATTTCGTTTCAAACCTACCTATCTCTTGTAGATCGATATCTATTAAAAGATCTGCATGTTCCTTAAGACAACGCTCTGTATTTTTTTGACTTGCAATGTCAATATACCTGTTCAAATAAGAAATAAGATTAGTTGGATGGTGGGTATTTGAGCCTTTAACTCTTACAGATGTCACATTTTCTGCACCCATTTCTCTGACAATATCGGCGGGGTTATTGTTTAATATATATCCGTCCACTAACAATTTATTCCCTATTTCAACTGGCGAAAACACACCAGGTATCGCAATACTGGCCCGAATCGCAAGCGCCACCTCTCCAGAATCAATGACGACCATTTCTCCAGAAATAAGATCCACACAAATGACAGCAAATGGAAGGTCTAAATCCGAAAAATGCTTTCCATCTGTCAATTTCAGTAGAGTATTATAGATACGATCTCCTTTAATCCAACCTTTACGGTTAAATCCAATGTCAATGTGGCGGCGAATGGATAAGTCATGAAGAACACTTTTCATCTTTTCCGGCCGCATACCGCAAGCAAAGAGTCCACCGACAACAGAACCTGCACTTGTTCCTGCTATGTGAGTGATATCAATATCATTGCTTATTAGTTCCTTTAATACACCTATATGGGCAACTCCCCTAAGAGAGCCCCCTCCTAGTGAAACTCCTGTTCGTTTCAACTACTTTTCCCCCTTTCTTCCCTTTCTGATAACTTGCTATTTTCACGTTTCGAATTCTTATAATAATATAGAATGATGATCAAAATCACGACTAAGGAAGTTCCATAAACATAAATGCTATATGAGCTGAAAGAACTTTTTAATGCCTCGTAATTCCCATTGAAATAATCTCCTAGAATAATCATTGCGTACGACCATGGATATATTCCTAAAAAGGTTAAGGCTAAATATTTGTATACATTAACTCTGCTCATGCCAGCTACATAAGAAATATAATTGCCGATGCCAAATGGCCTTGATAATGCTATGCTCCATATCCCATACCGATTAAAGAAGGATGTCGCTTTCCTTAATCCCTTTTTTAACCTGTTCGGTAAAAATCTTTCGAGCTTCATTCCGAGTAAGTATGGAATGAGACTCGCAAGGCAATAGGAAATGCTCATGCCTATCGCTATTAAAGTGGTGTCCATGTACCCTGGAGAAATTATATATCCATATGAAAGCACAATAATCAATCCTGGGAAGGGTAAGGAGGATCCTTCCAAAATCATAACTAGGAATAAACCAGGAAGACCAATAACAGTGAGCCATTCCAAACATTGCTGAACCATCGAACCTTCCATTCCCTTCATTTGAGTATTATGCTTAAATAATCTCCTTTTCCAAATTGAAGATATCCAATTTATGTTCATTATCAAAATCAGGATTAATCAAATAACTAATCAAATTTGAAATTTCAGTCGGTCTCCCTGTCTTTATTTCCGTTAAGTAAGTGTATAACGATTCATGAAACTGGTCCGTTAGCGATTTATCATTGAAGAAGCTAGTGATTTGGTCATCTAGTAATTGTTTATCATTTAGTTCATGTACAAGCTTAAGATCATTTAAAATCTGCAAATTGATTTCCTCTTGTCCTGGGAGTGCTGAGTGAATAAAGATAGGAAGACCTTTCTTCAAGGCTTCACTTATTGTCACACCACCTGGTTTTGTAATGACCGCATCTGCCTTGCTATATAATTCATTCATTTTTTCCCTTGAGGTGATATAGGAGAGAGGATGGATATTCTTACAACTTAGTTTTTTTAATTCTTGATAAAGCTTTTTATTTTTGCCACATAAAACGAAATATTCCACTTCATTCTTCGGACAATTCTGTTTCAATATGTCCGATATGTTTCCAAGTCCGATGCTCCCCCCCGATACAAGTACATTGTAACTCGAGCTTTTCTTTTCTGTTTTCAAAACATCATCAAATTGTTCATCAGTAGGGATTCCTGTTACAAATACTCGATCTTCTGAAATTCCTTCCTTTTTCAATAATTCTTTCTTTGTTGTTTGACTGGGGACAAAATGATAATCAATTCCTTCTCTTCCCCATACATCATTAATAAAAAAATCTGTATAAACATTAATGACTGGAATCCCGCATTGATTCTGCGTCTTCAATCTGCTAAGAAAGTAAGATGGAAAGCCGTGTGTGCAAATAATAAGATCTGGGCTTTCCTCTGAAAGAATGTTTTTCATCTTTTTCAAAAATAAAAAATCATAGTATTTATAAGATCGATCGGATTTTGAAGTGTAAGCCATTTGTTTGTAAACCCAAGCATAGTTTTTAGGAAAATGTTGAATCCACTTAAGATACGTTCTTGTAATCATGCTCTCCACCATTGGATTCCACGCACTTAATAAATCTATTTTTTTACAAACAACTTCAGAATCCCTGTTTTCCAGATAACCTGCGATGGTATCCGCAACTTGATGATGTCCCGAAGGCATCCTTAATAGGGGGAAAAACAATATCTTCTTCATTGACCCTCATCCTTTTTGTTATTTTATTATTGTATATAAATATACATAAAGATTTGGATCTGTTAATCTAGCTGCAGCCATATTATTGAATAGGACCTGAGGCTGAATTTCCTTTTTTACTTTGATCCGTCATGTAAGAAGATTATTTCTTTGTTCTAGAAAATCAAGAAATTCAGCTTTTTGCTTCATTAGTGGGGATTGTCAAACAAAATGGAGTTTTCCCTTTGTTGTTTAAACGAAAACTCTTTGACCCTAATATTTGTCAGTGATAATATTAGAGAATTGAAAGTATTTTTCACTCAAGAAAAACGCTTGTAAAGTAATACAATTAAAGGAAGTGCACATATTGTCTAATCTACCAAATTCATCACTTGACATTAGTCGTGATCACCTTCATGCCGACTGTGAGAACTGCTTTGGCTTGTGCTGTGTTGCTTTACCTTTTGCAGCTTCAGCAGATTTCGCATTTGACAAAGATAGAGGTGATCCTTGCCCTAATTTACAATCCGACTTTCGTTGTGGAATACATAGAGATCTCAGACAGAAAGGCTTTCGAGGGTGTGCTGTTTATGAATGTTTTGGAGGAGGACAAAAGGTTTCTCAAGTTACCTTTAGTGGGAATGACTGGCGAGATAGCCCAGAAACAGCGAAGCAAATGTTTGAGGTATTTCCAATCATGCAACAACTTCATGAGATGCTTTGGTATCTGACTGAAGCGCTAACATTAAAGGCGACTCTTTCCATTCACAATAATCTCCGCGATGCACTAAAAGAGACAGAACGGCTTACTCTGCTTAGTGCTGATGATCTCATAGAATTGGACGTGCAGGCACATAGAACAGACATAAATGTTCTACTTTTACATACTAGTGAACTAGTACGTGCTGATGCCCTTCTTAAGCATAAGAGTTCCAAAAAGCGGCAGAAAAACTATGGTCGAGGTGGCGATTTCATGGGTGCTAATTTAAAAAAAGCTGACCTAAGAGGAGCCAATTTAAGAGGAGCATACCTTATTGCTGCAGATCTCAGAGGGGCAGATTTGCGGGATTCGGATCTTATCGGGGCTGATTTGCGGGATGCTGATCTAAGTGGTGCTGACCTTACTGGAAGTATCTTTCTAACACAAGCTCAAATTAATTCAGCAACGGGGGATCTTCACACAAAGTTGCCTCCGTTACTTACACATCCCCCACACTGGTTTGCTAATTGAGTTATTTCTGGCAAAAAAATTATCAAGGTTCTATATAGTCAAATTTTCATTTGATATTTAAAACCATTTTAGACACCCTACAGTTCTCAAGTTGATGTTAAAATAATTCGATGTGTAAAAAGCACCTAAAAAGCTTTCATGGTTCTCTATATATGAAGGCTTTATTTTTTTATCCTATCTTTTCTATCATCTGCTTTGTAATTCCCAAACGATTCGAGGAATGAAGGCCCCTATGTTAAAAATTTTCAATTGTTATTACTTATCTTTTTCCATTCCTTTAGCTTTCGATAAAACTATTCACGTAATTTCAAAAGAAAGAGTGTGAACTCATCCGCTCACACTTAAATGTTACTGGAAATTTTCATGTTTGTAATTCACGTCTATATGTTTGAAGGTTTTTACGTCAAACAATCCTATATCTGTTAACTTTAGTTCTGGGATAACGGGGAGAGCCAAAAACGATAAGGTTAAAAACGGATTGAATTCCATCGTACAGCCGATTTTCTTTAACGCCTTATTTAATTCCATTAACCTCTCATTTACGATTGATGATTGCATATCAGACATTAGGCCTGCTATTGGCAGTGGGAGAGAAGCCAATATTTCCCCGTTTTGAACGACTGCTAATCCGCCATTCATTTGTGCGGTTACTGTTACGGCTTTTATGATGTCATCATCTGTTGTTCCTGCTGCCACGACATTATGGGAATCATGAGCGACGGTTGAAGCTATTGCCCCGTTTTTTATCCCCAATCCATTTATGATTCCTACACCAATATTATCTGTGTTTCGATGTCTTTCTATTACTGCTAATTTCAAAAAGTCTTTTTCTGTGCTGCATTGGAAAAGGCCATTCATAAAATCAACTTTTTCAATCAGATGTTTGGTCACAATGCTGTTTGGAATAATGCCAATTATGTTGGCCAAGCTATCATCGTTAAGCTTAATTTGTAAGTGCTCACTTGTAATCCGATTAAGCCTCATGCTGTCAATAATTGAAGAGGAAGGAGAAGTTGTTGATTTTGTTCTTGCAGCCATTTCCCCATTTTTGGCCACAAGCTTCCCACTTTTAAATACCAAATCAACTTGAATATTTTTAAGATCATCAATAATTAAAAAATCTGCTTCATATCCCGGAGCAATGGCCCCCTTATGTTTAAGGCCGAAGCATTCTGCTGCATTCAAAGTTGCCATTTGTATAGCGAGAAGAGGGTTTAAACCATCTCTAATGGCCACCCGTACATTATGATCGATGCTGCCTTCACTGATGATGTCATCTAGATGTTTATCGTCGGTTACAAACAGACAACGGCGGGTATTTTTCTCATTAACAGCTTTTAAAAGGGCTGTTAAATCTCTTGCGGCTGAACCTTCCCGCAGCATGACGTACATTCCTTTACGCAGCCGGTCTAATGCTTCTTCAGAAGTTACGCATTCATGATCAGTTCGGATGCCTGCAGCCATATAAATGTTAATACCGTCTGAATCGATTCCCGCGGCATGCCCATCTATCCTTTTTCCTTTTAAAGAGGCAGACACAAGCTTGTTAAGCATTTCTTCTTCATTATGAAAAACAGCCGGGTAATTCATTACCTCCCCAAGACCTAGGACTCTTGGATGCGCATAAAACGATTCCAATTGTTCATAATTTAATACAGCTCCTGCGTTTTCAAAAGTTGTGGCAGGAACACAGGATGGAAGCATAAAGAAAACATCTAGCGGAATTCCTTCAGAAGATTTGATCATATATTCTATACCCAGTGCTCCGCTGACATTTGCAATTTCATGAGGATCTGCAATGACAGACGTTACCCCATTAGGGAGAACTACATTAGAAAATTCTGCTGGTGTGATCATTGCAGACTCAATATGAACATGCCCATCAATGAATCCAGGAGCAATGTATTTTCCTGAGACATCTATTGTTTCATAACCTTCATATCTGCCAACCCCAGCAAAATAGCCATCTGCAATGGCTAAATCCCCTTCCAAAATTTCATGAGTAAAAACATTAACGATTTTCCCGTTTTTTATAACAAGATCGGCAGGAGTTCTTTTAGCTGCCACATCAATTCTCTTTTTCAGCTGTTCAATTGTTTGCTTCAACAAGGACTCCTCCTTTTATATGGGATTGTGTCATTAATACCAGCCCATAATAAAGTTAATAATGAAAGCAATACTGACGGAATTTATAATCCAATGAATTTGATTTCTTTTTCCCAGTGAGCAGTTTTAATACAGTATAAGAGATAAAACCGAATGCTAAATATCAAAGGTATCAATACGATCATTAAAAAGACTGGAATTACATCTAGAAATTCTCCGAAACTAATATAGTTGATTTAGTTAAGCATGAGGGCGGAAGACCGGACCTAAAATCTTTGTCAATCCAATCATGGACATGAAAGATACTTAATGGATTACATTACAATTCGCTTTTTAATCATACAGAAGCGTATTGATATTTTTTACACATGGTTCACAGCGGTTCGATAAATACATCCATTATGCCTCCGCAAATGCCTCCATCTTCATAAAGCAGCCCGCTTGTAAGGTCCACACGATGCTGAGCAGGAAGGTTTGTTTGAATGACCTCAATAGCTTTTTCAATTACTGCTGCTTCACCGCAGCCACCGCCGATTGTTCCTTCTATTTTTCCGCAATCAAAGATAATCATTCTGCTGCCTGCTTTGCGGGGGGTAGAACCTTTTGTGCGAATAATGGAAGCTACTGCTGCTTTTTCCCCCCCTTTCCTAATTTCAATCGCGCGTTTTATGAGTTGAAGCTGCTCCATTTTGAACCCCCTCTTGAAACCCAAGCTTGGCGTATTTTCTTACTTTTTCACTCAAGGAGTGACCGGATTTTTGATTTTTTACTTTTACAATTTCTGCCATTATGCTAACGGCAATTTCAGATGGGGTCTCTGCCCCTATATCAAGTCCAACAGGGGTGTAAAGCTGGTCAAAATAATCATCAGGGAAGTCCTGTTTCAGTTCTTCAAAAACGCCGGATATTCGCCTTCTGCTGCCGATCATCCCAATATAGGCTGGTTTTTCATTACGGTTTAATAGCTCTCTTAAACTCAAAACATCATATTTATGTCCTCTTGTCAGCAGGAGAATATAGGTTTTATCAGATAATTTGACAGTTTGAAAATATTGGAGATAAGGCCTGCAAATAACCTGATCTGCAAGAGGGAAACGATCCCTGCTGGCAAATTCAGCCCGGTCATCCAGTACAGTGACAAAAAAGCCAAGCATTCTACCCATTTCTGCAACCGGTTCACAAACATGGCCACCACCGGCAATGATTAAGTGAATGGGAGCAGGGAAATATTCTGCAAACCACTCTATTGAGTCCTCGTTCCACTGCAAATCTATCGTGCCGGACCGATTTTTTTTTATTAGCTTTTCGCACTTTTCTATCAAACTTTTGTTTAAATCTAACGAAATTGGGTCTTCAGTATAAAAATCTCCATCAGGCCATAATAGAGCTTTTGCGCCAATTAATTGCTTTTCAGGATGGTTGGTAATTGTTAATAAGAATGTATTTTTTCGTTCATTAAGGGCTTCAGTGAGTTTTTCATACATACTCTCATTCATCATATCGGGTCACCTTGCAGATTGGATATTTTTATTTTTTAAGGCTTTTAATGCATTAAAAACTCTTTCAGGTGTTGCCGGAAGATGCTTGATCCTTGCGCCTGTTGCATCATAAATAGCAGACATGATAGCTGGAATAATCGGGATCATGACAACTTCTCCGATACCTTTCGCCCCAAATGGTCCTGAATGTTCAGCTTCCTCGACTGGAAATGTTTCAATTAGTGGAGTTTCTCGAATAGTAGGGATGATATAGTCTGTGAAGTTTCGTGTTTTATGATAGCCTTCTTCAATTAATACATCTTCGAACAATGTGTAGCCAATACCCATAACAGCTCCGCCTTCTGCCTGGCCCTCTAGTCCCTGCGGATTGATCACCTTGCCGGCATCAGGAATAGATACAACTCGAAGAACGTCTGTTTCACCTGTTAATGTATCAACCTCTACCATCACAACATGTGTCAGATAGCCATAAAGATGATGTGGTGCTCCGTCTGATCCTTCGATTGCTTTCTTTTCTTTTGGAAGGAAGAAGTGACCTTCCACTCGAGTTTGTTTCCTTTTCTGATAGAGGTAATCAAATATAGACTTATATGTTAGGCATGATCCGTTTGCTGCTATGCTATTAGGATTAACCTCTACTTTTGATGCAGGAACCTCAAGCATTTCTGCGGCCGTTTCCGTAAGTAGTTTAAGCATATTGGGTGCTGCTGTAGCAACAGCTCTGCCTCCTGTATAGGTAGAACGGGATGCGGTCACAGTACCTCCGTCCATCGTTTTGGAGGTGTCTCCTTGAACCACTTTGATTTGGCTTATATCACATTTAAGGATTTCAGCGGCTACTTGCGCATAGACTGTGCCATTTCCTCCGCCGATTTCTTCACAGCCAACTGCAACAAGGAATTTTCCGTCAGGCAAAAGTTCTATGGATGCTGAGCCATAATCAGGTAATCCTATTCCCATGCCAATTCCATGAAAGGATGTAGCAAGGGAGACTCCTCTTTTTTTCCAAGGTTCACTGACATCCGCTTTGTATTTTTCCCTGTTTTTCCATAGATCACAATTTTCTGCGGTTTCAAGGGTTTTAAAAGTACCTACGCTCGTTTTTACGATATGACCAATGCTTGAAGTTTCTCCTTGGTGATAGACATTTTTCTTGCGAATTTCGATAGGGTCCATTACTAGCCTCTCTGCAATCATATCTAAATGAGTTTCAATGCCCATACAGACTTGATTGACTCCAAACCCTCTAAAAGCTCCTGCTATCCCATTATTCGTATATACACAGTACCCTTCCAGGTTTACATTTGGGATTTTATAAGGACCGCATGAATGTTCAATGGCAAGTGCAATAACGGCTCCGCCAAGCGATGCATAAGCTCCTGTATCAGCAACAGCCCTAACTTCGTTTGCTAATAAAGTGCCGTCTTTTTTCGCAGCTGTTTTCATATGGACCTTGAAAGGATGCCGTTTTATACCAGCTATCACCGATTCTTCACGGCTGTAATGAATTTTTACAGGACGGCCATTCGTATGCATAGCTAGAAGAGCGAGGTAAATCTGGACTGTTATTTCATCCTTTCCGCCAAAAGCTCCTCCAATTGGACTGGAAAAGACTCGGATCCGCTCAGGATTGTAAGCGAGCGCACGTGCGATTTGCATTCTGTCGCGATAGGCATATTGGCCAGGACAGCGAATGGTGATGAAGCCGTCCTCATCCATTACACCCCATCCGCCCTCTGTTTCAATAAAAGCATGCATTTGGCGGGGGGAGTAAAAGGTGTTTTCAACGATTATATCTGCTTCCTGATAGGCTTGATCAACCTCACCATTTATGATTTTTACGTGGCTGTGGATATTCCCGTCAGGGTGGAGGTTTAGAGCTGTTGGTGACATAGCCTGTTCAGCATCTGAAATCACTTCAAGCTGTTCATAGTCAACCTCGATTAATTCAAGCGCCTGTTCTGCAATTTCCTGGGTTTCTGCCGCAACCAAAGCAATCGCATCACCCGTACACCGGACGACTTTAGAGCATAGTACCGGCTGATCGGGAATAACGATGCCGAAGCCGTTAAATCCAGGAATGTCTTGATGGGTAAGCACAGTTACAACACCTGACAGCTGTTCAGCCTTTTTTGTATTGATTGATTTTATCTTGGCATGAGGGTATTTTGCGCGTAGAACTTTTCCCCACAGCATATTGTCGAACTGGTAATCGGTCATGTATTTTAATTCACCTGTCACCTTTTCAGGTCCATCAATTCGTTTGACCCTTTTTCCTATCCAATTTAAGGTTTCTGTATTATTGTTCTCCATCGTTTTCCCACCTCCTTAAAAGTCGATATAATCCTCGTTCGAGCAGCGAGCTGGCCATATCTCTTCGGTATGCGGCAGTTGCTCGTCCATCCGTTATCGGCATCACCTCTTTCCAGGCGATTTTTCCGATATTTTGAATCATTTCATCTGTCAAAGGCTGGTGTGTCAGTAATGCCTCACATTTTTTTGCCCTGATAATGGTGGGTGCTACGGCCCCAAAGGCAATTTTTCCGCCCAGGCATTTATGATCCTTACCCATTAAAAGCGAAATAGCTACATTCACGATTGAAATAGATTGTGCTTTTCTTGGACCGAGCTTTTGAAAAATACCGATTTCATTTGCTTTTTGGGGTGGGATGATAATGTTTGTAATCATTTCTTTTTTCTTTAAAATCGTTTTTCCTGGGCCTACAAAGAATTCTTCGATTGGTACCAAACGCACAGAAGTCATGGAGCGCAGCTCAATGACTGCACCGAGTACATAAAGTGCTGGGATGGTGTCCCCTGCAGGTGAAGCAGTCCCGATATTTCCCCCGATTGTTCCCATATTTTGCATTTGAATGGCACCTACTTCTCGGGTAGCCTCCACTAATACATCGGCTTTCTTTTGAAGCAGGGTGTGTCGAATGATATCAGTGTGTGTTGTTAATGGTCCAATGTGGATGGCTCCGTCCTTTTCTGAAATGTAACGCAATTCATGTAAACCTTTGATGTTTATCCAAACTTCTGGGCGCCATTTTCCTTCCTTCATCCTCACTGCTGCATCAGTCCCGCCCGCTATCAATCTATGGTCAATGCTTTTATCGGATAGCAACTTTAAGCATTCTTGTAAAGAGACAGGGGAGACGAGGTCAATTTCAGAGATTAGCATGGTCAACGGTCCTCCTTCAATTGCTGTTTTAAAGCCATATGATAATCATCCAGGGTGTTAAGGTTCAGTAGAATTGCTGGATTGTCTACAGATACTTCTATAACCGTATCTTTATATTTTTGAAAAATGCTCCTAAGACCCATTGTTTCTTCATTGATGGTGAGCAGATCATTGTGTAATGTACCGGAAAAAAGAACGGGATGGCCTCTTTTTCCGAGGAAAACAGGTACTGCAATGAGGTGATCACTGCCTGCAAGTGTTTTAGAAAGACTATTAATGGTATCAGTGTCTAAAGGCTGATCTAATGCTACTATTAAAATGTTGTTTTTTGGATTTTTCATAGCTTGAAGCCCAGACAAGATTGAAGAACATTTCCCGATTGGATATTTTTTATTAAACTCCATCCTTACCGGATAATATTTTGCTAGTTTTATAAAATGTTCTGCCTGATAGCCAACTATGACAAGGATTTCTTCCACGGATGATTTTTCTAGTGTCATCAGCTGGTGCTCAAATAATGTTACTCCCTTCCAAGGAAGGAGACCTTTTAATTTGCCCATACGGCTTGACTGTCCGGCTGCAAGAAGAATGGCTGTCACACCCATTAACTCTTTACTGTTCCTGACTCTTTAAGATTCTTCTCTGCTGCTGTTTTTACAGCCTTTATGATTTTCGAATATCCAGTACATCGGCAAAGGTTCCCGCCAAGGGCAGTCTTAATTTCATCAACAGAAGGAACATCATCTACATCATTGAGAAAGGCCTTTGCGGATACGATGATACCCGGGGTACAGTAGCCGCATTGTGTTGCGCCTTCTTCAATAAAGGACTCCTGTATATGATCCAGGTGAGGAGTTAATCCGACCCCTTCACAAGTAATGACATTTTGATTTTCCACCTGCCCAACAAGAATCAGACACGAACAAACCACCTCATTATTAACAAGGACAGAACATGAGCCGCATTCTCCTTTACCGCAGCACTCTTTACTTGCTGTCAAATCCAAATCTTCTCTTAGAACATCCAACAGTGTTTTAGCAGGATGGCAAGTAATAGAGCAGGGAGCACCATTAACAGTAAAATGAATTTTTCTCATCATAGAACTCCTCCAGTATGCACAAAGATAAATTTTATAAAAATTTGAAATACCCAACAACAGTGGCAATGTCTCCAAAGAATATTTCAAGGTTAATGACATCAATAAATTTCTCATTCTTAATAACTGTATCCACAGCTTCTCTTCCTGATGTTACAGAGATTCTTTTCGTTAATGGATTCTTTTCATACAGATTAGTAAAGTTTTTTATCATTTGATTTTTCCCATGTTTTAAACGGTAATTCATATTGATTTGGAGAAATTTGTTTCATCGTAATATTACGCTGGTCAATTGGAAGGGAAAGCTGTTCATAAATAAACTGATCGTCGAAACCTATTTTCGCAGCATCTTCCTTCGTACATGCATAATAAACAGCTTTTGGTCTTGCCCAATAGATGGCTCCGATACACATCGGACAAGGTTCACAGCTCGTATAGATCTCACAATCGATAAGCTGGAAATCGTTTAAATATTGGCAAGCTGCCCTTATGGCCTGCACCTCAGCGTGTGCAGTAGGATCATTTAATGCTGTTACTACATTTCGGCCGGTACCAATTATTTTGCCGTCTTTAACAACAATGGCTCCAAATGGTCCACCCTGGTTGGACATGACATTTTCTAAAGCCACTTCAATTGCTTTTTCCATAAAAGAGAAACCTTTCATACAACCACTCCTCGGTTCATATCATGCATTTATGTTTATAAATACGACTAAGCAAATAGAAGTATTACAAAGTAAGTTTCATAGTTTTGCCGCGGAAGCCAAAATAAATGAAATTTTCGTATTTGGTCCAGTACCAGCGTAGCGTGGGCAAAGTAGATTGAAATATTGGTAGGCTTATATGAGGAATTGTTTTATTCGCAGATGTTTGTTGTGATAAATTAGGACTCACATGGTAATTTCAAGGGGTTTATTTTTGTCGTTCAGTTGCTGGTTTTTCCCCCCTTCATATGAATAGGAAAAGGTTTTCGCCCCTTTTTGTCGGGGAGAAGGGCAACCTCTCAGTAACCATCCCCCCTAAGGACCGTATGTGTCAGTTTCCCAACATAGGGCTCAAGCATGCCTTTATCCAGTCTTGGCTAGATTATTGAAATACAGCCATCCACTTTATGTAGTTGTGGCTGGTATTATTAATGATAGACATTTCATTAAAAGCAAAAAAAATTCAAACAAGAAAATCAATCATTTCGTTCTCCTGTTCCCAATTTATATCCCTCCTAAACGTTCTATAGTTCTCGACATATTTCGGTGGCACTTATTCAAGAAGTGCTCCTTTTAACGGAACAACTCTATGTCACTCATACCAAGAAACGATTACGAAAAAATTGCGGTTTTTATCTGCAGCAGACTAACCATACCCACCACTTTAATCCTACACTTACCATCTTACTGAAAACATAAACCTAATCCTTTTCAACTAATCTAATATCCCAAATTCTAAATCTATTTTGCTTTCATTGTTTAGGTGCTCTACATTTTTTAGAATACAGAAAAACTACGTGTGACTTTTTTAAAAAATCTTACATTTGATCGGATGGCTGGATAGGAGGGTCTAATTGAATATCTTCGTTAGGGTAAATCTTTTGAATAACGGAAGATTCCATTAAACGTTTAATTTCGTTTGCAGGTAGTTCCATTGATACACCGTTAAATGTGGTCTTATATCGATGTTTAATATGATAGGATACTTGATTTTCGTCTAAAAAAGTATGAATTTCCTTTTGAAAAGTTTGGTAGCTTTCTTCTACTTGCTGTTTCGCCTCCTCCAAGGTTAAATCAATACCTTTCGCTTTTGCTTCTAAAACCGCTACTTTCGCTGGTTTAATGGTAAATTTAATAATGACTGAGATTTTTTGATTGCTTGAAAGGTCAATGGATGGATCTATTATACCGGAGGAATTCATCGTTTCTTCTACCACCTTTCCTTCTTTTGGATAGGTATCTTCTCCTTTATTCGCCTGACATCCACTTATGGTCATGATAAAGGCAAACAAAAGAGTTCTATAGTAGCACTTCTTCATAAACATTTTATCTCCTTTTTTTGTGAGTAAAAAAGACAACCTACCAGGATTGTCTCCTCTAGATTGTCTTTCCAAACGTTATGCATGAAGGTAATCGGTACACTTTAGACAGTGGTAACTAATTAATATTTTGCTCCATCATCCATTTGTTTTGCTGTTACATTTAGATTTGAAGTATACGTAACTCCCTGATATTCGTTCCCTGCTTTTGCGTCAAGTTTAATAGCGAAAGAAAGATCGATGTATTGGTCATCGTTTAATTGCCAGAATTCATGCTTCTCTCCTTCTTTTGAACCGTCACCTAATAGCATTTTCGCTTTTCCGTTACCGCTTTTTGCAGCTGGTTGGATCTCTTCTTCCTCTACAAACCCAACGACCATTTCAACTCCAGGAGCAATTTTCTTAGATAATGACTTGACTTCATTTGTTGTCCCATTGAACAGCTGATCTAGATAGATTCTTGTTTCTTCCAGGATGTCTTCTGTCATTTTAAGCATCTAATGGAACATCTACACTTAGAGACTGATTGTAGGTAGCTTTGAGGTATGCATCCATATCTCCTGTGTTTTCAATCTTTAACCACTCACCATATTTTAATTGAGAAGGAGCAAATCCAGTAGCTTCGATGATCTTTGTCTCCATGTCTTGTCCGTTATTAATTTCTAATATACCGTTTGTAATTTCACCCGTCGCATTAGTCTGGGATGTAAACCATGAATATGTACCGAAACTCCCTGACACAACAATCGCCCCTACTAGCGCACTACCTAAGAAAGCATTTTTTAATTTAAACATGTATATCCCCCATATTCATGATTTAGTAAGCTTCTCTTCTTTCTTCTTTGGCTTTATTTTTTCATAAACCGTTAAACTAACATAACCTGCTAATGGAAGAACAATGAATAGTAGGAAGCCCATCGGTCCTTTCGTATAGTGAGAAAGAAAACCGAGGTTTGGAATATGAAACAATTCTTTTCCTATTATCTCACTTGCAGTCGTGACATCTTCATCCATCGTATTGTTGTTATCACCTTGGGTATAAAAATGTCTCTCTCCACCTTCTTTAACAATGGACGTAATTCTATGAGTAATCAGGTTTTTCTCTTCGTTGTAAAAGGGGATGATGTCACCCTTTTTAAGATCCCCTGCTTCAACCTCTCGAGTAATAATGACATCCCCCGCCTCAAAGACAGGAGCCATACTATTCGATAATACGGTCAAGGGCATAATTCCAAAAAAGGTTAGTGGTTTATTGTTGTTAAGGCTTACGAAAATGGAAAATATAATCATCATGATAAATAAAATGATTGCAATCGGGACTACTTTTTTAACAAATTACATAATTGTTCCATTCCTTACCCTCTAGTCTAGTTGTGAAATGTAGATTTTTTTGAAGAAAAAGATACTTACATTTTTAATTAGAATTAAATCAATATTCTGATTTCAACTTACATTATTGCATAAGTCTGAGAGTTGGTGTATTGGGGGATTTAGCATCTTAAAACCTAGGAGTTATGTACTAAAAAAAGTGCATAGAGGTGTAAGAAGTCTATAAATGAAAATAGAACGGATGAAACATGACAAAGGAACCGGTCTATAATTCCTGGACTACTGCCCCAATTTTAGTCTAATAGAGGTGTATTATGTCGTTTTTCTATGGAATATGTAATAATAAACCATAATTCATACATTTTTCTATCGGATCGTTTTCCAATGTAAAAATAGATATCATTAAGAACGGAGATCAAGAAATTACAGGAGATCTTCCAATGAGTGCGGTTTTTTTCGGCTTAGTTAAAAGATGCTGTTAATTATTATAAATATTGGATGTATTACCATATAATCAAAAGATAATATTTTGCTAGAGTAGAACTTAATTGAACTTAATCTAAAGATCTCAACTAGAAAAAAGCCAAGAATAACCTTATTTAAAGGATATTCTTGACTTTAATAATTAATGTTTAACCGTTATTTTCTTCGGCTCAGACGTTAACGATAATCCCGTTTCATCTGTACCTGTTACAGTCACATAATAATCTCCATCTGGATATTCAGCACCTGCGTACCACTTTAACCCATAAATGGAATGTTCATTTTTGATATCTGCAAATTCTACTACATTTCCTTCTGAATCGGAAATTTCAAAATGCCAATCCATTCGTTTGTAACCAAATAGCAGGATGGATGCAGGCTTGTTTTCGTTGATGTTAGTTCCAGATACATGGAAGTAATTGATAAATGGATCTGCATGCAACTGCTCTTCATTACCGGTATATCCAACGCCCACATTACGGAAATTATCCATTGCTGATACCATCACAATTTCAGGTTTTTCATCAGAAATATACTCGTTGGACCCAGGTGCTGCACTCTTGCGTTTGCCATTGACCCAAAGGAAGCTTCCGATATAACCGCTTCCTTCTTCTATGACATCCCATGTAATTTTATACTTTCCATCCGGTTGATCGATTATTTTTATATTTTCAACACTAGGTGAGACAGAATCCAGACTAAAAGGAATTTTCGTTTGTTGAGGCTCAGCTCCCTCATAATTCAACGTACTCTCATATACATAATAATAGTTTCCATCAGGAAGAAGGTTTCCTCTATCATCTGTAGCGTTCCAGGATATTCCATCAAATTTATAATAAAAATCTCTGTAGCTCATGATATTCTTTCTAAAGGTATAAGGACTTCCGTCTTCTGTATACTCACTAAAATTTGTTATGGTCGAAACTGTATTTCCCTCTGCATCTTGGATACTAAGCGACATTTCTTTCAAATTACGAAATGCAGTGAATGAAGGAAAAATACCCGATGCAATCGATCTTGGCGAATATCCAACCGCGTTTTTATCAAATGTACCTGTCTGTTGATCAAATCCCAATGGAAGTTCGAACATGTCATTCCATAAAACTGTATACCCTAAATAAGGATCTCCGTTTACAGGGCTCTCATCAATATTATCGATAGAATCCCATTCACCGTAGAATCCCATGAACGGCATCGTTAAAGTCGTTAAATCTTTTGCAGAACTGCCTTTTGGTACAAAACGAACAAACCCTTCCACATATCGCCCATCTCTTAACTCTTCTGGTAGTGTCACAGAGATGTTCACATCGTCATCTCGACGCGGCTTATATTGGAATTTGCTTTTATCCGTTACTTTTTTCCCGTTGATTTTCACAACGGCATCTTCTATAGGAACAGAGTTCAACGTTAAGTAATTTCTTTCTACTCCGCCATATGTTCTTTCTTCTGTTTCATCCGTTAACACATCTACTACAATTTCATACTGATGATTCGATTTTTCTAGATTTTCAGCTAATGGCTCCACATCTAATGTGAAATCAAACGTGCGATCTACTTCTTTTAATGCAACAGATGAGGATTTCTCTAAAGGAGCACCTGAATGTTGAAGTAGATAAGGTGTTTTAATCGCTTGTGCAATTTTCATCAATCCTGAACCTTGGCGTCTAGGCGAGTAAGGTGTATTGTCATGTTCCGGGTTTGTTAAAATTTGCGATGTATTCATCAGAGCATTCTTCGCTTTTAATACAGTATCTTCATTTTTAGGGAATTGGAGCTCTTCATAGTACTTTTGAAGAAGTAAAGCTCCTCCAGCTGCAACGTGTGGAGTAGCCATAGACGTTCCACTCATTGTTTCATATTGATTGTTCAAAACGGTTGAGTATATTTTTCCTCCTGGAGCTGTAATTTCCGGCTTAAAGCTTAAGTCGGTCGGTGAGCCATAGGAAGAGAAATCTGACATTGGTTCGATGGCTGGGTTTTGCACCCAAAGCCCTTCATCTGACAATTGTGCCGTAATGCTTTCTCCGGCTTGTAACCTTTCTACCAGTTGATTAGCATGGGTTTTATCTGTTGTGACTGCTGGGATTGTCCACTGATTAAAACGTAAATTGGCATAAGGCGGAAGTTCATCAGATGGAATTACAATAAGTGCAACCGCTCCTTTTTCTGCTGTGTCAAATTGAAGGGTTGTATAGGTAGAATATCTTGCAGGCTTTGCGACTGCGATTTTCCCTTCTAAGTCTAATCCATCCAAATCCTTTCCAAATCCTTCACCTGCGAAAACCAGCTCATATTTCTTATCTGCCTCCAAAGTATCGATCAGCTTTTTAGAGCTTGTTTGAATTTGATAACCGAGCATGCTTCCATCGTTTAACTGAAGGGAATCTACCTTCATCTGCTCATTCTCTGAAGAAGCAACTTGAAGAGCATAAGGTGTCACACCAGGATCACCGACAAGTCCGATATCAGGATTTTTCGCTAATGGTAATTGAGAACTTTCAAGTATGTTCTGCTTCGTGCTATATGAAGCATTTCCTGCAGCAGCTACGACTAGCACACCTTGTTCAGTAGCATATTGGATCGCTCGTTGGACAGGGTCATTCGGATCCACCACTCCAGCATCAGAACCCAAGCTTAAATTGATGACATCGGCTCCGAACTCTACCGCATGATAAATTCCTGCGATAATATCATCATCATATGCACCGCCGCTTTTATCGGAGAACACTTTTTCAGCTAAAAGCTGTACATCCGGAGCGACTCCGATCGCCTTTTTCTGGGATTCTTCATAGGCTCCGACAATTCCAGCCACATGAGTTCCGTGGGAATTACTTGTAGGAATGACATTGGTGTCTTTATCTGCCCAGTCATAGCCTGTCGGTACTTTGTCTGTATACCAAACATCATTTACATCTGTTTCATCCAGTTTCGCTTTAATATTCTCTCCATTATACTTTGCTTTCTTCTTCCCTTTTTCGGAAAGTTTCAATGCCTCATGGCCGTAATCGATTCCTGAGTCAACGATCGCAACAACCATTCCGCCACCGCTGTAATTGTATTTTGTCCACACATTCATGGCTTCCACAAGTTCATTGCTCTTTACATCCATGTGTTGATACATTTTAGCAATACGGATATCCTTTACGCCCTCTGCCTCTTTAATCTTCTTTGCTTCTCCCATTGTCGTTTCCATACTAAATCCATAAAAGCCTGTGGAATAAGTATGTATGACTTTTGAAGAACCATCTCTTTTTTTCATAAACGTATTTTTCACTTGTTCTACCTGCTTTTCAGGCAGAGTTCTTGCCTTTTCATTTACATCTACTTCGACGATTAAACGAACCTTTTCATTTGGATCAAATGATTTTCCATCCTGTCCGTATAATGGATGATTTCCATTATCTTCAGCCAAATCAGCCATAGGCAGTTCAGCTTTTTGTGTTTGAGGAACTGCCGATTGTCCGTCCTTTGGCAGATAGAATTCCGCACTAGCTGGTGTTACAAAGCTACTTAAAAGTAAAACGAACATGAATACAATCGGTAGTCTTCTTTTCAATGAACCTCTCATTCTCTCACCCGTTTCAATAGAATATCATTTTCCTTTTTACACATATTGAAAGAATCTTAGATGTCACTGCCCATACTAGTACTCACCTATCTAAACAATCCCTAGCATCAGAAAACGTGGTTACCAGATGACCAAAATCGTAGCAGGTCGGTGCAACACCCATCTTTCGACAGGTCACTATTACCCAAATTCTTAGCTCTCCCTCCTTGTATTCTCTATCTATCATAGTGAGCACCACTCATATTCATTTCTAGCTATTGATCAAAACTCCTATTGGGGGATTTTTTAGATTTCATTTGTCTTATTTAGGCGTATATCACTTGTTTTTTTTACTTATAATTACATTTTTCGCCTAAAGTAGTGTAAAATGAATGAAAATTCAAGCGAATTATTGGGGGAAATCACGAATTGTAGGAGATTATGAGCATGTGAGAAAAGTATATGATATTTAAATGCGCAAATAGGCTCATGATCATAGAGAACATTCTGTATAAACCAATGATAAAAAAGAGTGTTTAAGGAATTTATCCCTAAACACTCTAACGGATTCGTATGATATTGCTCAATATTTTGTGAAATTATTGGATTCCAAGCTCTTGCAGAATCCTCTCCAATGTTTTGCCTTTGTAGTTCTTTTTTACCTTCGGGGCATTATCTACTGATGGATTTTGCATGAGGTAATTCTTCTTCACAAATCCAATGTCTGTAGCATCAACGCTGCCGTCGAAGTTAATATCTGCATCACGGTCACTTGTTCCCCACTTCTCTTGAATGTAAACAGCATCCATCACATCAATGACATCGTCTTTATTTACATCACCAGCTTCGAGTGTTGTGAACAAGATATCTTTATTTCCATGAGAGCCCATCTTAAACGTTTTATGGAATGTGAAATGTCCTGGTATATTCAATTCCATATTGAGTTGTTCACCAATTACTGATAATGGTAAATTGAAGTCAAACCCTGGACTATCATTCCCAATATTTCCTTCATAAATTGTTCCATCCTCACCAGTCATTTTTGCTTCTGCACCGGCTTGTGCATAGTCAAAGGATAATATAGGCACTTCCGGAACAAATTTGTTCATGAATGCCTCCGCCTTGATGGTACCTTCAGCCATTGCCTCGGGTTGCATACGAAAATGAGGTGTTGCATTAAACAACATATCCTGAGTGTTTCCTTCAGCATCGGTAATGGAAGTCTTCATACTACTTGGTGAAAGCGTTCCCCCATACCAATTATCTTTTATCTTATACGTTACGTTGACTAAAGGCAGGTCTCCCGATAAAGGCTGCTGTCCTTCCTTCAAGGTTGCGGTAACCTCTAACTGTGAAGAATAAGGATAACGATTATCATATTCAGCGTTCACCGAAATTTTATCACTCATGCCTGGTGCTGGTTTTACCTCTACTATATCAACATAATTTTTATTATAATTCAATGTGTAAACTGCTTCTTTTACATTCTCTACATTATTTAAGGACAAAGTGACATCCAAATTTTCACCCATTTGTGCTGCTCGTTTGTCTGGCTGCGCAAGTGCATAAGGCTCCCCTTCTCTGATAAAGTAAATGTCACTGCTTTCTACATATGTTCTATTAGTGGCAGGATCGATCCCAGAAAAATCAAGATGCATTGGTCTTGTTTCGTCCATTGGAAAGTCAACTGAAAACGTTCCATCTTCATTTACCGCCATTTCTCCTCTGTTTCGGAAATTCAAATAATCCTGATAGACTACTTTATTATCTCCTTGAGTAAAACTAAACCCTGCTTCTTTCATGTCCTTAATTTCTTTATCAAAAAGTGAACCAGTAATCTTGACTGTTTTTTCTTCTGGCTTGTATTCATATACACCCGACTCAAGGTTTAGAGAAAACTTTGGTGCATTATAGTCAATGTACAATGTATCCGTTTCCGAGAAAGTCTTGCCTTCATCATTTGTGGCAACAACTTTTACTTTATAAAAGCCAGGCTCAGCACGTTCCGGATGATGAGCAATTGGTTTGTCGGGACTCCCTGTCAGCGGGAAGTACACTCCATCAAAGGCTTTTCTTAGAGACAATTCTCCATTTGTTAAGCTCGAAGCAAATCCATCAACGGTTCCAATAAACCCGATTTCTTTGTTTGTTTTTCCATCTAATAAGAAGAGGTCCAGTGTTTTCATATGTGATTTTAAATTGAAAGTAGCATCTGTAAATCGAGCCATACCTGAATTAAAATATTTATATGGATAGGTCATTGCTTCATGGCTAAGCTTGTAAGAATTGATTCCTTCTTCCACCGTTCGTATTGCAAATGGAACTTGGTAGGTTTCATCCGGGTTGTTTCTATTGGTATACACGACATACCCTTCATATGTGCCTAGCTCTGCTGATTTTGGAATCGTAATGAAGACATTCATTTTCTTACGGGCATTTCCGTTAACTTTTATTGTTGATTTGGTTGTAAGGTTCACTCCGTTTGCAGAGGCATCCTTCGAGTCTCTGCGATCCTTTTGGAACTGCACGGACACATCAAATGTTTTGGATTCTTTACTATTGTTGTATAGAACAACGGAACGTTCATCTGTTAAATGTTGACCATTTGGGGCAAATGTACCGAAGCTAATAGCTCCAGTGTTATTGTCAATGCTTTTCAGCCTTTCTTTTCCATCAACTGGGTACAAAGTTTTGTCCAACACTTCAATTCTTGTTTGAGCATGGACAGCCTCGTATGGATCGACAACGCCGGCACCTACTTCATATACACTGTAGTCTCCATTTAACGGGTCCGCTGTATTCATTAAGATTTCCTTTACCTGTGATGGTGATAATTCTGGATTTGATTGTAATAATAAGGCAGCAACACCCGCTGTGTTTGGACTTGCCATCGATGTTCCGGATAATCGTTCATATGCGTATTCATACTTCCCTATTTGATCCTCACCATGCATATAGGATGGAACCGTCGAGAAGACAGAGACACCAGGGGCTGTTACTTCCGGTTTTATGTCATACGTTGTCCTAGCCGGACCACGGGAGCTAAAGTCTGCCAATTTGTTTCCTTCTGTCGCTACTTGTCCCATTTCATCAAAAGAGAATGTTGCTTCTCCGGCTGAAAGTTTCTTTTTCAGCTCATTCCCTTGTTCGTAAGATAAATTGAATGTCGGGACAAATTGATAGCCTTCACCTAAATATGCCGGAATGAAGCCTTCTCCTGGAATATGATTATAGAGCAAGACAGCTTTCGCGCCATTTTTATAGGCATGTTTTATTTTATCGGCAAACTGTATAATGCCACGTTGAACGAGTACGATTTTCCCATTCACATCTTTGTTAGTATAAGAAGATTCATATCCCATTCCTACATCAACAACTGGAAGGTTTTGTCCCTTTAGCTCATCCAAGTTGTCTTCATACCCTTTTCCAAGCAATTTCAAATCTGCAGGAAGCGTTGTGTCAGCATACAGTGTTCCTTTCGCCGTGACAATATTTTCGGAAGTGTTACTGGCCCCTACCGTTATGGCTAATGCTGCAGTTCCCGGCGAACCTAGGGTATACATGCCATCGCCACTGTTTCCGGCTGATACGACGGCTGTCACTCCAGCAAGTACGGCATTATTTACGGCAATACTTGTTGCATACATTGGGTTGTTGTAATTTGCTCCAAGCGAAAGATTGACGACATCCAGATCATCCGCTACAGCTTGGTCAATTCCTGCTAATACATCATCTGTATACCCGGAACCATAAGGGCCCAAGACACGATAGACATATAAATCAGCGTCTGGTGCTACCCCTGTTACTGCATGATCAGTGCTGTTTTTCCCTGTACCGGCAATGATCCCCGAAACGTGTGACCCATGTTGAGTATAATAGTATGCACCTGTGAGAGGATTTCTTTCTGCGTATCCTGATTTCTTCCAATCCTCATACGACGTTTCCATCGGATCATTGTCATTGTCCACAAAGTCATAACCGCCTTTATAAACATCCTTTAAATCGGGATGGTTATAATCAGTGCCCGTATCTATTACCCCTACCTTTATCCCTTCTCCAGTAAGTCCCTCAGCATGTAATTTATCCACTCCTGGGAATGTACGCATCCCTGTTTCTTTTTTTTCGTTAGAGGAAAGATCTTGTTGAACTGGAGGCTCTACATATACCTCATCATTTGACCAAACCGCTTTTACTTCGTTGGATTGTAGTAATGCCTTAACTTTGTTGGCAGGCAGCTCAATTGAAACACCATTAAAAGCATGCTTGTACGTTCTTTTTACTTTATAGACAGCTTTTTTCTTTTTTGCCACTTCTTTATAAATCTTTTGCAAATCTGATTTGAATGTTTTATGCGCAGCATCTGCTTTTTGTTTCGCTTCATTAAGTGACAGCTTTTTACCATTAGCAGCAGCTTCTAACACCGCTGTCTTAGCAGGCTTGTCCTTAAATTCTACAATGACGGAGATCTCTTCTTCACTTTCGAGATTTGTTTCTGGGGATAGTTGCAATCCTTCTAAATTGTTCACTTTTAATTGATTTAATGCTTGTCGCTGCTCAGGAGTTAACTTTGCCAGCACCTGGTCAATGGGTGATGCTATTGATGCTGTGGCAACCTGGTTGTCGGGAGTCTGGGCAAAAGGATTAAGCAATAACCCTGTGCCTAACGTCAAAGTTGTTAAACTTTTCGTCAATTTGTATTTCATTCATCTCTTCCCTTCTATTTTAATTAACTTCATTTCGATTATATTTGGACTTGATGGGATATAATTTTTTAAAAATTCAATCAAATTGAAAAAAAAAGAAAAAGGGCTCTTTTTAAGCTCTTTTTCTCAAGTTAATTATTCTAATTTTTCCCTGTTTGTAATAGCTGAGAGTATTTTTTATCGTGTTGGGGAGTCGCATAAAATCTGTATTTCCAAAAAGCTAACAAACATTTTTTGAACCTTTCCATATTTCCTATCCTATTTGATAAATCCGCCACTTCCACTAGTTCATCCAACCCTTTTTCAAATTGACTGCTTTTACATTGAAACAAGGCGTGCGCATAGCGAAAGTCTAAATTCATTTTTTCTTTTAGCCACGGTTCCTTGCTCTCGGCCATATCGTCGATTACTTGTTTGAACCTTTCCATGAGGGTTTTAGCATCTTCTAAACGATCTAATCGAACGAATGTCTCAAATATCCTCGGCAGGCCCACATATATATCATCCCTGTTTTCCAGCCAAGAGAGATACTCGTCAACATATTCCAACTTTCCAAAATCCAATAGGGCTGCATAGCGGTTACCTGCAGCAATTTCCGCATAAAACTCGCTTACTTTTGAGTATTCATCAATTATATTCAATACTTCTTCAAGAGAGTCCCCTATTCTTGATAGAACAAGTCCCTTATACATTAAGGCCCGTCCATAATAGTCGCCTTCGGGTGCCAGTTTCTTTAATTTATCTGAGTAATTCAGAACCTGCCTCCATTCCTCACGCCGATAGTAATCTGCAATAATCCACATGTAGGCTTCCAACCTGATTTCATTAGGCATGTACGCTAATTGATCTAACACAAAAGACAGGGCATACTGTCCTTTGCCTGTTCTTCTTACAATATAGAATCTCCTGAAATAACTTACCGCGACTTTTTCTGAAAAGCGATCCGACTCGCTTTCAATCAGCACCTCATAGAGAGGCAGTGCATTCTCATCTTTTCCTGCTTTAAAAAGCTTTTCAGCAACAGAAAAGATATAAAATAAATTTTTCTTTCTAATCGTTTTTGACTGTTCTTCCAACATTAAATTTAATAATTCATTAGAATGCTTCTCAAACCCTTCGGCTGCACACTTATACAAGAACTGTATACTTCTGCGTTTGTCCACGCGATTTCCTTCATTTAAGCATTCCTTTACATAATATGGATAAAACATACCTTCAGCTAAACCAAATGCAGTTGTAATGGCATCCAGATTTTGCAATGAAAGGGGCTGCTTGTGATTGAGAATGCGGCTGATTTCGCTTATATGTATACCGGATTTCGTTGAAAGTTTTGTTTTATTCCAATTTTTCATTTGCATATACTTTTGAATTTCTTGATATAGAACAGCATTCATTTTATTCACCTGCTCCTTTTTTTGAAAACGAATTCACTTGTTGCCATTTCCCTCTCTCTCTTGATTACCATTTGCTAGTTTATTCAAGTAGATGCAGGATACCCCTTACGCCTTTCACCTTAAAAAGAAATATATTATTTAAATAACGCTACATGAATTCCATTCACTGAATTTCGTAGGACATATTCAATAATTGTTCGCCTTCTCCTATACCAAGAGTGTAATAAAGCTAGGCTGGAGTTTTAAAAGCGCTTTCTTTTTATTGATTTGATAGAATTTTTCAAAAATATTATCCCATCAAATTCAATTATAATCAAAGGAAAATGATAGAAAAGATGAGAGCACTTTACAAGTCAAATTGACCAAAACTGGATTTTCCGAATTGTGAGGTTTTTGCTCTTTAGTTAATTCTTTCAAGTATGGAGTGAATATAGCATGTATAAAGGGAAAATTATAAAATTTTATCGCCAAAAAGCTAAATTAACACAACAACAGATTGGCAATGGGATTTGCTCAAATACACATGTTAGCAAAATTGAACGCGGGATGACAGATTATTCTCCAGAGATCACCTTACTTCTTTCTAAAAGGCTTGGAATTAATATTGAAGAGGAGGTAAAGCGTTATAAACATATAAAGACTCTACTTGATAGTTGGCATGATGCAATGATTAAGCAACGAGATAAAGAAATCGAATTGATAAAAGACAAGCTAGAGAAAGAACCATTAATTCAGATCAGTGACTATCAAATTCTTTATGAACTCCTGAGGGCGAGATACCATCTTCTGCATAATAATCTTAAACAGGCCGACAAAACCATAAAAGCTATACAAAAAAAACATAAATATTTGCCTTCCTACGAGAGTAACTTACTAAAACATCTTTTAGGAATGTATTACTTGTCTAAAAAGGATGTGATAAAAGCGTTCACTATTTTAAAAGCAATTAACGGTGAAGATTACAACAATGCAGAGTACTATCTTACTTTAGCTACTTCCTACCTTGCCGCAGGTTCTAAGGTAATGGCTTATTACTATGCAGAAAAATCGCTGCAATTTTTTATTAATAGCAATAATATTCTTAAAGCTATTGATGCCGAAATGATTATGTTAATGACACGCGAAAGTGACGGACACCGTGATTTTCAAATAAAAGTCGAGCAATATCATGCTTTAATTCAAACTTGCGAACTGTGCCATGCTCTTGATAAGAAGGCACGGCTGCTGCATAACTTAGCATATGAATACTATAATAGAAACGAATATGAAGCGGCCAAACAACTGTATGAACAATCGATGGTTCTGAAGGAAAAAAAATCAGCGTTTTATTTAATCTCCCTGGAAGGATTCATCCGGTGCTGCCTTGAAGGGAATCTATTGTCGAATAATGAATTAGTTAAACTTGCCTACGAGGGGTTATCGATCGCAATGGAGACTACTGAATATTTATATTCGATCAATTTCAAGCTTCTTCTCCATTTGATCAACGAACACCATTCAGAATATTATAGTTACCTAACCACGAACGCTTTACCGTACTTTAAAAAGTGTGGTTGTGTAACGTTAGTACAGCGATACGAAAAAGAACTCTTTCATTACTATTTAAAAACCGACAAAACCGGTAAAGCTCTTGAACTGGCGACAAAAGTAATAATGGATTAAAAGGATATTAGGTAACGTATTTTCCAAAAGAGGCTGTCTAAAAAGGGAAAACTCATTAAAAACGGAAATTCAAGAATGTTGATATAGCAGTATTCATTAACAAGTAAAGGGGCATCCAATAGCCGAAAATCGACTTATTGGACAGCCCCTTTTGTATTATTGCTAATTTCTTGTTTCAAGACCAATGGAACGGAATAATTTTTCCAATGTAACCTTGCCAAGTTTTTCTTTTGGCTTTTTATTCTCTTTGGCATCTGGTCCTTTTTCTAAGAAATTTTTCTCGATGAAACGAAGATCCGTTTCATCTACTTTTCCATCTTGGTTAATGTCTCCCTTGTTAACCCCTACATTTTCTTTTCCGTATGAGAAAACTGCGATGATCGCATCTTGGATATCAACCATCTTATCGCCATTAACATCACCTGCATAGCTTCTGTCCATATCTACTATCATTCGTACACCGGCTAGTTCTCCATCGACGCTTTTCACTACTTTCGTCGTTACTTTGCTCGAGAGATGTCCTGGTACCTTCACATAGATTTCATACTCATTTTCTGATAACGGAAGGTTATCGATTGTAAAGTATCCATTATCATAAATTTCCGAATCTTCGTAGGTTTTACCATCTGCCGCTTTTGCATATACTTTCGCTCCAAGCTTAGAATAGTCGATTGAATAATCCAATTGTCCATTCTCTTTATAGAAAGCTTCAGGCTTAATATTTCCATTCACAATAGAGTGTCCAGCCAAAATCGTAAATGACCTGTCTTTAAATACACGGATAGTTGAAGGATCAGAGTCTGATGTCTTCTTATATTTAAAAGAACGCGTTTCAAATGTCAAGTCCTGTGGGGCATAGTATTCGTCACCAATGACCTTGAACGTGACATCTAAGAATGGAAGGTCTTTATCGATTTTCAACTCATTTTGGTCAATCGAAGCCCCTACTTTGACGTTCCCTTCAGTGACTGCTGGTTCAGATACATTAACTGTTACTCCTTTTTGTTCAGCATATTTCTTAAATGCCTCATTGACTTTGACATTTTCAAATTCAAAGAAATTTTTATAAAAAGGGATGCTGAATTCCCCGGAGGCGAGCTGCTGAACATTGTTCAAATTCAATGTCATGGTAATTTCGTCACCCAGACGGACCTTTTCTTTATCATAACTAGGAACCACATATTCCGTTCCTTCTTTTATGAACATGTAGTTGTTAATGCTTTCTGGATATCCTTCGGATGCTGTAGCATTATCGAAAATAAATAAGTTGGAATCCAAATATGACCTCTCGTCAATTCTTTCCTTCGCTGCAGGGAATCTAAAGTTGCCGTCCTTATCAACATTAAGTAAATAATGATTATAGAAGTTGTATTCCCACCACAATACGCCATTCGTGGATTGATCAATAATCATCCCTTTCTCTTTAAGGGCATCGACAGTCGAATTATACACATTTCCGTGTACCCATACCGCTGGACCATCTAATCCTTCTTCTTCTGTATACATCGAATCATTTACTTCATAAAGACCAGGTTCCATGGAAAGCTCTACTTCTGGAGGCGTATTGTCAATCATAACAATCGCTTCCCTACTGTGTGGTTTACCTTGCTCATCATACCCAATCATTTCGAACGTATAATCACCTTCCGGCAGTTTCACCATTTTATCAGAAATTGGCTCCGAAGGATCATTGGTGAATGGGTATACCTGTCCAGTAAAAATTTTATCGCCCCAATAATCAATACCAGTCATTAAATGGCTTGCATCAATGGTTCCCATAAATCCAATTGCTTCTCCAGATTTTCCATCCCTCACCAACATATCAATCGTCTTTAATGGGCTTGATAAATTGATGATTGCATTGGTATATGGCGTATAATACGGATGTACCTTCGAATCATTCGCAATCATCGGTCTTGTCAATACCATTTTCTCAAATCCTTTGTCTGTCACACGGATGGAAAACGGGAGTTGATAATTCTCTTCTTCATTTTTCGAATTGACAAGGTGAATGTACCCTTCATAACGTCCGAATTTCGCATCTTCTGAAACACGAATCATCGGCTCAATCTCTGCAGATTTTGCTGCTTCTACAGAAATCGTATCGGGCATCGTTACTTCTACCCCATTTTTGCCGGCATCTTGAATTTGTCCCTTAGCCGGTATAAACTCAACATTTGTGATAAATTCCTGCGCATCTTGTTCATTGAAGTTTTGAATCACGACTTTTCTGCTGTCTTCAATATGTCCTTCTTCCTTTTTAAAGTGAGTGCCAAAAGCAATGGAACCCGTTTCTTCATCAATTTCGACAAGGCTGCCATCTTGTTCATGCATCGTTTTGTCCATAACCTTCACCAATGTATCCGCTTGGACTGACTCATACGCATCAATTCTGCCTGCACCAACTTCATTGACTGAATAGTGGCCATTCATTTTATCAGCTGTATTCATTAAAGCTTCTTTCACTTCGAAAGGTGTATATTCAGGATGTTCTTGCAAGATGAGCGCTGCTGTACCTGCTACGTGAGGAGAAGCCATTGATGTTCCATTAAGAAGGCCATAAGCCATATCGTAATTTTCCCCGTCTTGCGGATCATTTAAATATTCAGGCATTGTCGAGAATATCGCCACACCTGGTGCTACGACATCTGGTTTAATATCATCATTCCCGTTAGCAGGACCTCTCGAGCTAAATTCCGCTAAGTGATCTCCTCCTGTCTTGACGCTGCCCAATGACTCAAAGGTAATTTCATTTTGTGATTTCAATAGTTCCCCTTCAGCTTTTGACAGGCGGAAAGCAGGAATATAATTAGACCCTTCACCTATGAAGGCTTCTATTTCACCATCAACATTGTTATAAACAATCGCAGCTTTAGCACCTGCGACTTTTGCATTTTGCACTTTTTCATCGAACGTAATGTCGCCTCGTTGAATGAGTGCTACCTTACCAGCTACATCTTTTTGATTAAAATCGGCTTTTGTCCCTATTCCAACTTCAACAATCGGAAGGGTCAAATTCGTTAGATCTTCTAAGTGATCTGTGTAATTTTGCGCTAACAGCTGCATGTCTGTTAACGTTTGGTCCCCTGCACTTGCAGTAAACGTTGGGATGGTTAACGACACATCACTCGCGCCGACTGAAATCCCTAGTGCAGCTGCTCCTGGAGATCCAAGTGTTTTTTCACCAGGTCCTGCGTTTCCTGCTGCAACGACCGCAACAACTCCTGAGAGCATCGCATTATTAATTGCAATGGATGTAGGATTGAGGGGATCATTGACATTGGATCCCAATGACAAGTTGATAACATCCATTCCATCTTTGACCGCCTTGTCAATACCTGCCAAGACCGCAGTGGTCGATCCGGTCCCATATGGACCCAATACCCGGTACGCATATAGATCAACATCAGGTGCTACTCCCTTAACGGCAGATGCCGAGCTGTTTTTCTTTTGTGCTGCGATGGATCCAGATACGTGAGTACCATGGTATGTATAATAACTACCACCACGTGAGTATTCAGGCTGTCCCGACTCCTTCCAGTCTTGATAGGTTGCCTCCATCGGATCGGAATCATTATCGACAAAATCGTATCCGCCTTTAAAGACACCTTTTAAATCTGGATGGTTATAGTCAACACCTGTATCAATAACCCCCACCTTCACGCCTTCTCCTGTAATATTCTCTTCGTGAAGCTTGTCCGCACCGATTTGAATAAGGCTTTCATCTACCCTTGTTGAAGTGGATGTCTTCACTACATTTGACTCTTTTGGGAGTTCGATGCTAACTTCTTGATCCTTCCAAATCCGTTCGACAACTCCTGTACTGAGCAGCTCTTGTACTGCCGTTCCCGGTAATGTCATCGCTACGCCATTGAATACGTTATGGTATTCTCTCGTGATTTTAGCGTCTTCCATTTTTTCTTCATTTGGTCTATTCAGGCTTTTTACATTTTTCCACTCTTTTTTAAACGTATCATGCTCGTCTTTTGCTTTATTTGTTGCCGTAGAAAGAGACATTCTTTTCCCTTTCAAGGCTTGCTTTGCGACCTCCACCTTTGCAGGAGCCTGCTTAAATTCAACGATAACATTGACTAATTCAGAGCTCTTCTGATTTATATCCGGTGAAATGACGAAGCCAGGTGTGATTTCAAGTTCTTTCAATGCTTTCCTTTGCTGATCCGTTAAATCCATCAACATCTGCTCTACATTTTTCGGTTTATTTTGAAAATCATCCTCGGCAATCGCTCCAGATGGAACACCTGCTGAAACTAACAAACTAGCAATTAAAGTGCCCGTAAAAATAGGTTTCATTTTTCCTATATTCATAACGTTCCCCCTGATCGTTATTATTTGTTAAACACAACTATTACACCTGTTAACACGTGATTAAAGAGACATACAATTAACTAACAAAGAGATTTTTTCATAACGAATGGGTACCCTAGTTCAAATTTTATATAACCTTCAATACTGCGGCAATGGGGGGAATTGTTCGGTAACATCCATGCTGTTACAATGAAATCAAGATCATTCATAGGAAAAAGGGTCTACTTCTTGAACTTAATTCGTTATCAGTCGATGATTATGAAGTTAAAACAGTTTAGTAGTTTTTGAAGATACCAGAATGCTATACATGCATGTGTGAAGAACCTTTCCCCTTGCAATAAGGAACAAATAGTTTGGAAGAAATACTAATTGTTAGTCTATTATTCTCTTATTCTGCTTCACATTATCTTATTATCCATTACATTAGAAGTAGGTAAAAAAGCTCAAGGAATCGACATAAAATTCCCCTATTAAGTCCTACCAAATGGTTGAATAGGTTTGCTTTCCTTTTACTTCTATAATTTATAAGTCGTTCATTCTGCCACCAAGATCTTTTTTCACTAAAAAAGCAACGGCCTTTGGCCGTTGCTCTCGTTTTTTCCTTACTGAATATTTAATTCCTTCAACACACTATCTAATGTTTGTCCTTTATATGTTTTCACAGGGTCTGGAGACTGATCTATCCAAGGATTTTGCATTAAATAATTATTGATGACATATTGCATATCCTTTGCGTCTACGACTCCATCGAAATTAATATCCGTTTCACGTTTGTCCGTATTCCAATTAGATTGAATGAAAAGCGCGTCTTTCACATCAATCACATCATCTTTGTTCACATCTCCCGCAGGTGCAGGTTCAGGAAAGATTGCTTTCGCATAAGGTTTCACTTCACCATTTTCTTTCAACCCGACTGTAAAAGTTTTCTTCACCTTGAAATGTCCCGGCATCTCTACCTCGACTGTGAATGGTTTATCCGTTAGTGGTAATTTAGCTAAGAAGAATTCAGAATTCACCTCTCTACTTCCAAAATCGGTTGCATATTCTCTTCCTGCTTCATCTGTTACTTTCACTTTCGCGCCCGCTTTAACATAATCAAAGGTTTTTAATGGCTCTGTCGGCACCCAAGGATTCTTAAATGCTTCCGGGAATACATGTGATTTCAAAATGGAGTACGTCCGCTCCACATGATAAGGAATACTAATACCAGTTGCGGATTTCATCGTATCATCTGTATTGGTGTACGAGACATTGAACTGTTTAAAACCTAGATCCCCCGCGTTAGAATCCTCATTTACTTTGTATGTGACATCTACCATTGGAACCTCTCCTGATCCCCCTGTTTGTGCCATATCACCGGTTAACGTCGCGGTAATGTTCGTTTTTATCATCTTCTGTCCGTCGATGGTTACATCCGTATTCACTGTTTGAATATCCAGTTTCCCATTCAATGTCGCGTGCGGTTTGATGCTTATTACGTCGACGTTCGATGGATTCACAAAGGAATATACGGCTAGCTTCATGTTTGTCATGTTGTTCATTGCAAGGGTAACCGTCACCGTATCGCCCGGTGTTACTTTCTTTTTATCCGGATTAGCCGTTCCATACTGAGTGCCTTGTTTCACATAATATACCTGTATATAACTAGAATAGTTCCGCACTGTCGCCATGTTTTCTGCATACATTTTGACTGGTAGCACTGATACACCTGGGATCAGTGAGAGCTCTGTCGAAAACTTTCCGTCAGCGCCTAATGGAACTTCGGTTCTGTATCTACCAAACTCATAGACAAATTTATTATTGGCTTGAGACACATCCATACCAGCAGCTTTCATTTCTTCAATACCTGGATCGTAAACAGAACCTGTTAATGGTACCGTTGTTTGATCCGGACTATATTCAACCACACCAGAGCCCACGTTGAGATCGAGGGTTGGCTCTGTAACACTATAGTAAACCGGCGCATCTGAGGTAAAGGTTTTCCCTTTATCATTTGTCCCTACCATCCTGATTTTGTACAATCCTGGCTCGGTTTGTTCCTTATCATATGCGATTGGCTGATCTGGATTTCCCGTTAACGGATGGTAATAACCTTCGTTCAGCACACCTCTTAGATAATATTCAATATTTTCATCAGCACCCATTCCGTCTAATGAACCAAGAAAACCGATTTCTTTATTCGTTTTTGGATTGACAAGGAAGAGATCCATCGAACGCATATGAGATTTTAATTGGAAGTTAAGGCCAACTGACCATCTGATACCATTATAACCAGCCTCGACAGCGGTCGTAAAAGCAGGCGGATTTACCTCAATATGGTCAATGCCCTCTTCTGTCGTATGAATGCCAAATGGCACTCGATACGTTTCCTCCGGATTGTCTTTATTCGTGTACACCACATAACCTTCATAATTTCCTAGTTTGGCCGTTTTCGGAACTAACATCATCACCGCGGTTTTCTTTTTCTTACCTGCCTTCACTTTCACCGTTTTTACGGTCTCCACGGTGACACCGTTTGCAGCCGCATCGTTGGCAACGTGGGAATAATCGTTAGGGAACCTTTTTTCCAATGTTTGGAACTCCACTTTCACCTCGTATGTTTTCGTTTCTTCGCTGTTATTGTACAGCGTGACAGAGCGGGTCTCTCTTATATGCTTTCCATCTACAGCATGTGCACCAAAGCTGAGGGCACCGGTCTTCTCTTTAATCGTTTTGATTCCTTTATCAGCAAGAGTCGCGGCTCCTGAATTACTCGTTTCCGTCTTGTCATCTACTTGAATGTTTGTTTGAGCATGTATCGCTTTATACGGATCCACACGTCCAGCGCCCACTTCAAATACACTATATTCTCCATTTAGTGGAGTCGCAGTATTCATGAGCCTCGTTTTGATCTCGGCAGGCGTCATGTCTGGGTCAGTTTCTTTTAAAAGCGCCGCTACCCCCGCAACATTTGGCGCTGCCATGGATGTTCCGGATAAACGTTCATACGCATATTGGTAATTCCCTATTTGATCTTCTCCATGCACATAGGACGGTACCGTAGATAAGACAGATACTCCCGGAGCGGTTACTTCCGGCTTAATATCATACAAGACCCTGGATGGACCGCGAGAACTGAAGTCAGCTAATTCGTCCCCTCCGGTCACAACTTGATCCATTTTATCAAAGGAGAACGTTGCACTGCCAGAAGTTAGTGCTTGCTTCATTGCGGTTCCTTGTTCATTGTTTAGAGAGAATACAGGGATAGAGTCAAAACTTTCTCCTAAATACACATCTTCCAACGGTGGATTTGAGTTGTATAACAGAACAGCCTTTGCCCCGTTTTGCTTCGCGTTATTTATTATAGCGCCAAGATAAATCGATCCTCGTGCCACAAGGGCAATTTTTCCATTCACATCACTGTTAGTAAAATCACCATACCCTACATCCACAACCGGAAAATTTTGTCCTTTAAATTCTTCTATTTTATCGGTAAACCCTTTAGCAACCAGCTTTAAATCCGCTGATACAGTTGTATCTGCATGAAGCGTTCCTTTAAATGTTGGAATCGTAACAGATACATCACTTGCCCCGACAGTAAGCGCCAATGGAGAGGTACCAGGTGAACCCAGTGTATACATTCCGTTTCCTGAGTTTCCTGCTGACACCACTGCCGTTACCCCTGCCAGCACCGCATTGTTAACGGCAATACTTGTCACATACAACGGGTCGTTGTAATTCGCACCAAGCGACATGTTGATCACATCCATACCGTCCGCCACTGCTTTGTCGATCCCGGCTAAAATCGCCCCAGTACTGCCACTGCCGTAAGGACCTAACACACGATACGCATAAATATCAGCATCCGGTGCTACACCAGTAACTGCTAAATCTGACTCATTATCCCCTTGTCCCGCAATGATTCCGGACACATGTGTTCCATGTTGCGTATAATATTCTCTTGGAATTTGTGGTGGTTTTCCTGCTTCAACCCAATCGTCATACGTTGTTTCCATCGGATCGTTATCGTTATCCACGAAATCATATCCGCCTTTATAGGCATCCTTTAAATCAGGATGATTATAGTCAATTCCTGTATCCAGAACACCAACCTTCACACCTTCACCCGTAAAGCCTTCGTGATGAAGCTTTTCGATGCCGGGAAATGTGATAGTTGTGTGCGTTTCTGCTTGCTGCTTAGATTCTTGTTCAGAGACAGGCGGCTCGACGTGTACTTCCCTATCACTCCAAACAGCCTTTACCGCCTCAGAGTCAAGCAGTGCTTTTGCCTTGTTGGCAGGGATGGTCATCGCCACACCATTAAATGCATGCTTGTAGGACCGCTTGATTTTGTAGGCTGACTTCTTTTGTTTTAACTCTTTTTTGAAAATCGTTTGCAAATCCTTTTGAAACGTTTCATGAGCTGCGTCTACTTTTTCTTTTGCTTTTGTCTTAGATAGGGTTTTTCCTTCTATTTCCGCTTCTAGCATCGCCGTCTTTTCCGGCTTGTCCTTAAATTCAACAATGACAGAAATGGAATCGTTACTCTTTGGATCTACCTCAGGAGATAGTTGCAGCCCTCCTTGGGCATTCGTTTGTAATTGTTTAATCGCCTGACGCTGCTCTGGAGTCAGCTTTGCCAGCACTTGATCAATGCCTGAAGATGGCTTTGCATGAACATGGTGTGTTAGTGAGGCCGGTGCAAGACTGCTGCATACAAGACCTGTACTAAGTGCCAACATTGTGACATTTTTGGTTATCCTCTTTTTCATCCGTCTTTTCCCTTCTTTCTTATCTGGTGATATATTCATAATATTTAAATTTGATAGAATATAACTTTTGCAAAATTTCATCAAATTCAGTTTTTTAACCAAGAGAGTTTCAGTTTTTTAATTGTCTTAATCACCGGGATCATTTAGAAAAATAGATTAGCTATGCCGCTCTGTAAAACTGCGTTAGAATATTTCCTCGTATTCTTTTATACCTAATAGTTGTATATATTTGTTTTTTTGGTCAGGAGTCGCATGATGCCTGTATTTCCAATAAATGAAAAGACATTTTTTAAATCTCTCTACATTGCCTATTTGATTTGCTGTATACGCCACATTCAATAGTTCATTCAATCCTTCCGGCAATATAAGGGTTTTGCACTGGTACAAAGCATGTGCGTAACGAAAATCCAAATACATCTTCTGCTTTAGCCACGTTTCTTTACTTACAGCCATGTCATCAATTATATGCTGATACCAATCTAACAGCTGTTTTGCATCCTCTATTCTATTCAAGTGAACATATGCCTCGAGCACCTTTGGCAAACCAATATACGTATCCTCTCTACCTTCTAACCAAGCAAGATACTCATCTGCATACTCCAAGTGTCCAAAATCTAAAAAAGCAGCAAGTCGGTTTCCAGCGGATATATCAGCAAAATATTCGTTTACTTGAGCGTATTGAGCCGTAAGAGCCAGTACCTCTTCAAGTGAACCGCCCAGGCGTGCCAATGAAAAGCTTTTATACATAAGAGCTCTTGCATAATACTCGCCCTCCTTGACCATGCCCTCCAACCTCTCAGCGTAATACAATACTTCTTCCCATTGCTCGCGTCTATAGTAAAACGCTGTAATCCATAAGTATGCTTCCATTCTAGCTTCTCTTGGCATGCACATCAGATACTCCAACACATGCGTAAGTGCATGTTGTCCGTTCTCAGTCATTCTCACAATGTAAAATCGCCTAAAATAACTGGTTGCCAGTTGTTTTGAAAAATTATTTGGTTCATGTTCAATGATCAACTCGTATAGTGGTAACGCCTTCTCTTCTTTTTTGGCTTTAAACAGCTTCTCCGCGACAGAAAAAATATAGGTCAAATAGTTGGTTCGGATCGTGTCTGATGTTTCTGCTGTCATGGTAAGCAGCAGTTCACGGCTCTGCATCTCGTAACCATGCGTTATACACTTATACAAGAACTGAACACTTCTACGCTTGTCGAATAGTTTGTTCTCGTTAAAGCATTCCTCTACATAGTACGGATATAGAGAACCTTCCGCTAACCCAAGAGCTTTTGTAATGGCATCCAGATGTTTTAGAGAAAGTGATTGCTTGTGATTAAAAATACGACTTATATCACTCATATGGATACCCGAACCTTGAGCTAACTCTATTTTTCTCCATTTTTTTCCCTTCATTGAGTGCTGAATCTTCTGAAATAAAACTGCATTCATTCGTCTCACCTGCTATTTGTTTTCGAATTCAATCATTTTTTTGTACGCTATATGATTTTGTAATTCTTACTAACCAGCCGTTTGCAATTTCATTATAATGATATTTGATTTGATTATATTTCTGAAAAATTTCATCAAATTAATTTTAGTCCCTTATCAATCAGGGCATTCTCGGTTCAGGTGCAAAAACTTAAAGATAATGACATGTAATCTCTAAATCTTGGACATACTGAAACCATTACTCTAAGTTCACTAAATCCAACTCATTTTGATATTCAAGAACGTATACCAGAACATCATGTAGCACTTGTAATAGAAGAAATAGTTGATTTACATCTATTTATTTATAGAACTATTCGGATCCTCCAAGTAAAAAGTAGGGAGAGCTCATTGTTCAGCAAACACGCCCTTGAATAAGCTACTACATAATGATTTCGAATTGTGTATTACTTTTTGCATATTAAAAGCGTTACAAGCACTTGAGATTTTCATAGGCATATAGTGTATCTAAGGAGTGATCACTATGCCATGGCAACTAAAAATAAGAAACTTAATTGGTCAGCCTATTGGAATTTCGCTTGCGAATGGGCAAGGGACTTCAGGTGTTTTGTGCGGTATCTCTTACGGAAAGCTGCTTGTCATTGAATATTTATATCAAGCACAATTTTCCTTAAAACAATACGATTTTTATATGATCCAAGATATAAATGCATTTCCACCTTGTCAAAGTCCGCAACCAGTATATTAATTACTCCAAATCCCCGGGCACACAGAAAAAGCGCATTTCTTGCTCCAGAAATGCGCCTGTTCGTTGAAGAAAATATTAAATTGACTATTAATAACTAGTTATCGTCAGGGTATGAATGCTTACTATTAATTAAAGATTTTAAATCACCTCTATAAAGAGTATCTTTTAACTCTTCGTATTTAAAAGGAATTAATGGTGAAAGGTAGGGAACCCCTACAGACTTTAGATTGGTCATATACAAAATGAGTAGTGTTGTTCCAACAATTAAACCAGTGAATCCAAAAAAATTGGCAACTAGTAAAAAAAGGAAACGTAATGTCGTCGTTACATCTGCTAAATCTCTATAGATGGTGAGAAAGCTTGTTAAAAAAGTAATTCCTATGGTTATTAAGCCTGCAGGGTGAATGATTTTAGCTGTTACAGCTGTTTCACCAATTACAACTGTTGCAACCAAAGATATAATAATGATTGAGCTTTTAGGAATACGGAAAGTAGTATCGATAAAAATCCTTAATAAAATGATCAATATCACCATTTCCCAAAAAGCAGGTAATAATTCACCATCAGAAAAAAATGACTTTACTATCTTTTTTGAATACTCGTTTTGATAAAAGTTTTCTAATGTCACATATATTGCTGGTAGATAAACAGATAAGAAAAAACCAAAAAAACGGATAAATCGGTTTGTAAATCGACCTACTTTAAAATAATAATCATCAGCTGTTTGAAAGGCATCTATAAATACGGTGGGTGTTATAATAGCTAAAGGAGTACCCTCCACAATAATACCTACCTTTCCTTCATACAAAGATGATGCAAGAACATCCGGTCGTTCAGTTGTTTTGTTTAAGGAAAAGACACTTTTCTGTCCTTCAATTACCTCTTCAATAATTCTGGCTTGTAATATGTATTTAACTGAGAGATTGCTCAGACGTGATTGAACTTTTTCTAACACTCCTTTATCGACAATTCCGTTCAAATAAATAACAGATATTTGTGTTTTTGAAATGAGTCCAACCTCTTTATTTTCTACACATAACTCGGGGGTTTTAATATTTGAACGTAGGATATTAATATTCGTTTTGAGTTTTTCTGTTAAACCAATGACGGGTCCTCTTGGTGCGCGTTCGCCCGGAGCTTCTTCAAGACTTCTTTCATTCCACTTCGCAGTATCTACGATAATTCCAATGTCATTTCCTTCAAATAAAATAGCTGTTTTGCCATTAACTATTGCGTCGGTTATTTCCTGAAATTTTGTTCCCTTTTTTACATTAGCCGATTCAATAACTTCACCGATTAAATTTATAATACCTTTTATTTCAGGTCTTTCTTTAGAATTAAGTATTGGTTTAATCACAAAGTCCTGTATAATTTCCGAATCAACAATACCATCAATATAAATAATGGCTGCATGTTCTGACTTCTCAATACCAATCTTTAACTTTCTCACAACTAAATCAGATGTTTGATTAAATAAGTTCTTTATATGCTGGATATTGTCATCAAGGTTTTTTTGAATATTATCCATTTTTTACTCCCCTCCCTCAAGATTAAAGAATTAATGCTTATTATGTGAGGAGCTTAATTATTTATTCCAATTCAAAGCTGAATGAGGCTTCTTTAAAATTCGAAACATTCTGCTTTTATTTCTAACTATTGTAATCATGGGGATACGCATGGGGTTATAGGTAATTCGCGTTGGCTTTAAGATGTGTCAAGTCGGTAAATAACGTTCTTCCTCCGACCATCAGATGATTCATAGCTTGAGGAACCATTTCATCAAAGATTTCTTGAATTACTTTCCGGGGCTGCCCCTTAACAGCGAATCGTTTCCGTACCCCATATTCGGAAATCCTATTGTCTATGGAAAAATAGTCATTGCAATAAAGTCATAAAATATGTTATCTTCTATGTAACCGGTTACAGAAACCTGAAAATAAGGTGATTACATTGACAACCATACGTGATGTAGCTAAAGAAGCTGGAGTTTCTGTTGCTACAGTTTCCCGTGTCCTTAATGAAACGGGATATGTCCATGATGATACTCGGAGAAAAGTACAGAATGCTATCCAAATACTTAACTATAGTCCTAATGAAGTAGCACGTTCACTATATAAGCGGGAATCACGCCTTATTGGTTTATTACTTCCAGATATCACGAACCCCTTCTTTCCCCTGCTTGCACGAGGAATCGAGGACGAAATCCACAGGCAAGGATTTCGGGTGATATTTGGTAATAGTGATGAAGACCTCCAAAAGGAAATGGACTATATCTCAACCTTTATTCAAAATAACGTCGTTGGAATTATTTCAGCTACAAACAATCCTGATAATTCCAATTATCAAAATATAGATATCCCTGTTGTCTTTCTAGATCGTACATCCAATGACTATCCATCCGTATATGCAGATGGAAAATTGGGTGGTAGACTGGCTGCAGAAGAAATCATTCAAAGAGGTAGTAAGAACGTTACTTTATTAAAGGGTCCTTCACAAGTTTTACCTGCTCAAGAGCGTTTTCAAGGTTCACTTCAGGCTCTAAGTGAAAGCGAGGTTGATTTTCAAGTAATCAATACCTCTTCCTTTTCATTTGAAGAAGCAAAAAAGTGGGCTAAAGAACTGTTTCAAAAATACCCAGTTACTGACGGGGTAATTGCAAGTAACGATATTGTTGCTACAGCAGTCTTACATGAAGCCCTACATCTTGGCAAAAAAATTCCTGACGAAGTGCAAATTATAGGTTTCGATGATATCCCGCAAAGTAGTTTGCTCTTCCCTGCTCTATCAACAATAAGGCAGCCTGCATACGATATGGGTATGGAAGCAGCTAAGCTATTAACGAAATTAATTAGAAAACAACATGTAGAAAAAAATACGATTAAAATGGACGTTTCGTTTATGGAACGTCAAACCACAAGAAAGGTGAAGATCCATGGCTAAAATTTCAGTAATAGGAAGTTCCTCAATGGACCTAGTTGTTTCTTCAAAAAAGCGTCCTCTTGCAGGTGAAACCGTATTGGGAGAGTCCTTCAAAACCGTCCCCGGTGGAAAAGGAGCAAACCAAGCAGTGGCAGCAGCAAGACTTGGCGCTGAAGTATCAATGATTGGTTGTGTCGGTGACGATCATTATGGAAAAGAAATTATGAAAAACTTTCAACAAAACGGTGTAAATATCGACAATATGGAACCGGTTACAGGTATGGAAAGTGGTACCGCTCACATTATTTTAGCTGAAGGCGATAATAGTATTATTGTTGTCAAAGGTGCAAATGATTATGTGACACCTTCCTTTGTAAAAAAAGCTGAGAATATTATCGCCAAATCAGATATAGTTCTAATTCAACAGGAAATTCCAGAAGAAACGGTTGAATTTGTTGGACAAATTTGCAAGAAATATAAAATACCTCTTCTTTTAAATCCTGCACCTGCACGTGAAATCTCAAAAGAGGTCGTTGAGGCAGCATCATTTATTACACCTAATGAACATGAAGCATCCGTTCTGTTTAAAGAGTTAACTCAACAAGAGGCACTAAAAAAGTTTCCAAACAAACTTTTTATAACAGAAGGAAAAGCTGGAGTTCGGTATTTTAACGGGAAACAAGAGCGACTCATCCTCTCCTACCCTGTTCAGGTCGTAGATACAACGGGTGCTGGTGATACATTTAATGCCGCTTTTGCTGTAGCACTGGCAGAAGGTATGAATCTCGAACAAGGATTACGATTCGCAAATCGTGCCGCATCCCTTTCCGTGACAAAGTTTGGAGCTCAAGGCGGGATGCCTACAAGAGCAGAAGTAGAAAGGAGTAGATAACCAATGAAAAAACATGGCATGTTGAATAGCCATATTAGCAAAGTACTTACAGATTTAGGTCACACTGATACGATTGTAATTGGGGATGCGGGACTACCGGTACCAGCTGGTTTACCTAAAATCGATTTAAGCGTTTCAATCGGTCTCCCCTCTTTTCAGGATGTATTGAAAGCAGTAACAGCTGATATGGTTGTTGAAAAAGTCACACTTGCAAATGAAATACAAACCAATAATCCAGAAACGCACTTATTTCTGAATCATCATTTTAAAGATCTATCGATTGAATATATAAATCATAAAACATTTAAAGAACAAATAAAAAATGCGAAAGTAATGATTCGTACAGGTGAAGCTACCCCCTATGCTAACTGTATTCTGCATGCAGGAGTAATCTTCTAGAAAGAGGTGAGGTTTACATGCATATTCAAATGAATAATATTTACAAATCATTCGGATCAAATTCTGTTCTCAAGGGAGTCAACCTCGAGATTAAGGATGGAGAAGTCCATGCATTGATGGGTGAAAATGGAGCCGGTAAATCCACACTTATGAATATTTTAACAGGTCTTCATAAACGTAATGATGGAACGATTCTCATCGATGGCAATGAAACCTATTTCAGAGATCCAAAAGAAGCGGAAAAATACGGAATCACCTTTATTCATCAAGAGCTCAACATATGGTCTGAGATGACCGTGTTAGAAAACCTGTTTATCGGAAAGGAAATTACCTCGTCTTTTGGGGTTTTAAACTCAAAAAAGATGAAAGCGTTAGCAAGAGAACAGTTTGATAAACTTTCGGTAAACATCCCACTTGATCAGGAAGCTGGTCGTTGTTCGGTTGGTCAGCAACAAATGATCGAAATCGCTAAAGCTCTCATGACTGATGCAAAGGTTATTATCATGGATGAACCTACAGCTGCTCTAACTGAAAGAGAAATTCAAAAACTCTTTTTGGTGATTGATTCCTTGAAAAGACAAGGTGTTTCCATAGTGTATATCTCCCACCGAATGGAAGAAATCTTTCAAATATGTAACCGAATAACCGTAATGCGAGATGGCATTACAGTCGATACAAAAAGTATTCCTGATACAAATTTTGATGACGTTGTAAAGAAAATGGTTGGACGAGCATTAACCGATCGTTTTCCAACTCGTAATCCAAATCCAGGGGAAACAGTATTAGAAGTACGCAATTTAACTCAAAAAGATGTGTTCCATGATGTTAACTTTTCCGTTAAATCAGGTGAAATAGTCGGTGTATCAGGACTGATGGGCGCTGGTCGTACAGAAATAATGAGAACTCTTTTTGGAATGGATTCGATTGATAGTGGCGATATTTTCATCAATGGTGAAAAGAAAACCATTAAGAATCCTCATGAAGCGGTGAAGTTAGGAATTGGATTTATTACAGAGGATCGTAAAGATGAAGGGTTAATTCTTGACTTCTCACTAAGACAAAATATAGCTCTACCCAGTCTAAAAAGCTTTGCACCAAGAGGCTTTATTAACCGTAAAGATGAACAAGATTTTGTTGATATGCTCATCAAACGGTTAACGATTAAAACACAATCATCTGAAACCAATGCAAAAGATTTATCTGGTGGTAATCAACAAAAAGTCGTTATTGCTAAGTGGATTGGCATAAGTCCCAAAGTTCTAATTCTTGATGAACCAACCCGAGGAGTAGATGTTGGGGCCAAACGTGAAATTTATCAACTCATGAATGAACTTACCGATAGAGGTGTGGCTATTATCATGGTGTCATCTGAACTTCCAGAAATCCTTGGAATGAGTGATAGAATCTTAGTCGTTCATGAAGGAACGATAAATGGTGAATTACAAAAAAGTGAAGCAACTCAGGAAAAAATTATGACACTTGCGACAGGAGGTCAATAAAATGAATTCACTAAATTCAACGAAAGTAGAAAGAAAAGGGAATCATTTTGAGAATGTCATCCAGAAACTCGGTCCCCTACTCGGACTTTTAATTTTGGTGATCATTGTATCGATTTTAAATCCTAGCTTTCTAGCCCCTCTCAATCTTTTAAACTTACTAAGACAAGTTGCGATTAATGCTTTAATCGCCTATGGAATGACCTTTGTTATTTTAACCGGAGGAATAGACCTATCGGTAGGTTCCATCCTAGCGTTATCAAGTGCTCTTATGGCCGGAATGATGACAACAGGTGTTGATCCCATTCTTGCTATCATTATAGGAGTTGCTCTAGGTGGAATCATGGGTGGAGTAAATGGAGTCCTAGTAACAAAAGGAAAAATGGCACCATTCATTGCAACACTGGCGACGATGACGATATTCAGAGGTCTCACTTTAGTCTATACAGATGGAAATCCTATAACAGGACTTGGGGATAGCTATATGTTCCAATTATTTGGTCGTGGTTATTTTCTTGGAATTCCGGTTCCTGCGATTACGATGATACTTGCTTTTGCTATACTTTGGTTTATTCTTCATAAAACCCCGTTTGGTCGTAAAACATATGCCATTGGAGGTAATGAAAAAGCATCCCTTATTTCAGGAATTAAAGTGACTAGAGTTAAAATTATGATTTATTCTCTAGCAGGTATTCTCTCTGCCCTTGCTGGAGCAATTCTAACATCACGATTAAATTCAGCCCAGCCTACAGCCGGAACTTCCTATGAACTTGATGCAATCGCTGCTGTCGTTTTAGGTGGGACAAGTCTTTCAGGTGGACGAGGTCTGATTTTCGGTACTTTAATTGGTGCGCTTATTATAGGTACTTTGAACAATGGTTTAAATTTATTAGGTGTTTCATCTTTCTTTCAAATGGTCGTTAAAGGAATCGTTATCCTCATTGCCGTTCTAATTGACCGAAAAAAAGCAGCCTAGGAGTGATGATCAATGAAAAGAATAGTAATTTTAATGTTAACATTATCGGTTTTCGTTCTTGGGGCTTGTTCATTAAAGCCACCTGAATGGGCAAAGCCTGAGAAAAAAGATGATTTAAATGACATTAAGCTTGGACTCTCTGTTTCTACTCTAAATAACCCATTCTTTGTTTCATTAAAAGATGGTGTGATTAAAGAAGCGAAGAAAAAGGGTATGGAAGTTGTGGTCGTTGACGCGCAAAATGATTCTGCCAAACAGATTAATGATGTCGAAGACCTACTGCAACAAGGCGTTGATGCTCTTTTGATCAACCCTACTGATTCTGCTGCTATTTCTACAGCTGTGCAATCAGCGAATAATATTGGGATACCCGTGATTACACTAGATCGTTCTGCAGATAAAGGTGATGTTGAAGCATTGGTAGCATCTGATAATGTTCGAGGTGGAGAAATGGCCGGAGAATATATTGTGAAACAATTAGGTGAAGGTGCGAAAGTTGCAGAACTCGAAGGTGTGCCCGGGGCTTCTGCTACCCGTGAGCGTGGAAAAGGGTTTCACAATATTGCTGATGATCAATTAGAAGTTGTAGCCAAACAAACAGCTAATTTTGACCGTACAAAAGGTCTGTCCGTTATGGAAAACCTGTTGCAAGGAAACCCTGAAATCAAGGCAGTATTTGCTCATAATGATGAAATGGCACTTGGTGCACTACAAGCAATCAATAGCTCAGGGAAAGATATTATGGTTATTGGATTTGATGGGAATGATGACGCCATTAAATCAATCGAAGCAGGAAAACTGACCGCCACCGTAGCCCAGCAGCCTGAATTGATTGGGGAGCTTGCTGTTCAAGCTGCCGGTGATGTACTACAAGGGAAAAAGGTTGACGAAAAAATTGATGTACCATTGAAGCTTGTTACAAAAGAATAACTTTAAAATAATATATGGCCACTTTAACAAGGGTATAAACTCTAAACTAAAAGCTGTTTTCTAAAAGATTGTTGTTTATTAAGAACATAAATTTTTGTGAAAAGGTTGGTCTTCGCTGCAGGTGCGAGACTCCTGCGGGAGAAGCGGGACAGGTGAGACCCCGAAGGAGCAAGGCGACGAGGATGCTCACCGCCCGCCCAGCGGAAAGCGAGCATCCTTCCGCTCCAACCAACCACCCCCTTTACAAATAACAACATTGTTTACGAAAACAGCCAATTAAAGGCTGACTCAAAGCTCCTCATATGGTTGCAAGAGTCAGCTATTTTTATGGGATTCATTCAACAGAATTTATTATCATTTAGAACAAGTTCTCTTCCCTTTCCATGATTATTGTAACCATTAAAAATAATGACTTTAGAAAAAATTTTTTTCTATTCCGTAAAAAGGTTTATTTCCTCTCGACCTATTTTCATGAAATAATCTATTATTCTCCCCCATCACTGTACCAATTATCTTCCCTTTTATAATTTGAATCGTCTTTGGGTTCAATTACTGGGATTAGCTAGTATCATTGGATGATAATATGTTTCTTTCTCCTATAATCAACCCGCAGAGAAAATGGTAAAATTCCGAGATTAAGAAGCACGAACCAAGTCATTCATCCGTACATCCCTCTTTCATACCATTCTCTTACTATGGAAGGTATGATACTTTCTTCAGTAATAATTTTTATATTAGCAATGATGTACACGAATTAATGGCCAAATCGATTTCCAATCTTTTTTTATGATTCGCTCTTCATAGATTTTACACATATCAGGTGTTTGTATCATGTAAGGTGTTGGCTTCAGCTGTAAATGAATGGCATCTTCTATACCATGTGGTGCAGCTAGTATTAATTGTTCATTTTCATCCACCTTCAATCCTAGTGCTGTTGCGGTTTCTGGAAATTTTGAAATCGCATCTAAAGAAGATGTATAAGGTGGAATATTATTAACAAGATGCATTCTTGCCTCATTCTTTACAGACCACGGTATACCAGGTGCAAGATTTATTAGTCGCTCTTCCCATTTCTTTTCTTGGCTTTCGTCGACTATTAATGGATCAAAATAAATAACATCAACGTCTGGTATTGGAGTTCTGTTTCTATATCCATGAATGGTATCCCATATCTTACTTCGAACAAATCCGGCGCATACCCACCAGTCTGGTAGATTCAGCTCCTTTACTACCCTTAATATTTTCATCATCCATTCGTCCCGCTTAATTAACCCTACTAGATTATTTTTATTATGAATCTCCATTTCGTCACCCTTCTTTCTATTACTAATCCTTATTTTATCACTCTAACTAGAAAGGAAAGCTTGTCATATTATCTAAAATATAAGAATAGGATACTATGAAAAAATCTTTAATGATCACATTTTCTTATTTCTCTTTATAACTATTTTCTATTAATAATTATTATAAAAAAGTATTGATTTTATATTGAGAAGTGTTATCATTAGTTTGTAAAGATAATAAAAATATGAGGTGATTTGAATCATGACGAAAAATAAAAAATTAACTACTAGCTGGGGAGCACCTGTTGGGGATAATCAAAACTCAATGACAGCAGGTTCTCGTGGTCCTACTCTCATTCAAGATGTTCATTTATTAGAAAAGCTCGCACACTTTAATAGAGAACGAGTACCTGAACGTGTCGTCCACGCCAAAGGTGCTGGTGCACATGGTTACTTTGAAGTGACAAATGATGTGACAAAATATACAAAAGCCAAATTCTTATCAGACGTCGGAAAACGAACTCCTTTATTTGCACGTTTTTCCACTGTTGCAGGAGAAAATGGATCAGCAGATTCAGTTCGTGATCCACGTGGATTTGCAGTTAAATTTTACACAGAAGATGGAAATTATGATTTAGTAGGAAATAATACTCCTGTCTTCTTTATCCGTGATGCAATCAAATTCCCTGATTTTATTCATACCCAAAAACGCCATCCCCAAACACATCTAAAAAACCCTAATGCTGTTTGGGATTTCTGGTCATTATCTCCAGAATCACTACACCAAGTCACGATCCTCATGTCTGACAGGGGAATACCAGCTACCTACCGCCATATGCACGGATTTGGAAGTCATACCTTCAAATGGGTCAATGAAGATGGTGACGGTGTCTGGGTTAAGTATCATTTTAAAACAGAACAAGGCATTAAAAACCTGACTGAAGAAGTGGGTACACGTATTGCAGGTGAGAACCCTGATTATCATACTGAAGATTTATTTAATGCAATTGAAAATGGAGATTTCCCAGCATGGAAAGTATATGTACAAATCATGCCACTTGAAGATGCTAATACTTATCGTTTTGATCCATTCGATGTTACTAAGACATGGTCCCAAAAGGATTATCCATTAGTAGAAGTTGGTCGAATGGTGTTAGATAAAAACCCGGAAAATTATTTTGCAGAAGTTGAGCAAGCAACATTCTCTCCTGGTACATTGGTTCCTGGAATTGATGTTTCACCGGATAAAATGCTGCAAGGACGATTGTTTGCTTATGCCGATGCTCATCGTTACCGTGTCGGTGCCAATCATAATGCACTTCCTATTAACCGACCTAAAAATGAAGTCAATAACTATCAGCGTGATGGACAAATGCGTTTTGATCATAATGGCGGGGGTTCAACATATTATGAACCAAACAGCTTAAATGGTCCTTCAGAATCATCTGAAGATAAGCAAGCAGCCTTCCCTGTTTCTGGGGTTGCCGAAAGTGTAAGCTATGATCATAATGATCATTACACACAAGCAGGTGACCTATATCGCTTATTGTCAAAAGACGAGCGTGAACGTTTAGTGAAAAATATTGTAGGTGCAATGGAACCGGTTGAAAGTGAAGAAATCAAGCTTCGCCAAATCGGTCACTTCTATAAAGCTGATCCAGAATATGGAACACGCATTGCAGATAGCCTTGGATTAAAGGTTCCTGAAGAGGTAAAATAGTCATATAAATATTCTCAATTACATTCTCGATTTCTCAACTAAGGGTGACCCTTATCGGTCACCCTTTTTCAACATAATAGTGGTAGGATTTATTTTTTAGGTAGCTTTTTGATCAGACTTATGACTAAACCCTGAAGATGTCAGCAAAACTTTATTCATCAAGTTAGCTCGCTTATCACATATATGCATGAATTTTATTTAACTATCGCCCCTGAAATAATATGCCAATGTAAATGTTTTGAATCCTGATACTCACCCAAGTTGGTTATGATTTTGCAAGAACCATAATCTGTTTCTACCCTAGAAGCAACTTTTCTTATAACCGTCATCATCTCCAACAATAATTCGTTTTCGCTCTCTTCCATTGTCGTAAAAGATGAAATATGTTTTTTAGCTATTGTTACGATATGGACCGGATAGGATGGTCGCGTATGATGGTAAGCTAGAATATTTTCAGTTTCATAAACTTTTTCAACCTCTGTTTAACCGCTTAATACTTCAACACAATAAAAATCATTCTGCATTATAAATCCCCCTCTTATATTAAAGTTTCAGAATTACGTTTGAAAAATATTCCAATATTAAATCTATTATACTATAATTCACAGAAATACAATAAAAAGAATGATGATATGGGAAATTCATGTTTTATTTGTGATAAACATTCTGGGAGCATTGATACTGCAGGAATGACGATTTATGAGGATGATTTCTTGGAAGATTGCCGTCTCACAATCTGCTACTAAAGGCAGTGATCAATAAATTAGGATACAGCTACATAGAATTGTATAAATAATGAATTTTATCTGGAAAGGAAAACAAGGGATATTCCACTGTCAGTCGATACAGATATACAGCCGAAGTTCCCATAAGTAATCCTATAAGAAGAACTATATTCCAAATAAAAATTCAATTTCCACAGATGACTTTTCATTATTTATTACCAACTTACTGGGCTCATAAAATAATAAAGAAGGATGTGTATCGTTTGGAGATTTTATTATTTTTGCATATTGTTGGAGTGGTTATTTTTTTCGGGAACATTATCACGGCGGCATTTTGGAAAGTTCGAGCAGACATAAACGGAACCCCTTCATTTATTCATCAAACTGTAAAAAATGTTATGCTAGCTGACATTATTTTCACACTTCCGGGGTTGGTATTAATCATCGTTTCAGGAATTCTAATGGCCATACAAGCAGGTTATTCATTATCAGGGTTTAATTGGCTTACCATTTCATTGATCTTGTTTGTATTGACCGGCATTATCTGGTTAGCGCTTCTTTTGCCATTGCAAAGAAAAATGATCCATTATAGTTTTCAATCAATAGATACTGGTGTTATTTCTAAAGAATATAAAAAGGCTTCTCGTAAATGGGCTAACTTTGGGATAATTGCCACTTTATTACCGATCGTCATTCTATATTTTATGATTTCAAAGGGAATATAAAACGGTTATTCTAGCTTTTAAACTAACGAGGTATTCGATTTGATGAAACAATCAAAATTTTCCAAGCCACTATAGTCACCCATATTAGCGATGTTATGGTAAAATTATCATCATTAAATTAGCAATAAAAGAAAGAGATGATGATTTGTCTAAACCGATAATATATGGATTATTACTCTTGATCATGATGATTTGGGGATTTAACGTTATTGCTATTAAGGTTTTAGTTGAGTATTTCGCTCCTGTGACGATCACAGCTTTCCGAATTTTAACAGCCGGAATTGTTGTAATGATGTTTTTAGGAGTAAAAAAAGAGTTTCGTAGAGTTACTAAACAACAATTTGTCTATGTAACAGTTGGTGCACTTACGGGGATTTTCGGACATCATTACTTCTTAGCGTCTGGATTAACGATAACATCGGCCTCTAACACAGGGCTTATATTAGGTTTAGTTCCCTTAATGACTACACTATTTGCGATTTTTTTTCTCGGAGACCGATTAACAATCTTAAAATTTTTTGGTATTTTACTTGGACTGACTGGAGTTTCTTTCATCGTCTTAAATGGAACAGATAGTATCAGTAGTATATCTAAAGGTGATTTCTATGTTTTTTGTTCCGTTATTACACAAGCCATTAGTTTTATCTATATTAAAAAGGCAACAAAAACAATGGATCCTCTACTAATTACCGGATGGATGCAAATCATAGGCGCTTTATTTTTATTTATAGTCAGCTTTCAAATGGAACCACAAGGCATTTCTAGTCTTTCAGGGGGAAATCTCTGGGTTTGGGGCGTGTTCTTTGCTTCTGCCATATTGGCTACGGGCATTGGTCATATGTTTTATAACAAGGCCATACATCAGCTGGGTGCAGGAGAAACGGCCATTTTTATTAATTTAACACCATTCTTTTCGTTAACAGGTTCCTATTTATTTTTAGATGAAACGATCGCTCTTCCACAGTTACTCGGGTTTATCTTCATTGTTGCCGGTGTCATATTCGGCACAGGTGCTTTAGAAAATAAACAAAGAACTTTCTGGAGAGCAAATAAAAGAGTAGTTAAAAAATCATCTTAAATTTGATAAAAATAATCCACTCTTCCGGATTTTGAGTGGATTATTTTTCCTATGATTAAGTTTCCCCTTTACAAATAGACTGCAAATGAAGAGTTAGAACTCTGGTAATCTTTTCTTTATCTAAACGTTCCGGTTCTAAAATTGCATGTAAGGCCAATCCGTCTACAATTGCGTATAATCTCTCCGTTTCTACAACGATATCTAGACCATCGCGAAGCAGTTCAAGATTTTCTAAGGAATGAACTAATCTTTCTACACCAAGGTACACACCATCTTGATTAGCGTCAATAACATTCTTTTTATGACGCGCATGTGCGATAAAGGCAAACCATACCTCTGCTTCTGTCATTGTTATCTCATTTGTTGGGACAATCTCAAGAAGGATTTTTAATACCCTTTCTTTTGGTGGCAGGTCCTGTTTTGAGATTTGTACAATTCGATTGATGGCATTTTCTTTAACAAGCTCCATCGCATAGACAAGCAAATCATCGTGAGTGGAAAAGTAATGACGCAAGGCTCCAAGTGATAACCCTGCCTCTTTGGCAATATTTCTTACTGTCGCCCCTTCCATACCCCTTTCCAAAATGACTCTCCAGGTTGCTTCTGCAATAAGCTTTTTTCTTTTTTCATGATCTACAATTTTCGGCATAATTATATTTTATCAAGAAAAAAGATCATTTGCAATTTTATAATACAGTTGTATTATTTAAAATAAAATGCTACACTGTTTTTATAATACAACTGTACTGAAAAGTAGGTGCTTAAATGAATTTTGTAGGCTGGATGATTGTAGCATGTGAAATCGCCTTTTGGGTCGTGATTATTTTGGGTTTAGTGGTACGTTATGTTTTTAAGAAAAATAAACCGGGACTATTTCTGCTCGCACTAACCCCCGTAATAGACCTTGTTTTGTTACTGATCACTAGTGTTGATTTGTATAAGGGTGCAACAGCAACAACTGCTCATGCCATTGCGGCCGTTTATATCGGTGTTTCAATTGCATTTGGAAAAAGTATGATTGATTGGGCTGATGAACGATTTCAATACTATGTCACAAAGGAAGGTCCAAAGCCTGTTAAAAGATATGGGATCGACCATGCAAAACATTATTTTAAAAGCTGGATACGACATATTTTTTCCTATCTCATTGGAGCTGGGTTATTAGTCGGTTTAATTTATTGGATTGATGATCCGTCCCGTACGGAAGCGTTAAGTGGAATTTTAAGATTATGGAGTCTAATTATTGGGATCGATTTTCTAATTGCGCTTAGTCATTTTATTTAGCCAAAGAAAGATCGTAGTGAAAAACAACAAATTAAAATATGAGATAAGTGAAAAAGCGTCAAAACGACGCTTTTTTTTACATATCATGATTATAAAAGACCACCTCTACAGTAGTCCCTATCTTCTCCTCACTCTCTACCGTAATCTCTCCCCCATGTGCTTTCACTAACTGATAGGCAATAGCCATTCCAAGACCTGAACCATTCACATCTTCACGGGTATTTCCCCCACGATAATATCGATCAAAAAGTTTATTGATCGTCTCTCTTTTCATCCCTATACCGTTATCTTCAATCTTGATTAAGGTAGTTTTAAATGAATGATTAATTGTTACTGTAATTTCAGTTCCAAAGGGGTTATGTTTCACCGCATTAGAAAGTAAATTATTCATAATTCTCGTAAACCACTTTGCATCAATCTCTAAATATAATTGTCTATTTGAACTAAAAAACTTTATATTGGGATAATTGATATTATCAATAATGTCTTCCATAAAAGATACAATTTCTTTCTCTTCCATTTTAATTGGAAGCGCATTGTTTTTTAGTCGAAAAGTAAGATTAAGGTCATCGATTAATTGATCCATATAAATGGATTTTTCTTTCATCGTTTGAACAAAATGTTTCTTTTCTTCATCTGTCCATTTATAAACATCAGCATCTAACAGCATTGAATATCCGTAGATAGAACTTAATGGTGTTTTAAGATCATGTGAAAGTCCTGTGATCCACTCCTCCCGAGTTTTTTCCATTCTAATTTGGTTCTCTTCATTATATTTCAATCTCCAAGCAAGTGTATTCAATGAATGTATGTGTTCTTTAAATACTCTGTACCTTTTGTGTAAATGACCTTTCTTGTTATGAACTGGAATTCTTCCATTATGATCTCTAGGTTCTTCTACGTCTCCTAATGACATTTGATTAATCCATGTCAGTATATGAAGCAGAGGTTTTCCGAACTTATTTCCATACCAAAAGGCAAAGAGAATAATTAGGATAGTCAGGATCCCTATTACAATTATAGTCCCTTTTATCACACTTTGATTTATAAGTCCTTCTGTTATGGAATCAGGATTTTTATAGGGATTAAATAGCCCAATAATATAGATTAGATCACTTTCATCTGAATAATATTGTGATAGATCGTATTGCGAGTTCCAAGGGCTTTTTTCTATTGAAAGAATATCAGTAAACGTAAATTTTAAATCTTTTGATGCATTGTAGCTTTCAACAACTTCACCATTAGTGTTATAAACCTGTATCCAAGCATGTTCCTTTTTTAAGATCTCTTTAAAATTACTATCAATTTTGGGGAACTCCTCTGACGCTTTGAATTTTTTCATGATGACTTCACTTAATAATTTTTCTCCATAAAGCAATGTGAACGGTTTATTGTCTAATTCTAAAATCCAATGATGCGTACGGAATTTTTCTTCATGCTTCGAAAGAATGTCCGTAAAGCTATAGGATGATGGCAAAGATTTAGGGGTATTAAAATCTTTCACCACTTTCCCATCTTTATCTATAATCTGTAACCATCCCCCCTTATATATAACAGCTTCCTTAATCACATCACTTAAGATAATCTCTCCATTTTTCATTTTAATTTCCATTTCCAAATGATCTTTATAGGCTCTTGTAAAATCGTATTTCATTTCAGATTCCGATATTTTATCCGCTAAAAAAATGAGTGATCCAAGAATAAATAATAAAATCACAAACAGCATAAAAACAAAATGTAAACTAAAACGAATCGTTAACTTTCTTTTAAGATTCATAGAGTTTTCTCCTGGTTTTGAACAAGTTTATACCCTAATCCTCTTACCGTTTTCAAAAAAACCGGCTTACTTGGGTTTTCCTCGATTTTTTCTCTTATTTTTCGTATATGTACCATCACTGTGTTATCATCCATCATCAATTCATCTTTCCAAACCTGATAATATATCTGCTCTTTTGTAAACACCTGATTTGGATTTTTGCAGAAAAAAGTGAGTAAATGATAGACCTGAGCAGAACAAGCTACACTTTTGCCATCAACGATCAATTCCGCTGAATTTTGATTTAGTTGGAATCGACCATAATCTAATATTTCTGTTTGATAGATTGGTTGACTATTAAGGTAACGTTTCAGTTGAACCTTTACTCTAGCCGCTACTTCTAGTGGGTTAAATGGCTTTGTGATGTAATCATCTGCTCCATGTGCAAATCCTGTAAGTATGTCTAGATCCGATGATTTGGCGGAAATAAAAAAGATAGGCGCATCTGTTCTTTTCTTAACCTCTGTGCAAATATCAAATCCCGTCATATCAGGCAGCATGATATCTAAAATGATTAACTGATATCGATTTTGAGTAAGTAATTGAAGTGCCTCCTTACCATTTGTACAAATCTCTATTGATGTAAATCCTTCTTTATTTAAAACAAGCCTTATCATATTTAAAATAGACTCTTCATCATCGACGATTAATATTCGTGCTGACTCCATAGCAATACTCCTTTTGCGATTTAAGGTAATGTTAAGGTTACGTTAATTTGTTAATAATATACAGCTATTATACTAGAAAGTGAAAGGAGAGAGGAAAAATGTGGACAATTTGTTTAAATGAATTCAAGGGGCATTTTAAAAGTATCAAGTCCCTTATTGTCGTGGCGACAATTTTCGGAATTACATATCTGTCTGCCGATTTAATGGAAAAACTATCTGGTCAGATTGATATAGGGAGTGCAGGTAATGATGTATATGCAATTGGAACCATCTTGATTGTATATCTACTAGGTTTCTTTTTCATTACGGGACTCTCACATGATCAGATTAATCGGGAAGTTACTTCAAGAACAATCCGATTTCTTGTAACGAAAACCTCTAAAACAAATATTTTACTAGGGAAATATATAGGAATATTGTTTTTTTGGTTATTCTCTATGTCGGTTTCTTTCATTCTAATATCATTGGTATCAAAGGATTTTCTCTGGCTAGGGTTACTCGACTGTATGACATTTCTATCTGTTGCTTTAGCTCTGAATTTGATTTTCTCGATCATATTACCGAAACCTGCAATGTCGATGTTCTTTGGCATCATTTTTGCACTATTATTTCCAGCTTTAAGTGTATGGTCCATTTATACAGATCGAATTTATATCAGCTGGTTCAAATTTATCACCCCCTACTATTACTCAAGCTTAGGAGAATATTATATTTTAATTAACCTTATTTATGCTGCTTGTTTATTATTACTAGCGATCTGGTTTTTTAAAAGGAGAGATTTATAATGAAAGTCATTGAGGTCAACAGCCTTTCGAAGATATATGGAAAAAATAATGTTGTGAAAAATGTCAATTTAGTAGTGGAGAAAGGAGAAATATACGGATTCCTTGGGAGAAATGGGGCAGGAAAATCAACCTTTATTAATATGATTACTGGAATTATAGAGCCTTCGTCTGGAAGCTTTACGTTGCTAAATGAACCAAATCTTCAGAATGTCAAAAGATATATCGGTGTACTCCCTGACTATTCAACATTCTATGATTCATTAACTGCTATTGGACATCTAAAATATTTTACGGGAATTCATGGAAAATCGATCTCAACAGCTGAGTGTAAATGGGTATTACAGCGTGTCGGACTATCTGAGCATGCAAATAAAAAAGCGGGAAAATTCTCTTTTGGAATGAAAAAGAAACTCGGGATTGCACAAGCTATCGCTCATGACCCGGAATTAATTTTTCTTGATGAGCCTACATCGGGAATTGATGCAGAATCGGCAATCATGATCCAGAAACTCATTCTAGAATTGAAAGAAGCGGGAAAAACGATTTTTATGACATCACATAATTTGAACGAGGTTGAAAAGATATGTACTAAAATCGCCATCATGAAAGATGGCATGATTATAAACGAAGGTACTTTAGATGATTTAAGAGCACTTTATTTGTCATCTATTACTATACAAATTAAACATTCATCCTTCTCTTCTAAACAAGATGAAGTGATCCCCTTTCTACAATCAATTGGAAGGGAAATAAACTTAAATGGCAATAAAACAACGCTAATTTTAGACTCGGAAGAAAAAATTCCTGTCATTATTAGGGCGATGATGAACTTAAAAATAGATATTTATCGAATAAATGTAGACGAACCATCTTTAGAAGAAATCTTCTTGGATAATCGGAGTCAAGGTAATTTAATAGAAGAAAATACCAAAGCTTTATCTGGAACGGCTACTAAATTGAAAATAACTATCTAAATACAGACTACAATTGATAAAATATATTTCTATAAGGAAGGAACTATAATAATGAAAGCGATATTTGAAGGGCTGGTTTTAATCGGAGCTATAGGTTCACTTGGTAAGTATTTGGGTTTTGAGTTTCTCAAAGAAAATTCCTTATGGTTTTTAATTATATTAGTAATGGGTCTAGTAGGTAGAACTATTTTTGCTAGAATAGGACATACGGAATCGAACACTACTAAATAAAAGAAATGGAGGTTGTTAGCCTCCATTTTGATTCCCGAAGATAGATTTTATGGTTAATTTTATAATGAAATGTATCATTAGCACTTACAAATCATCAATACATTCCCATCTGGATCTTTAAAATTAAACCAGTGATCATGCTCAATTTCAGTAATTAGTTCTACATTCTTATTCTTCATGTGTTCATAGGCTTCTTCGATTTTATGTGTATTTAAATGAAAAGCAGGAGCTTTGAAAGTTTTTTCCTCTGAATAGATTTTACTATCTAGTATCATCCCAGTTCCTTTCATTGGAAGAACATATAAGTGTCCAAATAAAACCTCTCCATCAACAGGTAATCCTAAAATGTCACAATACCAATCACGGGCTTTTTCAATATCACGAACTGGAATAAAGACAGTACCAATTTCATTTAATATTGGGTTCAATTAAAATACCTCCATATTATTTTGTCCTCCCTTTAATTATAATGAATATTCAGAAATATATAAACGTGTTAAGCATTTTTATAAATGGTTTTTGTTTTGGTCTCGTATTTCCTCTAATAATACGATTACTCTATCATTTTGCTTTTGAATAGATTTCAATTTTATCTCAATGATGGTTGTTGCACAAAATAAAATAATAAGGATTGCTATATCAACCATCATTCCTCTCCTATGTAATCTCATGGTACCATAATACAATGAACTCAATGGTTTAAAATAATATCTTTGAGTCTAAATAAATGCATCAAAGAAGTCGATATGGTATTTTTAAAATGATTATGACTCTAGACAAATTGAAAAAGGAGCGAATTTCAGAATGAAAGATAAAGAAGTGCGAAAACAAGAGATTCTCGACGCTTATCACTCCAGACATGCAACGAAGCAATTTGATCCAGATAGAAAAGTAACGGATGAAGATTTCCGATTTATTATGGAAACAGGCCGTTTATCTCCTAGTTCTTTCGGTTTTGAGCCTTGGAGATTTGTTGTTATTGAAAATCCTGAATTGAGAGAGAAAATAAAAAATACAGCTTGGGGTACATACGGCAAACTTCCTGGGGCAAGTCATTTTGTCATTGTATTAGCTCGTACGAAAATAGATACTAAATTTGATTCAGAATATTTACGAAACCATTTAAAAAACATAAAACATTTACCTGAAGACCATATGGCAAAGTATCTAGAGAGAATTGAAGAGTTTCAAAAAGTGGATTTCAATCTATTAGAAGACAATCGCAGCCTTTTTGATTGGGCTTCCAAACAAACCTATATTGCATTAGGTAATATGATGACTGCTGCAGCACAAATTGGTGTGGATTCCTGTCCGATCGAAGGCTTTGACATTGATAAAATGAATCAACTGCTTGATGAAGAAGGACTTTTAGAAAACGGTCATTTTGGGATTTCAGTAATGGTTGCATTTGGCTATCGAGTAAATGAACCAGCCCCTAAAACGAGAAGACCATTTGATGATGTTGTTCAGTGGGTGAAGTAAGAGAAGAAAAAGGGACTTGATGAGGTCCCTTTTCTTCTCTTATTTGTCTCTCCTATTTCTTCATATAGCCTACTCAAAGTTCTTTTTCCTTAATTTAAATACCATAAAATCAGCACACCCGAAAATCTTCTCTAATTGAAGGATACTTTATAAGAATGTCTTCAGATGGCTTCGGTTCTTCTATTCTTTCTATAATAAACCATGACTCTCGACTAATGCCGTAACACCACATTGCGCCAATCCTTCTCCAAGACTTTGTAGGACAGAACTTTGTTGGTTGGTAAACGATTGAACAACCTGTCCATCAAGTTTTTCAATGACCACGAATTCTCTTCCTTTTTTTCCTTTCCCAATTACTCTTGGTATAGGAATAGAGCTAATCTCGATTAATTGTTTATTTATCTTTTCTAAGTTATATACTTTTCTAGGGTCAATACCAAATAGTCTTCTACATCCCCACCAAAAGTCATTATTAGGTTCGTCTACCATTCGAGAACTTCTTACGACGACCTCTTGGCTTTCCGTTTTGACGAGCCATACATCGCTAGCATGATCTTCGTAACCTGGATCTAGCTCCTGACTTTTCAATATTGGATCATTAAATAAAAATTGTAAGTCCATTTTTCACCTGCCTTCGCGATATTCACTTCCTATAAAATAATCGTAATTCCTCTTAAATTACATCAATTAATTAAATACTTTAGATCCCTTCTTCTTTTAAAAGGGTTACACCATTAGGGTCAATTGCTTTACTGTCAAACAAACCTTCTATTACAACTTCCTCTAATCCCATCTTTTCGCCAACTGAAGAAGCAATACTCCCTAAAGGAGTTCCGAACAATGTAATGAGATCATCTTCTAGTCCCTTTCTTTTCGTCATTATCTTTAACCTCTTTATTGAGGCAAGACGCTTTAAATCTACTACATCTTTGTGTGTTTGAAGTTCAACTAAAAACCCATAAGGAGTGGTAATAAAGGTTCTTCTTTCATTTATTTTCACTTCCCAATTAAGAGCTTCAGCCTTTTTGCATACTTGATCGTGTTCACCTTTAGATACTAAAAATCCAATATGGTCAAACTTTACTCGTTTACCCATTCCAAATGTAATATTCACCAAACCTTTTTTCATTTCAATAATACGGAATAGAATCTCTTTATTCCTAAAATCATTCCAATCGAGTGGTGGATCGAAAGAATGAAATTCACCTTGGTATTTTCCGATTCTTTGATAAACTTTGAAGCCTTGTTTCTCATAAAATTTTTCCGTTTCTTCTAAATACGGTGTCCAATAATGGTAGTGAAAAAGCAAATAGATCTCCTCCTCACATCGTTTATGATACATTATACAGTTCCACAAAAAAGTGACATTCTACGAATTCATGATGTTTTCTCCTACTATTGATGTAATTTGAATAACAACTCTGTAAAGTAATAAACGTTTCCATATAATACTAAATATCGTATAATTATAGAGATGAAGAATAAAGGAGTATTTGATTTTAGGAAGATATTTGTTCGACTTTACAAATCGGTTCATTTTATTGACAACAGGGATCTATATTTCTACCATAATTGTCGTGGTCGGTTCAATAATGGGTATTCTAGGAGGCATACTTTATGGGGGGAAGTTCAAGGTTTCTTCCATCAAGTAAGCGAAAATAAATTCAAAAATATAAGTAATACTAGGAAATCGATTATTTAGCTTTTATTTTTCTTTATTCCTCCTTGCTAGTCAACTTTCTTAATAAATAAGACTCGATCCCCATCTTTCCCATCATAATTTAAGTGGACGGAAACCTCATTTACAAGGGTATCACCCTCTACAATTTTAAAACCCATTTTCTTATGGAAAGCAATGGAACCTTTATTGACGGGTGAGGTAACACAACGAATAATACTTCGCTTTTCCTTCTTGATCATCTGAAAAAAATCACGATATAAGTTGTTGGCAATTTTTTGATTCCTGTAACTTGGGTGAACGCCTACAAAGTGGATATAAGCTTCTTTTGGGTATGATTGTGATAAAAACCCAATTAAGAACCCTACAATTCCCCCCTCAATTTCAGCAATTAAACTAGTATCTTGAAAATGAGTAAAAAATAGTTTGGGCAGCATGTCAGACATCTGTCTTCCACTCCACCATTCGTTAATTTGCGGAGAAATGATGTCATAATCAGAATCGTTAACAGATCTAATTTTCATGAAAGTGACCTTCCCTTCAAATTTTATTAATTGGTCATTGGCATCCGCCATCCAAATGGTTATTAGCTTCCCAATATTCATTTATGTTTCAAACAATCCCTCTATCCCCTGAATTACTTTTTATAAAATAATCAAATTAATTTTCCATAGAAAACGATCATTAAAAATCACCATATTATACCATAAGTATTTCTGTTTTTTCTTATATAATTTTTATGATAAATACCTAGGAACCGGGTTTGCTTTCTTTCTTCCCTGTTAGGTTCTTTTAGTCCATTTGGATTTTTCGTAGGTAGACTTTTAGGTGAGCTGACAACAGGTGATATTGTTTTGTTATTGGCTAGTACGGGATATTTAGGTTTCTCTATTTATTTCTTCTTTCATCCAAAATTAAAGTAATTAAAGAATCGATTAAATGTTAGGTTCATTTTATTCTGCAGCAAATTCAAAAGCTAAAATATACTCCTATTTATGCGTGGATGATAAAATAAAGCTATACTGAAACCGAGGAGAACTTTTATGAATTATAAACTAGATCATACCGGCATTGCCGTTCGTCATTTAGATGATAGTATACATTTTTACGAAAATATATTAGGAGGCACACTTTTGGATCGATACAGGAGCGAAGCAAAAGGTGTTGAAAGTGAAATTGCCATTATGGATGTCAGTGGAAATCGAATTGAATTGCTCGCCCCAACGAACAATACCACCTCTCCAATCGCTCGATTTATTAAACAGAAAGGAAAAGGTGTTCATCATATTGCATACAACGTCAATGATCTTGATGAAGCATTAAAGGAGTTGGATAATAAAGGGATTAGAACCTTGAAGGATACTTTACGGATAAACAAACACGGAAGAAGATTAATTTACTTAAATCCTGCTGACACTGACGGAACGATCATTGAGTACTGTGATTATCCGGATCAAAACTAGATTCATTAGAAAAAATAAGGACTATTTGAAATATAAAAGAGGTGCTGTCCAAAAGGGTCCGGAACCACTATGAATATCTATATATAGAAGATGTCTTGAAGGTTTCTTCTACCTATTGAAGTTGTAGTTCCTGACACCTTGGTTTTTGGACAGCCCCTCTATCTTATTCTATTCCAAAATAACGTTTCGCAAGTTCTTTAAATCGTTTACTGTCAATGCTGTCTTTCTTCAATTCTCCATTAACCCACTCTGTAAATGTAGTGTCTGTCAACGTCATATTCCCTTTTTCTGTTAGTTGAGTAATCAAAGGATTTTTGTTAAATGGAGAATCATCTTTTTCAATTAGAATTCTTTGTATTTCATTAAAATCAGATACTTCCGTTACTGGTCGTTTTGAATCAAAGGTATAGCCAATTCTCCAATCTTGATCTTTATGTTTTAGTTTCATTTCAAGTATATAGTCACCATGTTCATTTTTCATCTTTGAAACACGAAATTCTCCATTATTAGAAGTGACTGTCCCTCCATTTAAAGGTACTGCTCTTAATGGCAAGTTACCTCCAAATCCGGTATCAACTAAATAGGTTCCGTTTTCATGGTTTAAAAGTATGGCTGCATGGGTTCTGCCTAAAGTTAGCCAGTTTTGTGCATCATGATTGAAGATGACGCCACGAACTAAGTAAACGTTAAATCCATTTTCCTTTAAGAAATAAAAAAGAATGGAATTCAGTTCATAGCAAAGTCCTCCTTCCTTTTTCATGAGCATCTTATTAACCAAATTTTCCTTGGTAACATCGTTCGTTCGATTTTCAATAATGCATAGGTTTTCGAATGGGATTGTCTTGGCTGTCTTTTCAAGTACCATATCTAAATTTTCAAATGTAATTTTCTCTTCTTTAGAAATACCCACTCTTTTACGAAATAAATCATTCAGCTCACACATTAGTTAATCCTCCCTACTTATAAATCCTTATATCCAATGCTTCATTCATTTTATTGGGAAGTAGTATTTTTTTGCACAATCAAATGGCTGAATAATTCTACAACTTTAGGATTAATTTTTAGTTAACTGTTCTAATTCCTTTGTCATCTGCGCCACCAACTCAGGTCTTCCATGAAATTGAGCTGGGGTATTCTGAAAAAGCTCAATCCTCCAACCCCCCTCGCTTTTTACTCCTACAAGTGTGTGATGTGTATTGAAGTTTGGGTCTATTTCTGTTTTTCCTGGTGGTACCATTCCTGCAACTGCTCGTAATAGTACTACTTCTGAACTTAGAGGTCGGACGGTTTTTACCTTACTTATAAAGGGCGGAGTTGGGTGATCTTTAAATATAGGTTCAAGATGCGAAAGAATCTCCTCACGACCAATGACCTGACTACCGTCAAATCCAATAAGTTCCCCATTGTCTGTAAACTGTTTAGCCATCCCTCTGGCATTTCGACTATTCCACGCATTTATGAATTGTTGATAAAGTATGGTGATTTCATTTGTAATAGTGTTCATGTTACTCCCTTCTAATCCATGTTTTCTTGTTAAATCATTCTCTTCCAATAATCCCAGGCATACAAGTATTCCTCAAAATCATCTGCATGATGTCTTAAACAGGTGGCTAATCTCATAAATAACACAATAACTAAATATTCATATAGCACTTTCCCACATTTATATTCTCCGACCTTCAAAGTAGGTATAACAGAATCGATTGTCTCTTTGGTTAATTCATTTGGTGATGAACAAAATGCATATAGTAAATCATAAAGGGGGTCACCTAAAACGGGTGTAGGATCAATCACCCCAGATAAGCATCCATCTTTAAAAACAAAATTATGTACACCACAATCACCGTGCAATAAATATGGTCCCTTGGATGGGATTCTATTCGAGCTCTCTGCTAATCTTTGAACAAGCTTTAAATCTTCAAAATCTAAATGTTGTTCTAAGATTATCTTTGATTCCATAATACCTTCCAATAAAAAATTTTGCCACGATGTGGATAACTCATCTTTCCATCCCCAACCATTTGTACCAGGTACACTTTGATAATGATTAATAATATTCCTTACCACTAAATGGAGGATTTCACTTTTATTTTTTCGTGAATATGTAGTTGATCCGGGTATAAACTCATAAACAATGTATTGATATGAAGGGTCTACAAATATAAGTAATGGTAGTAATGGGACATTTTTATAAAATTGTAGAAATACGGATTCTGCTTCAAGGACGTTTGGTTCGTTTATTTTTATTACATATTTTTGATTTACAAGATATAGTTGGCTTGTCGTTCCACCAGATAATGATTCGCACTCTAAATCATTGCGATCAACCAATCCTTTGTCCTGCATTGTTTTTATGATGTCACTTATATCCATTTCTATATTCGCTCCCACAATTTAAAAATCAATATACAAATTTGTTGATTTCTTGAAAAAACACATCAATTTCATATTTAAATAATCCTTCTTCTTCTAAAAAAGGGTAATGATTGCTATGGTGAAAAGTAATGAGTTTAGAGTTTGGAATGCCTTCATTCATCTCCATTGAGTATGGTAATGGACATTGGACATCATATTTTCCACAAATGATCAATGTCCTTACTGTGATTAAACTCAACTTCCGTGTCAAATCAAAAATAGGAAGTTCTCTATTAAAGTAATCCATTCGAGTTCCAGACATTTTTTTATGTATTGGTTTATTAAAATATGATTCATATTTCTCTGGTTGATGAAGAGATAATTTGGTACGTTGTTCAGCAAGAATTTTTCTATTTTCATTTGATAAATCATGTCGTTTTAATTCTTCAATCAGTCCTTGCATTTGTTGATAATTAGGATGTTGCGGATTATAAATGCATTCATTTGAAAATGTCCAGTACTCTCTGGCTGCAGCACCAACAATTACAAGCGCTTTTAAACTTTCAGAAAAAGAAATACCATATAGAACACCAAGCATTCCACCCGTTGAATGTCCTGCAAAACTCCACTGTTTATAACCTAAAGATTCTCTAATGGCTTCTATGTCAAATACTGTTTCAAGCATGCTTAATTGATAAGAATCCCTGGCTCTTTCTGAATTTCCCGCTTCTCTTAAATTTACAAGATGAACCCTATGTGTCTCTGTAAAGGATTCTGCAAAATAGTCTCCGGAATGATTAAACTCTGAGTAGAGATGTGTCACACAAAGTGGTTCTCCAATTCCTTTTGTAAATACTTCGAACTCTCCTCTTGAAGTTCGAATGAGGTTCATGTTCCATTGGGTGTGATCCATAATTAAATCTCCTTTATTTCTATCTAATCACTAAAATATATGATTCGTATTTACTTTTTTAAAAAAGGGGGTTTCATCCTAATGATTATCTTTCTATACCCTTACTTGACCATTCCTACTCATATTGGAATTTTTTGTTCACATATATAAGAATATTTTACCATTCTATTCACTAAGAAAGAAAATATAAATTCAATAAAATAGGCTGTCCCATAAGAGGGAAGGCTTTTTAGGCATTCCAATGTGTACTCCCCTTGGCCGTGTCTAACAAAGATTAATTTCATCGTAAACCACCTTTTCCAATACTCTAATAAAAGAGAATCTTTGTTTGGTCATCTCACCAAGATGTGTTCCCATTGCAATTAGAGAAACCATAAACCAGGGAGTCTTTTTTTAGGGGTAACTTTTTTAAACTTACTGAAATTAAGGAAATCTATTTTTCTTACACGAAATCATTTCTAACATCATCTCAAAAGAAATAATCCGAGATTCTTCATTATAATGTTTAGAAAAAGGATCGCAAAATCCATGGTGTCCGGAGAATTTACGTGTACTAATATTTTTCATCTTCATTATCGAGATTAATTCCTCAACATTATAGGATGGTTCACTTTCTGGGAAAAATAATAAGGTAGGACAATTTGGCACTACTTCAATGTAATCACGAATTCTTGATCCATAATATCCTACAACTCCATTAATGTTTTTCACTTCACTACAAAGCCAAGCAATCGTTGCTCCAACACTATAACCAATAACATAAATTTGTTCATATCGATCAGCAAAGTCATTAATTAATTTCTTAATAATATTGACTCCATTCTGAAATCCTACATTATTTTTAAAGTGATGATAGGCTGTTTCCTCCTGAATATAATCAAAAACTATTTCTTTTCCCAATAAATTAGGACAAATAATATCAAACTGTTGATCTGATAATTGGTTGCAAACATTCTTTATATGGTCATTTATTCCATAAATCTCATGGATAACGAGGATAACAGTGGTTGAATGGTTGTCTATGAAAATCATTTCCCTACTCCCCTCTACTTTAATATTCTTTTATGAAACATTTTAACCCAATCAATATTTATTCTGTAAGATATTATTTTGAAGGCGGTTTATTTGTCTTAGATGACGAGAATTTTGACTATCTATTTTACCGTACTAATAAAAGAAAGACTGACCCAAAACATCGTTATTACGACACTTTGAATCAGCCTTAACCACTTTCCATGATGTTCTATTTTATCGACTAGAAGGGTTAGTGTTTCTTTTTCCCTTTATCCTTAGTCATTTTATTTAGTTCAAGAGCTACGAATTTTGATAATTTTTTTGTTTTGAATTCCATAACCCCTGATTCATATTTAGCTTTTAATGGTTTTAATGTCATGGCATCATAAACATCTATATCTTTATAATGTTTCACATCAGATTCATTTACAAGCAGTTTTATTTCTGCATGATGTGCAAGATGATTCACAACATGAATATCACCATTTGTTTCAGTTGTAAACGAGTACTCATATCCATCTGATACAACTGCTCCCTTAGCGGTTACAGGTATAGAATCTGTCCCTTCTAGATTCACATTGAAAAATACTTTTTCTGATTCTGTTTCTGAAAGCTGTTTTACTACTTTTTTATTGACTTTTACTTGTGTTTTATCTGCTTTAAATACAACAGATTTCTTTGATTGCCCTAGTGTTTTCACAATGGAGTTAGACATTTCTGCTTTTACGTTTGTAATAGCTTCCGTGAAAGAAGGTAATGTGATAATAACTTCTTTAGCTTTTTTATCATTTAGTTGACCAGCAATATCTTCATAATTTACAACGATTGTTGCAGTATCCTCCTGCTCTTCAGGCTCTTCTGCAACGTTAATCGTCATCTCCTTTGAAGCAGTGTTCTGTGCAGAATCAACTACATTCAGTGTCACTGTATTTTCACCGATCTTTAACTCAGTAAGGGCAAATGAGAAGCTTCCATCCTGGTCTAATGTAACAGGATTACTTTCAATCACATTTCCATCTCTATCTTTCACTTCATATGTCACCGATAATTTGTCATTTACGTCATATTCGCCTTCAAAAACCGTTTCAACTGTTGTCTTGAAATCTATGAATTTATCATCAATATCACCATTTACCTCATAGGTGTTTCCTTCAATTTCACCTTCGACAGTATCCATGGAAATCTTAGGTGCTGATGATTTTACAAAGATAGGACCTACATAATCCGTTGTATACATTGGACTTCCTATTGGATTTGTTGCTCTAATATCAATTGTGTAGACTCCATCTGGTGCTTGTTTGACAGTAAAGTCATTCCAATCCGTATAGGTACCATCAAATGTAAGTGATTTAGGTCCAGTAGTGATTTTATTTGTAGATAACATATATCCTAAATAGCCGTCCCCGTACTTGCCACCTTCAGGATTCGATGCGTCCCATAATTCGATAAATGTCATTCCATGCTCATTATGGAATTCATAGTTCACTGTTGTTCTGTCTAATTTACCATCTCCATTTGGAGAGATGGCATAATCTTCAATGGAGTAATCCTTTAAACCTGAAATAATCGGTGGTGATAAATTAGCTGCAAATGGTAGTGAAAGATTAGTAGTACCATTGCTAATATGAAGATACCCTTGGATTTCATCTCCCGCTTTTCCTTCGCCCTTTGGAACGTTTAATGTTACATTCAGCATTTGTTCGTTCTCAAGAGTGAATCCAGTTTTATCGACTGTAACAGTTGATGCTGCCATGTCACCAGTAGGCTTTCTAGTCACTTCGACTGAAACCTGATAGTCACTAGGTGTGCCTTCGAGATTTTTCACTTTAATTTGTTTATGAATCTCTTGTTTTTTTTCAGGATCGGGTTCAATTTTTCCGAAAGTGATCGTGCCCTTTACGTTTTCAATTTCTTTTGACTCAGAAATAGTTGTATCCAATGAATAGGCTAATGCTTCTGCAGTAGCAGCATTTAGAGGTTGTACAAGTCCTGAGCCTTGTGCAAAAACATCAAATTTCTCTGTATCTAATTGTTTCGCTGTATTAGAAAGCGCCACTTTAATATCAAATGGAGTCCAATCTGGATTCATTGATTTTAATAGAGCTGCAATTCCTGCTACATGTGGTGTTGCCATGCTTGTTCCTGTGTAACGATCATAAGATGTTGAATAATCAGCATTTGGATTGTCTTTACCATAGGAAGCTATTGTTGACATAATATTTGTTCCTGGTGCAGATACATCAGGCTTAATATCGAACACTGGTTTTGCTGGTCCTTGGGAACTAGAAGAGTTTATCTGATCTCCTGCTGTCATTCCACTTGTGTAATCACTAAAGGTTACCTTGCCTGGATTTGAAGCTAGAGCTTCTCTTAATGCTTTTCCTTCCTCAGTAGCCATATCAAAGGTTGGCAGTGAGTCAAATGAGTTCCCTAAGTACACATTTGCAGGTCCGGCACCTTCGACATTATTATGAATAATCGTTGCAACCGCTCCTGCTTTCTTCGCAGCTACAATCTTATCTACAAATGCAATTTCCCCACGAGATATTAAAGCCACTTTCCCTTTAACGTCAACATCAGAAAAGTCAGCTTCTTTCCCAACTCCTGGAATAGCTACGACATCAAATGTCCCACTTAAAGATTCTTTAGGGTCATTACCAAATGTCCAAGACATCATGCTTACTTGTGATGAATGATTATACGTTCCAGATTCTACTTTTACAGTTGCATTCTTTGATTCTTCCGGAAGTGTTGAGTTCCCTACAGAAATCGCTAACGCTGATGTTGCTGGGTTTCCTATTGTGCTGCGCCCTGGCCCACTATTTCCTGTAGCGATAACCGCTGTTACTCCAGCTAATGTTGCATTATTAATGGCAATAGAATCAGCCGCAATTTGGCTATTATTGCTACCACCTAATGATAGGTTAATAATATCCAAGCCCTCTTCCACAGATTTTTCAATAGCAGCAATAATACCAGAAGTTGATCCACTTCCGTATGCTCCTAATACACGGTAAGCATAGAGTTCAATTTTCGGGGCAATTCCTTTAATGTCATACATATTCTTCCCTTGCGCAGCAATGGTTCCTGCTACGTGAGTACCATGTGAGGTGTAAAATGCGCTCCCTCTTTCATTAAATTCAGGTCTGTGATCTGGACGATCTAGTGGTGACGTTTCATATGGATCATCATCTGCACGAGGTCTGGCATAATCTGACCCATTATGTGGGACGAAGTTATATCCGCCTTTGTAAACTCCTTCAAATTCTGGGTGATTATAATCAATTCCTGTATCGAGTACAGCAACTTTTACACCTTGGCCTTCATAACCCATTTCCCATAGTTTAGGGATTTGAAGATGTGGTATACTTTCCGCCATATGAGTTCCGACTGTACCATCTTGTTCAGGTTTACCTAATGCATGTACTTCTAAATCAGGCTCAATGCTTACAACACCTTCCATCTTAAGAAGATCGTTTACTTCGTTTGCTTTTAACTCAAGTGACATTCCATTAAAAGCATTATTATATTCAAAGCCCTTTTTATAGTTGATATCCTTCTTTTCTAATTGTTGTTCAAATTTTTCTTGTTGTGATTTTACTTCACTTTTAACTTCCTTTTTTTCAGATGCAGTTAAAGATTTTCCTTTGATCTCTTTCTTTCCTTTTACAAAAGAAACAGGTGGTTCAGATAATTGAACAATAACACCTACTTTTTTATCGTCTTTCTCACTAAAATCTTGTAGCTGCGGATGTAATTGAGGTTGTTGATCTAATATTGCTTGCTGCTCTGCAATGATGGACTTCAATTGCATGATTCTCTCATTAGTTTCTACAGATTTTGAATTACTCACTTTTTCTGCAGAAGCAAATGGAGTTAGTAGTGCAAAGATAAGAGTGAAAACTAGTAAACTACTAAAAAATTTCAATAAATAATTCTTCTTCAAAACAATACCCCTTTGCTAAAAATATTTTTGGACAATAAAAAATTGTTCTTATGTAAAGAGCAATTTCACCCTTCAACTCTCCCTCCATATGCTTTTCTACACTTGTCCAAATAGTGCAAAAATTATTCTACCACTATTTTTTATTATAAAAAGGCGTAAATCACTCATTTATTCGAAATCGAGGGTCACTTATGAAAAGATTATCCATACTTACTATATTAAATTAGACTATAAGGATTATATATTTTTCTAATTTGTTGTGATTCAACTAATCTCGACATTTTACCCTAGAAATCTGAAGAATAAAATGAACAAAAAAAAAGAAAAAGAAGTCCGGTTAATCGAATTCTTTTTTGAAATTAATTTCAAATATATGGATTTATATTGTTATAGTAGTATTATTTTTTTAACATGAGGTACAAGGGTCACAACACCATTTTCGGGAAATTGTATGTTTTGGCCATTTTAGCCCGTTTCCTATACACTAAGGAAATTGGCTCTTTTTTGTCTTATATTTTTTTAAGTGAGAATAAAGTTATTTAATTTTCAAACCTCAAACACGTATAACCCCGTTCTAGGATAAGGACGGGGTTAAAATAAGAATCTTTACAGGTCAAACAAATCAGGGGAAGAGGGCAATATTTATTGCCTAATAGCTTTGGAAATAAAGTTTGATCATTAATAGGAGTACCGCCAACATCCCTGTTTGCTGGCGGGTATCCCTTCATGTTAAATTAATAAGTCAAATAACACAGGGTTTTTATTCAATTCAATAAATTGAATGTTATTTTGGCTGAATCGTGTAATTAAGGGCTCATACCCTTCCTTATTTTTCAGTTCTACTCCAACGAGGGCCGGTCCGTTTTCTTTATTATTTTTCTTAATGTATTCAAAACGGGTAATATCATCATCCTGTCCCAAACCCTTATCAAGAAATTCTTTCAGCGCCCCTGAACGCTGTGGGAATTCGATAATAAAATAATGTTTTAAACCTTCGTAAATGAGGGAGCGTTCTTTCATTTCTTGCATTCTATCAATATCATTATTCCCACCGCTTATCGTGCAAACAACCGTTTTACCTTTAATTTCTTCTTTATAAAAGTCTAATGCGGCAATGGAGAGGGCACCTGCTGGTTCTGCAACGATTGCGTTTTTCGTATATAGCTCTAAAATTGTTGTACAAATTTTTCCTTCTGGCACCAATATGATATCATCCAATACATCCTTACACACTTCAAAAGTTAAGCTGCCAACTCGTTTAACCGCTGCTCCATCAACGAAACTATCAATACTTTCCAGTTCAACATTTTCACCTTGTAAAAAGGCTTCTTTCATCGAAGCGGCACCAGCCGGTTCAACTCCAATTATTTTTGTAGAGGGACTCACACCCTTTAGATACGTACCGATTCCCGATGCTAACCCGCCACCGCCAATTGAAGTGAATACGTAATCTACCATTTTATCTATATCATTCAAAATCTCAACAGCAACCGTTCCTTGACCAGTGATTACGTATGGATCATCAAATGGATGAATAAATGTCATCCCATGCGCTTCACAATAATGCTTTGCTTCCTGAAAGGAGTTATCAAATGTGTCACCGACTAAAACAATATCGACATATTCCCCCCCAAAACGTTCTACCTGTGAAACTTTCTGTTTTGGGGTTGTAGTCGGCATAAAGATTTTTGACGAAACCTTTAATAAGTTACATGTGTAGGCTACTCCTTGTGCATGATTTCCGGCACTAGCGCAAACAACACCATTTTGTAATTGCTTCTCTGATAAACTTCGAATCAAGTTATAAGCACCACGGATTTTAAAAGAACGAATAACTTGTAGGTCTTCCCGTTTCAAATAGATATCACAATCATATTGATTGGATAAAATCGGATCCCGTTGCAGCGGCGTTTTAATTATAATATCCTTCAAATGATTATGAGCCACAAGGACATCTTCAAGTTTCACTCTTTCTCTTGCACCTTGAATCATCTCGTATCATTCCTTATTCCTTTTTATATTGATTTCAATCAAAATTTTGCATTTTCAGAACAGCGCCTGTGTTAGCTGAAGTTACCATTTGTGCATAACGCCCGAGCCAGCCTGATTGTACTTTCAGACTTGGCCTTTTCCATTCTTTCTGGCGTTTTTCTAATTCTTCATCACTGACTTTCACTTCAAGAAGACGTTCTTCCACATCAATACATACAATATCTCCTTGTTGTAAAAGGGCGATTTCTCCTCCAGCAGCAGCCTCCGGTGAAATATGTCCAACTGAAATACCGCGTGATGCACCTGAGAAGCGCCCGTCCGTCAATAGCGCAACATCGGCATCTAATCCCATACCTGCGATTGCAGAAGTCGGCGCTAGCATTTCCGGCATGCCAGGTCCGCCCCTTGGACCTTCATAACGAATGACGACAACATCCCCTTTTTTTACTTTTCCAAGCATAATACCGGCAAGCGCCTCATCCTGAGAATGGAAAATAACGCATGGCCCTTCAAATCGTTTCACATTTGTCGCACCGCTTTTAATTACCGCCCCATCCCGGGCGAGGTTTCCTTTCAATATACGAAGGCCCCCTTCCTTGCTATGCGGATTTTCTAGCGTATGAATGACCTCATTATCTTGAACATCTGCATCGGCGATATTTACCCCTAATGTTTTGCCTGTAACGGTAATGCGGTCAAGATGTAGTACCCCTTCTTTTCTGCTCAGCTCTTTCAAAATCGCACTGATGCCACCTGCTCGATCAATGTCTTCCATATGCCAATTGGAGGCAGGGCTTACTTTACATAAATGCGGAACACGGCGTGAAATCTCATCAATCCGACCCATGTCATAATCGAGTCCCGCTTCATGCGCAAGCGCCAACGTATGCAGTACTGTATTTGTCGAACCCCCCATCGCCATATCCAGTGCGAATGCATCATCAATCGCCTCTTCTGTGACAATGTCACGGGGTTTGATATCCTTTTCGATTAATAACTTCAATTTCTCTGATACCTGTTTAATTAATTCCTTCCGCCGCGGATCAGTTGCTAATATGCTTCCATTGCCAGGGAGCGCAAGACCTAATACTTCACACAAACAATTCATCGAATTTGCCGTGAACATCCCAGAGCAAGAACCGCATGTCGGACAGCCATGATCTTCAATATCCTTTAATTCATCTTCTGAAATTTTCCCAGATTGATAGGCTCCAACTCCTTCAAAAACGGAACTTAAATCAACGACATCTCCTTTTGAAGTTTTTCCCGCAGCCATTGGGCCTCCAGAAACAAAAACAGTTGGAATATTAACCCTCATCGCTGCCATCATCATGCCCGGCGTGATTTTATCACAGTTCGGAATACAAATCATTCCATCAAACCAGTGCGCATTTACTACCGTTTCGACCGAATCGGCGATGATCTCGCGGCTCGGCAATGAATAACGCATTCCGATATGTCCCATCGCAATTCCGTCATCAACCCCAATTGTATTGAACTCAAATGGAACCATGCCCGCTTCTCGTACCGCTTCTTTCACTAGACGGCCGAACTCATTAAGATGCATATGCCCTGGAATAATTTCAACAAAAGAATTACAAATCGCTACAAATGGTTTATCAAAATCCTCATCCTTTAATCCAGTTGCCTTCAACAAGCTACGGTGAGGCGCCCGGTCAAAACCCTTTTTAATCATGTTGCTTCTCATATATCCCATATCCTTTCAAACCCGTATTCTCTCATTCTTCCCTGTCAAAGACGGTAGGGCACCTGTATATACTATTTTCTTTATGGACATTGAATCCAAGTCATCATCTCACGCAATCGTGATCCCACTTCTTCAAGAGGATGATCTTGTTCCGCTTTTTTCATCGCATTATACGTTGGACGTCCTGCTTGATTTTCCAAAATCCACTTTTTTGCGAACTCCCCTTGTTGAATTTCCCGCAAAACCTGCTTCATCTCTTTTTTCGTTTCATCCGTAACGATTCTGGATCCTGTTATATAATCACCATACTCAGCGGTGTCGGAGATAGAATGTCGCATCGTCGTTAAACCGCCCTCATACATTAAATCAACAATCAGCTTCAATTCATGCAAACATTCAAAATACGCGATTTCCGGACGATACCCACCCTCTGTCAACGTTTCAAAACCGGCTTTTACAAGTGCTGTGACACCGCCGCAAAGTACCGCTTGCTCACCGAATAAATCGGTTTCAGTTTCTTCTTGGAATGATGTTTCGATGACACCGGCACGTGTACAACCGATCCCTTTCGCATAAGCAAGCGCCACATCAAAGGCGCTTCCAGTCGCATCCTGGTGGACAGCAACTAAAGCGGGAACACCATTTCCTTCCTGGAACACACGGCGGACGAGATGCCCTGGGCTTTTCGGTGCTACCATCGCGACATCAACATGCTTTGGCGGCTGGATTTGTCCAAAGTGAATATTAAATCCATGAGAGAAAAGCAGCATCTTGCCTTTGCGTAAATTCGGTTCCACTTCATTGCTATATACTTGTGCCTGCTGTTCATCTGGAAGCAATACTTGTACAACATCCGCAAATTGTACCGCTTCTTCGACTGACATTACTCTAAATCCATCTGTTTTCGCCTGCTGAAATGATTTTCCTTGGCGGACACCAACTACAACCTGAACACCAGAGTCGCGTAAATTTTTTGCTTGTGCACGGCCTTGTGAACCATATCCTACTATAACTACGGTTCTTCCCAGTAATATATCTAAGTTTGCATCTTGTTGGTAATATGTTTTCATCCTTTGTACCTCTCCCTATAATTTTTCTACTTGCCGAACATCAATTAATTTGTCCAACTGGCTAACGAGCAGAATTGCTTCCGCTGCGGTACATGCCGTCGTCATTTCCATTCGGGAAGTTTCTTTTGAATCTCCTTCGTTTACGGCTAAAGATGAAATATTATATCTGCGTCGTGTAAAAACCCCACTTATCCGCGATAACACGCCAGGCTCATTATTGACAACTAATGAAAAAGTATGATTCATTCCTCCCACCTCTTATTGACCATTTCGTGATTTCCTTTATTAGGAGGAACCATTGGAAATACATTTTCTTCCTCCTCAACATGAAAGTCGACAACAACGGGGCCTTGGTGACGAAACGCTTCTTGGATAGCTTGTTTTGCTTCACTTGGGGTCGCAGCACGTAACCCTTTTACTCCATATGCTTCTGCGACCTTTACAAAATCGGGTGATCCAATTTTCGATTCTGATAAGCGATTCTCATAAAACATTTCTTGCCATTGCCTTACCATTCCAAGAAAATGGTTATTGATGATAAAGACTTTAACTGGGATATTATTTTCAGCGATGGTTTGTAATTCTTGGATGTTCATCTGAAAGGATGCATCACCCGCAATACAAACAACGAGCTTATCGTCTGCTGCCAATTGAGCTCCGACGGCTGCTGGAAATCCAAACCCCATTGTCCCTAATCCGCCGGACGTAAGGAAAGTCCGCGGCATCTTTGCTCTATAGAAGTGCGCCGCCCACATTTGATGCTGGCCCACTTCTGTTGTAACGATTGCTTCACCCTTCGTTAATTCACTTACTAGATCAATCACACACTGTGGTTTTAATTTTGATTCCTCCAATTCATAGGACAATGGATATTCCTCTTGCCACATTCTGACCTCTTTTACCCATGTATCTGTCTGACAATGTACCGACATATCCACCAGCACTTGCAGAGCTTGTTTCAAATCCGCTGCAATTGGATAATCGACCTTTACATTTTTATTAAGCTCAGCCGGATCGATATCAATATGCACCTTGATCGAATGAGGAGAAAAGAGCTCGAGCTTCCCTGTTACCCGGTCGTCAAAACGAACACCAAAGGCAAGCAGCAAGTCACATTCTGTTACGGCCATATTAGCTGTATATGTACCGTGCATCCCTAACATTCCCAAGTACAGCGGATCACCAGGCGGATAAGCCCCCAGTCCCATTAAAGTGGAAACGATCGGGATACGGCTTTGGTTCGCGAATGCCAGCAGTTCTTCAGATGCCTCCGCGTTAATGATACCTCCTCCAACATAAAGGAGCGGCCGTTTCGCTTTTGAAATGGCAATTGCAACGTCCTCAAGCTGCTTTCTATCCGGTTCAAGCTTCGGTTTGTATCCTGGAATTGACCATTCTCCTGCAAAAAAACTTGTGATAATATCGCTTTGTACATCCTTCGGAATATCGATTAATACCGGGCCAGGCCGGCCGCTTTTTGCAATATAATAGGCTTCTTGCATGACACGGGACAGCTGATTTACATCTCTAACCTGATAATTATGTTTCGTAACTGGCATCGTAATTCCGACAACATCCGCCTCTTGAAACCCGTCTTTTCCAATGAGTGATGTTGTCACCTGGCCTGTAATAACCACTATTGGAACGGAATCCATATAAGCATCCGCTAAACCGGTTACTAAGTTTGTAGCCCCTGGTCCGGAGGTGGCGAATACGACCCCGACCTTGCCTGAGGCTCTCGCATATCCCTCTGCCGCATGAATGGCCGCTTGTTCATGTCGTGTTAAAATATGATGTAGTTTACTGCCATACAACGCATCGTATATAGGTAAAATAGCTCCTCCCGGGTAACCGAATACAGTGGTTACACCTAATTCCTCCAAACTTTGAATGACATGTTCAGCACCTGTTACTTTCCCTGTATTTGCACGATCTGCCTCATTACATGCAGTATGTTGGATCCCCATTTTTGAACTCCTTTCTATTTACGTTATGCGAAATGGCCCGCTAATCCAGGAACACGAACCCCTAATTCCCGCGTCAGCTTCCGGAACTCTTCTGTCAACTGTTTTGTCACTTCTCCCGGCTTTCCATTTCCGATTTCTCTTGAATCCACCCTTACTACTGGAATGAGCTCGGCAGCTGTTCCGGTTAAAAATACCTCATCTGCCACGTATACATCGTGACGTGTAAGTGGCTCTTCCTTACATGGAATACTTAACCGTTCACACAGCTCAATGACACTATTTCGTGTAATTCCTTCTAGTGCCCCTGTATAAGCAGGCGGTGTTACAACTTTCCCATCTTTAACAATAAATACATTGTCACTTGATCCCTCACAAACATAACCTTGCTGGTTGAGTACTAATGCTTCCAAGACACCCGCTTGTGCCGCTTCCATTTTTACAAGGATACTGTTTAAATAATTCATGGACTTAATACGAGGATCAAGCGCATCCGGAATCGTTCGGCGCGTTGCAACAGAGACAATACTAAGGCCGTTATCATAGTATTCTTGCGGGAACAGCTTCAACTGTTCAGCAATAATGATGACACTCGGTTTTTCGCAGCTGCTCGGATCTAGACTTAAATTCCCTTTTCCTCGGGAAACAATTAATCTAATATAGGCATCCCCATATTCATTTTTTTGCAGTGTCTGTAAAACGGCCTGTTCCATTTCTTCCACAGTCATCGGGATCGTCAGTAAAATAGATTTAGCCGAATCGTATAATCTCTTCAAATGCTCCTTTAAACAAAATACATTTCCTCCATAACTGCGAATCCCTTCAAATACACCATCTCCGTATAAAAACCCGTGATCATAAACAGATATAACCGCTTTTTCCTTTTCCACTAATTCCCCATTCATGAAGATGTATTGCTTTTTCATCGTACATTTCCCCTTTTCTCATTCTATTTATGTGCAATCCCCTATATCGATTGCTGGGACGAAATATTTTTATAATATTCTGTATATGGAAAATAAAAAAATCCCCCGTCTCAACAATCGATCCGCTACATATTTGTAGCAATCCATTGCTGAGACGAGGGAATCGTGGTACCACTCAGCTTCCTCATACTTCTCACGAAATATAAGCTCTGTAAGTCCTAACAGACTTCCGTCCTTTTATCGGAGACGATTCCGCTGCTCTCTACTCAGTTACCCTTTCGCAAGCATTACTCCGAGGTGATCTTCAATGATTTGATCGTTACCGCCCTCACAGCCTAGGGGCAGCTCTCTGAAACGTTCTCCATCATCTACTTTCCTCTTCTTCGCTTCTTACTATTCTCTTTTTATATTCGAAAAACGAAAGCCGGTTGACTTAGCGCACTATATCTAGTCGGCGAATACCCTTGAATTTTGCACTTGCATTAAAAAAACAAAAAATCTCTCGCCTCAGCAATCAATTACTACATCGGCGTAGCTTTGATTGCTGAGGCGAGAGATTCGCGTTACCACTCAGCTTCCTTATACTTCTCACGAAATATAAGCTTAGTAAGTCCTATCAGACTCCCGTCCTTTTATCGGGGACGATGCCGTCGTTCACTACTCAGTTTCCCTTTCGTAAGCGCTGCTCCAAGGTGATTTTCAATGATTCAATCGTTACCGCCCTCACAGCCTATGGGCAGCTCTCTGAAACGTTCGCCATCATCTACTTTCCTCTTCCTCGCAGATCAAATATGTCTCAATCATTTATTTAACTTCTAACTGTTACATATTATAAAACTGGATCTTTTGAATTGTCAATAAGTTTTTTTCTTATACAATTTTAATTGCTGCTACTTCCCTGCGTAATTACCAGACCTTTTATAGTGCTATAGTTTTTTGTTTACAAGGAAACAAAACAATAAAAATGAGTAGCAGGTTTCTTAAAGGAAATTAGCTAAAATATGTCCGAGTTGTGTCTAAACGTACAATTTTCCCGGATTGGTTGTGATCTATACTAGGGTGATTTCATTCATATAACTTTCTTCGTTCAATCGATTGTGGGGGTTGTTCCATCCATCCTCTCTGTATCATTAGTTTTAACCCTTCCCCCCCATATTTAAGAATTTCACCTATAAAGAGAGTGTACTTAAGGGCTATATCCTGTCTCATCGAAACAGACAATGCATTACTAAGTGATGTCAGTCCAATTTGATTAGAAGAAGCTATGATAAACAGGATTAATTTTTCGGAGAATGGAGATGTTGATGAGTTCGTCACTTCTACCTTTACTGGATAAATTGGGAACTCATCGTTTTCTTTTACAAACCTATTAAATACTTCGATTTGCTTTAGACTTAATTTCTTCCCCTTTTTCAAATAGTCCTTTACTTCCTGATCCTTTGAAACTTGTAATAACCCCATAATTAGAACTAACCCAATACAATTTCTCTCGATTGAAAAAAATAGTTCACTGATTTCTAAGGAATTTAACGGTCTACTGTCACCAAACCAAATGTTCATCAATGTAGGTTCAGATTTAATAAACTCTACATTCATTGGGGTATTAATATGGGGCGGCCTGTCGTAAATTCCTTTTGATAACATGAGGTTTAATGATTTTTTATAGATACTTGTTCTTTGAATTAAACATTTTTCAACCAATTCATAAACATCTTTCCGTGCCATTTTACTTAGAAGGGTTGCATAGTACTTTATGGTCATTTGACCCCCTCTGTAGACAAAGCTTAATGCAAACACATCAGAATAAAATGCTGGGGCAGATAAATCAATATCCGTATCAGTAAAGCCATTAGGGACAGGGAATTCTTCCTCATGAAAAATCTGTTCAATTTCATTCATTACCTTTTTAGTAAACCCCTCTGCTTCCTCAATGATTAACTTTATTTCTTGATCTTGTAAATGTGCTATAAAATGTAAATAAAAACATCTCATTGCAGAACTTTCAATATAGGTCGTCCATAATGCACTGATTTCTGCAGTGGTTAATCTGATAGGCTGATTTCCCAACTATACCATCCCTTTATTACTAGTTTATTTTATTGTGTAACTCAACACCTTTTTTATTCAATGTGCATGTTAATAACACTTATACTCCTGACTTTAGAACTAGACTGTTTTCACTATCATCCATATATGTAATGAAAAATAAAAATAAGGAAACCTTATGTATTAAGAGAATTTAAATGGAGGTTTTTTCATGAGCAAAGTCACTCAACCAACATCATCTGAAATTGGAGTATTATGGACTGCGTATATGAACGACAGTATGTCTAATTTAATTCTTAATTATTTCTTAAAAACAGTAGAAGATACTGAAATTAAAGAGGTTATCCTATATGCGATTGATTTAACTGTGAAACATCAAGAATATATCATCCATCTATTCAATAATGAAGGATTGCCAGTTCCAAAAGCTTTTAACCAAAATGATGTCCGTTTAGATGCACCAAGATTATTATCGGATCCATTTATGCTTATGTATATCAACCATATGTCGAAAGCTGGTCATTTTGCATATAGTGGATTTATATCTATGTGTGCAAGAGACGATTTGATCGACTTCTTTTCAACTGGTTTGAAGGAAACTAATGAATTGTATAAAAAGAGTATAACGTCTCTTAAGAAAAAAGGTCTTTATATACGTTCACCTTATATTTCAGTAAAAAGCGAACCGGAAATGGTTAAAGATAAAAGTTATTTAAGTGGCTTTCAGATCTTTACTAAACAACGGCCAGTAAACACTATTGAGATTTCTCACCTCTATACTAACATCCAAACAAATTTAATTGGAGCCATGTTAAGTTTAGCTTTCGCCCAAACATCACCAAGTAAAGAGGTACAAAAATTTATGTTAAGAGGGAAAGATATTTCTCAGAAACATGTTAAGATTTTTACTTCTGCGCTAATGGATAGTAATGTACAAGCTCCTAATACATGGGATAATTCTGTTACAAATGAAACTACACAAGTATTTTCAGATAAATTAATGATGTTTCATATGTCATTACTTGCCGCAACGGGTATTGGCAATTATGCTACTGCTGCCGCAGCTAGTCAAAGAAGTGACCTCGCTCTCAATTATGAGCGTTTATCATTAGAAATTGCCCTTTTTGCCAAAGACGGGGCTGATATTATGTTAAAATACAACTGGTTAGAGGAACCACCAGGAATGGTAAATAAAACGGTATTAGCTAAAGAGAAGAAAGAGGAAACACATTGAGTAGAAAATAAAAAGTGCCCTGCACATTATTTTACTTGTACAAGGCACTTTAAAATCAAGTTAACAAAATATATTAATAAACTCCTACGTTACTCCAAGCGGATGCGACAGAGTTAGCTGTAGCGGAACCATACAGGTCTTGAGCAGATTGAACTAAAGCATCACGTGCATTGGAGAAATCACTATTTGGTGTTAAATAGACTGTTAAAGCACGGTAATAGATTTCTTCTGCTTTTGCGAGACCAATACTATTGACTGTATAGTAAGCGGCTTTGTTTGGAATCCCACTATTAATGTGAACTCCTCCCCAGTCACCTTGTTCTGTGTTAGGCAGGTTCTGATATTCATTCATATGGTCTGGCTGATTGTATGCATTTGGATTTGATAAGCTTCTTAATGCATCTCCACTTACTCCTGGAGTGTAAACATCTTCACCCATTAACCAATCCTCGGGATCAAGAAAATATCCGAAAACATCTGAGAAGGATTCATTAAGTGCCCCAGATTGATTTTCATACACTAGGTCTGCAGAGAAATCTGTAACAGCATGAGTTAGTTCATGAGCTACTACGTCTAGTGCTCCAGATAACGGTGCAAATACATTCCCATCTCCATCTCCATAAATCATTTGATTTCCGATCCAAGCAGCATTGTTATAATTGTTCCCGAAATGAACGGTTGATGTGATATCAGCTCCATTTCCGTCATAGCTGACACGTCCAAATTTATTGTAGAAATAATCAAATACTTTTCCTGCATAATGATGAGCGTCTACAGCAGCCCTGTCACGAGCATCCGTGAATCTGTTGTCCGTTTCTGTAATATAATAACCAGGTAAATTATATTGACCACCATTATTATTATCTAATGTTTGAATAACACCATTCATTGGTTTCGATACATCATATAGATAATACGTTCCATTTGTATAATAGGTATTTAATGATTTTGTATCACCAAGAACTCCTGTACCTGAACCAGTGGCTTCATGAACTTTATTGACAGCCTTTAACACTTCACCGTTTTCCGCATTCACCCAAATTTGCCAGTTTGAAGGTGTAGGCTCAGGGAATTGCAGCTGTACATGGTAAGCTAATGTGTAAGTTCCATTTTCATGATAAACCACTAAATCTGATTTTTCAGTTAGAGCGCTTTGTTCTCCATCTTTTGTTTTTAAATCCTTGTCTGCTTTTTTACGCTCTACATCAATATGCGACCAAGCAGTATTAATGGCTTTCTTTTTTGATAGCTTTTTAGTTTGCTTAAGCTTTTTAGGTGCTTCTTTATGGAAATCACCATTTACGGCAACAACATTACCTTCTTTATCCGTATGTACAATCACTTTGGATTGATCAATTGGAACATTTTGAACACTGGGTTGATAAATGTAATGTGTCATTCCAAGATCATCTTTCTGTGTTTCTAGTAATACTAGATTGGCATCTGGATCGATTTCAAACACTTCTTTATTACTCTTCAAGAATCCTTTTGCTTGTTTTTCCGACATTACTTTGTCAGAAGTAAGATTCCCTTTTAAGAAAGAAGTACCTTTGTCCTCCTTCCACTCAATCTTAGCTTGCGGCTTTAATTTCCACGCAGCATCATTTGCTTGAGCAGATACCCCTTGGCTTGCTCCAACTAGAGCAGCACTTAATGTTAATGCACCAACAACTTTTTTCCAATTATTATTTTTCGTCAATTAAATCCCCTCCTGACTCGTATTCTAGCAAAAATTTTCTCTAGTGTTTTTGTTTTGAATTTTCAGACTAATATATAGAATGTGTCGAATTATAGGTTAATTTGTAAATAAGAGTTCATTTGATGAAAATTTTCTTAGGATGGCTTAAAAACCATTAAATTAATTGGCTTTTTATTCACTTAGTTTCTCAACAAATCAAGTCGATTTCCAAATAAAAAAGAGCTGCTATGCAGCCCCTTTGATTATGTCCGATATTCAAATTATCTAAAGTTTACGGTAGACTTAGTCCATTACATCTCCATTGAATGTGTATCTTTCCTATATGTCTTAACCTGTAATGTAACATGCTTGGCTAAAAGGAACATTTGAAAGAGTAATAGCACGAATATTCCCCATACCCCTACATTAATGATCATCTGTTTAATATCCATTACAATGGTTGATGTTGGTTTTATAAAAATAGTAAAGGTATAGAACATCCCAAAGGTAAAGATTCTGCTCCATTGAGAAGTATCATATATCATAAACGCCATCCGAAATCCAAATTTATTAACCCTTTTTATGAGTCTAATAACTTCTATTGATTCTATTAATATAAAAAGAAAACAAACCACGAACCAAAGTATGCTAACCATCGAAGAAAAGCTATGTGTGAAAGAACAGGCAACACCTGTTATGGAAAGGGCCCCATGAATAATACAATTTGTATTCTTCCAATCCGTTTCAATCATCCACTTCACCTTGAGATATCTTTTTACGATTAGATAGAGACAAAAAAAGTAAAAAAGGATACCCATGACAATGAAAAATTTATTAAATACGATATTTAACAGATTTAATTGACTGTTCATCACCACGATAGATTGTGTGCTAACAGTTGTTAAAAGAATCACTCCGTGAACCTTCTCAACGGGCTGTGAAAAAAACATTGAAATAGTCCTCAAGGATAAACCAATAAAGACTAGCCATAGAAAAAGGTTCCAATATCCAATTATGATAGCAGCCATTGACCATTTACTAAATTCTTCATGAATCAGGATGCATATGATATTAGTAGCCGCGATCCATGTACCCATACCAAATCGATTCACCTTATCTGTCAAATGTAAGGATATAAAATCCTTTCGAATAAATAAGGACTGAAGAATATTCCAAGTAATCACCAACCATAAGGACATGCAGTAAAGTGAAATTAATCTGACATACCATGTATCCATGCCAATGTAGTTAAATAAAACTCCATTCGTAATGATGCCAAGCGCCATGACTATTGCCATTGATGAAGTTTCCATAAGTTCTTTTTTTAAGATAAATAGATTCATTATGATAAATAAAATAAAGTAAATCATGTTCTCACCACCTGAAACAGCCCCATGTTCCTATATAATCATGATCAAAAAATTTAAATTACTTTAATTGATATTAATCCAAAACCTTTTTTATTTTAACATAAATTATTTATTATAAAACCCTCAATACAAATGAGAAACTTAAGAACTTCTTAGTATTTTATTAAGAAGTTATACATTTGGTACAGATTTTAGGTTCGGGTAAGCATGACTTAAATGACTGATCAATCAAAAAGGCTGTTTTCGTAAACAGCCATTAAAAAAGAACTGCCTTTAGCAGTTCCATGCTATTCTGGAAAGTTAATCTACCTCTGATGGTTTTTCTGCTTTAATAATCATCGTTATATCCCCCACAATTAGTTTATCGTTAACCTCCAAACATCTTCTTCTCCATAAACCTCTCCAGTAGGTACAAAGCCAAAGCTTTTATATAGATTTATAGCAGTATAGTTTTCTTTATATACAGTTAAACGAATTTCTTCGCACTGTGTAAATTTATTCGTTATCCATTTGACGATTTCAGACAGTGCTGCTTTTCCATAACCTTTACCCTGGTACTTTTTATCAATGATAAATCCATTTATCCAATACATACTGGAAGTGTTTTCTTCGTAGGCATGCATAATAAATCCAACCAATTCCTCATTATCATAAATGGCAAACGGAATATATTCGATATTTTCCCCATCTGGTTTTATGTACACTTTTGCAAGTGAAACGGCTACTGTTGGTACAAATTTATTTTGATAATGCCCTACTTCAAGAGATAATGCGTCTTCCCAATTTTGTCGAGTAACCACTTTTAATTGAATATTCATAGAGCTCACCATTCTTTACTTAGATTTAATCTTTCCTAACCTTTTTTCAGTATAACTTTTTCCATGACCATCTTACTCAAACGTCTATTTAAACCTTACACTTCCGCTTTTCAAACACTACACAATGAGATGAAACTTTCTATAAATTCGGATTTATTTAGACATCTTTTACTTTATTGATAATAATTTTCATTGAAAACGTTTAATAAGTTGTTTATACTTGGAGAAGTGTTGGTTTCTATGAAAAGCCTTTCATGTTAAATGACTACTGACACAGCCGTCTAAAAGGATATTAGAAATAGTAATTTGACGAGAAAAATATTATACGTAGATAATCATTAGTGGTTGCCTCAAAATGATCGGGATTGATCTATTGTTTTGGGATTAACCCCTTTAAAAACGAAAATGTGTCAGAAACTTCTGTTTAAATTAAGCACCTATAAGGAGATTGATTTATGAGCGAACATTCAAAGTACGACATTCGAGAATGGAAGAAAAAATTAGCACCTTTTGAACGACCAAGAATGTCAGCAAGTGTCTGGCAACTAATCAACTCAGTTGGCCCCTTCTTACTGCTATGGGTGTTAGCTTATTTAAGCTTAGAAATATCATTTTGGTTAACATTATTATGCGCATTCCCTGCTGCGGGATTTCTTGTTCGGACCTTTATTATTTTTCACGATTGCACCCATTATTCTTTTTTCAAAAGCCGTAAAGCTAACGAAGTAGTAGGAATCATTACTGGTTTATTCACCTTTTGTTCCTACGAGCAATGGAAACATAGCCATACAACTCATCATGCGACAAATGGAAATTTAGAAAAACGCGGAGTTGGCGATGTCTGGACGATGACATTACAGGAGTACGCAGACGCATCAGTGTTTAAAAGATTGCAGTATCGTGTATATCGTAATCCTATCGTGATGTTTTTGATTGGACCTATATATATTTTCTTAATTGACTACCGTTTTAATAAAAAAAGTGCGTCAAAAAAAGAAAAAAGACATGTTTGGATGACTAATATTATATTGGTATCAATTGTGTCATTAGTTGGATTTACGATCGGTTGGAAAGCTTTTATATTGGTTGAGCTCCCGATATTTTATATCGCAACTTTTTCAGGAGTGTGGTTATTTTATGTTCAGCATCAATTTGAAGATGGCTATTTCGAACATAACGAAAACTGGAACTATGTTGAAGCAGCATTAAAAGGAAGTTCTTTTTACAAACTACCGAAAGTACTACAGTGGTTTACCGGAAACATTGGTTTCCACCATGTTCACCACCTAAATTCGCGAGTACCTAATTATTATCTAGAAAAGGCTCATAAGAGTGATCCTAGATTGCAAGTGGTACCAACGCTTACTTTATGGACAAGCTTAAAGTCCCTGACCTTTAAATTATGGGACGAACAGTCAAAAAAATTCATTGGGAACCGCGAGATTCAAAAGTTCATTCGACAAAAACAATTAGAGTTATAAGCGGAGAGTCCGTCTTATAGCTCTTCTTTTTTTCAATTATATCTCTTTGGCTACACCTCTAATAATCATTCGTTCTTCAAATTTATCAGTATCCCAATTATAGGATTCACAGGTTATAAGAGTAATCGTCTTTTCATCTGTTTCTTCTAACACCGAGACCTCTTCTGGAGTAACTTCAAATCGTTTCGTGACGATAAATGTTAATGTTTTTTCATTCGTTTTTATGGATATTTCATCTCCAACTGTCACTTCATGAAGCCGGTTAAAAAGAATTCCATAAGCATTCATTTTGTGCCCAGCAATGGCGATGTTGTTTTCATTAAAGCTTTCAAGTTCATCAACTAGCGCTACTCCATTTTTTAGGTTTTCAACACTTGCCCCTTGAAAAATGGGTTCTTCAAGATTAATAGAAGGAATCGATAACACTCCTTCAATTCCTGATACCTTAATCGATTTTTCATCTTTAATATAAAGTTTTTCCAACAAATTTTTCTCGACTTGTTGATGATCGTTCTCGATTGCAACGATTACCTTTTCATTAAACCTTTCAAATATAAACCCTTTTATTTGTTCATGGAAAATGAACGGAATTGCTAAAATTATTAAGATTACTCCTAGTATTCTCCCCATTTAGTAACCTCGCAAATCGATTTTTCGTCATAATAGTTATTTCGACAGTTAATTATTAAAACCTCTTTGATTTACAACTTTCGAAAAGTATCTGATGTGTGGAGGTCGTTGTACCAAATGTAATCGTATATAAACGGTATTTTCGAAGAAATGGAACTCGATTTGCATTGACATATTGAACTTTTTTCATCGGAATAATGATATTCTCTCTTTCTAATCATGAGGAATCATGGCTGATATTCTCCATACCTTCACTGCATTTGGTGAAATCTGTTGTTGTGGTTCTGGAATGGTATACTCCATTTTTAGGCCTCATTTCTTTTAAATCGTTCACTATGTTAAAAAGTTTCATGAATACAAATGATTTCCATGTTGAAAACATAAAAAAAACAGAGCATTAATGATTTCAAATGCTCTGTTACTATTCATCTAGTCATTCAAAATTGAGGCTTCGTACTCTGATACCGCTTCATCAAACATTCGTAACCCATCGTCAATTTGTTCCTTTGTAACGATTAAAGGGGGAATCATTCGGATAACTTCACTGTGCTTGCCGCAAAGGTAAAACAAGACACCCTTTTCTAATGCTAGATCAAGAATTTTCATTAAGCCCTCATTATTTGGTTTGCCTGTATAAGGATTAATAATTTCAATTCCAATCATTAAGCCAACAGCGCGAATACTCCCGATTACATTATATTTATCCTTTATTTGTTGTAGTTTTTGGACTGCGTAATGGCCCATATTTCTAGTGTTTTCTAACAGATTTTCTTCTTTCATTATTTCCAATGTTGCTAGTCCGACAGAACAAGCAATGGGGTTTCCACCAAATGTAGTCCCATGGCTGCCCAATGGCCACTTCTTCATTAACTCATTTGAAGCAACGGTGGCACTTAGCGGGAGGCCTGAAGCAATTCCTTTTGCAATCGCCATAATATCTGGGTTTACATCAAATGTTTGGGCAGCAAACCAATTACCCGTTCGACCAAATCCAGTTTGGACTTCATCAAAGATTAATAGAATTTGATGACGATCACAGATTTCTCGAACCTTTTTCAGCCAAGCTTTTGGTGGAACAATATATCCCCCTTCTCCTAGTACAGGCTCTAGGATTACACATGCTACTTCTTCAGGAGTCACTTGATGAATGAATAATGATTCGAAGTCCTTCTCCAATTTTTCAATAACATATGATTCTGAATCCACTCCATTTGGACATTCACTCTCATTTGCATATGGCACTTGGTAGGTTAATCCCGATGGCTGCATGAATTTCCGATATTTACTTTTGGAAGTTGTAACACTTAACGCACCCATGGACCGTCCATGAAAACATCCTGTAAATGAAATCACATATGGGCGTTCTGTCACATACTTAGCTAATTTAATGGCTCCTTCAATAGCTTCTGTTCCACTATTAGCAAAAAAGAAGCAATCAAGATCTCCTGGCAGTATCTCTGCAAGTTCATCGGCTAATCTTAATATCGAGTCATACATGATGACTCCTGAAGGACCATGCATTAATCCGTCTGCTGCATCTTTGATGGCTTGAACCACTTTTGGGTGACGGTGACCGACATTTGTAACTGCAATACCTGATGTGAAATCAAGGTATTTCCTTCCGTCTAATCCGTAATAATAACATCCCTCTTCTTTTATAACTGGTAAATTTGGATGATCCTTCGCCATACTAGGTGCTAGACGATTAGGCATATTTTTGATTCGTTGTTCAAATGTTTGTTCCATTCTGCTAACCCCCAAATAAATTACATAAACAATAAATGAGCCATTAGAGCTACAATAGGTAAGGTAATGATGGTTCTTTGTAAAAAGATTAAGAATAAATCCAAAAAGCTAATAGGAATTTTCGATTTTATTAGCAATATTCCAATTTCAGACATATAGATCAATTGTGTTAATGACATGGCAGCAATAACAAATCGTGTTAATTCACTTTCAATTCCACTTCCTACAACAGCGGGCAAGAACATATCGGCAAACCCGACAATCATAGCTGGTGCTGCATCGCCTGCTTGTGGAATTTGTAATAATTCGAGTAATGGTACAAATGGATAAGATAATAGATTAAAGATAGGTGTGTATTCCGCCACAACTAATGCCAATGTTCCAAGTGCCATCACAAGTGGAATTAAGCCAAACCAGATATCAAAGACATTGTGAAAACCTTTCTTTGTTACTTCCCCAACACTTTTTACTTCCGCTGCTTTCTCTACTGCTTTTTCAAAGCCCCACTGAAAACGTGATTGATCTTCTGGAACCGTTTCTGAAATTTGCATGCCGACTGGCTCATAATAAGTATCTTTTTTCCTAGATAGTGGTGGAATTCGTGGACAGATAACGGCTGCAACGATACCCGCAACCACAACGGTCAAATATAATGGAACAAACATGGATTCCAACCCAATAAAACTAACGATGACAAGGCTAAACGCAATCGATGCGACAGAGAAATTAGTAGCGATAACAGCTGCTTCTCGTTTTGTATAATAGCCTTCCTCAAATTGTTTTGTTGTAATGAGGACCCCTACAGTTCCACTGCCCATCCATGATGCTAATGCATCAATTGAGGATCTTCCTGGTAATTTAAATAATGGCTTCATCACCTTTTCTAGCAAGGTACCGAAAAAATCCATAAGACCAAAATCAAGTAAGAGCGGCATTAACAGGCCTGCAAATAAAAACCAGGTAGTTAATACTGGAACTAATGAATAAAGCACAGTCCCCCCTGTAATATCAGATGTAATCCACTCTGGCCCCCAACTATTTAAGGTCATGACAGCAAAAATTGAGCCAATTACACGAATCACAATCCAAAAAGCACTTACATCAAACAATCCTTGAAGGAAAGGGTTTTTAGTTACCCAAGCAGGATTAAATACTTTCGTATAAATCGCGATAATAGCTGAAGCACAAAAAATCATTGTCATAAAGGTTGGTAAATACCCCTCGAATACCCCTTGAAAATAAGAAGCAAAAATCCCTACCCCAATCGTCCAATTACCATCAAATGTAACGGGTACTAAAAACAATAATGCACCCAATAAAGATGGAATAATAAACATTAAAGAATCCTGAGGTTTAATCTTAGATTGTGCGTTTGATTGTAAATGTGTTGCTTCTCCTTTAGGCTTACTAACTTCCACAGTTAACACCCCTTCTGAAATTTTTTGCGAATTTCCATAACCATTCGAAAAACAAGCTTGTCCAATTTATACATTTCTCCCCTCGGTTTTTCCCTTTCACTTTATTACCTGCAAGTACCATGCCAATTTTTACTTTATTTTGTATTTTTTTATTTTTCTGACTACCGAAGGCTGGCTGATTCCTAAAGCTTTAGCCATTTGAACCGTTGTTTTATATTGTGTTTTTGCCTTTGATAGGATTTGCATTTCAACATTATCTAAGATTTCTTTTAATGATTGACCGTTCTCATCGATCGTTGGGAAATCAGAGAAGGTTTTTAAATAGCGATCAGGAAGGTTTTCCATTTCTATGAGATGTTTAGGTGCTATTACAACGATTCTTTCAACTAAGTTCATTAATTCTCTAACATTTCCAGTCCATTCCTGTAAAAGTAATTGATGAAGTACCCCTTCATCCAGACTACGTTTTCGATTATACTTATCTGAGAAATGGTTCATAAAATGCTCAATTAATGGATATATATCTTCTGTTCGTTTCCTTAATGGTGGTATCGTAATCGGAACAACATTTAAACGAAAGAACAAATCTTCTCTAAATGTTTTTTCTTCTACCGCTTTTTCCAAATCTTTATTGGTAGCTGCGAGAATACGGAAATCAACAGTTCTGGGATTCGTTCCGCCTACCCTGTAAAACTGTTTCTCCTGAATAAACTTTAAAATTTTCACTTGATTCGCCAATGACAATTCACCAATTTCATCTAAAAATAATGTTCCTCCTTCGGCGAGTTCAGCCAGGCCAGGCTTCCCTTGTGATTTTGCACCTGTAAAAGAACCTGCTTCATATCCAAAGAATTCAGCTTCAAAAAGTGATTCTGGAATCGCACCACAGTTCACTTCAATAAAAGGTCCGGCTTTTCTAGGGCTTTTATTATGAATAAATTTGGCAATATGTGATTTTCCTACACCTGATTCACCTAGTAATAATACATTCACATCCACCTCTGCCACCTGTAGGGCAATATGAAGGACTTTTTTCATTTCATCGCTCTTGGCAATAATCCCATCTGTATAATGATGTCGATTTCGAAGAATTTCGAGTTCACCTTTCACTCTCTCCATTTCATCCTCGATATCATTTAAATATTTTTTCATATTCAATAATTCTGTGACATCATGAGAATAACTCACAATTCTAACTAGCTTATTGTTTTGATCGAACACAGGAATCCCTGTCACAAGCAGTTTTTTACCTTCATTAGAGGTTTGTACTAGCGTTATTTTCTTTTTTTCCTTCATGACCAATGGGGTTAGGATTGGGGTAAAGACCCCTTCCTTTTCTAAGTCATAAACCGATCGTCCAATCATATCTTCGGATTTAACATTATAATGTCCCCCCGTTGCCTCACTCACCTTCAAAATAATTCCATCTGTATTGGTTACTAAAATATCATCTTGTAAAGAGTGAAGAATAGCTTCATTTTCGTTCCAGATTTTTTTATCCTTTATCATAATGTCCTCCTAAGATTTCCGAAAATATTATTCATTAATGAATATTTTTAATAAAAGTTTGTCTACTACTCTATTAATAACAACAGATTACAAGTAATTATACATTTCTGAATATTTTATTCAATAGTGAATAAATGTATTTATTTTTATTCAATGTAACTAATATTAATACGTTAAATTAATAACGTCAATTTTTTTTGATAAATTTCCTTTCTCTTAAATAACAAAAACGCTAGGAGAAAATTAGAGACTCAGATAATCGGGGCAAATATAACCCCCCATGAACCGCATGTATACTTTACGATTAAATGGGGGTATTTTTCTTATGGGTAAAAGTGGAACTCAGAGGAAATAAAGTGGAAAGCGGTAAGGATGAGAAAACTAGGATTTAGTATGATCAACTAAAAGAAACCTTTTAGTTTCGTATAACCAAAACAATGACTGAAAAAAGTGTAAGCTTAACCTCCGGTATAAACACTGACACATTTTCCAGCTGCTGCTGGTTCGTAATAACAATGATTTTTAAATTGACCAGATTTAGGTTGATCGTACCATGTTGGAGGGCAGGGAGCATATGGATTAAAATACCAAAGAGCAAATTTCGCTGGGTGTTGACTCCAATATTCCAAGTTCTTTTTTGCTAATCTTTTTTCAGTAGATCTAGCTCTGCTATAAAAGAGATTGCCTTTTTGAACAGCTTCAAAAGAATAATTTCCTCCCTGTACTTGAAAAATGACTTGTTGAATGGTTCTTACATCTTTAAAATCTAAACAATCTGCTTTAGCACGATTAACGATTACATTTCCAACATATAACATTCCTTGTTTTCCTTCACCTTCGGCTTCCGCTCTCATCATCCTTGCCATTTAGTCAACATCTGAACTTCGGTACTTTACTCTTGGCATTTTTTTCACCTCATAGATATTGTATGAAAAAAGCCTACATTGATGTCATTATTTAATATGAATAAAACTCTATCAAATTAAAGAAAATTATGGAATAAAGATAAGAAACAAATTCAAAATTGGGGTCATTGGTACATTGATGGGGGAACCTATCGTTTTTCTCAACCAGTATGAAAACAGTTCATTGTGATCAAGGTCTGATTTGTTAACACATCTAATGCATTCCATAACTTTGCAAAAGAAAAAGACATTATCACAAGCATGTCTCATCAAGGAAACTGCCATGATATGACGTCGTTACCCTCTAACTCCTCACCAAAAACTCTTAATTGAGGGGCTATAACCAATATTAAAATAGTACAAATTGTTAATCGATATATGTATTATAATAATCATAAATGCATTCAGGCAAAACTAAATTGAGGCTGTCCAAAAAGGGGTCGGAAACACTATGATTGTCCATATATAGAAAATGCCTGGAGGATTTCTTCTATATACGGAAGTTCTGGTTCCTGACATCTGGGTTTTTGGACAGCCCCCGTTTAGATGTTTTTTCTAAGTTCCAATTACGTGGGTCAGTCCAAAATAAGCCCTAACGTTTTTGCAATCAATGATGACTATAAACAAATTATCCTATCACTTTTTATTTCCCTAAATAACTATGGGAATATTTATAGTAAGCTCTGGTCTATCTTTCATTGGATCGTATTTCACTGGATAAATTTCAAAGTGAGTCAATTCTTGCTTTTCATCTTCAGCATACCCTTTCTCTTTAATCCATTGATATATAGTAGAGTAGGATTCTTCTATGTTTTGATCTTTACGATGGTCGTAAGTCGCATATGTTAAGCTTGGAATCGAAACAGCCTTCATCCCTTCAGGTAACTCGTCCACTTTTTTTACTTCTCTACAGATATAGTAAGTGAACCCTTCCTTTGATACGTCGAAAGATAGTCCCAGTATTGATTCATTTGAGGTTAAATTTGAAATATCGTTCATTCTTTCACGAAATTGACTCATTAAGCTTCTTATTTCTCCGGCTCCAGCTTGTTCAAAAGTACCCTTCCAACAATATCCTACGGCTGTTAAAGCCTCTTTCACTACTATTTTTGCTTTCATAGAATCCTCCTAATTATTGAATATTTTGTTATATCGTTCCATTCTATCACGATTTTTAGCTATTAAGTTACTTGTTTACATTTCCATCGATACGTTTTTCCTAACTCTTTTTCCAGTTCAAAATAATGGAGGAAAATGTAGATATTATTGTAATGTACAAATATTTCGCCTATCATCGAAGTATGGAATATTTTTTGGAGGGATTAAAATGAATGCAAATCCAAATGTTGCGAAAGTTGCCTCCCTTGTTAGCGAAACTTCACGGGCAACCATATTAACCGTCTTATTAGATGGGAGGTTTCACACGGCTAGTGAATTAGCGTATATGGCAGGAATTAAACCGCAAACAGCAAGTTTTCATTTGGCAAAAATGGTCGAGGCGAAGGTCGTTTGCTTTCAAAAGCAAGGTCGACACCGATACTATGGAATCCAAAATCATGAAGTTGCTCAGGTGATGGAATCATTTTTATCTTTAGCCCCAGCGGTTGAAATTAAGTCCTTAAGACAATCTTCAGAAGATAAGGCCATTCGTCATGCAAGAACATGTTATGACCACATCGCAGGAAATTTAGGTGTTCAATTAACGGATTATTTGATCAATAACGGAGTTCTTCTTGAAGAATCAAACGGATTTACTGTTACTGAAAAAGGAGAGGATTTTTTTAAGACTTTTCAAATAGACATTGAAATGGTTAAGAAGAAAAAGCGTTCATTTTCACATAAATGTTTAGATTGGAGTGAGAGACGCTTTCATCTTGCAGGTGCACTTGGAAATGCTCTTTTAGAAAGACTTCTTGAATTAAACTGGGTTCAACGAATACCCAAAACACGTGCAATAAAAGTTACTCCTATAGGGAAAAAGGGGTTAAAGGATAGGTTTTCTATTGATGTTTCATGACCAAAAGGGATGACCTTTTTAAAATTTGGTCATCCTTTTAAATACTAGCATTAAAGATTCTGCCCGAAAATATAAACCTGGAATGTACAATGTGCTTTGAAACCTAAATTTTCATACGCGGGTTTGCCTGATTCTGTAGCATGTAGAATACAACTTGTAGCATTATGCTTTTTAGCAACTTGGAGTAGATGCTTTAAATATACAGTAGCTAACCCCTTTCTTCTCATCTCTGGAGCCGTTGCAATACAGTAAAGACCAGCGACATTTTTGTCCAAAAATAGTGAACCGACTACGGCTGGCTCGCCATTATAGAATCCTAAATACATTTGATATTCATCTTGCTTGTGTAAAATGATTTGTTTAAAACGATTATAGATCGCTTCTTTACTCTCATCCGGTCTTTGGTACCCTTCCACATAGACCTTAACCCATTTTTCTAAATCGTCGAGGGTTTTGACTAATCTAAACTCAAATCCTTCGCGATCACTATCTTCAAATTGATAGGTTTTTAAGTTCACTTCCATCCCCACCCAGTCTTCATGGTGATAGAATCCTGTACTTAACAATGTTTTCCCTATATCTGTCGGCTGTGATGTTGGACCAATAATCCACTTTACTGGCTCAGACTTATGATCATGATGATTTACTAGTTTTTTCACTTCATTCTTTCGATATTGTTCGTCCTTTTCGAGCCAATTCACGTGTAAAACGCGGTTATAGGGGCTCGCGGAAATATATTTTAAGAGGGTAGTATCTACACTTTTACTACTTAGAGTAACTTTAAAATATAACCAATGGTTAATTAAGTGTTGTTCTATGATCTTAGATATATTTCTATTATTTGAGTTCATCCCATTACGATTTCCCTGTTCCATTTAATCGCCTACTCTATATAATTTTTTCTTAATGTGTCATTCCAAATCAACTTTTCATTATACTATCGTCTATAAAATATCTATGTTGAGATGGTTTGTACACCATAATGGTCAATAAGATGCTGATAAACAAAATTAATATTGATGCACCAACCACACTATTACGCAGGGGAATGATTTCACCTGTGAATCCAATCAATAAGATAATGATAAATTGTAGTATACTTTGAAAGGTCCCATATACACTTGATATTCTTCCCATCATATGAACCGGAACATTATTCTGATAAAAAGTCATAAATCCAGTATTTGAAAAGGCATTAAAATATCCTAATACGATAAAACCAATTGCAACAGACCAAAATGAGAAGGAAAAAGCATAAATTAGATAGCCTACCGCTACCATCGTATACCCTGCCCCAATTAACATCTTTACCGACATTCTTTTAGTCAGCACTGAAACCGTTGAAGCACCTATAATCGACCCGATTCCAGTAATACTAATGAGCAATCCAAAATCTGTTTCTGATAAACCTAATACTTGTTGAGTAAATACAACTTCCTGTGCATCCATTCCGAGGGCAATCACCATAAAAAGTTGTGCTAGAAAATAGACTTTAACGATATAAGAATTTTTATTACTAAACGAGAGAACATCCTTCCAATCCTGATGAAGAGTTTTGAGATTAATTGAACGAGAAACATCTAGTTTCTTTATTTTCTCCACATCAGGAAGCAGGTAGAGCATAACAGCAGAAATGAGAAACGAAACCGCATTTATCCAAATGGCTATTTTGGCAGTAGTTATAAGAAGCAGAAGCCCTGCAACGGCGGGACCGACTAAGAATGCCCCAGATGTTATCAAACTCCTAAATGAGTTAAATTGCTTACGGTGCTTCTGTGGGATCAACGTTGTAATATATGTCATAGATGTAGGTTCAAAGAAAGCTTTTGAAACGGATAGAAAAAACAAGCATATGTAAATCAGCCAAATAGAGCTAAAAAATGGAATAATTGAGACGATTACGGCACGGATGATGTCCGTTAAAATCATAAGACGACGCTTATTCATTCGATCTATGAAACTACCAGACCAACACTTTGTTAGAATTGACGCAATCGGCCCAATGATCCATAACCCGGCGACAGCCGCTGGTGAGCTCGTCAAATTTAAAACGAGGATATTTATAGCTACTAGATAAATAAAATCACCTAGGGTTGAGATCCCAACTCCAAAGAGTAATAGAGTTGAGTTTCTTTTATTAGTTTTCTTCGTAGATTGATTCAAATAACTCCCCCCTAAATCACAATTTCATTATTGCTGCTCCCATTCCTGTTCCAAAATGCTAAATAATAGTGAATCGCGCCAGCCATCCTTAATCCATAATTCCTCACGAATTCGGCCTTCCTTAGTCATCCCCACTTTTTCTAATACTCTTGATGAGCCGATATTTCTAGGGTCACAGGTCGCAAAAAGACGATGCAGCTTTAATTCAGTGAATCCAAAGGTAATTAAAATGTTAACCGCTTCTGTTGCATATCCACTACTCCAATAGTCTGGGTTTATAATATAGGCTATTTCTCCATTTCTGTTAGAGCGGTCTCTAATATTCACTTCTCCTACTCCTATCATTCTTTCATTTTCCTTAAGAATAATAGCAAAAGCATATCTATTTCTAGGCAGATAATTTGTATCGTCGATAATCCGATTAACATATGCTAGTGATTCTTCTTGGGTATTGGGTCCCCAAGGCTGATATTGACAGACAATCTCTTGAGATGCATACTTATGAACATCGATCCAATCTTTTTGCGTGAGTTCTCTTAAATGAACTCTCTCACTTTGTAAATGTTTCATAACTGCACTCCTTCTATTAGTTGTTGATTTTACTAAATTCTAACATATTTAAATTTTTATCTTTCACCACTTTTTAACATCTTCAGTAACTTATTGATCTTGAAAAATGAAATTAACTATTTCCTCATCACCTGTACTCATGTCCTTAATTTTAAATTGATTATTTCTTACCTCTTCTTCACCGATTATAATGACTTGGCGAACCCCCTCTTTGTTTGCTCGATCCATCGCTTTACCTACTTTCTTATTCCCCATTTCCACCTCAACTTTAAATCCTTTCTGTCTCAGGGATCTGGCAACTAATAATGACTCTTTTGGAGTATTGATAGGAATCACGTAATAATCAATAGAGGTTTCATCCGCAATATCTTGTCTAATGATATTCATTGCTGTATAAATGACATCAAGTCCGAAGGAAATACCAACAGTCGAAAATTTCTGGTCAGACCCGATTAACCCGGCAATCGCATTATCATAACGGCCACCACTACCGATACTTGATGCAACCGTTTTATCGGTTAAAAAGATTTCATAAATCGTTCCAGTATATATTTCTAACCCTCTGGCTAGAAATGGATTAAAGCTGCACCTATCTTCTATTCCTAAGAACTTTACAAAAGAGTTTAATTCTTTAAGTTCTGCCATCCCTTGTTTAAGTTGAACGTTATTAGCAGCATATCGTTCAAAAAACTCGAGTTCATTTACATCAATTTCTGATAGTAATTGTTTGATTGAACGTATAGTATCTACCGGTATGTGTTTTTCATTTAATTCTTTCACCACACCTTCAAGCCCAATTTTCTCAAGCTTATCAAGGGTTAGAATGACTTCACTAATATTCTCTTGAGGAGTATTAAAAACTTCTAACATACCTGTTAACAAATTGCGATTGTTATATTGAACGATTACGTCAAGTTCAAGCTCTTTAAACGTGTCAATGGCCATCACCATTAATTCTGCTTCCGCCATTTGTGATTCAACCCCTACAATATCAACATCACATTGAGTAAACTCACGAAATCTTCCTGTTTTAATGGGACCATCTCGAAAAACCTTTCCTATTTCGTACCTCTTAAATGGCATTCTTAAGTTTGGATTCATCGCTATTACTTTAGCAAACGGAATCGTAAGGTCATATCGTAAAGCTAAATCCCTTTCACCTCTGTCCGTTAAGGTATACATTTCTTCTAGAATTTCAGCACCACCCCCGTATTTTGAAGCTAAGAGTTCAGTGTAATTTAAAACCGGAGTTTCTAATGGTTTGCAGCCGTATCGAATAAATACACTTTCTAAAGTCTGTCTTATCTTTCTTTTAATCACCTCTGCTTCTGGTAAGTAATCTTGTGTCCCTTTTACATTTTGATAGTCCATTTTTTTCATTCTGATCTCCTCCATATTTGAATATAAAAAAACCGCATTGATTAAGTGTATCTATCCTCAATCAATGCGGTTCATGATAAATAGTCTTCCTATAAACGATTATGAAAATCGATAGCAAGACTAGTTTTGATGATGATGTAATTGTATCGATGCCTTTGGCTGTTCAAATATAAGCATTTTTTTCCACCTCTAATTTCTAAATACATTATCATAAAATTATGGTGATTTCAATGTAGACTTTTAAAACTTTCATCGAATTTCCTTTTTGATAAGGGCTCTTTTCGTAAACTATGTTGCTTTTGGTCAATTATAAACATCTTAAATCATTCAATATTAGTGCAACATTTACTGCTTTGACGAAAAAATGCCCCCGAAAGCTTAATCATTACGGGGTTCTATTCTTGTTCGTAAAACAACAATCTATGCGAAAACAGCCTTGATAAATAAGATTTACAGTTTTCTAACCTCGAACAATTGAATGGGATATTATTATCGAGAAAAGTATACCCTAACTGAAAAGGGGGAGTAATATGCCGATAAAAAACCAATGGTTACTTAGTGTTGCGATGGTATTACTTGCTTGGTTGACATTACCTTTTTTAGGGTTACGTAATATCAAGAGATTTCTTCCTGCATCCATCATGATTATTCTCATCGAGAGCCTAAATGTTCAAATTGGAAAAAAACGCAAATGGTGGGTTTTTTATAATAAACCCAATTCCTTTTTATCCGGAGAATTCCCTTTTAATATAGGTCCATTTTTAATAGGGTCCATGTGGATATTGAAGTTGACCTACGGAAATTTCATACGGTATCTATTACTTAATGCCTTTGTAGATGCTACTTTCACTTTTCCAATTATATGGATTTTAAAAAAAGTGAAGATCGTTACATTGGTTCGAATAAACGAAATTCAATTTTTCATTTATATCTTTTATAAGGCCTTTTTACTATATGGATTTCAATACCTTTTCGAAAGTTTGAAGGAATTTAGAAGTTCTACAAATTTAGATGGGGAATATTATCGTCAAGAAACTTGAATTAAATCATTTATTTAATTCGTTGAGAAGATTTCAATTGTATAGTATGACTTAAAAAACTTGATGACAGATTTGTCCTCAAGTTTTTAGTGTGCCATTTACCAAGTGATTCTCATTGTGGATTAGTTCAGAAGGATGAGGTTATGGTCTTCTTCATAAAAAAGAATCTAGTTAACCCCCCTATTGGTGATTTCGGTGAGTTAGTTAATAGTGAATCTTATTAATTTTAACTCAAACAATTTTATAAGAGTTCATTCTAATACAAGCAAAACTAGAATATAACAGTTATATAATCCAAATTACTGTTTATAGGAGGGGGTTTCCATTAGAGGTATGGGAAATAATCCATCTGATCTTTGTAATGAATTTGCGGAAATTCTCGATTCGACTGCAAGTGTGGTCAATGACGTGTGTTTAGCGACTCGTTCTCGAACTAACATTCATCCAGTAGTACTTAACAGGAAAGCAGAATCTTTCATGTTTATCCCTCAAGCTTTTTCGTTTGAAAACATGGATAGCAAAGGAAGAGCTTTGTGTCTTGGTGAGACAGTCATATTACAAGAAGAAATTAATCCATTCTTAAGTAAGCTTCGTGATCATGGGATTATCGTAACGGCTCTCCACAATCATTGGCTATTTGATAAACCTCGGCTTATGTATATGCATTTTGAATCGATCGATCATCCACTTTCATTTGCAAGAAAAGTTAGTGATGCCATGAAGGTATTGAAAACCCGTGATATTCGTGAGGGTCGAAGAACAATGAATACTGATTTAAATGTGTCAAATCTTTGCGATAGATTCAATGAAATCCTCGACGGTGCAATGCACACTGCAGAAAACGGGGTTTGTATCGTGATGGATTCCCGCACAAATATTAAACCCATTGTTCTAGGTAGGCGTGGCAGGTCATTCCTACTTATTCCACAAATGTTTGCATTTGAATCCTTGACAAGAGATGGCCGTGCCCTTTGCAGTGGGGAAACTGTCATCCTTCAATCTGAGATTAATCCTTTTATCAGTAAACTTCGTGAACATGATATTATCGTGACGGCTGTCCATAACCACTGGTTATTTGATAAACCTCGTCTCATGTATATGCATTTTGAATCGATCGATGAACCAATTTCCTTTGCAAAAAAAGTTCGAGACGCCTTAAGTGTGCTTAAAACCAAAGAAGTTCGTCCGAAGATAAAAAAATAAGTCTTTATAATTTGTGAATGTTCTCCTATAGAATAAGATTTAAAATTAAAAAGCCCTTAAAATTTACCATTAATAAGCAAAAAATAGTTTGAAACGAAAAGATATTAAGTATGATGGAAGTTTCAACGTTATAAGTGGCTGTTAAACATTAAATTATGCATTAATCAGTATTAGGATAAAAAACAAGGCTTTCTTTAGTAACCAGTTCTCTAGAAAATCGAAAAAACCAAATTTCAACTAGTGAAGTTATCTACTCAACAAACTAAACGTGTCTGCTGTACTCAGACACGTTTTTTACCCGTCATATGTGTAGACCTATATATTCCAATCAATAAGTAGCCCACAATGTGCCAACCCTCCACCAAATCCATATAAAAGAATTTTATCCCCTGATTGAATCTTTCCTTCGAGAATTCCTTTATCTAATGCCAGTGGGATTGTTGCAGATGATGTATTTCCGTAATGGCATGATCTCTCAAAATGGCCGGGAAGTATATAAGTGGGCTGTCAAAACAGTACCTAAAGGAATGCAAAGAGTGGTGGATCATAGTAAGATGAAATTAGATGATGTCGATTGGTTTGTTCCCCACAGTGCAAATCTAAGAATGATCGAGTCAATATGTGAGAAAAGTGGTTTCTCGATTGACAAAACATTATATAGTTTAGATGATTCCTGCGTGGAATGAAATAAAGCTTGGATGCTCTTCATTATATTCTACTAATGCAACACCTGCACCATCTCCAAATAGTATACAAGTGGTCCGATCACTATAGTCCGTGATTTTTGATAATGTTTCCCCACCTATGACAAGGACCTTTCTGTTTAGACCCGAAGTAATCAGTCCATTAGCAATATGTAAACCATAAGTAAAACCTGCACATGCAGCGTTTAAATCAATAGCTCCTGTATTTTGAATTCCTAATATCGCTTGAACAGTGGAAGCTACACTTGGGGTATGGAAGTCTGGTGTCAACGTACAAACAATAATCATATCAACGTCATCTATTGATTTTTTTGATCTTTCTTTTAAATTGTTAACTGCTTTGACACATAAGTCACTTGTGATCCGCCTTTCTTTAATGCCTGTCCTTTTGACGATCCATTCATCACTTGTTTCCACCAACTCTTCTAACTCCTGATTCGTTAAAATCTTTTCCGGTACATAAGAACCAACTGCTGTAATCCGTGCTTTTGAGTGAATCATTTCTCAACCCCTTTTTTTATTTTTATGAATTATGATCTGATATTATGACTTGGTACTAATTATTGATAATAATATCCTACCACTTTTTACTTTTCAAGACTTTCTTATGAATAGTCGTCACATCCCTTTCCTTCTGTACAATTCATATACTATGTTTAATTTCCCATTTTTCAACACATGCTAATAAAAATTTCAAAAGGAGGATTTCTTAATGAAAAAAATCAAAACAAAATTATATGTTCTATCTGTGCTCTCTGTATTAGCCATTACAGCAATACTTTTTGAGGATAAACTATTGAATACAGATCAAAGTGCTGTTCATATAAGCTATGAATTAGCAAATGCCCAATGTGAAGATTGCTTACATCCATTAAACACAGCTATGCAAAATATTATTGGTGTTGAAAAGTATGTTTTTAATGAAAAAACCAATACATTGAAGATTAAATATGACCCATCAGTGACACAGGATAAATGGATTAAAAAGGCATTGAGTGCAAATGGGTATAGGATTGAAGAACGTTAGAATGGAGGTTGAGGATTGTTCCTCTGCTATTTAACATTTGGGAAATGGTCAGAAATCTAAAAGGGGCTTTCCAAAAAGGGGTCCGGAACCACTATGAATGTAAATATATAAAAAAGAGGTCTGAAGGGTTTCTCCTATATATTGAAGTTATGGTTCCTGACACCTAGGTTTTTGGACAGCCCCTTTATTGAGTAGTTAATGTTTCTCTTGATTCCTCACAATTTCTACTAAATTAACGTTTTAAGAGGTTCGGTTGAGGCGGTTTCAACATTATCTTTTATCAATCATACACTGATTTTCTTAAAATGAAACAAAGATTTTTAGGCTCCCGGTTAGCTTAATGATAGCCATTCTTTTGGTTCTATACGTCCTTTTTCAAAACGATAGCTGGATTATGACCATCAAAACCAATTGAATTGGACCACCCTATATTTAGCTTTGCATGACCACTAACATTCGGTACATAGTCTAAATCACAATGTGGATCAGGCTGTTCCAAGTTGATTGTTGGGGGGATGATCCCCTCTTGTATACTTTTTAATGCAATGGCTTCAACTCCCCCAACTGCACCTAACATATGGCCAAATATAGACTTATTAGCTGCTATTGAAACCTGATAAGCATGTGGTCCGAACAGATTTTTAAAAGCCAGTGTTTCAGATAAGTATCCTACTTCTGTACTTGTTGCATGTGCGATAATAATATCGATGTCTTCTTTAGAAACTCCTGCATTTTTTTAAAGCCATTTTCATTGCAAGGTATGCTCCTTTCCCTTCCGGATGTGAGGAAACCATGTGTGAGCATCTGAACTTGCACCGTACCCAATAACTTCTGCATAGATTTTTGCCTTTCTACATAATGCGTGAGATATAGGTTCCATAATTAAAATCCCTGCTCTTTCTGACATAACAAACCCATCACAGCTTGAATCAAATGGACGACTAGCGGCGGTTGGAGCATCATTTCTTATTGATAGAGCTGTAGCATTCCCAAAACTGGCTAAACACAACTCTGTTATCGCAGCTTCTGTTCCCCCTGCAAAAACGGCAGCAATTTAAATGGCCAAAAATTTGGGCAAGATTCAGAAATAGCTAGCGTGCATATGCAACCTGTATTTAATTTAATAAGATATTAAGGAGGTACTATCATTTTATGAAACCACGATTTACAGCTGACTGACCTTAACATTACATATTGTTCTTTATCCTGAATGGCTAAATATTGTTGCACTTCATCCTCACTTAATACATAAAAAAGCTCTATTCTTTGTTCCTTTTTGTTGGGCATCATCTAAATGAACAAGCTTTTCTCTATGTAAAACAGATAATATATACTAAACTAGATAATGAAATCGAAAGGACGTGATCAAAATGACTAACGATATTAAATTAATTGCACTGGATATGGATGGGACTCTTGTGAATCATGATGGTGAGGTTTCGGCTGAGAATGAAAAGGCTATTCAATCAGCCAAAGAAAATGGGATTCATGTCGTCCTTAGCACTGGACGGTCCCTTTTAACTTGTAGGGATATTTCAGATTCATTAGGACGCTCCTCTTATATTGTTACGGTAAATGGCGGGGAAATTTATGATCATGATTATAATCTAGTTGATTCCACCTTACTGGAACGAGAATTAGTGAAGCAGCTTTGGACATTGAAAGAAGAACATAATGTTCATTTTTGGTCGTCTACTACTCAAGGACTGTTCAACTCAAAGAAACCATTTGATGGAGAAATTGATCAATATGAGTGGTTGAAATTCGGATTTGATATCCAGGATGATGAGGTTCGTCAAGTCGTTTTAGACGAGCTAAGAAGTAATGAAGCTTTTGAAATTACGAACTCCAACCCAACAAATATTGAAATCAACCCAGCAGGTGTCAATAAGGCAGCAGCATTGCTCAAGGTCTGCAATTGGTTAGATTTATCAATGAAGCAAGTGATGGCAGTAGGTGACAGTATGAATGATCTTGCAATGATTCGTGAGGCGGGAATCGGAGTCGCAATGGGCAACGCACAGGAAATCATTAAAAAAGAAGCTGATTGGGTAACGGGATTTAATACTGATCATGGAGTCGCTCAAGCCATTGAGCGTGTGCTTTCGTTTAAATAGTATTGATGAACCTAATATAATTCGAGAAGGACTTCCAATATTGGAGGTCCTATTCTATTTAAGAAACGATTATTTTAAAGAATTGCGAAGGTTAAGGTATTGGGGTTTTATCAAAAATGACCTCAGTTTGATCCTCCCATAGATTGTAATGGGCTGAAATCCACAATTCACCATCAAATCCTTCTTTCCTCCAATGAGAATAAAACCCACTCCCATCATTTTCTGGATCTTGATCATTAAGTGCCGTGTCAATATATTCGAGTTTCCACCCAAACTTAGGAAGTTCTTTCTTGTAAAAGTCATATATTCCCATCCACTTATCACCACTGATAATATACTGGTGGCCGGTTGGTTCTAACCCCTCAAATAAAGGAATGTCCTTGTGTTGCTCGGGAATAATAGACATCCCCTTATATGTGTCATCTGTAATCTTTTGATAGGAAAACAAACTAATTCCAATGCAAACAATAATAAATCCGTAAAATAGCTTATATATTTTTCTCATTTGCCCCCTCCCCTTTATCTTATGCGCACTTGAAGAATAGGAATCTAGGTTTTTCCGAACTAAACATATATTTTTGTTAATCTTTCTCTATAAAGTAAAATATATGTAACTTCTAATATATAAAGGAGCCTGAGATAATGACAGTTCAACTTATTGTAAAAGATGAAATTATTATTGAGGCAGCCCCTGCAAGAATCTGGGAGGTTCTTACTAAAACAAAATTCGTCTCCCAATGGGATGAACTTCCAGAGGATTATCCTAAAGGTGCTATGACCGAGGGAAACAAGGTGGTATGAGATCTACCAAACGGAGAACAGTCCATCACCAAAATCATTAAAGCAGAGAACTCCAAAGAATTGAAAATTGCTTTATATGTATCCAAATGGGAGATCGTACCGAAAGAAGGAGAGATAGCTTATCTGTATCAATTAGAAGATAGAGGTAGTAGTACGTTACTAAAAATCGAAATTGGAGATTTTTCACTGATTAAAGATGGACAAATGTATTATGATGCATCTGTGGAATTTGCATCTGAGGCTAAAAAGATGATTAAAGATTTAGCAGAAAGTCTATAAAATCTTTGTCATCTCCTTCACTTTGACCTACTTTCTCTAAAGGCTCTTTTTGTAAACTTTGTTGCTTTTGGTCAATTATAGACATCTTAAATCATTCAATACTAGTGAACCAATTATTGCTTTAACGAAAAGATGCCCCGAAACCATAATCATACGGGTTTCTATTCTTGTTCGAAAAGCAACCATCTATGCGAATACAGCCTAAATAAATGACAATACATATGTCTTTTCCTTAGTCAAATTAACTAATGAAGTTTTAAGAAAAATTCAAAACAAGGCTGACTCACAGTAAAAGAATCGAGAACCACAAATTCTGTGTATAGAAGTTATCCTCTAATAACCTTCTATTTAGATAAGCAATGTGGTTCTAGAAACTTATAGGGACAGCCTCGTTTTTTTATGATCATACCAGTATCTGTTGATGCATTTTTTACTTTATAACTTATAAGGGACCATTTTATAAATCTATTAAAACTTACTCACCCAAACTGAGCTTGATGCAAACGACTATAAATTCCATTAGATTCAATCAAATCATGATGATTTCCCTGTTCTGCGATTCCATCTTTCGTTACCACCATAATTCTATCTGCATTTTTAATGGTTGCGAGTCTATGGGCAATAACAAGAGTCGTCCGTCCCTTTGTTAATTCTGAAAGAGATTTTTGGATGGCAAGTTCTGTTTCAGTGTCGAGGGCAGAGGTCGCTTCGTCTAAGATCAGTATCGGAGGATTCTTCAAAAACATACGTGCAATCGATAATCTTTGTTTTTGTCCACCAGATAGTTTAACCCCTCTTTCACCAATAATCGTATCCAATCCATCGGGTTGACTCTCAATAAAATCATCAAGCCTAGCCTTTCGAGATGCTTCCAAGATTTCTTCCTCTGTGGCATGTAAATTTCCATAAGCAATATTTTCCCTAATGGTTCCAGAGAAAAGAAAAACATCCTGTTGCACGATTCCAATTTGGCTGCGCAAAGAATTTAAAGTCATTTCCTTAATATTTATACCATCGATCGTAATCTCTCCTTCTTGCGTTTCATAAAAACGCGGAAGAAGACTACAAAGAGTCGTTTTCCCAGCACCAGAAGGACCTACAAATGCAACGGTTTCACCTGAATGGATTGATAGATTAATGTTATTCAATACTCTTTCATGTCCCTCATATCCAAACGTAACATCACTGTATCGAATAGCGCCATGCAAATCAATTTCAATTGCATCCTCTGAGTCTTTTATATCTGGTACAGTATCGATAACCTCCGTATAACGCTTAAAGCCAGCAATTCCTTTAGGGTAACTTTCAATAACGGCATTAATTTTTTGAATGGGTCCTATTAAAATATTCGACAATAGAATAAATGCAACAAACTGTCCATATGTTAGTTCACCAGTAATGACGAACCATGTTCCAAATAATAGCGTGAATAGAGTGACAAGCCTCATCAGAACATAGTTAGCCATGACATTTTGTGCCATGATTTTATAGGATTGTAATTTAGTAAGGCGATAACGATCATTATTTTCTGCGAATTTTTTCTGTTCATGCTTTTCATTAGCAAATGCCTGCACTACACGAATACCGCCAATACTGTCTTCAACTCGTGCATTGATCTCTGCGACATCCATAAACATCCTTCTAAAAGTTACGGTCATCTTTTTATTAAAATAGATGGCTAATACGATTAAAAGTGGAATCACGATAAACGACAAAATGGCAAGCTTCCAGTTGATTGTGATCATCAGAATAAATGATCCAACCAAGGTCATGATTGCAACAAAAACATCCTCTGGTCCATGATGAGCTACCTCACCAATCTCTTCCAAATCTTTCGTCAACCTTGAAATCGAATGGCCCGTTTTATGATTGTCATAATATCCGAATGATAGCTTTTGCATGTGCTGGAATAGCTTCTGCCGCATGTCTGTTTCTATATTAATTCCGAGCTTATGACCCCAATACGTTACTATGTAATGCATTCCTGTATTTATAAGATAGATGATTAACAACCCCAAACAAGCAAGGAAAATAATCCACCAATCTCCCTTAGGAAGTAGGCGGTCAATGACTTGATTAACAGCGAGCGGGAAGGCTAATTCTAGTAAACCTACTATGATTGCACATGAAAAATCAAGATAGAATAGCCATTTATATGGTTTGTAATATGAGAAAAAACGTGGTAACACTTATTTAAACCCCCTTCTATTGTAAGACCTTGTAATCTTTTACTATTATATTGAAAATGAAATTCATTATTGATTATAATCAAGTACGCTTGCTATTACAATTATAAGATTTTCTTCCGGTATGTTCCTTTAATTCAATGATTCATATAAACTTTTAAGCTTACTGTAAAATTCAATATGATTGCATAGAAAAATAGTCATATAAAAGTTCCGGCCCACACTTTATATGACTACTTACTTGATGATAATAGCATCTTAATTTATTAATTCTTTTTTGTGTTAGGTTTTATTCCAAATTAATAATTGATAAAAGTCTACTTCCATTTTTTATTTAATTTGTCTGAATAAAAATTTATCGCTTTTTGATAGCTTTTTATATTTATATCATCAGATGTCTCAGCTAGACATTTAAGGAGGATTTCCATCGCTTTGTCGGGTTCGTTCAGATTGTATAATGTCATGGAGTAAAACACCTTCATTGCCTGATTATCTGGAAACAATCCTATCCCTTTTAAAAATGTTCTATTCGATTTTTCATACTCTCCTAGTGTTCTATAGGTACTACCCAATCCTATAAAAGCTCCTTCCAAATCATTTCCTCGGAGACCATGAGATATTGCTTTCTCATAATATGGTATAGCTTGAGTTTCATTTCCCATTACATCAAAGCTCCAGGCACAGTGATAGTTTATTAACGGATTTTCCGGATAAATATTTACTAAGTTTACAAGTAATTCATTCGATTCTTTGTATTTTCCTTCGTTTCTTAAAATAATCGCATTTTCTAGTTTTTGCTTCATTTGTGATCACCTCTATTTGCTGGTTATGAGTAGAATTTCAGATTTATTGGGTTCAGCGAAATTTATGCTCCGTTTCCACTTCTTTATGAGCAAGTCTCTTTCCTTTATGCGATGCATCCACCCGCTTAAGAGTCTAATTCCTAATTTATATGCCTTACAAAACTTTATGCTCCGATTTCACTGTTTTATTAGCAAACTTTTTCTTTTATGCGTTGATTCCAGCGCTTTATGAGCCTAGTTTCTGAGGTATGAGCCTTGCCAACCATATGCCTTAGATTCCACTAATTTATAAGCCGATACCTTACCTTTATGCGACGTGTTCACAATCTCATCAATTTTTTATGTGCTGCTGGAAACAAAGAGTAAAAAATAGATCAATTGTTCTTCTTACTTTATATTAAACTTTAGGAAGTAACATTCATACTTTTGTCACTTTTTATCATATTTGCTGTCTTGCCAGGGAAATAAATTCTTCAAATAATATGTATTCAGTATTAATTCTTTTATCATTATTCTATCTTCTATTCAAGGAATACATAAAATGATTCACAAAAAAGACTGCCTAAGCAGCCATGTAAATTTTCTGATTATAATCAAACAAAATCGATTTTCACCCAAAACTTTCCATTATTATAACTCAGTAACCTTAGATATTTCATGTAATTTTAAATTATCTACACTATTGACAATGGCATTCTCTTTTTCGGACATAACATAATCAGGAATTTCAAATAAATTTCCCATGTCCTTAGTGAGAGCTTGGTGAGAAACAGAGATTTCTGGAATTTGATTAGATATTTCTTTATGTGCAGCTAAATGATAGCCCCATAACCCAAAGGAAGGGACGGTTACATTATAGGCAAGTGTGTGGAGTCCGACGGTTTCCATGGTTTTAGCGATACTCCAAAACGATTGTGGCGTATCCTCAGGTGAATTAGACTGGCAAACGATGACACCGTCTTTCGATAAAATGTTTGCTACCTGTTTAAATACCTCTTTAGTATATAATGAACTTATAACGGGATTAACAGGATCTGGAAAATCAATGATGATCACATTGTATTTTTGCAAATCCTTTTCTAAATATTTTTTCGCATCCTCAGTATGAACATTTACCCTTTTGTCTAAAAATGATTGATTGTTTTGTTCTAATAGAGCGGGTTCGGATTTAGACATTTGTATCATCATTGGATCAATATCAACAAGATCAACATGCTTTACATTTGGATATTTAAGGACTTCTCGTAATGCAAGACCATCCCCGCCACCTAAAATAAGAATCCGATCATGTGTAGCTGACAGCTCCATGACGGGGTAAACTAACGCTTCATGGTAATACTTCTCATCAAGTGAACAAAATTGTAACTCTTGGTCTAAATATAGACGAAGATCATTAGCTTTCACTAATAGGATATCTTGAAATGGACTTGATGCATGATACAGTACATCGTGGTTTCCCGCTATGATTTCTCTTAACTGCTTCATGTCCCATTCGTTACCTCGATCGTCTTGTAATTGAAATAACTCACTTGATTCATCTGTTTTGTAATCCTTAAAGTTTAATTTCTTCATCAATGGCTTATGGATGGATTCTTCTCCTCTGAAGAGCTCATATATTTCAACATGCCCGGCTTTCAATTTGTGAAGAATCTTCTTTAATATAAGGTCAATATCCTGATCTCCACAAGTATATAAATCTAATGCGGCGTATCCATGTTCTGGCCATGTATGAATAGAGAAATGGGATGTTGAGATTCCAATCACTCCTGTTACTCCTTGAGGTGAAAAAGAATGAAAATGTTTCGATAGGATTTCCATTCCTAAAGACTCTATTGATTCTATTAATAACTTTTTTAATTGCTTTGCATCATTCAGAATAATAGACTGACACCCATATGCATCAATGATGATATGGTGACCACTTGTTTCCATATAATATACTCCTTTTTAGTAGATTAGAAGTTTTTTTAAATGGATTAGTTCTTCTACATAGCTAAACTACATCCTATTAAAATTCTTCCTTTCAATTAATTGTTTCCTTTATCTACTATATGTTCAGGAGGTATAATAGATTGTGCTCATTTCTTAGTTTTAATTAATTTTGAAATGAACTCTATCAATTTAAAAATTATTTGATTGTAATGTGATCAATCCTATTGGGAAGATGAACCCCCACATAATAAGCTACTGTTGTGTCCCATAAGAAAAGGGGCTGGGTCCAAAAATGGGCCAGAAACCACTATGATTGTTCATATATAGAAGATGTCTTGAGGTTTGCTTCTATATATTGAAGTTGTGGTTCATGACACCTGGATTTTTGGACAGCCCCCTTTAAAATAGGCTGTTTTCGTAAACTCTTTTGCTATTTTTCAAAAACAGTTGTGGTTGATGGTTTGCTTTCACAAAATCCATTTATAAACAACAATCTTTTAGAAAAGAGCCTTAAAATAAATCAGCTATCTAGTTTCATCGTCTTTAGCTTATTATTTCTAATAGATAAATCACCTGTAATCCCATGGTGCTGCTCCAAATGTGCTTTCAATACTACTTTTCGAGAATCGATCATCCTACTGACTTCTTCAGGATTTGGTCCTCCTCGTATAGATCTTCTTTTCACAAACATCTCAGGGCAAATAATGTCCTGCCATTGTTCCTCTGTTAGATGAGCAGCACTTGATCCTGCTTGCTTTGCGATAATATGGTTTAGATCATCTATTTTCCAATGGCTAAGAATTTTTTCCTCTGCCATTGTTTGTTTTGCAACTAGGCTCGCGATTTTATGTGCCGTACGAAACGGAACTTGATGGTGACGGGCTAGTTCGTCTGCTAACTCCGTAATTGTGATACATGATTCATAGGCTCTATTTTTGGCTTTATCCTTGTCAATCGTCATGGTTGTTATGACTGCACGCATTAATTTAAACACACGAGAAGATTTTTCAAAGCCTCGATAAAGATGAGGCTGAAGATCGTCTTCTGTATCAACGATGTCTCCATATGGAGTGTTGTGAATCATTTGTACGGCGCTTAACGCTTCTCCAACGGCACTACTGGCCAGCGAGCGTGAATGCTCGATGGATACGGGATTTCTCTTTTGTGGCATAATGCTGCTTATTTGAACGTATGGATCTGCTACTTGTAAAATTCCAAATTCAGCGGTGGCAAACTTAAGAAAGTCTTGAATCCACCTACCCGTATTAATCATAGATGTTAAAATCACAGTGGCTGAATCCAGTAAATAATCCCCACCCCCGATTGCATCGTAGGAGTTCTCTATTAAACCATCAAACCCAAGCAATTCACTTACTCTTTCTCGATTAATCGGAAATCCCGTCGTCGTAATGGCTGCTGCCCCCATCGGTGAGCGGTTAACGGTTTCGAAGGCACTCCAGAACCTTTTTATATCACGTTCTACTACATCATAGATTGCAGTTAAGTAGTGTCCTAGAGTCGTTGGTTGGGCTGGTTGTGTGTGTGTATGGGCTGTTAATATTGTTTCCAGATGATCTTCAGCTTGTTCTAATAGAGCATTTCCTAGTAAGGTCATATGATGTATATTATCCAGAAGAAGATCCCTCAGAACGAGCCTATACATGGCTTCGCCCATATCATTTCGACTTCTTGCGATATGCATTTTACCCGCTAGATCAAATCCAATTTCTTCACCAATTTTGAACTCCATCATGAAAAATAAGTCTTCAAACTGTGGTGAATATTCAATGGTTTTATGATCTATTTCTGCCACCTTATTTACTCCAGTTAAAATGGTATTAGCCTCTTGTTTCGTCAGTATCTGCTGTTCAGCAAGCATGATAACATGTGCTCTATGGATTCGAAACATAACGTCAAAAAGATGGTCTCTTTGATCGTTAAACAATGGTTTAAGTAATGTATCGACATAAGTCTTTCCAGGGAATGAGGTTCCTTCCTCGTTTATGAACTGCTTCTTTGATTTCATCATTTATCCTCCTCTCTATAAGGATCGTTCAGTTTTGACACCGAGAAATTTGTTTGAAATAAATAGTACGATGGCAATCAGCCCAATTTGAATCATTCCATAAGCAGCTGCCTGACCAAGATTAAACATGCGGAGTTGATTCATAATTTCAATCGAAATTGGACGATTTTCTAGTGTATAAAGTAAAACCGACGTCGGAAACTCCCCAACCGCTTGAACGAAGGCTAATAGAGTTCCTGCTAATAATCCAGGCATGATCGCAGGAAGAATCACTCTTCGGAACGTATAAAACCATCTTGCCCCAAGATTTCTAGCCGCTTCCTCTACAGAGTCATCCAATTGCTCCAGGGATGCGTTTGTTGAACGAACAACAAGTGGAATATGTCTTACAAAATAGGCAAGGGGGAGAATCCAGAAAGAACCGACTAATATTTTTCCAAACGTAAAGGGTGTAGGCTCGTTAAAGGCAAAAATCAAATTCATTCCAACGACTGTAGCTGGCAATGCCCATGGAATCATGACGATAATATCCAGAAAATTTTTACCGACAAATTTTCTCTTCACAAGCACATAGGAAGCAAACATTCCAAACACAAAGTTTCCTAATGTCGCTAACGTAGCAAGAATCAAACTATTACGAACGGGATCCCAAATAAATGGGTCATTAAACAGTAATAAATAGTTTTCAAGATTAAAAACGGACGGATAGGTTTGCCAGGTCCACGTTCCATCTGGTACAAGTGATAATATTAAGATGGTAAAATGCGGTAAGAGCAAAATCACAACACCGAACATTCCCACCGCTACCATTATCCATTTAAGTAGCGGGTTCCTTACTTCACTGCGATGAGCACCAATTCCTTTCGATGCCATCCGATAATCCTTACGATTTTGAAACCACCTCATAAACAAAAGGAAAGAAATTGACACAACCGATAAAATGACAGACTGAGTTGCTGCCATAGGCAGATCCCCATTGATTTTAGAAAAATAAATTTGAAGACTTAAGACACGATATCCACCTGCAAGTAGAAATGGTGCACTGAAGGAAGCCATTGAAACCATAAATACTAAAAGCGATGCTGCGACGAGAGCTGGTGTTAATAATGGAAAAGTGACTTTCCAAAATACCGTCCAGCGGCTAGCACCAAGGTTATAAGCAGCTTCTTCAAGAGATGGGTCAATGCTATTGATTGTAGACGAGACCGTCATATAAAAATATACGTACATGGTATAGGCATGAACAAGGAGAATACCTGACACTCCTCCGATTTTAAAAGGAACTTCATTCAATCCAAATAAATCCTTCAATATGTTGGGAACGAGACCTGTTTCTCCATATAGAAACATAAAAGCCATGACCCCAACAAGGGATGGGAGGACAATCGGCATGATCGCCACACTGGAAAAGAAGCTTCGACCTGGAAAATCATATTTATTAAAGATGAAAGCAAGTGGAACCCCGATTAACGCACTAAAAATAACAGTTAGAACAGATATATATACGGAATTCCATAGTGCCTCAAGATTCGATCTTGCCTCAGGACTAAAGAATTCATAATAGTTTCCAAAAGTAAAATTGCCTTCTGTGTAAAAGCTTTCACTTAAGGTTCTTAAACTTGGATATAGAACATAGGCAATCAGAACGAGACATATGGGAATCAAAATATAGATTGTTTTTCTTATTTCTGGATTCTTCATCCTAATCCACTCCCAAAATACTCGGTACGATGCGGAGCTGCTCCTCAGGCAGGCGCATCCAAATCGTTGTTCCGTTTTCAATCCACCCGAGTTCCCCTTTGTTTAGTGCCATGGCTTTGATCATCACGTCTTCGTTGACACGAATGTGTAAATTTACTGAGGTTCCGGTAAATTGCGCTAACCTAACAGTCCCTTTTAAGACGTTTTCACCTTGGAGTTCGGTTAAGCTAAGCTCTACCCCTTCAGGTCTAATTAAAAGCTTTAATGGTGAACCAGATGTTAGAACCGTTTCTTCAATTCTTTCCTGTTGAAGACGAACAGTTGTATCGGGGATATCAGAAAGTGTAACAGTAAAGATTTCATGCCCTTTACTGTTCGTCAATTCACAGTTCAATAGATTAATTTCACCTATGAAACTGGCAACAAAATCATTTACAGGTTCATTGTATATTTCCTTTGGGCTACCGATCTGATGACAAACCCCGAAATTAAATACAGCGATGCGGTCGCTCATTGTTAGCGCCTCAACTTGGTCATGGGTAACATAAATCGTAGTGATTCCATAATCTCTTTGCAGCCTTAAAATCTCTGCTCTCATTTCATCTCTTAATCTTGCATCTAGATTAGAAAGCGGCTCATCCAACAAGAGAATATCAGGCTCAATCACAAGTGCTCGAGCTAATGCCACCCTTTGCTGTTGCCCACCGCTTAATTGGCTGACCTGTCTTTTCGAGTATTGGTCTAAACGAACTTTTTTTAATACATCTTGCACTCTTTTTTGTGTTTCTTGTTTTGTCAATTTCCGGACCTTTAAACCAAAAGCCACGTTTTCATAAACGGTCATATGAGGAAAGAGGGCATAATTTTGGAACACCATGCCCGTATTGCGTTTCTCTGGAGATACTTTTGTCATGTCTTTCTCACCAAACTTCACTGTTCCTTCTGTAGGGTAGTAAAATCCAGCAATCATCCTTAGTGTCGTCGTCTTGCCGCAGCCACTAGGGCCAAGGAAGGTGAAAAATTCGCCTTCCTTGATAGAAAGATCCAGCTTATCAACGGCCACTACTTCACCAAACGATTTCTTAATGCCTTCTAATTCAACAGATGCCATCGTAAATTACTCCTTGACTTCTTTTGATTTGTTCTTAATATTTTCGTCCCAATATTTCATCCATTCCTCTTCGTTTTCTTGGAACACTTTCCAATCAACATCCATTTCTTTGATTTCCGTTTCAGCAATCCATTCTGGCAAATCCTCGACATCTGTTCGTGTTGGAATTCGGTAATGCTCTTCAGCTAAGATCTTGGCGGCTTCTTTACTGTTAACAAATTCGTAGAACGCCTCAGCGGCTTTTGGATGTGGAGCGTCTTTAACTAGCGCAATTCCTTCTGTTAATACTGGTGTGCCACTCTCTGGAATAATAAAATCGAACGGATAACCCTTTTCTTCCTTTAGCATGACTGTGTCTGGCATATTCCAAACTGAAATCGACCCTTCTCCTTTCGCTACCTTGTTATACATCATTTCAGGGTTTGCGCTGTATTCTTTTGTATTTTGGTCAAGCTGTTTTAACCACTCATATCCTTTAGCAGGGTCGTTCGGATCTTCACGATAAATCATCGCGGAATAGATTGTTCTCATTGTCCCTGACGCTAGAGGATAGCGGATGATGATTTCATCTTTCCATTTTTCATCAAGAAGATCATCCCAATCCTTTGGGGCTTCCTCTTTAGAAACTTCCTTTGTATTGTATAAAATAACCTCTGGTGTCTGGCTTGTTCCGGTCCACATCCAATCTTCATCATGATGGGACTCATTGAGTGATTCTGCATAAGAAGGTTTATACTCTGCTAATAATCCTTCGTCCTTTGCCTGATCAAACATCACAGATGGGGCACCCCACCAGATATCTGCTTGAGCATTCTTTGATTCTGATCGGACACGGTCAAGTACTTCCTGTGATCCCATATCCAGCCATTGAACATCCACATTGCTATGCTCTTTTTCAAACATTTTCTCAAACTGACTTAAAATATCTTTGCCATGTGGGGAATAAATGACTACTTTTTCCTCTAATTTCTCTCCAGCTTTCTCTTTCTCATCAGTATTGTTGTTACTACTAGAGCTGTCCGCCATACACCCTCCTAGAAACAGCGTAGCACCCAATCCAATAGTCAATAATTTTTTCAAAACGACTTCCCCCTTTGTTTTGTAGGATTACTGATTTTCTCCATGGCTGATTAAGTTTGTGAAAATTCGATAGCCCCCAGGTACTTGAGCTTGAATCTGTCGGTACCATACAAGGTTTGTGTAAAGGTACGATCCTTCTCCATAATCTGTCATTAAAATTCCACCTTCAAACTGATCTCCATCAAGATCTGTCATCGTTAGGAATGTTTCATAATTTTCATCCCACTGCATTGGATAGTACAGGCCTCTCTCTTGTACCCAACCCTTCCAATCTTGATCCGTAATTTTATTTGGTTGATTAAATAAAGGATGTTCTGGTTTTGTAATACTATATTTTGATTCTTCGTCCGTTACCCTCCAGTCAATGGAAGGACTCCCGATCGTTAATGGATAAGGTGCTGTAATATTAGGGTCCCAATTGTCTCCTGGCTTGTTATATTGGACAACGACGTGACCACCGTTTTTGGCGAATTCAAGTAGCTTTTGATTATTCTGAAGGAGATCTTCCCGAGATAAGTAAGCCCTGATTCCCGTCACAATCGTATCGTATTGGGAAAGGTCTTCTAAAGAGACATCCTTAATTTTAGTGATGTCCATACCTACTTCAGATAGTTGGTCCGCTACTTTATCAAATCCAGATTCAATATAACCGACCTTTAGATTGCCCGGGAATTTCAAGTCAAAAGCTACACCTTCAATGGCAGAAGATTTTAGGTAGTAGAAGGTTCCAATATGGTCATAGGTGATTTCTTGTACAGTGGATTTTAGTTCTTCACCATCAATTGTTGCAACGGGAGTGATGAAAAATTTTTCATCCTTTATTACTTCTGGTGCTGTTATTGTGAAGGAAACGTGTTTCTCCTTTTCTCCAGAATTAAAGGAAATGGTTTTGGCATCCACTGAGTTCCAGCCTTCAGGAAGTTCCAAATTCACTTTTGCACTTACATCAGATCCTGTGTAGTTGGTAGCTGTCACAGTGACCGTTTTTTCCTGTCTTGGTTGAGCCGTATTAACTACAAGTGATTCAATATCCGCTTTCAAGCCAATCTCTGGCAGGACTGCTGTTGTTTCATCAGGAGCAGCTGTTATCGACGCTTCTTCTTTTCCGACTTTATAAGTCACTTCCGCTGTTAAGACCTCTGCTTCGTATGGTTGATAATAATTCGCTTCATCGGCAGCTGTTACGGTGAAATCAAAGGATTCTTTTTCTCCCGCTTCTAGTGTTCCTGGATCTATATTCCCTTTCACTTCCCATTCTTTTGGAACGAGAAGGGCGATATCCAAATCTTTTAATGCTTCTTTTCCTTCATTCTTCATTTCCACTGAAACGTTCGTCTTCGTTCCTTGAGTTAATACTGGTTTCTCTACATCTACCGTTATATTTAATTGAGACGCTACCATACTTACATGTTGAAGCTGTGATTCTTTTATTTCTAAACGATGTAGGAGATCATTTTTGTCTACTTCTTGGAAGGAGAAATTCTCTACTTTCTTTATCGATTTACGGACAGCTCTTAACGCATCATGGGATTCTTTTAAAACCGCTTCATGTCGAGGATAGGCATCCAACACTTCTTCCAATTCTTTATGAAGCTTTTGAAGACTTCCTTTAATCCGGTTATCTCCTTTTTTCAGTGTTTTGGCATATTCGTTGAAACTATAGCTTATGCCTTCAAAAATGGAAGATTCTTTTTTCGGAATATCACCAACGGATGATTTTACAAGTTTTAAGTATTCCGTTTGCGGACCAGGTTCTATCTCCCTTCCCATTCCTTGACTTTTATGAAGATAGCGTGATTCTTCGCCAATTTGAGGGTAAGTTTTCCCGTAAACAGGGTCATAATCACCGACTTCTACGCCGATGGTTGCATTTTCTGCATTGGCCGGTAAATAAAGCTTCTTGATTTGCCATGTTTGAAGCCCTTCATCCAGTTGTTCAGGGAATACACTCGGGTCAGCCGCATCCTCGAATGCTTTCAAACTTAATTGGTTAATGGCACGATGGTGGCCATGCTGGCTTTCAACGTCCAAGAAGGATGGCATCACGATATCGGGCTGATACTCACGAATCAAACGGATAAACCGCTCATACGCAACCTCTTCTCCCCACTTTTCCAAAGTTTCATCAGGGGATTTCGAGAAACCAAAGTCGTAGATTTCATCACTTGTTGTTTCGCTTAAATGAAATACTTTTACCCCCGTTACTTTGGAAGCTTCTATCATTTCACGTGATCTGATGATTCCAAGACCATTCCCGAGTTCACCACCGATTTCATTTTGTCCACCTTCACCTCGGTTGGCGATAATACTTGCCGTGTGAACTCCGAGACCTCTCGATAAATAAGCGAGCAAGTGACTTCTCTCATCATCTGGGTGTGCACCTGTATTCATGAAACTTGTTATTGTATCCAATGGTTTAACAGCACTCCATAATTCTTTATCATGTTGTGGTTCTTCTGTAGCCAATGCTGGAGTAAATGAGGACCCAATCAGTAGCAGTATTAATAAGATCAATTGCCATTTTTTCATCTTCAAAACCCCTTTACATTTTTAAAAGACTCTCATGTTCATTCAACAGCAATGAAACTGCCCCCAGAACTCCACCCCGATCACGTAATGTTGCCAACTTAATTTCTGATTGAACAGGGGTCAAACTCCTGACGATTTCTTTTACCTTGGGCAAGAACCAATGTCCGCTTTTGGAAATACCACCTCCTATAAGGACCACCTCCGGATTTAACAACGATATCGCATTGGAAAGCCCGATCCCTAGCTGTAGTGTGACGTCTTCAACACAGGAAAAGGCAAACTCATCTCCTTTAATAGCATCTTCAAAAATTTTCTTAACCGATGGAATACTGATTGAATAGGGATGTTCAGGATGTTGTTCTGCCATTTGCTTCACCCTCTTAACAATACCTTGCCCACCTACTCGACGATCTAAAAATCCGTAACCTTTAAAACTGTCATTCGTTTCTAACATCGTTTGGCTATCTGTTACCATAAAACCTATTTCTCCGGCAGCAAAAGTAATACCTCGATAAAGCTTCCCTTCAATCATGATGCCACTGCCAACTCCAGTTCCAATTGAAACTAACAAAATAGTGTTTTTCCCTTTTGCTGCTCCGAGCCAGCTTTCTCCAAGAACAGCAACATTTACATCATTGTCAATATAAACGGGAAGCTTTAACTTAGCCTCAGCTTCTTTTTTCAAAGGATAGTTTATCCACCCCAAACTTGGAGCGTCAATGACTATACCTTTTTTCACATCAGTCATGCCTGGAGCGCCAATTCCAACACCTAAGATTTTTTCTATCGGTACCCCAGATTCTCCTACAAGAACAGCTAATGATTGATCAATTTTGTCTAACAACTGATTATTTAAATAAGCTTGTGTCGGAAACGTGGTTTCAGCTAAAATGTTCCCATTTAAATCTGTCAGTGCCATTACTGTATTCGTACCACCAATATCAATCCCTACAACAAATCCCGCATAATGATTAAAATAAAGATACACAGGCTTTCGCCCACCTAATACAGAAGCTTCCTCACTCTGCTTCTCCAATAACCATCCTTCATTCAAAAGTTCCTCTACAAGATTTGAAACCGTCGGCTTACTAATAGAACATTGCTCAGAAAGCTCGGCACGTGAAACGGGAGCTTTCTTACGAATATGTTTCAACAACAATTTCATGTTTTGAATCTTTAAATCTCCTGGAGTTCCTCTTTTTGAAAATTCCATACCAAGCTCCTTACGTTAAGAAGTTAGTAAACTTTACTAACTAACTTAAAGGTATGGATAATTTTTCTCAATATTCTAAAAAGTATCTATAACAATATATAGTACATGAAAACCCCAATAATCTTTAGATTTCATTTGTTTCCTTTTGTTTACTCCGAATATTGTTTTCTAGGGATATTGATTTAGGATTATCTTTTTACAAAATAAAAAAAATGGTGAAACTTGTTCAAAACGAACAAATCTTACCATTTAAGTGACAGGATAGAATATTTTTTTTGAGAAAATTGTCTAAACTTTAGAAAGAAGTACCCATTTATTTCGGGTTGCTAAATTTATGACATGATTGTCTTAGCTCTTTATGAGCGAAAGTAGACTGGGATGAACGTCTTAGAAGGATTTAATGCAATAAAATGGTTTTAAAGGGTTAAATCCCCACTAATTAAAACTGGTTAAAATGTAGAAGAATAATGATATTTTTACCTTATATAAGTAATAATTGCTTCGGTATAGTGGGTTTTAACAGATTGTAGAAGGCAAATTTTCAACTATTTTGGTTTTATTTTCAACCTTTGGTGTATTATTTTCAACTTCTTGGTGTTTATCGATTTCTCGACAAATTTCGACCTGGTCTCTATTATTCTATGCATAACTCACATTAGCCCATTAACTATTGATTGATTACGGTCCCTTGATGAAAAACCATCTGCCATCTTTCATCTATAAACTTCCAAATAGAACTCCTTAAAGTTTGTTGCTCCCTCGTTTCGTCAACTACTCGATAGGTGGCCAAGACTACATCGGAGGCTAGAGGCTGAATGTCAAAATCATGGAGAGTCATCTCTCTTACACTAAGTCCACCTTCGCTGATACAATCCTTTTTCAACCATACATTCCCCGAACTTCCAAATTCAAAAAACTCGTCTGCTAGTAATTGATTCAGTTCTTCTGGGGATGTACGAATATCAGGGTTTAACAATTGCTCTTCTAAATGTAGTAAATGTTTTTTAACTTTGCTCGAACTTCCATTTCAAATCCCCCTTTTCAATAAAATTTTAGATAAAGATGACTTCTTCAAAAGTACCAGTCTCAATAAATCCAAGTTTCTTATAACAATTGATTGCCGGAGCATTCGCTTCTTTGACGTTTAATGTAATGGTTCGATAGATAGGATGTAAGTTTCGGATGAGTGCAGAGACGGTTTTGCTTGCTAAGTTTCTCTTCCTATATTGAGGATGTGTTGCTACGTTCCCAATCGATACAACACTGTATTGTTCAGATTTAGCCACCACCCCTGCTAAGCTGATAAGATCGTTATGATGTTTAATTCCAAAGTAGTACCCTTGATCAATGAACTCTTCGTCTACAAAATGATCAGGATGGCTGTCCTTCAAGAATGATATGATTTCTTTTTTATCCTTCTTCCCTAATTGTTGCACATCGTCTAGATCAAAATCATGAACGGAATCTATTGAAGGGAGTTTCATATTTTTATAGGGATTGATCTGAATATGATTAGTTTGATCAAATAGATCATTTGCCGAATCTAAATCAAAGTGACAATAAATTCTTTTAGGAAGGAAGGGTTGTAATTTTTTCACTAACTCTTTCTGATAGGAATGATCACTCCGGTAGCTGCTAGCTAATAAAACTGGAATGTCATACTTCAATATAAACATCGCAATGGCTTTTAATTCACCATTGATAGTCAGTCCATACCACTGCGTATTCTCCCAAAAGCGTCCTTCTAAATTGTTGCAATGATAAAAATAATTATCTGTATTGCTTTTATTAAGAAACATTTCAATCTGATCTCGATCATGGATTGCTACCATTCTCATTTCGGGATGTACCTTCCTTAGATTATTTGATATTGTTTGAAGCTTCACTCAACATTGCTAATTTGAGGATATCAATAATAAAATCTGTTTTTGCCTCTGTGTATGCTGGTCGGTCATATTTGAGCCTACTTGCAAGTTCTTTTTTTAATTCAAAATATTCATCCTTTTTTGTGGATGTTCTTTCAGGAAGTCTTTAAAAAGGAGTTTTTCTATCCACTCATTACTTTTGTACTCGCAAATATGTAGGTGCACGGTTCCTTTTCGGAAAAATTTTCGATCAATGAATTCCTTTTTAGGAACATATTCATAGTTTATCGAATGCAGTGGGTCGACTAACTTTTTGAAATCATTCAGGTTATAAACTGCTGCCATGATATCGATAATAGGCTTCGCCCCAAGACCGGGAATGGCAGTACTTCCAATATGTTGGATATCCATGATTGAATCCCCAACGATATTTAAGATGTTTTTCTTTTCATCCTCATATTGTGATCTCCAATTATGATTGTATTACTCAATATTAACTTCAATTTTTCCCCAAAAGAATTTCCCCCCTTAGAATCAAACCTTTCATTATTATAGAATATCATATTTTTAATTTTCTTATAATTAACGGAAACAAAATGAATTGAAACATTCATTTCTTCAATATTAGAAATATGAAAAAGTTTGTCTCATATACTTAATGATAAATAATGCTAAGGATTTGATTATAAAATGAAGAAATATTTTACCTTTATCATCTTGTTTGGCTTCTTTTTTACACTTGCTCATAAAATCGCTTTAATGTGTCTAATCATGTTTTTTAAGGAAGATCCCTACATGTTAATCTCTCACTATAGCGAATTTGGATTGTTAAGCATAAAGAATTTAATCATTTCTACTCTAGGAGGAACTGCGGCGTTTTTCTTTGCTCTTCTCTTTATGAAATGGGAAAGTTCAAAGAAAGAAAAATAAAAAGCGAGATTACTAGAGTTTCATTAATGAACAACAGAATCCTGCTTGCCATACTTTCTACTTAAAGGGATGTATTCAGGGTTTAAAACCCTTTATATAAGGAAAACATGATGAAGATAATGTAAATATTTTAAACATATAAAGGAGTATCGCCTTATGTCAGTTATTGTTGGGATTATAATAGTCGCTGCCATAATGGTTAAGCTCGAGCTTCCACCCCTTATAAAAAAGAAATTAATAAAGGAGATTTGGGTTTTTTCTATTTTACTCCTATTTGTAGTAGGGTTAAGCATTGCCTACAGCTTGGAACTCCCTATCCCGAATCCTACAAAGGGTCTTACTGTGATTTTCAAACCACTTAGCGACCTTTTAAATGAGAACTTGTTGAAATAGAAGGTGAAAGACCATGCTTGAAAATGCTAAAATTTCACGTCACCAATTCGGTTGTTTGGTGATTTATTTTACGATTGGTACGACGATTCTTGTTATCCCATCCGGGTTAGCCTTCCATGCAAAGCAAGATGCTTGGATTGCTGCAACCCTTGGTGTAGCAATCGGATTATTTGTGGTAGTATTATACAACAAATTAAGTCTTCGCTTTCCTCATATGACCTTCGTTCAAATGAATGAAAAACTGTTTGGAAAATGGTTAGGAAAAGGCTTTTCTGTTTTATTTCTATACATGTCGCTCCTCTATACTGCTATGGTTTTGTATTATGCAGGAAATTTTCTAAAGACACAATTTTATCTGGAAACACCAGTTGAAGCGACTCATATTATTTTGGCACTTGTTTTGATCATGGGGGTCCGCCTTGGGCTAGAAACATTTTCAAGGGCAGCAGAAATCTTATTTCCGGGATTCATCCTACTTATCGTTATTTTAGTAGTCTTTATCTCACCACAAATTCAAATTGAAAATATACAGCCCATATTCGAAGTAGAGCTAAAACCTTTATCAAGGGCCACCTTGTCTGTGGTTGTGACTTCTTCATTTAATTCTATAGTGTTATTAATGATTTTTCCCGCTTTTGTTAATCAACCAAAAGGAGCTCAAAAAGCGTTTTTTATAGGAAGTTTGATTGGTGGGATCGTGATTGTTGTAATTACATTATTATGCATTTTAGTCCTAGGTGCGGAAACTTCCGCTAGGCAACTATTTCCAAGCTTTACATTAGCACGGAAAATCAACGTTTGGGGTTTTATTCAACGAATCGAAGCGATTATAGCAATGATGTGGTTCATTTCTATGTATTTTAAGATGGTCCTATACTTCTACGCCTCTTGTATTGGAATCGCACAGGTTTTAAACTTAAAGGATTATCGACCTTTGACGTTCCCTTTAGGGGTGTTGATCGTTATCCTTTCTTTGATCATTTATCCAAATGTAGCTTACCAGCAAAATTGGGATGCAAAAATTTCTGAACCCTTTTCTATTACAGTTGGTCTGTTTTTACCGCTTTTAATGTTAGTAGTGGCTGTGGTTCGAAAAAGAATTGAACAGAAGAGAATGTCTTCTAACCAGGAATAAAAAGGGGTAAAGGATATCGCTGAAGCTAATCTTGATTATATCAGCATGGTCTTAACAACCCTGATCTTGACCGGATCATAAAAATAGAAAAAGCACCCGTTGTTTATATCAACGAATGCTCGTCCAATTCAATCTTATTCGGCAAAATTAAATCGGTCTTCAAAAGAAAATGGAATGGTAAATTGATCGAATTTACCCGTTAGAAACTTCACATCAAAATAGGTCTGTTCGGACCTTGGAAGTTGATCAACCCATGGTGAATAGGTTTTGAATGAAATTTTATTATTGTCTTCATCAAATTCAGCAAACCTCATCCAGCCATTACCTCCATGGTAGTCTTTCTGATAATCAACAAGCATTTGAATAACATCATTACCTTGTGCATTCTTTTTAATTCGATGAGTTGAACCAAGATGGTGTCCACTCACTGTCATAAATATCTGGTTATGATCATTCACCAATTCATCCCAAAGTAATGAACCTTTACCGGTATTGATCGCTGATTTGCCATCGCCAGAAACATTGATAATTTGATGTGAGAGCAGAATGGTTGGGATATTCGGATGTTTTTTTAGTACATCTGTTGCCCATGAAATATCTTTTTTAATATGTTTCATGTCAACTGCTAAAAACAAGTAGTTATAACTTCCAGCTTCAATAATTGAATAGGAACTATATCCTGTTGGTGAAGCCCCTTTATAATAATCTTTGTTAGCATAATGGTCTGGGCCATAATAGTTTAAATAAGGATCACCCTTGCCGTAATCATGATTACCTGCAATCGTTATATACCGAGTATTTTTCTTATCAAGAAGTAAAACACTGTTAAATGAATCCTCCCATTGTTGAATTGAATCACTTTGATCAACCATATCTCCTAAAAAAGCTGTCATTTCAATGTTATAACGGTTTTTCTTTTTTGATATCCATTTCATTTGTTCTTCAAATATTTTTGGCATATATCTTACTGTTTTTTGGGGATCGGGCACGAATAAAAAGTTATAATTATCTTTGTCTGATAAAAGCCGGATATTTTTATTTGTCCCTTTATTAATGTGGTCATTCTGGTTATGACTAAAGAGCCATTCGTCCTTGGTCAGAGGTTTATTTGCAATTCGAATTTCTTGAATGTTTCCAGCAAAGAGTTTATCAATTTCATTGACCGATTCAGAAGCAACATTCCAACCTTTTCCCTCTACAGCATTAATCCCAATTATTTCAGCAGTAGAATTTCGAAAATCCTGTTCACCATTAATGTATAATTCAGTATTTTGCCCATCGTTTACGACTGCAATATGATACCAATCGTTTTTACTGTTAAGTGTAAAGGATCTATTTGTTTCATTTTGATTTGTATTAGTGGGTAGGCTTGACCATTTAATTTCCGGTAATTTTGACACAGATAAAGTAGCAAGGATATCTTTTGCTTCTTTTTTGTTCTTTTTGTCAGCTGTCTGCCCTTGTCTAGTTAAAAGACCCATACCGCTGTGTTCATCAGGGGAAAAATTGGCAGGTAATTTCATAACCGCTTCAATTGTGTAGCCATCCATAAACGTATCATTATTTATTGGAGCGTCTTTAGTTGTCTCAAAATAACGACCTACCGAAAACTGGTTAGAGTTTTGAAATATCATACTCTCTACATTTTCTAATCCGTAATAATCATCTTCAGACCATTGGATTAAACTGTTTGTTTCTTTTGGTGAAGCTTGACCTATGGTCTTTAATTCTAAATTATTTTCGTTTCCACTAGCATCTTCAATCACCATATTCCCTTTTTTTATCGATCCTGACATAATATACTTCTTGGAGAATTTCCAATCTGCTACAATGGACTCCGAGATTGATTTAGATGTGTTATTTTGTACCTCTGAGTATGTAGGATTTGAGGCTAATAATGTCAATAGTAATGTACAAACAACACCAAACTTAAAAAAATTCCAGCCCTTACTATTTTCCATACCTCTATCCTCCCTACTTTGGTGTATTAAATAAACAAATCATTCATTACTTATATGTTAGTTTATTGACCAGCCCATTAAAAATAAAACACGCTAGGGTTTATTTCCTAGCGTGTCCTTTTTTCTTCATTTAATGAATTGTAATTGGATGAAATTTAAGTTTGGTGAATTCGACCTATTTATATTGATTGATGATTTTCCGCATCCTATTTCTTGAGTAAATTTTCTCTGGATTATTTTGGATGAACTCATCAATTACATTGAGAAGCGATGTTTGTAATCGTGAAGATATTGTAAAATTAAAAAAGGTACCCTAGACTAGAGTCACAAAAGGTTTATCTTTAATGGCTGCATTTTTCTGTTTGCATATAGAAAAGATTATCATATGCTCAATTCTTCTTATGATATCTATTTAAAATACCTATACAAATAAAAACAGATTACATACACTGTACCATCCCCTAAAAAAGGAGTGTTGGTGTATGAGTGAAAAATGTAATGGATCAGGGTTTGCTTTAATCGTTGTTTTGTTCATTCTTCTAATCATCGTAGGATCTGCTTATGTTGGCGGTTCTAACTACGGTGGCGGCGGTGGCGGCTGTGGCGGCTTTGGATACGGCGGCGGTTGGTGCTAAACTAAGGAATTCTTGAGGGCAGATCACTATAGATCTGTCCTCTATTTGATTATCTATAAAAAGCCCTTTATTAATAGAATTTACTCCGAGATACCTTATGAATACTTAGCCTCCATTTGTGAGAAAGTATTAGAAAGAATGGAGGAAGGAATTGTATGAAGAAAAAGAAACTATTTCTGGTATTGCTATCAACCATACTCTCAGGTAGTTTACTTATTGGATGTGATGGTGTAGATGAGGATGAGCCAGATCCATCTGAAGAACCATCCGAGCAACAAGAAGATAACTCTCAATAGGAAAGACTAGAACCGATTTTATATTTAATAAATCGGTTCCTTATCTGATTTAATGATTTAACATATTCTATTTACTTGTAACTCATTTATTTACCATGAAACATCCATTTCCCTCCCTATCTGCTTTCACAGCTTGACGAAGAGGTACACTCGACAATTATGGAAACGCAATGCTTGTTCCCAAAAGGGGGAATGATCTGCATTATAAAAGGGGTATGTTTATGATTAAATTGTTAAGACAAGGGAATAAATCTTCCGGTATTGCCGCTCTAGGAAATACACTACTAGCCATTATAAAAGGAATTGCTGCATTCATTAGTGGGAGTGGGACAATGTTTGCTACAACCCTTCATTCCCTTGCAGATGCAACCAATCAAGGTTTAGTGTTTTTTGGTAGTGCATTGGCTGAAAAGGAACCTACAAAACGGTTTCCTGCCGGGTTTGGCCGTGTCGTAAATCTTTTTGTGTTAGTAGCTGTAATCATTATTTCCATTATGGCATATGAAACGATTATCAAAGGCTGGGAATTGGTTGTTGATCCTAAACCCTCTAGTAACATTTGGCTAAACATAGGGATTCTTATCATAGCCATTCTAATTGATGGATCTATTCTATTTAAGGCTATGAAGGAAATAGCTAGAGAAACTCGTAGTAATGATCATGGAGTGATGATCATAAAGAACTCCTATAAAAATGTTCGTCTAGCTTCTCCTCCCACGAGATTAGTGTTTTATGAAGACGTTATTGCGACTTTTGGAGCATTGCTCGCACTCATGACAATCATTATCGCTTATTTTACCGGTTTCAATATTTTAGATGGAGTAGGGACGATTTTAATTGGACTATTATTAATTGGAGTGGCGATCAAAATTGGATATGAGAATACAATCGGATTAATCGGGGTAGCTGCCCCTAAAGTAGTGGAAGATCGAATCGCGGATATGATATTATCAGACCCAGACGTCGTCGATATTAACAAATTGAGAATTCTTCAAGAAGGAAGAAAATATCATATCGAAAGCTATATCGAGCTTAGAGAAGGCCTATCATTGGCAGTTGCAGATGACATCAAATTTCGTGTGCGAGATAACCTATTAACTGATCCTGATGTTGGAGATGTCACGATCGGTATTCTTGAGACCGATGATATTCATAGTTGGAAAAAGGAGCCTGAACATTAGTTTAGTGTAGACGAATGTTCAATTTCAAACCATACCGATTAGTATATTTTTCTTTAGTTTCGAATGACTTCGTTTTAAAAATTCGTGAATCAAAAGTATAACCATTTAAAGAGATAAAACCAATTTCATCATAAACTAGAAATTGGCTTTATTCACCTTAAAAATTGCCTGACATTAAAAGCAGATAATAAACAATCAAAAAACCTATGAGTTCGCAATAACAGCATTCAATTGCTTCCAATCATTCATACTTTCTACCATTGTATCTTTAACCAAACCTTCCGCTGCTCTCCCATTGCCATCTAAGGCCAACTCGATAAGCTCTTGGTAAAATTCACTTGTAGCCTTTCTTACTTTTGGTTCCTGATAATGAACCTTTATGCATTTAACATACATGCTATCAAAATGATTTAAAAGTAACAGATATAAAGGATTCGAGGAAAGCTCAGCAATCCCCTTCTGGAATTTCCAATCAAATTGAGCATAAGTTTCAGGGGTATCGTCTAATGAATTTATAGTCGATAAAAGAGTAACCACATGGATCCTTTGATGTTCAATGGCTTCTCTTATAAAGACAGGAGTTATAACAGATCGGAGTTGAAGAAGATAGATAATAAAGGCATTGGGTACCTCTCCGGAGATATTGATTATATTGGCAATCGTATGCAAATTTCCTTCTCTCCAAAAATCCTTGACTAATGGCGGCTTTCCTTTTCGAACCGTTACCCACCCATCTCCTTCAAGTTGCTTAAGAGCTTCTCGAATGGTAGGTCTTCCTACACCAAATACCTTGGCTAACTCCCTTTCCGGTAGCAGCGGTTCATGGATCGAATATTTTCCTTGTATAATTTGTGTAATGATTTGTTGTTCAACGGTATTCATTCCAGTGCACCTTCTCCCTTGGTTTGACCAATTTAATCGTTGGTATTACCATGTTTATGTCTCCAATCGATAATCTATGCAATATTCATTGCTCTTTTGATCCCGTCATTTCGCTTTCCCCGTAATTTCACGGCTTCATTCGATCCTATTCGTACCGTCATTTCGCTTTCCTCGCAATTTCACGGCTTCATTCGACCCTATTCGTACCGTCATTTCACTCTCAAGCCAATTTCGCGGTTCGGTATATCAGGTAACCAAAGTTCTTATAATTGCTCACAAAAATAACCCCGACATTCCAAATAAAGGGATCGAGGTTTTTTGAGATTTCTATTTTGTAATCATTGCAAATGCTCGGGTGGTGTATTTTGGTCAAAGCAACCTCATCAAATATATCTTGTTGGTTTTTCAGTTGATTTTGTTGTTGATAACCAGATCTTAAACCTTGATTGAGTAGTTGTTTAATGTGTTGAATATCCTGTTATAATAATTAAAATACTTGTTTTGTAACAGGTTGTGCCACTTGATTTAATCCATTTGGTTCTATTTATACTTCCAGAACATTCTTCATTCATAGCCCCCTACCCCTTCGCCAAATCTCTTCGATCAGGAGCTGAAAATGGTTTTTCTAAACAACCATTTTCTATCATAATTTTGGATCCATCTTCTGAAAATTCTCCTACTTCCAACATGTATTCCTTCCCTTACCATGTAAAAAAGGACCGATAAACAGTCCTTCCCTAAGCTCTCTAACATCTAATTCTTTTATCTTCTACTCTACAACCCCGGTACGTAATATATTAAAATCTACCTTTACATTGACCTTAATATCTTTATACAGTTCATGCCATTTTTCACGGGTTAGTTTGGAATCTTTAATAGAACTTCTATATACTTCCCCGAAGCCGAAAGCATCGGACTTTTTGGATTGGCAATAAGCGATTAAAGCTTCGATTTCTTTTGTCATTTTCTTTTTTACCTCTTTTTCAATCATCTTTATATTCTTTGTTTTTTTCAAATCAATATTTTGATTTACTTCTAATAAACGGGAATCAATTTTAAGATTCATTTCAAATTCCAGCTCGCCTTTTTTCTTGAGTTCAACATCACTTTTACTCTTGATTGTGTCCAATACAACCGCTAATTTCTTGGTATCATTTTCTATTTCCTTTGAGTCATCATTTTCAATAATTAATTCAAGGGACCCGGCCTCATATCGACCTTTGACCAATTTTATATAAAAGCTCTTATCACTAGAAATCGTCCCAACCTTTTTATCATTTTGCATTATCGCCATTCCCGTAATCATGATCTGTTGGTTATCCAACTTTATCGTTGGGATGATAGGATCGACCCCAACAGAATAATAATCATGGAGGACCTCTTGTAATGTCGCTGAGGGGATAAGTTCATTTTTAATATTTTGATCAATTTCTTCATAGACATAGCGGCCCATATCGATATATTGTTCATTTTCATTCCTTAAAAGTTCTTCAGCACTTCCTTGGACAATCGCTAAATAGGTTAAATCACTGATAGAAGGGTCTCGTACAAGTGTGTCAATAATAGTGTTCAATCCATTTTTCGCTAGCTCATCACTAAATAATGCCACACGAAGCTGGCCCGACTGTAATTTTTTTGGTGTTTTTAAATTGGCCTTTATTCTTGAACCTTTACTTGTTATTGCATCACTAGTAACAATGCTTGAATTTTTAGGTGCATCTGGATCAGATTGAAGTAAAACCATCGTTGTAGATAGTTTGTCGTCCTCACCTATATCGTAGCCTACTGTAGTAATAATCCCTATCTTCTCTAAAATTTTCACATCTGCACATCCAGAAAGGGTCACGACTAGAAAAAGGCAGACAAACGCAGGAATGAATTTCTTCATGATTCTCCTCCTCTCCTGGAAAAGATTTTCTTTTTAATCAGAACTACCAGATAGAGAATAACAGGGTAACAGAAAACAACCAAAAAGGCACATTTTGAAAATAATTCATTGACCATATTAATTTCAAGTCTACTCATAAAGAATTGGACAGAGATGAATATGCCTACTGCAAAGATCCAAACAAAACGCTTTTCCCCTTTTCGAAAAATCCTTGCCATCCCCCTTGATGCCGCCCATAGATACAGCATTAAATTTGGAATGATAATGAGCATCCAAAACGTAACGGCAACATATTCAAAGCGCTCAATAAAAGGCAGTCGAACAATTTTGAATAAGGATAGCGTTGCCCAAATCGTTCTTTCAAGTTGGTCTCCACTGAAATAGGCGAGTGAGACAATCATCAGCGTTAAATAGATGATCGTGGTACTAAGAATGCTTAATTGCACGTATTTCTGAATTTTATCTTTTTCCTTTACAAAGGGGTAAAATATATAAATTAATTCAAATCCAAGAATCGTAAAAGTCATACTGTAGGTACCTTTAAGAATGTCCGTTATCTTCGATTCAAATAGTGGAAATAGGTAAGATATATTTGAAAATTGTAGTGGATAAGCAAGAAACGCAAGCATCCATAGTGAGAGCAAAATACTAAAGAAACAAACTCCAACAATGATTCTAAATCCACCAGTAATTCCATAGATGATTAATAGCAGCAGAGTACCCGAAAAGAACCAAGTTGGAACTTCCGGAAAAATCCAAGCTTGGACCACTTCGATATAGTTTCGAATAACAACAAAACCCGCAGCAAAACAATACAAACTGTATGTAAAATTTAGAAAGCCCCCCATCCATTTTCCATAAATATCAAAATGGATGCCAAAAAGATCTGTAGAAGTATATAGATTTAATGTCTTGATCATGATCCATGATATGATGCTTGTAAAAAGTCCAGCAAGAATAACCGAGATCCAAGCATCATGTTTAGCATCCATATAGATAATACGTTGAAATCCTTGCACACCTACTCCAATTTGAATGGAATGGACGATAAAAAACACCAGGAAGGCATTGATTAAAGACTGAGGCTTAGGTTGTATGAGAACTTTCACTTAAATTCACCACCACATATCCTATTCATCATCTTGATGATCCTTGGGAACATATTTCTGAACATCCTTAGGTCTTGTTTGAAATGGCCTTTTGAAGGTAAACTTCATTGGAAGCCTAACAATACTATCTTTCCAATCCGCTAATCGTGGAGGATAAAAAGGAGTCATATATGGACTTCCTAGACTAGATTGACGTAATAAATGAATCAGTAAAAAGCAAAAAGCAAACATGATTCCGTAAAAGCCCCAAAATCCTGCTAACAAAATAATGGGGAAACGTAAAATACGAATGACATTACCCATCGTATAGCTTGGAGTCGTAAAGGAAGCAAGTGCCCCTAAGGCAATGATAATGATGAGTATATTACTTGTAAAACCTGCTTGAACGGCAGCTGTTCCAATAACAATACCGCCAACAATACCCATGGTTTGGCCGACCTTTGTTGGTAATCGTGCCCCTGCTTCTCTTAAGAGTTCAATAATAAATTCTAAAAGAAGAGCTTCAATGATAGGTGGAAATGGAACACGTGATCTCGATTCACTAAGTGGTACTAGTAATGGTTGTGGGATGACCTCATAATGAAACGTAAGGGAAGCAACATAAAAAGCTGTAAAAAAAACAGAAAGCATCATGGCTATAATCCTTAATAAACGAAGAAAGCTTGAGATATGCCACTTAACATTTTGATCCTCCATACTCTGAAAAAACTCCATAAATGATTGTGGACATCCTATTACTAAAGAGCTTCCATCTACAATAACGACTAATTTTCCATTTAAAAGCATTGTACTAGCTTTATCGGGTCTTTCTGTCAAAAGCATCTGTGGAAAAATAGATAGGGAATTATCATCTATTAACTGCACTAAAACTGAACTATCGATTAAACCATCTATTTTTATACTTTTAATACGCTGACGTAAGGTTTGAACCATTTCATCGGACGCTATATCTTTTATGTACATTAAAGATATGGCTGTTCTGGTCTGCTTTCCGATATGAAATATTTCATTACATAAATTAGGGTTCGCCAAATAACTTCGAATTAACGATATATTAGTGGATAAATTTTCATTAAAAGCGAGTTGCGGGCCGATTACTTGTGATTCATTTTCAGCTTTCGTAAGCGAACGACTGGTGTTTGATTTGATTTGTGCACTAATGACATAGGCATACCCTTCAACATGAATGACGACCGCCCCGCTAAGAATGGAAATGATAGTATCTTCATATACTGTATCCTTCTTGACTTCACCAACTGTCATCATATTCATCAATTCTATAGGTTCTGATTCAAGGTGATAAACGTGACGAATGATATCCTGATGGAGCATCGTTTTATCCACTAATGTATCTATAAAAAATAATGTTATCTTCGATTCCACTTCTTTATGTTTTAAGTCTGAACTATTATTTAGCCGTTTTTTTATTTCGTTAATAAATACCTCTTTTTCCGGACTAATGGATTCACCGCTTTGATCCTTTATTCGCACTTGACCTTTAACGTGATGATCAGTACGATTCCTTCTCGATTTTCTAAAAATCATAGGGCACCTCCCTAAAACCAATACTGTTAACATGCTTCACCTACAGGTGGATAATTATACAAACAAAAGAAAAGGGACTGTCCCAAAACCAAGGCGTCAAGAACCACAACTTCAATATATAGAAAAAACCTCAAAGTAACTTCTATATATTGACGATTGAGGTGGTTCCGGACCCGTTTTGGGACAGCCCCTTTGGGGTAAGCAATTTCACCGATAATATGGTTAAATAGTTTAATGTTTCTTTTTATGAACGTATTTCCCGTAATCGGGGATTGCGATGTTTTCAAAGTCACTAACAAGTTGTTGTAAGCTATTTGATAAAACATTCCCAGATATCGGGCTTCCATGACCCGTAATGGCCAAGGCCGGTTTCAATGCTTCTAATTTCCTAACAGAATCCCATGCTGCCTCCCAATCTGTTGTAAGATATCTGGGAGGTCCATTTATTTCTAGTTCTTGAGTGAGAACATTATAAAGCGAGTCTTGTTTGACTGTAACAAATGCATCTCCTACGATTAGTGAACGATCTTCTTCTCTGAATAATGATACATGTCCCGGTGTATGTCCTGGCGTGTGAACCCATCGCCACCCATTCATTTCCGGGACAGTTCCATCCTTTGGAAGTTCATGAACATGGTTTCCAAGATTGATGGACTCATTGGGGAAAAGTGGAGACATTTTAGCTATTAACCCACCTTCAACCGTAGAATCGGGCTCAGGATAATTCTGTTCCCCTGTTAAAAAGGGCATTTCCAAGGGGTGAGCATATACAGGTACATCCCAATGATTAACAAGCTCAATAACAGCCCCTACATGATCAAAATGACCATGGGTTAAAATGATGGCTCTCGGTGGACGGTTGGAACCAAAGTGCTCCTCCGCAAATGATAGGATATGGTCAGCAGACTTTGGCATTCCAGCATCCACAAGCACCCACTCATTTTTTTCAGGATCACTCAAATAACAAACATTTACAATTTGGGTCGTTTGATAATACAAATGAGCAGCAATTTGATGTTCAGCACCACTTCCAATAGAAGTCGCAGGAATGTATTTATAATCATTACCATAGCTCATATTTTCCTTTTCCATACACACATCACCTCTCAGAGAAAATAAATTATACCTATATCCTCCCACTTGAGACTAAAAGTATGAATCGGATTTAAGCGAATAATTGATGAATAGATGAATTGTACCAGGTACAAAATGCTCGATTTGTACCTGGCACCATCATCACCATCATCCAATGACAGTTATACCTTCATTTCTCCATGCACTAGGCCTGACTTTTCTATTTGAATCGTTGTATGTTCAATCTTACAGTGGTCGCGTATCGCATCGATTGCTTGCTGTAGAATTTCTTGTTCATTACTATGGTCCTCTACAAGCAGGTGACAGCTTAAAGAATCTAATCCAGAAGTAATTGTCCAGATATGGAGATCATGAACATTCTTCACTCCTTCGATATTTTCCAGGACTGTTTTCACTTCACTGTGATTCAAGGTCATGGGTGTTCCTTCCATTAAGATGTGTATGCTTTGTTGCAGTACACCCCATGCGCTTTTTAAAATTAATAGAGCTACAATGACTGAAATAATTGGGTCAGCTACATACCATTCAAATACAAGCATAAGAACCCCAGCAACAATCGCCCCAACAGAGCCTAATGCATCTCCTAGGACATGGAGATAGGCGCTTTTTAAATTCACATTATCTTTGACGTCCCCTTTACGAAATAACGACCATGCACTTAGAAGATTTGCTAACAACCCCACAACAGCAATCTCCATCATCATTCCACTGGCTACTGTCGGCGGTTCTAAAAAACGACCGTAAGCTTCATATATAATAAATCCAGCAATAATAAATAATGTCACACCGTTAAAAAGCGCGGCTAAAATTTCAAAACGATAGTATCCATAGGTTTTATTTGCTGATGAGGGTCGATTGGCAAACCAAATGGCCACCAAGCTTAAAGCCAATGAGCTAGCATCCGATAACATATGACCACTATCAGACAGGAGAGCTAAACTGTTGGTGATGAGTCCACCAATGAATTCTAGTATCATGATTCCAGAAGTAATCAACAAAGCAATAATTAACCCTTTTTTGTTTCCCTCTCTCGTTTCATCAAAATGATGGTGATGATCATGGCCATGATGATGATGTCCCATTTGCCTCACTCCTTACATTCTTCAACATGTTGGATGACTTGATTCAGGATGCCCACAACATGCTCATCGCTATATGTGTAATAACTTATATTTTTTACTTTTCGATACTTTACCAATTTTAGTTTCCTTAAGTAACTGAGTTGATGTGAAACCGCTGATTGGGATAATTCTAATACTTCTGTAATATGTCCAACAGAACATTCCTCTTGAAAAAGTAGATAAAGAAGCTTTATGCGTGTTGGATCCGAGATTGCTTTCAATAACCTCGATGCTTCTTCAACCGTAAATTCCGACAAGAAGCTATGTTGTTGTTTTTCCATTAAACTCTCTCCCTATTTATATGATTCATTAAAAATTTTGCATCCTCCCCTACTCCTTGAAGGAGTGCAGACCCTCTTCTTGATTGCCATGGTAGCCCAAGAAAATATAAACCCCTCACAGGACTAATCCCTTTATCGTGTTGAACATGGCGATTTTGCGTAAAGCAATCCTTGATCCCTAGCCACCGATAATCTATCTTAAAACCTGTGGCCCATATAACATTTTGAACTTTCACTGAAGTTCCTTCACTAAATCCAACCGAATCCTTCTCCACTGAATTCACTCTTCCCTTTAATGTAATCGATCCATCATGTATTGCTTTTTTTAATTCTTTTCCAAAAATAGGATCACCGTTCTTTTGAATGAGTTTTCCAAACATAGATTGATTCGATGCATTAAGTATTCCCACTTTATCAAACCACCAAAAGATACTTTTTCCACCCAGTGAAAGTGGAAGGTATCTCAAGGGCTTGCTTATAGCTAAATAGGTTTTTAGTTTCCGTGATAGTTCAACAGCAATCTGTGCACCACTATTCCCTCCACCGACCACTAATACATTCCCTTCCTGCAGCTGTATCGGATTTCGGTACTCGGATGAATGCAATTGAAGGACCTCTTTTGATAGATTTTGTGATACCTCTGGAATCAATTTTTTTTGAAAAGGGCCAGTTGCAACAACAATGGCCTTCGATTGCAATACACCTACATTCGTAGTGATCGAAAAGATATCCCCTTCTTTCGTTACTTGGATCACTTCACTCTTAAGTTTTATTGGTAAATGAAATGTTTCTGCATACCGCTGCAGATATGTCGCAATCTCATCTTTAGTTGGTAGTCCATGGCTTTCACCTACAAAAGGGGATCCTGGAAGTGCATTATACAGTCTCGGTGTGAACAATTTTAAAGAGTCGTATCTGTTCTTCCAAACCTCTCCTATCTCTGTGCCCTTATCCAGAATAAGAAAATCTTTTTGCTGCTTTAGTAAATAATATCCCATTGCTAAGCCTGCTTGGCCCGCTCCAATGACGACTACTTCATACACTAGAATCACACCTTTATACTATATATGAACATATGCTCATATATAGTATACATAATGAAAAAATAAAAAGCACTAGGCACAGTGCTTTTTATTTACGATTTTTTATCGTTACGATGATCATAAATACGGTTATTAATGTAAAAGCCGTTAGGGCTAGGAAAGGAATCGTTATAAAACCAAACCAATTAATATATTCAGCATTACACGGCACCCCACTCTTACAAGGCTTGAACCCTCCGAAACCCGGAATTTTCTGTTCTAGATAATGCAATAGTGAAATCCCAGCTCCGATCATTGACATCGGCAGTACAAACTTCTTAACAGATGTATCATTCTGGAATGTTCCTATTCCAAGGATTAAGGCAAGTGGATACATGAGGATCCGTTGGTACCAACAAAGCTCACAAGGAATATATCCCTTGATTTCACTGAAATACAGGCTTCCAAGGGTTGCAACCGTTGCCACTAACCAAGCTAGGTACAAGAGATAGGATGGTGAAGATTTTTCTTCGCTCATTATTTGTTACCTTCTAGCTCTTCATCAATGACTTCTTTTATTTTTTCATAATCAAAAGGATCTTCAATGATTGTTCCATTGATCATAATCGTTGGAGTTAGTTCAATATTAAATTCTTTCACTAACTCTTCATCTCTATTTACTTGATCCATTGTTGATTGATTTTCCATGTCCTCTTCTAGTGTTTTTAAGTTTATTTCCGGAAATGCCTTTGCAACTTCCAGGATTTTCTCAGGTGTTACCCATAAAGTATCATGCCCTTCAGGCTGCTCATTAAACAACGCTTTGTGAAAATCCCAATAGGAATCGGGAGCTTGTTTATAAACAGACTCAGCAGCAATCGAAGCTAATGTTGATTCCTCCCCATGAAATAGAACATTAATAAATGAAAGCTTCACCTTTCCTGAATCAATATAATCATTTACCAACTGAGGATAAACCATTTCTCCCCATGCCTTACAAGAAGGACATTTGAAATCTCCGAACTCGGTTACGGTTACAGGAGCATCCTTCTCCCCTAATGTAGGCTGTCCTTCAATAGAAGGTTGATTAGCAGTTTTAGTAGTTGTTGTATCATCTTTATTATTACTTATAATGACGACAGCAGCGACAACCACGAGAACTACAATGGTTAGAAGCACTACTAATTTCATATTTTTGCTAGACTTCATTCTTTCACTCCTTAACAAAAGACATTTGAACAAGTTACATGCCTATTTTAGCAAGAAGACGTGAACATTAAAATAAGCATTTGAATATTAAAAGTGACAATTTTCCGAAGGGTCAGTAGTACAAGGCACATTAATTAAAAAAACGATACATTTCGGAATCTATGATGATCAATGGTGTTATAACTTAGTAATTGAATCCAACTGAATCATGGTACTATTTAAGATCATTTTTGTTTTAGAGACGGACTCTTTCGTTTACTGCAATCCTCTTGAATACCTTCACTATCCCAATAAAAGAAACAGGAGAGCCTATTATTGAGATCGACAAAAACATAAATTGACAAGAATTTATTCTTCCATTACAATTTATCTATATATTGTTGATATATCAACTAAATAAGGTGATATAAATGAAATACGAACCATTAGATAATATTGGAGTCTTTATCCATGCGGTTGATTTAGAGATTACCAGCTATGTGAATAATCAGTTAGCGGCTTTTCGATTAACTTCTGAGCAAAATTTAATTATGGCGCTTCTTTGGGAACGAGAAGGAATTTCCCAAAATGAAATTGCCACAAAACTGAACAAGGATAAATCTGGTGTTACTCGGATGCTTTCTACCCTTGAAAAAAAAGGCTACATTCGAAGAGTCATATGTCCAAATGACCGGCGTTCTGTAGAAGTTTATCTAACGGAAGACGGGAGAAAACTTGGAAATGATGTTATTCCAATCAACCAAAATATCATTCAGCTTATCAATAAGGGAATGACGAATGAAGAAATAGTGGAATTACGAAGACTTTTATTGAAAGTTCGAGATAATGTAGATCAATCTTAGCTTGATCTGCTTTAACATGGATTATAGTTGATATATCAACTAATTTTTTAAAATTTTTGGAGGTAGTGTAAATGAAAATTGTTGCTATTGTTGGAAGCATTCGCAAAGATTCTTATAATCTTAAGCTTGCGAAATACATTCAGAATAATTATAAAGAACGCATGGATATTGAGATTGTCACGATTCATGACCTTCCCCATTATGACCAAGATATTGAAATCAATCCACCGGATTCAGTCATTGATTTTAAAAGAAAAGTGGCCGATGCGGATGCTGTTCTTTGGGTAACACCTGAGTTCAATTATTCTATACCAGGTGTTTTAAAAAATGCTATTGATTGGTTATCCCGTGTAGAAAAAGTCATGCTTGGCAAACCATCATGGATTATGGGGGCAACAATGGGAACCTTAGGAACGGTTCGTGCCCAGCAACATCTACGAGACATCTTATTTTGTCCGGGAGTTGGATCTCCACTTTTACCTGGGAATGAAGTGTACATCGGTGCTGTTCATGAAAAAATTGATGATACAGGTACTCTTACCCACGAACCGACTATTAAATTTTTAGATATGGTTGTTGAAAACTTTATCAATTGGTTTAACCAGCAACAGCTTTAAATAGATAAAGGGCTGACCCAAAGAGTATTCATACACCTTTGGGTCGCCCTTTACTTTTTACTCTGATTCAGGAACAACCGTGAATCGTTCGTTCATTAATTAGAAGTATTTTCTTCCATCTTTTTTAATTTGAGCGATTAAAAGAACGTCTTTATTGTTTCTTTTTGAAGATTACATTCATGGCATTGATATTCTATTTCCAATGCATCTTCTCTTAATGTGTGTACCGTCTCTTTTTCGCAGCGCTCACAATACCTCTTTTGCTCTATCTCTTCCATCGACAGATTACCTCACTTTATATAGTCTTAAAGGTATTTATCCAACTAGTTCAAGATTTAAACTCAATAGATTGATTAGATCGATATATTGCGATTTAAACCGATATCTTCTATTGCTTGTCCGATACATTTAATTTTAAAACCAACCCACTTTAGTTTTATCATGACTTACTCATAAGAAAAGTATCCGCATTGAACCATTCCCACTTTTTGTATAAATGAATGATGGACTGAATATACTACATTTAAAATTAAAGGTGGTATTTTGTTTATGACTAGTCTTTGGTTAAAAATCATTTTATGTCCACTTATCATTGGAATTTCTTCCTTACTTTTTCCAAACGTTGACTTTGATACATTTTGGCAACCTGTTCTTATTGGTTTGGTACTTGCAGCCGCTGGTTATATGCTAGAAAAATGGTTACTTGGAAAAAACACAAAAACAATAAGCCTTTTTGCTGATTTTATAGCATCTACATTGATTGTTTATGTCATGTCATTATTTTTGGACGGTGCAGAAGTGACTTTTCTTGGAGCCATTTTTACTGCCGTTTTATTAACTCTGCCTGAAATCGCGTTACACAATTATTTGGTTAACTCAGGAAGAGCGAGAAAGACACACGCCTAAAAATCTTTTTAAGGTTATATTTACTAATTGGGTCTGTCCAAAAACCCAGGAGCTAGGAACCACAACTTCCATATATAGAAGAAACCCACCAGACATCTTCTATATATGGACAATCATAGTGCTTCCGGACCTCTTTTGGAAAGCCCCTAATTTTATTTTATTTTCACTCATTATTCTGCAAAACCTGCAAATGATTAAGAGATCACACCGACTTCCTTTTCTGTCAATCTATAGATGTCTTCTATTTTCTTTCCTCTTGCTCTTGCTAACACTTCCATTCGAATCGATAATTGTTTCAAGGAGAAATTCAGTGTTTCTTCTCTAGAAACACCAAAGGTAGTTTCCGGTAAATCTGAACTTTCTTCATTTAATCGAATGGAATAGGGTTTGAGTTCTTCCATTTTGTTCACAACCAACTCAAAGAGATGATCATGTTCGCTTATAAGCCGTTGAAGAAGAAAAGTTCCATATCCAATATGTCTGGATTCATCTTTCTTTAATAATCCTATACCTTTTAGAAGTCCTGGCATGATTCCTACTTTTTCAAGGGATTGATAAAAAGTATAATAGCCTGTTTCCGCCAGAACCCCCTCCACAAACATATTATAAACAGTAGCAGCTTCAGCAATTGCTTCTGGTGATGCATCATGGATAAGTCGATTCATCGTGTTCGGAAGTAATTCATAGAAGATCTTTTGATATGTCTCCGTAAGATAAATAGAAAGATCCCCTTTTTCTCCAATAGCGTTTAGAGCAAGTCGGAAAAATTCCGTATGCTTTGCTTCTTCAAACAAAAACGTGGTTAAGTACATTTCTTCCTCAAGACGTCCTTCTTTAGCAATAGCCATGATGAGCGGGAGTAAATCTAATGTAACCGCCTCTTCTCCTGCTTGAAATTGAGAAATTAACCGCAGGACCTCATATCTTTGGTCATCAGAAAGGGCTACCCAATCTTTTGCATCTTGTGAAAAATCAATATCTGAAGGGTTCCAGACCCCAAATTTTTTCGCCTTTTGATAAAGTCTAAAAGGTAAAGAATCTTCATTAATTCCTCTACTACTTGTCGTTAAAATGGTTCGTTTTTTCTCCATAATACCCTCCTATAGTTGTTTCAAATGCCTACGCATACATGGATATGAGAAAAACATCCAATACATTCCTGAATATAAGAAGGAAAAATGGCGAATGATTGGTATCGTTCGTAATTAAAGATTCAAAAACTTAATATAACGTTAGATTAACCCAATTTGCGCACCCTAAAATTATCTTCAAGTAACTCCCAGTTCTGCGGAAATGGATAACCAAGGACCCAGTAACTAATCCCACGTAAACCATACTCCTTAACCAGATCAAATTTCGCCTGGGCACTACGTGCGTCTTCAAACCACACTTCATGTGTACGTCCTTCTTCATCCACATATCGGTAAAATGGCGATTGAGCTGCCAATTGCAACCCCATATCTTTGTGCTATTTGCCATAAGGTTTCACCTGTTCTTACCCTGTGACTTCTCTCAACTGATGGCACCACTAGTGACTGTCCAACAAGTAATCGATTTGGGTCAGGTAACTCGTTTGCATCAACAATTTGCGAGATATTGGCTCGATAACGATTCGCAATCTGCCATAACGTTTCCCCTCTCTGGATAACATGAATAATCATAAGTACCTCCTAAGAAATAGGTCATATGACTACTGTATGCTGCAAATAGACATCATGTATCGTAACGAACATAGTGAAATAGCTAAGTAAGAAATTCACTAATTTAATAAATTAAGTTTAAAAACTGTTTTTATACAGAAAATACAAAGAGAACTGAATTAAACAGTAAAGGGTGTTTACTATGAGAGTTGCTGAATTACTAGTTAAATGTCTTGAGCATGAAGGTGTTGAATATATCTTTGGAGTGCCAGGAGAGGAGAACATCGATTTTATGGATGCCCTGTTGGGTTCAAGTATTGAGTTTATCGTGACTAGACATGAAACCAGTGCGGCATTTATGGCTGGCACATATGGAAGACTCACGGGGAAGCCAGGGGTATGTTTGGCAACATTAGGTCCGGGAGCAACCAATCTTTTAACTGGCGTAGCCAATGCTAACATGGACCTTAGTCCACTAATTGCTATTACTGGACAAGCGGGTTTAGAGCGTCAACATAAAATCTCTCATCAATATTATGATTTGGTTTCCATTTATGACCCTGTTACGAAATGGAATACCCAGATAAAAACGGGAGAAATCATTCCTGAAGTGGTTCGAAAAGCCTTTCAAGTGGCTACAAAGGATAAGCCCGGTGCCACCCATATCGACCTCCCTGAAGATATTGCGGCAATGGAAATGGAAATGGAAGCAACCCCATTAGAAATGATCGAACATTCTTTATCAGAAGCAGGCGATCAAGTTGTACAACAAGCCGTTAAAATGATTGAACAGGCCAAACATCCTCTTATTTTAGCTGGGAATGGGATCACAAGAGGAAAGGCTTCCGAGAGTTTGCAGGCACTCGTCGAAAAAACAACTATTCCTGTAGTCCATACTTTTATGGGGAAAGGAGCAATTTCCTGGAAAAATGATCTCAGTTTGCTTACAGCAGGATTAGGTGGAAAGGATTATATTACTTGTGGTTTTAACCACTCTGACCTCATTTTAGCTATCGGGTTTGACATTGCGGAATATCCACCAAAGAACTGGAATCCTGATGCCGCTACACCGATCCTGCACATTGATACAAAGGAAGCGGAAACTGATGCAAATTATCCAGTGAAATTGAATGTCCTTGGAGATATTAATACAAACCTAAGGAAATTAAACGAGTCTCTATCACCAATTGAAAGAAATAATAATTGGGTTGCGAATGTACGTAAAGATGCTCTAGATGAATATGAGCAATTTCAAGGAGATGAGAGTTTTCCGATTAAACCCCAGAAGATTGTGTCCGATTTACGTTCCGTGTTAAGTGATGAAGATATCGTCATCTCTGATGTTGGTGCACATAAAATGTGGATGGGTAGAATGTATCATACAGCTCAACCGAACACTTGTCTGATATCAAATGGATTAGCATCAATGGGCGTTGCCGTACCGGGTGCGATTGCTGCAAAAATGGTCCATCCAAATCGTCATGTTGTTGCAGTTTGTGGAGATGGTGCTTTTCAAATGACAGGAGCTGAACTTGAAACTGCTAAACGATTAAATTTACCGATTATTATTTTATTATGGAGAGATGAAGGCTATGGGTTGATCGAGTGGCATCAACAGAAAAAATTCAAACGTTCTTCCCATATTAAATTTGGGAATCCAGACTTTATCCAGCTTGCAAAAGCCTATGAATTTGAAGCCATCCAAATCCAAAAAGGCGGAGATTTAAAGCCAGCTCTAGAAAAGGCTATTTCCTTGAATAAACCTGTCTTAATCGATTGCCCAGTTGATTATAGTGAAAACATGAAGTTAACCGAAAAATTAGACGATATTCATTGTTAAGATTAGGAGGGTTAAAATGCGATATGGTTCAATTATTAATGGTCAGGAAAGAAATGAAAATCATCGTGATTCACTAGAGGTCCATAACCCGTTTAATCAAGAAAAAGTTGGGGAGATTGCCCTCGCAACACGAGATGATCTTGAAGATGCAGTAAATAATAGTTTTGATACATTTCACTCAACAATGAAAGTTATGCCGGCTCATCAACGTTCAGACATATTGAGAGAGGCAGCTGATTTATTAGAAGGAAAAGTAGAAGAATTTGCGCAAACCATCGTTAAGGAAGCCGGAAAACCAATTAAATTCAGCCGGTCAGAAATAGATCGTTCCATCCAGGTTCTTCGGTTTTCCTCTGAACTAGCAAAGAATATTACCGGTGAAGTGATTCCAATGGATGCTGCTATAGGCGGAGAAAACCGAATGGGACTTGTAACACGAAAGCCGTTAGGTGTTGTAGGGGCCATCACCCCTTTCAACTTCCCGCTGAATTTATCATTGCATAAAATCGCACCAGCCATTGCAGCAGGGAATACAATTGTTTTTAAACCTGCAGAAAACACGCCTATCTCCGCGTACTTATTAGTGAAATTATTTCAAGAAGCGGGTCTTCCAAATGGTGTATTAAACTTGTTGATGGGAACTGGAGAAGTAGGAGAACCACTTGTCACACATAAAAAAGTCCATAAAATTACGTTTACTGGAAGTCTACCCGTTGGGAGAAAAATCCGTGAGTCAGCTGGGTTTAAAAAAGTAACATTAGAACTGGGTTCAAATTCACCAAACATCTTATTTGATGATGCAGATATCGAAAATGCGGTGAAAGATTTAGTGAAAGGTGCTTTTGCCTTTTCAGGACAGGTATGTATCTCAGCACAAAGAATTTATGTTCAAAAAAACATTTATGAAACATTCCTTCATAACTATATCGAACAAACTAAAGCATTAACGATTGGCGACCCTGAGAAAGAAGAAACAGATATCGGGCCAATGATTAGTGAAGATGAAGCAAAACGTGCAAAACAATGGATAGATGACGCTGTCGAGAAAGGTGCCAAAATTGAAATAGGCGGCGAACGAAATGGAACAGTGCTTACCCCTACCATCATGACAAATGTCGACCATAATATGAAAATTATTGCGGAAGAAGTTTTTGCACCAATCGTTTCTGTTATACCATTTGAAACGGAAGATGAAGTGATTCACTATTCTAATGACTCCATTTACGGACTACAAGCTGGTGTATTCACAAAAGATATCGACCGCGCAATGCGGGTTGCGGACCAACTAGAAATGGGTGGAGTATGGATCAACGAAATCTCCACATACCGTCAAGATAACCATCCATATGGTGGTGTCAAACAAAGTGGTATTGGTAAAGAAGGTGTTAAGTACGCCATTGAAGATATGACCGAAATGAAATTTATCGGAGTTAAATTGAATCCAAAGAATTAATGATATGGTTAAAAAATAATAATCCGATTATTACTTTTATTTTTGTAAGGGATAGCAGTCAAAATTAGATATATCGGTCAATTTAAGTCACTTATCAATCCTTCAAGAAAAGTACAAAAAATGGGCTGTCTGAAAAGTAATTTTTCTACTATCAGACGGCTCATTTTGTTTTTAGAAATATTGGTAGATAACGTTACTATTTTCAAAATTCCGCACTCGGACATCCCCATATTGCTACTAATCCAAAAACCTTGATTAATAAATTGTTATTCTGACTAACTTTTGATTTATTCTTTGTTTTCCCCCTAGAATTTAGACAATCATTCCGTTCACTCTTTGGATAAGAAGAATCATTATTTTCCTTAACTTAAATGTGGAATTGCACAACTTTTTGGTTTTATGCATGCAAATGCCTAGGTAATGCACGAGAATCTAATTTTTATGCACCAAGACTCAGAGTAAATGCACGAGATTTCAAATTCATGCACATGGTAATAGGTAGGAGATTAAAAAAGGAATCCAAACTAATAATTCTGAAATTACTAATTAAAGCAAAGAGCTGTTCCTAATCCAGGTGTCAGGAACCACAATTTTCAATATATAGAAGAAATCTAGAAACATCTTTTATATAGTGACGATCATAGTGGTTCCGGCACCCTTTTGGACAGCCATTTTTGTAGACTGGTTAATAGACATGTTTATTATTGAAATCCTCCCGTATCTTTATTATCTCCCATCATATAGTTGGAACCATCCCCTGGCTTTGCGTTGGATTGATTGGTTTTTGAAGGTTATCTTTATGTTTCTTTCGCCGCCAATCGATTAGTAAGGCAAACGCTAAAATTCCAAGAATATATACAAAAAACCATACCATCAAATTCACCCCTTTACTTAATTATATGTCGTCAAAATTTAGGGTTGAAATTAACCTGCCAGCAAAATAAATTCCTTTCGCCTCGATATTGATCCCCAACATTCTTTTTAAAGATACATTTAAGTGAATCTTAACCAAATTTTCAACTTAACTGTTGGGAAAATATCAGATCTCTAAATAGAATTAAACAAGAAAATCCGACGAATTCAGGAAAACTTTCCAGGATTATTTAATCAATGACAAAATGGTTCATTTTCTACTCTATAACATCCAGATTCTTCAAAAAAAGGTATATATCGCAAGGAAAATTAATTTGCTAGAATGCAAGTAAGCGCTTACTTCCCATTTGAAGAAGCACAAACTAGCGGAGGTGATTTCTGTTAAATAATACTACCCTTTTTGCTTTGTTTTTGAAGAATAGTAGATTTAGTAATAGCTAAAACAAAAGTCGGAGGAATCTAAAATGAAATTCAAAAAAATTGCTGCTTTGTCACTCGCTGCTTCACTTGCCCTTTTTCCAACCTTCGGAAATGATGCGTCCGCTCAAGATCAACTCAAGAAACCCACAAAAGAAACCACAGTCAATACAAGCATTGCAAAAGGTAAGTATGTTAAAGGAGAAGTAATTGTAAAATTCAAAGATTCAATTGGAACCGCTGAGAAAGGAAAATCTCTTAAAAGCATTGGAGCTACAAAGGTTCCAGACAAAAATGGAGTCAAATCAGAATTTGATGTTCTGAAAGTAGGAAATGTGGAAGCGGTTGTAAAAGCATTGGAGAAAAACCCAAATGTAGAATATGCTGAGCCTAATTATATTTTCAATGTAAATTGGACACCAAATGATTATTATTACCAAGGATATCAATATGGTCCACAAAATACTTATACTGAATATGCATGGGATTATACTAGGGGAACGAGCAGCCAGGAGATTGCCATCCTCGATACCGGTGTAGATTATAATCACCCTGATTTAGATGGGAAAACGATCAGAGGCTACGACTTCGTGGACAATGATTACTATCCAATGGATGAAAATTCTCATGGTACACATGTTGCTGGTACAGCTGCTGCCGAAACAAATAATGGAACAGGTGTAGCGGGTATGGCACCAAATACAAAGATTCTTGCTGTCCGCGTTCTGGACGCTAACGGCAGCGGTTCACTTGCAGATATCGCAGATGGTATCAGATATGCAGCTGATGAAGGTGCTGAGGTTATTAACCTATCATTAGGATGTAACTGTGATACTTCTACTCTTGAAAATGCGGTGAATTATGCTTGGAATCAAGGTTCAGTCATTATCGCAGCTGCAGGAAATGATGGTGTCTCTACAACATTTGAACCTGCTTCATATGCCAATGTCATTGCAGTAGGTGCTGTTGATTCAAATGATCGTAAAGCTTCCTTCTCAAACTATGGCACATGGGTAGACGTGACAGCCCCAGGTGTGCAAATCGCTTCAACTATACCAAATAATGGTTACTCTTATATGTCTGGAACTTCAATGGCTTCCCCACATGTCGCTGGGTTGGCAGGATTACTAGCGAGTCAAGGTAGAAGTAATGACGAGATTCGCCAAGCCATCGAACAAACAGCGGATGCCATCAGTGGTACGGGTTACTATTTTGAACACGGAAGAATTAACTCCTATAATGCTGTAAGATATTAATAAATATGTAGATTATTAGAGGGGGTGCCTTTTAAAAGACACCCTCTTTTAACTTCTAGCAGCTTGTGAAGAATAGTTTATAATACATGATTTTGAAATGAACAAAGCAAATCAAAATTCACTTTTTAACAATTGTTACCAGAGAAGCATAATTTAAATATGTGCTACTACTTGCTTACGATCTACCCGTAAGTCTTTTTTAATTTCTCCATCCTTCGCAACAACCACAATATTGTCACTGTCTTCAAGGGATCTAATATCCTCTAAAGGATTCGTTTTCGTAATAATAAAATCTGCTATTTTACCATTTTCTATTGTTCCTAAAGTATCTTCCCAACCCATACACTCAGCAGCCACCTTCGTTGAAGAGACAATGGCTTCCATTGGAGACATTCCAATATCACACATCAATCCTAGTTCACGTAAGTTCGTTCCATGTGGCATTACCCCGGCATCTGTACCCATTGCGATTTTCACTCCAGATTTATAGGCTTTGGAGATGCTTTCACGATGAATATCTACCACTTCCCGTGCTTTTTTCACAGCATAATCTGGCATGCTTTCATTTACATTACTTGCTTCTAGTACTGAGACGGGGGCTAATAATGTTGGGACAAGATAAGTACCTTTCATAAGCATTAGTTCTATGGCTTCATCATCCAAGAAGATCCCATGCTCTATCGAGTGAATGCCCGCTCGGACAGCGTTTTTAATTCCTTCTGCTCCTTGGGCATGGGCCATTACTTTTATTCCGCGTCGATATGTTGCCTCCTGAACCATAATCGATAACTCTTCTTGGGAAAACTGAGTAAATTCTGGATGGTCAGTTGGACTCATGACTCCTCCAGTTGCATGCACTTTAATAATGTCAGCACCTGCTCTCAACATTTCTCTCACTTTTTGGCGGACTTGTTCAGGTCCATCACAAATACCAGAGGGCATTCCTGGATAACTTTTACTTGTTATATCTAAACCTGAATGCATCCACGAGTCTCCATGCCCACCAGTAATGGTTAAAGGATTGATACTGACTTGCATACGTGGTCCAGTAATGAGCCCTTTTTCTACTGCCTCTTTAACACCAAAGTCGGTGAAACCTGCGTCACGTACAGAAGTGATACCTGCATTAACGGTACGTTTCATATATTCTATAGCTTGATAAAACTTAAGAGAAAAAGGAGTGATAAGAGTTTCTCTTATATCTTTTATTTCCAACATCATATGAACATGGGTATCAAATAATCCTGGAAGAATAAATCCATTTTGGGCATCAATAATTTCTACGTGTTGTTTGGGAACGTTTATATCATTCATAGTCCCTGCAGCCACAATAAGGTTATCTTGAATAAGTACTGCAGCATCAGCGACTGTTTCCTTCCCTGTCCCATCAATAAGGGTTCCATTTTTAATTAGCTTATATGTCATTGCTTCGGCCTCCTATAGGGTTTTTACTAATATACTAGCGATAATGACAGATCCTACCGTGACGGAAGTAAATCCTCCGATAAGCATTGGTGGTAATATTTCGTTTAGTATTCGTTCTTCTTCCTCTTTCGTTCTCCCAACACTTCGACTAACTTCTTGAGAAATTAGATAGTCAGCTGGAAATCCATACATTGCCGTCAATACTACGGATATTCCTTTATAAGGATCCCATTTAAATAGTTTTGAACCAATGAATCCACCAATCACTAAACCTATAGTCCCTACAATAAGAATAGTAGCTACTGCTGGCAGAACACTCACGATACTTGCCCAAGTTATGGACGCCAAGGAACTAATGACGATAAAGACCAAACCTACCATGGCTATACTAAAGCCATTTGCTCTTTCTAATACCTTATCTGGATAAAATCCAATGTAAGCACCAAGTATCCCTATGACTAAGCCAAAAAGGCTGTAGCTAATGCCCGTTATATTCTCTAAACCAACTGCGAGAGCACCTCCAATAAATATCAAGAAAAGTAGTATAAAGCTACTTTGCATATACTTTTTTGGGATTAGTACTCTTTTTTCAGCCACTTCATTTAACATTTCGGATTCTGGTACTTTAGCTTCTGCGACAGCCGCTGCCACATATGTACCTGCATCCATTGAACGTTGAAGATTAAGGGAATGTTTACGTAGTAAAAGCGACGTTAAGGGCATACCAATGACCCCTTGAAGTGTAAGGACAATGATAGGAATGGCCACTAAGGAAACTAGACCAGCTTCTTTTAGAGCTTCAGATGTCACTAGGTATGCAATTAATCCTCCTGTTAACGGCCCAGCACCAGCTACAGCCGTTCCATATCCAAAGAATAAAGGAACAATTAGAAGGATTAAAATGACAGAAATCGTAATTCCCATTAACGTTATTAGAACAGCTTGATATTGACTTTTCATAACCTTAATCGGAATCAAAGTCCCCATGTGCACCAGTAGTGCAGGTTGTAATACAGCACCCACCACCGCAAATGTTGATGCTTCAATGATATTTGAGGGCACAATACCTGTTTTAAAAAGGATAAATATCCCGACCATGACCACAAGAAGCGTCGGGATTTTTGCTCGTGTCGCTATCGACACCACTTCACCTACTGTAATAATAGCTAATACAATCAAGGTTGCTACTACTGGATCCATCACTAACTACCTACCTACCTTCTCTCTAAGGGTTCCTATAAATTTTAAGTATTCACATTAAGTTTAAAGGGAGCATTTACAAGGATCTTCAACCCATGTTCAAGTGCTTTCTCATCAACTGTAAACCGTGGATGGTGATGAGGATAAACAATCCCTTCTTCTTCATTTCCAGCCGCCACTAGTAGGAAACACCCAGGTACCTTTTTTGAAAAGGCTGAAAAATCTTCACTTCCCATCATGGCACCCGGTTCTAGTTTAAGGACAAATTCTGAACCTAAAACTTCTCCTACCATTTCTTCAAGCTTCCCTGTCAGATTTTCATCGTTTACAACGGAATCGTAGCCAAATTCATAATCAAAGTTGCAGGTGGCACCGTGTGCTTCGGTTATTCCTTTAATAATTCTCTCCATTAAATGAGGGATATCTTTTCTCACTTCTTGATCAAAGCTTCGGACTGTTCCATTTAGCTTTACACTTTGAGGGATAATATTTTGGGCTGAACCACCGTGTATTTGAGTCACCGAAATCACCACTTTTTCACGAGTAGCAATATTTCTTGATACGATATGTTGGAGATTATTGACCACTTGAGCACTAATCGTAACAGGATCGATTGCTGTATTAGGTTGTGAAGAATGCCCACCTTTTCCATTAATCGTAATGTCAAAAACATCACAGTTTGCTGAGACCGGACCATACCCTATACCAATTTTCCCAGTTTCGAAAGGTGATGCAAGGTGAAGACCAATGACATGATCAACATCCAGTAGTACCCCAGCATTCACCATTTCTATTGCTCCACCAGGTGGTACTTCTTCGGCATGTTGAAAAATGAATCGTACTTCTCCATTTATTTGTTCTTTTAATTGTGAAAGAACTTTTGCTGCACCTAAGAGCATAGCTGTATGGCCGTCATGACCACATGCATGCATGACACCTGGATTTGTGGATACAAAACTGAAATCATTTTCTTCTTTAATTGGAAGTGCGTCCATATCGGCACGCATAGCAAGTACACTTCCTGGTTTTTCACCGACTAAGCGAGCAACTACGCTTGTTCTCGTTGGTCTTGATACATTTAAATTCCCAAAACTTTCAAGGGTTTCATAGACAAATTGAGATGTTTTTTCTTCCTGAAACGATAATTCAGGGTTTTGATGGAGATATCTTCTCCATTGAATGACTGTACCTTTGACTGCTTCAACTAGTTCTTCGTTCTTTATTGTTTCAATCATTAACTTTTGCTCCTTCCTTTAACTAAGGATTTATCTCATCCATTCTTTTTGGTTACTTAGAATTTTTTTCGGAAGATTTACTAAAATACGGATTCCATCCACTAAAGCCTCTTCATCGATATCAAATCTTGGATGATGATGCGGATAAATAATACCCTCTTCCTCATTTCGTGCCCCTACAGGAACAAAGCATCCCGGTACTTTAGTCAAGTATGCTGAAAAATCTTCTCCGCCCATCATTCCTTCTCCGTGTTCTACATATTCACTACCAAACTCTTCAACAATTAATTCTTCCACTACTTTCGTAAGCTCTAAATCATTAATGACAGAATCATACCCATATTGATAGTGAAATTCATAAGACCCACCATGTGCATCGGTTACACCTTTTACGATTCGTTCAATTAAGGAAACGGCTTGTTTTCTTACAATAGGGCTGAATGATCTTACTGAGCCACCTATTTGAACGGTTTCGGGGATGACATTTTTAGCCATACCTGCTTGTAAAGTGGTCGTCGAGATGACCAGTTTTTCTGAAGGATCTAAACTTCTAGAAACAATCTGTTGGAGATTATTAATAATCTGAGCACTCATGGCAATCGGATCTATAGAATTCTCAGGTTGAGAAGAGTGACCACCTTTGCCTATTATTTTTAAATCAAACGTATCTGAATTAGAGGTCAGTGGCCCATAAACAATGCCGATTTTTCCTTTTGGCAGTGTCGTCATAAGGTGTAAACCGACGATATAATCCACATCGTCCACTACACCTTTTTTCACTAATTCTTGTGCTCCTCCTGGTGGTAATTCTTCGGCGTGTTGAAAAATAAATCTAATTTCTCCATTGATTTCGTCTTTCTTTTGGCTCAGGATTTTTGCCGCACCAAGAAGCATGGCAGTATGTCCATCATGTCCGCAAGCATGCATATTCCCTTCATTTTCTGATGCAAACTCGAGATTCGTTTCTTCCTGAATGGGAAGAGCATCCATATCTGCCCGTAATCCCAAAACTTTTCCAGGCTTTTCACCAATGAGACTTGCAACAACACTTGTTCTAGTCGGACGTGTAACCTCCAGTCCACCAAATGACACAAGCTCATCGTAAACAAATTGTGAGGTTTTTTCTTCTTTAAAAGACAATTCAGGATTTCTATGAAAATATCTTCTCCATTCTTTTACTTTGTCTTGAACCTCTTTCATTAATTGATCTTCAATACTAGTGTTTTGCATATTCGATCCCTCCTTGACGTTTTGAATTATTTAACTTTTCAGATAATTAAACACAAAATAATCATAGCACTGCCTTTTTACAAAATAGTAATAAATATTTTTTATACCCTAGTAAACCCTGATGTAATGGGAATCAAATAGGATATAAATACTTTCTATATGGTAATAGGGGTGATGATATGTTATTGAGTGCCCTCTTAACTTAATGTAATATAGAGGAATCTTGCAAAAGGATGTGTTTTATATGGATTTAGAAGGAATAGAATCTTTTTTGACCGTCGCGCATACAAAAAGCATATCCAAAGCTGCGGCTAGCCTGCATATTACTCAACCGACCTTAAGTACAAGAATTCGGAAATTAGAAGAAAGTTTGGGATATATATTACTAGAAAGAAGTTGGGAAGGTGTTAGATTATCTAATCAGGGGTATTACTTTTTACCTTATGCGATACAATTACTTCGTGAATTGAGTAATGCCTCCACCGTTTTAACAGATTTCAATGTTTCAGGTTACGAAACAACTATTAAAGAAATCACACATAATAATAAAGATTTTAAGATTGGGATCAACTCCTGGCTTGCACCTGTTTTCACAAAAACGATTATATCTGTGCTTAGTAAGCATTTTCCAAATTTAGAGTATAAATTTGTGACAAGGCCTACAAATATTTTGAAAGAATTGATTCATTATGATGGCATTCATTTAGGAATTTATTATCAAAATGAGAAAAAAACAAATTTCTATCACCGTTCATTAATAGAGGATGAAATGGTCCTAATCTGTTCTGATGAAGATTCGGCCATTATTCAAAATAATATTGATCATGTACATAAACTAGAAAAGCCTTATCTATTATTCGACAACCCAATTTTAGCTAATAATACTAACATGGTGAACTCTATTTTAAGTAGATTAAATATTAATAAGTTTCAAGTTGTAGATGATTTCAATGTGATGATTACTTATCTGACCTCAGGAAAAGGCTACATCATTTTACCTAGAACAGGTTTATTTCAACTTCCAAATTTCCCCACCATCCCAATTAAAATGATCCCACTCGGAGAGCAGTTGCCAAGTTTAGGGATTCACTTGGGCTATAATAAAAGCAATTTATTCATGGAACAAATCAAGATAATAGAACAAGAGTTATCAACTTTTTTTAAGAAAGAGAATGTAAGCTAGAGGCAAGGGTGGTTCTGACTACTATCTGAACTACCCTCTCACACAAAATTAATATTATAGCTGCCTACAAGGGTAATAAAAAAGGGTAGGATTCATTTAAAACCTTTATAGGATGAAAGCAGTATGTGGACAATAGTTCAAAGCCTTTGGAAATGAAAATATCCTTACCTGCCTTCCACATTTTGATTTTCAGCTATATTTTAAAAGGTTTAGTCTAATTAAAAAAGTTGAAAATTACATGCTAATGACAATGATCCTCCTAACAAAAAAAGAGCCACCTTAGGTAGCTCAAATCCGAAATGATTAATTTTAAACATTCCCCATTTCCCTTCCATTGGACACAGGAATACAAACTAGTAGATGTTGCTTCCCCCGTTCTAGAACGAATGGATATTTTATTAGAACACTTTTCTAATTTAAGGTATAAATCGTATGTTGATATTCTTTAATCCATTCTTTATTAGCAAAATTTCTTCCTTTGATTTCAACTCGATTTTTGTAAACCTCTATATATAAGCCTTGACTGCCAGTAGAATCAATTATCGTTTCATAGCCATTTCCGTCTGGTCCCCAGATGCGATCTACTCCCCCAGAACTTACCATTGTGAAGTCATCCTGTATAAACATGTTTGGGAAACGAAGGTCCCAATGCATGTGACCGGAAATGAAAATTGTCGATGGATACTTAGATAGGATCGATTTAAGCTCTTGATCCTGAATGACTGCATTCTTATAATAATCTATATCTGTTCCGTAAAAAGTATTAGGAAGCGGCTGATGAAGGAAGACAAACATTGGTTTATTTGAGTCACTATGTTCCTTTAAGGATTGTTCAAGCCAATTTAATTGCTCCCCACTTAAGACAGCAGAGTCTTTTGTAGGAGAGCCAACTGGACCCCAGCTCTCTGAACCCAAAAAGAAAAAAGGGTATCCTTTAATTATCTCCTTATAGTAAACCTTATCATTTCCAGTGAAATCCAGAAACCTTTGAATTGATGCCTCATTCCCGTCGTTTTTAAAGAATTCATGATTCCCGATTGTATAATAAGTTTTATTAGGATGAGGATGTTGATTTAGAATATCTAAGAACTTTTGATAGCTCTCTTTTCTTCCATCATTAATCATATCACCATTAATAATCAGGGCGTCTGAATTAGGATTGATTGAATGGATATCATTCAACGCATCATGAAACATATTTTGAACTCTTTCGTTATCCACTGTAAGCTGAATATCGCTTAAAACCGGGAATGTTAAAATTGGCTTCTTATCATTGTTCTCATTTGGAAAATCTTTAGCATTTATCATAGTCGATGGATACACTAAAGCCATAACAACTAACAAGAAAAATGAGATAAACCTTTTAATCATGTCGCAATCCTCCTAGTCTATTAACCATTTTTCTTCCTACTAACTCTCATACAATCAATATTGTTTGAAATTTTACACGTAGTTAGTCTTTTGATTGTTGTAAGTGTAACCTTCCTCCTTCCCTAAAAAATGGATGAAAAATTTACCTATTTTAATTATAAAGTTGTTGGGTTAACAGGTCAATTCATTTCAGACTATGACTTTTTTTATCCATAAAGAGAAAATATATATTTATTAATCTTATCACTAGCAAAATTTAAATCATTTGTAGACCTTTTATAAAAAATGGTTACCTGTTTTAATAGAAGGATAGCTGTATTTAAAAAAGTTGCACCGTTTTATCCCTTTGGATAATATTGTCTAAGGGAGTATTTTTTTGCCCAAAAGAAGAAAAAACATCTGAAGTTGAAAATGGAATAAAGAAGGTCGGAATACAGGGATCAGAGCAGAAAGGTCTAAGATGTTCTTTTTTGGGAAGGTCAACTAGATTAAAACAAGAAAACAACATGAATTTTTGTTAGACTAATAACGATTCTACTTGCATTTGACTGAATTTTCTGATGGTATTCATAATATTAGTGAGCAGTTTCTCATATGACCCCAAGATAATTCATGAAAAGGAACAAATTTAATTGGATTGTTGCTAGTGCCTAATATTGAAAATCATTATTAAGCTAAAAAGAACCGTTTTTTGGAAGGAGTAGAATTGATGACTAACCGATATTCGGAAATAGACGAAGCGATTGCTTATATTCATCAACATATCTATGAACCCCTTTCCCTTTCCCGTTTGGCTGGTCATGTAGCATATAGTCCATACCATTTCACACGCATTTTTAAAGAAAGAATCGGACTCTCACCTCTATATTTTGTATCTTCCCTCCGACTACAAAAGGCAAAAGAATTGTTATTACGGACAGATTTGACTGTACGCGATATCGGGTTGGAGATTGGTCAACAGAGCCTGGGAACATTCACATCCCGATTTACCGAACGGGTAGGTATGACGCCGTCCCAGTTTCGAAATTCAACGTTACAAGCGGAGGGACACTTCCAATCATTACAAAGGCTTGGTGATTGGCGTACGTCTTATCCTGATGCATTTCAACATGCCAGAATAGAAGGGTCTGTTAAATCAGAGCTTCCCTTTGAGGGTGTCATTCTGATCGGTTTATTTTCTAAACCCATTCCTGAAGGTCCTCCTCAATACGGAACATTACTTCCTACTCTGGGGGATTTTAGTTTCACAAATGTCAGACCGGGCATTTATTATCTTATGGCTACATCGGTCTCCTGGGGAATGCAACCCACGGATATCTTGCTCCCGCATAACACCTTGCGTACTCGATCGAAGGAGCCTATTATCGTAGAATCCACTTCTTCTATTTTGCAGAAGGAAGTTACGCTTTACGCTCCCCGTTTGGACGATCCTCCAATCCTGATTTCCCTTCCCCTGTTGATGAAGAATTTTCTCGATCAAGTTCGTCAACATAGCAATCGATAAGAAATCACAGGAAATGTTACATGTTAAGATAAAACGGATTTATAAAAAAATTCATAAAGCACAAAACTAAATCTGGCTGAGAAAGGAGAGATTATGATGTCTAAAAAGATCCAAGAATTACCGAGGATCTTATTGCATGACGAGTGGTTTGTGGCCGGTAAAGAACTGCTGGCTAAAGAAAAGGAGGCCACCCGCACGTTAGACGAATTGATTGTTCCAAATTATTTATTAATATGAAATCATTACTAATAATGTTTGCTAGAATAAAAAGGCATTCCTTCTAAAAAAGAGTGAGTCCACCTAACAATGGAAATGATGACTAACGATATTATCATTCCTACCGAAGATACAACAATACTTTAATGAGCATTTTGTATATTGAAAGGAGCAAGAATTTGAAAAATCAAAACGAATCACATCAAAACGGTGGGACATTTGGGAGCAGAAGCAACTTTTTGTTGGTCATGATTATGATTCTAGGTGTGTTTGTAGCCATTTTGAATGAAACGCTACTTAACGTAGCATTGTCAAAAATTATGGATGACTTTGGAATCGCGCCAAGTACCGCGCAATGGTTGACAACTGGATATCTCCTTGTGATCGGTGTACTCATACCGGTTACCGCTTATTTAATTCAGCGGTTCACAACAAGAAGCTTGTTCCTCGGAGCTATGGGTTTTTTTACAGTTGGAACATTGGTAGCAGCTCTCGCACCTGGGATCGAAGTACTTTTAATCGGAAGGCTGCTTCAAGCGGCTGGTACTGGGCTACTCTTTCCTTTACTAACAAATGTGGTATTCTCCATCGTTCCTATTGAAAAAAGGGGTTCGGCAATGGGGACAATTGGAATTGTCATTACATTTGCACCCGCGATCGGACCCACATTATCAGGGATCATTGTCGAGCATTTCAGCTGGCGGATTCTCTTCTACGGCGTACTGCCAATCGCACTGTTTGTCATGATCTTTGCCTATGTGAAGCTTACAAATGTGACGGAGACGACTAATCCGAAGATTGATCCGATATCACTTCTCCTTTCAACTCTGGGTTTCGGGGGGATTGTGTACGGATTCAGCAGTGCCGGTGAGGGACATGGAGGTTGGACAAGCAACGTAGTCCTAATTCCAATTGCCATCGGTGTTGTATCCTTAGTTCTGTTTACCTGGAGACAATTGACGATTTCACAACCATTACTAGATTTAAGAACCTTCAAATACAACATTTTTAGGATATCGACGCTGATTATGATGATCGTCATGATGGCAATGTTTTCTGCGATGATGTTGCTGCCGATTTTTCTTCAGAATGCCTTAGGCTATAGTCCGTTGGAGGCCGGCTTGGTTATGTTGCCAGGAGGGATTGTCATGGGAATCATGTCGCCAATTACAGGCCGCCTATTCGATAAATTCGGTGCCAAGTGGCTTGCCCTAATTGGATTAGGATTGATCGCGATTACGCTGTGGCAATTTGCCTTTATTACATTGTCAACCTCCTACAGCACGATTATGATTTTCAATACGCTATTAATGTTGGGTATTTCAATGGTTATGATGCCGGTCATGACCAACGCTCTGAACGAACTGCCCCCTCCGTTATATCCGCATGGAACGGCTATTATCAGCACGCTTCAGCAGGTGGCCGGCGCTGTCGGGACAGCATTGCTTGTATCCATCATGACCAATAGTTCTTCTCGTTTTATGGAAAATACGTTGATTAAGAAAGATGAGGCTTTATTACAAATTCTAGCGATGATTGCTGGAATGAAAAGCGCTTTCTTGGTTGCATTCGGACTAGTAGCCTTAGCGTGGATCGTTTCATTATTTATAAAGCGGTCCGCTATTCAAGAAAAGAGGTTGAAGAATAAGCAAAGTGCAACTAACTGATGGATTGCCTGAAGAAGTTGACGGGGGTATCAAAGGCTGTTTTGTGAGGTGTTAATCAAGACTAAGTCATAAATAGAGAGCAAAGGTTGAGAGTAATCACCTTAGCTCTCTTTTGTGGTTTCACGGTACTATGGAGCTCTTTTCTTACCGTCATTTTTGCTTTTCCAGCTTTTCATGGCACCATTGAGCTCTTCTCTTACCGTCACTTTTTCTTTTCCAGCTTTTCACGGCGCCATTGAGCTCTTTTCTTACCGTCATTTTTGCTTTTGCGGTTTTTCACGGTACTATGGAGCTCTTCTCTTACCGTCATTTTTGATTTTCCAGCTTTTCACGGCGCCATTGAGCTCTTTTCTTACCGTCATTTTTGCTTTTGCGGTTTTTCACGATACTATGGAGCTCTTTTCTTACCGCCATTTTTGCTTTTCCAGCTTTTCATGGCACCATTGAGCACTTCACTTACCGTCATTTTTGCTTTTCCAGCTTTTCACGGCGCCATTGAGCTCTTTTCATACCGTCATTTTTGCTTTTGCGGTTTTTCACGGTACTATGGAGCTCTTCTCTTACTGTCATTTTATTAAAACGCCGAAGGTCATTTATTATACCTATGAATGATACAAGACTTTTTACGTAAACAAATTTATTTTCTGCTAGAAAGGTCTAAATCCCACCGTTCTTCCATTAACTTGTTCCCAGTCCATTCTTCATTTGGTTTTTCTTCCGTTAATGTAAAATGATATTTTTGATAAAGATGGCGAGCCGTATTTAATATGCTTACTGTCCATAAAAATACATGCTGGTAATTTTGTTTTTGACAGAAATGAATAGCCGTCTCCATAAGCCTTTTTCCTATACCCATTCCTTGATACCTTTCATCCAACACAAACCATCTAAGCTGCGCGATTGTATCACTATATTTCGTTATTGCAATCGAACCGACGATTTCACCATTCACTTCGGCAACCCATAGTTCTCCTCCGTCGGTATTGATCATAAATTCTGTTAACCCCTTCATAACGTAATATTCAAACATCTGTCCAAATTTATATGTCTTCTCGTATAAACGCCCGTGGAGATGTGCGACATACCCAACATCTCCTGGTTGAAACGATCGAATCGTCACGTTTGACTGGGAAGGATTATCGATGGTAAAAATGGATTCGATCGTTTCCATCGATGTAGTGAGCTTGGATAGATTATGTTTCGCTATGGGTTGAATCATTTTTCCGACTTCACGTCTTGCATTTTCAACAAGATCTCGATAAATGTCTTGGCCATGATTTGTTAGATAGAGTAAATACTGACGTTTATCTTCTGTTGATTGCTTTTTATAAATGATTTCCTCTTCCTCGAATTTTTGAATCATCCTACTCATATAACCGCGGTCAATTCCAAGATTTTCTCTAGCTTCTGTTGCCGTACACCCATTTCTTTGATTGATTTCGGTGATAACCCGAGCTTCTGTAAGTGGGAAAGGCTGACTATAAATTTTTTGATCGATCTTCCCTAGAACATTTGCATAATACCTGTTGAATTTCCGGATTTTCTCTACATATTGAATGGTTTCCATAGGCTCACCCCCCTTGTAATTGTTAGAAAATTCAATTTTATAATGATTATACGCCTATTAGTTGACTGAATCAACTAATTTCTGTGAAACCTCTCTTTTTGAAAACAAGAAAAATAGCCGCCATTTTTCCCATTGGCTGCTATTTTTCTCATTTTCACTTACAATGTAAGTACCAACTTACACTCAAACTATTTTTTTGCCAGTTTATCACGGTCTTCTGAAAGAGGCGGTTCTTCAAGCCAATCGTTTTTGATCATAATGTTCGCTCCATCTTTTGCGAAATCTGCAACCTCTGCTGACAGCCTGACATAATCGATCGATATATCTTTTCTTGTGCTTGTTGCCATACTGGTTCCATAGAATCCGATACTTAGAGCCACAAGCGCGGTTGTCATAAACATCATCAGTTTATCTGAAAATGGGGGGATCTGTGAATCGGTTATCCCTGGTTCCCATGTCATAGGTGCTGGCAGGTCATTTTCTTTTAAGATGGAACTAAAAACTTCACTATGTTTATAAGCAATATCTTTCCCTCTTAATATATACTGTCCAACTTCTTTGGATTGACTAACTTGGCTGAATCCAATCATTGTTGCTCTTCCTAAAGCATTTCTTTGTAGATTGATAAAAATATGTGAAATTTCAATTGCCGTTAATGGTCTTTTGTCACCAAACCAACCAGACATAAATTGTTGGCTTTTAACAAAGTGAGCTTCTTTGGAAGGGTTCAAATATGGAGAACGTATGTATAACCCTTTTGATAACAATAAGTTTTTAGCCATCGTATCAAATTCCTTCAATTCACTTACGCACTCTGAAAAGTAAGTATCAATATCGGAACGTACAGCCAATGTCTTAGAAACTGAATAAAAATTAAACGCAATAGCACCCATATTATAAACGAAATACAAAATGAAATTATCGGAAAACAATCTTGGGGCTGAAGGATTTACATCTTGTTCAACAGTAAAGCCGTATGGGACAGGGAATTGGTCTTTCTGAAAGATTTTAATTAGCTTTTGTAAATGTGTGTCAGCTAGTTCAAGTCCATGCTGTACAATTGAACGTATTTCGGAATCCTCCGTGGTTTTTAAAAAGTAAGTAAATAAACATTTAGACATGCTGCTATTCATATATCCAGACCATAATTGGGAAACTTCGTTTGCTGTTAGTTTACTATTATGTGTAGATTCCATGATTTCATCTCCTTACTACTTTTTATTATGTCACCCCTTTAATATGTTATTCTTTTATTAACCCATACAATATCATAGGTTATATGTATTATTTATACATAAACAAAAAACAGACTGAAACAAAAGTGTCCATTACTACGTTATAAAAAAATGAACGTTTAGGATTTACCTTTGCTCAGTCCGAGTTATTAACTAAACGATGAATAGACCAATCTACTTAAAAGATTCCTACAGTAAATCTAACCATATCTTGATTGCCGTTCCAAATATTAAGCCGGCCAGAATCCATTGAAGTAGTTTTGTGTTCATTTTCTTCCCAGCTTGTGCCCCAAGTGGAGCAGCCATTAAGCTTGCTACGACCATAATAAGCGCAGGAATATAGTCTACTTGGCCCGTGGCGACTTTTCCAACTGTCGCCCCAATGGATGAGATCAAGGTGATCGCTAAAGATGATGCAATCGTCATTCTGGTAGGAATTTTCAACACTACAAGCATAATCGGTACAAGTAAGAATGCCCCCGCAGCACCTACAATTCCTGCTCCAACTCCAACGACAAGGGCAAGAATAGCTGCTAGCCATTTATTAAAGCTTACTTGTTCTAATGGGATCTCGTCTAACCCTTTTTTCGGAATAAACATCATAACGGCAGCGATTAGGGCTAAAATTCCATAGACAAGATTGATCCCACCTTCTGACATAAATTTAGAACCATATCCTCCGATAAAGCTACCCATTAAAATACTAACACCCATATAGAGAATTAACGTTTTATTTAAGTAACCACCTTTTCGATAAGCCCAAACTCCGCCTAAGGTGGCAAAAAAAACTTGGACAGCACTAATACCAGATACTTCATGTGCTGTAAAAGCCGCAATTCCGAAAACGGGCGGGATATAGAGAAGCATTGGATATTTAATGATACTTCCACCGATTCCAACCATTCCTGAAACATAGGATCCAATAAAGCCAATGAGGAAGATAGTAAGAATAAAAGCAAAATCCATTAGTGATTCCTCCTTTATAGGAGAGACTGACCCTCTAAATAATAGTCAGCCTCTACTAGGTATTGTCATGATCGAATAGCACAACGGTTCGGACCGATTTCCATTTCACGCTGTTTTTCTTCATCAGGCATCCTCTTGCCCATGTTGGTTTCTCGGATTTCTTGATAGGCATTAGGCTGTGGTGGAAGATTCTCCGTGACAAGCTTTCTAAATTCGAGTTCATCATCAATATTCAAACCATGATTCATCCCGAAAAGTGTTCCTAGTCTTCCAGCTATTGTTCCATCGGCATTAATCTCGTCGATTTTCATAAAGTGGGCAGGTAAAACAAGTAAGTCTTCGGCTAATTTTTTATATCGTTTATATAAAGATTCGCGTAAGTCCCCTACCCAATCTTCCGCTTTTCCGGCAAGGTCTGGGCGTCCTATCGAATCAATAAACAAAATATCTCCTGACAACAAGTATTTTTCTTCAATAATCAATGATGTTGATCCAATCGTATGCCCTGGAGAATATATAGCTGAAATATTGATCGTCGTTTCACCAATTTTCACCGTGTTTCCATCTTCAAGTTTTGCATAAGCGAACGTTACTTCTTCAGCATCCCTTGGAGGTAACCAATAAGTGGCCCCCGTTAGTTCAGCCATCTTCCGGCCGCCAGAAATGTGGTCTGCATGTAAATGAGTATCAAAAATGTGAGTAATCTTCACGTTTTTCTCTTTAGCAAAATCTACGAATATATCTGTCATACGAGTCGCATCGACGATCGCTGCTTCCCCATGTGACAAAACCATATAGGATAAACACCCTTTTCCTAGACGGACAAATTGGTATAGTTCTCCTCCGTTCGTCGTATCTCCCACTTTTACTGGTTCTAAATGTTCGCTCCATGCTTTCATCCCGCCTTGAAGATAGGAAACGTCCTTTCCTTTTTCCGCCAGCATTTCCGCTACCATGATAGAGGAGCCTTCTTTCGCACAAACGACTAGGATCTCTTTATCGTCTGGAAGATCGGAAAGAATCTCTTCAACTCCCTCTAATAGATCAAAGTAAGGTACATTTAAATAGGAGAAATGATGCCCTTCGATTTTCCAATCTTGAAAGGCGTCCTCATTACGTACATCTAAAATGAACAAATCCTCTTTATTGATTACTTTCTGTCCCACTTCTTTTGTTGTCATTCTTTTTATACCCATCTGGCCAATACCCCCTACAGTATATTTTCCTGTAAAAAAATTTATTTTATTTTTGATTCTACCTCACCATTCCACTGACTCATTCCAGGAACCACATTCGTAACGTTTGAGAACCCTTTATCTGTTAGCAACTGTGCAGCCATATCACTTCGGTTACCTGTTCGGCATATAACATAAATGTCTTTGTTCTTATCTAATTCCGTGTAACGTAATTCCAGTTCACCAAGTGGAATCGATACTGCCCCCGGTATATGGTGAAAGGCATATTCAGCTGATTCACGCACATCAATAATTAAATTCTTTGTATCAGCTAACTTAGTGACTAGTTCCTCATTCGAAATAACGTTAGCATGCTTTCTTTCTTTTTCTTCATCATCGCTTGCTTTTCGAATAAAATGTTTTAAAATATCGCCTTCTTCAATGGTTCCAAGATACTCATGTCCTGAGCTTTTTGCCCACGCTTGTAGATCGGCTTTTGAGCCTTTGTCTGTCGCTTGAACTTCAATTACTTGACCTGCATCAAGGTTATGGATCGCTTTTTTCGTTCTAACAATTGGCATTGGACAAGCTAATCCTTTGGCATCTAATACAATATCTGTTTGAATTTGATTCATGTTAAGACCTCCGCATACGGTATAGGGTATATTTTCAGATAAATAAATTAACGTTCCCATTCTCTGCATCTGCTAAATAGGCGGCTACACCTGCATACTCAACATCTTCTAATAGCTCTTCTTTTTGAAGGCCAAGAAGATCCATTGTCATGGTACATGCCACAAGATTTACTTCCTGTTCTTGTGCCATTGATATAAGATCAGGTAATGGCATAGCATTATGCTTTTTCATCACATCTTTTATCATTTTGGGACCCATTCCTAAAAAGTTCATATTTGATAAGCCCATTTTATCCGCCCCTCTAGGCATCATTTTGGCAAACATCCTTTCCATAAGCCCCTTCTTCACAGGGACCATCTCTTCTTTTCTAAGAGCGTTTAATCCCCAAAAGGTATGAAAAATGGTTACATCATGATCATAAGCGGCTGCTCCATTAGCAATAATGTAAGCTGCCATTGCTTTATCATAATCCCCACTGAATAGAATAATATTGGTAGTCTTTCTTTCCGTCATCAGGGTTCCTCCTCTATCCACTTATACCCATAGGGGTATTTTATTCATTAAAAAATTTTTATCCTTTTTTAATCCAAAATGTGAATACATCATGTTCTTCTTTTGATTGAAGCATTTTATGTCCAGTTGATTTCACCCATGCAGTTAGGTCACTTTTCGCACCTTTGTCCGTTGTTTGAACTTCTAAAATCTGATCAGATTCCAATTCTTTCATCGCTTTTCTTGTTTTCACAATCGGCATTGGACAAGCTAACCCTTTTACATCTAATACTTTATCTACATTCATTATACTTCCTCCTCATACATTACACTAAATACCTATAGGGGTATTTTATATTCTATAAAAAATGATGTCAATAGATAACGTTTCTATCTACTTTTCATCAGTAATTGAACGGCTTCCTTTACTAAGGCTTCTGTGTCTCCCCCTTTTTCCTGGGACTCTTTTACACATTCAACAAGGTTCATACTGACAATTAACCCGATGGAACGTTCTAGAGCGGTTTTCGCTGCAGACATTTGCGTAATAACATCCTTACAATCTTCCCCTTGCTCCATCATGCGTAATACACCACTTATCTGCCCCTGTGCACGTTTGATTCGATTGATTACTTGAGAATCGTATTCCATGTAGAACCCTCCTTGATAAAAATAAATGATACCTACATGGAACATAATATACCCTATAAGGTATTTAGTCAAGAAGGGAGTTCTTATTACAAAACTTTTATTTTCTAGTTATGAGGCACCTTTCACTAGATCCATCATCATTTCTTCATTCATCGGTCCCACAATTCTTTTGGATACCTTTCCTTGTGTATCAATAATATAACTAGTTGGAAAGGCAACAGCTTGATATCTTCCACTTACATCCCCCTTCTTATCTAGTAATATCGGGAATGTCAATTTATACTCGGATACAAATTTATTAATCGCTTCTTCCCCTTTATCTAAATCCGTTACATTTACAGCGAGAATTTCCACATTTTCCATTTCTGCTGAATCCGTGTAGAAATTTTGCATATGTGGCATTTCGGCTCTACATGGAGGACACCAAGTTGCCCAGAAGTTTATGATGACTTTTTTTCCTCTATAATCAGACAGTGATACTGTTTGTCCATCTAGAGTCGTTAAAGTGAAGTCTGGTGCCATACTTCCTTCAACGATTTTCTCAGATGAATATTTCTTTTGGCTTTCTGCCTCAGGATTATATTGATTTGATGTCTCACTATACATTTCCTCTTTATCTTTTTGATTTTGAAAAATGTTAATAATGAAAATAGCTACTAACAATGACACGACTGCTAATGAAAATATTTTTTTACTCACTTCTCTTCCCCCTCCAAGACAAAATCATGAAATAGACCATTACGACGAGGTAAACGGCAGTCGTTAGACTCCATATCGACCCTTGAACAGATTGGACCAAAAGTTGAAAGATGGTGAAGAGGATGATTATTTGGGTACCCCCATCTCTACTTGAATAATAAACAAATCCTATGTTTATGAAGAATGCAATAAGGGCCGTAATAGACATCTGTGACAAGATTCCTAGAGTTAGTTGGTATACCGTAATCGTTATGATCCATGCTGGAAAAATAAAATGTTGATCTTCTTTTCTTTTATAGTAGAGATAGGTATACAATAATACGCCGATTACCCCTAACCAAACTCCTTTTATTCCCCCATTAAAGTAAATAATGGAATAGGGATGTGAAAAAATATTCTTTATATCAAAGAGAATGATACTGAACTTCCACACCATGATGAAAATAAAAGCACTATTTGAATACCAATTGATTGCGTACTGACCATAGCGCACTCGCACAGTAATCAATGTAAGAATCACCGCTATAATAAAAGCCAACCAAGTATTAGCGAATGTAAAAGAACCTATTGTATACCAATGTTTTTCCATACCCTTTATTCCTTTGAACTTTCGTTATTATTTAAAGGTAGAAGCACTTCAAAGTTATGATGATACTCATCGGTATTTAATGTAATCGTCCCTCCATGTGCCTTTACAATTTCAGTTGAAATAGAGAGTCCTAATCCCGCTCCATCGGTAACTTTCGTCCGAGATGGATCAACGCGGTAGAACCTTTCAAAAATTAATTTTTCTTCATTTTTTGGAATTCGCTTTCCCTGATGTTGAAGCTGTAATAGATAGTTCTCATTTGAAATAAATCCTTTGATTCTTACAGATTTTCCAATGTCATAATCCACTATGTTTTGAAGTAAGTTCATAATCACTTGTTTAATCGCATAGTCCACACCTAAAATCTTAGCGGCATCTACTTCCACTATTACCTTAAGATTATTCTTTATAAATTTTAGTTGAAATGTCCTTACTAGATCCTTAATGACTTGATCGATTTGAACGACCGTTTTTTGAGGGGAGGGCATGGTTGATGGCTCTGCCCAAGAACTGATCCACACTAACTGGTTAAATAAATGCTCTATTCGATCCGTTTCCTCTTTCAAGGAACGGTATATTTCTTGGTCTCCGTTAATAATTCCTTTTTCTAATCCCTCTAAATAACCGGAAAGATTCGTTAAGGGCGTTTTTAATTCATGTGATAAATCTCGCAGCAGTTGATTTTGCTTTTGCTTAACCTGCTTAAGTGAATCTACAAACGAATTAAAGGTTTCATTTAGCTCGTTTACTTCATTTATTACTGAACGATCTACATGTGATGGTATTTCTCCTTTTTTCAAACACTCTGTAGCCTTAGTAAGTTGTTTAATCGGTTTGGTAAACCATCTTAAAAACATATAGTGAACTAGACCTCCTATTAATAGGGCGACTATACTTATTACAATAAGAAAGTCTAGTAATTGTTTTTCTAGCAGTTGACCTGTTATATTCTGCTGATTAACCAATGTACAGGCATAATTTCTAACAGTGAGACCTACTGTAAAAGTCATGATAATCAAAATAATCGCATGAACAAAGGTTAGATGGGAAGTAAACTTCCATTTATTGAACGACAAATTTATACCCCATTCCTCTGACAGTATGTATGTAATGATCAAGTGCTAGTATTTGGAGCTTCTTTCTTAAATGTCTTACATGGACATCAATTGTTCGCTCTGTTACCACTTTTTCTTGGGATGTATACAAATAATCTAATAGTTGTTCCCTAGAAATCACTTGACCATGATTCACCATTAAAAAATACAATATAAGAAATTCAAATGCCGTTAAATCAATGATTTCTCCCTTGTATTTTACCTCGCCTTTTTCAGGCTTAATTGTAAGTCCACCGATACTGATTTTCTTACAATGATTGTCCGTTCTCCGTAACACAGTCTCTACTCTCATGACCAGTTCACTTGGACTAAAAGGTTTTGTGATATAATCATCCGCCCCAATCTTTAATCCCGTTATCTTTTCCTCTTCACTCGATTTAGCCGTAACCATAATAATGCCCACTTGACTATTTTGTTTTCCACGAATCCACGAACAGAGTTCCTCCCCATTTATGTGTGGTAACATTAAATCAAGAATGACAAAACATGGATCATGAAGGATAAATAGGTCCTGTCCTATCTTTCCATCGGCTGCTTCAATGACTTCATAGCCCTCTTTTTCTAAAAAGATTCTCATTAATTTTCTAATTTTATCATCGTCTTCAATTATTAAAATGTTTTTGCTACGTTTTGGCACGGATATACCCCCTTAGATAAATAAATTATAGGCGGCAAGGAAGGCACTAATCTGCTGCATCTTCCCACTAAACACTAGGAACCCAAGTATAATCATTAACACACCATTTACGACATTTAATTTTAGCAGTATTTTATTAATTTTCCCCATGACTTTAAAGGTTTTCGTCAGTGAAAAGGAAATCATGATAAAGGGGATCGCTAATCCAAGAGAATAAATCACTAATAAGAGAATCCCTTGAGTTAATGTACCTGTAGAACTAGCTAACAGCAAGATAGAAGATAAGGTAATTCCTACACATGGTGACCACCCACTGGCAAATGCCATGCCAAGAAACAAAGAGCCGACCCCTGTACCTTTCTTACTAGAATTAAACTTACGTGTATCTTTCAGTAAAAATGAAAGATTTATCCACCCAACCATTTGTAGACCAAAAAGAATAATTAGAATGCCAGCTATTTGTTCAATATAAAAGCGATACGATGTAAATAGCTCTCCTAAAAAGCTTGCTGAGGCTCCCATAATAACAAAGATGATTGAAAATCCTACAATAAATCCAACTGATCTCGTCAAAACAAGAGACCTTTCTACCTTCATTCTTCCCCCTTCTACTGTTCCCCCTGTCAAATGACTTACGTATGCAGGTAATAAAGGAAATACACAAGGAGAAAAGAAAGAAAGTACTCCGGCAAAAAAGGCAAACCATATAGACACCTCTTGCATTGGCTGTTCACTCCTTTCTCCTACATAATGAACAACCTTTGTTAATTTTTTATTAATTCTACAAAAATAATATCAATAATCATGGGTTTAGATTATTTTTTTTCATAACTAAGGATTTATAAATGACTTTTTCCTGCATACTTCTTCATAGAATGGGGATAGTTACAACAAGAACATTTAGTTACAATTTTTTAAAAGGGAGGATTTTATATTGGAGGATATGACCATTTTCGTAAAAGAAGCAACAAGTGAGAAACCGATTCAAACATTAGAAACCATTCTAATGCAAATCGATGGAGTGGAAAGAGCTTTGGTGGATATTGTCGATGGTGAAGTAAAGGTTACATACAATGAGGGACAAATTAAACAAGAGGAGATTATTGCCAGCATTCAGCAGCATGGGCTGCATCCAATGGATTAGACCTTAGTTGGAAAAACCCTATTGGAGTTACCACTTACGCATTTTTTTATATAAAAAGCTGGTGCTTGCATTGTAATTGGCCGTTTATAGATGCTTTTTGTAAGTTTTAAGCCACCATTCGTTTTGACAAAATGATTGACATATAAAGATGTAAAAACTCGCCGCTTTTTGGCGAGTTTTTTACTGGACAAGTATTCAGCGGTAGTCCTACTTTCTAAAATAGGTCTATGAAACACATTTTGACGTTTATTAAAGGATTTTCGTTCTTCATAGGCTTGATGAAGGTCAATTTGGACGTTCATTTCAAGATTTTCGTCTTTAATAGGCTGTATGTGGGTCTTTAAACGACTAGATAAATAAAGAGATCGACGTGTCCAATTCACACGTCATTTCTGCTGTCATTAATTCAGGAATCATCTTAAAATGGAATCATTTGATCACTACCCTAATTATTAGAGCTTGCTGTTATATATGGCCATAATCCACCAGACTTAAGATTTAGCATTTTATTTCCGAGTCGTTTTGCCCAGTAACTTTCATTTCCGTACTCGTCACGCCATGACCACAATCTTCTTGTGCTGTGCTGCAAGGAATGCTCCTCGGTAAATCCGATTGCGCCGTGAACTTGATGGGCAATCGGGACACCGACACTTGCTGCTTCTCCAACGCGAATTTTAGCCATCATAATTTGGTCTTTGCCATCTCCCGCTTCATATGCCTTTATAGCAAGGCTAGTGATCGCCTTTGCGGCTGAAACTTCCCCTGCTAAGATAGCAATTTGCTGTTGTATTGCTTGAAAGCGGGAAATGGAACGACCAAATTGTATTCGTTCTTTCGAGTAAGCAATCGTAAGGTTTAAAATGTTTTCAAGTGCACCTGTCATTTGGACGGCACGGATTAATGCCCTACTATAGTGAATTTTCTCCTCATCAAAGCTTTCCACAAGAGAAACGGCGTCTTTCCTCACAATTGAATTCTTAAAACTAACCTGATCCCTTGGTTCACTAGCCAAGCTCTTCCCTTTGCTAATATGACAATTACTTGCATTTATCCTTGCTACCAATTGTCCTTTAGTCGATGGTCCTACTACTACAATCGTTTCTGAATTTCGAGCAAAGGGTACATCAAATGCTTCACCTGAAATCATCCATCCATCTGTTTTTTCAGTGAACGCTATTTTCCCATTCAAGCTAGTTATAACTGTCATGGGCATATCTGAAATCGGTAGTCCTGCATCAGACAATATCCAATTGGCTAAAAGGGTTTCCCCTAAAGAGATTGGAGCAGAGTATTTTCCTGATATCTGTAATACATTGAGGGCATCGCTAAATCCACCATCAGAACCACCCTCTTCTTCAGGAATGCCGATAGCGAGCATCCCTGTTTCTACAAGGGTATTCCATAATTTCTTTGGGATAGATCCATCCTCTGCATTATCGACCATCTGTTTTGTACAGATGTCTTCCATGATCTTTTCAGCTGTATGAATAATCATTTCACTTGTTTCATTCATCTTATTCCAACTCCCTTTGCAATGATTCCACGCAAGATCTCCGTCGTTCCCCCACGGAGAGAAAAACCAGGTGAGTGCAATAATGCATGGGCATAAAGTGTTTTAAACTTCGGTCGTAGTGCAGCTGGTGTAGAAACAACTAGGCGGGCAACTTCTGCAATTTCCGTTTCAAATCTCGTTCCCATGTCTTTAACTAAAGCGGCTGTCACATCAGGTGACACGCCTTTTTCTAGTAAATCAGCGACTCCGAGGGACATTTCACGCAACGTCACTAGTCGGGCGACTAATTCACCTATAGCAATGGCAGATCGTTCATTTTCTCCCTCTTCCTTTAAGATGTGGAGCAATTCGTTTAGTAAAGGAAATGTGCTAAGGAAGCGTTCTGGACCGCTTCTTTCGAATGCTAACTCTGCCATACTTTGCTTCCAGCCATCACCAATTTCACCAACCACTCGATGATCCGAAACAAATACATCTTCCATGATCACTTCATTAAAATGGTGTTCTCCGGTCATAATTCGGATTGGTCGGACATTTACGCCCGGAGAAGACAGATCAACAATTAATTGACTTAAACCTTCATGACGATTTTCAGTACGTGCTGATGTTCTACATAATGTCACCATATAATGGGCATGATGAGCACCACTGGTCCATACTTTACTGCCGTTTACGACCCATCCCCCATCAACTTTCTTCGCGGTTGTGGATATTGACGCTAAGTCTGATCCAGAATTCGGTTCACTTAAACCAATCGCAAAATAGAGCTCACCTCTTGCGATAGCAGGTAAAAACTCACTTTTTTGCTCTTCTGTTCCATAGCGGAGAAAAAGGGGTCCTGTTTGTCGGTCGGCAAACCAGTGGGCTGCAACAGGTGCACCCGCAGCTAATAATTCTTCAATCACAACGTAACGTTCAAAGGCTGACTTTTCCTGTCCCCCATACTTTTTCGGCCATGTCATCCCCAGCCAATTCTGTTGACCAAGCTTACGGCTAAAATGGGCATCATACCCAGATAGCCAGCTATCACAGTGGGGAGTAAAGTGACCAGCTTCCATTTCTGTTTTTAAAAAGGAGCGAACTTCCCCCCTTAATAATTCAACTTTATCCGATAAATGCACCGAACGAATCTCTAACTCTTTCATAAAAAAATCCACCTCCAGAGAATCATTTAAACTATCTTGAACTTCCTAGATAAAAACGATAAATTTCGGGAATAAATATAATAGAATAGGAGAACGATTAGTAGGAACGGAGAAAAATAGTAGGTCAAATGGTTAATCTTTATGGCAAATCACTTTTCAATGAAAACTTTCTAGCAATATGATGACGGTTGGCATCTTTCCAGCCCAGAGCATCCTCTGCAATTAATACCCGCTGAACATTTGCAGACCCTTCTCCTGTATGAAGCATATTGGCATAATTTAAATACTTCATAATCGGATATTCATCGGTTACGGCATAGCCACCAAAGATTTCGAAAGCCGATTGTGCTGCTTTTGTTGTGACTTCAGAGGCAAAATATTTAGAATGGGAGCTTTCTCTAGTTGCGGATTGCCCTTTGTCTTTTAAATAGGCACTCTTATAAACTAGTAATCTCGCAGCTTCAATACTAACGACCATGTCGGCTAATAGATGTTGGATCATTTGGTATTCCCCAATACGATGGTTTTTCACAATACGATCATTTGCGTACTGAAGGGATTGTTCCAAGCAGCCTTGAGCTATACCGATCAACCGGGCAGGTACTGTTAATCGCCCATAATCTAAGGCATTCATCGCTATTTTGAATCCTTCTCCTTCTTTTCCAAGAAGATTCTCCTTTGGTACTCGAACATCTTCAAGGAATACATCACAGCTTCGAACCATATACCCTAATCCGCTCATCTCAATGGGGATCGCTTCAAATCCAGGTTGATTGGTTTCTATAATAAATGCCGATATGCCCCGATGACCTGCATTCGAATCCGTTAAGGCAAACAATATTCCAACATCAGCTTCATTTGCAAACGTGATAAATGTTTTAGATCCGTTAATGATGTATTCGTCACCTATCCGTTTTGCCGTTGTTTTCATCGAACCTGCAGGATCTGAACCTCCGCCAGCCTCGGTTAAAGCGAACATCCCGATGGACTCAGCTGAAATTAATGTGGGAACATATTTTTCAATTTGCTCCTCGGTTCCCCAGTTTAGAATGGTAAATGGGCAGGTCATCGCTTGCATATTAAAAGCGTATCCTAATCCAGGATGAGCTTTGGAGACTTCTTCACATATAATAGCCAAATTGACAAACCCTAACTCTGATCCCCCATATTTTTCCGGAAAACACGCCCCGAAAAAACCATACTCCCCCATTTGTTTTATAAGTGCTCGGGGGAATTCCTTTTTCTTCTCATATTTCTTAATATTTGGTTCTATTTCCGATTTTGCAAACTTTTGGATCAGCTTTTTTACAGCTATATGGTCTTCTGTTAAATCAAAGTTCATGCTTATCATCTCTTCCTTTCTTCTCATTCGAAATCAGGTTTTCGCTTTTCCACAATGGCATTTAACCCTTCCTTGTAATCCGGGTGTTCCGTTACGATTCCCATAAAGGAAGAAACCATATCTAATGAAGTTCTTAAATCTGTTTTTAACCCTTGATAAACCGTCCTTTTAATCAAACGGATAGCCTGTTGCGGTCCATTTGCAAAACGCCTCGCTAGCGCTTCTGTCTCTAACATGAGTTCTTCATGGGAGACCATTCTTGTGATTAAACCAATAGTACTCGCTTCACTGGCATCGATGATTCTGCCGCTCCAAAGTAGATCTAACGCCTTGTCAATCCCAATGATTCTCGGTAAATAATATCCTCCTCCATCACCCGGTACTATGCCGACTTTTACATAGCCCTCCCCGAACCTTGCCTGATCAGAGGAAATTCTCAGATCACACTGTAATGCCATATCTAACCCTGCCCCGATTGCATCACCATTTACAGCTGCTATTGTTGGCTTATCGATTTCCTCCATTAATAACGGAATTCGTTGTACATGCTTCCATAAGCTATTCTTTCTCTGGAGACTGGAAGATGAGAAGTCTTCTTCCTCATACCCGCTCAGATCTAGAAACCCATTTCCGCTTTTCATGGCTTTTATATCTCCACCGGCACAGAAGGATTTTCCATTTCCCGTTAAAATCAACACGCGAATGTCATTTTGATCTCTCACTTCTTGTAGAGCTTGAATCCATAACTCGATCATCTGCATACTAAAAGCATTTCTAGCATCAGGACGATTTAATGTAATCGTGGCAATTCCATCTTTTACATCAAAAAGTAAATCCTTCATATAATCTCCTACCTTTTTTATGATAATTTCATAGAAATGAGTTGTGCGGTTTCTTTCACCTGCTCAATATATTCCTCAATCTGGGTCTCCTCAACCCGAACGGTAGGCATAAGAATCGAAATGGCAGCAATCACTCGATTAAATCGATCAACGATGGGTGCACTGATAGAAAATGTTCCTGGAACACGTTCCCCATAGCTAATAGAAAAACCATTTTCACGAATGGAATGGAGTTCGTCTAGTAGCTTTTCCTTGTTCTTTATCGTTTTGGTTGTAAACGTTTCAAAATCTTCACCATCTAATAGCGCTTCTACCTCATCATCCGGCAAATACGCCATCAAACATTTAGCAGATGACCCTGCATACAAAGGAGAATACTGACCAATGTAAGTAAGTGCCGCCAACTCATGATTACTTGCAATATACCCAATACATTTTCGTTTATTATGATGAATAATACTTAGGGATATCGTTTCATCAAAGCGTTCATTCAAAAGTTTCATATAAGGTTTAGCAATCGACATAAGATTCGAGTTTTCTTCTACAAGATGTCCGAGAAAATACAACTCAATCCCAAGTCTGTAGGTTTTCCTATTCTCATCTTTATCGATTAGACCCTGCAATACGAGAGTATTTAAAATACGCTGTAAACTAGATTTTGATAATCCTAATTTCCGATGAAGTTCCGCTAAGGATAGTTCTTTCTCTTTTTGTGAAAATGCTTTTAATATATTGACTGCTCTACTAATCGTCTGCATCGATTGTTCTGTCACAGTTCCCCACTCCAATACTGGTTATTAGTTAAAAAATAACGACATTGATTGATAATTATTTTTGAAGTGATGACTACATTATTTAGGGGGGGAATAAATAAGAATAAATCGTAGTTTACTTTTCCCACTATTCTTGACAAAATGTGTTACTTTTGGTGGAATCGATATTGCGCAACCCTTTGTGAGTTCTGCTTTTTCTCCTTCAATCTCTACATACATCTTTCCTTCTAAAATAAACATTAATTGCTCTAGATCGTCATGGAAATGCTCTTCAGCTTCACCCCCAACATCCATTTCTCCAAAAATCATTTCTACTCTTTGAATTCCATCCTCCCTGCCAATTATCCTTCTATTAACGGTTCCACTATGACCTGGCGGAGAATAACCTTCTACTTGATCAATGTATTTCCAGTAGCTCATCGTAAGCCTCCTACATATTCATTTGACTTGGTAGCCAAGTCGACAGTAATGGGAAGAAAAAGAGCAGGATTAATATGATGAATTCTACTATCAGTAACTTCCAAACCCCTTTGAACGCTTCTGTAACAGGTACCTTAGCAGCACTTGAAGCAATATACACATTCATTCCAAGAGGGGGTGTAATTAAACCTATTTCAGCCGTTTTGGTCACGATGATTCCGAACCAAATGGGATCGAACCCAAGGGATTGGGCAATTGGAAATGTTAACGGAATGGTCAAAAACAAGATGGCCAATTGATCCATAAACGTCCCCAATAAAAGGTAAATTAAAACGATGATACCCATGATGACATAAGGATGTACAGGAAGATTTCCTACGAAAGAGATTAATTGCTGTGTCACTTGTGTGGCCGTTAGGAAATAACCGAAAATCATAGCACCAATAATAATCACAAATATCATACAGGTTGTCTTCATTGTCTGGTTTAATGCTTGTTTAATCTGAGGAAACTTGGTTGAAAACAGTAGGGTCGCAATTAAGAATGAAAAGAATGCCCCTACAGCACCAGCTTCTGTCGGCGTTACGGCCCCTGAATAGATGGCCACAACAATGAGAGAGATTAAAATCATCATGGGCCAAATCCCTTTTAAGGATTGAACTTTTTCCTTCATTGTAAATGGCTCAGCTTTTGGCGCCATTTCAGGTTGTCTTTTGGCTGTTATATAAATCGAGAGAATGAACCCTAAAGCCGTTAACACACCTGGAACAATCCCTGCAATCAATAAGGGTGCAATCGGAACCTCTGTTAAAATCCCATATATGATCAGGATGATACTCGGAGGAATCATGATCGCTAATGTACCCGCTACACTTACGATTCCTACTGAAAAACTATCTTTATATTTATACTTTCTCATTTCTGGAACAGCTGTTTTTGCCATTGTCGCAGCTGATGCTGTACTTGAGCCAGAAATAGCCGCTAACCCAGCACTTGCTAGTACAGTCGCAATGGCAAGACCTCCAGGTAAATGCCCCACCCAGCGATGGCATGCTTTAAACGCTTTCGTCGTGATTCCACTACTGGTGGTGAATTCTGCTAATAAAATAAACATGGGGATCGTCGTTAAGACAAAACTAGCTGCACTTGCATGTGGAGTCGTTTGTAAAATCCCATTCATCGCATCCATTCCACTGTTTAATAACAGTCCAAGCCCTCCTGCAATGAGAAGCGAAAATCCAACAGGAATGCCAATTAATATAAGAACGAGTAGTCCGACAACAGGGAGTACAATGGTCACTTGCATCACTCCTTTGATCATTAATGGTCATTCTGGTTCACAAATAGATGCTCCCTTTCTAGAGAAAAAAGAACGATAGAAGGAATTGCATTTGACTCTATCGTTCCTAAACGTTTGCTGGACCTTTTTTACCCCAAAACAGGGTTCGAATCGTTTTAAAGAATTCAATCATTAATCGAATCGTTAAAACCGCACTACCGACGGGGACCCAGATATAAGATAGAAAGGACGGAAGCGAGATGACCCCAAAGATATATTGTTTTTGGACCCAAGCTTCAAACGTTAAACTATAACCTTGATAAGTTATTAAACTAAATAACACTGCCGTTAATAACAACCCTAAGCAATCCACGATAGATTTTACCTTATTTGGAAAATGCCGATATAACAAATCAATCTTGATATGTTCACCTTTTTTGTAGCTATAACTAAGCCCTAAGAATACAACCATTACCATTAAATAATCTTCTGTGATTTCAAAGGCTCCATGAATAGGTTGGTTAAAAAAATACCGGCCAGCCGTATCCACCGTGATTAATAACATCATCATAAAAAGGGCAACGTAACCAATGACTTGTAAGAGTGATTCGATTTTCGGAAAAATGGTCTTTAATTTTTTCATAGGCACTCCTTCTTTGAGAGTTTATTCCTCTAGAGCCTCACGGAAAGCATCCACGACTTTTGTTGCAGGTAGACCTCGATTATTAAGCTCTTCTGCCCAGTCATTCCAAACGGCTTTTGTCTTTTTTTGTATAGCGTCTTCATCTACTTCTGAGAATTCAATCCCTTTAGCCATAAATTCTTTCTTTTCCTTTTCTGTTAATTCATCCAAATAGTGTGACAGGTGATTCATTGTTTCTTCACCCGCTTTTGTCATAGCTGCTTTCACATCATCGGGTAAAGATTGCCAAACATTTTCATTAATACAATAGGAAACGATAAAACTCCCTAAATTCGCATTTTCTGTAATATATTTTAGCTGTTCTTCTAATTGATATGGCTTCACACTAGGTAATGCAAACAGAGTCCCATCAATTGTTTTTCTTTCCATCGCTGTATAAATTTCCGGTGCTGGCATCGATACAGGAGTTCCGCCCAATTTCTCAATCGTTAGACTTTGTGCTCCTCCTCCACTACGAACCTTTATTCCCTTCATATCGCTTAGCTCTTTAACTGGTTTCTGTGTGGTCATGACTTGGTATGGAGGTAACGTAACCGCATAGACTGGACGTACGCCATTTTTCAAGAATTCCTCTTCTAACAGAATGTCTTGCGTTACTTGCCAATAAGCTTTTGTCCCTTTGACTGAAGTATCAAAGGCATTAGGCAATTCTCCGACTCCACTTAAAGGCAATTTATCCGAAACATAGCCTATACCCACATAAGCAACATCCGCTACTTTGTTTTTGGCAGCATCCAATAGATCATCTGCCTTCCCTAGCTGTTCAGCAGGAAAATATTCAAATTTCACCTTGCCATCTGTTAATTCTTCTACTCTATCCATCCAGTAAACAGCACCTTCTTGAGATAAGTTATGACTGGTTGGAAACGAGTCTGCTACCTTTAACGTAATAACACCATCCTTAGAATCGGCAGTTTGTACCTTTTCTTGTGCCGCCGAATGACCGCATGCACTCACTACCATCAACATCACCAACAAAACAATAAAAATTCCCCACTTTTTCCCTTTCAAGTTAAAGCCCCCTTGTTGTTTAGTTAAAGGTTACTTTTCATCCAATAGCTTTGGTAAGGTTTATCGCATCATGGAAAACGTTTACAATAATGCAATCTTCTAATATGTCACCCCCTGATATTACTTGCTTATACCGCTATGCAGTATTCTATTCCGTTCTCCGATACAATATGATTCCATTTTCAGAATTATCTACATAACCAGTTTTGAACAAAATAGATATACAACGTTCCAATAAAGAGAATCGTTAGAACAAATTTCCCATTCCACTTTAGGCCTACAACATGGGATTTCTTCCTTACTAAACCGCTAACTAGAATATTTAATGGATTGATTGGACTTATAATGGCAGATAGTGACCACGAGAGCATAAAGATTAAGGCTATCACTTCAGGTGTAGTTCCAATCGCGATTGGGTCTATTTGGGATAAAATAGGAATAGCGAATATGATAGGGTGAAAGCCAATGAGAGTGAGGGAAATAAAAGATAACATCGTTACCACAATAAATAGTAAAAAGGATATGGAAGAAATGGTGTTCATTATAGTCCCTATATTTTCAGCAAAGTCTGTCCCAGTTAAAGAAGCGCCAAATAGACCTGCACTAATAAACATCACAATCTCGTTATCCATCTGTAAAAGGGATTGATTTCTAAATTGAAATAAATGCTTTGCAAACAGTCTTTTCTGTTTTGTAAATACAAACCACCCTAAAGGGAAAAGAAGCGATATGATGCTTACTAGTAAAAGCATCGGCAAATGAGTCAGCCTCTCTAAGAAGAGGACACTTACCATTAAAGTAAAGACGATGATCAACAGACCACTAATTTTCTTTCGATCAATAGTTGATGTAGGTAAATGATTCGGTACTTGCTCAATATGAAGATCATACTTTCTAGCTGTGAATTGGAAAAGAAGATTCGCTATTGTTAATTGCAATATGGCAAATGGAATGCTTATGGCGAAATAACTGACAATGGAAATGTGCAAGTAATGCGTAACAAGTCCAACAGATGCAAAATAAGGTGACCATAAAACAACCGTTGAAAACCCTGTCAAATATCCTTTTGCAATCAACCTTGGCGGAATCGTAAATTTTTCAACAACATCTGCCAGCAGCCGAATCGTTCCTATATTTAATACAGGACCGAATAAAAATAGAAATGTGGTTAGGTTAGCAAACAAAATTTTCGGTTTAGTAATGAATTTTTCTATATAGTAATGACAAGCTTGTAAATAATGGCCAACCTTTAATGGAATGGCGATAAGTGGAACGAGAATAATTAAGGTTAGAAGTGGAACATTTGAAATGATCCCCGCTTGGATACCTACCAATCCTTTTCCTGTAAAACTAGTTAAACAAAACCCTGCTGTAAGCATCATAAGACTAATGACTTTAAAAAAAGGTTTAGCTTGATAACAACAATAAATAAAAACTAGAATGGTTAGGCTCGCTAATACAATTCTAATGAATGGGTATGGAAGAAAAAACGACAACATATAGAGAATGCACATAGCCAATATACAGAAGGTTTTTAGGACGATGTGCTGCCTGCTTTGACTATCATCCTCCATACCATCACCACCATTCATTTGTTCAAGTTCATACTTGATGACATCTGAAATATCTAAATAACCCCTTGGGACCGTAGATTTTCTAATTCATCATCTTCTAGATGTAATTCTTCCTTTAGAAACGATAAAGTGTGTTCACCAAGTAGCGGGGGATGTTTTTTAATTTTTAGAGATGTATCGGAAAAGCGAATAGGATTTCGAACTAATTTAACCTTCCCAAGTGTCGGGTGTGGTATTTCTTCCACCATTTCCCTTGCTTGTACCTGTGGATGCTGAAATACTTGTTCAACATTATTCACTGGTCCTGATGGAATCCCTTGGTCAGACAGTAATGTAAACCATTCATCCGCTGATTTCTCCCTAAAAAGAGCTTGGATTTTTTCTGATATATCATCACGATGTTCCACCCTTGCCGCATTGGTTTTATACTTCTCATCTGTGATCCATTCCGGCCGATCAAGGATGTTACATAGTTTTTTAAATTGTTGATCATTCCCCACAGCTATCATCATCGGTCTATCCTCACATTGAAACACTTGATATGGGACAACATTATTATGCTGGTTCCCCATTCGTTTCGAAATAAAGCCCTTCATTAAATAACTACTCGCCACATTGGCTAATGAACTAATTTGAACATCTAATAAAGAAATATCAATATGCTGTCCTGCCCCACCTTTATTCCTTGCGAGAATGGCTGATAAAATACTTACAGATGTATAAAGGGAAGCAATGATATCAACAACTGGAAGTCCTACTCGAGTGGGGTCACCATCAGCGTGACCGGTCACTTCCATTAATCCCCCAATCGCCTGAATCACAGGATCATACCCTGGCTCATTTCGATAGGGACCCGTTTGTCCATACCCTGTAACAGAACAAAGGATAATAGATGGATTATGCTTCTTTAACTCCTCATAACCAAGTCCTAATCGATCGAGGGTTCCGGTTTTAAAATTTTCCATAATCACATCCGCATTGGTTACGAGCTTTAAAAACAACGCCTTACCGCTTTCACTCTTAAGATTGATGGTGACAGACCTTTTATTTCGATTGGCCGTAAGATAATAAGTACTTTGCTCCTCTACAAACGGCCACCAATCTCTCATCGTATCCGTTCCTTCTGGTGATTCAATACGAATCACATCTGCCCCTAGATCCCCCAAAATCATTGACCCAGCTGGCGATGCATAAATCCTTGATAAATCCAGGATCCGAATCCCTTCCAAAGGCTCAAACAACATAAATTCCCCCTTCATCGCGTTTGATTATATTGAACATTCAATCCCTCATCGTACCAATCAGCGATACGCTATCTCACTAATCAGTATATTTTCACGAAGGTTGAAATATGCCCTTTACGTTTTTGAAAATAACCATACGAATCTTGAACAATTCAAAAACCCTTACACTTCAACATGTAAGGGTTCATATTATCTAACTTTATGAAAACGATCTATTTTATAAAAGGAAGCTAAGATGGTACCTTTTGAATGAATTGAGCCAGTACCCTCACTCATGAGAACCAGGTACAAAATCTGTCGTCAAATCGTAATTCGTCTTTAGGCATAGCTCTTTAAAACGAATATTGTCCTTCGTATATACTTTAATGCTTTAATATATTGGAATCGTTTAATGACCAATTTTTTGTTAAACTTCCAAATAGATTAAAATAATTCAATTCTAGATAGTGATTAACGTTATATAAGTTTTCAATAAGTGATTTTATCAATACAAACTTATATGTTTTTGAATTTCTTGACCTCGGGGAAAAAATTAAGTTAAAATGCCTCCATATTTCTGTATCCGTTAAGTGTGATCCTTTCATTTCACCAATTTGTAATTTATGACTCATATTTCCCCTACTTTATATCGAATATTTTTATTCAACCTCAATTAAATAAACCTTGTCTCGAAATCCCCCACGTTCCTTCGCTTTCTGCACTCTAATTTTCTCTATTTCTTCCATTGAAGAGCCATGATATTTTGCCAGAGCGTGCATGATTTCCAAAAGATCTGCCATTTCTTCAAGGGCATCTACTCTACTTTCTGCTTCACAATATTCTTCCAGCTCTTCAAAGCTTTTCTTTTTGAGTTCTTCTATGTATCTAGTATCATTTAATCTTTCTGTTGTGAATTTCTTTCTTGTGTTTTCGATAATTTCTGGAATACGGTCTCTTACTAGTTTGTTATAAACTGGCATCATGATCACTCCTATTTTTTATCTGTGCAGTCTACCCTTTTCTATTCCACAGTCTTTTTACCTATCCCTATATTATCTGAACACCCAGTTGAAAAACAAACACCTTTCTGACAATTTTATCTTTTCATCCACAACCAACTAAATCCAATGAATCCAAGAACCCACAAAATCGCTACCCACCAAAACCAATCTGGCAGATACTCATACCGAACATCAAAGGAATTCCCCCTCCAGCCACATCTTTATCCAAATTCTAACATAGTTGATTAAGATTCATCTTCACTATTTATTAATGGTCAAAGCACAAAAATAAGGCCCAATAATTGAGCCTTAAATCTTTCTTCATTCACTTCCCGACCAAAGCCATGACCCCTTTGAAGATAAGGAAAAGAGAGAACACTAGGATGGCTAATAAACCGATGACATCTGTGACGGGTTGTAAGCTTTCAAGAAATGAACCTTCTAAAGGAACTTTGAGTAAGGCAAAACCAGATAATATACTCGCCAGCATTAACAGGATAAATCTATCCATATAAACCCCTCCCTTCCATACCACTATATGTACAGAAGTCTAGGTTGGTTATCACAGAATATGGTACTTTCTTACGAATTTTTTCAATGAACATGTAAATGGTTTTAAAAATTTTAATCGAAGGAGTTGGCTTACGAAAAAGTGATAAATGGGGATTGTTTTTCATTAACTGACACATGGACATTTTTCTTGATAAAAGGAGGCCTTTTTACACCATCTTTTTCCTATCATTACTTCACCTTCGCCAGTCCAAACGCTAAATGGTCCCAAAGGATTCTCTCCACCATTTCAGTCTTTTCGTCAGGACAATCGACAATAAGGATGATTTCAGCTTGCTTTCCACGTAATAAGCGGTGCTTTTTCTTAAATACTTTTTTTTGAATGATATCAATGATAAATCCTAGTATAAGGCCACTAGCCGCTCCGATTAATCCCCAATAGATCGGCCCCCAGTCGAGGGCGAACCCACGACTTGCTCCGATCACTGCGAAGGCAACTGCAAATATGAAGGCTTTGTCTAATAAAGAACTCCCGTCCGATTTGTGAATCGTGTCAAAGAGTCTTCTTTCCTCTGTCCGGCTATCTAAAGGCAATGCAAATATATCGTTAATTCCCTTGTCCTCTAGTTCGGAAATGGCAAGTTCAATATAGGTGGAATGTTCGAAAGTTGCAAATATCTGCATTTAACTCACCTTTGTTCCCTTCTTCACCTTAAACCTTGACGATTGGTAATTTTTTCTTAGATAATCCTTCTGTTCTTTCTCAAAGAGTTTATTGTTTTCAACGGTATTTACATAGGAATCATAAATGGCAAAAAAGTAAAAGGAAGGATAATAAAGGAGCCACTGTGCATTTAATACCTCAGTGGATTTCTTAATCTCCCCGAAGAACAGATAATGGATCCCTTCAAGCATATGAGAGTAATAAACAAAAACAACGGTTATGGTTAACGTCATGGCTGCAATCAAAATTCGATGGATATATAGATGACCTGTACTCGGAATCATCATCGACCAGAACACCGCCATCAATGGATTGCGTTTATCAAGATAATTAATTTCCATTGCTCCAATACTAAAAGAATTAAATGGCGCGTTTTCCCTTTCAGCCAGAAGATAAATTTTATTTAAATCGACTGTCGTTCGATAGCTGTCCCATATCCCAAAAAGGTAAACAGGTATGTAGAGAAGCAACCAGCGAGTATCCAATACATCTTTCACGAGATCAATCTTTCCAGTGAAGGAATAGACCATCGCTTGATTGAGCTTCATTTGATGATTGATAAAGATCTCCCATATAAATAACATAATTCCGCGAAGATACTTTGAAAGCATTAAATGACCAAACCCTGGAAATGTTGCGGACCACCAGGCAATAATATAAGGATTCCTCAAATGAAGCTGAGTCGTACCAAATATACTAATATGTGCTTTATATCGGCGATGGTTGTTTGTACTGGTATAGTTCTCCATAAGCACTCACTTTCATAAATATGACTCGAAACGACCCCCGCCTGAAGGTCATATGTATGTAAAAACTTGTTTATGCAACAAAACGGACTAGACTTTGTCTATATTTTTCCTAATCACTTCCAAATTATGCGCTTCTTTTTATTGTCCATCCAATTAAAAAAAGCGCTACCTCGTAAAGAAGTAACGTCTAAATAAATATTTCAATAACAGTTGGAAAGGAAAAGATATGATAAACTAAGTGCCCGTATGGTTTCATGATGACAGTAATGCTCATAAAGCAGGCATCCTGGAGAGAAAACCAACTACCTCCTTTTCAAATAACAACAATGTTTACTAAAACAGCCTTCTTTTTTTACCATTTCTAAAACATGATTAAAATAAAAATTCATCCCCTGTGAAAGCTTCACTCTTCTTACGTTTTTAATTGGATCTCCTTCAGTTATTTAATTTCACCTATAGTAAGATTTTCTTTTTAATTTCTTAACAATAATATTGGTTCTTTTTCATTTTAATATAAAAATCAGATGACTAAATTAGATATAAGAAGGATTTATGATGTTTATGTTTAATTATTACTATAGTTTCATTCTTATTAACTTACAAATTGCTTGGTTCCCTAAGGAGGGAAATGATATGAGTTATAAGGACACTTTTATTACAATTTCGGAGGATTCAACGGTCACTTCAGCTATTGTACCTGTCCCAAGAAATGAAAAACCTACGATTGCTTCTATTGAATATCATTTAATCAAGAATAACCCTTATCAATATACACAAGAAGATGTTCAATTTAATACCTATTTGATCAAGAATCAAATCGAATCAAATAATGTTAATGAGCTACGTGAGCAATTTTTCACAAAACCTAAAGCATGTTTTAGAGCCTCTCCATTAGTAAAAAAATATGGATGGGGAGTACATTATGACAATACAGGAAAAATAGCCATATATGACGTTAAAAGTGAAAGATATAATCAATTATTAAGCTTGGATAACATCACGATTTTAAAGGGTATGCGTTCGAAAAGAATATAAAACAATTCTCCATTTACTACCCCTTTCTTAAACTAAAAGCGTGCAATTCTTGAAAAAAGTTGATGGGGAAAATTTAAATAATAAAAAAAACACCTAGACTTTTGTATTCATTTTCCCTATCACTTCCAAATCATGCGCTTCTTTTTATGGAACAGCCAATAACTTTCATTTATACTAAGGATTTATCATTTAATCTTCTTAATGAACATTTTTTTGGTTCTTTTGGATATCATTTTTTCTAAAGATTAGAAACAAACCGATGCCATTTACTAGGATTAATCCAAAAATCGTGTTCCCAAGTGGTGCCCACCCGTTCTCCCCTGTGAAAAATAATGAAAGAACAACCTTTCCAATAAGCGTAACATTCATAATGATTAGCCCTAATATTAATGAATGCTTCCAAAAGGCTATCCCAATTGAAACAACGAACACCATCATAAAGGGAATCGTCAGGATTGCTGATAGAGGATTGCTTAATAACATTTCCTCCATTTCTAGAACCGCCTTCATTTGTGAATTAATCGTTTCCGGTGGAGGAAACCAGACCATACTGCTCATCATCAATATAAACGTTATGATCAGGCCTTTCCAGTTATGTTTATAGGCAAAATAAGCTAACACAACAAGAAAAACGGGACGAATATACCAACTCAATGGATTAAGATGCCTTTGAAAAGCCCAATCAAGAATTTCTTGGAATTCCATTTGTTTCACCCCCTATATCTTTGAAGTTGTATTAAAATCTACGGCTAGCATCCTCTTATTAGAAATTTTTAAAGTGAAAGATCTCTTTTACTAAAAAATAGATACTTATGGCGTAAAATAATAAGCCTGAAACCGCTAATCCTATGGACACGAATAAAACATCAGCTGTTCCTTTCACAATCTCCAATGGTTGAAATGCCGTGAAAATCGTAAGGTACTTGATCCAATCAAAGTCACTAGAATTAGAAAGAATATGGAAAATATAAAAGAAAATCGATATTCCTGCCCCATTAAATGACGGATGGTTGTAGATTTACCTGCTCCATTGGGACCTAGATAGCCAAAAACCTCCCCTTTTCTCACCTCAAATGTCAAATCAAAAATTCCTTTACCATTGGAAAATGTCTTCGTTAATCCATTAATTTGAAGACTCATCTCTTGCTTCCCCCAATCAATTGAATGAAATGAATAACTTTAATTGTTTTTATTCATATTATTCTCCAACTGGAAATATGTCAATAAGTTTTGAATAAATTAGTTTGTATTTATTCAAAACTTATTTTATTATTATCGTAAGGAGTGAGTTTATTGGACGGATATCAATTACGTACAGAGAAGAAAAAAGAGAAGATCAGAAACGTGGCCATCGAACTTTTTTTAAATTTCGGCATCGAAAAAGTAAGTATCGCGGAAATTGCAAAAAAAGCTAGTGTATCACCTGTCACCATCTATAACCATTTTGGTACTAAAGATGAACTAGTTAGAAAGGTCATCACCTCTTTCCTACAAAAAGAATGGGAGAATAGATTAGAAATTACGAATAGAGAAGAACTGAGTTTTCACGAAAAAATAGAGATGATGGTGTTTGAGACGGAGAGTATTTCAGGAAAAACAAACCCTGAATTCCTTAATTCATTGATCAATGGCGACCCTGAACTACAGAAGATGATTGAGGAAATGTATCATCAATACCTTCCGTCCATCGTTGAATTTTTTGAAGAAGGTAAGAAGCAAGGCTATATGGATCCGGATATTTCTAATGAAACGATTATGATTTATTTGAACTTACTTAAAAATGCTATGAGTGGGTTTCAATTCTACGATGATCATGAAAAAAATTCTAAATTAGCTAAAGATTTATCAAAATTCTTCTTCTACGGACTTTTAAATAAAGCACCAGATCGTAAGTAATAGGAAATTTATTAGAAAATGAAATAACCCGAAAAAACACTATTCATATATAGTGTTTTTTCGGGCTATATTTATTTTCTTACTATTAGGGCCATTCCGGAACCACTCATAAATAGGGGATGTTCGAGGGTTTCTCCTATATATGGGAGTGATGGTTCCTGACACCTTGCTTTTGGGACAGCCCCGTTTTCTTTGTCTTCGGTTCTTGACTCGTTCATCCATTTTTTCTTTCATTGAAGGACCTTATGCTATACTTGCCTTAACATTTTAATGAAATAAAGATGATTTATGTTATACAGTAAGCCTGTTTTCGCATAGACTGTTGCTTGTCGAACAAGAATAGAAACCCGTAATGATTAAGATTTCGGAGCATCTTTCGTCAAATCATTAAGTGTTTCACTGATATTGAATGATTTAAGATGTTTATAAAAATTGATCAAAAGCAAAAAAATTCACGAAAAGAGCCTAAAGTAAAGAAGGGGGTAATGTGAATGATTCGTACTTTTGCGGTTACAAATGATTTAAAACTTATCCATGATGTACCGATAAATCGTTTAAATGATTCAGATATTAAATGGTTTTGGGTGGATTTTGATGCCCCTGCGGAAGAGGAAGCGATCCTTCTTAAAACCCATTTTAGTTTCCACCCTCTGGCGATTGAAGACTGCTTGCATTTTCTGCAGCGTCCAAAACTCGATTATTACGATGGGTACGATTTTTTTGTTTTACATACTTTAAACCAAACTTCGTTAACACCTGAAGAAGTCGATGCCTTTGTAGGTGAAAATTTTATCGTTACTGTCCATTTATCATCGTCACCTGAAATAGAATTAGTTCGTCAAAAATTAATTGGCGACCATAATATTCTCAGTAAAGGGGCATTATACGTTTTTTATTTAATGATGGATAAGATTGTCGATGAGTATTTCCCTATCATATACACAATAGAAGATAATTTAAGTGAAATTGAAACGAAGGAAGCCAATCAAAATCTCATTGAAGAGGTATTCGAAATTAGGGGCCAGTTACTTAAACTACGCCGAACGGTTTTTCCGATGCGTGAATTGCTTTATAGAATTTTAAATTCTGAACGGGTGATCATCCCCAAAGAAGAACGAGTATACTTTATGGATATTTATGACCATTTATTAAAACTTTCAGAAATGATTGAGTCCAATCGGGAAATGACCACTGATGTACGTGACAGCTACCTATCATTAAATTCAAACAGAATGAATAACATTATGAAGACACTGACCGTTATGACCTCTATTTTTATTCCACTAACGTTCATTGCTAGTATCTACGGCATGAATTTCCAATATATTCCTGAACTTTCTTGGCGATGGGGTTATTTTGGAGTATTAGGGGTTATGTTTGTAGTCGGCTCATCTATGCTCCTAGGATTATGGAGTAAGGGTTGGTTCAAATAAAAAGGCTGTTTCCGTAAACAATGTTGTTATTTGAAAAGGGGCTGGTTGGTTTCCGCTCCAACCAACCTTTTTACAAAAATTTATGTTCTTAAAAAACAATAATCTTTTAGAAAACAGCCCCTTTCAGTTTTATTAAAAGAACCTTTTCTTCCAGAAAACAACTGCTGTAACACTTGATAAAATAAAAGAAATGGTAATGGCAACAAAAAATGAATATGGGTAATCTTGAAACGGAATCGGCACGTTCATTCCGTAAAAACTTGCAACCATTGTTGGTAAAGCCATGATAATCGTGATTGATGTCAAAAACTTCATGACGATATTCACATTATTTGAAATGACAGATGCGAAGGCATCCATCATACCACTTAGGATTGTCGTATGCGTTTCAGCCATTTCAATTGCCTGTTGGTTCTCGATAATGACATCCTCTAACAATTCTTGGTCGTCTTCATACATTTTTAGATAACTACTTTTTAACATTTTCTGCATAACGATATTGTTTGACTTTAATGAGGTTGTAAAGAAGACCAAGCTTTTTTCCAGGTTTAACAATGAAAACAGCTCTTTATTTTTCATGGACTGATGTAGTTCCTTTTCGATTGCGTCAGTCTTTTTGCTAATTTGTTTTAAATACCTTAGAAATGAGGTTGCCATCACATATAAGATTTGGAATGAAAACCTTGTTTTTTTATATGTGAAAAAATTTTTCACTTTATTCTGTGCAAACATGTGAAATATCGGATTGTCTTTCAAGCATACGGTAATAAAGCAATTGTCGGTAATGATCATTCCTAAAGGAATCGTATCATAAATCGGGATGTCATTTTCATCTTTTGAGACTAATGGAATATTAACGATGATGAGAATAATGCCCTCGTCTTTCTCTATCCTTGATCGTTCCTCTTCGTCTAACGGATCTCTTAGAAAATCTAAAGGAATTTGCAATTTATTTGCTACATGACAAATCTCATGTTCGGTTGGTGATACTAGATTAACCCAGCAGCCATGGCTAATTTCCGTTGTTTCCTGAAGTAATCCATCTTCATTCGTTAAATAAATCTTTAACATTGTTGATACCTCCTCATTTTAGTGAGGAAGTCAAAAAATGCCCCTGTCATACATAAGAGTTGAATTTTTATCAGTATTCAACTTTCTGAGGTGTGGTACGTTATTGACTTCCTCTTTGTACGAATCGGGTTCGGGTTCGTTACAACTTTGACTACTCAAAAAAATTCAACTCCTTCTCATTCGATTAATCACCTTCATATCATACTCTGACTGATTACGCTTGTAAACTTGTATTTTATATTCGGCATGAAAAAGTAGAATAGAAGGAAACATTCTTAAAATTACTATTCTATTAGTTAAATTCAATTGGAAGAAGGAAGCACATATTCATCCTATACTATACGCGTCTTCCTAAACCACAGGTCATCCTTTTGAACACAAATCTAAATCTAAAAACTTCCCATACTCCTTCCTAAATGCAAGCTGGATAGTACCAATTGGACCGTTACGTTGCTTTGCCATGATAATTTCAATGATGTTTTTTTGATTGGAGTTTTGGTCATAATAGTCGTCACGATATAGGAAGGCGATGACATCTGCGTCTTGTTCGATCTGACCACTTTCACGTAAATCTGACAGTAGTGGTCGTTTATCCTGCCTGCTTTCTACTCCGCGGCTAAGCTGGGAAAGGGCGATGACGACGATGTTTAATTCTCTTGCCATTGTTTTTAAAGTACGACTTATCTCACTGATTTCCGCTTGCCGATTCTGTTTATGTTTCGGGTCGCCGATGATTAATTGCAGGTAATCGATGACTACAAGCATTCTTTTCTTCTCCCCATACATCCTTCTTACCTTTCGCAGCTTGGACCAGATATAATGAATATCCATACCCGCTTTGTCAAAGATATGGAGGTTGGATTTCGAAACCTTTCCCAAGGCAAAAGATAAATGGCTCCAATCGTCTTCTTCAAAATACTTTCGCGGATTCCTCATCTTCGTACTAGTAATATTTCCGATACAGCTAGCGGCTCTTTTCAACAACTGCTTTTTCGACATCTCCAATGAGAATACTAATCCAATATCATGCTCAGAAGAGTTTAGGGCAATATTTAAAGCAAACGCTGTTTTTCCTACACTAGGGCGTGCTCCGACTACAATGAAATCGGATTCCTGAAATCCTCCAGTAAGTCGATCTAGTGCCGTAAAGCCTGAAGGTATACCTTGTATATCTCCAAGATCCTGTTCACAATCTTGGTAAAACTCAACTAAAGTATTCTTGATTTCTCCAAGCTCCTCATCCGTTTGCCCATCTTCAATTTCGATTAGATGATGAATGCCTTCATTGACCGTTTTAGCAAAGTCGCCTTCATGTGCATTAGCAATAATTTTGTCAGCAATACCTATCAAGTTCCGTTTTTGATGATATTCCTTAACAATATTTTGATAAAAATGAAAGTTCTCTGTTGTCGGTACTCTCCCTACAAACTCTGTTATGTAACTAATTCCCCCGACACTTTGGATATTCTGTTCGCCAACTTCCTCCAACACAGATATAACATCAATTGGTTTTCCTTTTTCATCAAGCCGCATAATCACTGAAAGAAGATTTTGCAAAGGTTCCAAGTAAAGTTCTTCGGGGAGGACAGTGCACCCTTCACTAACTCTTCTTTTAAAAAAAGGGATCCGACAACAGCTTCTTCCGCCTGTTGATTAAATAGTCCAACGTCCATCATGAGCATGAATCCTTTCTAATCCCTAAGATTTCCCTCATTTTGGCTAGCTCCGCTTGAACAACCTCGTCATTTGCTGGCTTTGAGGTTGGATATAGAATCGCAATCGTATCCTGGCTATCAGGTATCACCCTTGAAATGTTTTCCGCTTTTCTAGTTAGTTCTGAAAGCATTGGTGGATAAGGTGATCTTGCCACATAGGTAATCAGGTTTTCCTCGATCTCTTCAAATGTATAAGTCTGTAAAACGATATGCCATGTGTCTATTTTTTTCTGATTTATTTTAAACTGCTGATAATACTCGGCAATCATTTCTAATAATTTATAGGTCTCTCGTTTAATCATCTAGATTAAATTCCTCCTCTTGGAATGCTTTCTTATTTGGTTTCTGATTTAAATACGATTCAAATTTAGGTCCAAATAAAGTCTCCGGCCTGAGATATTTGCTCCAGTAAGGATCCTTAAGCCATTCAGATGCCTTTAAGTCAACCACCTTTTTAAAATCATCTAGGGAATAGCCTTCCTTCCATCTCGCCTGTATCAGCTGTTTGGTTTTCTTTGAATTCGATTTGTATGTAGAATGGGTTTGACTGTTAAGATAATCAATTACATCTGCAAAAGGAATTGTATTTTTCTCTGTTGTAGTCTCTGTAGTAATCTCTGGTATTGGTTTGTTCAAACAGGTCACTTCCTTTGTCCATTCTGACTCTTTGGACTGTTCAATTTGAGCAGGTGGAAGGTCAAAAAGGGACAATCGATTGTCATGCAATTCTTCAAGCTTTTCATAATCAATCCGATACCACTTTGTTTTATCCATCTTTGAACGATTCCAATTCGCTGATACGATATATCCCTGTTTTTCAAGTGAATGAATCGTCCTTCTAATCGTACTTAATGACCAAAAGGGAAACTGCTTCTGCCAATCTATATAACTGTTATAAATCCACTTCTTCTCCTCAAACACATGAGGGCTCCTCATCAACCAATAATGAATCTGCTGCAAAAAAATCGATTCATTAACACCAATCTTTACAGCCAATGACGGAATCACCATTAATGGATATTCATCGATTAATAATCTACTCATCGTAAAACTCCTCCGCATTTACAAATTATTTTGAACCCTTCTTGAGTAAGACCTGCAAATTATTCTATTTTAATTATTTGAAAAACCGACAAACCCTTTATCCTCCCATCTGCTCACCCACCTTTCGCTTTTTATATAGAAGAAAAGTAGGATAAAAGGACACCCTAAATACAAAAAAAGATTATTGGGTCTGCCCCAAAACCAAGATGTCAGGAACAACAACTTCAATTTATAGAAGAAAACCTCTTATATATGGGCAATCATAGTGATTCCGCCACCTTTTGGGACAGTTTCAATTTTGTCGATTTATAATTGAGGTGCCCATTTCTTTAAAAAGTGATTGACAATTCAATTAACTTTAAGATAAAATCCTATTAATCCGATATGAATTATTTTTTCTCTTATGAAGAGAGGTGGAGGGAAAGGCCCTTTGAAGCCTCGGCAACCTCATAATAAGGTGCCAAATCCTGCGGAATGGTTTCCGAAAGATAAGAGAGGTGAAGTTATGCTGTATTAAGACTAAACACCTCTTCTTGTGAAGGAGGTGTTTTTTGATTTATAACTCATTTTGTGAAGGTTGTAGTTTTAAAAAAGAAAATGGTGTCACCCCCATCCCACTTCTAACCATCAGCACATAGAGTGATGTAGAAATATAGCTTTCTATATTGTTAGAAACCAAATTTACCGAAATTGATTATTTTAAAAATAGTGAGGTGATCCTATGGCGATCAATTCAAAACAATTGGAAAAAGGGGTTCCCTTCTCCCCTTATAAGCAACAGGCTTTAGTAGAAGCTGAATCGTTTAAAGGACGATTATTGGCACTCTATCAAAAGGTTTTAGTGAACTATTGGCCATATTGGGCAGCTGTATTGACTGCCGCCGTACTGAATATTTTCTGGTTTGCCCTTTCTGGAGGCGCATGGGGCGTGACTACAGAATTCACAAGATGGGGAGGTCATTTGCTTCAACTGCTTGGTTTTAATGTGAGTGGATGGTTATATTTTGAACAAATTAAACTCGAAAATATGCCTTGGGACCGGGGATCAGGCTGGCTGATATTCGGGATGTTAGGTGGAGCCTTACTTACCGCCCTTTTAAGCAATAATTTTAAAATCCGCATGCCCCAACAACGAAGTCGGTTACTGCAAGGTTTCATCGGCGGGGTTCTCGCTGGATTTGGAGCAAGACTTGCAATGGGTTGTAACCTCGGCTCGTTTTTTAGCGCTGTACCACAATTTTCACTGCATGGTTGGATTTTTATGCTTGGAATGTTTCCAGGAACCTACTTAGGAACAAAAATCGCTCTTCACCCCCTCGTCATGGGAAAACGAAAACCAAGAAGCCGTGGAGGAAAACGGACTAGTAAAGGTCAAGTTCCAACAAAAGTCCAAACGATACTAGGAGTCATTGTCGGAGGTGCCATTGTGCTAGCCTCTATCTATTACTTTAGTGCCGGACAAAGTAAACTCGCATTTGCCTTATTATTTGGTGCTGCATTTGGTGTTTGTATTCAACGGGGACGAATTTGTTTCACATCAGCATTTCGTGAGCTTTGGATTACCAAACAGGGTGCACTCGGTCGAGCACTTGCATTAGGTATGATTGTCTCCACCATTGGTTTTGCAATCCTGATGAATCTTGGAGTAGAAGCTAGAGCTGAGGCAGCAAGTATTGGGGTGTTTCTCGGCGCCATCATTTTCGGAATAGGGATCGTTCTTGCCGGTGGTTGTGAAACAGGCTGGATGTATCGCTCAATGGAAGGCTATGTTCAATTATGGTTTGCAGGAATTGGAACCGTTGTTGGAGCAACACTCCTTGCCTGGTCATGGGATGGACTCGGCTTATATCAATTTCTTGTCGAACCTTTCCCGGCGATTAATCTCGTGGAGCGCTGGGGTTGGACGGGAGCGATCTTCGGTACCGTTGGGTTATTGTTGGCATGGTATTTGCTCATCACTTGGTGGGAAAGCCGTGATTCACTAAAAAAATTAGCAAAATAAAGGAGAATAACAATGGGAATAAACATTAATGTTGATCGAACACTTGATTTACAAGGTGAAGCATGTCCTTATCCACCCATTTACACATTAGAAGAATTGAACGACATGAAGCCTGGAGAAGTTCTAGAGGTTATCGTCGACCACCCCCCTTCAGTTACAAACGTACCAGAGGAAGTCATTCGAAACGGACATCAAGTCTTATTTGAGCCCGTTCGGGATGGAGCGGTGTTCCATTTGTATTTTCAAGTAGCGAAAAAGTAAGGGGGAGAAAATCTATGCATATTGGCGTTATGATAACAGCTGACTCCGATTTCTCTTCTCTAGCAGCAGCGGAGCGTATTGTCCATAGTGGTTTACACAAAGACTGGACGTTTTCGATTTTCTTTATGGAAAACGGTGTTTATGCCATTAAGCAATTCACACAACTTTTAACTGAAAATAATCATGTAACGCTGATTGCATGTGCTCATAACTGTGAGGAAAGAGAATTGCCCATTGAAGCAGGCGTCAAATCAGGAAGCCAGGCGGATTGGGCAAGAATTGTGGAGGATGCTGAGAGGGTGATGGTTTTTGGCTAAAACGGTAGCAGTTGTATTAGGAGGAAGTTCAGCGATTGACACTCATCGATTATCAGAGGGCCTCCGAATGTCAGTTGGCCTTGTGCTCAGGAAACATGATGTTCATGTTCTTCTTTTCGATAAGGCGTCATTAGCCACCCTAAAGAAAAAGCCCGATTTTCTTAAAAAACATGAAACAGCTAAGCATATTAATGCCCTTATTATGCTAAAGCGGAAAGTTTGGGTTGAACGTCATTCATTAACTGACCTTCAGATTCTTGAGGAAGAAAAACTGAAAGGTGTAGAAGTGAAAGATCGAAACGAGATGCTTGACGTCTTGGCTAACGCAGATGTGGTTATGCGATATGAGGTGGATGCCAAATGAAAAAAACGCTTTTTATTTTGACAAAACCGATCAATGAACGAACTGAGGAAATCGTTTCATTCCACAAGGAAGGAACCATTGTGCTCATGCAGGATGCTATCAAAAGTAGCCATTCATGGGCATTACCCGTATTCTTGGAAAAAGAAGATGCTAACGAGCGCGGTCTTATCAGTATTCATCCTGAGATTCATATGAATCAACTATTATCCTTAATAGAAACCCATGATCGTGTGATTGTATTTTAATGAAGGCTGTTTTCGCATAGATTGTTGCTTTTCGAACAAGAATAGAAACCCGTTATTATTATGGTTTCGGGGCATCTTTTCGTCAAAGCAATCAATGGTTCACTAATATTGTGATTTAGGATGTTTATAATTTACCAAAAGCAACAACGTTTACGAAAAGAGCCTTAATGAAAGGAGGATGACAATGAGCAAATCGAAAGAAGTGGTTCTAGATGCAATTGGAGAAGTTTGTCCATACCCTCTCCTCAAAGTACAAATGGCGTTTGAAGAATTAAATCCGAATGATATTTTACGAGTTGATTTTGACTGTGGCAAAGCAACCGAAACGATTCCTGAGTGGGTACAGCAGGAAGGACATGAGCAGCTTTCATTAGAAAAGAACGGGGATCAATGGTCAATTAGATTGCGGAAAAAATGAAACTAGTGTCTGTAGATTGATTTTATAAAAAGAAACCGATTTTCGTTGGAGAGAAATCGGTTTCTTTTTGGTTATATGAACGTTGGATTTATAGGTAAATAATAAATCCTGTTTTCTTTTCTTAACAAGGTTTGCTGCTCATAAACAGTGGGTCGGAGCATAATTATGGAATCCTGACTCATTAACAGCAAATATATAACTCATCTAAACACACTTAAATTATCGATTTGGACTCATAAACAGTGGGCTTGCGCATAATTATGGAATTCTCCCTCATTAATAGCACATGTTCGAGCTTAACTCATCTAAACACACTCTTAAATTATCGATTTGGACTCATAAACAGTGGGCTTGAGCATAATTGTGGAATTCTGCCTCATTAACAGCACATGTTCGCGCATAACTTATCGAAACACACTCTTAAATTATCGATTTGGACTCATAGACAGTGGGCAGGCGCATAATTGTGGAATCCTGACTCATAAACAGTACATGTTCGAGCATAACTTATCGAAACACACTCTTAAAATATCGATTTGGGCTCATAGACAGTGGGCTTGCGCATAATTGTGGAATTCTGCCTCATTAACAGCACATGTTGATTAAGTCCATATAATTGTGTAAAAAGAAAGAGTCATTTTATTCTTTCTTGTCAACAATGTTTTCAACGACGATAA
>JANAVG010000055.1 GCA_024213275.1 Rossellomorea sp. BNER
GTTTTCGCTGACAAGAGACTTACCTACCGGGAGTTGAATGAAAGGGCCAACCAGCTTGCTTGGGTGCTAAGGGAGAAAGGTGTTAAGCCGGATCATACTGTGGGAATCATGGTGGAACGATCCTTGGAGATGATGGTAGGGATCTTGGCCATATTAAAGGCGGGGGGAGCTTATCTTCCGATTGATCCAACCCATCCGGGCGACCGAATCCAGTATATTCTTAAAAATAGCGGCACGTCGCTGTTATTAACGAGTGAAACTCTGCCAAAGAACTTCATGTTCTCAGGAGAAATGATGTCGTTGTCAGAATCGGCCTTCTCTTTCTCGCGTCGGGAGAATTTGCCGGTGCTTAATACATCTCGAGATTTGGCTTATGTCATTTATACATCCGGAACGACCGGACAGCCTAAAGGGGTCATGATTGAACACCGGTCTCTTGTAAACCGATTGAACTGGATGCAGAAGAATTATCCATTGGGAGAAAAGGACGTAATCCTGCAGAAAACCCCGTACACCTTTGATGTGTCGGTTTGGGAACTGCTTTGGTGGCCGATTGCTGGTGCCCAGCTAGTCTTTTTAGCTCCAACAGAAGAACGGGAACCTGATAAAATCCTTGAAGCCATCGAACGATATGGGGTCACAACGATGCACTTTGTCCCATCCATGTTACATGTCTTCCTGGAGTACCTGGGCGTTACAGGAAATGGTCAAAAATTAGCTTCTCTGAAACAAGTGTTCACCAGCGGTGAAGTCTTAAAGACCACTCACGCGAATACGTTTCATAAGCTGGTGAA
>JANAVG010000056.1 GCA_024213275.1 Rossellomorea sp. BNER
CACTCAAGAGGGAACGAAGTTTCGACTACAGGGTTGTTACCTTCTGTGACGAGCCTTTCCAGGCTTCTTCATCTACTTCGTTCCTTTGTAACTCCGTATAGAGTGTCCTACAACCCCAAGAGGCAAGCCTCTTGGTTTGGGCTAATCCCGTTTCGCTCGCCGCTACTCAGGGAATCGCATTTGCTTTCTCTTCCTCCGGGTACTAAGATGTTTCAGTTCCCCGGGTCTGCCTTCTATATTCTATGTATTCAAATATAGATACTGTCCCATTACGAACAGCGGGTTTCCCCATTCGGAAATCTCCGGATCAAAGCTTACTTACAGCTCCCCGAAGCATATCGGTGTTAGTCCCGTCCTTCATCGGCTCCTAGTGCCAAGGCATCCACCGTGCGCCCTTCATAACTTAACCGAAAACAAATCGTTAGATTTGCCTAATTGGTTTAAAACCTAAAATGGCGATACTCGGTTTCTTTCTTGACTATTCATTATCTTTATCTAGTTTTCAAAGAACAACGTTTTGATGGATTGAACCATCAAAACTGAACAAGACTCATTCGTCAACATCATCCGTAATATCCTTAGAAAGGAGGTGATCCAGCCGCACCTTCCGATACGGCTACCTTGTTACGACTTCACCCCAATCAT
>JANAVG010000008.1:0-99291 GCA_024213275.1 Rossellomorea sp. BNER
TATATGGTAATAACTTAGGAAGAAGTGGCTCACTTTTGAAGTGATCGCTCTGGCTCAAATCAATGTTGACAAATACAGTTGGAAAGGTACGGGAATACTTATTCTAGTAATCATAATAGGATTTATAGTTGCATCATTCTTCTTCAAGTAACGGGTAGCTTTTCCTGAATATCATGTTGCAATAATGAACTGAACGATCTTCCATTTAAGGGCGCGATTGTGGAAAATCGTAGGGTGAAAATGATTAAACTTTTTTATAAAACCATAACTTAAAACTGCTGAAAAGTATCCATTTTGATCGATATTTTTCCAAATGGATTTTTCTTATTTATTGAAAACTACGGGTTTATGAGGTGTTTTTAATCAAACTTTATTTCAAAGCAACACTCTCAAAAACATTACTTTACGGTCTACAGTAGCAACCCTGTGATACAAATTAATTAACGAGTAGCTTGCTTAATAGTTAATTCAGAATCTAATAAGAAAAATGGGGAATTTTATTAGGTTAAAAGGAGCTTTAATAAAAGAATAAAAAAAAATTCAGGTCATTTCAACTAAATTGTTCCGTTTTCGTGGAGAAACATAAGAAAAAACGTATCAATTAGAAAAGCTTAAATCACTATGCGATTTAGGCTTTTCTAATCCTTGTTACATAATGAAAAAGAACGGGAAAGTCCAAATAGGACGTTCTCATATTTTATACTTAAAAACAACAATACTATTTAACAAAGCCATGAAAAATATGAAGCTATTAGAAATATTGTGGTGTTTCCACAAGATTCAGCAGGTGGATTATAAATGAATGATTACCTTGAAAAAGGGAGAAAGATTGTGGAATCAATACTCGAAGTAAAACGAAGCAATAATAAAAGATTTATAAAGGAAATCCTTAAAGACATAGCTTTAGAAAATATAAAACATTTGTTTCTGTTACACCAAAAAGACCTCAAGGAATTCCTTGAGGTACTTTTTTTATAGTTTGGTTCTCTTAAAAAAGAGGAAGATATGAAAGTAACTAAAAACAAATAAACCTACCATAATAAATGCCTCAATTTTAAAGCTACCAGATATGAAAACTGTGATAAGAAGAGTAGCAACAGCATATAGAACAATTTGCAACCAATATATGAACGTTAAATCGCGATACCTAGTTTTACTAACAATAGTTTCAACTATTAGTGTATAGGGAAATCCGATTATCAAGTAATAACTAACGCCCATAATGTTAACCCAATAATTTCTTCATGCATAGGATATTCATTAGTTTCCTGAACAAGATATCGATATCCTATATACAAGACTATTGAGGTAATTGGTGCTGCAATAATCATAGATGCAAAAATATATAGTATTTTTTTCATTATACTGTCCTTTCATAACATGTTTAGAAAAAGTTATTTGATAAATTTATCTAGCTCTCCATGTAAAGTGTCAGAAATTACAGCTGTACCTGCCACGGAGTAAATATTATTTATGCCGGCATGGCTACACCAAGTCCTACTAATTCCAGCATGTCGATGTCATTTTCTCCATCTCCAAAAGCAATTGCCTCTGATTTATCAATGCCAAAATACTCTAAGACTTTTATTATGGCTAAAGATTTAGATACCTCTTTTTGTAGTACATTCAACACAAAAGGATGCCACCTTTTAAACATTAAATGCGGAAATTTTTCAATGTAATTCTCGACCATGTCATCGGTAGCATATAAACACATTAAGTATACCTCACTATTATAAATAAGTTTATTAATTTTAAAGAATTGGCTAGGGGCAGAAAAAGTTGACCTTTTAGGACTCTTTCGGAGGGGAATTGGCACTTGAATTTTCAGCTGCAATTCCTGAGGCAATTAATCGAATTATTCTCTCGGGTCCGGGTTTAATAGACTCAGACATTCAAAAGATGATACAGATTTCGTGATTTATGACAATAGCAAATAGAGACCCTTTTAATAAGATTTTGAAACTCCAAAAAGATGGGTTATCTATAGGTGAAGTCTATGATAAGGTGTGGGAAATCGTTGATGTAGAAACAGTTGATTTATTATTATTTGAGAATCAAGAAATTGCCAAATAAAATAGAGAATTATGGGAAGAAAGCAATTTAGTTAACACAGGTTTAATGATGAAGTACCTTCAAAAAAATCCACTTGAAATTCCATTAGTGTTTCGTCTTAAAGAAATTAAACATAGAGCTTTAATAATAGTAGGGGTATTTGACTGGAATACAGGATTGTCTATTTCGAAGATCATACATAGAGACCTTAAAAATAGTTGCTTGGTTTTATTCGAAAATAGTGCACATTTCCCTGATCTAGAAGATACCAATAAATTCATTAAGGTTTTGAAGGGATTTTTGGAGGCATGACTACTGTTTGTTATACAATCGGGGCATATTTTAGAACGTCTGTGGAACCTAAACCTTTATCAACGCTCTTCAAAAACAGGGACAATACTATAATGAATATAATTTTAATTGTATGCTAAATCGAGGGGGATAGGGTATGAGTAAAACAGTACCAACTATTACTGGAGAGTTAGTTAAACTGAGACCTATTAATTATGAGACAGACCACATTTCATGGTTTGAAATTGAGCAAGATGAAAAAATGCATGAATGGGTTGGTAATACAGTTCCTGTCTCTTTAAATGAAGTAAAAGAATATTTATATGAACTGCTTCCAAACCATTTTAAGATTTGGATGATAGAAGAGAAAAGTAGTGGGAAAGTAATCGGAATGATGAGAATTAGTCATCCTGAATTCCATGGCCAATATTTAGTAGCAGGTGATTCTCAAAGACTTCATTCGAGTTATTGGCGAAGGGGCTTTATGAAAGAGTCCCGTAAATTATTGTATGAATATGTGTTTGATGTTTTAGTTGCAGATGTATGGGAGGGGAATGTTAACTCTATTAAATTCTTAGAAAATGTAGGATACAGGCTGACAGATGTAAAGAGTGAGTATTTTAAAAAGTATAATCGTATGAACAATAAATTATATTATCAATTGGATTCGAATAACCGGAAAAGAAAATGACAAAAATCTGAAGTCTCATTTTCTTATTTAGAGGGAGATATTAAACAATCGGCTGCAAGAACGGAGAACTGTATTTATGAATTTTAAGATTATCTTAAAATCGATTTTCTTCTGTTAAAATTGCAATAAGATAATATAATTTAAAAGGGGTGAAAAGAAAGTGTCATCTTATATGCATTTTAAAGATAAGATTATGCAAACAAACTATGAGGTTAAAATGATATCCTCAGGAGACAACTTCCCAAGTATAGATATATCTAAATCACGACTACAATATTTGCTTGTCATGCTTCACTTAGGTTTAGACGTACAAGATATAAAAAGTCAGCTAAACTGGACTAGTAAAGAACTAAATCAATACATAAAAACATTATTGCAAGAAGGTTTACTAAAAAAAATAAATGGTAGTCTTTTTCCAACATGCATGATAATAACTGCTCATGAAGGCAAAGAATTATACAACCTATGTGGCCCTCTAATTACACCTACATTTCAAATCATTAAGAAACACTCTAAAAAGATAACTGCCATTTCCAAAAAAATCGATGCATTTAAAGAATCGTCGATAGAAGCATATAGCCTGTTAATATATAGTGGCGTTTTATTAGACTTCGGCCAAATCGATAACATCGAAAAATCCTATTTAAAAAGCGGTAGGCCTCTTAAAAACAACAGAAGATATTACTATTCCATCCAGGAAAAAGAAAAAACAACAGAAGAAGCCTTTGGGATCTATGGGAACCATTATCTAGATTTAGGTGAAATTCAAGTCTGCCTTTATGGAAATAAAAGGTATACAACAACTAACCTAATAACTGCTAATAAAGAAATATTAAAGGAATATTCCCAAGATTTTGTACTTGATATTAATCATTTAAAAAAACAACTGGTAAAAGAATTTGTTTCTTCAAACACAGAAACAGATTTATCATTGGGATACCTTTATGAAAAATTAGGCTTACATAAGAACTCATATTCTGTTACTCCCATATTCAAAGCAACTGACCTACCTATACTAGATGAAATTGCTAACACAGTTAGTGATGATTTAATCGCATTATTTCGAGAAAATGAACGATATTTAAAAGAATATTATGTAATGAGCCCATACTCCAAAGAAATAAGCTATGAGGAGTTTTTTATATGGTGGTATCACTTCTTCTACACAAAAGTAACGGAAGAGCTCATTAAACAGGGAGTAATAAAAAACAGTGAACAAGAAAATCAAACATATATAGTTTGTTAATGTATTAATTAAAAAAGTATATTACTTTCTTAAACACATAAATGATAGTCAAAAAATGTATTTTCTTATTCAACAATCTCAACTATCAACAAAATTTAGTTATTCAAAAGTCGGGCGCAATAGTTAAAGTTAGTATTTTTTTCTAAATTTAAAATTTGAAGCTGCGAACTTAGGGATTATTTATATAATGTGGGAAAGGCTGTGACAGTATTTGAGAGGTTATGAAGCTCTGATATTTGATTTAGATGATACCTTACTTGATAGGGATAAGGCAGTAGATAAAATGTTTTCAATTATTTTAAAAAAGTGTTATGAGGATGTTAAATATTCAGCGAAAAACCAAATGTTAAAAAAATTCAAAGAATACGATAAAAGACGCTATGGCGATAATAATAAAATAATAGTTTTGGAATCATTATTTGATGAATTTCCACCAAATTATAGATTGCCACTCAATGACATTCAAGATTTTTGGAATAATCATTTTCCTCATTGTTTTTCTATAAACCAGCATACTATAAATATCGTAAATACTATACAGATGCATGCTCAAGTTGCTATTATAACAAACGGATCCACTCAGAGACAAAAAGCTAAAATAATGAACACTAGTTTAAATAGTTGTTTTGATACAATCATTATTTCTGAAGAAGTGGGATTTAGTAAACCAGACAAACGCATAATTGAATTAGCATTAAATAAGCTTAATGTGCAACCGGAAGCCGCATTATTCGTTGGAGATGACATAGAAAAAGATATTGATGGCTGTCAAAATGCAAATATAAAGGGCATATGGTTTAATCCTTATATGATCAAGAATGATACCGAAATAAAACCATATGCCGAGATCAATTCTTTTGATAGTTTATTAAGTTATTTTACATAAAGTTGGTGTAAGTAATTTTACTCCTCAGTTAATGGAAGAAGCTCAACACTATTTAGGAAATATCCCACGTGTATGCAATCAAGTGGCATATCATTTAAATGATAGATGAGTTGAGAATGATGTTTTGCCGTACTGTAAGGATTGTTTTTTAAGTTGAAGACCAATTTTTACGAAAGAAAAACTTTTTATTATTTATCCATTTGGAAGGGGAATTTTCATGAAAGAATGGATTGGTTCTGCCGCTGTTTGTTTTAATGAGAAAAATGAAATTCTTATGGTAAGGGGTTATGACTCTGATGCTTGGGCTATTCCTTCAGGTGGAATTGAAATGAGAGAATCACCTGAAGAATGCTGTATTAGAGAAGTAAAAGAGGAAACTGGATACGAGGTTGAAGTTATAGATACCCTTTTTGTTAAGGAAACCAATATTAAAGGCATAAAAGCGAAAACTCACTATTTCAAAGTAAAAAAGATGGGAGAAAGTCAAGGAATTAACGACCCTGATAATATTATAGCCTCTGCTGAATGGAAATCTCTTTCTGAGTTACAAAAGATAGAACATGCTTATCCAGAAGATTTAGAACTCCTTTTGAATTTGATAAAAAGTGCATCTTAATGTTTTATTTCAATCGGGGGCTCTTACTACATAAGGTATTCGATCTTCACCTACTCAAGAATAGGGCAGTTTAATGGAATAATAGCAAATGAACTAACTGTTTATTAGGTTTAAGGTATTATTCTATATTTCATTAAATATTAATATACGTAGGGGAGTGGATAGGATGAAGAAGGTATTGTTTTTAAGCTTTTTGTTACTAGTAATTGTGACTATTGTGTTGTTTATACAAAATAAAGTAAATATCATAATGGGTTTATGGGTTACATATGGGTTGATTCTTTCAGTCGTTGTGTATTTTTTCCCATATAATAAAAATTCCTCAAATAAAGAAGACTCATTTAAAAAGTAAAAGTGAACTTTATATAAATATTGTTTAGAAAAGGGGGCTCGTGGAAGATCATTATTGATATCTTTTGAAATTATTTTGAAATCGAGTTCTTCTTCTATAGGGCGAAATTCTAGAGTAAGGGATTGTGCGTTTCTGCATGAAAAGGTTAAAGGGATAAGACCCTCTCAACAAACTGGTTGCGAAAGATTATATTTTAGCAAAATTGAGCTGGCTTGTTTAAAGAAATAGAATTTATAAAGAAAAAACTCCGACTAATATTGTGAAGAGGAGTGGTTTTTAGATTTCCAATCAAATCTCTCCAAGTAAGTTAATTACTATAATCACCTTGATAAAATTCAATAGTATCAACATTTTTGATCCATTCTTTAGCCTCTGTACCATTAGAATTGGCTATCCAGAGTGTTCTGTTTTGATCGGTAATGGAAGTTTTTCTTACCCAAACTAGCTTTTCGACAGACTTGACATACTGTGGATTATAATCGCCATATCCTTGAGGTGGGTTTGTTATTTTAATTTGTTTATTACTCTTTAGATTAATTGAATATAGAGATGGTAACGGATGCTTGCTAAAGTCGTTTGACCATTCTTTTTCTTCCATTCTTGAAGTTACAATTGAATCATCTGTAACCCAATCAAAGTCAAAATCAGCATAGTTTTTAGGTGTATACGTTCCTGATACAGGCATGTCCCGAACCTTTAAATCCTTATTCTTAAAACCGAGAACAATTCTTCCCCCTCCAGCAATAAATGCAATTGTATCTTTTGAAGGAGCCCATTTTGGTTCACCCACGTGTAAAGTAATCTCATCTAATACTTCAAAATTCTTTCCATCACTTGATATCACACAAAGCATATTACTGTCCATAGACCAAGAGGCGGTTGGTGATACAACAAAAGAAATCCACTTGCCGCTGGGAGAGTAGGCTAACTGGTCTGCATATACGGCAATTAGCTTATTTTTATCGGTTGTCCCGATTTCTCTTGGTAGAGTAAAGAAAGGCTCGACTCCTCCGAAAAGAACGATATCCTTATAGTTATCGTCGACTTTTTTTGTAAACAAAGAGGCGCTTGACCAGCCATCTGGGCGGAGAGTGCCAGATGAAGAAAGAAGGAATCCACTTCCATCAGGTAACCAAGTATAACTGTTAACGCCAGTTGCAATGTTATAGAATTGTTTGAAATCTGAAATAACTAATATTCCTCTATCGTTAAAAGCAATGATATTTTTGTTTGGAGCCCATGTTGGAGAATATCCATTATGATAAATTTTCTTTTTTTCCTCGGTTTCGGTATTATAAGCCCATACTTCTATCTGTTGTTCATTTGCCTGGTGTTCGGAAGGTGCTTCTATTTGATAGACCAGCCATTTTCCATCCATCGACCATTGTGGCTTAGCGAACACCTTGCCCGATTTGGTCACTTGCTTTTCCCGACCATTCATTAAGATCCACAAATTCTCGTCCCTAATTAACGCGGCTTTCACTTGATCCTCTAAAGCAGCGGAGGGAGTTAACGGAAACAGAATAGCAATGATTAATGTTAAAAGGAAAGCTCTTTTCATTTATATTGCTCCTTTCATGGATTATGTTCTTACTATCTTCCAGGGCAACTTTTTTATGTAAAAAAGGTCACGTACAGTGTCACTTTTGTTAACTACGTATAAGGAAGTAACTGATCATTAAATTAGAATCTCTGAACAATGTGAAGGAGCATAGCTTTGTTTTATTTCATTATCGGGCGCGCGCGACAAGTTCTGTTATAAATGCATCAATGTGTGAAAAACAGGGAGTTTACTAGATAAAACTTCAACTTTACAACGGAGGATAGGAATGATGGAGCCATGTTTCCTGAAACTATCCCATCAATACTCCTGCATGCGTCATGATTGACAGATCATGGGGTGTGAAGCACAGGTGGATTCGGTTGAACGAAGGCTAAAGCCATTCGTATGGAAAAGGTATGCTGACGGATAGACCGCATGGCTGAAAAACTAGATAGGGTGAGAATGTTCCACCATAAAGGAATTGACGAACTTCCGAATGTACGGGTCTAAAGATTGAACATAGAGGAAACCTATGTACCATCAAACGATGGGGTAGTGGTGTAGAGTAAAAATGCGCCCTCTGAAATACGCTATGCCGAACAATGGCGGTATCGAGCTCACAGGCTTATAGGAAGCACCTACGTCTAGAACGGATAGCTACGTTGTAAGGTACTTGGAAAGTAAGGGACGTTGAAACAAGGGCTGTCATCCGAAACGTTTGTTATAAGACTTACGTCGAAATACATTTGTCCTTGTGAGGGTAGGGGTATGACTAATGAACCTTCTGTAATGGGAGTGGAGGAACAGCCCCAAGTCTAACGAAATGAACGATTATTTTCCAAGCGTTCATCGCACCGATCGGGTAGGAATGTGGGGATTTCCACAGTGCGAGCTTTTAGCAGGAAGACTTGAAACACCTTCTTGTCTAAGGGTAACGAGGAACTTATAGTCTAGTACATAACGTTAGATGGAGCGCGGAACGATGGGAAACTATCATATTCCGTGTGGAGCAGGGGAAAAGCTGAAGATAACTTCAAACGCTTACCTATTGCTAACAATAGTGGAGAATCGTTATTAATGTCTTTGAAAGTTACCTCGAAATTGAGTCTTCTATTATAGGCCCTATTGTGAAATAAAAAATCCTAATTTCTCTATGTAAAAGCAAGAAATTAGGATTTTTAATTTGCATTTCTTTACCTCTAAATAAGTTTGTTGTTTGTTATTTCTTTTCAGCATAACTATAACTCTTTGGTAAATAATAACTTGGGAATAAATAAAGATGTTAAAGAGGTGTAGTAATTGCATAATAAAAGATTGAATGAATCTACGTTGTTTGTTAAAGCAGTTTTTGTCCTGGTAGTTACACTATTTAGCGCCAGCCTTGGGATTAATTCAAGTGTCAATGCTGCGACAAAAGAAGATGCATTAAATTCTATTGTTAATTTCTTAAATACCGAAAAAAATTGTAATGTTGATAAGATGATAAAGCTCTCGGAACATTCACAAAAAATGAGTAACCTTAAAGATTTTTATACAAGTATTTGTAAAGATCATCCTTTACAAGAAGCTAAAATTACTAATCTTAGTATGGTAAATGAAAATACGGCTGTAGTATCGATCGAGTCCATCTATAAAGATAGAATATTTATTAGTACAATGCCTGTCGTAAATAAAGACGGTCAGTGGAAAATTGTCAGGGGAATGTCAGGGACAGGATATGTTGAATTTTCGGATAGGGCAAATAAAAGCACCGAAGAAAAAGAAATTGAAAAAGTTATTAATGATTATTCATCTGCGATAAAGTTAGGTAAAATGAAAGAAATGAAAAAACATTTAAAAATTTTGCCTGAAACAGATAACAAAATAGTCGAAAATCATCTAAAGGCACTAAGCAGCGAGGTACCAACGCCAGAATCGAAAACTCTGGGAATAAAAATGATATCTGATTCGGTTGCAATTGCTCACTTAAAAACTCAATATGAATATTTTAGTACTACATATAAACAAATTGTTTGTAAGGAAAATGGACAATGGAAGATTGTATATGGTCATACCTTAATGAGTGCTAGTATTCCTACAAGTGACAAACCAGTAGAAGTTGAATAAAAATAAGCAGAAATGGGACTCCTTTTTAAGTGGGTCCTCATTTATTTTTTTAAAAAAGAAACCAGCCCAGAAACTTTAGTAAACTTCAACAAAAGGCGCAAGAGTGGAATAAAAGATAAAAACATAAAGAGCAAAGCTCTAAAGAGGTTGCTCTTTTTTTAGTTCCCGATATATTGTAGCAGCTGAAACCTTAGAAGCTTTTCAATTTCTTTCACTGTCATCCGTTTAGAATGATACATTGCAATGGCTTGATTCAATTTTTGTTGATTAACCTTAGGTCTTCCACTAGATTAGGGGGAGGCATATTGTTAAAAACTTTTAGAATCGTCTTAGCAATCATTGCTTTTGTTTTAGCGGGCTATGGTTTGATAACTGGAAATTACGATGTATTACCATATATGATGTTTTTCATGGGAGCAATGTTTTTGGTTATGGGTATATCCGAAATCAAAAAAGAAACGAAAGCGAATGGGCTTTATTACTATTGGTGTTTCTTTATTTGCCTTTTACGCTTCAATGCAAGGTTTCATATTAAATTAAAGGGCGCAATTGCTGAACAATGATCAGTTGTTTTTTACTAAACGGATCAGAATAATTCTAAAAATAATTAAGAAACCCAGCTAATCTTCTCATAGAAGGTAGCTGGGTTTTTAAAGTTGGATGTGCAAAATAACACTTAAAAAAAGGTGCAAATTATCGGTCATAGTAACATTATAAGTCCCTCTTGTACAATGGTAGGGGCGATTGCTTAAAATGGCATTCTCCTTTAGTTCTTTTAGTAAGAAAATGGTGAACGACAGATTTGAATAGGAACAAAAGGACGTGCATATACCTCTTTATAAATAAGAGGTGATATTGTGAATTTAAAGTTATCTAAAATCTGGTATATAATGTTTTGGATCTACTTTGTTTTTTTAATGGCTGTTAGTTTCTTAGAGATAAGTTTTTATGCACCTATATTTATTTTCAACTTAAGTGATGTTCATCATAATTATATTCCTTTTGATACAATTCGAACTTACTTGTTCAATTTTAATCATTATAACTTTGATACTTGGCTGTACAATACTTTTGGAGTTGTTTTTTTATTTATTCCTTTAGGTTTTTTACTTCCATCTGCTTTTATTAATGTAAAAAGTAATAGAACTGTCGTTTTAATATCACTTTCAGTCAGTATGTTTATTGAGGTTCTACAAAGAGTAACGAACCTAGGAGTATTTGATATAGATGATATGATATTAAATACTATTGGAGCTGCTGTTGGATACTGGATTTATAAAAGTATCTCTAAAAAAGGCTCGTATACCGTAATCTAGGGTAATAGCGGAAGATCATGATTAATGTCTTTTAAGATTATCTTGAAATCGAGTCTTCTGTTATAGGGCGCATTTCTGAAGTAACGATAAAAGTCCAATTTCTCAATTTTAATGCTGAGAAATTGGACTTTTTATATTTACTTATAGTGCAAAATAGCGCTTAAATAGGTGCAAAATAACTTCTGAAATTGACATCTCTATAAAAATATCTTTCTTTTATTATATCAAAAATGCCCCTTATTGATATATAGATTTTGATATGAGTTTTGATATTAAGAATGCCATAAAATAAGAGTGATTTCATTCTCATTTTATGATTAATCAAAAACCATGGTTTTTGATAATTATTTATTGTAATAAAGTTTCACCAGTTTTAAAAAAGAATGAACAATTAGAGTTGATCAAAAAATATCTGTATTGACATAGATTTTTCGTGTTGCACAATGGGGTCATTATATATGGAACAAGACTTATTGAACTGAGAGGATAGTTACACAAGGCTTCCTACCTACATAGTATAATATGGATATAATGCTTATTTTAGGGAACTAAAATAGGCGAATTTTCAAAGTTATATCAGGTTTCTGCAGTTGCAAATTATGTAGGAGAAGTAAAGGAATTATAAAAGGAAATCAAGGGAGTTCATCAATGTTATTGTTATGAAAAGAAATTGAGTGAAGTGTCCATATTAGTTGGTCATGATTAATGGAGGTAGCTATGAAATACGAAACCATATTGTTTGATGTTGATGATACATTGTTCGACTTCAGTATGTCAGAAAAAAAGGCACTACATAAAGCTTTTGTAGAGTTCGGATTACCTACAGGATTAGCGGATTATGAAGCCGACTACAAAGATATTAGCAAGTTATTATGGAGAGATTTGGAACAGGGACTCACCACTTTATCGGAATTGGGAGTAGAGAGATTTAGGAGGTTGTTCCTTGCGCATGAGCTTGAAATCAATGCAGATATGTTCAACAGTGTATATCTTAGATATTTGGGCAAGGAAACACATCTTGTACGGGGAGCCGTAGAATTATGTGAGAATCTTGCCAGTTATCGGCTGGCCATTATAACAAACGGATTCCCGGATGTGCAGACAACAAGAATCGGTAGTTCTCCTCTCCGTAATACTTTTGAGCATATTATTATTTCTGAAGAGGTTGGATTCCAGAAGCCCGATAAGGGTATTTTCGATTATGCGTTTTCCAAGCTACAGATTACAGATAAAGCTAAGGTGTTGATCGTAGGCGACTCTTTGACCTCCGATATTCAGGGGGGGATAAATTACGGGATTGACACCTGTTGGTTCAATCCGTTTCTTAAGGAAAACAATATAGGAATAAAGCCGACCTATGAAATCCGTGAGCTGACGGATCTTATAAAGATTGTAGGGAAGATGGGTAGCTGAGAGATTTTAGGTGAAACGTTCAAGAGGTTGCATGGTTGTTTCAGTATTTCTTGTTGAACTATCGTGAACTTATAGTTATATCGGCACGAGCTGGCTTCAAAAGCCTAAATAATATAGGGCGTAAATATGAATATTAAGCAAACGGGCGCTGATTCTGAATAAGAAAAGGGGGTTATTCGTAAGAAGATTGAAGTTAATCAGAGGATGTATTTTGTTTAGCATCGAAACGTTAGAAGTTATTGGAACAAAAAAGTTTCCTTTAATATAGGGATATCCTTAACGTTAGTTCCGCATTTCCTGACAATAACCAATTAGGATTATTTAACTCTCATTTTTTCTCTTTAGATTAAATAGATTTATTAAAATTAGTAAAAAAACAGTACAAAAAGGCAGCCGTCATACGTAACGGCTGCTTCTTTCTACATATTCTTTTATAGTGAACTAAGCTTTACAACTGAATCTATAATTTGATCCCAGTCTTCGCTATGAATTTCATGTCCTGATCCATCAAGAGGCACTAATTCAGCATGAGGGATGGCTTTCGCAAGTGCAAGCCCGTGCTCATATGGGAGAGCTGGATCTTCCGTGCCGTGAATAATGAGCACAGGTACGCTGATTTCACCCATTCTATCGAAATAATCATCTCCGCCTTGCAGCATGGCATGATTAAATCTGCTCGGTAGCTGTTTGGCACGGTCAACCTCCCTTTCCGCGAGTTTATACATTCTTTCCTGCTCATAAGGTTTGGAGCCAGCTAAAGTTTTCCATCCATTCGCAAGATAGGGAATGACTGCCTCCCGATTTGCCCAATCTATGGAAGTACTCTTCGCATGGTGATCCAGTATGCTCTGATCCATTGGGGGCAGTTTTTCCATCTCGGTTCCGAACACACTAGATGCCATTAGTGTAAGCGTCAGTACGCGTTCTGGATATCTCAAGGCAAGAATCTGGCCGATCATACCGCCCAGAGACATTCCAACGATATGAGCTTGCTCTATGGAATAAGCACCCAAGACACCTGCTGCATCGTCAGCCATGTCCGTTATTGTATAGTTGGACGTACCGGGATCATAAATGGTTGATCGTCCCAGATCCCGATGATCGTACCGAATGACAAACCTCCCCTGATCAGCGAGGTGGAGACAGAAGTCTTCATCCCACCAATCTAATGAAGACATTGCTCCCATGATCAAAAGCACAGCAGGATCCTGAGAATTCCCAAAACTCTCTGTACATATATCCACTTTATTTATTTTCAGTATCTGTTCACTCATGTTTTTTACCTCCGTATATTTATTATCAAATCGCCGTTACTAAGGCGCAGATCAATAAACTCTTTCAGGAGCATGATTGGCCAACCCCTTTAATTATCGTAGTCTTACCCACTTGATAATCATGACGAGGCCTCCTTTTAAATGTTATATAAAACGGGAATCATCCCTCTATTTATTACTATAACATAGGGACATTACCTCTTATACCAAAATTTTCTTGTATTTATGGTTTAGGTAAGAGCGAATTTTTTCTAAAGGGCTCAATAAATAACTTTCTTTAACAATCAGGCGCAATAGCGGAATAAAAGATAAAAACAATAAGAGCAAAACTTTAAGGTTTAGGTTTCTAATCGAATAGAGTTAATTGTTTTGGCAGATAGTCAAAGAAAAGATTTATTTAAAGTGAAATTTAGTAAAGAAAGTGAAATAGTAAAAAAAGATATTAAAAGACATTAAGGCTTAATTTTAGTGAGTATTGGGAAATAACAGCTATCCTGTTACTAACCCTATTTGCAGCAGCAAGCCAAAACCCCTTTATAACCCGAACGATTAAAATTAAATTGATGTTAGTCTTTCATTTTTAACTTCAGTAATAGTGAAAAAACTCAATCAAGTTTATTTTTCACTCGGTATAATAAAATCCCTCAGAATCGAAAATGATTCAGTTTGTATCGAAATCGAATCGATTAAGGTATGGGGTGATTAGGTTTTTAATTACGCTTATCATTAATTCTTCCAATCTCCTATTTTATTTCAAAGAAAAAGTTGGCACGGTTTTTGCAATTATAAACAATGAGAAGGCTTAAGTTGGTAGAGTCATTGGCTAACTTCTACTAGTGATGAAAGGAGAGTAAGGAAAAGAGAGAGATTTTGCCTTAGTTATCGTTCTCTGTTAAAAGATTTTGAATGGAAGTAGCAGTGAAAACGAAATGGTACACAAAATTATTGAACAAGGTTATGGGGTTTTTTCACTTCAAATAAGTTTTATTCATGGCTTGCAGTATCTGTATTTTTAGGAGACCAATAGAGATTAGGAGGAAAAAGTAGTGAATATCGGAGTACCTAAAGAAATAAAAAATAATGAAAATCGAATCGCGATAACTCCAGCGGGGGTTATGACGCTTATAAAACAAGGTCATAGAGTTATAGTTGAAGAAGGAGCTGGTAAAGGAAGTGGTTTTGACGATGCCTCTTATCAACAAGCGGGTGCCATTGTAGAACAGGATGTTACTAAAGTTTGGTCCGATGCTGAGATGATCCTAAAGGTTAAAGAGCCTCTAACATCAGAATTTAAATATTTCCGGAAAGGTCTTATCCTATTTACTTACTTGCACTTGGCCGCAGAACCTGCACTAGCTAAGGCGCTTGTTGAAAATGAAGTAACGGCAATTGCATATGAAACCGTTCAGGTTGGAGGTACATTGCCATTACTTACACCAATGAGTGAAGTAGCGGGGAGAATGGCTGCTCAAATCGGGGCGCAATTTCTTGAAAAGACAAAAGGGGGAAGAGGGATTCTCCTTTCTGGAGTTCCAGGAGTTAAGCGTGGAAAAGTAACCATTATCGGTGGTGGAGTGGTTGGAACGAATGCTGCCAAACTAGCAATGGGACTTGGTGCGGATGTCACGATTATTGATTTAAGCGCAGATCGCCTACGTGAACTGGATGATTTATACGGGAATGATTTACAAACGCTAATGTCCAATTCAATCAATATTGCGGAGGCTGTTACTCAATCAGATCTTGTGATTGGCGCTGTATTGATTCCAGGGGCTAAAGCTCCTAAACTAGTCACTAAGGAAATGGTTAAGAGTATGAAAGAAGGTTCTGTTGTGGTGGATGTTGCTATTGATCAAGGTGGAATTATTGAAACGGTTGATCAGATTACCACTCATGATGCACCAACTTATAACAAACATGGTGTTGTTCATTACGCTGTTGCAAATATGCCAGGTGCTGTTCCTAGAACGTCGACGATTGCCTTAACAAATGTTACGATTCCGTATGTATTGCAGGTTGCTTCGAAGGGAGTAGAACGTGCTATAAAAGAAAGTCATGCTCTTGCTCTAGGATTAAATACAGTGAGTGGCTCTGTAACTTATGAAGCAGTAGCGAATGATTTAGGGTATGAGTACGTTGAGCCATTAAAGTCGTTAAATATAGTCATGAGTTAATATATCGTGATACAAGTCTAAAAACTAGGCTCTTTTCTAAAAGATAGTTGTTTTATAAATAGAATTTGTGAAAGCAAACCATCGATAAAGAAGTTGAATGGAGCGGAAGGTGCGAGACTCCTACGGGAGCAGCGGAACAGGTGAGACCCACTGACACAGGGCGCTGAGGAGGCTCACCGCCCGCCCCGCGGAAAGCGCAATCTTTCACTGCAATCAACCACTACTCTTTCAAGAAAAAAATAGCAACTAAGTTTTTAAAAACTGCTAAAAATGAAAACAATGGAAGAGGGTCTGAATTGGTCAGACCCTCTTTAAATTAGACTATTTTTATAAGAGTGTACTAAACTACCGAAAGATGACTAATTATGGTAGCGGTTGTTGTTGGGTAATACAATGAATATTGCCGCCAGCAACGGATATCTCTCTAGTATTAACAGGTACAATTTCTCTATCAGGGTACATTTTTTTAAAGGACTCGATAGCAACCTTATCTTGAGGGTCATCAAAAACAGGTAAGATTACCCCGCCGTTACATAGAAAACAATTAATATAGGTGGAAATAAACGTTACTTCGCTTGATCTACGAAAACTATTATGGGCAAAATCGATCTCTTCACTTTCTGATTGAGTTAACGTGATTTGGTCCGGTAGATGAATCCTGTGAATTTTGAGCTTTCTCCCTTTTGCATCTGTCGCCTTTTTTAAGATGTTGTATGCATCCTGGAGTACTGAATATTGAGAGTGATCAGGATCATCTGTCCATCCTATTGCAACCTCTCCTGGACGTACAAAAAACACAACCTCATCCACATGTCCGTCGGTTTCATCCCCCACTAATCCATCCTTTAACCAAATGACCTTTTCGATATTTAAATAGTCATCTAGCTTCTTCTCGATTTGCTCCCTCGTGAGTCCAGGGTTACGGTTGGGGTTCAAAAGGCATTGTTCTGTCGTAATTAATGTTCCTTCCCCATCTACGGTAATGGCGCCGCCTTCTAATATAAGCTCATTGGCATCATACCTTTTCACTTGCTCAATTTCTAGTACCTTCTTCTTTACATGTAAATCCAAATGCCAAGGGAAATAAAGGCCTTCAACTAAACCTCCCCATGCATTAAATCCCCAATCGATTCCACGGACTTCACCCTTATCATTTTTCACAAATGTGGGTCCCATATCTCTCATCCATGCATCATTGGAAGATAATTCAATCACCCGAATATAATCTGGTAATTGGGCACGTGCATTTTCAAATTGGTCCGCGGATACGCACATTGTGACGGGTTCAAATTTCGAAATCGCTTTTGCTACTTCAACAAACACTCGTTGCGCCGGTTTTGCTCCAGCTCTCCATGTATCCGTTCTAGTCGGCCAAAGCATCCATGTCCCTTTATGTGGTTCAAATTCCCCTGGCATTCTAAACCCTTCTTGTTTTGGTGTATTAGTAGTCGTTACAACAACCATCTTGAATCCTCCTCATCCCGCTTGTCTTTTTCTATGACGATCTATAAATAAATGTTTTCGATATGCCTGTTACTTGATTACATATCTCTATAGAGTGACATGCAAAAAATGTGCCAATCAGGTTCTTGCTTTTTTCGAATGATCTATGCTTTTAAATAGTTAGATGTGCGTAAATCTGATTTCTTGTGCATTTATCCTAAGTTTTCGTGCTAAAATTTAGAATCTCGTGCATAAAATCCAAAAGTTGTGCATTTTTCTACCACTAGCTAATCCAAATTATTTAATTTATACTTTTTAATTCTTCTTGACATAGAAGATTGTGTTATTCCTAAGGACTTTGCTGCTTTTCTAGTTGTTCCGTGTTCATTTAAAGCGTTTTCAATTATTTTTTTCTCAATACTTTCCATATATTGTGGTAGAGACTGATTTTTTAATTGTAATAGATTGTTCTCTTTATGATTTTGGTCAATAGCAGCAGATGATTCGTTTAGAATTTTGTCTGGTAAATCTTCTAAAGTAATAACATTGTTAAGAGAAGTTATGACTAATCTTTCAACCGTATTTTCTAACTCTCTTATATTACCCGGCCAGTCGTATTCTTGTAATAATTCCACTGCTTCTTTACCTAATGATACGTCTCTACTATATTTCGTTTTAAACATCCCGAGATAGTGATAGAGTAACGGGAGAATGTCATCCTTTCTGTCTTTAATCGAAGGAATGGTAATCGTAATGACATTCAAACGATAGTATAAATCTTCTCTGAATTTTTTCTGTTTGACCATCTCAAGGAGGTTCTGGTTGGTTGCGGTAACGATTCTGATATCCGCCTTTTGTACTTCAGTTCCTCCAATCGGAATATATGATTTATTCTGCAATAAATGGAGTAGTTTAGGCTGTAGGTGAAGGGGTAACTCTCCGATTTCATCTAAAAAAAGTGTTCCTCCATTAGCCTTCTTGACTAATCCTTGCTTTCCTTTGCTGTTAGATCCCGTAAAGGCTCCCTTCATATAGCCGAATAATTCGGACTCCATCAATGTCTCTGGAATCGCACTACAATTAATTTGAACAAAAGGCTTGTCCGCTCGAGTACTTTTTTTATGAAGTTCCTCCGCGATCATACTTTTTCCGACACCGGTTTCACCATTCAATAAAACAGTCGCATCAAAACTAGCAACTCTATTAATTAACTCGAACATTTCATTATGCTGCTTGCTTTTACCAATGATTAATCTGCCGTCATTTTCTTTTTTTTGTGTGAATTTCATTTCTTGAATTTGTTGCCAATATTGCTTCATTAATGCTTCGGTTTTTTCTAACTTAAACGAAGCTTTTACTGTTTCTGTTATATCTTTTACATGAACTAAAACGTATTCGGTGTTTTCTTCTTCTATTTTTATTAATAAGCCGGTGGCAAGATATTGACGTCCCTTTGAGGTTTGAACTTTTGTGGTTGTTTCTCTGTTTTTTAATACAATTTTCGTAACAGATGGAGTAAACAACCCAATACTCTCTAATTCCTCAACTGTTTTTCCGATAATACCTGCTCTATCAATCCCTAATTGTTTTGTACTCGTGTCATTAACCCATAGAGCAACACCCTTATTATTTGCTATAAAAACACCATCATTTAAATGGTTTAACACCACAGAGAAATGATCTGTAGGAAAATTCATATAAAGCCTCTCCTTTAAGGATCAAATTCGACTCATTTTAACGAAATCGATTCAGATTTGAAGCGAATCTGATTCAAACTAGCGCTAATATTATCATTTTTCTGAATTTGTGTCCAATTCGGCTTGGTTCGAGGTGCTTTTGTTTTTGGCATGGTTTTTGCAAACAAATTAGTGAGGAGGGAAAATCATTGGAATCCACTAAACTGAATATTAACAAAAAAAGATTACTAGAAACCATTAACATTAGTTCATCAATTGGTTCTACAAGGAATAGGGGGCTTAATCGCCTGGCCCTTTCAGAAGAGGATAAAATATTTAGGGATCAATTCTGTGATTGGTTGATTGACGAAGGTTTAGAAGTAAGAGTTGATGATTTTGGAAACATTTATGGAAGAAGGGCTGGCAAAAATAATTCTGGTCCTGTTATAGCGGTAGGATCCCACTTAGATACTCAGCCATGCGGAGGTCGTTATGATGGTGTACTTGGGGTTCTAATCGCATTGGAAGCCATTCGTGTTCTTAACGAACAAAATATAGAGACGGAGAATCCGATTGAAATTATTAACTTTACCAATGAAGAAGGGGCAAGGTTTTCTCCTCCTATGCTTGGATCAGGTGGAGTGGCGGGGGTTTTTACTAAGGAATTTATTTACAATATAAAAGACGTTAGTGGAAAAACGTTTGAACAAGCCTTACAAGAAATCGGTTACATGGGAGAAGAAAAAAATCGAATTAAATCAATAAAGAATTTCATAGAACTCCATATTGAACAAGGCCCCATTTTGGAACAAAAAAATAAGTCGATTGGTATTGTTGAGGGTATTCAAGGAATGAGTTGGTTAACAGTAAAAGTAATTGGAGAAACAAACCATGCCGGACCAACTCCAATGGAGAATCGAAAAGACGCTATTGTTCCTGTTGGGAAAATGATTACGAAAATCAATGAGCTTACTCAGGAGATCGAAGGATTAAAAACCACTGTTGGTCAATTGAATGTAAAGCCAAACGTATCTAATGTTATACCTGGGGAAGTTGAGTTTACGATTGACATTAGGCATAAGGATGATGATCCTCGAAACCATGCAATTGATAGGTTAAAAGAACAATTGAGTACGATTGCACTTCTTCATAAAGTTGAGATAACGATACAAACTTCCTGGAATTCTGATTCCGTTTTCTTTTCTCCATTCATAGCTAATATAATTTCTGAAGCAGCGGAGCAATGGAAATATTCATCACTACGATTGTTTAGTGGACCGGGGCATGATGCGAAATATATGAGTTTTCTAGGTGATACTGGAATGATCTTTTTGCCAAGTATAAATGGCATTAGCCATAATGAATCAGAATTAACCCTAGATGATGACATTGAAAAAGGGGCAAATATACTAGTATCAGTTCTTCTTAAATTGGCCAATACGAAGTAACAACTATTAATAGATTAGGAGTGTTTAATATGACTTATAGTAAAGAACAACTTTTAACTAGTACAGAAAGATTAAATTCAGAACTAAGTGATTTAGATAAAAAACATTTAATTCATCCTGTGGCAGTTCCGAAACAGCATGCTTCACAAGGACCGAAAATTATCTTTTCTAAAGGTGAAGGAATCAATGTTAAAGATATGAATGAACGCAGCTTTATTGATGGTGTTTCGATGCTGTGGAACGTTAATGTAGGGCATGGAAAGAAAGAATTAGCGGATGTTGCTCACAATCAAATGACTAAAATGGCTTATAGCTCAACCTTTTATGGTTATGGAAATGAACCTGCCATCCGCTTAGCAGAGAAAATTTCTACATTAACGCCTGAAGACTTGGATACTGTTTTCTTTACATCAGGAGGTTCGGAATCTAATGATACCGCGTTTAAATTATCGCGTTTCTACTGGCAGCTAAAAGGTTTTAAGAATAAGAGAAAAATTATCTCATTAAGACGAGGCTATCATGGTGTAACGGTTTCTGCACAAAGAGCTACCGGTATTGATGCCTTCAGGAATTTTTCTGGTTCAACAGACCCGGATATTGTGAATGCGAAAGCGCATCTTACAGAGTGTGAACTTGGTGATAAAACTCACCCAGAATATTCTGGTTGTATTCGAAGCATTATCGAAGAAGAGGGATCAGATAAGATTGCCGCGGTTATTGTAGAGCCTATTCAAGGAGCTGGTGGAGTTCATGTACCACCTGATGGATATTTAAAAGCAGTGAGACAGCTTTGTGATGAATTTAATATCTTATTAATTGTAGATGAAGTCATTTGTGGGTTTGGTAGAACAGGTGAAATGTTTGGAGTAAATCATTGGGACATCACACCTGACCTCATGAGCATCGCAAAGGGCATCACAAGTGGTTATGCCCAGCTCGGGGGTGTGGTCATGAATAATAGAGTTGGTGACACCATTAAAGAATATAATGATATTCTTCCCCATGGATTTACGTATAGTGGACATCCAACCTCTTGCGCAGTAGGACTTAAAAACATCGAAATTGTTGAGAGAGAGGGCCTTGTTGAGAATGCTCATAAGATGGGGAAAGAACTTGAAAAGGGTTTTACCTATTTAGAAGAAAAGCATGAGTTTTTTACAAACCCAAGAACAGTTGGTTTATTAGCAGGGTTTGATTTAATGAAAGATCCAATAGTAAATACTCCATTTGATTACTCGGCTCAAGCAGCAGTTTCTGTTGTAGAGGAATGTTATCAGCGAGGTCTCTTAATTAGATGTTTTGATTTTGAACCCGGAATGAATATCGTAGCCGTTGCACCTCCACTAATTATTCAGAAACAAGAGATCGAAACGATCATCTCTATTTTGGATGAAGCAATGGCAGCATTTTCGCGAAAAGTAAAGTTGTAAAAGTATGAGTATAAGTGAGGAGGTTTTTTAGTGGTTAAGCTACATTCAGAAGTCATTGAATTTCTAAAGGGTCCCAAGAAATTATTTATAGATGGGGAATGGAAAGAGTCGGTGGAAGGGAATATGTTTGAAACGATCAATCCCGCAACTGGCGAGGTGCTTGGAAATATCTATGAAGCGGGCATACAGGATGTTGATTTGGCAGTTGAAGCGGCGTATAAAGCTTTTGAATTTGGAGAATGGTCTTCCATTAGCTCTTACGAACGTTCAAGGTTAATGGAGAAGTTAGCCGATTTGATGGAACGCGATATTGAAATACTTGCACAAATAGATACATTGGACAATGGAAAATCCATTAAAGAAATGGTAACGGCTGATCTACCTAATGCGATTGAAAATTTACGATACTTCGCAGGATGGACAACCAAGCATTATGGTGAGACGATCCCCATCTCTGAAAACTATTTAAACTATACTAGACACGAACCAGTAGGGGTGGTTGGTCAGATTATTCCATGGAATTTTCCAATTATGATGGCTCTTTGGAAAATAGCCCCTGCACTTGCGACTGGATGTACCATTATTCTGAAACCAGCAGAACAAACTCCTTTATCAGCTATTTACTTGGGGAAACTCATTGAAGAGGCAGGTTTCCCTAAAGGTGTCATTAATATCATTAATGGTTTCGGAAAAACAGCAGGGGAAGCTTTAGTGAAACATCCAAAAGTGAATAAAATCGCCTTTACAGGTTCGACTCCTGTCGGTCAAAGAATTATGAAAGAAGCTGCTAATACGTTAAAACGGGTAACTCTAGAACTTGGTGGAAAATCCCCCAATATTATTTTACCTGATGCTGACTTGGATAAGGCCATACCAGGTGTATTTTCAGGAATAATGGTGAATCAGGGTCAGGTCTGCTGTGCAGGTTCAAGAGTGTTTATCCCGAGGGATATGTATGAAAAGGTTACCAAGAAATTAGTTGAATACGCTGAGAACGTTACATTAGGAAATGGATTAGAAGATTCCACAACAATGGGTCCTTTAGTTTCAAAAAGACAACAGGAAATTGTAACATCTTATATTAATAAAGGAATTGAAGAAGGAGCAAAGTTATTAACTGGGGGGAAAACACTAGAATCCGGTTTTTATGTTACTCCTACTGTATTTGCTGAGGTAGATGATAGTATGACGATAGCAAAAGAGGAAATTTTCGGACCAGTTGTCGTTGCCATGCCTTATGATAGCTTAGAAGAAGTAATAGAACGAGCAAATTCAACATCTTATGGATTGGCAGCAGGGATTTGGACAGAGAATTTAAGAAATGCACATAAGGTTACAAATCTACTAAAAGCAGGAACCGTTTGGGTTAATTGTTACAACCTGACAAATGCTGCTGCCCCATTTGGTGGCTTTAAAGAATCAGGTTTTGGTCGTGAAATGGGGTCCTATGCACTTTCGAACTACACGGAAGTTAAAAGTGTTTGGATTAATCTTGAATAAGTTGCTTAGTTAGCCGCTATTTAGGCGGCTAACTATAATAAAAAAAGTAAGCGTTTTCCATAACTTAATAATATGGGATTCTTCCTTGTCTTATCTACTTATGAAAAGTAGATAAGACAAGGGGATTTCATGACAGTAAACTCCAAGGAAAAGGGGATGTAACACGTCCGTTTAACTTTTCTTTTCAATAATGTCGAGAATCGCAAAAGCAGTTTATATGGGGAAATTCCCAGAAGAATTTTTGTGATTTCCCTAATTAAGCAATGGACAAAGAAATGTTTACAACCTAGCTAAAGTTCTGGGATACACAACAGTAATTTTAATTGAAAGGATGTTTATTTTGAATGAAAAAACAAACGGTTCTCAGCTTCAAAGACAATTAAAGCTAATACATGTCATAGCCATTGGAATAGCCTACATGTCTCCGTTCGCAGTATTTGATACGTTTGGTATTGCTTCTGAAGCTTCAGGGGGCTTTGTACCAGCTTCATATATTTTAGTGTTTACAGCCATTCTTTTTACAGCCCTAAGTTATGGAAAATTGGTTCAAAAGTTTCCAATTTCAGGTTCGGTTTACACTTACACAAGACGTATTATGAATCCTTACTTAGGAGTAGTGGTAGGCTGGGCTACCTTCCTTGCCTATCTCGCATTACCAATGATAAATGCATTGTTAGCGAATATATATTTATCATCTGGATTTCCAAATATTCCAGGGTTCGTTTGGATCATAGGATTAATCGCTTTAACTACTATTCTCAATATTTTTGGAGTTAAGATCGCGGCATCCATCAATATTTTACTGGTAATGTTTCAATTTTTAGTTTGTACCATTTTTATCTATTTAAATATCAAATCCATCAATAGCGATGGTACTCACCAATATATAACATTCCAAACCCTTTTTCCGGCAGATTTGGAATTCTCACCTTTACTCGCTGGTGCTGCGTTACTAGCTTTATCTTTTATAGGCTTTGATGCGATTACGACTCTTTCAGAAGAGACCATTAAGCCTAGAAAAACGATTCCAAAGGCCATTTTAATTGTAGCTTCTATAGGGGGAATCTTTTTCTTTACCGTCACTTATTTTATGCAATCCCTTTTCCCTAATGTTTCTGTATTCAATAACATTGATGGTGCTTCCCCAGAAATTGCTTATATTATAGGGGGGAACTTGTTCTTATCGTTATTTATTAGCGGCGCATTGGTTTCAGTATTTGCATCAGGCTTAGCTGCTCAATTAAGTGCTTCGCGGTTATTGTTTGCCATGGGTAGAGATAAAGTAATTCCTAAAGCTTTCTTTGGATACATTCATCCAAAGCATAAGACGCCTGTCCCCAATATCCTATTAATAGGAGTCCTTGCCTTATCAGCTTTGTTTTTAGACTTAGAATTAGCGACATCCTTAATAAACTTTGGCGCTTTTACAGCATTTTCTTTTGTAAATCTATGTGTCATTACAATGTTTGTAAAATCTAAGCGGCCACGCCCAGTGAAGTATATCTTAAGTCATTTCATTGCTCCATCTCTAGGTCTGTTCTTTGTTATCTATCTATGGCTTAATTTAGACCTTGTTTCAATCACAATTGGTTTAATCTGGACGGTGCTAGGAATAATCTATTTAGCGTTTTCGACTAACTTTTTTAAGATTTCTCCACCAGAAATTAAATTCGAAGAGCTTGATATGTAATGAAAAAAGGTGTCGAGATTATTATCAGAATAATTTAAAAATAACCGTTAGAGCCCTCTTTGAAGGGCTCTTTTTGTGCTGAATTCTAACTTATGCATAAATTCGATTTCTCGTGCATTTACTCTAAATTTTCGTGCGTAAAACTAGATTCTCGTGCATTAACTAGTCTTTCTCGTGCATAAAATCCAAAAGTAGTGCATTTCGTTTTTTTTGACACAGAATATACGAATCCCAATGCAGGAGAATCCCATTAATAAGCAGAATTTATATGTATTCTTTAAAAAGGAGCTGGATAAATGATAAAAAAAGAACGGGAGATACCGATCCGAATTCAAAAGCTAGAAGCATTACAACGTAGGTTGCCTCCGAGTCACCCGAAAGTCCAACAAATCAAAGAGGATTACTTAAAAGCCATGGCCGGTTATCGAGGAGAGCAGTCGATAGATTACTATTTGAGTCTACTTAATACTAAAAAATATACTATTTTTCACGATATAAGACTACCTTTTAAGGATACGTTCTTTCAAATCGATACGATCATTATGACTCCTTATTATATACTCTTATTAGAAGTTAAAAACATAAGTGGAACCCTGTATTTCGATGAGAAATTTCAGCAATTAATTAGAACTGTAAACGGTAAGGAAGAAGCTTTCCCAGATCCTCTAACCCAAGTAAATCGTCAAACAGCCCAAATGATGAATTGGCTAAGCAATCACAAAATCTCCCCTGTTCCAGTCGAATCCCTCATCATTATCAGTAGCCCATACACTATAATTAAAGCTTCCAATCATTCTACTCTTCAAAAAAAGGTTATTCATAGCGCGAATTTATTAGAGAAAATTAATGTTTTTGAAAAAGTCCACCAACATCAATCACTGACCAATAAAGAGTTGAAAAAGATTTCGACCCTTCTAATCAAAAATCACGAGAAGGAAAACCTAGATATATTAAAAAAATATGATATCCATAGAAGTGAGCTTCTAAATGGGGTACACTGTCCAAAGTGTTTAGCAATCCCAATGCAGAGATTATATAGTGCGTGGAAATGCCAATCATGTCAGGCTGTATCAAAAGAGGCACATATCTATTCACTAAATGATTATGCTCATTTAGTGAAAACTACTATTTCAAATAGAGAATCAGGGACTTCCTCACTATTTCATCAAGGTCTATTGCCTATAACCTTCTTAAGTCTATGAACCTTAAATACATTGGTCAAAGAAGGTCTCATCAATATACGCTCACACCTTAATTCCACTATTAACAGCCCCAGAAATTAAACTTCATTTATCCGATCTTTTCTTTCGTAACATCAACCACAAAAAGTTCTTGGGCAGAGGGAGAGCGCACAGTCAGATTGCTGACCACAATAAAGCCTAGAAGTCATGCTAACCTTCTAGGCTTTATTGTGGGATAAAATCGGGGGAGAGTACCTTTTACCCCTGGGTGTAAAAGGTATGTCATAGATGCTTCTTAATTACTACGTCCGATATTATATTTCTTAAATTTATAAATGACGGAAGGTTGACTTATTCCTAAAGCATCGGCTATTTCGTAGGTGGATTTGCAATGATTGTATGCATTGGTCAGGATCTGTACTTCTAGCTGTTCTAAAGCTTGTTTTAAACTTTGTTTTTTATTATCATCATTTTCCGGGTCATGAGTTAGATGATTTACATGACCCGTTTCTTTTATTACCTTTGGAAGGTCACTTGGGTAAATGGTGGTTCCTTCGGTTATAAGTAACACCCGCTCTATTACATTTTCTAGTTCTCTAATATTCCCTGGCCAGGAATAATTCAATAGATGATCATAGGTAGTAGAATGGAATTGTTTATTTAGATTATATTTTAGATTGAGTTTTTCGTAATAATGTTGAATTAATAAAGGAATATCCTCAAGACGTTCTCTTAAAGGTGGAATTTGAACCGGTATGACGTTGAGTCTATAGAAAAGATCTGAACGAAACTTTTTTTGTTCAACCATTTCTGATAGGTCTTTATTCGTGGCGACTATTAAACGAAAATCAATCTTTTTCTCTTTTTTACCGCCTACACGCATAATCTTTTTATCTTGTAATGTTTTTAATAGTTTTACTTGCATTGAGAGTGGAAGATCCCCTACTTCGTCTAAAAACAGTGTTCCTCCATCTGCCTGTTCAATTAATCCCTGTTTCCCATCTTTAAGGGCACCAGTAAATGCCCCGGCGTCATAACCAAACATTTCTGATTCAAAAAGACTTTCGGGGATTGTACTGCAATTCACTTCAATAAATGGTTCTTTACTTCGGTGACTTTGGTTATGAAGAGTGTGTGCGAGAGCACTTTTTCCTACACCGGATTCTCCTAAAAATAATACGGTTACATCTGTTTGTGCAACCCTAGAAATCGTTTTCATTAATTGTGTCATTTGCTTGCTGCGTATGATCATGCCATCTTTGCCATATTCTTTTTCTCTCAACTCTTGGACTTCTGTTTGAACAATTTTTATTTTTCTTTGTAAACGTTCGTATTGATCCTGAAGGTTTTTGATTTCTGTTTGATCTTGAGCATAACTGATGATGTTACTCATGTTCCCTTTCTCATCAAAAACAGGGAAAGCAGTGGACATGATAACTTTTCCTGTTCTTGTTTGTTGGAGAATTTGTACCGGCTTTTGATTATTAATAACAGATGCGGTAATAGAAGGAGATAATATGCCTTCATCCTCCAATTCTAATACTGATTTTCCAATATAGTGGTTCGCATCCATTCCATAGAGGGACCAATGAGCAGGGTTTGAGTTTAAGATGATGCCATGCTTATCTGTGATCGTTATGTTGTTGTTGGAAGTTTCAACTATCTTATTTAAAACATGAATTAAAGATCCGGTCATTTCTATTCTTCCCCCAAAACTTCTAATCTAGTTTGATTTAAATTTTAATCAAATTCTGCCTAGTAATCAATAAGTTAATCAAAAATCGGAAGGATCTTATACTTTTAGCAAGTGTCACAATCAAAAAAATCCTGGCACGAAACTTGCAGTATATAAGTAAAGACAAAAGTAGCTCTAAAAAAAGACTATTTTTGTACAATTTATGATAAAGGGTGATGAATGATGGTAAATACATTGAACGACCTGCAGCAATTAGAAGAGCTAGATAAAAAACACTTTTTACATCCCACATCTCCAATAAAGCAACAACAAGAATCAGGGCCGTCTTTTATCTTTAAAGAAGGTCGTGGCATTTATCTTGAAGACTATAAGGGAAATGTCGTAATCGACGGGATGTCATCTCTTTGGAATGTAAATGTTGGTCATGGAAGAGAGGAGCTGGCGGAAGTTGCAGCAGAGCAAATGAAGAAGCTTGCATTTAGTTCATGTTTCGCAACATATAGTAATGAGCCAGCGATCCGCTTAGCTGCTAAACTTGCACAATTGACAACAGGTGATTTGACTACAACATTCTTTACATCTGGGGGTTCAGAGGCAAATGATACCGCTTATAAACTGGCAAGGCACTATTGGATATTAAAAGGGGCACCAGAAAAGAAAAAAATCATTTCTAGAACAAAGTCGTATCACGGTGTTTCGATGGGAGCCACCAGTGCGACAGGATTAAAGCCGTTTCGAGATTTTTCAAGCTCCATCGCACCAGACTTTCTTCATGTTGACCATTTTAGTACCGACGCACTAAGAGAACGAATTTTAATAGAAGGTCCTGAAACCATTGCTGCTTTTATTGCAGAGCCTGTCCAAGGTGCTGGAGGGGTTCATATTGCTCCCGATGATTATTTTAAGGAAATACGAGAAATCTGTGATTTTTACGATATTTTGTTTATTACAGATGAGGTTATTACCGGCTTTGGACGGACAGGGGAATGGTTCGGTATGAATCATTACGGCGTCACTCCAGATATGATGTGTTTCGCAAAAGGGGTAACGAGCGGCTATGCACAATTAGGAGGCGTCATATTATCAGAAAAAATGCATCAGGATTTTTCGGACTTTTCTTCGGGCACTTTACTACATGGGTATACCTATAGCGGTCACCCCATGGCTTGCGCAGTTGCATTAAAAAATATTGAAATCATCGAACGAGAAAATTTAGTTCGTCATGCAAAAGAGGCTGGTGATTTATTGTTAGAGGGATTTAAGTGGATACAATCTGAGAGAAAAATTGTAGGTAATGTACGGAGTCTAGGGTTAATGGGAGCTATTGAAATGATAAAAGCAAGAGAGGCGAAATCTAAATCTCCGCTAATCGTTAACGAAGCAGCAAAACGCGGATTAATTTGTCGATCTGTCGTCTTTGATGATCAGGATACATTAGTTTTTGCTCCGCCCCTTACAATCAAGAAGAAGGAAATTGAAAAAATGATGACGATATTAAATGATGCCATAAAGTCCATTGAAGAAAGCTCATAATTTAAAGGGAAAGAGAGGGGTCCAAATGAAAAAGTATCTTTTTATAAATGGAGAATGGATTGAACCAAAATACTATACTGAATTGTCCTCACCTTATGACGAAAGGATAATCGCAGAAATACCTGCTGCTACACCAGAGGAAGTGGAATCGGCGATTCGTTCTGCTTTCCAAGCTACAACCACCATGAGAAAGATGCCTAGCCACCAGAGGGCAACAATTCTTGAAAACCTCACTCACCTTTTAGAGAAAAGGAAGGATGAAGCAGCTAGGATCATCGCAATGGAAGCCGCAAAGCCTATCAATACAGCCAAAATAGAGGTGGAAAGAACCATCCAGACTTACAAATTTGCAGCAGAAGAAGCGAAGCGGATTTATGGTGAAACACTCCCGATGGATGCTGCCCCTGGTGGAGAGGGAAGAGTAGCTTATACAGTTCATGAACCATTGGGCGTAGTTGCAGCCATTACACCGTTTAACTTTCCAATGAATCTCGTTGCTCATAAAGTGGGTCCTGCCATTGCGACTGGAAACACAGTGGTATTAAAGCCTGCAGCTCAAACCCCACTTTCAGCTTATTTCCTAGCAGAGTTATGTAAAGAGGCAGGGCTGCCTGATGGAGCATTGAATGTTGTCACTGGAAGTGGTTCGGTAATTGGAGACATCCTTGTAAAAGATGAACGAGTTCAAAAGATATCCTTTACAGGTAGTCATGCCGTTGGTTTGCAAATTCGTAATAAAGCAGATTTAAAAAAGGTCACGTTGGAATTAGGGTCTAATGCAGCAGTCATCGTCGATGAACATGTCAATGTGGAGAAAGTGATTCCACGGTGTGTGTCTGGAGCCTTTGCATTTCAAGGGCAAGTATGCATATCGATTCAAAGGGTTTATGTTCATGAAAAAAATTATGAAAAGTTTGTAAAGGGGTTTGTTGAAGCGACTGAAAAACTTAAATTAGGTGCACCTCTGGACCCTGAAACCGATATTTCAGCACTTATTAGTCCTAAAGATGTAGAGCGAACACTTGATTGGATTGAACAAGCGAAGCAATATGGAGCCGAGGTTGTCACAGGGGGAATACGTGAGGGAAACATTTTGCAACCAACCATACTAACTGATGTTGATCCTTCTGCGAAAGTCTCATGCCAAGAAGCTTTTGCACCCATAGTCATCATCAATCGTGTTCAATCAGTAGAAGAAGCCATCGACGCGGTGAATGATTCTCGTTACGGTCTCCAAGCTGGAATTTATACTGAAAATATTCATACAGCTCTAAAGGCTTCATCTGATTTACATGTTGGAGGTGTCATTATTAATGATATTCCAACCTTCCGTGTCGATCATATGCCATACGGTGGTGTTAAAGAAAGTGGTGTAGGTCGTGAGGGGATAAAGTATGCGATGGAAGAAATGACAGAGATGAAATTAGTAGTGATAAACAAAAATGAGTAGTTCAAGGGTTATGAATAATAATATTGAGGTTGGTTAACTAAAAACAGTACTGTCTAAAAAGGGAGTGGAACGATTTATAGATAGAAGCTCCTCCTGAGGTTCTACCTAAAGTTATGGTTCTAGACTCCTTGGTTTTAGGACAGCACTATGTTTTTTATTCCCCAACATACTAACATATGCATAAATTTAAAATCTCGTGCATTTCTCCTGGATTTTCGTGCGTAAAATTAGTTTCTTGTGCACTTACTAGTCGATTACGTGCATAAAATCAAAAAGTTGTGCATTTCGACATTCAAGTCAAGGAAAATAATGATTCTACTTAGCATGGACTGAATTAAAATGAGTAAACGTATGAATTTTAAAGGAAAAACAAAGAATTAATGAAAATTTTACCCAAAATTATCGATCAGTGTAATTCTTTTTCATGTAGTGTAGTAGGAAAATGGGTTGTCCAAATAGAAACAAATCCAAAAAAATTAAAAATGGAATTGTTATTTATCATATTTCTAAAATCAAATGATCCGTCTGATAGTAGAAATATTGACTTATCAGACAACCCCATTTTCAAAAAACATTTGAAATATAGTAAGAGCTTGTTTTGATTAAAATTTTTTCAAAACCGGCTCTTTTATTTTGTTTATAGAAAATCAAAACATTGTTTTGTCATTCCCCACTTGAAGCTCTATCTAAAAGCCACACCTTACATAAGTAACTCCTTCTGTTCATATTAATTGAAGAGAGGATAAGGGGGGATTGGGTTGAGTACGGAAAGAGTGAATGACTATACTTCATTGACCTATCCGAATGACATGCTATCTATCATTAGAAAAGGGTTAATCGGAGAGGGGCCGCAAAAAAAGGTTCTTATCATAGGAGCTGGCTTATCAGGGTTGGTAGCGGGCTCATTATTAAAGCAGGCTGGACATCAAGTGACGATATTGGAAGGGAATAATCGGGTAGGCGGGAGGGTTTTCACAGTAAGATATCCCTTTACTCCTGGAAATTATATGGATTTTGGAGCGATGCGTATTCCGGACAGCCACAAGCTTGTATTTGAGTACATTCATCGTTTTCATCTCCCTGTAAGTCAATTTATTAATTCAACTCCAAAGGACTTAATTTTTGTTAATAACATTCTCACGACTCGTAAAGAGTATGAAATGAATCCAGATATCCTAAGATTTCCAGTTGAAGAGTCGGAAAAGGGAAAAACTGCGACAGAACTTTTTCTTTCAGCCACCCAACCATTTCTTGACCTTTATTCCAGCAGCACACCAGCACAACAGGAACAATTAAGAGAAGAATATGCCCAGTATTCTATGGGGGAATATTTGCAGTATAATCCCTTGGGACCATCTCTGTCTTTAAATGCGATCCGAAAAATAAATGTCATGCTTGGAATGGAAGGGTTTCCGGAATTCTCGTTTGTAGACATCTTAACAGATATCATTTATCCGATATTTAGTAAAAAAACGGAATTTTATGAAGTGACAGGAGGAAATGACCAGATTCCCCTCGCATTCATGAAGGAACTTCAAAATGAAACTTATATAAATCAAAAAGTAGTAAAGATCATTCAAGGTGATCAAGGAGTCATTCTCAAAACGAAAAACCCAATCACTGGGCAATTCGGAAAATTTGTAGGTGATTTTGCGATTATTACGGTCCCTTTTCCGGTGTTACAGTTTGTCGATATCATTCCATATGATTCGATTTCCTTTAAGAAATGGCAAGCGATTAGAGAACTTAACAATGTACCAGCAGTGAAGATCGGGATTGAATTCAGAACCCGTTTTTGGGAAAAATTTAATGTAGGGAATGCGATTTCAGACCTGCCCACCCGCTTTTCGTATATTCCTAGTCATAATATAGGTAGTGGGGGACCAGGTGTCCTGTTAGCCAGTTATAGCTGGGGACAAGATGCTATGTTATGGAGTAGTTTACCTAAGGATGAGATGATCTATTTTGTCTTAAAGGATCTATCGAAAGTGTATGGTAAGGTCGTATATTCAGAGTACATTAAAGCAATTTCTTATAATTGGAGTCAAAATCCATACTCTGCAGGCTGTTTCACATTATTTACTCCCGGACAAGAAATAGATTTTGCGGATTATATCCGTCAACCTGAAGGAAGACTTCACTTCGCTGGAGAACATACCTCCTCTTTTCATGGTTGGATGGAAGGAGCAATAGAATCTGGAATTCGGGCGGCGTATGAAGTGAATGGAAGGTATAAAAATAAGACATATAACTAGTAAACACAGTAGAAGCTTATCTAAGAGATTGGTAAAAACTCATTTTAAAATATAAGTGCTATTACTCTAAACCTGTTAGGATGATAATAAACCTCGTAATAATTCTTAAGTGCATTAGAATTTTCCCCTTATCTATATCTCATTACTGGTTAGCAATAATTAATACGTATTAGTCACTAGTCAAGAATTTTCTCCCCTAAATAAAAATAACTAGAAAACTTTTGACAATTCTGTGAATTGATTTAAAATAAAAGAAAAGGGAGATGGGAATATGGAAGCTGATTCGAAGAAAATATTAGATGTTGTAAAAAAGTTCGCCGGTATTGGATGTGTAATCGGAATCGCCATTTTTGTTTTTAGTCTCTTTGCAAGCGGTTACAATGAAAATTATGTATTATCGTATGTGGGTGCAACGATCGCATTTAACTCAATACTTGTATTTTTGATAGGAGTATTTTTCGTCGTAACGGAAGAAATGATCGGTAATACTCGAAAAGGGAAGAAACTAGAACAAAGTTCTTTTCAAGAAAAAAAACCTGAGCATCGTATAAGACGCTCAAGTTTTATTTGAATTATTGGTAGCCCCAAATCATTGTTAACAACGTTCCTAAGAACGTAACAATTGCCACGAATAAGGCATACCAAACATTTGTATAAATGGTTTTCTTATCTTCAGATTCTCCAGCATGCATGAACATGACTAATTGAACACCTGCTTGCATGAATGCTGTGACTAGAAGAATGACTACTCCTGTTTTTGGAGAAAGGTCGAACATTAGAACCGAAAGGGCGACTGCCGTCAGAATGAGTGAGAAGGCATAGCCCATCACGTGTCCAACAGGAAATAATTGTTTACTATTCATCTTACATCATTCCTTTCAAGTAGACGAAGCTAAAGATGAAGATCCAAACTACGTCTAAGAAGTGCCAGTATAAAGAGAAAATGAATGATTTATTCGCCGTTTCCGGTGTTAAGCCACGTTTTTTTACTTGCATAAGGATGAAGATTCCCCAGAATAATCCGAGGGTAACGTGAGCTCCGTGAGTTCCAAGTAAGGTTAGCAAGCTAGATGTAAAAGCACTAACCTGCAATCCTGCTCCAACGTGAACATAATGAGTAAATTCATAAATCTCTACGCCAAGGAATCCGGCACCAAGGATAAGGGTGACGATGAAGAAGGCCATCGTCGCTTTTTTATTGCCAAGACGCATGGCGTTCACACCTAAGCCGATGGTGAAACTACTTGTTAATAATAAAATAGTTTCAATCAATACAGGTGTAACTTCAAAAATTTCGGATCCTGCTGGACCATTGCCTGTACGATCAACCAAGGTAAAGTATGTGGCAAAGAGCGTTGCGAAAAGCGCAATTTCCGCTCCTAAGAAAATCCAAAATCCTAATATTTTTAAACGATTTTCTTCTGTACTATATTCAAGTGGCAGCGAGTGATCTATTTTCATGCGGAAGCACCTCGCAATTTCTTTTCTGTTTCTTCAATTTCTTCGACAGAGATATAATGTCCGTGATCTTTTTCAAATGAACGATGGATCATACAAGCAAATATTCCGATCGTCGCAATGATGGCCGGTATGAACATGCTAAATACCATACAGAAGCCCCATATAAAGAAGATGATACCCAAGATAAATGGCATTCCACTATTGTTTGGCATATGAATTGGCTCATATTTACCTTTAAACAATTCCACACCTTTTTTCTTAGAATCCCAAAATGCTTGAATGGAGTCCACTGTTGGCGTAATCGCAAAGTTGTATTCTGGAATTGGACTATGTGTCGCCCATTCTAATGATCTAGCGTCCCAAGGGTCAGCTGTCACATGTCTTGGTGCATAACGAATACTCCAGTAAATATTGTAACAAATAAGCGCAAAACCTATGGCCAAACCAACTGCTCCGATAAAGGAAATCATGTTCATGAGACTAAAACCAGATGATTCGGAATAGGTGTACATACGGCGTGCTTGCCCGTCTAAGCCCGAAATGAACATCGGGAAGAATGCTACGTTAAAGCTGATGGTAATGAACCAGAAAGCCCATTTTCCAATTTTTTCGCTTAAACTGAAACCAAAGATTTTTGGCCACCAGTACGTAAATCCGGCTAATACGGCAAAGACGGTACCAGGAATCAAGACATAATGGAAATGTGCAACCAGGAACATTGTATTATGGTATTGATAATCGGCACTTGCCATTGCAAGCATTACCCCTGTGACTCCCCCAATGGTGAAGATCGGGATGAACGCTAAAGAGTAAAGCATTGGTACTGTGAAAACGATCTTTCCTTTGTACAAGGTGAAAAGCCAGTTAAAGATCTTAACCCCTGTCGGAACAGCAATCGCCATCGTGGTGATTGAGAAAATGCCGTTAACCATTGCACCATGTCCCATTGTGTAGAAATGGTGGGCCCAAACAATGAATGATAAGGCTGAAATAGCTACCATACTAATGACCATTGATTTGTACCCATATAGGTTTCTACGCGCAAAGGTTGAAATGATTTCACTGAAAATACCAAAGGCTGGCAGGATCACAATATATACCTCAGGATGTCCCCAAACCCAGAAGAGGTTGGCCCAAAGCATATCCATACCGCCATTACTCATCGTAAAGAATTGAGTACCAAAGAGACGGTCCATTGTCATTAATGCAAGAGCAACGGTTAGAACAGGGAAAGCAAATACAATAATGACGTTTGTGATTAAGATTGACCACGTAAACATTGGCATTTTCATTAATTTTAACCCTGGTGCTCTCATTTTTAGGATGGTAACGATAAAGTTAATACCTGTCATCAATGTACCGATCCCGGCAATTTGAATCGCTATTGCGTAATAGTTACTTCCAACGCTTTTACTGAACTCATTTCCAGCTAGCGGGAAGTAAGATGTCCAGCCTGCGTCAGGTGAGCCTCCAACTACGAAGGATATATTAAACAACATCGCCCCGAAAAAGAATAACCAAAAGCTGAGTGCATTCAATCGAGGGAATGCAACGTCACGTGCTCCAATTTGAAGGGGAGTGACAATATTCATTAAACCTATGATAAAAGGCATCGCCATAAATAAGATCATAACGACCCCGTGTGTAGTGAAAATTTCATTATAGTGCTGCCCATCTAGCAAGCCATTTTCAGGCACTGCTAACTGAGCGCGCATCAATAGGGCATCTGCTCCGCCGCGGAATAGCATTAGTAAGGCAGAGATAATATACATGACGCCGATTCGCTTATGGTCAACAGTTGTCAACCATTCACGCCAAAGGTAACCCCATTTTTTAAAGTAAGTAAGTCCGAGTATGATGGCTAAAATTGTCACGCCAATAGCAATTTGCGACATGACAATCATTGGACCACTATGGGGTACAGCAAATCTATCGAAATAATCCATTGCTTTGTAACTCCTTTCGAATATATTCATGAACAAGCATCGATTTTATATCATTTAGTGATGACTATGATCAGATTCTGAATCGTGTTCATCATGTGAATCTGATTCTTCTGATGTTGAACTTCCATGATGGTGTCCAGCATTCTCCCCTTCAGGAGCAGGATAAAATGCTTGTTGTGTTCCGTTGAACGTCTTCCGTCCTACATGTCCATCTTCTAATAATCGATCGAATTCTTTTTTAGTCAGCTTATCAGCTGAGTTTTTAACATCTGAAACCCACTCATCATAATCTTTCTGAGTCATAGCTAATGCTTCAAATTTCATTTCGGCAAAGCCTGCACCGTTAAAATTAGAATTTCGTCCCATATAGGAACCTGGAACATCTGCTAATAAATGCAAAGTGTTGACCATATCGCTCATGGCATATTTTTGTCCACCGAGCTGCGGAATCCATAAACTAGAGATGGTTCCGTGAGAATACAGCTTAAATTCGACTGGTCGATCTATAGGAATATTCACGTAGTTAACTGTTTCAATATTTTCTTCTGGATAACTAAAATGCCACTTCCAGTTTGAAGAGGAAGCATAGATGACTAATGGTTCCTTATCTTCATACCCTTTCGGAGTAGCCTCAACTTCATATGTCGATTGTACAGTGACAACGGAGAGAAACGCCACGATGAGTACTGGGATTGTCACCCATATGATTTCCAGTGTCTTACTACCTTCGATATGAGGAGGTTCATAATCTTTATCTGCTTTAGAAGCACGATACTTCGTTAGCATGAAGACGAAGAGACCAGTAACCACTAGTACAATAAAGGCCATTGTCCACATCGATAATTTAATTACATCTGCTTGAGTTTGAGCGACAGGACCTTTAGGATCTAGTACGGCTAATTCACAGCCTGAAAGCACTGTAATAATGGTAAAAACTATAAATAGCAAAGCCCATTTCATTTTCATACAGATTCCCCTTTCTTTTTGGAGTATGGGTAATAATTGTTTTTTGAAAAGAATGTAAAACATTTAACAAAATGGCGTTTTTATTATAGTAAAACAAAAACAATCAAATGTGACCTATTTCACAAAATGTTCACGAAGAAGTAATCAGTAAACGTCAAAAAATGTTCATAAATAAGCTGTCAGTGAATGGAATAGAGAGTAATAAATTGCACTTTTCAAAAAATGGAGTAAATAATTTACTAATAATTCAAATATTAATGATATTTTAATATAATAAAAAAGAAGCCGATTCTAGTCAGCTGTTAGATAACAATGACTTGAGTCGGCTTTATTTATGGAATTTACATTATGTAGAGTTAATCACTTTCTTGCCCTATATGAGATGAAGGATTAATGTAGGGATGCTTACTCAAAAAAGAGTAGTGGTTGATTTCCGCTCCAATCACTTCTTTATAGATAGTTTGCTTTCACAAAATCTATTAATAAAACAACAATCCTTTTAGAAAAGAGCCTATTTCAAAAAACAATTTAACTATTTTCTTTCAATTTTCGTCTATCTTTAATTTTGCTTCTATCTTTTCTAAAAGTTCTTCATAATTTTCAATAACGATAGGTCTTTTGTTAATAACAGCAAAACTTTCTATCATGCATTGCCCGCAATTACCTAAGCAGTAATCCTCTTCAATCGTGATAGTGGGATTTTGCTCTGCCAATTCCTTAATTTTAAAGGATCCATTCATGTAATTTGAAGTGCAAAATTTTACTACACAGCCCATCATCATTCCTCCTTGTTCGCTATTCGTGGAGTCAATTATATTCAGAAAAATCTGCCTATGCAAACAGGTACACAAAAGCATGAACGCTTTAACCTAGTAACGCTTTAGTGTTTTTTGACTTTAATGGGAGTTTTTGCACGAAATCATTTTTCGCTTTATAATGACATCATTGTTAGAAAATTTAAAACGTTTTCAATTATATAAATAGTGTAAGCGGAGGAGGAAAGGTCATCCCTTAGTGACATGATAGCATTAAATATTTTTACAACATGAAGGAGGATATAAATGAATCATTCGTTTATTGAAGTGAAAACAGATTCCCATTTTCCCATTCAAAACCTCCCTTATGGGGTATTCCGACCAAAAAATGGTGGCACTCCCCGTGTGGGTGTAGCGATAGGGGATTACGTCTTGGATCTTTCAATAATAGATGCTTCAGGACTTTTAAATATCCCGGAATTACAAGGAAAGGAAGTTTTTAAACAATCCACCCTTAATGAGTTTATGTCCATGAATCGGAAAGTATGGAGTTCAGTAAGGACAAGACTCCAAACCCTACTGCGTTCTGATGAACCAATACTTCGCGACCAATTCGTCCTTCGCGATCAAGCATTTTATCAACAAAAAGATGTAGAAATGCTTTTGCCTGTAGAAATTGGTGATTACACAGATTTTTATGCATCAAAAGAACATGCAATGAATGTAGGAATGATGTTTCGCGGCAAAGAGAATGCCTTAATGCCAAATTGGTTGAATCTACCCGTTGGCTATCATGGACGTGCTAGTTCAATCGTAATAAGTGGTACAGACATACGTCGACCACTTGGTCAAATGAAAACACCAGAAAGTGAGACTCCTATTTTTGGGCCATGCCTTCGCTTTGATTTTGAATTAGAAATGGGATGTTTGATCGGTCCTGGCAATAAGCTGGGGACGTCAATTCCTGTTGATGAAGCAGAGGATCATATCTTTGGTCTTGTTCTTGTAAATGATTGGAGCGCACGTGATATCCAAGCCTGGGAGTATCAGCCTCTTGGACCTTTCCTAGGCAAAAATTTTGCGACCTCGATCTCGCCTTGGGTTGTATCAATAGAAGCGTTAGAGCCTTTCAGAGTAAATGGGCCTACACCAGAAGTGGAGCAACTTCCTTATTTACAACAATCCAGAAAAGGATCTTTTGATATCGAATTAGCAGTGAATCTCCGCGGGGAAAACATGGAATACCCGCAACGTATTTGTCAAAGTAACTTCCGCCACCTTTACTGGAGTATGGCTCAGCAAATCGCTCATCATACGGTAGGCGGATGTAATTTACGGACAGGGGATTTGCTAGCTTCAGGGACTATTAGCGGATCAACACCTGAATCACGAGGCAGTTTATTGGAACTCACATGGGGTGGTTTAGAACCCATTTTAATGAATAATGGCGAACAGCGGAAATGGTTAGAAGATGGCGATGAATTGACCCTAACCGCATGGTGTCAGGGGAATGGCTATCGTATCGGATTTGGGGAAGTGACAGGGTGCATTCTCCCTGCACTAGAATTCTCTAAAATATAAATTCTACTAATCAAACTAGGGAACACACCTAGATAGTGACATACCATTTTCGGACGATAATTTGGAAACGCTTTCTCTTCAGGGATCCATGTAACTCTAAGGTGCCAGGCCTCATAAAGAAGATAAAGGAGAAGATATATGAGAAGACCTTCATTTCTTGCCTCGATCATCGTTGTATTGATCGTTATTACTTTATTAGGGATTAGCATTCTTCATTATGGTGTCGCACCTCAGATTCCGATTGTTATCGCAGCCATCTTTGTTGCCTGTTATGGCCAGACATTGGGTTATAAATGGAAAGAGTTAGAGAGTGCTATGGCAAAAGGGATTTTTTATGGAATCCCATCGATCTTAATTCTCTGTTTAATAGGAATGTTAATAGGAGTATGGGTTCTTAATGGAACAGTCCCAACGATAACTTATTATGGATTACACACTTTATCACCTGACTTTTTCCTAATGTCAACCGTTCTAATTTGTTCGATTGTCTCGGTTGTTTGTGGAAGTTCATGGAGTGCTATTGGGACGATCGGTGTTTCCTTAATGGGAGTTGCCTATGGTCTAGGCATTTCTCCAGCCATGACTGCTGGTGCCATTGTTTGCGGAGCGATCTTTGGTGATAAAATCTCTCCCCTTTCAGATACTACAAATCTTGCATCAGCAACAGCTAAAGTAAATATCTATGAACATATTAAACATATGCTATGGACCACGATTCCGAGTTTTATCATCACATTAGGTGTATTTACCGCTATCGGATTATTTCTTGATAGAGGCAATGAAGATAGTAGTCAGATTGAAACCATAATGAACGTTTTAAATGATGAATTTATGATTACACCAATCACTCTTATTTCGCCATTGTTAATCATTATTCTAGCTGTAAAACGTATGAGTCCTATTCCATCACTTGTCATTGGTTTAATCGTAGCGATTATGACCACTTTCTACACGGTTCCAAATGTAGCGATTGGGACGATTATGGAAACGGCCCATAATGGCTATGTTGCTGAAACAGGGGTAGAAGCGATAGATCAATTACTTTCACTTGGCGGGCTTAGCAGTATGTTATTTGGGGTTTCACTCATTTTAATCTCACTTGCTTTCGGAGGAATCATTCAACAAATTGGAATCGCTCACTCCATTATTGAGGGAATTCAAAAAATGTTAAAAAACAGGGGCAATGTAATCACCTCAACCGTTTGCTCTTGTCTCGGTATTAACTTAACTGTCGGGGAACAGTATTTATCTATTATTTTACCTGGGCAGTTATTTGAATCAGCTTTTAAAAAGGTAAAACTTCATCCTAAAAATTTATCTAGAACCTTGGAGGATGCAGGAACCATTATCCATCCCATGATCCCATGGGGAGTAACAGGAGCCTTTATTATGTCCACATTAAATATCGGGATGGAATATGTTCCTTATGTCTTTATTAGTATGATTACGCCGGTCATTGCCATTATCTATGGATATACCGGAATTGGTTTGGCTCCTTTACAGGAAGAAGAAAGGGAAAGAGAAATAGAATCAATTGAAAACAAGAGTAAAGTAACAAGAAATGTAATGGAAGGTTAACCATTTACTAGGAGGAATTAAAATGACATTGACACTACCAACAGAGAACCCAAACAGACAAACAGGTTCATTCGACATGTTCACAAAAATTCAAAATCATGAACAAGTATTATTTTGTAATGATCCGGAAACAGGATTAAAAGCGATTATTGCGATTCATGATACTACCCTTGGACCAGCATTAGGCGGGACGAGAATGAGACCTTATCACACATTTGAGGAAGCTTTAGAAGATGCTTTACGGTTATCAAAAGGGATGACATACAAAAACGCTGCAGCTGATAATGACTTCGGTGGTGGTAAAGGAGTGATTATTGGAGACCCGTTGAAGGATAAAACTCCAGAATTATTCCGTGCTTATGGACAATTTATTGATTCCTTAAATGGCCGATTCTATACAGGAACGGACATGGGAACCGTCCTAGACGATTTTGTTCATGCACATAAAGAAACAAACTGTATTGCTGGATTACCAGAGGAGTACGGTGGAGGTGGTGAAACATCGGTTCCTACAGCTCTTGGTATTTTATACAGTATTCAGGCAGTAGCCAACACATTATGGGGACATGAAAACTTAACAGGAAAAAGATTTGCGATTCAAGGACTAGGGAAAGTTGGGTATAAAGTAGCGGAACACCTACTAGAACATGGGGCTGATCTATTTGTTACAGATGTTTCTGACGAAGCAGTACAGACTTTAGTAGAGAAAGCAAAACAAATGGGTGGAAATGCAATGGCTGTCAAGGGTGATGAAATTTATGGTATGGATGCAGATGTGTTTGTTCCATGTGCCATTGGGGGCATTATCAATGATCAAACCATCGATCAACTAAAAGTAAAAGGAATTGCAGGTGCTGCCAATAACCAACTTCTACATGAGAACCATGCAAAAATTTTAAAAGACAAAGGAATTCTTTATGCACCCGATTATATTGTAAATAGTGGCGGCGTCATCCAAGTAGCGGATGAATTATATGGACCGAACAAAAGCCGGGTATTAAGTAAAACAAAAACCATTTATCGTTCGATTCTTGAGGTTCTAAAACAATCAGAAAATGAAAATATTACCACTTTAGAAGCGGCAAACTTGATATGTGAAAAAAGATTGAATGTAAGAAAGCAAAGAGCAAGCTTTTTCACACCTAATAAACGCCCGAAATGGCAGGTTCGTCATTAATTAAAACTATAAAAAATTCCAAGGGGCTGTCCCAAACCAGGGTGTCAGGAATCATAACTTCCATTAAAGAGCTAGTTTTGAGAAATCTTATTTCAAAGCTGGCTCTTTTATTTTAGTTCTTTTCTAAAAGCCTGTTGTAAATAGATTTTGTGAAGCAAACCATCGATAAAGAAGTTGATTGGTGCGGAAAGCGAGCAACCTTTCGCTGCTCTCTTTTTGGAAAAATAGCAACAAAGTTTACAAAAACAGCCTTTATTTTTGATAAAAAATATTTTGGATCTAACATTTTTATATACCTGTAGCATAAACCCTGTTATTTGTTGTTAGCATGTCTCTATATAAATTTGTAACCAGTCGTTCATCATGCGTTCATATTCCACTTATATACTCAAGAAGAACTGAAGGAGGAAATGATATGAAGATTGCATGGAAAGAAATCAAAAAAAATAAAGCACGTTTTATGATACTGGGATCCATTATCTTTTTAGTTAGCTTTTTAACGTTTATTATTTCAGGGTTATCGAATGGTTTATCCCAAGATAATGCCGCTATTATTAAAGATCTGCCAGAAGGTCATTTTTATATGAATTCAGACGCAGAAGAAACGTATAATGCGTCTAAAATTGATAAAAAACTTGAGAATGAAATTTTAAAAGATCATAAAGACGCAGCAGCTTTTTCAATCCAAATGGGCTTTGTGAATGACAATAAGGATAAACAGCATAGTGTGGCATTTGTGGCAGCGACCGAGTCAAAAATGTTTGAAGAAGTTGGAAAGGGAGAAGTCATTTTAGATTCTTCATTAAAAGATGAAGAAATCAAAGTGGGAGATAAGTTAACGAACAATCAATTTAGCGGTGAATTTGAGGTCAAAGGCTTTGTCGATCAGAAAAAGTTTAGTCACGCCCCTGTAGCCTATATCAATACAGAAAATTACGAAGAGATTTATAAAGTGAAAGAGAAGCAATTATTGTTTATACCAGGTGAAGATGAAGCTCCATCTTATTCAGGATTACAGTCATTTTCTAAAAAAGAATTTCTTAATACCATTCCAAGCTACAGTGCGGAACAACTATCATTAAATATGATTACTTGGTTTTTAGTTGTCATTAGTGGAATGTTATTTGCGATTTTCTTCTATATGATGAATGTTCAAAAAATCGGTTTGTATGGCATATTGAAAGCGATTGGTTTCAAAACCATTTCATTATTCCGAATGATGTGGTATCAGATGATTTTCATTACGCTGGTCGCACTGGGATTATCAGTCGCATTGAGTCAAGGGTTTGGTGTTATCGCACCTGAAGGCTTGCCATTTGATTTAACGGCGCAAACAAGTATTCAATTGTCTGTTGTTTTTATCGTCATTGGATTTGTGGGAGCAACACTTTCTGGCCTGCAAATTAAGAAAGTGGAGCCATTACAAGCGATTCAACAAGGAGAGGTTTAATATGACAGTATTTCAAATAGACGATGTCAAAAAAACATTTAAAAATGGTGAGGTAAAAGAGCAGGTTCTAAAAGGGATTAACCTTACCCTGAATGAAGGTGAAATCACGGCATTAGTGGGTGCGTCCGGCTCCGGTAAGAGTACAATACTTACTATTGCAGCGGGACTTCAGCGTGCGTCTGAGGGACAGGTTGTATTCGAAGGTGAGAACTTAAGTAAAATGAATCAAGAGCAGATTCGAAATGTGAGAGCCAAGCAGTTTGGTTTCATTTTTCAATCATCACATCTTGTTCCTTTTCTCACGGTTCAAGAACAACTAATGGTCATGCTGGAGGTTGCCGAATCAAAGCTTAAAAAACATGAACAAAAAAGAGAAGTAGACAGATTACTCGAATTGGTGGATATGAATCACCGAAAGGATGCTTATCCATCCTCATTATCGGGAGGAGAGAAGCAGAGAGTCGCCATTGCTAGAGCATTAATACACAAACCTAAGATGCTATTTGCAGATGAGCCAACGGCTAGTTTAGACTCAAGAAGATCAAAAGATGTCATGACCTTGATTAGAGATTTAACGAAAACCATGAATATCACAACACTTATGGTCACCCATGATGAAGAGATGCTTTCCTATGCAGACCATATCGTGACAATGAAGGATGGGTTAATTCAGTAGAATTCGTTTATTGGAAAGGGGTTGTCCAAAAGGATCTGGAACCACCATGTTCGTCCATAGATAAAAGATGTTCCTGAGGATTTCTTCTATCCATTGAAGTGATGGTTCCTGACTCCTTGGTTTTAGGACAGCCCCTTTCGTATTTAAATATCAAAATGATAGTTTGTGTTCTTTTTGATTCGTTCCCCACGTATTAACATGTGGATGAATTTGAAATCTCGTACGTTTCCTAGTCGTTTTCTTTCGTGCATAAAATCTAAAAGTTGTGCATTTTTAGAACCCGATAATCTCATTGTAATGTTTCCTACAACTTGCATTTTAATAATGTTCAAGATATAATGAATGACAATCAGTCATTTTAAGTGAGGAATGATTTTAATTGAGTAAACATGATAAGATTATCGACTCTGCCATGGAGGTCATCTCTGAAAAAGGTTTTGAGAAGACGTCCATATCAGAAATCGTAAAAAGAGCCGGAATTGCCCAAGGAACATTCTATCTTTATTTTAAGACTAAGAGTTCATTAATTCCTGCGATTGCAAATAGGCTCCTTTCCATTACTCTTGAAAGAATAAAAAGTAAGGATACGGAAGGGGAAAGCTTTTGGTTCTTTTTAGATAATTTAATTGAAGAAACCTTTACCATTACAGAAGAACATAAAGAGGTCATTACTCTTTGTTACTCAGGATTAGCCATTGAACATTCTCTTGAGAAGTGGGAAGCGATTTATGAACCTTACTATCATTGGATGGAAAGCACCCTTGAAAAAGCAGTAAGCAGGGGTGAAATTCAAGAACAGATTAATATTAATTTAACAGCACAGTTCATCATTAACATGATTGAAAATACGGCAGAGAGATATTTCATGACAACTGAACACGAGGATACAGTTGAGATGCATAAAAAAGAAATATTTACATTTATAAAACGATCTTTATGCAAAGCTTAAATGGAATGTTGAGGGTTATCAATATTCCATATTTTTTATTCGGAAAATGACTGACATTCATTCATAAGGAGAGGGGAGAAACCATGAATTGGCTTATCGTTTTCATTGCTGGTCTATTGGAGATTGTATGGGCATCCTATCTAAAGTATGCAGATTCCTATTTTGATTGGATCATGACAATCGTATTAATAGGAATCAGTTTTATTCTATTAATCCGTGCGTATAGGACGATTCCAGTTGCCATTGCTTTCACAGTTTTTGTTGGAATTGGTACGATCGGTACTTATATTGTAGGTGTCTTCCTAGGAGAACCCTATACCATTCCCCAGTTATTTTCATTACTTGTATTATTGACTGGTGTAGTAGGAGTAAAAGTTTTTACTAAAAGTGAGGAAGCGGCAGTTAGGAGTGATGACTAATGGTATGGATCTTATTAATTCTTGCTGGGATAGAGGAAGTAATTGCTACGATTGCGATGAAGTATGTAGATGGTCTGAAGAAAAAGTGGCCGATCATTGTGATGGTAATTGGTTTTGCTTTTTCGTTCTACTGCCTATCTAGAGCTATGATTGTTTTACCGGCAGGAGTTGCTTATGCTGTATGGACGGGAATTGGGAGTTTTGGAATCATCATGGTGGGAAGGTTCTGGTTTAAAGAAAAGCTGAACATCTACCAGTATGTATCATTGGCACTTATCTTATTAGGGGTCATCGGGTTGAGAATCACTACTTGATATTCGATCCATACTTTGAATAGAAGAATGATAGATTAGAAGACAAAACTAAGGGTTAAAAAAAAGCCTACATGTATCCCATTAAAGATCTTTTACAAACACAAGTAATAGATAGAGAATCATAAGAATGGACGAGGCTCATACGTGTTACACCGAGAAAGGAAATATGACGGTACGAAAGGGGCTCTTGGATGCCGTGATACACCGAGAAAAGGAAAATGACGGTACGAAAGGGGCTCTTGGATGCCGTGATATATCGAGAAAAGGAAAATGACGGTACGAAAGGGGCTCTTGGATGCCGTGACATATCGAGAAAAGGAAAATGACGGTACGAAAGGGGCTCTTGGATGCCGTGATACACCGAGAAAAGGAAAATGACGTTACGAAAGGGGCTCTTGGATGCCGTGACATATCGAGAAAAGGAAAATGACGGTACGAAAAGGGCTCTTGGATGCCGTGATATATCGAGAAAAGGAAAATGACGGTACGAAAAGGGCTCTTGGATGCCGTGATACACCGAGAAAAGGAAAATGACGTTACGAAAGGGGCTCTTGGATGCCGTGACATATCGAGAAAAGGAAAATGACGGTACGAAAAGGGCTCTTGGATGCCGTGATTTATCGAGAAAAGGAAAATGACGGCACGAAAAGGGTTCATTGATGCCGTGATATAAAAAGTGAGGCAGCGCGCATAAAAGCTTCGATGGGCGGGCTCATAAACAAGAAACAGAGACTCGTAAGAATGACCAGGCTCATAAAAAAACCAGATTTCATCAAGAGTTGGGGGCTGTCCAAAAAGGGGTACGGAACCACAACTTCAATATATAGAAGATATCCTGAGGGTTTCTTCTGCATATTGAAGTTGTGGTTCCTGGCATTTGGACAGCCCCTTATAAAGTTTAATATGTTTCCCATAATACTAATTGATTTTCAAAAAAATTCACACTTTATTTATTCGGGAAGTACTTCAAAACGAAACCCTTTAATACTAGGGCACGTCATTTCTTATTTTCTTCGAATTCCAATTTTTCGTCCAGCTTTTTCGGGCTTTGGAAGATTTTTATGAGCATTTCCAAGAGCCTTAACTAATGACTGGATTTCCGATGGGAAGGGGGCAGGACGCCCTTCCTTCATGTCCATTCCCATCAGCATTTGTTCACTTGTTGCAAGAATGTCGCCATTGTTATTTTCCATAACGAAAAATACGTGCAAACGTTTCATGTCATAATCCAACAGCTGGACAGTGACACGGAGGTCTTGTCCTTCATGGGCCTCGTCTAAATAACATAGATGTGTTTCTAATGTATAAATCGAAAACTGATGTTGATCACGGAAATCAGCATCAATCCCTAACTCTACCATCAATTGGTCCACTGCGAAGCTGAACACTGTGGCATAGGCGGCATCGGTCATATGACCATTATAGTCGATCCATTCGCTGCGGACCGTTTCTTTCAAAAGCGGATTTTTAAATTGGGACATTATGTTTCCCCCTTTACTAGTCTAGTTGGATTAGTGTTAGTACCCCCTGAAGGTAATTACCATATAAATAAACCGGTTCGTTCAGTAGTTTTATATTTTCCCGTTCAAGTTTGCTCCCGGCCAATATTTTTCAAGTAATTGCATAAGCTCAATCAAGAATTCGTCCCGTCGTTCTTCTAGTTGGGCAATGGTATGACCGGTGGTTTGAGCTTCGCACCCTTCAACGACAAGATCGGTAAGCTCCTCTGTAAGTTCCGGCGCGACTAGTTTAGTCCATGGCAGCTTTAAGGCTGGACCGAATTGCTCGAGCATATGTTTCATTCCTTGTTCACCGCCTGCGAGATGAAGGGTCAAGAATGGCCCCATAAGTGCCCAACGCAATCCAGGCCCATAAATGATTGCTGCGTCCACTTCTTCCGTTGTGGCGACTCCGTCATTGACAAGATGTAGAGCCTCGCGCCAAATGGCTTCCATGAGTCGATCAGCGACATGTCCTTCGATTTCAGTTGAGATGACAAGTGGCTTCATATTAATAGATTGATAGAATTCTTCTGCTTTTTTAATCGTTTCAGAAGACGTATCCTTTCCCCCAACTAATTCTACGAGTGGAATTAAGTAAACGGGATTGAATGGATGGGCGACAATAACCCGTTCAGGCTTCGAACAATCTGCCTGTAAGGTACTTGGTTTGAGCCCTGATGTACTAGATGCAATGATTGCATCTGGTTTAGCGAAACGGTCGATTTCCGCTAATACCTTTCTCTTTAATTCTTCACGTTCAGGTACATTTTCTTGAATGAGATCTGCTTCTGCAACGGCTTTTTCAAGATTCGGTTCAAACTTGAGTCTGTCTTTTGAAGCCCCTTCAGCTAATCCTTGTTTTTCCAGTGCTGGCCACGCTTGATCAATGCTAGCACGCATACGTACTTCTGCATGATCTGCCGGGTCTGTTGCGATAACATCATACCCCTGGGATAGAAAGCGAGAAATCCACCCGTTTCCAATAACACCTGTTCCGACAACGGTTACTTGTTTAATCGTAGTTGATTGCATAAAATTATTCAGCCTTTCCGTATGGATTTCGTAATCCTAAATGTTTTCGTGCTTCTTGTGGTGTCATAGGATTAGCCCCTAGTCCATCCATGGTTGTAACAACTTTGTCCACTAGCTGTGCATTTGTTGCAAAAACGCCTTTATCCAAGTAGAGATTGTCCTCTAAACCTACACGGACATTTCCTCCAAGGAGCATGGATTGGATGGCCATTGGCATTTGCATACGTCCAATTCCAAAAGCGGACCAGTGGGCATTATTAGGGAGTTTATCGCGCATATACAGCATCGTTTCCGCATCAGCATCCGCTCCCCAAGGAATTCCAAGACAAAATTGGAACATTGGATCGCCATCAATAAGGCCTTCTTTAATTAATTGTTTGGCAAAGCCAACATGACCAGTATCAAAGCATTCCATCTCGGGCTTCACACCGCTTTCCTGAATCAAGCGAGCTTGTTTGCGCAGCCAATCAGTTGGACTGATATAAAGTTGGTCGCCGAAGTTAAGACTTCCGCAATCAAGCGTACAGATCTCAGGTAACAAGTCTCCGATAGGTTCATGGCGTTCTTCTGGTGTTTGGATATCTGTACCTGGTCCTCCAGTTGTTGGATCTTCTTGGCTAGGAATCCAATCGCCACCGCCGCCAGCAGTTAGATTAAGGATGACATCTGTTTCGGATTCACGAACTCTTTCTACCACCTCTCTAAATAATGCTGGATCATGGCTGAGAGATCCCGTTTTCGGGTCACGAACATGGATATGTGCAATGGTTGCCCCGGCCTTCGCGGATTCAATAGCAGATTGTGCAATTTCTGCTGGAGTGACTGGGACATGTGAACTTTTTTGAGTCGTTTCACCGGCACCTGTTACAGCAGCGGTTACGATTACGTTTTTATTCATAGAAATTCCTCCTTTTTTATAAAAAAGACTGCTTTCGCATAGATTTGTTGCTTTTCGAACAAGAATAGAAACCCATAAGTATTAAGGTTTCGGGGCATCTTTTCGTCAAAGCAATAAATGTTTCACTAAAATTGAATATTTAAGATGTTTATAATTGACCAAAAGCAACATAGTTTACGAAAAGAGCCTTTAAAAATGAATAAAAAAAGAAAATGGGTTTGTTCTCCATTTTCTTTATTCATCATTACATTAGTACATAATTGTTCATCTATGGCTTTGGAACATGTTTAAATATTTCCCCGCTATCGAAGAATTCCACTAGGTTGCTTATCCATTGGTAATAGTTCAACCATTCCTTTGTTTCTTCTAGCAGAGCATTTATCTTCTGTTCTGTTTCTTCATTAATGTCTCCATTTTGAAGCGCGTCTGATAATTCTCCAGAAAGCTTTTTCTCGAACAATTTGTTTTTGTTTATGACTTTTTGCCAGTTGGATGTGAACAACGAAATAAAAGTTTGGTAATAGTCCTGTTCAACGTTATATAGGTCTTTACGGACACCTTTTTCAAAAACCTTTTCCGCGATATTGAGATCAAGCATTTCTCGCATGACCTGGCTCATACGGGTCTTGCTCATCCCAGTTGCTTCCGACAATTCATCAAGGGTCATAGGTTTTCTATTCATATAGATAATTCCGAGTACTCGTCCGACTGTTGTTGAGACCCCAAATGTGCGCATATTGTCAGCAATCTTCTCTGTAAATTGATCTTCAACCTGTTTAATTTTCATTAATGGTTTTTCATCCATATGGATCACCCTTCCACTAGCCAGCTTCATATGTCAATGTACCACATTTGGAAGTAAAACGGAAAATGAGGATTTAGCAGGAAAGGAAGAGAAGATGGAGGAAACTTAAGAAAACACCGTTATAAACTTTGTACAATAAAAATTTTACGTAAATATTATATAATACGTAAAGTTTATAAACTTTTTATTTTACAAACTTTACTCTATACTTAGAATTGCAGCTAATTAAAACGTGCATTCATACTTGTTATTCGTAAGAAAAATTTGGAGGTGTCTACATTTGCTGAAATTTGACCATGTTTCAAAAGTGTATAAAGGAGGAAAAAAGGCGGTTAACAATTTGTCACTAGAATTTGAAAAAGGGGAATTTATCTGTTTTATCGGACCGAGTGGCTGTGGTAAAACGACGACAATGAAAATGATTAACCGTTTAATCGAACCTTCTGATGGGACCATTTATATTAATGGGGAAAATATTCGTGAAAAGGATCCGGTTCAGCTTAGAAGAGAAATCGGATATGTGATCCAACAAATCGGTTTGTTCCCGCATATGACGATTCAGGAAAACATTTCTCTAGTTTTAAAATTGCTAAAATGGCCTGAGGAAAAGCGTCGGGCACGTGCTAGTGAGCTATTGGATCTTGTTGACATGACGCCGGAATACCTTGATCGTTATCCACACGAATTAAGTGGGGGACAGCAGCAACGGATAGGAGTTTTACGTGCATTAGCTGCCGACCAGTCCTTGATTTTAATGGATGAACCATTTGGAGCCCTCGACCCGATCACAAGGGATTCTTTACAGGAAGAGTTTAAGAAGCTGCAGCAAAAATTGGACAAAACCATTGTGTTTGTCACTCATGATATGGATGAAGCGCTAAAGCTTGCCGATCGAATTGTGATTATGCGTGATGGTCAGTTAGTGCAATGTGGCTCACCAGATGAGATTTTACGCAATCCTGCTGATGATTTTGTGGAGGAGTTTATTGGAAAAGATCGTCTCGTTCAAGCAAGACCGAATATTCAAACAGTTGAGCAGATCATGAATCCAAAACCAATTACGATTACAGCAGAAAGAACATTATCTGAAGCGGTCCAATTAATGAAGCATCATCGAGTGGATTCGTTGCTCGTTGTCGATGAACAGCAAGTACTTAAAGGATATATTGATATTCAAATCATTGATCAGAAACGTAAAAAGGCAAGTCTCGTAGGGGATGTCCTTGAAACAGAACTGACCGTTGATAAAGAAACGTTAGTAAGAGATACGATCCGTAAAATTTTGAAAAAAGGGATGAAGTATGTCCCAGTTGTTGACAAAGATCATCGTCTTGTCGGAATTGTGACGAGAGCAAGTCTTGTTGATATAGTATACGATTCAATTTGGGGCGAAGAGGAAATTTCACAATAAGGATGGATAGGAGGGAGATGAGATGGATACAATTATACAATTTTTAGGTGCGAATGGCAGTGAAATGATTGTTAAAACATGGGAGCATTTATATATTTCAGTTATTGCTGCTTTATTAGGAATCATTGTAGCGGTACCTTTAGGGATTGCTTTGACTCGATTCCCAAAAGGTGCAGGATTTGTAATGGGGATTTTAGGAGTGATTCAAACGTTTCCAAGTTTTGCGATCTTAGCCTTTTTCATTCCCATTCTAGGTGTAGGAAAAATCCCTGCAATCATTGCGTTATTTTTCTATTCAGTCCTACCCATCTTGAGAAACACGTACACAGGTGTCAGTGGTGTAAAACGTAGTTTACTTGAAGCAGGGCGCGGGATGGGTATGACTGGATGGGAACGGATCCGGTATGTGGAAGTACCACTTGCGATCCCTGTTATTATGGCGGGCATTCGCCTATCGACCGTCTATTTAATCGGCTGGGCTACACTGGCTTCCTATATTGGAGCAGGCGGTCTTGGTGATTACATTTTTAGCGGTTTAAGCTTATATCAAGCCGAATTTATTATTGCCGGTGCTGTTCCGGTTACAATACTAGCCTTATTGATCGACCTACTTTTAGGTCGTATTGAAAAATCAGTAACGCCTAAAGGAATGCGAAAGATAAAAGAAGCGGCATAGGAAGGAGGCACATTAGTCATGTTAAAAATGAATCGATTACTCGTCATATTGGCTGTCACAATGTCTATTTTCATTAGCGGCTGTGCTCTTCCGGGATTGAGCGGGCCGTCTAAGAATACCATCGCAGTTGGGACGTTAAGTACGTCAGAATCACAAATTATGGGGAACATTGTCCGTCAAATGATTGAACATTATACAGATGTACAGGTTGAAATGGTGAATAACTTAGGTTCATCCATTGTTCAACATAAGGCGATGATGAACAATGATGTCGATATAACAGCAACACGATATACAGGAACCGATCTAGCCGGGGCATTAGGTATGGAACCGGTAAAAGATCCGGAAAAAGCCCTTAAAATTGTCCAACGTGAATTTGAAGAAAGGTTCGATCAGACCTGGTTTGATTCCTATGGTTTTGCCAATTCTTATGCCTTCACTGTTACAAGGGAATTGGCTGAAAAACAAAATTTGAATACTGTATCAGATCTAGAGGCAATCGCTTCCGATTTGAAACTAGGGGTAGATAACGCCTGGTTAAAACGAAAGGGAGACGGATATAAAGGATTTGTCGAAGAGTATGGCTTTGAATTCGGAAAAACATTTCCAATGCAAATTGGTTTAGTCTACCAGGCGGCAGCAAACGGGAAGATGGATGTGGTGCTTGCCTATACAACAGATGGACGCATTAAAGCATATGATTTAAAAGTTTTAGAAGATGATAAGAACTTTTTCCCACCATATGATACATCATTAGTGGCACGTAATGAGGTTCTAAGAAAACATCCCGAACTTCGAGATATTCTTCAAAAGCTTGCAGGCAAAATCGATACAGAAAAAATGCAAGAAATGAATTATGAGGCAGACGGAAAAATGAAGGAGCCTACCGTCATTGCGAAAGAATTTTTAGAAGAAAACAATTACTTTGAAGATCAGTAGGAGGTGTCCATATTGGAAACGATCCAAGACGTTTTGTATTATTATTCGCAAAATGGAAGTTATGTTTGGGAACAGTTCTATCGGCACTTTTTAATGTCCGCATATGGGGTGTTGTTTGCGGCGATTGTTGCCATCCCGGTCGGAATCTTAATCTCGCGTTATCATAAATTAAGTCCATGGGTGATCTCACTTGCCAACATTATTCAAACCATTCCAGCCCTAGCAATGCTTGCTGTGCTGATGCTGGTTATGGGACTTGGAACAAATACGGTCGTATTTTCACTTTTTCTATATTCCCTCTTGCCAATAATTAAAAACACGTACACAGGAATCCGCAGTGTCGATCATACTTTGCTGGATTCCGGAAAAGCGATGGGGATGACCAAGTTTCAAGTACTCAGAATGGTTGAACTCCCTCTAGCCATGTCTGTGATCATGGCTGGACTTCGCACCGCGTTAGTCATCACAATTGGAATTGCAACCATTGGTACATTTATTGGTGCCGGTGGGCTTGGGGATATTATTCTGCGCGGTACAAACGCTACAGATGGTACGGCCATTATTCTCGCAGGTGCTATTCCGACTGCATTGATGGCGGTCATTGCTGATGTGGTCATGGGATGGCTTGAGCGTAGATTGTCCCCAACGAAGAAGAAAAAGAAGGGTGCTTTGAGAGAAGGCCCTGCAGTGTAGTCTCTTTATGTATGGCTGCTTTCTAAAATATTGAAAACGCAGAGTGGATTGGAGCGGAAGGTACTTGACTCCTGCGGGAAGTAGAGGAAAAGTCGAGACCCCACAGGCGGAATGCCGAGGAGGCTCGACTTCCTCCCCGCGGAAAGCAAGTGCCTGCAGCGGAAAGGAACGGTCACCGACCAGTTGCTATACCCGAAAAACAACAATCTCTACGAAAAGAGCCTTATGTAAAAAAGTCCATCCGGGTATAGTGCCAGGATGGATTTTTAATAGAATAAAAGATTTTTAACTTATAATTAGGAGTGGAATTTATGGAGGAGATCCAACAAGTTTTACTAGAGGAAAATGTCCCTTGCACAATGAGAGACGGGACTATTCTATATGCAGACATTTACCGTCCTAATATAGAAGGGGAATTCCCCGTGTTGTTGACGCGTTTACCTTATAATAAAGATTTGCCAATGTATTCTCATCGATATCTAGACACAAATCGCCTTGTCCAAAATGGATACATCGTCATTGTGCAGGATGTTAGAGGGCGATTCGCATCAGAGGGGGAGTTTTATCCATTTTTCTATGAAGCGGAAGATGGATATGACACTGTTGAATGGGCGGCACAGTTGCCTTATTCATCAGGGAAAGTCGGCATGTTTGGATTATCCTATTATGGGTTTACACAATTGCTGGCTGCTGCAGAACGTCCACCACATCTACATGCAATCGTACCGGCTATGACGTTAAGCAACTGGAAAAATGACTCTGTGGAATACCAAGGGAAGTTTTTAGTTGCGTCATCTGAAACGTGGGCACTTGAATCCATCGCTCCAGATCAGATAAAACGAAAATACAAAAATCCCGAAGAATATGCTTCCATGATGAAGAAAATGGCAAAGCATTATAACAACATTGAAGAATGGTATCTTTACAAACCTATTGAAAAATGGCCACCGCTACAGGATCTAGGGGTAGCTGATTTTTTCTATGACTTCCTAAAAGGGCCGTTATCTGAATGGGACATGGAACGAATGAGTATCATAAACAAATATGAACAAGTAAATGTTCCTGCCTATCATATAGCTGGCTGGTACGATAACTTTTTACAGGCAACCATTCGAAACTATACGCAATTAAATGAAAATAAAGATTCAGCTACGCAAAAACTAATCATTGGACCATGGGGACATGGTGTATTCAGTTCAACACTAGGTGGTAGATCCTTTGGTATTCATGCATCCAGTGACTGGATTGATTACCAAGAAGATTTAACGGGTCTACATATCAGGTGGTTTGATACGTTTTTAAAAGAGAAGAAGTCTTTGATTATGGAAGAAGCTCCAATTAAATTATTTGTTATGGGGATCAATAAGTGGAGAAATGAAAATGAGTGGCCATTAGCCAGAACGATGTACACTCCTTTTTATTTCCATAGTGAAGGCAGTGCAAATACGCGTTTTGGTGATGGTCGATTAAGTATGGAAAAACCAGAAAGCGAATCTAACGATACATTTGTATACGATCCAGCTAACCCAGTACCGACAAATGGGGGAGGCACCTTGTTTGCAGGGGTCAATACGATGGGTCCTCGTGATCAGCGTGATATCGAAACAAGAGAGGATGTATTGGTCTACACCTCTGAACCATTAATACACCCCCTTGAAGTAACCGGTCCCATCAAGGTTAAGCTTTGGGCAAAAACAGATGCAACTGACACAGATTTTACAGCCAAACTAATCGATGTCATGCCAGATGGAAAAGCATACAACTTAACAGACGGCATCGTCCGTGCAAAATATCGGGATGGCAATGAGCAGGAAAGAATCGTAAAAGATGAAATAATAGAATATGAAATTGACCTTTGGGCCACTAGCAATGTATTTCTTTCTGGGCACTGTATTAGAGTTGAAATTACATCTAGCAATTTTCCACGTTATGATATGAACCTGAATACAGGAAAAACGATGCTTCATAGTGAGGAAATAAAAATAGCAAGGCAAACAGTTTTTCATCACGATGAATATCCTTCACACATTTTGTTGCCCGTAATCAGATAAGAGAACATGGATACACCTCAACACTTTTTAGAAATCGTTAAGTAAATTTGTCAGCACCTCTCGGTTTATGTCCGTGAGGTGTTTTTTCTTCCGCTCCAATCAACTTCTTTATAGATAGTTTGCTTTAACAAAATCTAATTATAAAATAACAATCTTTTAGAAAAGGGCCTTCGATAAAAGTGTATGAATAGTCACTGTAGGTCATTAGAAATGCTGAACGGGGAAAATTTAATGATAAGCCAAACATTCTAAAAGAAGAAGCTTGTAGAATGAACACTTTATTTGATGAAAAAAAGTTCATTTACAACGTAACAATGTTATGTTGCGTTAAATGTGTTAAAAGGAGGAAATCAAAATTGACTAATGATTTGATATCGAAAAAAGAATTGTTAGAGTTGACTAGTATTTCCTATGGTCAATTGTATCGATGGAAACGAAAAAATTTGATTCCTGAAGAGTGGTTTATTCGTAAATCTGCCTTTACCGGTCAAGAAACCTTTTTTCCAAGAGAGAAAGTACTTGAGAGAATCGATAAAATCCAGACAATGAAAGAGAATTTATCATTGGATGAGCTTGCTAATATGTTTTCACCGAATGTGACTGATATATGTTTAAGGAAGAATGAATTACTGGAACGAAACATTGTTTCGAAGGGAGCTTATAGTCTCTACTTAGAACAGAACAAAGAGATGAGTGAATTCTATTTTGAAAATATCCTTCACATTTATTTACTCGAGAAGCTTCTACAGTCTGGAGATATCAACCTTGAAGAAGGAAAAATGGTGATACAGCTGCTTCAAGACGTGAAACAAAAGAATGGTGTGTTGTTTGTGTTTCGGAAATGGGGGATGACGTCTTGTTTTTTGGTAACCAATTATGAAGGAATTCAATTTGAGAAAGGGACGAAAGTCGTTGCCCAGCTTTCTCTTATCGATTTGATGGAAGAACTGAAATCGAAATTGTATTAATGGGGGGGTCTTAATGGATAGAAAAAAATTAGACGATTTAACCATTAATGGCTTTGGTCGTTCAAACGGTGGCCATTTTGAAAAAGTAACATTAAACGGAAAAGGGACCATCGATGGCGATGTAACCTGTGTCTATTTTGAATGTAATGGATCCGGGATTGTCAATGGTGATATGAAGTCTAAGAAAGCAAAGATTAGCGGAAATGTAAGAATCGATGGAAAGATGAATACTTCCGATTTAATTATTGAGGGTCGTGGAACGATTCATGAGGATACTTTTTTGAAAAATGTGAAGATTGCAGGGAAAGGATCTTTCGGCGGTCATCTATCTGGTGAAGAAGTTATGCTACAAGGAAGAATGACAGTTGATGGTGATTGTGAAGTGGAAACATTTAAAGCTGAAGGGCAATTTACAATTGACGGTTTATTAAGTGCAGATTGTATAACTGTTGATGCTCACGGAGAAAGTAGGGCGAAAGAAATCGGCGGACAAACGATTAATGTAAAAAACAAAAGGTTGAAAAAACTTTTTAAAACGATGCTCCTTGGTAAGCTTGAGACTGACCTCATAGAAGGGGACTTTATTGACGTTGAATATACAAATGCCACTGTTGTACGAGGTAATGAGGTGAAACTAGGGCCTTATTGCGAAGTTGATTTAGTGGAATATAGCGGGTCCTTTGCACACCATGAAACAGCAAAAGTAAAAGAGAGTCGAAAAGTTTAATAGTAGGAGGGTGCGAATGGTGGAAGAAACACGTAATCTCATCATGAATGGTTCGGGAAGCTCATCTGGAGGGTTATACAATAAAGTAAAGATCCGAGGAGAAGGTACGATTTCCAATGATTTTGAATGCAAAGTATTCAAAGCTTTCGGGTCGTGTGATATTATTGGTAGCGCAAAAGCTGAGGTGTTTGATGTATTTGGTGAATCAGAGGTCAATGGGAATATTATTTCAAATGAAGTAAAGGTTCTTGGGACAATCTGCGTTAATGGTACTACTTTTATTAAACAGACGAAAGTTCGTGGAACTATAGAGGTTAAAAGAAGGTTTACAGGAGAACTTGTAGATGTAAAAGGAAGTATATCCGTTCAAGATGACTTGGAAGTTGAAAGAGTTATTGTAAGCGGGGCAATTGAAGTTCAAGGTCTTCTCAATGCTGATTATATCGATATTGGACTTCGATTCGGAACAAGTAAAGTGCAAGACATCGGTGGTGAGAAAATTACGATTAAGAGGAAATCAAATTTCATTCCGTTTCTGAAACAAGAAGGACTCCTTGATGCTGAAACGATAGAAGCGGATGATATTTATTTGGAATATACCAAGGCAAATATCGTTAGGGGAAACCAAGTAAAACTCGGACCTGGCTGTGAGATTGGGTTGGTCGAATACTATGAAGGTTATCATTCAGATAAGGAATCGAAAGTGAAAGAAAAAAGAAAAGTTTAATCCTCTAGAAGAAAATGAACATGAATGTAAAGCAAAACAATATGAAACTTATTGTAGTTGGCTTATTATTGGGAATTTTAATGGCATCCATGGATAACACGATTGTCGTCACAGCAACTAATGATTAAAAATGGCGACCACAATAATCCTCAATAGATAGAAGATATTCCTGAGGCTTTCTTCTATCTATTGAAGTTGTGGTTCCTGCCGTCTTGGTTTGGGGCAACCCCTTTAATCTTTACCCAAAGATATCAATTAATTTTGTAATGCCTAGATAGCTAAACATTATTAAGCAGCTTATAAAAACTAGGTTAGGAGCCCATTTATTACGAAAATCCAGACTAACCTGTTTTGAATTCAATAGGACCAGTAGGGAAATCGCTAGGAATGGCATGAAAAGTGCTCCCAATGCACCGTAAATAATAATAAGCTCAACAGGTTTTCCGAAATAAAATAAAATCATTGGCGGGAATGTAAGCCAAGCTAAATAGGCACGATAAGCAGGTTCTGTTTCTGAAACTGGTTGTTTTCCTTCCTTTTTCTTTTTACGAACGGTTTTAACAAAGTCCGCAAACAGGTAAGGGACTCCATTCCATACACCTAGAAGGGACGAATAAGCAGCTGACCAAAAGGCAATTAAAAACAACCATCTCATCGGGGTCCCAAATTCCGCACCAAGCATTTCTGCAAGAGTAATGAGACCTTCATCGTCTCGAATACTTACACCTGTGCCAGCTAAGAATTGTGCTCCAATGATTAATCCTGCTAAGGTGAAAATTGCAGTAAGAGTATAGGCTACCTTGCCATCTGTCCGCATGGTTGCAATCCAACCTTTACCACTCCAGCCTTTCTCACTGAGCCAATAGCCATAAGAAGCCATTGTGATGGTTCCCCCGACACCGCCAATTAATCCTAGCATTAACATGAAAGAGCCATCTGGTATACGTGGTACAAACCCGTAAGCGAAATCTCCTATGCTAGGTAAGAATAGAAAAGCTGTACCAATGATGGTGATAAACATAATGCCAATTAATACGGTCATGACTCTTTCAAATAAAAGATAACGTCCTGTCCAGACTAATAAAAATCCTACAATGGAATGAATGATTGCCCATGCCCAGAGCGGCATGATCGGAAACATAGCATGCATCGCCATCGCTGAAGTAGAGGCTGCCGCTGCCCCGTATACAAAGCCCCATATGACGGAATAGACTCCAAAATAACCTGTGGCCCATTTGCCCATGGAGTGCCAGCCATCCAGCATTGTTTTCCCTGTGGCTAAATACCAGCGGCCAACACCTTCATTTAGAAAGTACTTTAAAATAGCTCCGACAATAATGGCCCATACAAAAGTCGTCCCAAACGACGTACCAATGACAATTGATGTAATCAGGTCCGCCGTACCAACACCAGTAGCTGCCACAACAATACCCGGACCTACTTTTTTAAGTTTATCGCTAAATGTTACCGGAGCTGTTTGTGGCTTGTTCATCTCTGTTTTCATCTACAAAACCTCCTATATAAATTTATGGAGAAAAATAAAACGATTGTAATTTACGAATCCATTGTTTCCAGCATAATCGCCATTCCTTGCCCTCCGCCAACGCAGAGAGTAGCGATTCCAAACTGTTCTTGTCTTCTTTTCATTTCATATAGCAATTTAGTAACGATAATCGCACCAGTTGCTCCTAATGGATGGCCCAATGCGATGGCTCCTCCATTAACATTGACCTTTTCTTTGTCTATTTTTGCTTCTCGAATAACAGCAAGAGACTGAGAAGCAAAGGCTTCATTCAATTCAACTAATCCAATATCCTGCATTTGCAAACCAGTCTTCTTCAATAAACTTTCAATTGCTGGAATAGGACCGATTCCCATATAACGAGGGTCTACACCTGCAATCGCCCAGTTTTTAATTTTTACGAGAGGTTCAAGGCCTAATGAATCCGCTTTCTTTCTTGTCATAAGTACGAGAGCACTTGCACCGTCGTTACGGCCACAGGCATTTCCAGCCGTGACAGTTCCATCCTTTTTAAAAACGGGTTTTAATTGTGCTAACTTTTCCAACGTCGTGTCTCGCATATGTTCATCTTTGTTAAAAATAAAGCTTTCCTTTTTATTCTGAATTTCGATCGGAACGATTTGGGAATTGAAATGTCCTGAATCCCATGCATGCCTAGCCCTTCTCTGGCTTTCTAGAGCAAAGGCATCCTGATCATCTCTAGAAATATTATATAATTCAGAAACCTTCTCAGCTGTAACGCCCATTCCTAAATCTTTTCCATACATTTCAACAGGCTGTTGTCCATTCTCAAGATTGGAATCAACAACATACGGATTTCCTTCTCCAAAACGGGAGTTTCTTAAATAAATGGGCGCTCTACTCATGTTTTCTGCGCCTCCGGCAATGACAATATCATTGGGGTTAAAAGCTAGATGCTGTACGCCCGAAACAACAGCTTGTATACCTGAGGCACATAAACGGTTTACGGTATAAGCAGAAGCATTATCGGGGATGCCAGCCTTCAACGCAGCAACCCGCGCTAGATTAGATGATTCAGTGGACTGTCTCACTTCACCGAAAATCACTTCATTTATTTGTTCTGGTGCCAGTCCTGTTCTTTCAATCGCATCTTTTATGACAGATGCTGCTAAATCGCCAGAAGACATCTTTTTTAATTGCCCGCCAAATCGGCCTACTGCTGTTCGGTTTGCGCTTACAATTACGTACTCATTCGTCATATTGGAACCTCCTAACTTTAGTTCTTTTAATCAACTTGATATACTTCTAAATTTGGGGATATCGAAAATTGTGCAGGTGTGATTTCCTTTAATTGTTCGACTGTCCAGCCATAAGCTAGTTCTACTAAAACCATTTCTTTTCCAATAAAACGAAAGACGGCGTATTCGGAGATTATAGTACTGACGACATTTTGGGCCGTTAAAGGAAAATCACAGCGACTGACGATTTTGGGTTTTCCATCTTTGGAGCAATGCTGGGTGGTGATAATGACCTCCTTAGCTCCAACTACTAAATCCATCGCACCGCCAACGCCTAAAACATCTTTTCCCGGTATTGCCCAATTGGCCAAATCTCCTTCTTCGCTGATTTGCAATGCACCTAAAATGACCGTATCTACTTGTCCTCCGCGAATCATACCGAAGGATTCAGAAGAGGAAAAGTAAGATGCCCCCATTTTAGCGGTAACTGGAAGCTTGCCGGCATTAATAATCTCAGGATCTACTTCTTCTTTAAGGGGAGTAGGACCGACACCAAGCAAACCGTTCTCTGTGTGAAGAAAAATTTCTTTATCATTAGGAATGAAATCAGCTACCAAAGTAGGGATCCCAATTCCTAAATTGACAATCGTTCCTTCTTTGATTTCCATAGCTGTTCTTTTGGCAATTAGTTGTTTGGCCAGTTGTGTCTCCTTCAACGGTTATCTCTTCCTTTCCACAATGAAATCAATATACAAATGGGGGGTTATGATCTGTTCAGGATCGAGTTCCCCTGCATCGACGATCTCTTCTACTTCAACAATTGTGATTTTTGCTGCCGCCGCCATATCTGGATTGAAGTTTCTCGCTGTCTTTGAGTACACTAGGTTTCCAAGTACATCCGCTTTCTTTGCTTTAATAAGAGCTACATCAGCAAACAAGGGGTATTCCAGAATATATTCCTTATCCTCGATGATTCGAGATTCCTTATTTTCTGCTAACAATGTACCCGCGGAGGTTCTAGTGTAAAAAGCACCAATTCCAGCACCGGCAGCCCTTAACCTTTCCCCAAGCGTCCCCTGAGGTACTAGCTCTACTTCCAATTTCCCTTCCTTAACAAAGCGAACGGCGTCTACGTTACTTGTAAAATAGGATCCTATCGCTTTTTGAATTTTATTTTGTAATAAAACTTTTCCAAGACCCTTCCCTCCAGGTTCGCCTACATTATTGCTAATAATGGTCAGTGCTGATACAGGATGATCGGCCAGTGCCTCTACTAATGTAAGTGGACATCCAACTAAACCAAACCCTCCAACGGCTACAGTGTGTCCGTCTTTAATATGGGAAACCGCTTCGGCTGGGCTAATGATTTTATTCACTATAAATCCTCCTATTAAAATCGTGTAAGGGTTAAAATGTAACCCCTTATAATTTAATTTGTTAAACAAATCTCTTATTGAAAAAATTTGTTGAAAATTATGTCATTCAGGTGTACGCTATACGTACAATAGTACGATATATGAAACGTACACTTATTATAATTTTTATATTCAGAAAAATCAATACCTTTATAAATCATTATTATTTGAATGAAAGAGGTAGGTTAATGTGACAATCGAGAGCAACCAATCGAATTACTTTGTTCAGTCAGTAGCTAAAGGATTTGAGGTATTAAATGCCTTTAATGCAAGTTCTACCCATCTAACACTTGGCGAGTTAGCTCAAAAAACAGGGATAAATAAGGCAACAGTAAGACGTTTTGCATTGACTTTAGTTGATTTAGGATATTTACGTCTAAATCACGATAACCGGTTCCAACTTAGTCCAAAAGTATTGAATTTGGGTCATGATTATTTAGAATCGTTGAATTTACCTGATCTGGGTCAACCAATCTTAGAAACAATAGCCACGCAATTGAAAGAATCAACAAACTTAGCCATTCTTGATGGTTCAGAAGTTGTTTACGTTTCAAGAGTAAATGCAGCAGAAAGAATTGTCGGAGCAAATTTACGTGTCGGTTCAAGGCTCCCCTATTATGCAACCTCGCTTGGAAAAGCCCTTGTCGCATGGATCCCTGAAGCAGAAAGAAGAAATATATGGAATCAATCCAAAATAGAGCCCTTTACTGAAAAAACGTTGATAACGTTTGGGAAATTTGAAGAAAACCTTGCACAATGCCGCTCACAAGGCTTTGCCTATGGTGATGGAGAGCTCGAAGAAGGACTTCGCTCCATCGCTATGCCTATTTTTAACCGGAAGGGAGAAACGATTGCAGCCATGAATATTTCTACTCATATGCTGAGAACAACCAAGGAAAAGATCCTAGATAACTATTTACCAGTACTTAAAGATGGCGTTGAAAAATTAAATAAACAAATAGCCTATTAGTGTAAATAGATGACGCTTTTATTGAAACAAGGACTTGTCGATAGCGATGAGTCCCTTTTATTGAATAACACGAATGTTCGGGCGGATAGGAAATGCCGCCGTTGTTTGACGAACGAACGCAGTGGTAAAATGTCGTTAGATGTCGAAAGGCCGATATATCGGAGAATTAGAACGATATATTCAGAGGTAAGACTGATAAAATTGAAAAAGGTACTAGAAAAATAAGGAAACGGGCCGATAAGTAGAGTTTTCTTAAATAGTACTGAGTATTAGAATGGAAGGGAAAAAGAATGTCGTTAGTTGTCGAATAGCCGATATATCAGGGAATTAGGCCGATATATTCGGAGTTAAAACTGATAAAATTGAAAAAGAGACTGAAATATCTAGGAATTAGACCGATAAAAGTCATATGAGTATTAACACCATGTTCAATTTTCAAGTTCAATGTCAAATCAAATGAAAAAGGAGGAGTGGAATGATACTGAAACCAAGAAAAAAGCCCAAGCACATCCATAAATTAGAAGCATTATTAAGGAGACTCCCTAGGGACCATCCCAAAAGAGAAATTTTATCTGAAAGCTTAAATAAGAGAATGGCAGGTTATAAAGGAGAACAAAGTTTAGACTATCCACTTAGTTTTCTTTCGAATCAAAAATTTCGTATTTTTCATGATGTCAGACTTTTCGATGGTACTCACTACTTTCAAATCGACACACTCATTATATCTCAACACTTTATCCTTATAGTAGAAGTGAAAAATATAAAAGGAATCCTTTATTTTGACTCTGATTTTAACCAACTTATACGTATCCGAGAAGAAAAAAAAGAACCGTTTCCAGATCCAGTATTACAAGTTGAAAAACAAAGTGACCAATTTGAAAAATGGTTACAAAAAACGAACTTTCCTAAGATACCCATTGAATCACTCGTTGTTATAGGTTCTAGTCAAGCAATTCTTCAAACATCCCCAAATAATGAATATATCTATAAAAAGGTCCTTCTAAATAATAAATTCCCATTTAAAATGAAAGAATTTCAAAAGGTATATCAAAAAGAATATTTAAGTATAAAACAAATAGACCATCTTTCTAATCAAATTTTAAAAGATCACTCTCCCCTTGAAGTAGACATTCTCCTTCAACATTCAATCTCTAAAAATGAAATCCTAAAAGGTGCCCAATGTTCTAGTTGCTCTTTTATCCCTTTAGAAAGAGAAAAAGGAAAATGGAGGTGTTCAAAATGTAATTCAGTATCTAAAAAAGCGCATATTAAAGCCCTTCATGACTACGGCTTACTAATAGACGATATAATTACGAATCAAGAAATGAGAGATTTTTTGTATATTTCCTCAAGTGCTGTTGCAAAAAAAATTTTAACTTCTATGAAATTAAACTATACCGGCAACAATAAAGGAAGAGTATACAGCTTAAAGTTTGAGGAATATGAATAAGTTTTCTATTCTTTAAGGAGATATTTTAAACACGGACTAGCTATAGCAGTAGTCTCTGTCGGTAAATGTCGAATGGCCGATAAATTGGGGAAATCGTCCGATAAAATAGATTGAATGACCGATATATTCGAAGGTTGGAGCGATAAATTGAAGCAAACGACCGATATATATCGAATAAGACTGATAATCGCTAAACCTTGGCAGTTACCTTTATCAAAATGTAGCAAGTTCAAAAATCGAAAATTGTCGAATGGCCGATATGTTGGTGAAAGCGACCGATATATTCAAAGTTTCGACCGATAAAATAGAGAAAGCGACTGATATATGACGAAAAGAAACTGATACCCGAACCTCGGCCGTTTCGAGTACGAGAAAGTGTTAAATATCGTTTAAGATCCGTCTATAAACAAAAACATTCTGGAATAATATTGTAAATAAGGTATAATGTATACTAAATTGGAGAGATGATAAGTTTATCTCTGACTATATTTTCAACGAAATAGCTGATAAGAGGACCTTTTAAATAATAGCTTTTATCGGGTTTTATACAATATTTTCAGAACTATAGTCCATCTACTGAAAATAGTAAACTTCTAAAAAAGAGGTATGTTTGTGAACGAGAAAATCCTATTAGTAGAAGACGATCAATCAATAAGTGAGATGGTTAATAATCAGTTAATGAAGGAAGGCTTTATGGTAGAAACGGCTTTTGATGGAGAAGAGGGGATTGAAAGGTTTTCTAAACAATCCTTTGATTTGATTATTCTAGATTTGATGATTCCGAAAATAGATGGCTTGGAATGTTTAAAGTTGATTCGAGAGAGGAGCTTAATTCCGATTTTAATCATGTCGGCCAAAGATGGGGATGTGAATAAGGCGTTAGGCCTTGGATTTGGAGCAGATGATTATATTACAAAGCCATTTTCAATGATTGAACTTATTGCTAGAGTTAAGGCTGCTATTAGAAGAGCGACCGATTATTCTAAAGTAGTGAAGAAGGTTGATAGTGAAGTCATCCATTTTGGAACACTTACAATTGACATAAGCAATTTCTCAGCACATAAAAATGGAAAAAATCTGAAGTTAACCTCTAAAGAGTTTCATATTCTTAAGCTATTTATCTCAAATCCAAATCAGGTTTTTACCAAAGCTCAAGTCTACAATAAGATTTGGAATGAAGATTATTTTGGGGATGAAAATGTCATCAATGTTCATATAAAACGATTAAGAGGAAAGATAGAGGATGATCCCTCCAAACCACAATATATTAAAACACTTTGGGGAATCGGTTATAAGCTGGGAGAACCTTAAACATGACGATTTTTTTAGCTATACTCGTATTTATTTTAGTTATTCTTAACCTAAAACAATATCGATCACAAAAAAACCAGAACACCAAATTGACATATGCGTATGAGAAGTTAATAAAAATTAGGGATGATAAAACAGATGAGAAGCTTCTGCTAGACACAGAAGATGAAAGTTTTAAAAAATTACTTATTGAAATTAATCTGTTATTAGAACATAACCAAAAAGTTATTGCGACACATCATCAAATGGAAAATTCGATGAAAAAAATGCTTTCTAATATTTCTCATGATTTAAAAACACCATTGACCGTTGTGTTGGGATACATTGAGGTTCTATTGCATGAATCAAATCTTAGTAAAGGTGAAACAGATAATCTACTGAATAAGGTAAATGATAAAACGATCGAAGTATTAAATCTTATAAAAAAGTTTTTTGATTTGGCCAGATTAGAATCAGGGGATAAGGACGTTTTGATCACCCGAGTGAACATGAATGAGGTTTGCAAAAAGAACCTCTTAGGCTTCTATGAAATTGTGACGAAAAAAGGGTTTGAGGTTATTGTCGATCTACCTGATGAAAATCTTTTTGTTTGGGGAAATGAGGAAGAATTAAATAGAGTTTTTGATAATCTCATATCAAATGCGATTCAGTATGGTGGAGATGGAAAAGTACTAGGGTTATCTCTGCGAAACGATGATGATTTTGTATATGTAGATGTATGGGATAAGGGAAAAGGAATCAGCGAACTTCATAAAGACCGTGTGTTTGAACGCATGTATACTCTTGAGGATTCTAGAAACAAGTTATATCAAGGGAGTGGAATCGGTCTAACCATTACCAAAAGACTTGTTGAAAAATTAGGTGGAGAAATATTTCTTAATAGTAAGCCCTTTGAAAAAACGACGTTCACCTTTAAATTAAATCGATTTACCTTTTAATTGGTCTTTTTGAATTTTATGAGCTTAAAAGCTCTAAAACAGGGATTGACTAATCACAGTACGGGAATATACTGAGGAAATTGAGTTTGGCAAGACAGCTTAAATATTAGACTCTTACCCTTTCCATTCTTGGGAATAGGGTCTTTTTTATCTTGGAAAGTAAACTTAAGATTTTTGTAAGATTTGAGTAAGAGAAAAGACAACAAACCTAATTAGAATAGAAATAGCTTAGTAGGGAGGGCAAAAAATTGTCTACTATTATACAAACGAATCAGCTTACAAAAATTTATCAGGGGAAAGAAGTCGTAAAAGATGTGAACATGAGGGTGAAAAAGGGTGAGATCTATGGATTCTTAGGACCAAATGGTTCAGGTAAAACGACGGTTATGAAGATGCTCACTAATTTGGTTAAACCATCGAGTGGTGATATAGAGATCTTCGGACAAAAGGTGACACATACTTCTTATGAGCTGTTAAAAAGAATGGGTAGTATCATAGAATATCCAATATTCTATGACAGATTGACGGCAAGAGAAAATCTGGATTTGCACTGTGAGTATATTGGGTATTACAACAAGAAAGCCATTGACTCTGCATTGAGTCTTGTGCAATTAAAGAACATCGATGGGAAATCGGTAAAAGATTTCTCACTTGGTATGAAACAGAGACTGGGTATTGCTAGAGCAATTATCACAAAACCGGAGCTGCTGATATTAGATGAACCTATTAATGGATTAGATCCTATAGGTATCAAGGAATTACGAAATTTATTTAAGATGCTCTGTGAGGATTATGGGATAACGCTCGTAATCTCCAGTCATATATTAGGAGAGATTGAACAGATTGCAGATACAATAGGGGTCATAACTAACGGAAAGTTAATACAAGAAGTTCCAATGGATAATATTCAAGAAGAGAATACAGAGTATATCCAGTTGAAAACAAATAATGTAAAAAAAGCAACGTATGTCATTAGAGAAATCCTCCATATAACTAATTTCAAGGTGTTGGATGATTCGCAAATTAGGATATATGAATCAACCGTATCCCAAGGTGAAATTTCACAGGCATTAATTTTAAATAATGTATTGGTAGAGGAAATAAATAAGAAAAATCATTCATTAGAGGATTATTTCCTGAAGCTCATTAATGGGGGTGGAATTAGTGCTTAAATTAATTCGACTAGAGATCAAAAAGAATAAGCTTATTCATTATTTAAAAGGTGTCGTTATTGCGAATATGGCTTTTATAGGATTACTTTGTTTAATTTACTTTTTAGAGAAGAATGACGGAAATATCCCGTTTGATAGCTACGATATGGCGTTTACAATCATTGGAACAATGGTTAGGGCCACTTTTATCGTCTTTGCATCTGTATTAATCGTAAGGTTAATCATTGAGGAATATAAAACAAAATCGATTGAAGTCCTTTTTACCTATCCGATTAATCGAAAAAAAATAATGATGGCGAAATTTGGTATAATCATGGGCTTTACTTTTGCTACTGTTTTATTATCCTCACTTTTTATTGGAGGGCTGTTCTATGTAGCTGATTCCATCATTCAATTTGTTCCTAGCGAATTAAGTAAAGAAGATTTAAATGACCACCTAATGAATATGTTTGTAGGTGCTCTGGCAACTGCGGGCCTTAGTTTAATCCCAATATTTTTTGGAATGAGGAAAAAGTCTGGAGCAGCAACCATTGTTTCCTCCATTATTCTCGTTTTGTTTACAAACTCTACAAGTAATGATTTTTCGCTGTTTTCTATTATTGCCATACCAATCACATTAGGATTCATAGGAGTATCCATCGCCTTTTTATCCATTAAAAATATTGAAAAGGCGGATGTAAATTAGTAAGGAGAGTATCATTCATGAAAAAAATTGTATTGTTGATAGTAGGGGTTGGGATTATTGGGGTAGGACTGATGTCTTTCCAACAATCCTCCTTCTCCAAAGTCAACATCCATAAAGAGGATTCAGTAAATAGTAAAACCATTAATGAGATTAAAATTAGCACATCTTCGGCAGATGTTGAAATGATTCCTACAAATGGAAATGAAATTTATGTTCTATTAACCGGTAAAATGACTAAAGATTTAGAAGATAAATATGAGCTCGAGATAAATCAAAGCAATCATACTTTGAAAATAGATTACATAATTAAAAATGATTCTCTTGGTTTAAAATTTGGAAGTTTCAAAGATACAAAGATACAGATTAAAGTCCCAAGTAAGACATTTGAAACTATCCAGGTCTTCACTTCATCTGGAGACATTTCGATAGATGAAGTGAAGACAAAAATATTAGCAGCAAAATCTACATCAGGTGATCAATCTGTTTCTGGAACTGACATTGTGAAGCAATTAGTTTTACAATCGTCGAGTGGAAATATAGACACAAATGGAAATGAAACGACATCAACTGACCTTCATTCCACCAGTGGTAATATAGATATTAATCATCTTCATTCCCAAAAATCCGTATTTGAAACGACTTCAGGAAATATTAGACTTAAAGATGAAAGGTTACAGGGAGGGATGGAATTCAAATCTTCTAGTGGTGATATCGACATCCATTTTCAGCATTCACCTGAATCTTTTAAAGTAGATTTTAAAGGGGACTCTGGAGAACCAAATATTAATATAGATGGGATATTATTTAAAGAAAAAAAAGAGAATCGTGCGGTAGGGGTAAAAGGAACGGGTGAATTTGAAATAAAAGTAACAACAGGCTCAGGGGACTTAAACATAGATGAGAGCGGAAATTGAGTCGTCAGAGTGTTACCATTAAAAATAAGGGACTAATTTCCTGAGCTACTATCTCTGGAAATAGGAATTAAGTGATAATTACGAAGATTACCAAAGTTAATAATTGGGTTGACAGTAAAAAAGTAATATAATATTCTAGTTTCTAGTAGAAATGAACTTCATAATTTTTCTTATCCAGAGAGGTGGAGGGACATGGCCCTTTGAAACCTCGGCAGCAGGTTCTGTGTAGTAGAATACTGTGCCAATTCCATCAGGTGTTGCCCTGACAGATAAGAAGAGACGAATCTATATCAATCGGATCAAGCCTCTTCTTGTTTTCAGGAAGAGGCTTTTTTATATTTTAAATTAAATAATCATCTTATCCAGAGAGGTGGAGGGATATGGCCCTTTGAAACCTCGGCAGCGGGTTCTATATTAGAATACTGTGCTAATTCCATCAGAAGATAAGTTCAGGTTTATCAAACCTCTCAACTTATCTTTGTTGAGGGGTTTTTTATTTGTAAAAGGGGTGAAGAAATAAAACTTGCGAAATTGAACAGTGAAAAGGGATCACTCATTTATTAAATCCCACTATTAGGATGTGATAAATCAGATATTTAATCAGAAGCTTTTTTTAGAAAGAAATTTTTAAATATGGAGGACGATCATGTACATAGTTAAACGCTTATTTACCATGGTTGTGACGTTATGGATCATTGCAACCTTAACTTTTGTTATGATGCATTTGATTCCGGGGGATCCTTTTGCAACCGATGCGAAAATGTTACCGGAGGAAATTCTGGAAAATATGCGGGCTAAATATAACCTTGATAAGCCATTAGCGGAGCAATACTTTCTTTATTTAAAAGATCTGATTCAGCTCGATCTTGGGCCATCCATTCAGTCAAAAACAAGGGATGTTAATACGTTGATTGCAGAGGGATTCGGTCCATCCGCATTGCTGGGAATACAATCACTAGTCATGGCTATTGTCTTAGGAATTGGTTTAGGAGTAATAGCAGCATTAAATCATAATCGGATACTTGACTATTTATCTATGTTTATTGCGATTATAGGAATTTCGGTTCCAAGCTTTATCTTAGCTCCTTTATTGATCAAATATTTTGGGGTTGAATGGGGGATATTTCCGGTTGCTTCTTGGGGAACTTGGCAGCATACGGTATTGCCTTCGTTTGCATTAGCTCTAGGTCCCTTAGCTATCATCGCAAGATTTGTCCGAGCCAGCATGTTAGAGGTCTTTAATCAGAATTATATTAAAACCGCAGAAGCCAAAGGCCTTTCAACCTTTACCATGGTTGTGAAGCATGGGCTTAGAAATGCTCTTATACCGGTCATTTCCTTTATCGGACCTTTATTTGCAGCCATCATTACAGGAACCTTTGTCATTGAAAAGATATTCGCAATCCCTGGAATTGGAAAATATTTCGTTGACAGTATTTTTAATCGAGATTATCCCGTAATCCTCGGGACAACGATTTTTTATAGTCTTATTTTAATCATTACATTATTTATCATCGATTTATCCTATAGATTTGTGGATCCAAGAATCAAAATTACAAGCAGAGGTGAATAAAGTGGTAAATTCTCTATCAAAAATGGATTCACTGTTTCGACCAGTCGATCCTACTACTTTCGAGAATACGCAAATCTCACGACCAAGTTTGAGTTTTTGGAAGGATGCCATCTTAAAAATAATCAAAAATAAAATGGCTGTATTGGGATTTATCTTATTAGCTTTTATCATTCTTCTATCTATTATCGGACCCCATTTGGTTCCATATAGTCCAAGTAAACAGGCACTAACAGAGGGAAACTTTCCTTTATCAAGTGAACACTGGTTTGGTACGGACGATCTCGGTCGCGATATGTGGGCAAGGACATGGGCAGGTGCGAGGATCTCATTGATAATTGGCATTGTTGCAGCGGTCATTGATCTTGCTATTGGGGTCGTTGTCGGTGGGATTTCTGGATATATGGCAGGAAGAGGCAGGATGGGAGATCGTATCGATAGTTTCTTAATGAGAGTGGTTGAGGTTTTGTATGGCATCCCTTATCTATTAGTGGTCATTTTATTAATGGTCATTATGAAACCAGGCCTCCTTACGATGATAATTGCTCTGTCCATTACAGGCTGGGTAGGAATGGCAAGAATTGTGAGAGGGCAAATTCTTCAGCTTAAGCAACAAGAATATGTTTTAGCTGCTGAGAAGTTAGGAACTTCACATTGGAAGATTATTGTAAAACATTTGCTGCCTAATATGATGGGAATAATTATTGTGAATTTAACCTTTACAATTCCTCAAGCGATTTTCGCTGAATCGTTTTTAAGCTTTCTTGGTTTAGGAGTACAGGCACCGACTGCGAGCTGGGGAACGATGGCGAATGATGCTCTTGGAGTGATTTTGAATGGGCAATGGTGGAGGCTTTTCTTCCCTGGCCTCATGATTTCTTTAACAATGTTTGCTTTTAATGCGTTTGGTGATGGATTACAAGATGCTCTCGATCCTCGGTCGAAAAATTAAGGAGGTAGAACAAATGAGTCTATTAGAAGTGAATGATTTGAGAGTGTCTTTTCGGACGTACGGAGGAGAAGTCCAGGCAGTAAGAGGGGTTTCTTTTCAAGTGAAGGAAGGGGAGACAATAGCGATTGTAGGGGAAAGCGGATGTGGAAAAAGTGTGACCTCCCAAGCAATTATGGGCATGATTCCAACCCCTCATGGAAAGGTGAAAAGTGGTCAAATTTTATTTAAAGAAAAAGATATTACGAAGCTTTCTAAAAAGAAATTACAGCGTATACGTGGATCAGAAATCAGCATGATTTTCCAAGATCCAATGACTTCCTTGAACCCGACGATGAAAGTAGGAAGCCAAATCAAAGAGAGTATTCTAAAACATCAAAAGCGATCAAAACATGAAGCAAAGAAAAAAGTGATTGAACTTCTAAAATTAGTAGGGATTCCCGATGCGGAAAAACGCTATTCACAATACCCCCATGAATTTAGCGGGGGAATGCGGCAACGAGTCGTGATCGCGATTGCCCTTGCCTGTGATCCTAAGCTTATTATCGCAGATGAACCTACAACGGCACTGGATGTAACGATACAGGCACAAATTTTAGATTTATTAAAAGACATTCAACAAAAGCGTCATTCTTCTATTATATTAATCACTCATGATTTAGGGGTTGTGGCAGAGGTAGCTGATCGTGTTGCCGTGATGTATGCAGGAGTGGTTGTAGAGAGTGGGACGGTGGTGGAGATTTTTGAAAATCCAAAGCACCCATATACTTGGGGGTTGCTTAAATCGGTTCCAAAACTAGATTCACTTGAAAAAGAAAGACTCATTCCGATAGATGGAACCCCACCCGATTTATTCGCACCACCAGAAGGATGCCCATTTGCTTCCAGATGTCCTTATGCGATGGAGGTGTGTGTTTCACATATGCCAGACACACAGATGTTTTCAAACCAACATTATGCAAGGTGCTGGTTAAATGATCAACGTGCCGCAACAGTGAAAGAGCTTATTGCAGTGGGGAGGGAAAGGCATGTCTGAAAATATTTTAGAAGTATATGGTGTGAAGAAACATTTCAATGTGGGACATAAGCGAATGGTTAAATCCGTTGATGGAATCTCGTTTTCAATTAAAAAAGGGGAGACTCTTGGCATTGTTGGGGAAAGCGGAAGTGGCAAATCCACGATTGGTAGAACGATTGTCGGGTTATACGAAGCGACTGCTGGAAAGGTGGTGTTTGAAGGAAAAGATATTTCACAGTTGGATCGAAGAAGTAAGCGAGACTTTAACCGTAGAATGCAAATGATTTTTCAGGATCCTCATGCTTCCCTTAATCCACGGATGAGGGTTGGAGACATTATAGCAGAGGGAATTGAAGCGAACGGTCTTGCAAAAGGAAAAGCGAAAAAAGAAAAAGTGTTTCAACTTCTAGAAAGAGTTGGTTTAAGTCCAGATCATGCCACACGTTTTCCCCATGAATTCAGTGGGGGACAGAGGCAAAGAATAGGAATTGCAAGAGCGCTTGCAGTGGAACCGTCCTTTATCGTAGCAGATGAACCGATTTCCGCACTTGATGTATCCATCCAAGCACAAGTGGTGAATTTACTCGAGGATTTGCAAAAGGAAGAGGATCTGACCTATTTGTTTATAGCTCATGATTTAGCGATGGTAAGGCACATAAGTGATCGGATAGGTGTAATGTATTTGGGAAGAATGATGGAATTAGCTGATAGCGAGACATTATTCCAAAGTCCACTGCATCCATATACTAAGGCACTTCTATCGGCCATACCAGTCTCAAATCCAAAACTAAGAGGGACACGTGAACGAATTGTTCTTGGTGGGGATCTTCCGAGTCCAATCAATCCACCTAGTGGATGCCCATTTAGGACGAGATGCCCTTCTGCGATGGATCACTGTGCGAAAGCAATTCCAGAATGGAAAGAAGTGCAGGAAAATCATTGGGTTGCCTGTCATCTTTATTAACCAGGCAGTTATAAAAGAAAAATCTATCAACTAGAGAACATTAAAAGAAAATCGGGGGAAAGAAAATGAAAAGAATATCGTTAGCTTTTATCACCATTATGCTATTCATTTTAACAGCGTTATCTGGCTGCGGAAAAGAGGAAGTTGCTTCAGGTGGTAAATCAAGTAAAGATGTCAAACAAGAAATAACGGCAAACCTAGGTGGAGAGCCTTATACTTTAGACCCTGCATTTGCATCTGACACCACTTCCTTTTGGGTTATTAGTCATCTTTATCAAGGATTGTATACCTATGATAAGGATGGAAAGATTGTCGAAGGTTCTGCAAGTAAAGTAGAGATATCAGAAGATGGAAAAACTTATACCTTTACGATTCGGGAGGATGCGAAATGGTCCAATGGAGATCCACTAACAGCAAAGGACTTTGAATATTCCTGGAAGAGAGTGTTGAATCCAGAAACAGCTGCTTATGATCCTTCCCAATTTTACTATATTAAAGGGGCAGAGGCGTACAACACTGGTAAAGGATCTGTAGAAGATGTTGCCATTCATGCTAAGGATGATAAAACGCTCGTTGTTGAATTAAAAGACCCAGTGAAATTTTTCCCGAAAGTGATATTGGGAGAAGGCTTTTTACCTGTTAATCAGAAGGTGGTTGAAGCGAATAAAGAATGGGCGGCTGAAGCAGAGGGAATTGTTACAAATGGAGCTTACACCGTTTCAGAATGGAAGCATAACGAGCAGTTAACTATGCAAAAAAGCAAAAGCTTTTGGAACGCAGATAACATAACAATGAACACCATTCACTTCAAAATGGTGGCAGATACAACAACAGAATACCAAATGTATAAATCAGGTGAGCTTGATTTAGTAACAGGATTACCTGCTGAAGCGGTTGAACAAGAGAAAGACAATGAAGAATATGTAAACTTCCCATCCTTTAGTGTTTATACGTATACTTTTAATGTTAAGGAAGAACCGTTTACAAATGCAAAAATCAGAAGGGCATTATCATTTGCCATTGATCGAAAAGCGCTAACGGAAAATATTCTTAAAGGTGGAGAAAAGCCTGCATATGGCTACGTTGCATATGGAGTTGAATTTCCATCAGGCAAAGACTTTAGAGAGGAAGCCCCTGAATACTATAAGTTTGATCCTAAAAAAGCGAAAAAGTTATTAGAAGAAGGATTGAAAGAAGAGGGGTTGGACAAGCTTCCTGAGTTCACTTTAAAATACAACTCAGAAGGGAATCACAAGAAAATTGCTGAAGCCCTTCAAGAAATGTTTAAACAAAACCTTGGCTTGAAAGTGAATATTGAAAATCAGGAATGGAAAACGTATATCGACACATTCAAACAAAAGAACTTCCAATTGGCACGTATGGGCTGGGGAGGGGACTTTATTGACCCATATCCGGTATTAAATCTGTACAACACAAAAAGCTCAAGCAACTTTACCAACTGGAGCAACCCTACTTTCGATGAATTATTGGCTAAGTCATTAGTTGAACAGGATGAAAAAAAACGATTTGAATTATTACATGAAGCGGAAACGGTATTAATGGAAGAAATGCCAATTCTCCCAATTCTCTTCTCTGCACAAAATATCCTTATAAGCAAAAAGGTAGAAGGAATTCGTTTAGATGTTTTATCAAAACCAGACCTTCGTTTTGCGGAAAAGGTTTCGGAATAATAAAGGATAGAATCAAAAAGATGAAAAGGATCTATAGGGAAAAATAAATGCTGAAACGATATTTATATTCCGCAATTTCTACAGTCATTATGGTGTATGGATTGAAATTCTTTCAAATCTTACAGGCGAATTCAACCGACGATATGAATAGGTTATTTCTTGTTGGAATTATTTCATTACTAGTGGGAGCATGTATATATGTGCTTAATACTGGTTTTTTGGATCTATTCTTTGAAGGGTTTAAAAGACTAGGGAATGGCGTCATGAAGAATCCCTCTTCAATGGAAGAAGTAGATCGCATGATTCAGGCAGATACAAAATTTATTGAATGGAAAATGAAGCTTAAAACACAATTCATGACTTATTCACTTGGAATGGGGACAGGATTTATTCTTGTATCGCAAGCATTGACCTTTGGTTTGTGATTACAGTTATTAACTCGGACTTACCGATTATGGTGAGTCCGTTTGTTTTTTAGGTTAAAGTTCTATTTAAGAACTTTAGAACATTTTTTATCTTATCTTTCAACATTGGGGTCCTGTATGTAACTTGAATGATGTCAAAATTACTAGAAATCACATGTTATACCTTAGTAGTAGTCGGGTTTACAAAAATGGAAGTAATTGGTTTTAGTTTGATCATGTTTTATCTACCTGTATTTCTATTACTCATCATTATACAAATCTTGATTGAGAGAAAAACTGGACAAAAGGTGGTTATTTAAATTGGTTAAAAATTCATTCAAAAGAAAATCATTTCTAATAGGATTCATTTTTATTTTTGGAATGTTGCTTTCAAGCTTTATCTATATGGGCTTTTGGGGAGATGAAGTTAAGGAAATGGACATGTTAAGATATGAAAATGGAAAGTATATGAAGCCGCCATACTCACCATTAGAATATCCCCCATTAGGAACGGATAATTTTAATCGAAATGTGTTGCTCGTTATTATGGTTGGTGCAAAATACACTATAGGTGCAGCAATCATTATTAGTGCTCTAAGAGTATTTCCTTCTGTTCTAATAGGGTTATTTTTGTATTTTTATATGGGGAAACTCAGAAAAATAATAAATACAGTTATTGATGCTACTAACTATTTCCCTCAGACTTTATTAGCTTTTTTATTAATGATTTGGGTAATGAAAGAAGGTCCATTAGTAAGCCCTGATACCTATTCATATAGTTTTGAAGATAGAATAGTAATCTATATTTTAATATTAGCTTTTATTTCCATCCCCTCACTATCTCAATTATTTTCTAATGAGGTAAAAAAAATCATGAGTTATGAGTTTATTGATAGTGCTAGAGTATTAGGAGCTACTAAACGGGATTTTGTACTTAAACATATTAAGCCCTTTATTATTCCTCAAATTTTTTTAGTATTTATAAGAGAATTTATTGCGGTAATGTTACTAATTTCACATTTAGGGGTATTGGGGATTTTTATTGGTGGGGCAACTTTATCTAGTGATGTTTTTAATAGACCCGTTTTTGTATCACTTTCTAACGAATGGTCAGGATTACTCGGTAGTTGGTGGGAATTCTTGTGGACAACCTACCCATGGATTCCTTTTATACCAGTAGTATTCTTTACTTTAACGATTCTCTCGGCAAAGCTAATGTTAAATGGAATTATAGGTGAATTAGATCATGATCGAAAGAACACGAAAAATAATGAGAGTTTAGTAGATAAAAACGTAAATTTTAATAGTGAAGAAAGATTTAGTCGTGTTAAACATGAATTTGGAAAATATTCCTAAAACTGTGGATGGTTGTTTGGGAGAGTGGCTTAACAGCAGTTATTTTCTGTCATATCATTTTTCATCTTATCTGGTTTGGTTTTGAAAAAATTGGAACAAGCATACGGTTTAGCGTTATAATGAATAAGTAATGAATAGAGTAGGGGAATGCCTCCTACTTTTTAATATGGCTTCATTCTTAAAAAGTACAAGATTAACATGATTCTGGTACAATACAGACAAATATGTGTGAGAGGAGATTTCAATCATGTTCAAAATTTTTATTGTAGAAGATGATGTAAAGCTTGTGTCCCTACTTGAAGATTTTCTTCATAAGTATGGATATGAGTCTTACACAGTGAAGAGTTTTGATACAGTTTTAGCTGAATTTGAACAGTTTGAACCACATATTGTCTTACTCGATGTGAACTTGCCTAAGTATGATGGTTACTATTGGTGCAGGCAAATAAGAAATATTTCAACATGTCCGATTCTTTTTGTTTCCGCTCGGGACGCGAAAATGGATCAAGTGATGGCACTCGAAAATGGAGCGGATGATTATATTACGAAACCATTTGATTATGAAATAGTTCTTGCAAAAATAAAAAGTCAATTAAGAAGAGCCTATGGTTCCTATGCAGCGAATCAAAACGGATGGACGGTAAAGGTGAATGATTTAGTGTTAAATGTAGAACGATTAGAGTTTAAACTTGGTGAGGGTAAAGTAGAGCTTAGTCATACAGAGGCGCGAATACTTGAGGAATTAATGAATAAAGCAGACCGTGTAGTGGGGCGGGAGCGGTTACTGGCTAAAATTTGGGATGATCAAGTATTTGTCGATGATAATACGTTAAATGTTTACATAACAAGGGTACGAAAGAAGCTGGCGCAGCTCAATATCCATGATGCGCTCCAAACTGTACGTGGGAAGGGCTATCTTCTAAATTCCGACTGGAGCACTGATGAATGAAACTCTTTATACGTGATCATCTCCTCTTATTATTTGTTTATTTTTCCCAATTATCAATTGTTATGTTTATTTTTTGGCTGGATGGAAATGAGAATTTCATCACGATGTTTTACGCCTGTTTTTTGAGTACATGCCTGTTAATCGGGTATCTTTTCTATCGATATGTGACAAACAAATCCTTTTATAAGAGGCTATCGACTCCGCTTGCTTCACTTCATGATTTAAAAATGAAACAACAATCGGCACCACTTCCTGAGAGTTTGGAACGATTTCAAAAGCAGCAGATTCAACATTATAAACAAGAGCTATTTACCTATAAACATAAGCAGGATCACCAAATTCAATTTATCAATCAATGGGTCCATCAAATGAAAACACCGATATCCGTTATTCACTTAATGATACAGGATTTAGATGATCACCTTCTAGAATCAATTGATGAGGAACTTGATCGGCTAAAAAAAGGACTTGAGCTCGTTCTCTATAGCTCAAGACTTGAGACGTTTGAAAGAGACTTCCATGTGGAAACCATCTATTTATATGAGTTAATCCGGGGTCTAACTTCGCAACAGAAGAGTCTTTTCATCCGAAATCGGGTATATCCCGAAATGGCAATCGATCCTTCCATTAAAGTCACTTCCGATGAGAAATGGCTTACCTTTGTCATTTCTCAACTTGCGACAAATGCCGTCCGTTATACGGTTGACAAAGGAAAGAAGATCGTTTTCAGGGCAAGAAAGACGGAGAATCATACTATTTTAGAGGTCACTGATCAAGGTGTCGGGATTCCCAAAAGCGATTTATCTCGTGTGTTCGACCCTTACTTTACTGGTGAAAATGGGCGCAATTTTCAAGAGTCAACGGGGATGGGACTATATCTAGTAAAGCAAATCTGTAACAAACTGGGACATCGCGTAGAAATTGAATCGGAAATAAACTCTGGGACTATTGTTCGTATTGTTTTCTAGAATTCATCTACCTTACAATATTGTAAGCTAACTGTAATTTTAAAATATAGTAGCACATGGAAAATCTAGATAACATGAGGGTACATGGACGAACAAGGAGTTGAAATAAATGTCGATCCTAGATGTTAGACATTTAACGAAGATCTATGAAGGAAAGGTAGCCCATAAAGCATTAGATAATATTAATTTTTCAATTGAAAAAGGCGAGTTTGTTGGTATAATGGGTCCGTCGGGAAGCGGGAAAACCACCCTGCTGAATTTAATTGCGACGATTGATCAACCAACATCAGGGGATATTTTCATTAATGGGAAAAAGCCACATAACATGAATCGAAAAGAAACTGCCTTATTTAGGCGACATGAGCTTGGGTTTGTCTTTCAACATTTTAATCTACTTGACACGTTAACGGTTGAGGAAAATATCGTGTTGCCACTTACCTTAGATGGTGAAAGTGTAAGGGAGATGTCGAACAAGCTTAACCAGGTTACAAAAAAGTTAGGTATAGAAGACATCGTAAAAAAACGAACGTATGAAATTTCTGGAGGACAGATGCAGCGTACTGCGATTGCAAGGGCCATCATTCATGGACCGTCACTTGTATTGGCAGACGAACCAACTGGTAACTTAGATTCGAAAGCATCAAAAGATGTCATGAATACATTTTCAGCAATTAATAAAGATGTGAAAGCGACGACTTTAATGGTAACCCATGATCCAGTGGCTGCGAGTTATTGTAACAGGGTGATTTTTATCAAAGACGGGCAGCTTTATAATGAAATTTATTGTGGGGAAAATCGTCAAACCTTCTTCCAAAAGATCATTGATATGCTTTCTTTGTTAGGGGGAGACAGTCATGACCTTTCCACAATTCGTCTTTAGAAACATTGTTCGTAATAAGCGTACATACGCTGCCTACTTTTTAAGTAGTTCTTTTTCTGTTATGATTTTCTTCGTTTATGCTCTTTTTATCTTCCATCCAGGGATACAAGGAGGCATTACGAATTCGGCGGTTATCCAATTGATGACGGCGGCTGAGATAATTATGTACTTGTTCTCTTTCTTCTTTGTTTTATATTCCGTTAGTACCTTTCTGAAGACAAGGAAACGTGAATTTGGGATTCTAATGATGCATGGAATGACAAGAAGACAACTAAATTGGTTGGTATTCTTAGAGAATATGATGATTGGCGTAGGGGCGATCCTCTTGGGTATTTGCTCTGGATTAATTACAGGGAAATTGTTTTTAATGATGGGCTCGAAGATTCTTGATATTAAAACTTTAGGATTCCATTTTTCCTGGCAAGCAATTAGTTTAACGGTAGTGGCCTTTTTATTATTGTTCCTGTTTATCTCGTTATTTACGACGTTTTTAGTCCGAACGAATAAGTTAATCGATTTATTTCAGGCTAGTCAAAAGCCAAAAAAGGAACCGAAAGTGTCGACATTCCTATCGATTCTATCAGCAATTCTTCTACTGATAAGTTACTATTTGGCGGCTACATCCACCATGACGACTTTATTAATACGGATGCTGCCGGTTATTGGAATGACCATAATCGGAACCTATTTCTTTTATACACAATTATCTGTTTTCATAATAAAATGGTTGCAGAAAAATCGACTGCTATTCTGGAAAAAAACAAATATATTAATGATTTCAAACCTTGCTTACCGTATTAAGGACAATGCAAGAATGTTTTTTATGGTGACGATCGTTTCTACTGTTGCCTTTTGTGCAGTTGGAACACTTGCATCTATGAATGTAATTAATGAGCAATTTGAAGTGGATTATCCTTCAGCTATTAGTTATGTAGCAAAAAATGAGCATTCGATCCATCAACAAAATTTGCAGCTAATAAAGAGACAGTTAGATGATAAAGGGTTTGATTATACATCACATCAAGTCCCTATAAAGTATGTGGAAGTAGTTTCTTCAACAGATCCAGATGTCTCTGAATCACTCCCGATTATTTCTTTCTCAGACTATAAGAAAATAGCTAGCTTGGCTGGCTACGATTTTTCAGAGCGGTCCATAACGGGACAACAAGCGCTTGGAATGAGAACGCATCGCTTTGAAAATGATGCTCATCACGTCACATATACATTGCAACAAGAGAACATTAAACTGCAAAGGATTGACTTAACAAAGAATGTTGTCATCCCAACAGAACTTGTCGAAAATGATGGACTTGTTGTAAGTGATGAAATCTTCGAAAAGCTGAAGGCAAATAAAAAAATAGAGATATATTCTGGTTTTTTTATAGACGAATTTGAGAAAATAAATCAAATGTTTGAGGGTTTAGTGAACGAAGGGAAATTAATGCACGATGAGGACAAACCTTATGCCATGGCAGTAAGCGGAACCTTACTGGAATATCAGATGAGTTTGTTTAGTATGATGTTGTTTATTGCATTACTTGCGGGTGCAGTCTTTTTTATCGCTGCAGGCAGTTTCTTATACTTCCGCCTATACGCTGATTTGGACTATGACAGACATCAATATTTAACCATCATCAAGGTTGGATTGACTGATCAAGAATTAAACAAAATTGTTACCAGGCAGCTGCTTTTATTGTTTTTTGTACCGATCATCGTAGCGATGATCCATAGTACGTTTGCCTTTATGGCGTTACAAAGTTACTTTACTTTATCGATTGTTACTGAGATGATTGTAGTTCTTGCATGCTTTTTTATTGCTCAAATCATTTACTTTTTATTTATCCGGAATCGATATTTACGTAAATTGAGAAAATATTTATTCTGACTTTATCATAGGAGAAGATGTCAATGGAAAACTGGATCACAGACATAATTGAACAGTTTGGTTATATAGGAATTTTTATCATGATTGCACTTGAAAATGTATTCCCTCCAATTCCGTCTGAGGTCATTCTCACATTTGGGGGAATGATGACAACTTTTTCGGATCTGACGATTACAGGGGTGATTATCGCTGCAACTTCTGGATCGATAGTGGGGGCAGTCATTTTATATAAGATTGGTAATCTGTTAGATGTTGAAAGACTTGAGAAAATTGTCGATCGATGGGGATCCATTCTAAGGGTTAAAAGGGAAGATATCTATAAAGCAGATCGCTGGTTTGATAAGTATGGTTATTGGACAGTACTTCTTTGTAGGATGGTCCCTTTAATTAGAAGTCTCATCTCTATTCCAGCAGGGATGTCACGAATGAAATTCCCAATTTTTCTTCTATATACCACAATCGGAACGCTGATTTGGAATATTATTCTAGTTTCTGTTGGGGCAGCTTTCGGGGAATCATGGGAAAAAATTGTCCATTTTATGGACATTTACTCAAATGTTTTTTACGTGTTGATTGCTTTAACGTTCATCACGTTTATCATTATCTTTATTAGAAAAAGAAAAAGAGTATAAGGAGTTTAAATTATGGATTTTTTTACAATTCTAAAAGCCATTATATTAGGACTTGTTGAAGGATTAACGGAATTTGCGCCTGTATCTTCAACAGGACATATGATTATCGTGGATGATATGTGGCTTCAATCTGAAGAATTTCTAGGGAAATATGTAGCCAATACATTCAAAATTGTTATTCAGCTTGGTTCCATTTTAGCTGTCGTCGTCGTTTTTAAAGACCGTTTTATTAATTTACTTGGACTTGATCGGATAAATAAAAAAACAGGTAACAACCAAAATCGACTAAAGCTATCCCAAGTCATTGTAGGGTTGATTCCTGCTGGAGTATTAGGAGTTTTATTCGAGGATTATATTGATGAGCATTTATTTTCACTTACAACTGTGTTAATTGGTTTAGTGATTGGTGCAGTATTAATGATTATTGCTGATCTGTTTGGTCCTAAAAATCCAAAGGTTCAAACAGTCGATCAAATCACCTATAAACAAGCACTATCCGTCGGGCTCATTCAATGTCTTTCCCTTTGGCCTGGTTTTTCAAGATCGGGTTCAACCATTTCTGGAGGGGTCTTAGTTGGAATGAGTCACAGGGCAGCTGCCGATTTTACCTTCATTATGGCCGTACCTATTATGTGTGGAGCAAGCGGGATCTCTTTACTCAAGAACTGGCAATACTTTACGCTTGATGCTTTGCCTTTCTTTATTGCCGGGTTCATCAGTGCTTTTGTGTTTGCGTTAATCTCCATCCGATTTTTCTTGAAGCTGATTAACAAAATTAAATTAGTCCCATTTGCCATCTATCGAATTGTTTTAGTGTTAGTTATTTATTTCCTTTACTTTTAATAACCCGTTTCAAATGGGGGCTAAGGACCACAATGTTCATCTCAGTTGTGTTCCTTAGCCCCTTTGGAATTGGGAAATCCTTGTTTTTTTATTTTATAAAAATACCTTAATAGAGTCGTATGAGGTCGTGAAAATCAGAAAAGCAAAAATGGCACTCTCAAAGGAGTCGAATGGGGTAGTGAAAATTGGCAAAAGACAAAACAGGTGGGAAAGCAGAAGAAAAGTCCTTCATAAAGCCGATGAAGGACAAAAACAGGTGGGAAAGCAGACAAAAAGCCAAAATGACATCCTCAAAGGAATCGAATAAGGTCGTGAAGATTCAATAAAGTGAAAATGATGACCTCAAAATAATAGGCTGTAATAGAAGCCATGATTTTCATGACTCGTATTACAGCCTTTTTTATGTTAAATATTGCTACGAATAAACTTCCGAATATCACGGTTTCCAATGAACTTCTTCGACTGCTCATCCCATAGCTTAAAGGTGAGAGATTTTAAACTTGTCCATAATGTTAGTGTTGGTACATCCTGAAGTCGCGGATCACTCTTATGTGCTTTCTCAAGGTGATAGTTTGGTACTCTTGAATTAAGATGGTGCACATGATGAAATCCGATATTTCCTGAGAACCATTGTAATACTTTCGGAAGCTTATAGAAAGAACTTCCTTTTAATGCTGCCTCAACATAGTTCCAGTTATCGCTATGTTCAAAGTAACCATCTTCAAATTGATGTTGAACATAAAATAACCACACGCCAGAAAATGAAGCAATAAAGAAGATTGGTAATTCAACCATAAGAAACGCCTTCCATCCGATCGTCAATCCAAGGACTAACACAATGGATGCTAGGATGATATTTGTCATCCAAACATGTCTTTTCTCTTTCTTAGATGCCCCTTTAGTATTGAAACGGTACGAGATTAAAAAGATATATAATGGACCGATGATAAACATCACGAAAGGGTTTCTGTATATACGGTACGAAAGACGTTTCATCCATGATGCGTCAGCATATTCTTGCAATGTCATCGTCCATACATCCCCAACACCACGCTTCTCTAAGTTTCCATTTGTCGCATGATGGGTTGTATGGCTATGTTTCCATTGTTCATAAGAACAAAAAGTGAACAACCCTGTAATGATCCCTACTACTTCATTGGCTTTACGACTTTTAAAAAATGAGTAGTGTGTGCAATCATGAAAAATAATGAATGTTCGAATTAAAAATCCTGCGGCAGGAACGGCACATAATAACGTTAACCAAAAGGATATTTCTAAACTAAAATAGGCTAATACCCAAAGGATCAAGAAAGGTACTACAGAATTAAGGAGCTGTACAACACTTGCCGAAATACTTGGCTTTTCATATTGAGCTAATTTTTTCTTCCATTCACGTATACTGTATTTTGAATTCTCACTCATTGTTCAATCGCCTCATCTAGTTTTGACTTTAGTATTTTTCTTCTAAGAATAAAATAATACATACTTAGTGGCCACCAAAGGATTACAAATATTGGATAAATTGCCCATATTATGCTTGGTGTTGACACCTTATTTACAACGATAAAGAATACGATGCTTAGTACGCTCGCCCACAGCGATAGATGAAAGTATTTCTTTGTTTTAACACAATGAAGTACTATAGGCCACCATAGGACAACGAAGGAGGGGTAGATTGCCCATGGGTATTGATGGGAAAGTGTAGCATTTAATATTGAATAATACACAATCGTTAGTAAACTACCGAATATGGCAAGGGAAACGGTTTTTCTTTTTTGGACTGAATACATCAGAATCGGCCACCATATAATTGGATACGATGCATATAGGAACCATGGATGGGACGGGCTATAAAGGTAATTGATCGTGATTAGGAAAATGATGATCCATATACTACAGAAAATCGAGTGAATCTTATAATCACCTTTTCTAAGATAATGCAAACTGACCGGCCATAGTAATAAAATAAAAGAGGGATAGATAAACCAAATCTGATGTGAGCTGGTTAAATAATTGACGGTAGCAAAAAATAAAATACTCATAATACTTCCTGCCCAAGCAAAACCTACATCAAGTTTAAGCATGCTAATTCTCCTTTACTTTAAACGTAACCATCTATATAACATCGATAAGGGCCACCACAAAATCGCAAACGTTGGATAGACAAACCAAATTGTTTGTGGAGTATAGTAGAAATTAATAAAAATAACCAGTGCTATGATTAGCCCGCTTCCCCAAAGAGAAAAGCCAAAATCGATTTTCGTTAAGTTCTTTTTTACGGGTTTCATGGTTCCTAGCTCTTTTTCAATTTCGTCAATATCTCCAAAGTCTACGATTGTCTTGTTAATGGCATCCTGTTCCGATTTTCCTTCAGCCATAAGGTCGTAAACCTTTTCTTCAAGATTTTCCATAATCTCTTGTTTGATCATTTCCCTTTGTTCACTTTTAGGAATGTTCTTGAATAATGCATCCACATGGTCCTTAACTTCTTTCACTCTAATCCCTCCATAAATAGATCAACAATTTCCTTTGTTTCCTGCCACTCTTTGAAGGTTTCTTGTAAATAGGCCTTCCCTAAAGTTGTGATTCGGTAATATTTTCGTTTTCCTCCATGCGAAATATTCCCTAAGTAAGATTCGATTAATTCCTTTTTCTCTAACCTTTGAAACACTGCATAGAGGGTGGCTTCTTTTATTTGAAAACGATTCTTTGTCCGTGAGCTAATTTGTTTCGAAATTTCATAACCGTACTGATCTTTCTCTAAGATCAAACGCAGGATAATCGAATCCAAATGACCCCGGATAATATCACTTCTAATCATATTTCACCATCCAAAAATGATTGTTCTATCTGATAGAGTAATCATAACGTACATTACTCTATCTGTCAAAGTAATGTTCAAAAAGTTTTTCTGGTTTGAAAAAAAACAATATAATGAAGGGAAATTGCAGCATTTTGAACCGGAATCTAACCGTTTAGAGATGAAGGGAAAACGGATTAAATCAGGGATAGTAGTGGAAGATGATAATGATATTAATCAATTATTGTGTAACATCATTGGAAAAAACGGTTATGTTCCTCAGCCTGCCATTTCTGGAACGGAAACATTGATTAATGTCAGAGGTTTTATGGTCGGTTTTTTTGTGCTTCCCAATCCTACTTTAAAACTAAATACATAATCATTTATTTCAAAACTATTTACAGTATATACTTTAAAAATCTCTTGACTAGGTAATGTTTTCCATAAGATAATACTTACAAGTAATATATTTTCATGGGGATGTTTTTTAGTGAGACAAAGAGGAAGAAAAAAGGGAGCAAGTGGAGAACTGAGTAGAGCTCGACTACTCACGATTGCAGCTGAAGAGTTTGCTCAAAAGGGTTATTATGAAACGAAAGTAAGCTCCATTGTTAAAAGAGCAAACCTTACCCAACCCACTTTTTATCTTTACTTTCAAAGTAAGGAAGCCATTTTTAACGAGTTAGTTGATATGTTTCGTGAGAAGTTGTCCGAACTCACTAAACAGAGTCGGTTGGAACCAGGAATTGACTTAAATTCATTACCTGAGAGGATATCTATAGGTCTGTCAGCCATCTTTCGCTTCTTTGCCGAGAACCCGAATTTAACACGTATTGGATTTTTTATTGCAGCGGACTCAGAAATAATAAAAGAGCAATTAGCTTCTGGAATAAAAGAAAACCTCATTTCTGAGCAAGAGGAAGGATACTTCCATGCTGACATTGACATGTGCATTGTTGCTAAAAGTTTAGTAGGGATTATCGAGCGCCTGACCTTGACTAAATTATTCCAAGAATTAAAAAGCCCTGAAAGTCTTGCAAATGAAATTGTCAATCTTTTTTTGTACGGAATGATACTTGATAAAGAGAGTTGTTAACCTGTAATTGACCTTTCCTCCTAGATCAGAATCACATTTGTAAATCTGTATTGTTGTCATTTGTGAGTGAATCGTTTCTTTTGATGAAAGAAAAAGAGTGAGAGATAGTAGCAGGCTGAGTGAGGGACTTGTAAGACAACAATAATGTGAACTCCTCGTTTTCTCTCATAATATTGAGTACTAGGGGATGATAAGAATGAATTCAGTAGAGGGAGTACCAAGGGAAAATTTAGATGAGGAGTGGTTAAGTCTGATACTTACCGCTAGACAGATTGGGCTTACAATAGAAGAAGTTAGGGAGTTTATAAAACAAAGTCAGGAAACCGTACCTGAGATTAAAAAGTCATATCCAAAATAGAATAGTAAAATGAATGCGATCTTATGCGAAAAATAAACATATAGGATCGTTTTTTGTTTTAAAAAAATTGACTTTTTATAGATAATTAAATAATATGTTTAGTATATGATAAACAAAATATTGGAGTGTTTGATGTGGGCGTGTCGGAGTTATTTTGGAATGCATCGTTAGAAGAACTTAAACGGGGGTATATCCAAAAAAGTGAGTATTATCAATGTATTCTTTGTGGTGAGAAATTTGAAATAGGGGTTATCTATCCTAGTGAGGGTGTGCTTTATGAAGCTGAAAGGTTCACTCGAATTCATATTGTAAAGGAACATAGATCAGTATTTGAGTATCTCATCCAATTAGATAAAAAACTAACTGGTCTTACTGATCACCAAAATAAGCTTATCAATCTTTTTTTTCAAGGGAAAAGTGATGCAGAAGTACAAGAAGATATGGGAATTGGAAGTGCCTCAACGATTCGTAATCACCGTTTTACATTGAAAGAGAAGGAACGCCAATCAAAGGTGTTCTTAACTTTAATGGAGCTGTTAAAAGAAAAAGATAAACATGCTCCAGCCTTTTTAGATGTTCATCAAACAGCTCGAATGGTAGATGAACGTTACAATGTAACCGAGGACGAAAAAGAAGAAGTATTAAAGAAGTACTTTCCTCAAGGTATCGATGGTCCTTTAAAGACTTTTAAACTGAAAGAAAAGCATAAGGTCATTGTTCTCAGAGAGATAACAAAACGCCTTAATCCCAATGAAAAGTACAGTGAAAAGGAAATCAATGAAATCTTAAAAATGGTCTATCAAGATTATGTGCAAATAAGAAGGTATTTAATCGAATACGGTTTTTTAGATAGAAAAATGGATGGCAGTGTGTATTGGCTAAAAAAATAATAGAGAGAGAAGGGTGAGGTTTCATGGATCGAAAAAAAGAACTCAAACAAGAATATAAGGAAACGAAAATTGAAGCTGGAATTTATCAAATCAAGAATACCATTAATAATAAGGTTTTTGTTGGAAGCACAAGGAACCTGAAAACCTTAAACGGAAAACAGTTTCAACTCGAAACGGGTATGAACACAAATAAAGGACTCCAAAGTGAATGGAAGGAATATGGAAAAGATGCGTTTGTTATTGAAGTGTTAGAGATATTAAAAAAGAGAGATGAAGGATACTTTAACGAGAAAAGAGAATTAGAAAAGCTTGAAGAAAAATGGCTGGAAAAACTAATGCCATTTGGAGAACGTGGATATAATCGAGAGAAATAACGTTAAGGAGCCCCCCTGGTTTTTGCAGGGGTCTATTTTTTCTTGGTTAGAAGGAGTTTCTTTGAAATATGCAATTAATTTGTATTTCGTGCAATTAACAGATGTTTTCATGCAATAAATAAAATTTTCGTGCAATTACAAAGTGGTCTCGTGCAATATTTCAAATTTTCGAGTAATCGAAGCGATCAAGACAAAGAATCTGTAATAATTTAGTACAGGTTAGGAATAAATTTATCGGGATACCCCATTATTTGTCCTGAAGCTGACGTTTTTTGTCCTATCCCCCGATAATTTGACCAATTTAAGCTAGATATTGACCGCTCGACAATTTAATGCAAAATTCGCCATCCGAAAATCGCCATCCACAAAAGAAAAGGACATACTCCACCACAAGAGTCAGTCCTGGTAATCTTAAGGGGAAGTAACAATTAAAGAAGGCTTAGATTCTTGATCAAGTAAATCTACTGTCGTTACATAATAAGAGGTTCCCTTCTGGGCATTTTCGTCGAAAAAGCTTTTCTTCTCATGGGCTGACACACTTGCAACATGCTGGTATCCTTTGTCATTTGGCCATTTTTTATAGACGCGGTAGCCGATTACGGTATCGTTTCTAACCGCATACCATGTGAGAAGCCTTGAGTCCATTTCTACATTCGTGGGAGCCTCTGGTACAGGAATCTCCTGTTGAGTAGGTTCATCCACTAATTCGGTATAAACGACTAAACGTTCCGGATAGAGATGATTTTCATAATCAAAAGTACCTGTGCAGGTTATCACATTTAGTTGACGTTTGTTCGAAGGGCCAAATATTTTTTTAATGGGTGCTTCTTCACTCTTATAGCTTTCCTTAGAAGTTACGACAAAGGTCCGCTTAATTCCATTTTTATCAGAAAGAATGATGTTCTCGCCAATTTCAATATTTTTTAGATAGAAAAAGATTGCGGGCCCTTCTTCACTATCAACATGTCCTGCAACTACCGAGTTCCCAATTCCCCCTGGTTTAGGTCCTCGATCATACCAGCCAACTACTGTTGTTTTTTCGGGTACATCCATTTCACCATTGTCTTTTAAACCAACTGGAATGACATTTGTATCAATTTCCATGCTGGGAATTTGGATTCTAGTTGGAGTAATTCCCTCTTCTTGAATCTTTTTATGCTCTTCCATCACTGTTTTTTTCTTTTTTAAAGGGTCAAGAAGAACAAATTCCTCTCCTATATGGGCAGCAGGATTAGGTTGTTTTTCTTTTTTAGGTTTTTCAGGCTTGCTCTCTGATTGCTGTTCTTGTTTAATAGAGTCTTCTTTTGCGAATGCTTGGAAGCCTATAATGCTGATAATCAATATGGTTATGATCGAAATTAACATTCGTTTCTTCATAGGGATTCACCTCCAATAGAAAATTAGGGAAAGAGAAGAGTCTATGACTCTCCTCTATTAAAAATCACTGTTGTCCTGATAATTTCTTTTTAGCAACGAAAATTGCGGCTAACAAAAATGCTGATCCCCCGGCAATCCAAGGTAGGATAGGTGAATTTTGTTCTGCAGCTCCACCCATACCAGTGTTTGGCATTTTAGAAGGCATATCAGAGCTTGCAAATTTATCTGGCATTTGTTTTACAATGGCATCTCCTAGAGCTTTACCAACACCGAACATGAACGCATATCCTTCACGGAAATGATCGGAGCTTGCTTGATAGTCTTCTGCTACATAGGTGTCGAATGTTTTTAGAACTTGCTCTTCATGAGCTTTAAGTGCTGCAGTCGCATCTTCAGCAGGAAGATTACCTTCAGTTGCAGTTCCTAGGAAACTACCGAACTCTTCTGTGAACGTAGCAATGCTATCTCTTGCAGCTTTGGCTTTTTCCTCGTCCCCTGCTACAGTAGCAGCTACTAAATTAGCCTGGGCATTGATATGGTCGCCTGTCCAAATTTTTTCGAATTGTGCTGCGCCTTCTTCACCGTAGATCGAAGCGATGGCAGCAGTGAACTCTTCGGTATTGGCATCCTCTGCCCAGTTAGTAAAGTCATAATCTGGTGCCCCTTCTACCCCTTTTTTCATTCCGATTGTGGCTAAAGCAAAATGTTCAGCTGCAAGATTGTTTAAGGTAGAGCGCAAATCGGCAGCAGCTGTGTCAGCTTTTGTATTGTTAAATTTGTCTGGCATTTGAGTAACGATAGCTGTAGATAATGCCTTACTAATTTCGTACATTCTGTCGTATCCTTCACGGAAGTTAGTAAAATAGGCTTTATAATCTCCTGCTACATAATGATCAAATGCTTCTAATACATCTTGTTCATGTGCACGAATGACTTTTTCCGCCGCATCTTTTGGAAGGTTACCTTCAGTTGCTGTGCTTAAAAAACTCGAGAATTCATTTACGAATTCTTCTACTTCCTTTTCTGCTGCCTTACGAGCTTCTTTATCTTCCGATTGCGCTGCTTTGACAAAGTCAACGGAATAATCATTATGTTCTCTGAAAATACGTTCGAATTCCTTAGCCCCTTCATCTCCATAGATGGAAGCAATCGCTGGTGTCATATCTGCCGCATTTTGATCTAGTGCTTTAAGGGCTTGCTCTTCATCTGGAGCATCATTATAATCTTTCACCATTGCATTTACGGTTAATACATAGTGTTCAGATAAAAGTTGATCAAGGGTTGATCGAAGGTCTGATGCTGGAGTCACGGCAGTTGGTGTTTCAGCTGCATAACCAACTGTTGGAACTAGCAAAGATAATCCTAGTACGGGAGCTGCCATTTTCTTAAGTAATTTTGATTTCATTCATTCTCTCCTCATTTCTTTTTTTGTATGTTTTCAATAAGATAACGAAGAGATTTGTTTTTTGGATCACTTTTTGAAAAAATATTTTTAAAACATCTTTAATTGGATGGCAAAACAATAACGAGAACCCTTGATAGAAAGGGTTTACTTGGTGTTTCTACATAATAAATATTTTATTTAGAAAGTCAAAAACCTTAGTTTAGTAGACTAAAAGATTTTTCTAATCTACTAGTTGAAATGCATTTCATTTAATAATGTAGGTAAATATACAAGCCCTTATAAACAAAACTACATATCCTATAGTAAGTATCAAAATATGATTATACTGCGTATAATAAGCGTTATTTTCTATGAAGCTGAGTATCTATAAAAATATCTTCACATGTAAGGAATGAATCGAAGGGAGGTTCTAGAATGGGGAATAGTAAAAAACAAGAGAGCTTTTTTCCTAAGTGGTGTGTTTTCCCTCATTACAAATGGTGTGGACCTGGATGTAGTGGACCAGGTACACCTATTAATGCAGTAGATGCAGCTTGTAGAAATCATGATTTGTGTTATCAAAAGTATGGTCCAACATGTAAATGTGATCGGTTGTTCCTCCGTCAACTTGAGTCAAGAATTAATCCTCATACCAAGGAGGGAAGGCAAGCACTTCTAATATACAGATATATGAGGTTCCAAACATTTTTCAAATGTAATTAAATTAATCGGTAAATTCCCTATATAAAAAGGGGAGCCAAAAGTGTCGGGAAATACCTTAATATATAGAAAAATGTGAGTCCTATATATAAAATTAAGAGAGTATAAGTTTTGGACGAGTTTTCTGATCATGAGGGTTATCAGTATCCGGCTTCCGCGCCTAGGCCTTCGAGACATAAGCCAAGACACCAAGAAAGGGAAAAGGCACCCTTTCTAGGTGCCTCGTCTTATGCTTGTCAGGCCTGTTCAAGGCACTTCCGCTTTTCTAGTGTCCAGCTCCAGCGCCTAGGCCTTCGAGACATAAGCCAAGGCACCTAGAAAGGAAAAAGGCACCCTTTCTAGGTGCCTCGTCTTATGCTTGTCAGGCCTGTTCGAGGCGCTTCCGCTTTTCTAGTGTCCAGCTCCAGCGCCTAGGCCTTCGAGACATAAGCCAAGGCACCTAGAAAGGAAAAAGGCACCCTTTCTAGGTGCCTCGTCTTATGCTTGTCAGGCCTGTTCGAGGCGCTTCCGCTTTTCTATTTATTATGCCTTCTTAAATTCTTCATTCCAAAAGCTTGCTTTATGAAGAGCGAGTTGATCGCGTGACACTTCTTCCGGTTTTACGCCACGGGCAATCATATAATCAATGTACTCCATTCCAACAAAGTCAAAAATATATTTGAACTGTTGGATAAGAGGAAGGGCTGTAATGGTCGATGTGTTTCCACCTGTTACAACTACATATGCCTTCTTCTTATTTAATTCCTCTTTAAAGTTGTACCGTTCATCACGAAGATATTGTGACCAGCGATCAATGAAGTTTTTCATATGCCCAGACATTCCGTACCAATAAAGCGGGGTAGCAAAAATAATCACATCATGTTCTAGGAATTGATGAAGTAATGCTTCATAATCATCGTTAACAGGTGAAAAGCCTTCTTCTGTATGTCGCATATCCGTTATTGGATGAATAGTGAAATCCGAGATGTGAACCGATGTATGATCGACTCCTTCTAGGATGCGGTGAACCAAATATTCGGTGTTTCCTTGTTTTCTAGAGCTTCCTAATAATGCTAATATCTTCATGTCGTTCGCCCCCTTTTTTATAGTATGTTTGCCTAATCCGTATGTTGAGAATATTAGTGAAAATAACGAATAAAGAACTAAGAAGAGTATAGCATTTAGATGAAGACAAAACATCTGAGAAGTAACGGAAGTTAAATAAATGAAGAAAACGGACTAATCCTCGGGGGAAAGTCCGTCTTTTCTTTATAATAAGTTAAGCCTTATGTAAGAACGTAATGAAGGCCTACTGATTGTTTTCTTTTGTATAATTCAAATCCCAAGTAATCCCAAAAGGGTCTTCTACTTTAGCATAAGTCGCTCCCCAGAATGTATCTTGAAGCTCCATTAAAACAGAACCTTTTTCTTTAAGCTGATCATAAAGATTCTGGATTTCCTTACTACTTTCTAATTCGAGAGCTAAAGAGATGTTATTTCCAACTGTAACGGATTGATCTTGAAATGAATCAGACATCATAATAAATAAGTCTTCCTTCTTAAATTGAGCATGCATTATTCTGTTATCCATTTCTGGTGGTGTTGGATAATCAGCATCACCAAAAGTTTGAACATTTAATACTTCTCCTTGAAATACTTCCTGATAATACTCTAATGCCTCTCGTGCTTTACCATTAAATGTAAGGTAAGGGGTTGCCTGATGTTTCATTGATACCACTCCTTTTTACAGGTTCTGTTAAGAAGACACAATTCTTATCATTGAGTATTCTTACAATTTTTATTATAGTTTACTTTCCCTGAATGGTCAAGAACATACGTTCGATAATTTATTTGGTTTGATGGTAGAAATTTATGATTTTACTATATTGAGTTCGCTTCCATAAGTACCCTTGGGTAGTCTGTGCTAAAATAACTCTAAACATCTTAATGAATGAGGGATAAAAATGGATAAGCCCAAAATTTTAATTGTTGAAGATGAAGAAAAAATCGCGCGAGTGTTGGAATTAGAATTAACACATGAAGGCTATGAAGTCGCAAAGGTGATGGATGGATTTGAAGGATTAACGGTTTTTCGCGAGCAATCTTTTGACTTGGTCTTGTTGGATATCATGCTTCCGGGGATGAACGGGATAGAGTTATTACGTAGAATACGATCAAAAGATTCAAATACACCCGTTTTACTCTTAACAGCAAAGGATTCCGTTGAAGACAAGGTTGCTGGACTTGATTTAGGGGCGAATGATTACATCACAAAACCCTTTCAAATTGAAGAACTTTTGGCTCGTGTTCGTGCAGCTTTAAGGGTAAAACTGAAAAATACCGAGCCTGATTTTGATGAGAGCTTGCTTCATATTGCTGATTTAAAATTAAACGAATCGACACGGGAAGTGACCAGAGGGGAAGATGAGATTGAACTTACGCCTCGTGAATTTGACTTATTAGCTTATTTAATGAAGCATCCCAAACAAGTTCTTACTCGTGAACAGATTCTTGATGGAGTCTGGGGTTATGATTATTATGGCGATACTAATGTAGTGGATGTCTATATTCGTTATTTACGAAACAAAATGGATAAACCATATGAAGAAGTTTTAATCCATACCATTCGTGGAGTCGGCTATGTATTGAAGGGGACAAAATGAAGCTAAGGAATAAAATTCATTTATATACGACAGTGTTATTTATTCTACTTTTGATTTTAATTAATGTGGCTGTCTATATTTCGTTTAGTCGTATGATGTATGAAAGTGAACTCGAACAAACAGTAGCAGAGTCAGAGCAAATTTTAACAGGAATTAATCAGAGGACAAATCAAATCCCGGCGCCTGATCTATTACGAGCCTTTGTTCCTATAAATGGAAAGCTGCAAATTGTCCTGGAAAATGAGCGTGTAGATGTAGAGGCAATGGTACCTGATCAGCAATCTCTTATAGACATTCCTATTCGTTATTATAAAAGTGAAAAACAAGAAATTATTGAATATGATGGTATCCCTCACGCCTTTGTTACCAGCCCGATTATTTGGAATGAGGGAGTGGTTGCAAATCTTCAAGTAATAGAAAGCTTAGAAGGAACGGCAAAAAATGTAAGGGTTTTACAAATTGTTTTAACAGTAGTGACGGTTATCGCGCTTATTCCATTATTCATTTCGGCTCGGTTGTTAAGTGAGTTAATGATCCGTCCGATTACGAACATGATTGATACTATGACAGAGATACGAAGGAGCGGCCATTATAAACGCCTTTCTTTTCCAAGAAAATCAAAGGACGAGCTTATGCAAATGGGTGAAACGTTTAACGATATGATGGATTTATTGGAAGAGAACTATGAAAAACAGGAACAATTCGTAACAAATGCATCTCATGAATTGAAGACCCCGTTAACCGTTATCGAATCCTATGCAAGCCTTTTAAAGCGAAGAGGCAAGGATCAGCCGGAACTTTTTGAAGAATCCGTGGAAGCGATTCACTCTGAAGCTGTTCGAATGAGAGAACTAACCCAGCAACTTTTACTTTTAGCTAGACATGAGGAACATTGGAAGGTGGATATTCAAGAGGTTTCATTATTAGAGATTGTAGGGAAATCCGTTCGTTCTTTCCATGAAGCCTTCCATAGAAATGTGGTTCTTGATGCTCAGACTGAAAATCTATTTGTTCGAACCGATCCACAAAAACTAAAGCAAATACTCTATATTTTATTAGACAACGCCTATAAATATAGCCAGGATGAAATTCAAGTTCGTGTCACTTCTGATCATAAGGGAGCCATTATTGAAATAATTGATTCCGGTATTGGTATTCCTAAAGACGATCTTCCGAAAGTGTTCGATCGTTTTTATCGAGTGGATAAGGCAAGAACAAGAAAAACAGGTGGGTTTGGTCTTGGGTTAGCACTGGCGAAAGAAATAGTCGATGCCATTGGTGCTCGAATTCAGCTTAAAAGCATAGAGGGTCATGGGACAACGGCAATGATTGTTCTTCCAAAGGTTGACTCTCAGTAAATTCTCATCTAAGGCCTTTACAATAGTAAAAAATAAGATGAGGTGAATAAAATGCTTCAGGCGCATTGGATAAAAATCATCGGAATGATTTTGGCTCTTACCTTAATAGTGCTTGTTATTTGGCAGTGGACAGGAAAAAATTCCTCTAATGAACCACTTTCAAGAGCGGAAGCAAGTGAATTGGTAAGGGAAAAATTCAATGGAGATATTGTAGAGATAACGACAAATAAGGATGTATATCTCATATCGATAACGTTAGACACTGGTGATTATGAAGTGAAAATTGATCGTAATAACGGAGACATCGTTAGCTTAACTCAGGTAAACTCTGGAAAAGAGAATACCAGTGAACAATTAACAGTAAAAGAACTTAAGGAAAAAGTCTTGATTGAGCAAAAGGGAGACATCGTACAGTTTGAAAATAAAGAAGATTACTATATAGCAGTGGTTGAACATGATTCTAAACAGACGACAGTGAAAATTCATTCCGTAAGTGGAAAGATTATTGAAAAATCAACAACGGATATTCAAACGAAAAATCCACCTAAAAGGTTGAGTGAAAAAGAAGCTCAGGAAATTGCGTTAGAGCAAGTACCTGGAAATATAGATGATATTGAACTTGAAGAATTAAATGGTCAAACCTATTATTTAGTAGAGATTGAGGTAGACGAAGACCAAGAGGCAGTTGTTCAAATCAATGCCATTTCCGGTGAAGTGATGACAATTACAAGGGATGACTAAAAGACCTGAAGCCTATGTGCTTACAGGCCTTTTTTTGTTGAAAATTGAAATTGAACCATCTCTCAGTAAATTCTCAGAAACCTATCTCTATGTTCTCAGATTCACTGGATATGATGTAAGTAACAAATTAAAGGAGGCATTTTAAATGAAAAGAAAAATATTAACAGGAAGTATCATTGGATTTGTCGTACTAGGTGGAGCTGTAGGGGTTAGCGCGGTAAGTGGAAATGAGGTTGGCGGAGAAAGTTCTTCAAGCCAGGGAAAGTTTATTTCAATGGAGCAAGCAAAAGTAATTGCGGTTAAGGAATCAAAAGGAACAGTTGAAAGTATCGAGTTGGATAATGAAAATGGCCGCGCCATTTATGAAGTGGATATTGAAGACAAGAATGATGATGTCGATGTAAAAATTAATGCTATATCTGGTGAAGTCGTAAAAATTGAGAAGGAAAAAGACGATGACGATGATGATAACAATGAGTCGGCTAGCAACGTAAAGATTTCCCAAGAAAAAGCAATTGAAATCGCTCAAAAGGCAAAGCAAGGGAATGTAGTAGAAATAGAACTTGATGACCATCAATACTATGATATTGAAATGAAAAATGGTAAGGAAGAAATTGAGTTGAAGATCGATGCGAATAATGGAAAGATTTTAGAAGAAGAAACCGATCATGATGATTGATGAGTGGAGCTCCTAGTGGGGCTCTTTTTATTTGATGAAAGTAGGTTTCGATGCAGATAAGATTGTAAGCTTCAAAAGAGGAGAAATGCAAATAAAAGGAAAAAGCGCTCGAAAATCGTTGGAAATGGAGCACAAGAGCCGAGGGTAGGCTCATAAATGAATGGAAGGGGCACATAAAAAGGGGGAATGCTCATAAAAGGAAAAGTGGGCTCAAAAATCGT
>JANAVG010000008.1:99391-261444 GCA_024213275.1 Rossellomorea sp. BNER
ATAAATGAATGGAAGGGGCACATAAAAAGGGGGAATGCTCATAAAAGGAAAAGTGGGCTCAAAAATCGTTGGAAATGAAGCACAAGAGCCGAGTGTAGGCTCATAAATGAATGGAAGAGGCACATAAAAGGGGAAATGCTTATAAAAGGAAAAGCGGGCTCAAAAATCGTTGGAAATGGAGCACAAGAGCCGAGTGTAGGCTCATAAATGAATGGAAGAGGCACATAAAAAGGGGGAATGCTCATAAAAGGAAGAGTAGGCTCAAAAATCGTTGGAAATGGAGCACAAGAGCCGAGTGTAGGCTCATAAATGAATGGAAGAGGCGAATAAAAGAGGGAATGCTCATAAAAGGAAAAGTGGGCTCAAAAACCGTTGGAAATGGAGCACAAAAGCCGAGTGTAGGTTCATAAATGAATGGAAGAGGCGCATAAAAAGGGGGAATGCTCATAAAAGGAAAAGTAGGCTCAAAAATCGTATTTACTGAGCACAAAAGCCGAGGGTAGACTTATAAATGAAAAAAACACGGGCAGAAAAGGACCGAGCTACTGAGTACGAAAATATTTAATTATTTATACACCAAAATTTCTTTATTTTTAAAAAGGGTAATATAAAACTCATGTCGAATATTGAATTTAAACTATGAAAAGGAAGTGATAAATTGATTCTAAAAAAGAGGGAAGTCCCCTTACAGTTACTAAAATTGGAAGCTTTAAAACGCCGTCTCCCCTATAAACATCCTAAAAGGTCATTAGTTGAAGAAAACTTAGCAAGAAGTAAGGCTGGTTTTAAAGGGGAACAGTCCATTGAGTATCCTTTAAGTTTTTTATCTAATGGAGAAAACTATATTCTTCATGATATAAGACTTTTTGATGGACAACATTATTTTCAAATTGACACAATAGTTTTAACACCAACAGTTATCGTTATGATAGAAGTGAAGAACATCTCCGGTACAGTTATTTTTGACTCTGAATATAATCAAATAATTAGAATCAAAAATGGAAAAGAGGAGGCATTTTCTGATCCGATAGTGCAATCTGAATATCATCTGCAGCAGTTGAGAGCATGGCTCGAGTATAATAGATTCCCCAAAATCCCCATAGAATATCTCATTGTCATAAGTAACCCGCATACACTCATTAAATCTTCTTCAACACATATCGAATCAAGAGTGATTCATAGTGCGACTATTCCCAAAAAAATTGACGCTTTAAAAAAACAATTCACTAAAAAATACTTTACAAAAGAATTAAAAATAAAGTTATCACAGAAGTTGATTACTAACCATGAGCCATTAAACATTAATATCCTGAAGTACTTCCAAATCTCATTAGAAGACATCGTTAAAGGAGTTATTTGTGAAAAGTGTGATTCTTTACCCATGAAAAGAATTAAAGGGAAATGGCGTTGTTCAAATTGCGGAGGGATATCAAAAAATGCTCATATTTCTTCTCTAAATGATTACTTTTTATTAATAAGGCCAACAATTACAAATCGTGAACTTAGGGACTTTCTTTGTTTGCCTTCAAGGTTTATCGCTACTTCACTACTTAGATCTTTGGATTTTCAATCTTCAGGAGAAAGAAAATCTCGAAAATACCAGCTTGTTTTAAAATAACGAATTTCTAACCTCACATCCCCACACCACCAAGATGTGATATACTATAACCAAAATTAAAAACAACTTCATATAAAAGTTCTCTAGGGTTCCGCAATTGATTTGGCCTGGTCCGAGAGAGAACGCACAGTTAGAAACATACTGTGACACGGAAGGATAAAAGCCTGGGAGATTTACATTACAATGTAATCTTCCAGGCTTTTTTGTTTTTAATTGTTCATACTAAAAATAAAGGAGTGAGCGATGTGAATGTGCAATGGTTGAAGGTGATTATTGCTGCGTTTTTTGAAGTGTTTTGGGTCATTGGTTTGAAGCATGCGGATGATTTTTGGACATGGACAGGAACGGTGATCAGTATTGTCATTAGTTTTTATTTAATGATTATGGCAGGCAAAACACTTCCTGTTGGAACGGTATATGCTGTCTTCGTTGGGTTAGGCACTGCAGGTACCGTTTTTTCGGAGATTCTGTTTTTTGGTGAGCCATTTAAATGGATGAAACTTTTATTTATTTTGATTCTATTGTTGGGAGTTGTTGGACTTAAGCTAGTGACAAAAGATCATGAAGAGGAAGTGAACTCATAATGGATTGGTTTTTCTTAATTTTAGCAGGGTTATTTGAGATGATTGGCGTTGTCATGATTAATCGTTTACACCAGCAGCGAAATTTTCAGTCGTTTCTTTATTTACTAGCGGGATTTGGGCTAAGCTTTCTTTTTTTAGCGCTGGCCATGAAGACTCTTCCGATGGGAACCGCTTATGCTGTATGGACGGGAATCGGCGCTTCTGGTGGTGCTATTATGGGAATGATTCTGTACGGTGAACCCAAAGATTGGAAAAGGCTTCTCTTTATAGCAATGGTTTTGGGTGCTGCCATTGGGCTTAAATTGATTTCTTAATAAAAAAAGTCCCTCTAGGAAAAGCAAAGGTGTGGGGCAGTCCAAAAACCATGGTGTCAGGAACCACAACTTCAATATGTAGAAGAAAGACGCAGGGACATCTTCTATATATGGATAATCATAGTGGTTCCGGCCCCTTTTTGACAGCCCCTGTACAATTTAGACTATTTTACTGTATCGGGAGTTTGAAGCCAGCTTTCGTACCAACTCCTTTTTTACTTTCAATAAATAATTTTCCTTGATGTAGTTCAATAATATGTTTGCTGATCGCTAGACCTAGGCCCGCCCCTTCTGAATTTTCATCCACTTTAAAAAATAGCTCAGATACGCTGTTGATTTGATTTTCTTCAATTCCTTTTCCTTCATCCACTACCCCAAAGTAAAGAGATCGGTCAACTAATTCATAGTTAATCGTAATGGTGGTGCCCTTATCAGAGTATTTAATGGCATTATCTAACAAGTTAATGAGAACTTGGCGAATCCGGTTTTCATCTGCTTTAATTTCTATTTGTCCTTCATTTTCCAACACCATGGTCAAATTTCTACTTTTGATTTTTTTGTCAAGCTGTAAAATCACTTGTTTTAAAAGGGTGTCGAACGAAAAAGGTGATGGGGATATTTGGAATGTATTTTTAGAGTAACGGGAAAAATCTAAGAGTTCCTCAACTAATCCAATTAAACGATTCGTTTCATTAGATATGATAGTAAGGCCTGTTTCTGTCTCATTTACATTTTTCAAATCACCAGATAATAATGTTTCACTCCAACCTTTAATACTCGTTAAGGGTGTTCTTAGTTCATGAGAAATCGAAGAAATAAATTGATTTTTCATTTGTTGGGTTTTTAACAACTCTTTGGCCATCTCATTGAAAGAATCACTAAGAGTTTGAAATTCATCCTTATACTTACCAACGACCTGTGTTTCCAATTCCCCCATTGCTAATTTCTGAGATACTTCTGTTAATTCAACAACGGGAGTTATGATATTTCGTGCAAAAGCTTTACTAACAAGAAAGACAACGATAAGAATAATAAGTCCAATGATGAACAATGTACCAATAATTGTTCTAAAATTATCATCCAAAGGCTCTAAAGAAGTTACAAACCTTAGAACCCCAACGGTTTTCTCCTCTTCCATTAATGGAACAGAAACAGCTAGGAGGTGTTCTTGTGTAATGGGGTGTTGACCCATCCATGTCCCGCTTTCAAGGTGAAGTGCTTCTTCTATATCTTTGAATTGGTTAGTATTATTATGCTGAAAGCCCGATGAAGACGATAATAAGTCTCCATTTGCATCAAGTATTTGCATTTCCGCTTGAGGAATGGAGAAATTATTTTGAATTTCAGATAATTGGCTTCTTAAAGTATAAGTGTTTAAATTCATGTATCGACCTGCAAATTGCGCTGAATTTAGTGCATGATTTTTAAGAATATCTGCCGTTCCATTATAGTAGTAGTGGTAAATTCCAGAAATAAGAATTCCTAAAAGTGAAACAATGGTTAATGTAATAATGGTCAGGTTTTGAAACAATAACCTTCTTTTAATTCCCATGTGAATCTTCCTTTATAGTTTCATTCCAACGATATCCATAGCCCCAAACTGTTAGGAGATATTTTGGATTTGAAGGTTCATTTTCGAGTTTTTGGCGAATCCGGCGGATATTTACATCTACGATTTTAGTGTCCCCTGCATAATCAAGTCCCCATACTTCATCTAATAAATCGATACGACTAATGGCTTTCCCTTTTGCATTCATTATAAGAGCCAATAATTCATATTCAATAGGAGACAAGTCAACTTTATTTTCCTCAACCATTAGAAGACGTTTTTCCTCGTCTAGATATATTTTGGGCAGAACGACCTTTGGTTCCTGATGAACTTTTATTCTTCTAGAAAGTGACTGAACCCTAGCTATTAATTCATTTGGACTAAAGGGTTTTGAAATATAGTCATCCGCTCCATTCATCAATCCATGAACTTTATCCATTTCTTGAACCTTAGCAGTTAACATGATAATCCCAACAGACTGATTCCAATCTCGTATCACTTTACATGCTTCAAAACCATTCATCCCAGGCAGCATCACATCTAGTAGGATGATATCAATAGGGTGAGGAGAATTTTTGAGGATCTCCAATCCTTGTTCAGCACTACTTGCTTGTGACACCGAATAACCGTAGCGTTTCAAATTGATTTCAACAAAGCCGCGAATGGGCTCTTCATCTTCTATTATTAATATATGTTCCATTCGATAACATCCCCTCCCACAACCCTTAAGATATTAGTTGGAAAAATGATTTCCATTCCTCAGGTAAAGATTTTGTTAGATATTGAAACTGGTTGGTTTCAGTAATAACATTCCATTCTTGTAAATCAGATTGTTTCCCTTTATCTTCTACAAAGACATCAAACAATAAAGAGCCATCTTCACTGGATAATAACTTTACGTATCGTCGGTCTTCTGAAACATGGATCTCAACGTCATGCCATTCTTTGGGGATTTTAATCTTGTAAGCATAAGCACGATTGCTATAGGACCGTTGAATCATGGTGGCTACCTGGTCGTCATCCAACTGATAATATTGGTCAATCAGAGGCATTTCCGAGTACGGTAAATCCTTATTGGCTTCCTTCTGTAAGGAAAACTCGAGGATGCCATCTCCGTTAGTATCATCACTCATTCCGGAAGATGCTCTAAATAAATCTTCTTCCTTCATATTTTTGGGAATAACATTCACTAATTGATTATTGATTACACCGACAATGAATGAAAGTGAAGAATGAGCCCCCATTCCAGCATCAAAAATAGCTCCTTTTATTGATGGAGAAATACGTCCTGACCGTGACTGATAATAGTCATATACGTAAGGATTTAATTTTAATTGATCGATGGTTTCAATTTGTTTTTGTTTCACATGGTAGAGAGAGACCTCATGTTTTTGATTAGGTTCTAGTAGAGAAAGTAGTAGCTCTCCCTTATTATCATCGTTAAAATCCCCGGAAAAAAATGCACTATATGGAGATTCAAATAATTTCTTTGGCTTTTTCCCGTGAATATCAAATACAGTAAGAGCTTTTTCTGGTGAGTCTTTAGAATAGGAGAAGCCGATGAATACTTCTTTCACATTGTCATTGGTTAAATCATTGAACTCCACTTTATCAAGCTCTCTGCCTAAATCTTTTAAGTGAGCAATTCGTTGCCATTTCTTTTTGATTTTCTTTAATACTATCGCTTCCATTTGGGTTGTTTCTTCAGGGAGTCGATAAAAGACAATCAGTTCATTCTTACCATTTTGATCTAAATCTTCCTTTATAATTTTGTTTGCTTTTTTCTCATTTGCCGGTGAAACCCATTCAGCCTGAGCAGGTACATATTGCTGAATAGCTTTTTTTAATTCCTGCTGATTAGCAGGCAATTCTGGCGGCTTCATTAGAGATGTGTTGGATTGAAAAAGGGAACACCCAGAACACATTGTAAGTAAGCCCAGTACACAAATGAATTTCTTCATTCTGATATCACACCCCACGAACATAGCTTTCTATAGTATAGTGTAATCTCTTTCGACAAAAGTAACAAAAAAGTTACAAATACGGTCAAAAACTGTAACCGGGAATTAACCCTTTTTCTGCTATTCACACGTATGATCGAACTAAAGATCATGACAGGAAAGGTGAAGAAAAATGGAACGACAAAAAAAGACAAGAAGTTGGATGAAACCTTATGAAATAGTTGGTGTATTAGGGCTGCTATTCCTATTAACCTTATTTTCTACGATGATGGTAATCGAGCAGGGAGAAGCTAAAGCCCCAAAGAATACACACGGTGAAAAACCTTCAACTATGAATACAGAAACAGTAAAAGAGAATGTAAAACATGAGGAGAGTGAGTCATCCATTTCTGGTGAAAATGAAAAACAGAAGGAAGAGATCACCAAAAAAGAAGAAAAGAATTCAGTGGATACGAAACATAATCAGTCAGTCCAAAAGTTAACAGAACAAGAGGATAATGAAGAGACCGTTGAGACTAATGAAGAAGAGATCGTTCAAGTTGAAAAAGATGAGGAACTAGATGACCCAGGGATCATTGATGATAAAACAGTGTATATCACTTTTGATGACGGACCTAACGAGAACACAAAAAGTATCCTTAATCTTTTAAATAAATATGGAGCAAAAGCGACCTTTTTTATGTTAGAACCCAATATGAGAAAATTCCCGGAAGCCGTGACCGCAATGGTGGAGAATGGACATGCTGTAGGGCTGCATGGTGTCTCCCATAATCAAGATATCATCTATGAATCTAGTCAATCTGTTGTAGGTGAAATGACAAAGGCTCAAACGACCCTCGAAAAAATTACAGGTATACACAGTGATTTAATTCGCGTACCTTATGGCTCTGTTCCTCATATGAAGCCTTCTTATTTTGATGCTGTTGATCAAAAAGGGTTTAAATTGTGGGATTGGAACATTGATAGTGAGGATTGGAAATTTCATAGTGGAGAATTCGTTCAAAAAGTGATGGACCAACTAAAAGATTTTCCGTATCAAAACGAACCAAAGGTAGTACTCCTACATGAAAAATCAACAAGTCTTCAATATTTAGACTCATTACTTCAAAAACTCTCAGATATGGGATATCAAATGCAAGCTTTAACGGAACAAATGAATACGGTAACGTTTTAACTGAAAATTGTTAATAGATTAGGAGAAAAAAGAAATGAAAACCAAATGGAAATTAGCGCTCAGTATTTTAATAGTCTTAACTTTTTCATCAGGAATCTTTTTATATTTTGTATTTTCAAAAGTGGGTGCATTTTTTGATAAGACCTATAAACCTATTGAGGCAAATCAACCTGAAGATTCCTTATTGAAAAATGCAGATAAAATCCTACATGTATTACTAATGGGCGTAGATGAACGACCAAATGATAAAGGAAGGCCGGATGTCATAATGGTAATGGAAATCAACCCAAAAACGAACCAAACACAATTGATCAGTATTCCGCGAGATACAAAAGTCCGGATTCCAGGGAGAAAGGAAATGACAAAACTCAATCATGCTTATACTTACGGTGATGTTGCATTGACGGTTCAAACGATTCAGCAGTTGCTTGATATTAAGATAGAATATTATGCAAAGGTTAATATGAATGGCTTTGAAAAAGTGATCGACAAAATAGGGCCGTTGACTGTTGATAATGATTTAGCATTTACCTATAAAAATGTTGATTTTCCTGTTGGAACGATTGAGTTAAGTTCAGAAGAAGTTCTTCCGTATGTAAGAATGAGAAAAGATGACCCTTTAGGAGATGGGGGAAGAAACATAAGACAGCGAAAAGTAGTTAACTCTGCGGTTGAAAAAGTGGTAGAAAATAGAGATTATTTAAAAATGCTTGGACTATTAGAGGAGATTTCTCCCTACTTTGAGTGGAATGTACAGGAGCGCGATTTAAAAACCTTATTCGCACATTATTTACCTGCATTAAAAAACATCGAATTAAAATCATTACCTGGAGAAGGTGAGCTTGAAAAGACTGGTGTTTGGTATTTCGTTCCTGATCATCCTTCAGAGGTCTTCCATGAAAAGTGAAGAATAATAAAGGAAATATGGATAAAAATAATTAGACATTAAAAACAATCATTAAGGGGTGTTTTGGTGAAGGAAAAAAAGTATTTTGATGAGGAAGCGACTGATGCCAATATGGAGCTGCAAGAAAAGTTTTATGGAAATAGCAAGAAATCAAGTGACAATTCTCCACCGAGTTATATTGGGAATGGAACCCCTTCGATTAAAATTACTGGTAACGATGAACAATAAACAGCCTCAAACTGAACAACAAGTTTGAGGCTGTACCTTTATTTTAATTTGGTTGCTTTTGTCCTGGTTCTACGACTTCGAGGCGCCTTCGCTTTTCTTATTGATCAGTTTTATCACGTTGATCTTTATTATGTTTGTTTCCCTTACTATTATCACCACTGATAATTTCTTTTCCAATTTCCTCTTGGAAATGTCCTCTTTGTGGTGAATTTTGATTCTGACTGCCTTTGTTCACTTTTTTTGTCATTGGTCATTCTCCTTTTTAGTTGATATGAATAGTTTGGCAGTCCTTCCAGACATTATTCATTTCAATTATCTTACTACTTGTGGAACACCAAAACCTGATGCAATGCCATTGCCAAAAGCTGCATGATGGGCCATCTTTATACCATGTATTCCCCTGATTATCGAGTACAGATATTAGGTCATAATAATTCTTTTATTTGTATTGAGAAAGTTCGCTCTAAAACACCAAATGAATTGTAGTAATCATGTTTATCTTTCTCAACAAATAAAGGATGAAAAGCCTATGCCATTTAACAGATTTAATTCTATAGTCTTTTTAGTAAATCCAGAGAAAAATAAGTTCTCAGCCCTTTATCCTATCTCTCAATATAAGTGTTCTAATTTATATTTTTATACCGATATAAATAAGGAAGAGTTGCTCTGTTAAACTTTTCGAAAATATTTTATAAAGGAGAGAGAGAATGAGAAAGGTATGGTGGATGGTTATGGTTGCGTTATTAGTTATTCCTTATCAGGCTCAAGCGGGTTCATTTGGAAAGGATGATCCTTCAGGGAATCCTGGGGAGTGGTACTTAGGAGATGTTCCTACAACGGTTGCCGATGAGAAGTATCCAATCCTTTTTGTTCACGGATTAAACAGCTCATCTGCAACATGGTGGAATGAAAACGACATGTACAATACTGCATTCACAAATGGCTATAAAACAGCTTTTATTGATCTCTATCCAACAAAGAATATGTGGGATAACGGCGAGCTGTTAGCACAGAAAATTAACGATATCTATCATCACTTTGGCGAAAAAGTGGTTGTGGTGGCTCATAGTAAAGGTGGAATTGATACTCAATCAGCCCTAGTACACTATGGAGCCTATCCTTATGTCGAAAACCTCATCACCTTGTCGAGTCCACATTACGGATCACAATTAGCAGACTTAGCTTATAGCAGCTGGGCAGGATGGCTTGCCGATATATTAGGATCGAAAAATGATGCAACATATTCGTTACAAACCGGTTACATGAATTATTTTCGAGAATTGACAGACGACCATACGAATGTTCGGAAAAACGATATCTACACATTGGGAGGCACAAGCTGGGGGAGTTTTGGAAGCTCCCTATATTGGGGAGGTCTTTACTTACGCCAGTTCGGTTCAAATGATGGAGCTGTAACCGTCCAAAACTCGAGATTACCATATGCGCAGGAAATAAGCGTAGGAAACTGGAATCATTATGCGATTAAGGAAGGAAACAAGACCTTTCGATTGTTTGCTCCCTATTTAACTGAGAGTGGACAAATTCAGAAAGAGATGATCTCAAATCAGTATGAGCAAGAACCACATGCAGCCTCAAGCTTCATAAGAGGGGGGGAATTTAAGGGAATACAGTCAGAGAGTTTTTATGTAGAGGAAGGTGTCACGGAAATCCAAATGGATTGGATGAGTGATCAGCTTCTTGATTCAATAGTTCTTGTAGGCCCATCAAATAAACATCATCAGTTTAAGCGAACTCATGGACAATCAGAATTTTTCCCTGGTTCTGAACAACATACATTAAGTGTAAAAGATCCCGCACCAGGAAAATGGACGATTATTTCATCTAACTCGTCGGAAAATCATTACTTAGTAAATGTCTCTTTTGAAAGTCCTCTTAATGAACAAGTTAAGCTGGGATTATCTAGTAAAAAGGATGCCGTAGAAGTCAAAAAAACTGGTACACAAATAAAGGATTTTAAAACTACCACGATGATTCATTATTACAAAAATGGAAGAGCAAAAGAGAAAAAGATAAAAGTTTCTCATAAAGGTAAACTCAAACTACCTCAATTAGGTGAAGGAATTTATAATATTACGACGGATATTAAGGGGGAGACAAATAAAGGAAATCGTTTTGAAAGGACCATTGTAGAAAGTATTTACGTAGATGGGAAAGGGAATGCATATTAATAAATAGGATTGGCTTATTCCCGAGGAGCTAGGCGCTGGACATAAGAAAAAGGGAGTCACTGGATAATGGACTCCCTTTTTTTCTTATTGTCCAGCTCCGGCGCCTAGGCCTTCGAGACATAAGCCAAGTCACCTAGAAAGGGAAAAGGCACCCTTTCTAGGTGACTCGTCTTATGCTTGTCAGGCCTGTTCGAGGCGCCTCCGCTTTTCTTATTGTCCAGCTCCGGCGCCTGGGCCTTCGAGACATAAGGCAAGTCACCTGGAAAGGGAAAAGGCACCCTTTCTAAGTGACTCGTCTTATGCTTGTCAGGCCTGTTCGAGGCGCCTCCGCTTTTCTTATTGGTTGCTTTCCAAAAACTCGGTTACTTGTTCCGGCGTTTTGGCATTTGCACTATGTAGATGTGCCACTTTTTCTCCATCCTTAAAGATGAGTAGACTAGGAATTCCCATGACTTCATATGTTTCAGCGATTTCAGGGAATTCGTCACGATTTAATTCATACCATTTATATTGATTGAATTGGTCCATGATATCATTGATAAACATATCCATTCTTCTGCAGTCTGGGCACCAGTCTGCGAAGAATTTAACAATAACAGGGCTGGACCCGGCAATCAATTCTTCGAAAGCTTCTTGGTTTTGTATAGATTGCATTTTGTTCTACCTCCCGTTACTTTCATTATAAAGGAAAGCAAATATTTTGTGAAAATAAAACGATTAATCTTCGCAGATATTATGATAAGAATGTTATTTACATAAGATTAAGTCTATCTACTCTACTGTGCCTGATTCGACAATCTGCACTTCTGCATGAACTTTAATATCTGCTTCTGGATATTGTGCATACCACTTTTTAAAGTCAAATCCTCGTACTCCGTGTTTTTGACGTTGCCCAATTCCAATGGGATCTATCTTTTTTTCTTGAAACATCTTGATCATTTCGTTACATTTTTTTTCTATATCTACCTCCATTTTCTTTTGAGCTTCATCTACTTTCTGTGGAGTAAGCTTTTCACCGGTATACTCACGAATAATCCCTTTTACATTAATGTTAATGTCTACTTTTGCTGGGAAGTCGTAACTTATCACCTCAATGTCGTGTTTAGATCTAAGACTAGTAATAGAGACTTCTATATCGTCTTCTGACTGCTTTTCATTTTTTAATCTGACTATATGACTACCTTCACTGTACTTATCGACAAGCAGTTTAAAGAAAAACATCTGTTCATCCGGTATTTCTGCCACCACTCTTTCTTCATTAAATAAAGCAATTCCAGCAATTTCTACATTTTCATCATCTATTTGACGTATCATTGGCAGGAAGGAAGTTTGTCCTTGTTGAAAATGGGCAAATAGGAACATATGAAGGTTTGTTTCAGGAACATCACGAAATTTAATATTATGATTTAGTAAATTTGAAATAAAAATAGCATTACCACGACGTCCATATTGACCATTTAATAACTCCTTTGCGTTGCCTTTGACTATGGTTAGATATACTCTGGACCCAATACTTGCATCCCTTTGTAGAGCATCTGCTATATCAATAACGCCTCTTTGGGCAAACTTTTCTCCTATTAACACGACTTCTAAACTTCCTCTCACTAATGGCTGCTGTGATCTACGTTCAAGTTTGCCAAGGACCCCTCTAGTTGAACTAGCTTTAGCAGAAAGTGTAACATTTTCAGTGGATTTATCACTCAGGTAACGAGGAAATAATGCGGTTCCTTCAATAATATCTTTATCGATGAGGTCGTATCCTTTCGCTGTTTCAATGTTTAGGTCATCTAATATTTCCCTATGGACACACCCGTTTAATAATAGTGAAATCATCATGATCAACATTAACCTTTTTTTCATTTTCTTTTTCTCACCTTCTTCATAATAAGTAGAATAATTAGTAGAAGTGGAATATAAACAAAATTCACATAAAATCCTATTTTCCCTACAATATTATTAAAAGAGTTTATACTCTGGCGATCAAATAATAGGCTAGTGCTGATAATAACCATAATAATTAATATGATTAGAGAGTGTCGTTGTTTGATGGGTGTCATTCTTTTTATGATTCGACTTGCACACCAGATACTAATACATGCATTTGGTAAAATAATTAAACACCAGTTTGCAATCCCGATATATTCGAATCGTTCTACAAATGGCAATTCGAGAATTTTCCACATAGATAGAGTAGCCCAGACGGTTCTTTCAAGTTGTTTTTCACTAAAAAAAGCAAATGTAATGAGGGTAATAAATGTATAAAGGGTCGTTGTTGTCAATAAAGCCCAATGGGCCCATTTTTGTGACTTTTCCGCCTTCTTAACAAAAGGGTAAATGACTAGTAATGCTTCAAAACCAATATAAGTTAACGACATATCTCGGGTTGCCAGAAGTATTTCCATAATACTGTGGTCAAATACAGGAAGGACATTTCGAAAATCTGCATATTTGAATGTGTAAAAATAGGTTAAAATCAAATAGCTTGGCATAATAATTCCGAAAAATGACACCCCTGTAATCGCTCGGATTCCTCCATTTACAATGTAAAAAACAAGGAGCATAAAAGCGAGGGCAAATGCCCAGGTACTTAGTCTTGGATACATCCAAACCTGGAGAACTTCAATATATGTCCGCACTACGTTCACAACAAGAACGGTGAAATAAAGGGCGAAAAACAAATTGATGATATTTCCGATCCACTTTCCAAAAGCAATCTGGTTAGCTGATACGATGTCTCCATCACTATTTTCTAAAACCTTATAAATGAAAAACATAATGATATGAGTTAGACCGCCAGCAATAATGACAGCAATCCATGAATCATAACCTGCAGTCAAAGCAATTACTCGCTGAAACCCCAATATCCCTACTCCTACTTGTATAGAAAGAATGAGAAAATAGACTAGTGTCGGGGATATTTTTCTACGATCTGGAATAGATAACATACATATGACCTCCGTCAACTACTCATCAATATCAAGCTTTTCCTTGCCTTCTTTCTTTTGAAAACGAATCGGTTGTTGTGTACGTAAAAATAGGGGGCGTTTATTTTGTCTACTAAATGGAAAACGGATAAGTGCATCCTTTAAATCCCTTAAACGAGGTGGGAATATTGGCTGTAAAAAAGGACGTCCTAGAGATGTCAATTGCAATAGGTGTGACATTAATAAACAAAAGCAGAAAACAATTCCTACTAGCCCCCAAAATTGTGCAAATAATAAAAATGGGAAACGAAGAAGGCGGATGGTATTACCCATTTTATAAACAGGTGTCGTAAAGGAGGCAAGGGCAGCTAGAGCCACGATTATTAGAAGAACATTACTTGTTAATCCTGCTTCTACTGAAGCAGTTCCGATTACGATCCCGCCTACGATACCAATCGTCTGACCGACCTTTGTTGGGAGTCTAGCTCCCGCCTCACGTAATAACTCAATGGTTAATTCTAGAACCAAGGCTTCTAGTATAGGCGGGAGAGGGATTTCTTGTCTGGATGTCACTAATGTCGCCATTAAGTCTTTTGGAATTAATTCATAATGATACGTTAGTGTTGCGACATAGACAGGTGTAATTAAGATTGAAAAGGCAACAGCAAATACCCGGACAAGTCGAAAGAAGGAAGCTATCCCATAATTAAGAAAATAATCTTCATAGGCATTAAAGAATTCAACTAAAGTCGTGGGTCCTATAAGGGCATGTGGCGAACCCTCAGATAAAATGACTACTTTTCCCTCTACTAATACTGAAGCGACTCGATCAGGTCTTTCTGTATCAAGTAATTGGGGAAATGGTGAATTATTGTTATCAGCAATTAATTGTTCAATAAATGAAGTATCATTGATTTGATCAAAGTCAATTTCTTGAATTCTCTGTCTCACTGTATTGACATTTGCTACATCCACTAAATTATCGATATATAAAAGAGCAACGTTCGTATGTGTATACTTTCCAACTTTAAATTCCTCAATGATTAATTCCTTTATAGGAATTCTTTTTCTTACCAGGTTTAAATTCTGATCAAGTGATTCTACAAATGCTTCTTTGGGACCGACAACACTAAACTCAACTTCAGGTGGAGCAATATTACGTCCAACATCTTTTTGGGCTGCAATAAACGCAAATTGTTTCGTTTCAGATTCTACCCTTAATAGTGCATACCCATTAAACACTTTTTGTTCTATTACCGTTTCATCATCGGAGATTTGAACATCCATAAGTGGTACAAGCCTCTTTAAATCTTCAAGGGAGTGAAAGTTTTTGCTCAATAGAGATGGAAGAACATTTTTTTGCAGAATGGATTCGTCAATGATTGTAGAAACAAATTGAAAATGAAAACGAATTCCAGTTTCAGCATTGACGTAGGAAGTCATCTTAAAGTCAGAAGATTTTTTAGCTTCTGTTTCAACACTCTTTAATGTTTTCTTTTCTTTTTCAGCTTGTGGTTTATTCTTTTTAAAGAACGAAAACATGGATCCTTCCTCCAAATCCCTAAATTAGATTCTTAAAGTAGTGTTACCGGAAACGAGAAATTTATGAAATAAATGGGGGAGAGGAAATCAAAAATAGATGCCTTCCAAACAATAGGATGTGGGGAGAAAAAACAGGAATACTGACTAAAATGATGATATTGAAAGGAGCTGTCCAAAACCAAGGTGTCAGGAACAACAACTTTAATATAGAAAAAAATCTCAAAATATCTTCTGGATAAGGTCAATCATAGTGGCTTCGGACCCTTTTAGTGGAATGAAAAAAGACTGACCCGATTGGATCAGTCTTTTTCATTGGCTTTTACTCTTTTTCAAGAAAATGTTTTTCAATATCATCTAACATTTCATTTGCTGCAATGACTCCACCAGCAGTATTCCAAATCGTGTCGCTTACTTCGTATACTTTCCCGTTTTTAGAAGCCTCTAACTTTTTGAATAGTGGATGATTAAGGTATTTTTCTGCCATCGCATTACCTTCACCATCGCCTGTTTCATAAGTAAAGTAGAATAGTACATCGCCATCCATTTCAGGAATTCTTTCTTCCGTAACACCTTTTTCAGCAAAGTCATCTACATCCTGACCTTCAGGACGAGCAAATCCTAGTTGTTCAAGGATCACACCTGAGAATGAATCTTTATGGTAGATACGAGCTTCTCCCGCCATAAAACGAACCATGGATATTTTTTGATTAAGTTTGTCACCTAGTTTTGATTTTAAATCTTCAATTCTTTGCGTGTACTCTGCAATGACTTCTTTTCCTTTTTCTTCTTTATTAAGTGCTTTTGCATAGAGTTCAAAGTTTTCTTGCCAATCTCCACGTAATGTTTCAGCAAAAACGGTTGGGGCAATTGCTTTTAGTTTTTCGTATTGTTCTTCTTGACGCATTTTGTTTCCAATAATAAGGTCTGGCTTAAGCTTTGCAATCGCTTCGATGTTTAATTCACTTTCTGTACCGACTACTTCAACGCCATCCATTTTCTCAGCGATATGATCATACCAAGGATCACCAGTCCAAGATTGTACGGCTCCCACAGGTGTAACTCCCATTGAAAGCAAAGCTTCTGTTCCTTCATTTGTTAAAATAACCACACGCTCTGGAGTCCCTTTAATTTCCGTTTCGCCCATAGCATGTTTAATAGTATAAGATTCTTTTTCTTTCTTATCACCGTTATCATTGCTTTCCTCTTTTGTGTCATTGTTGCCGCATGCAGCAAGTAGAAAAAGAGAGGAAATGATAACTAAAGAGAAGATAAATTTAAGATTACGCATATGTAGTACCCCCTATTTTTATTGATAATGATTTTCATTTGTGCTTTACAAAATTTATATTAGAAGAATTGTGAACGTTTGTCAATAAATAATTGATAATGATTTTCAAAGTCATTGACTCATACCATAAAATTCACTAAAATTGAATAGTGAGAAGAACTAGAAAGGTAAATTAGTGTAATGAGAAAAGTCAGCTATCAAGCAGGAATATTTATAGGAACGATTCTCATTTTAGGATTATTACTTGGAATGAGCATTGTGTATGGTTATACAGATACATCTTGGGGGCTTGCCTATGAAGCATTTATATCCTCCAATAATACTAAAGAACATATTGTCATTGAATCTATTAGACTACCAAGGGCTCTTATTGCTGCTGTTGTAGGTTCATCGTTAGCCATTGCAGGACTGTTAATGCAAACTTTAACGAAAAATCCGTTGGCATCTCCAGGTATTTTTGGAATCAATGCCGGTGCAGGGTTCATGGTAGTGGCAGCTGTTACACTATTCGGTGTTACAGACTTACAAGCATTTTCCTGGATTTCTTTTTTAGGCGCGGGGATTGCAGCAGTCGGTGTGTATGCGATAGGATCGGCTGGACGTGAAGGTCTAACGCCGATGAAATTAACATTAGCCGGAGCTGCCATCACGGCTTTGTTTGCCTCTTTTACTCAAGGATTACTAGTTCTTAATGAAGCTGCATTGGAACAGGTTTTATTTTGGTTAGCTGGATCAGTCCAAGGGAGAAACCTTGAAATATTGGGAAGCGTTTTTCCATATATATTATTCGGATGGATTCTTGCCCTTGTCATTGCTAATAAAATGAACGTGATAGCAATGGGCGAAGATGTAGCTAAGGGACTAGGATTAAAAACAGGTCTGATTAAATTTCTTGCTCTTTCCATTGTCGTTCTATTAGCAGGTGGAGCAGTTGCCATTGCAGGTCCTATTGGCTTTATTGGAATAGTGATTCCGCATATAGCAAAAAAGATTATCGGCATCGACCATCGATGGTTAATTCCCTATTCAGGTCTATTAGGGGCGATTCTTTTACTAGCGGCAGATATTGGAGCAAGGTATATTATTATGCCTCAGGAAGTTCCAGTAGGAGTGATGACAGCTGCCATTGGTGCTCCGTTCTTTATTTACATCGCAAGAAGGGGGTTTTAACCAATGAACAGATTTTCATCAAAAAGATGGCTCGGCGAACGAATCTCGTTCTTAATGGACCTAACTGCTGTTAAAAAGATCTTTATTTTAGCTATTGTCACAATCCTGGTGTTAATTATAAGTACTGGTCTTGGAGATATGAACATTAAACCATGGACGGTTGTTTCCGTGTTTTTCGGAGGGGGGACTGAGCTTGAGCAGCTTGTTGTTCAATCCTTTCGTTTACCGAGGATCCTTATTGCTCTGTTAGCTGGTATGGCTTTAGCGGTTGCCGGGGGAATTCTTCAAGGAATGATACGGAACCCCCTCGCATCTCCTGACATTATTGGGATTACGGGTGGAGCGGGAGCTGCGGTTGTTGGATTTTTATCTCTTTTTAGTGATGAAAATAATACCCTAACGGTTAGTATACATTGGCTTCCGATGGCGGCCTTTCTGGGTGCTACTGTCATTGCATTTCTCGTCTATTTTTTAGCGTGGCGAAATGGGGTATCCCCTATTCGACTCGTACTAATAGGTATTGGTATAACAGCATTAATGCAAGCAACAACAACGATGTTCATGATACTAGGACCTATCTATCGAGCAAGTCAGGCAAATATTTGGATTACCGGAACAGTGAATGCATCTAATTGGACGGATGTTTATGTGATGTTACCTTGGATTCTTGTCCTTATTGCTTTTGCATTTTTCCTCGCAAGAAATGTTAATATCCAAGAGCTTGGAGATGAAATTGCTACAAGTGTTGGGGGACATGTTCAGAAACAACGATTCCTATTGCTATTGTTATCAACAGCATTAGTTGGAGGAGCCGTTGCTTTTGCAGGTGGAATTGGGTTTGTTGGATTAATGGCACCGCATATGGCAAGACGATTAGTGGGATCCTCTTTTGGTGCATTATTGCCTACAGCTGCTTTACTTGGAGGATCGCTTGTCATGTTAGCCGACCTTATTGGAAGAACGTTATTTTTACCTTTAGAAGTTCCGGCTGGGGTCTTCACTGCAGCGATTGGAGCTCCTTACTTTATATACTTACTATTCAAAACGAAGAATGCATAACCCTACGGAAAGAAGGAGTGGATCTAAATGTCCGAACTATTAAAAACAGACGCATTAACACTTGGCTATGGAGATTCGATCATTATTAAAGAGCTTGATATAGAGATTCCAAAAGGCGAGATAACCGTGTTTATTGGTGGGAATGGATGTGGAAAATCTACACTTCTTCGCTCTATGGCCAGATTGCTTAAACCAAAAATGGGTTCAGTGATGTTGGATGGAAGTGCTATTTCAAAATTGTCGACAAAAGAAGTGGCCCGTAAAATGGCCATTCTTCCACAATCACCGTCTGCTCCTGAAGGGTTAACTGTTCTTCAGCTTGTAAAACAAGGGAGGTATCCACATCAAACCTGGCTTAAGCAGTGGTCCCAGAAAGATGAGGAGATTGTCCGGAATGCTCTAAAAGCGACTAAGATGGAAGATTTTCAAGATCGGAAGGTTGATGAATTATCAGGAGGTCAAAGGCAGCGAGCTTGGATTGCCTTAACCCTTGCCCAGGATACGGATATTATTTTGCTTGATGAACCAACTACCTATTTGGATATGACGCATCAAATAGAAATCCTAGATTTGCTTTTTGAACTAAATGAGCAAGAAGAGAGAACAATTGTAATGGTGCTTCATGATTTAAATCTTGCCTGCCGCTATGCTCATAATATTGTAGCCATCAAAAATCAACAGATCTATGCTCAAGGAAAGCCTGAAGAGGTGATAAGCTGTGAGCTAGTAAAAAATGTTTTTGATATGAACTGTCAGGTTACGAGTGACCCACTTTTTGGGACACCATTATGTATTCCGCATGGTAGAGGAAGATGTATCATGCAAGAGGTGGCCCAATCTGTATGAGCATGGCCCTACTGTCAAGTGAGGAATTGAAGTGGCTTAAAAACTTTCGATTTGTCACTGATATCCGTCATGTAGAAAGCAACCGATTGTTCTCTGTTAAAGATTTGATGGAAACAGAAAAAATGAGCTCTTTCTTATCAGAACATTATGATCAAATGGGAAGTCAGGATCCTATTGTCGCAGGTTCTCTTTTCATGAAAAGATATGCGTTTCTTTCAGTGATTGGCCTATTTAGTATGACAATGCTCGGTAAACGGCTTGATTTTTCCCCTCAAAATGTTTATATCATTGATGATGAAAAGAATGGAATGTGGATGCCAGCGTTTTATTTGAAGGATTCTTCTGCTACAGAAATAGGTCCTTCTTTGTCAGAAAGAAAAGAATACATCACCCATCTATTTAAGGATCACTTAAACCTCATTATGACTAGTGTTAGAAAGGTAACAAAGCTATCTAGTTTGATCATGTGGGAGAATGTTGCGGTTTATATTTATTGGCTATATGAAACCGTAAAAGACCATCCTTCTTTAGTCGGAGTAGGTAACCAAGCTGTGAAGGATTTTGCTTTGTTATTAGAGGAGACAGAGGCCGGCCTATTTGGGGAATATCATAAAAACCCTCTCAAAAGATACTATTCTGAAAAAGTAAAAGTTGATGGTATCGAGGAAAAGGTTAGAGTGAGAAAAACGTGTTGCTTTTCCTATGACTTAACTGGGGGAGAGAGGTTGCGTTGTAATTCGTGTCCACAGACATGTAATATAAGAACTAGAAAGGGGACTACCGTATGAAGGACTTTAACGAAAAGTTTGATGCTCTCATTGAAAAATATACAGAGCTGCTCATTGGGGAAACATCTTCTGAAATGAAAGATAAAGTCACCAAATATGTCCTTTATTCTTATATCGCGAAATCAATGCCACCCCTGGCAAAACACTGGAACTCTCTATATCCTGAAGGGAAAGAAGAGATGAAAAAACTTGTTCAGGAAATTAAAACATTAAATGAAGATAAAAAAGACTCCTAATCCGGTACTTAACGAATACTTTGCTTAAAATGAAAGTACCTAAATTTTTTAAAAAGGACAGACTCCGCGCTTAAAATGCGAAGTCTGTCCTTTTTTACAAGTTCATCAAAACCTAAATATAATTTCTAAGGTTAGCTTATTATCCTTCACTAAAAATCTATGGATAATACAGTAATTCCTACTTGACTTATAGGAATTACTGTATTATCTTTTTTAAGTATATTTATGAAAATAAAGGAGGGGAAAAAATGACAACTACTTTTGTCATCCTGAACATAGCTGTATTGCTTCTTGTCATCATTGGATTATTTTTTATGCAAAAGAAGCACGTGTCATTTTCAAAGCGTGTATTTACAGCACTAGGTGTCGGAATTATTTTAGGTTTTATTCTCCAGTTTGCATATGGGGGTTCTGATTCTGAAGTCGTTACTGCGACAACAGAATGGTTTAATATTGTTGGAAACGGTTATGTGAAATTATTGCAAATGATTGTTATGCCGCTAGTTTTTATATCCATTTTGACTGCTTTTACCCGTTTAAAGCTTACTTCAAATATAGGGAAAATCAGTGTCCTTATCATTGGGATTCTACTTGGAACAACGGCTGTAGCAGCTGTGATTGGAATTGCCACTTCCTTCGCATTTGACCTCGAAGCGGTTCAAATTGAACAAGGGGATGCAGAGCTTGAACGTGCATCACAGTTAGAGGAACGGCAAAGCGGGTTAGAAGGTAAAACAATGCCTCAGCAAATCATTGAATTATTGCCAGCAAATCCATTTTTAGATTTAACAGGTGCTCGACCAACCTCAACGATTGCAGTCGTTATTTTCGCTGCTTTCATTGGGATGGCTTATCTTGGAGTAAAACGGAAACAGCCTGAACAAGCTGAGTTGTTTTCCAAATTAGTTGAAGCTATTTACGCTATTGTCATGCGCGTGGTAACTCTTATTCTACGCTTAACTCCGTACGGTGTATTAGCAATCATGGCTAAAACCGTTGCAACAAGTGATATTGGTGCGATTATGAGTCTTGGTAAATTTGTTATCGCTTCCTATGTAGCATTATTGGCTATGTTCTTAATTCATTTAGTATTATTAACACTAACAGGATTAAATCCTGTCACATTTATGAAAAAAGCATTCCCTGTGCTAACATTTGCCTTTACAGCTAGATCGAGCGCAGGTGCACTGCCTCTAAACATTAAAACTCAAAGAAGTTTAGGGGTATCAGATGGTATTGCGAACTTTGCAGGATCATTCGGGTTATCAATTGGCCAGAATGGTTGTGCTGGTATCTACCCAGCCATGCTTGCCATTATGATTGCGCCAACTGTTGGGATCGACCCTTTATCTCCATCTTTCCTTGCATCAGTTGTGGCTATCGTAGCAATCAGTTCATTCGGAGTGGCTGGAGTTGGTGGTGGAGCAACATTTGCTGCATTACTTGTACTCTCAGCATTGAATTTACCTGTAGGCTTAGCGGGTTTATTAATATCAATAGAACCGCTAATTGATATGGGACGTACGGCGGTAAATGTAAGCGGAGCAATGACTTCTGGAGTTATTACAAGTAAAGTAACGAAAGATATCGACATGGTAGCTTATAACGACCGTTCAAATCAAATAGAGGCTGAAGCACAAATGTAGTAAGGGAATAAAAACAGGGCTGTCCCACAAGGAGTCCGGAACCAGATTTTTATAGAAGATGCTTTGAGGGTTTCTTCTATATTCTGAAATCGTGGTTTCTGACAACATTGTTTTGGGGCAGCCTTGTTTTTTATTCCTAAGGTCTTTATTATAGGCTGTATTCTAAAAGATTGTTGTTTATTAAGAACATAAATTTTTGTGAAAAGGTTGGTCTTCGCTGCAACCAACCCTTCTCAAATAACAACAATGTTTAAAAAACAGCCTTATTATAAAACTCCTAAGAAGTTAGGACCTTATAACCACTGTGAAAATAAATTTTAGTTAGTTATAAAAGACCATCTAAATGTGAATTTATCCACTTAAAATTCTCAATATTTAATGAAGATTTTGATATGGAAATTGTGATGCATATTGTTGATGTTGTTGATAGGATTGTTGCATCTTCTGTTGATCCACTGCTTCGAGTTTATACCAACCTTTTCTAAACATGGCGTTATACATTTCTCTTTGAGCGTTTTGGGTTTCATTAAAAATGGTCAATAAATCTTGATACAATGCTTGATGACTAGCTTCATTAAGAGCAGTACAATAAGCATCCGTCATATACTTTTCCATTGAAAGTACATCATTTACAAAATCCCGTTCATTCATTTGAGGTGTTTGTGGAATCTGAACTTTCGGGTTTTGGATTTTAGACTGATTCTGATTAGGCTGCATTATTTGACCTCCTTCGAGTAAATAGAAGATATGACGAATTTAACAGATCCTCTGGAAAGGCGCTTCCGCTTTTCTAGTGTCCAGCTCCAGCGCCTAGGCCTTCGAGACATAAGCCAAGCCTCTGAGGAAGGGGGAAAACACCCTACCTCAGAGGCTACTTATGCTTGTCAGGCCTGTTCGAGGCGTTTCCGCTTTTCTAGTGTCCAGCTCCAGCGCCTAGGCCTTCGAGTCATAAGCCAATCCTCGGATGAAGGGAAAAAGCGCCCTTCCTCCGAGGCTCGGCTTATGCTTGTCAGGCCTGTTCGAGGCGCTTCCGCTTTTCTAGTAATGTTGTGGATTTAAATGTGCTAATATTTGTTCATAGTGACGTTGATGCATTTGTCCGCATCTTTCAACTTCTGCTTTTAGCTCCGCATCCTGACATTGTGTTGCAGCAAAGTGTGCTTTCTTCATAGCTAATAAGTTCCAGGCAAGCATGTCATTTAAGTATAATAAATCCTTTGTTGTTAGCACATGTGGGGGTTGCTCCATATACCCTTGTTGTGTGCTTCCTTGTGGCTGTTGTTGCATAGCAAATCCCTCCTTTTTTCCTTTGTTATTTTTCCATATAAAACTCAAGCTATACTTAACCTGACAAATTTCGATCATATTTTTGTGAGCAAATGTTTAACTATATTCAAAAAAGGATAAAAGTGATAAAATAAAGGTGTGAAAAAAGTAGGGATTTTCCTGTTTCATCACAATAGTAAGCGTTTTCATTTAGAGCAATCAGGGGGAATGCAACTTTGGAACAGCTAATGCGTAATTTCTTTTTATTTTTATCCAAAAATCGGGCTTTAACAAAGCTTGCTAAAAGGTATGGATTGCGTTTTGGTGTCGCACGATTTGTTGCAGGTGAATCTATTAAACAAGCAGTAAATGTAATAAAAGAATTGAATAATAAAGGATTAGTAGTCACAATTGACTATTTAGGAGAATTTGTCGATAACGAAAAAGAAGCAAATGAGATGGCAGATCATTGTGTTTTGGCCGTAGAGGCGATTGGACGTGAAAGGATTAAATCTCAGCTTTCTTTAAAAATGACGTCAATGGGTCTTGACCTATCAGAAGAAATCGTTATGAAAAACATGAGAAAAATCTTAGAAGCAGCTAAAAAGAATGATGTTTTCGTAACCATTGATATGGAAGACTATTCACGTTGCGGCAAAACCATAGATATCTTCAAGAAATTAAAAACAGAGTACGACAATATTGGGACGGTTATACAGGCATATCTATACCGTACTGAAAAAGACATGGATGAACTGAATCAATACTCTCCAAATTTACGACTTGTAAAAGGGGCTTATAAAGAATCTCCGGATGTTGCTTTTCCTGTAAAAAAAGACGTTGATAATAATTTTAAGAAAATTATTAAAATGCATCTTCTTAATGGAAATTATACGGCCGTGGCTACACATGATGATGAGATGATTGAATATACAAAACAACTAGTAGAAGAACATAATATACCATTCGATCAATTCGAGTTTCAAATGCTTTATGGAATTCGTGAAGAGAGACAGCTCGAATTGTCTCAAGAAGGTTATAAAATGCGAGTCTACGTTCCATACGGTACAGATTGGTATGGTTACTTCATGAGAAGACTTGCTGAAAGACCAGCAAATGTTGCCTTTGTCTTAAAGGGAATGGTAACAAAATAACTGATTGGGTTGCCCTTGGAGCAATTGGATCCGCTTTAGGTGGTTTCAATTGCTTTTTTGAGGGTGTTTATTTGTAGAAAACGATAATATTTCTCTATCGATTAATGAGGGTCTCAAAGGAGTGGAATGAGGTTGTGATGTTGGGAAAAAGCCGAAATGGGGGCCTCAAAAGAGTAGAATGAAGCCCTGAAAAAGCGAAAAATCCAAAATGAGGGCCTCCAAAGAGCCTAATGAAGCCCTGAAAAAGCAGAGAATCCAAAATGAGGACCTCAATGGATCTCTCTGAAAACTCTTCTCATCTCACCTCATCAACCAATTTAAAAAAGCTTCGGTTTTTCTTATGGGCGACTAATGCGCCTAACACCCGGTACAAAAAACTCACGTAGAAAAGGAAAAAAACCTTTCTAAGTGACTCTTTTAGACTTGTTCAAGGCGTTCCACATTTCTAGTGTCCAGTTCCAGCGCCTAGGTCCTCGAGACATAAGGCAAGCCCCATAGAAAGGGGAAAGGCACTTTCTATGGGGCTCGTCTTATGCATGTCAGAGTTGTTCAAGGCGCTTCCGCTTTTCTTATTGCTTTTTATATTGATTGTTTTGACTATTTACTTTTCCGCCACCGTCATATTCAACTGTTGGACCTGCATCGCCTTTTACACTCGCTGCACTAACACCAGTCTTTGAAGGATTCTTTTTCCTTTTCGCCATGAGCGTTCACCTCCATTCTTAACGTTTCCCGATTTTTTTCCTTTATCCCATTAGGTTAAAAACAACTTTATTTTATATTTTTAGAAAATTTATCATTTTTAGACTTTAAAATATTGCGATTTCGTTGAAAATCCTTTATATTAAAAGTAGCAGAACTCATTCGTTATTTTTTTTGATTAAAAAATGAATGAGTGTTCATTCAAGTGTCAAAGGAGGATCACAAATTGGGACGTAGAATTCAAAAAGCAGCTGTATTAGGTTCTGGTGTGATGGGATCGGGAATAGCCGCTCATCTTGCAAATATCGGTATTCCGACACTATTGTTAGATATTGTTCCTAGAGATCTAACAGATGAGGAAAGAGCCAATGGTCTATCTCTAGAAGATAAGGTGGTTCGTAATCGAATCAGTGAAAATGCTCTTAAAAAGCTATTAAAACAGAAGCCTGCACCCCTTACTTCGAAGAAGAATTTATCATTATTATCCGCAGGAAACTTTGAAGATGATATGGAGAAAATTAAAGACTGTGATTGGGTTATTGAGGTCGTTGTCGAAAATCTTGACATTAAAAAGAAGGTTTTTGAACAAGTTGAAAAGTACCGTAAGGAAGGAAGTATTATTAGTTCAAATACATCAGGTATTTCTGTTGAAGCGATGTCTGATGGGAGGTCAGAAGATTTCCAAAAGCATTTTCTTGGAACCCATTTCTTTAACCCCCCTCGATACTTAAAGTTGTTAGAAGTCATTCCGACAAGGAAAACAGATCAAGAAGTCGTTCATTTTATGAAGACCTTTGGGGAGGATGTACTTGGAAAAGGTGTTGTTATCGCTAAGGACACTCCAAACTTTATCGCAAATCGAATTGGGACGTATGGCTTACTAATTACTGTCCAAGAAATGCTTAAAAGTGGGTTTAGTGTCGGGGAAGTAGACTCCATTACTGGTCCAATGATTGGCCGTCCGAAAAGTGCGACATTCAGAACACTAGATGTTGTTGGTTTAGACACATTTGCCCATGTGGCCAAAAATGTATTTGAGCAAGTCGATGGTAAAGAAAAGGAAGTATTCGATATTCCCCCTTTTATAAAGAAGATGCTGGATAACGGCTGGCTGGGAAGTAAAAGTGGGCAAGGATTTTTCTTGAAACAAGGAAAAGAGATTCTTGAATTAAATACTAATAGTTTAGAATATGAACCTCGTAAAAAATTAAAGACACCTAGCACTGAATTGAGTAAACAGGAAAAAGGATTAGCAAATAAAATGAAAGCGCTTGTTTTTGCAAATGATAAAGCGGGTTCGTTACTTTGGAACATTCTTTCGCCTGTTCTGATTTACTCAGCTGAATTGCTCGGAGATATTGCTGATGATATTGAATCCATCGATAAAGCGATGAAATGGGGCTTTGGCTGGGAAATGGGACCATTTGAAACATGGGATGCCATTGGCTTAGAAAGGTCATTGCAGAAACTGCAAGAAGAAGGAAAAGTAGTTCCTGCTTGGATTTCAGATATGGTTAACTCCGGAAATACTTCTTTCTACAAAGAAGAAAATGGCGAACAGTTTTTCTACCATAATGGTGAATACAGATTAGTGGAAAGAAACCCTAAGAATATTGATTTAAAGCTTCTGAAAAAAAGGGGAAAAGTGATCAAAAAGAATAGTGGTGCCAGTTTCATTGACATCGGGGATGGTGTAGCCTTATTAGAATTTCACTCACCTAATAATTCAATCGGTTTAGATATTGTTCAAATGATCAATTTCTCCATTGATGAGGTAGAGAAAAACTATAAAGGGCTTGTCATCGGTAATCAAGGGAAGAACTTCTGTGTAGGAGCTAACTTAGCGATGATGTTAATGGAAGCACAAGATGATAATGTGTTTGAAATTGATATGGTTGTCCGTCACTTCCAACAAGCGATGATGAAAATCAAGTATTCAAACAAGCCTGTTGTTTCCGCTCCATTTGGCATGACATTAGGTGGCGGGTCTGAGGTTTGTCTCCCAACCGCTCATATTCAAGCTTCAATGGAAACATATATGGGACTTGTAGAAGTAGGAGTAGGCCTTATTCCAGGCGGTGGCGGAAATAAAGAGCTTTACTTGAAGTATTTAAATAGTTTCCCTAATGAAGTGGAGTTTGACCTTCAAAAAGTCGCTAATAAAGTATTTGAAACAATTGCAATGGCAAAGGTGTCTACTTCGGGTGAAGAGGCGAGAGACAATAATTTCCTTCATGCTGCAGATGGGATAAGTATGAACGGGGATCATCTTTTATATGATGCTAAGCAAGTTGTTTTGTCATTAAATGAAAGAGGATATAAACCACCATTGCGTAAGAAAGTACCGGTTGTAGGTGAAACAGGATATGCAACCCTATTACTTGGTGCTCAATCTATGTATCAATCAGGGTTCATTTCTGACCATGATTTAATCATTGCGAAAAAATTAGCATACGTCATTGCCGGTGGTCAATTGCCATACGGAACAGAGGTAGATGAACAATATTTACTAGATTTAGAGAGGGAAGCGTTCCTAAGCTTAATCGCTCAGCCTAAATCGCAACAGCGTATGCAACACATGCTTCTCAAAGGTAAACCACTTCGTAATTAATAGAAATTTACGATAGGAAAGAGGGGGAAAATGATGCGTGAAGCAGTAATTGTTGCTGGGGCAAGAACTCCAGTCGGAAGAGCAAAAAAAGGAACTCTTGCTCATGTAAGACCTGATGATCTAGGTGCAATAGTCGTAAAAGAAACCTTAAAGCGCGCGGGAAATTATGAAGGAAACATAGATGATTTAATTATGGGATGTGCAATGCCGGAAGCAGAGCAAGGATTAAATATGGCTAGAAATATTGGAGGGCTAGCGGGTCTTCCGGATAGTGTTCCAGCTATAACCATTAACCGATATTGTTCTTCAGGACTTCAATCCATTGCCTATGCGGCTGAGAAAATCATGATTGGTCATTCAGATACAGCGATTGCCGGTGGGGCAGAATCAATGAGCTTAGTCCCAATGATGGGCCATGTTGTAAGACCAAATGCTAAATTAGCGGAGACAGCACCTGAGTATTATATGAGCATGGGACATACGGCTGAACAGGTTGCACAGAAATTTGAAGTATCCCGAGAAGATCAAGATGCATTTGCAGTAAGAAGTCATCAAAGAGCGGCAAAAGCAATCCAAGAGGGAAAGTTTGCTGATGAAATTGTCCCTGTTGATGTTGTCCAACGGTTTGTCAACGATAAATACAAATTAGTAACTAAAAACCTTACATTTTCACAGGATGAAGGGGTAAGACCCAATACGACTGTCGATGTTCTTTCTAAATTACGACCTGTATTCAATGTAAAGGGATCCGTTACAGCTGGAAACTCCTCACAAACAAGTGATGGTGCTGCAGCAGTAATGGTGATGGACCGTGAGAAAGCAGGCTCACTTGGATTGCAGCCAATGGCTAAATTCCGTTCCTTTGCTGTAGCAGGTGTTCCTCCAGAAGTAATGGGGATTGGTCCGATTGAAGCCATTCCTAAGGCATTAAAAATGGCTGGACTTGAGTTATCTGATATCGGCTTATTCGAGCTTAATGAGGCGTTTGCTTCTCAATCAATTCAGGTTATTCGAAAATTAGGATTAGATGAAGATAAAGTTAATGTTAATGGAGGGGCGATAGCTCTTGGACATCCGCTAGGCTGTTCTGGGGCAAAATTAACGCTCACCCTCCTTCATGAAATGAAACGACGAAACGAACAATTTGGTGTTGTCACCATGTGTATTGGTGGTGGAATGGGAGCAGCGGGAGTCTTTGAATTAATTAGCTAATAAAGAACCTCACCAAAGTAGTTACGATTTTGAAAGGGGAATGAGTAACTATTTCCTTTTTATAACAATTAATGAATTGGCTAATTACTAAAAGACTTTTTATTAAAAGATTGTTGTTTTGTAATGTGTTTTGAGAACATAAATTTTTGCGGAAAGGTTGATCTTCGCTGCAGGTGCGAGACTTCTGCCGGAGCAGCGGGACAGGTGAGACATAAGCAGGAGCAAAGCGACGAGGAGGCTCACCGCCCGCCCCGCGGAAAGCAACCAAGCTTTCAAATTGCAACAAAGTTTACGAATACAGCCTTACTGTAAGACTGCGAAACCAGTCTTAAATATACGCATAGGGGGAAATAAAATGCCAAATCAAACAGATAAGTTGATTAAAGGCGGTAGTTTTTTAATTGAAGATGTTTCATATGAGCAAGTGTTTACTCCAGAAGACTACACAGACGAACAAAAAATGATTGCAAAAACAACAGAGGATTATGTGTTAAACGAAGTCATTCCCGTTGTGGAAAACTTAGAAAATCACGAGTTTGAACATTCTGTAAGATTATTAAAAGAAGCAGGGGAATTAGGATTGCTCGGAGCAGATGTTCCAGAAGAGTATGGCGGGTTAGGTCTGGATAAGGTGAGTTCAGCTTTAATTGCTGAAAAAATGTCCCGTGCTGGAGGGTTCTCGATCTCACATGGAGCACATGTAGGAATTGGATCACTGCCAATAGTGTTATTTGGGAATGAAGAACAAAAGCAAAAATATTTACCACCACTATCAACAGGTGAAAAACTTGCAGCCTATGCCTTAACTGAACCTGGATCTGGTTCGGATGCTCTTGGTGCCAAAACAACGGCTAAGCTAAATGAAGCAGGCACACATTATATCCTAAATGGGGAAAAGCAATGGATTACAAATGCTGGATTTGCAGATGTGTTTGTTGTTTATGCCAAAATTGATGGAGAACATTTTTCCACGTTCATCGTCGAAAGAGACTTCAAAGGAGTATCAACGGGTCCTGAAGAAAAGAAAATGGGAATCAAAAGCTCTTCTACTCGAACACTTATATTAGAGGACGCTGAAATTCCAGTTGAAAACCTTTTAGGGCAAGCTGGAAAAGGCCATATTATTGCATTCAATATTTTAAACATTGGCCGTTACAAACTTGGAGTAGGGGCAGTTGGAGCAAGTAAGCGTGCATTTGAAGTAACAGTTCAATACACAAACCAACGCCAACAATTTAAAACTCCTATCTCATCCTTTAATTTAACAAAAGAAAAGCTATCAACAATGGCTTCCAAGCTTTATGCAGCAGAAAGCTCTGTTTATCGTACAGTTGGGTTATTCGAAGACCGCATGAGCCAGTTAACAGACGATGAGGTTAAAAACGGCACAGAAGTAGCAAAATCAATTGCTGAATATGCTATTGAATGCTCTTTAAACAAATTCTTCGCGACTGAAGTATTAGATTATCTAGTTGATGAGGGCGTGCAATTGCATGGTGGATATGGGTTTATGCAAGAATATGAGATTGAGAGAATGTACCGCGATTCACGAATTAACCGAATCTTTGAAGGAACTAACGAAATTAATCGATTATTAGTTCCAGGAACTTATCTTCGTAAAGCAATGAAAGGGGAGCTTCCACTTCTTCAAAAGGCTCAAGCACTTCAAGAGGAATTGATGATGCTAATACCAGAAGAAGTTGGAGATGAGCCGCTTGCTCAAGAAAAGTACCTTGTAAAAAACGCAAAGAAAATTGGATTAATGCTAGCCGGACTTGCCGCACAAAAATATGGGAAAGCATTAGAAAAGGAGCAAGAAATCTTAGTGAATATTGCTGATATCGTATCTAATGCGTATGCAATGGAATCAGCCGTTCTTCGTACTGAGAAGGCCATAAATAAAAATGGAGAAGAAAAATCAAGCCAAAAACTTCTCTATACTCAAATTTTCTGTCAGGAAGCATTCAATGAAATTGAGCAACATGCAAAAGAAACACTTGTAGCTGTAGAAACAGGAGATTCATTACGTATGATGTTATCGGCACTTCGTAAAATCACCAGACATACACCAATTAACGTTATAGCTTCAAAACGGAAAGCATCTGAAAAGCTGGTAGATACTGAGCGCTACACAGTTTAGTGCCTCACTAGAGACTGTCCTTTATGACGGTCTCTTTTTATTAGGATTTTTTCTGGAATTAATCATGAAGGCTTTTTGTAAACTTTGTGTTATTTTTCAAAATGGTTGATTTTCGCTCCAATCAACTTCTTTATCGATAGTTTCCTTTCACAAAATCTATTTGAAAAACAACAATCTTTTAGAAAAGCTCTTTTCGTAAACTTTGTTGCTTTTGGTCAATGATCAACATCTTAAATTATTCAATACTAGTGAACCATTTATTGCTTTGACGAAAAGATGCCCCGAAACCTTAATACTTACGGGTACCTATTCTTGTTTGAAAAGCAACAATCTATGCGAAAACAGCCTATAGAAAAGAGCCAACATGAAAAAAGGCGATTGTTCAAATAACATTCGCCTTTATTCCTTTTCTTTATTCTCCTGTGGTAGCCACTCCTGTGACCATTTTTCTATTTCTTTCATTAAAGGTTCAAGTGAAAGACCCTTTTCAGTTAAAGAATATTCTATTCGTACAGGGGTCTCTGGATAAACCTCTCTTTTAACAATCCCTTCATCCTCAAGTTCTTTTAATCTCTCGGAAAGAAGTCTACCGCTAATTCCTGTTGCAGATTTAATCGTACAGTTTCTTTGAGGACCTGCAAGTAATTGATAAATAATTAATCCAGTCCAGCGCTGGCTTAAAATACTTATGGCTTTTTCGAATCTAGGGCAAATCAAAGATTTATTCAAATTTCATCACTCCTATATAGGTATTATAACCTAATATTGATAAATAATAAAATTACTTTTAATAAATTATATACTTGACATTATTAAATTACAAAAATATAATTGGTTACATAAAGTAACTTGATATCATTTGATATTTAATTATTAAGGAGTGTTTAGGAAATGTTAAAGAAATACGAGGTAGGAGCATTTATTTTAAGAATATTATTAGGTTTTACCTTCTTTGTTCATGGATTAGTGAAGTTTCAAGATGGAATTGAAAATACAGTGGGCTTTTTTGAAAGCCTAGGACTTCCGGGTTTTACAGCCTATGTAGTAGCAGGAATCGAGTTTATCGGTGGTATTGCGATAATACTTGGAATAGGTACGAGAGTGATTTCCATTTTATTAGCTTTGATCATGATTGGAGCGATATTAAAAGTTAAGTTGGCTGGTGGATTTTTAGGAAATGGTCAAATGGCTGGATTTGAACTTGACCTTGCTTTATTAGCCATTTCTGCGTACCTAGCTATAACGAATCATTCAGCGTTTGCGTTAGATAATGTCATTTTTCGTTCAAAGAAAGCTAGCTAATTTTAGGAGGGATAAAAATGAAATTTCAACAAAAGCCATATACTTTCGTGAGCCAAGTGGATTTGAAAGTCGAAAATTTAGAGCGTTCACTTTCCTTCTATAAGCAGGTTATTGGTTTTCAAATACTCGAACAATCTGAAAGAAAAGCTACCCTAACAGCAGATGGGAAAACACCTTTATTATCAATTGAGCAACCCGAAGATGTGAAGGGGAAAGAACCGCGTACAACAGGTTTATATCACTTTGCCTTGCTGTTACCGAGTCGTGCTGATTTGGCAAAGGCATTACAGCATTTCATTAAAATGAATATTCGTTTAGGTGCTTCAGATCATTTAGTTAGTGAGGCTCTTTATTTAGATGACCCTGATGGTAATGGAATTGAAATATATGCTGATCGTCCATCTTCTACATGGAGTTGGAAGGATGGGCAAGTAGTCATGGCTACAGAACCCTTGAATGCAGAAAACCTCCTTACGGAAACAAATGGGGAGCAATGGAATGGCCTACCGCAAGATACATTAATGGGTCATATTCATTTACATGTCTCAGAGTTGGAAAAAACGAAAGAATTTTATCTTGAAGGGCTAGGTTTTGACCTCGTTACACAATACGGATCACAGGCCCTATTCATATCTACTGGCGGATATCATCATCATATTGGTTTAAATACATGGAATGGGATAGGGGCTAAATCACCCTCTAAAAACAGTGCGGGAATGAAATGGTTTTCGCTGGTCTACCCAACGGAAGAAGCTAGGAAAAATGTTGTTAACCAATTAAAAAATATAGGGGCTGCAATTCAAGAAGATAATGGGGAATTCAATACAGAAGATCCTTCTGGAAACCGTATTCGATTGTTAATTTAAATAGATAATTAGGAGGGATTTTATGAGTATCTTTCAAAAAGTATTTGGTCAATCAACGAATAAGGAGACGAATGCAATGGTTAATAAAAAAGACTTTTACACAGCAATTGAAGAAAGACGTTCAATATATGGAATTAGTAGCGAAACGGTTATATCGGATGAACGAATTGAGGAAGTCATACACCATGCTGTGAAACACACCCCTTCATCCTTTAACTCCCAAAGTGCAAGAGTTGTAGTATTACTAGGGGATAATCATACAAAGTTATGGAATATAACAACAGAAAGCTTAAGAAATATTGTTCCTGTTGACCAATTTGGCCCTACAGAGGAAAAAATGCAGGCATTTGGAAATGGGTATGGAACTGTATTATTCTTTGAGGATTCGAAGACAATTGAATCACTTCAAAATCAGTTTGCTTCATATGCTGATAATTTCCCAATATGGTCACAGCACTCAAGCGGAATGCTTCAATATGTTATCTGGACATCATTAGAATTAGAAGGATTTGGGGCTTCACTTCAACACTATAATCCACTTATTGATGAAGATGTAAAAAGGGAGTGGGACATCCCTGATAGTTGGAATTTAATTGCTCAAATGCCTTTCGGAAAACCAACATTACCTGCTGGTGAAAAAGAATTTAAACCACTTGGAGAACGAGTTAAAATAGTAAAGTAATGATCATTTTAATCGATAAAGAATTTGATTTGAGCGGAAGGTGAGAGAATCTTGCTGGAGCAGCGGGACAGGTGAGACTGAAGCAGGCGCAGAGCGCCGAGGAGGCTCCCCGCCCCGCGGAAAGCGAGCATCTCTTCGCTGCAATCAGCCACTACTCTTTTCTGAAAAAAAGCAACAAGTGAAACAGCCAAAAAATATTAGGGGTAAGGAAATAATACTTTATAAAAACGCCATCTAGAAATAGAAAATCTGATGGCGTCTTTTTCTGCTTTTTCAGTAAGTTATATTCAGTTTTATTGGTCGAAAGCGGCAAGAAGGGATATAATATGAGAGACTACATACATAAAGGATTTTGAGGGGTTTTGTAGAATAATGTATATAATAAGGAATACTCGCTTGTTACATGAAAGGTGGTGAAGGCATTGACGTTGACGTTTTACTCATACCCAAAGTGTGGAACATGCAGAAAGGCTAAAGCTTGGCTTGAGAATCAAGGGAAAGATTTTAACGAAGTACATATAGTGGACAATCCACCTTCTAAGGAAGAACTGAAAAGTCTTTATGAGAAAAGCGGATTGCCATTAAAAAAGTTTTTCAATACAAGTGGAAAAAAATATCGTGAATTAGGTCTTAAAGATAAAGTGAACAGTGCTTCTGATGAGGAGCTATTAGAAATTCTTTCATCAGATGGGATGTTAATTAAAAGACCTGTTACAACAGATGGTACACATGTTACAGTTGGGTTTAAAGAAGAACACTTTGAAGAAACTTGGAATAAATGATAATGTTTCCTTGCTTTTTAAAGTAGAAATATGTCAATATAAATTTGAACATAAGCTATGGAGGGATTGGAATGAGTACACCGAAAGAACTACGTTATTCAGAGGAACATGAATGGGTTAAAGATGAAGGGGAGAAAGTTCGTATTGGAATCACGGATTTTGCTCAATCAGAACTAGGTGACATCGTTTTTGTTGAATTACCTGAAGTTGGTGACGAGATCTCAGCGGACGAGCCATTCGGAAGTGTAGAATCTGTAAAAACGGTATCAGAGCTTTATGCACCAGTAAGTGGGAAAGTAGTTGAAGTAAACGAAGAATTAGCTGACAGCCCAGAGTTTGTCAACGAATCTCCGTATGAAAAAGCATGGATGATTACAGTTGAAGTTTCAGATTCAGCTGATATGGACAAGCTTATGTCTTCAGAGCAATATGACGAAATGATTAAAGAAGGCTAAAAATGATTAAGATGATCCCAGTAAATCATTGATTTACTGGGATTGTTTTAATATTACTTACTAAACAGATTAAATGTCTGTTCCGTTTTTGGTTGTATCTTAATTATAATAAGGCTAAAAGATGGTTGTATTATAAATGGATGTTGTGAAAGCAAACCGTTGATAAAGAAGTTGATTGGAGCGCAGGGAGGCTCCCCGCCCGCCCTGCGGAAAGCAAGCATCTTTCGCTGTAATCAACGACTACTCATTTTTTAAATAAAGCAAAACAGCTTACAAAAACAGCCTATCATAAAGTCGTTCTCATGTTTATCTCAACTTAGGGAAATCTAATGATAACTTAGTTGGGAGGTTTTTTAGATGACATTAGAATCAAAAAAGTTAAATGTAACAGAAAGAATAGTAGGGAAAATTAAAAATGGAGAACTCCAGTTTTATTTGGATCAAGAACTTGTTGGAAGAATGCCATTGAATACATCGGAACAAAATGTTCAAATGGAACCTAACTTTGAACTAAACGGAAATGAGTTTGTTCAAAATTATATGTCTCCTAACCAAAATGAATCACGTTATACAGACTGTGATGAAGGCGGATGGTGCTAATTTAGCGCATAGGTTATGGGCAAGGCCTTACCGGAAGCGGATTTTTTGCTGGAATATTGATAATAATGGTATATTAAAGGACATCATCATACAAAAGATGAATATACTATCATAATCTTATTTACTGATAAGGTGATGATGAAAATGGACGTATTTGATGAAAAAGTCATAATAGTGGAAGGAACCACAGATAAGAGAAAAGTAAAAGATATTATCAAAGAGCCTGTAGAAATTATCTGCACAAATGGTACCATTAGCATTACAAAACTAGATGAACTTATTGATTCACTATTCTACCGAGATGTGTATATTCTTGTTGATGCAGATGAAGCAGGTGAAAAACTGCGAAAACAGTTTAAACGTGAATTTCCTGAAGCGGAGCATTTGTACATTGATAAAATGTATAAAGAAGTTGCTTCAGCACCAGAAAAGCATCTTGCGTCAGTCCTAACAGGGGCCAATATTGATGTTCACACGGAATATTTGGAAAAAAGGATGAGTTAATTAGTATGACGCCGGATTGGTCATTAGTAGAAATAGAAAATGGAATAAAGCAGGAAAGGGTATTTGCTCTTTATTTATATACACCAATGTGTGGGACATGCCAATTAGCCGGCAAAATGTTATCAATTGTTGAGAAAACAATGCCACAAATGAGCTTTGCAAGATCAGATTTAAACTTTATCCCTCAGCTAGCAGAAGAGTATTCAGTGGAAAGCGTACCTTGTTTGCTTCTTTTTAAAAATAACGAATTGCAAGACAAACTTTACGCTTTTCACTCGGTTCCATTTCTTTATGAACAACTCTTAAAGTTGGATGGAAGTAAATAGAAAAGTTTTTATTGGTAATTAATGTAATTTAATTTAAGTTTTTATTAACCAGACTCTTGTTAGGGTCTTTTTTTTTTTGTTGAGGCTGTTTTCGCAAAAATTGTTGCTTTTCGAACAAGAGTAGAAATCCGTAATGATTAAAGTTTCGGGGCATTTTTTCGTCCAATCAATAAGTGTTTTACTGATATTAAATGATTTATGATGCATATAATTGATTAAAAGCAACAAAGTATACGAAAAGAGCCTTTGTTGAAGTTTCTTTTAATTCAGCTTAGTCCTAAAACTCTTGTGAGCAGCAAACTCAATGGGTTACTTGTTCTTTTCTAGTGCCTAGGGATATAAATTAAGTCACCAAGGGAAAGACACCCTTCATAGGTGACTCGCCTTATGCTTGTAGAAGTTGTTCGTTTCCGCTTCTATTTTTGAACAAATATGTTTCAAATATATACATATTTCTCAGGAAATATTAGCTAATTTGTCTATTGATTGAGAAAAGGGAGGAAATTGATGTCTATTCGACAGTGAAAGTAAAATCCTTTAAAAAGATGTCGATGATTAATAAAAGGAAATATTCCCTTAAAGTGGAATTAAGGTTAAGAGAGGAACTAAATAGGGGTGAAAACAATGAAAGAAGAAATCATGAGAGTCCTGGAAGAATGTCAGTCTCGGTTTCATTTAAGAATGCTTTTGCCTGAAGTGCCTTTTTTAATCACCTTAGAATCTTTGACAGCCAAATATACCATTTCTTTAAAGAAATATGAATCACCAAAGATTGTCCAGGAATCTAATAACGATTTTTACATTTTTGCAGATGAGGAAATGATGGTTGATCTATTAAAAGGAAATGAACGGTTGACTGCTTTAGTTGATTCAGGACATGTGAAGATTAACGGTTCTTTTAGAGGTTTATTATTTGCAGAGGCGGTATTATGGCTTTGTAGGGAACATGAGGTAATTCCGGTCACGATTTAGTAAAGAAATCGCTGTTGTTCAAGGGAATTTCGGTAATAAAATTTCGTTGACATTAAAAAAGTCCCATGATAAACTCATAATCATAAATCAAGAAATCGACAAAAAATTTAATAGTTACTCTTATCAAGAGTGGTGGAGGGATGTGCCCTTTGAAGCCCGGCAACCGTCAAATTAATTGAAATGGTGCCAATTCACACAAAGTTTATGAACTTTGGAAGATGAGAGAGAGGACCATATAGATCATTATGCCTTTCTGCTCATCAGCAGGAAGGCATTTTTTATTTCTTTTTTAAAAAAAGTTACTCAGTCATCATAAGTACAAACATAATTCATACTATACAAATGTGTTTAGTTGGGGAGAAGGTGAAGGTGCATGATAAAGATATCAAATGTGAAAAAAGTGTTTACTTCAAAATCAGGGTCCATTCAAGCTGTTTCAGATGTGAATTTGGATATACAAGATGGTGAGATTTTTGGAGTGATTGGATATAGTGGAGCCGGTAAAAGTACATTAATTCGGATGTTGAACGGACTTGAAGTTCCAACAGACGGGTCGATTGATGTAAATGGTCAGCTTGTTTCACAAATTAAAGGTGCGAAGCTTCGCCAAGCACGTCAAAGAATTAGCATGATCTTTCAACACTTTAATTTATTGTGGTCCAGAACAGTTAAAGACAATATCTCCTTTCCACTTGAAATAGCTGGTGTTTCAAAAGTGGAAAGAAAAAGACGAGTTGAAGAGCTAATTGAATTAGTTGGGTTAGAGGGTAGAGGTGATGCGTACCCGTCTCAATTAAGTGGAGGTCAGAAGCAAAGGGTAGGAATTGCAAGAGCATTAGCGAATAATCCAGAAGTATTGCTTTGTGACGAAGCGACTTCGGCTCTTGATCCACAAACAACAGATTCAATATTAGAACTACTTGTGGATATTAACAAACGATTAGGATTAACAATTGTTTTAATTACTCATGAGATGCATGTCATTCGAAAGATTTGCCATCGAGTAGCAGTAATGGAAGATGGGCGTGTGGTGGAAAAAGGCAATGTTTTAGATGTATTTAAATCACCACAACAAACGATTACTAAAAAATTCGTTGGAGAGGTTTCAGAACCAGAAGAAACGAAAGAAACGATTGAGCACCTTCTCGAAAATTACCCTAGTGGTAAGGTTATCAAACTAACGTTTGTAGGGGAATCAGCTGGGCAACCGGTTGTGACAAGCCTAATTCGAAATTTTGAACTTGAAGTGAATATTCTTCAAGGAAAAATATCTCAAACTCAAAATGGAGCATATGGAACGCTCTTCTTACATGTAAATGGATCAGAGGAAGAAGAGCATAAAGCAGTAGATTTTTTAAGAGAGCAGTCAGTCCAAGTGGAGGTGATGACGCATGCTTGAAAACATCTTTCCGAATGTGGACTGGGAGAAAATGTGGGAAGCCACCGTTGAAACGATGTATATGACGGGGATGGCAGTAGTCATAACATTTATTTTAGGAATCATTCTAGGATTATTACTTTTTTTAACCTCTAAAAATAATATTTGGGAAAATCGCATCGTTTATATGATTACTAGTGCAGTAGTCAATGTTTTTCGTTCGATCCCTTTCATCATATTAATTGTGTTACTCATTCCATTTACGAAGTTTTTAATTGGAACAATCCGTGGAGCAAATGCAGCATTACCAGCATTGATCATTGGAGCAGCTCCATTTTACGCACGAATGGTGGAAATTGCGCTAAGGGAAATTAATAAGGGTGTCATTGAGGCCGCGAAATCAATGGGAGCAAGAACATCTACAATTGTATGGAAGGTTTTACTTCCTGAATCAATGCCAGCTCTTGTATCAGGGCTTACTGTAACGGCGATTGCACTGGTTGGGTTTACAGCAATGGCTGGTGTAATCGGAGCAGGCGGCCTTGGGAATCTAGCTTACTTAGATGGATTTCAACGTAGTCGAGATGACGTGACATTAGCGGCTACCATCATTATTTTGATTATTGTTTTTGCCATTCAATTTATTGGAGATACTATCACAAAAATCTTAGATAAACGATAAAGGAGAGGTCAACTATGAAAAAGTGGATAGCAGGTTTATTAACAGCAACAAGTATTTTCGGTCTTGCAGCATGCGGTAACGGTGGAGAAAGTGAGGGAAGTACTGAATCAAAAGAAATTGTTGTAGGTGCTTCGAACGTTCCGCACGCTGAAATTTTAGAAAAGGCACAACCATTGCTTGAAGAAAAAGGATATGAATTAAAAATTGAGCCTTATCAGGATTATATTTTTCCTAACAAAGATTTAGCTAATGGCGATATTGACGCTAACTACTTTCAACATATCCCATACCTGGAATCTCAAAAAGAAGAGCATGGCTATGACTTTGTAAATGCAGGCGGAATCCATATTGAACCAATTGGAGTTTATTCAAAGAAATATGATTCCCTTAAAGAACTTCCAGAAGGTGCTACTATCCTTATGAGTAATTCAGTAGCCGACCATGGTCGTATCCTTTCTTTATTAGAAAAAGAAGGATTAATCACTTTAAAAGATGGCGTTGAAAAAACAAAAGCAACACTAGAGGATATTAAGGATAATCCAAAGAACATTCAGTTTGATTACGAATACGAAGCAGCACTACTACCTGAATACTATAAAAACGGAGAAGGGGATGCTGTCCTTATTAACTCCAACTATGCGATTGATGCTGGAATCAACCCATTAGAAGATTCAATTGCGATTGAAAAATCCGACTCACCTTACGTAAACGTCATCGCTGTTCAGAAGGGTGATGAAGATAACAAAGCGGTGAAAGCATTAGTAGAAGTACTACGCTCAAAAGAAATCCAAGACTTCATCCTAGAAGAATGGAAAGGGGCAGTTGTACCAGTAACAGAAGAATAAAAATAAAACTTTACTGCTTTAAACCACTGCGGGACGGTTCTCGAATGCGTTAATACATTAACGCATTCGGGTACCGTCCCTATTTGTTGTAAAAGTAGAAATGAGGAAGGCACCACCAGGGAGATCCGTAAGGTGTGGGTTACTGCGAAGTTGCTACAGGTTGCCACAGATTTGGTTGATTCTTCTTAAATTGAACTTAGCCTTTTGTTCCTTTATCCACGGAAACCTTTGGATTTTTCTTTAAATATTCAAAGGTCTTTTGGTTCATACTATCCCTGATTTATGAATAGAGGAAATGGAGCTGAATTAAGAATGGAATTTGAACCAAGAAATTCTACCGAAGAGATCCTTCACCACTATAAAGCTGGAATAGGGTTATTTACCGAAAAGATGCCAGGACTTGCAGAGCATTTTAATTCCTTTTCAGAAGAGTGTTTTAAAGAAGGTGTGTTAACTAAGAAAGACAAACAACTTATTGCCTTAGGAATTAGTTTGTATTCCCAAGATGAGTATTGCATTGTCTATCATATTAAAGGCTGTTTAGATCAGGGATGTTCGGAACAAGAGATTTATGAAGCTGTTGGTGTCACAGCCGCATTTGGTGGAGGAGCAACAATGAGTCAAGCGGTCACTCTTGTCCAAGAGTGTGTACAGGAATTAAATCAGCTAAAACAGTAAAAATAAAAAAGTGGAGCACAATCAACCACAACCATCTTTTTCAAACTAGATATCAGAATATTTAGTATACGGCCGGTATATCGTGAAAAACTAAGAGTCGGGGACCACACCATTTGTAAAGAACTATATGGTCCTTATAGGATGAAAAATCAATTATTATCGGTTTTGCTATATATTTATGAGGGTAGTAACATTATAAATGTGTTAAAAATCTGAAAGGAATGATTAATTATTAACTCTCTTAATATGGAGTACACAAATGAAATGGAGAAAGCTATGCATAGCGCCCATGGAATAGGTTATGAGGTGTACAAACGAAAGCATGAAATACGTATGCAAGTAGAACGAAGAAGAGAGAATGACTACATTCAAAGTAGAAGATTGATTGCTGACCTTGATCGGAAGGTACATGCCCATTTATAATTGAACTTGATAACGAAGTAAAAGCTGATATAATAAGGAAGAAAAGAGGAGAAACCAGTGTCTGACACCAGATGACTGGTTTTTCTTTTGAACAACAAAAGCAGTTTGCACATTTTTTTACTCCTTTTCAGTACATACTAATAGCTATTTTTGTGCCATTGGATTAACATTTTGCACATAGTTGAAAGAGTTGCTTATAACTTTTATTTGTTATAAGATTGTAATGAGAATAAATTGAGAATGACTAATGAATTTTCAAAAATTTTTTATAAAGACACGGAGGTATAAACATGGCAGGTTCAACACTAACTATTACAGATCTTCATGTTGAAATTGAAGGAAAAGAAATCCTTAAGGGAGTTAATTTAGAGGTGAAAGGTGGAGAAATCCACGCAATTATGGGGCCGAACGGAACTGGTAAATCGACTTTATCATCCGCAATTATGGGGCACCCAAAATACAAAGTTACAAAAGGAAGCATTACATTTGATGGTAAAGATGTTCTTGAGATGGAAGTAGATGAACGTGCTCAAGTAGGTCTATTCCTAGCAATGCAATATCCAAGTGAAATCAGTGGTGTAACGAACGCAGACTTCTTACGTTCTGCTATCAATAGTCGTCGCGAAGAAGGACAAGAAATTTCTCTTATGAAATTCATTCGTCAAATGGATTCAACAATGGATTTACTAGAGATGGATCAGGATATGGCGCAACGTTACCTTAATGAAGGGTTCTCGGGTGGAGAGAAGAAACGTAACGAAATCCTTCAATTAATGATGCTTGAACCAAAAATTGCAATCCTTGATGAAATCGATTCAGGTCTAGACATTGATGCCCTTAAAGTAGTATCAAAAGGAATCAATGAAATGCGTGGAGAAGATTTCGGATGCTTAATTATTACTCACTATCAACGTCTTCTAAACTACATTACTCCAGATAAAGTACACGTAATGATGCAAGGTAGAGTTGTGAAATCTGGTGGACCTGAGCTTGCTAAGCGTCTTGAAGCTGAAGGATATGACTGGATTAAAGAAGAACTAGGTATTAAAGACGAAACTGTCGGCCAAGAGGCGTAAGTGTTAGGGGGATTAAAATGACTGTAGAAACGAAACTACCAGTAGATCAGGATTATGTCAGTACCTTTTCAAAAGGACTAGGCGAGCCTGAGTGGTTCACTAAATTCCGTTCAGATGCTCTTACAAAAGCAGAAGAACTAGGGCTCCCAAGACCTGATAAAACCAAAATAGATAAATGGAACTTTACTAATTTTAAAAATCATACAGTTGACAGTGCTGCTTATCAATCACTTGACGAACTTCCAGAAGCAGCAAAGGTACTGGTTGATTTAGAGAATAAAGATCATAACTTATATGTCCAAAGAAATAACTCTCCTGCTTTTCTATCCCTTTCAGATTCACTAAAGGAGCAAGGAGTTATTTTTACAGATATCATCACAGCCGCTAAAGAACATAGTGATGTACTTCAAAAATACTTCATGACAGACGGGGTAAAAGTAGATGAGCATAAGCTTACAGCTTTACATGGTGCTCTTGTGAATGGAGGGGCTTTCCTATATGTTCCTAAAAATGTAGAAATCTCAGAACCCATTCAAGCTGTTTATGTTCATGATAACCCCGAGGCCACTCTTTTCAATCACGTATTAGTGGTTGCGGAAGATAATAGTGCTGTTACGTATGTAGAGAACTACGTGTCTACTACAGACGTTGAAGAAGGTATTGTCAACATCGTTACTGAGGTTGTGGCAAACCAAAATGCCAAAGTTGCTTACGGTGCCGTTGATAACTTAGCTAGCGGTGTAACAACATATGTTAATCGTCGTGGAGTAGCTGGCAGAGATGCTCGAATTGATTGGGCATTAGGTATGATGAACGATGGCGATACGATTTCAGAAAATGTTACAAACCTTATCGGAGACGGCTCCATTGCTGATACAAAATCAGTTGTGGTTGGTCGTGGAAAACAAAAGCAAAACTTCACAACAAAAGTTGTACACTTTGGTAAAAACTCTGAAGGGTATATCTTAAAGCATGGTGTTATGAAAGATGAAGCTTCTTCTATTTTTAATGGAATTGGAAAAATTGAGCATGGTGCTACCAAATCTAATGCTGAACAGGAATCTCGTGTATTAATGTTAAGCGAAAAGGCACGTGGGGATGCAAATCCAATTCTTTTAATTGATGAAGATGATGTTACGGCAGGTCATGCTGCATCCGTTGGTCGCGTTGATCCACTTCAACTATACTACTTAATGAGCCGTGGGATTCCTAAGAAGGAAGCTGAGCGTCTGATCATTCATGGTTTCCTAGCTCCAGTTGTTAATCAATTACCAATTGAAGGAGTTAAAAAGCAGTTAGTAGACGTCATTGAAGGGAAAGTTAACTAATGGATGTAAGAGAGATTCGAAAACAGTTTCCGATTCTCGATCAGGAAGTCAATGGTCATCCATTAGTTTATTTAGACAGTGCGGCAACATCTCAAAAACCAATAAAAGTAATTGAAGCCATCGATCAGTATTATCGCCAATATAACTCTAATGTTCATCGAGGGGTCCATACCTTAGGTACAAGGGCTACAGATGGATATGAAGGTGCAAGGGAAAAGGTTCGCCAGTTTATTCATGCGAAATCAACGGAAGAAATTATTTTTACTAGAGGTACCACGACTGCTATTAACACTGTAGCGGCAAGCTATGGTCGAGCAAATGTTGGAGCGGGTGATGAAATTGTCATCACCCATATGGAGCACCATTCTAATATTATTCCATGGCAGCAATTAGCGAAGGAAAAAGGCGCGACATTAAAGTATGTTCCACTACAAGAGGACGGTACAATCTCTCTTGAAGATGTTAAAGCAACTGTAACATCAAATACGAAAATTGTTTCGATTATGATGGTATCCAATGTTTTAGGAACGATGAACCCAATTAAGGAAATTACCCAAATTGCCCATGAAAATGGATCGATAATGGTCGTTGACGGTGCACAAGCAGCGCCGCATATGAAAGTAGATGTTCAAGACCTAGACTGTGATTTCTTTGCATTTTCTGGTCATAAAATGGGTGGACCTACTGGAATCGGTGTTCTTTACGGCAAGAAACAGCTGCTTGAAGCAATGGAACCTATTGAATTCGGCGGGGAAATGATTGATTTCGTAGGGTTGTACGAATCAACATGGAAAGAGCTTCCTTGGAAATTTGAAGGGGGTACACCGATTATTGCGGGTGCTATTGGTTTAGGAGCAGCAATTGATTTTCTTGAAGAAATTGGTCTTGACACCATTGAGGCTTATGAACATAAATTAGCTGCTTATGCTTTGGATAAACTATCTGAAATAGAGGGAATGCAGATTTTCGGACCTAAAGATCCTTCTAAGAGAGCAGGACTAGTGACTTTCAACATTGATGATGTTCATCCACATGATGTTGCCACTGTCCTTGATTCTGAAGGGATTGCGGTTCGTGCAGGACATCATTGTGCACAACCTCTCATGAAATGGCTAAAAGTATCAGCAACGGCTCGAGCAAGCTTTTATCTTTATAATACAGAAGAAGATATCGACAAGCTTGCTGCTGGCCTTGTTAAAACGAAGGAGTATTTCAGCGATGTCTTTTAATAACTTAGACCAATTATATCGTCAAGTAATCATGGATCATTACAAAAATCCACGCAATAAAGGGTTGTTAGAAGATGGGAACTTAACCGTCGATATGAACAATCCTACGTGTGGGGACCGCATTCGCTTGACATTAAAAGTAGATGATGGCAAAGTCACGGATGCTAAGTTTGACGGTGAAGGCTGCTCGATCTCAATGGCATCTGCATCCATGATGACTCAAACGATCATTGGGAAAGATGTGGAGACAGCTTTAAACCTTTCTAGAATCTTTTCCGATATGATGCAAGGAAAAGATTATGATGATAACATTGACTTAGGTGATATTGAAGCACTACAAGGTGTAGCCAAATTCCCAGCAAGAATTAAGTGTGCAACGCTTGCGTGGAAGGCAATGGAAAAAGGAGTTAAGGAAGAATCTTAATCTTCCTTAACTTCAATAAAGAATGGAGGAATCAACATGGCGAAAAAGATGCCAGAAATCGGCGATTATAAATACGGATTTTCTGACAAAGACGTCTCTATATTCCGTTCTAAACGTGGATTGACGAAAGAGATTGTTGAAGAAATTTCTCGTATGAAATCAGAGCCACAGTGGATGCTTGATTTCCGTTTAAAATCACTTGAGCATTTTTACAACATGTCTATGCCACAATGGGGCGGAGATTTAAATGCTCTTAATTTTGATGAAATCACGTATTATGTTAAACCTTCTGAGAAATCCGAACGTTCTTGGGATGAAGTACCAGAAGAAATTAAACAAACTTTTGATAAATTAGGAATTCCTGAAGCAGAGCAAAAATATCTTGCTGGGGTTTCTGCACAGTATGAATCTGAGGTCGTTTACCACAATATGCAAGAAGATCTTGAAGCGCAAGGAATTGTCTTTAAAGATACAGATTCAGCACTTCGAGAAAATGAAGACCTTTTCCGTGAGCATTGGGCCAAAGTAATCCCTCCAACGGACAACAAGTTTGCTGCCCTAAACTCAGCGGTATGGTCCGGCGGATCGTTCATTTATGTTCCAAAAGGCATTAAAGTTGAAACGCCTCTACAGGCGTATTTCCGAATTAACTCAGAAAATATGGGACAATTTGAACGTACGTTGATTATTGTTGATGAGGGTGCGAGCGTACACTATGTAGAAGGTTGTACGGCACCTGTTTACACAACAAATTCACTTCACTCTGCTGTAGTCGAAATTATTATTAAGAAAGATGCATACTGTCGTTATACTACTATCCAGAACTGGGCTAATAACGTATTTAACCTAGTTACGAAGCGTGCTGTTTGTGAAGCTAACGCAACAATGGAATGGGTAGACGGTAACATCGGCTCTAAGCTTACAATGAAATATCCAGCTGTTATCCTTAAAGGTGAAGGAGCACGTGGAATGACATTGTCCATTGCTCTAGCTGGAAAAGGACAGCATCAGGATGCTGGGGCGAAAATGATTCACTTAGCTCCTAATACTTCTTCTACAATCGTTTCTAAATCCATCTCTAAACAAGGTGGTAAAGTAACGTACCGCGGTATCGTCCATTTTGGACGCAAAGCGGAAGGTGCGCGTTCAAACATCGAGTGTGATACGCTTATCATGGATAACCAATCAACATCAGATACAATCCCTTATAATGAGATTTTAAATGATAACATCTCGTTAGAGCACGAAGCGAAAGTTTCGAAAGTATCTGAAGAGCAGTTATTCTATCTGATGAGCCGAGGAATCTCTGAAGAAGAAGCAACAGAAATGATCGTCATGGGCTTTATTGAACCATTTACAAAAGAATTACCAATGGAATACGCAGTTGAAATGAACCGCCTAATCAAGTTTGAAATGGAAGGTTCTATTGGATAAAATATAAAAAACCTTTATATACCAAGGGTTTGAGAGGATTTCATATCGTGCCAAATTCGTGTCATGCCAAATTTGTGCCAAGTTGAAATTATCTTTTAGTGTAGGAGGCGAACTTTTGAAGTTCGTCTTCTTCTATTTTTTGGTAATATCAAGATAAGTATCCGCTGTTGTTTTGATTGTTTTATGCCCCAAACGATTATTGGAGGAATGGGGTATTTGCAACAAGACCTATAATCTCGTAATAAATGAATTAGCTGAAGGAGGACCATTGGAAATCAAAAAAGGTAGTGGAAGAAAAACTCTAATTAAGTTGGTAACCCTAGTGGAAGATTTAGCACAGAAATAACCTCGGAAGTCGCGGGGGATAGAGGAAGTTAACCTAAGAAGTCGCGGAAACTACGACTTCCTAGCTACCTCCCCTCCCCGCTTCCTACCCGTTCATTATTATATATATATAATATAAATAATTAAAGGTATAAATAGTATTGGATATTAGCAATTTATTTACTTTAACTTCAGTAAACCCTTGATCAAAACAGGCTCTTTAAATATTTCACGAGGACGATTTTATAAAAAAGTTTGATCATTTTCTACCTGTGTTGCTCAACAATCGCCAGATTGCTGAAGATCGAAAATCTAAAAGAACTTCAAAAATTGTTCTTAGTTATTGTGGTAAAGCATCCGTTAGTTTAAGTATAACCCTTCACATACAATATTTTTATTGAAGAGGGGAGGGCACATTATCCTCCTCATTCTTTTAATAAATCAGAGAGATTTTTTTATGCGATAAATCTATATAGTTCTCTCTAATAAATCCCCCACTTTTTTTGCCATTTCCTTCGGTGGATAAGGCATGCCATTTTTTAGCCACCATTCCACTACACCTACGTAAGCATTTGCAACAAATTCGACAACTACATCTGTTTATTTCTGCTGCATAACTCACTCTCGTCCCCATAAAGAAAAACACCGCCAAGTTGTCTTTTTAGGTAATTACATACCCGCTTTTTCAACTTAAAGGTGTTTTTATTTGTCCCACTCTATGGTTTCAATTCTGTCCCATATGGACAAGGGGTATTTCTTCAAATATTCAAAGATAAGAGTATAGCTTTTCTAGTTAGATAGTTTTCTAACTCCACAAGAAAAGCTACTTTGAAAGATCATCACTGGTACAATCTAGGCCTATTATTGTTTCAACGGTGCCTCGTGCTTTTCTAATTTTTTCGCTAAGCTTTCACCCAATTGGTTTTCTTTCCACATAACTGTAATACCGAAGCCAATGACCATAATGACAGCAGCGAAAAGATAAGGATAGTGGATGTTTACGTCAAATAATATTCCACCCATTGCTGGCCCACCGATATTACCTAAGCTCGTATAGGTTGAGTTCATTCCAGCAACAAATCCTTGCTCTTTTTCGGCAGCTTTTGATAAAAAAGTCGTCAATGCCGGGCGAAGCAAGTCAAATGCGAGGAAGATGAAGCAAGTTACCGCCAGCACTGCCAAAAAGCTAGAGATTACAGTAGACGCCACCGCCAATATTGCACCTATAATTAAACATAATTGGATCAGTTTCTTTTCACCAAGTATATCTACCATTTTTCCAAACATAAATACTTGGATAACAACTCCGAAGATTGAGCTGATTGTAATAATAGTTGCAATCTTCTTTGGCGTGAAGCCAAATTTATGATCAGAAAATAGGCTGAACACTGTTTCATATGCTGATAAACCGAAAGCAAGTACAAATACAATGATAAAGGCAGTAAAGTAACGTGGATTAAGTGATCTTTTGAAATCGCCTATAAAGTTTGTTTGCTTTGTATTAGCAGAAATTTCTGCAAGCTGTTCCTTTGTTAGCGGCTCTTTTAAAATAAATATTGATGAAATGCATGCTAAAAAGGCAATGCCTGCCGCAAAGAAGAAGGGCATACGTATACCGTATTCTGCAATAAAGCCACCGATGGCAGGTCCGATAATATAGCCAGTACTAATGGCGGCAGAAATATAGCCTATCGCTTTTGACCGTTCCTTAACAGATGTAATATCTGCAACATATGCAGTAACACCTGGCATAATAAAGGCGGCACTAATTCCCCCTAGAATCCTTGAAAAATAAAGCACTGATACATTCGTGCCTAAACCAAAGATGAGTTCTGAAACACCAAAAAGAAACAAGCCGATTATGATGATTTTCTTTCTGCCATAATGGTCAACCCATCGTCCTGCGAGCGGTGATATAAGTAGTTGTGCCACAGCATGTACGGCGACAAGATAGCCCATCGTTTTTCCCGATAAATGCATGATATTCATAAAAGACGGCATAACGGGGACGATGAGACCTATACCTAGAAATGCAATGAATAGATTGCTTAAAAGAATAATTAATACCAACTTTTGTTCTTTAATTGTTTTCTTCATATATAAACACCTCTTTCTGTATAATCATTGATGTGAAATACCTCTCCACAATACTGTCCAAGAGGCTTCTTATTTATTTATCCTTCAGCCGTTTTTCATCATTACCGTATACACTCTAGCATAATGGGATCGACTACATCTAAGAAGGAGAAGTTCGATAAAACTCTGTATTGATAGTCTAATTAATCAAAACTATTGCAAGTAGTAAAAAATTTATATCAAATCTTTGCTTGGAGTCTTACGAGACCAAACAACTACGGGAATAAGCAACAGTGACAGAATTGCTCCAGAAAGCGAAAGTATCGCATAACTATAATGAGCGACTACCAATCCTGATAACGCACCGCCGGTGGCACCTGATAATGCAAGCAAGACATCAGCAGATCCCTGTGTTTTTGCACGAATAGATGGATGTGTTGCATCTACAATGAGAGCCGTTCCGCTTATTAAGCCAAAGTTCCAGCCAACACCAAGTAGTACTAACGCACAGATAAGTAGGACCATTGAATCTGCAGGGGCAAAAGCTGCCAGCATACCAGAGGCCAGAAGCGTGGCACCAGAAGCAACAGCCATTGAAGTACGACCAACTTTATCTACAAGCATCCCTGTAAGAGGCGAAGGCAAGTACATGGCGCCTATATGAAAACCTATGACCAACCCCACTTCTCCCAAACGATGACCATAATGTCCCATATGGACCGGCGTCATGGTCATAATGGCCGCCATGACAAATTGAGTCAAAACCATTACTGTAACGCCCACGACAATTCCTTTCTTGTTTATTGTAGAGCTTTCGGAATTTGGTTCTGCCTCCACAGTGCGGTTTTCCTCCTGGGCATTCACTATGGCTGTAGATACAATCAAAGGGTCTGGACGAAGAAAAATGAAGAGAACCAATCCGGCAAGGATAAAAGCAGCAGCCGCTAAGATAAAGGGGCCAGCCAAAGTTGGAACACCAATAGAATCCGCAAATTTTCCCATCACATCGACCAAGTTAGGACCCGCTACAGCACCAAAGGTAGTAGAAACCATGGCCATGCTCACAGCAGTTGCCCTCTGTTTAGCTGTCGCCAGATCTGTACCGGCATATCGCGCTTGCATATTTGCGGCGGTACCAGCTCCATAAATAAGCAGGGAAGTGAATAAAAGCACGACGCTGTTGATTAAGGCAGCGATTATAACGCCGACCGCACCCAGTCCACCAGCAAGAAAACCGGCTGCAAGTCCTGGTCCGCGGCCAAAACGTTGTGAAAGTCGGCCTACAAGCAGTGCGGCCCCTGCAGATCCTAAAGTGAGTAAGGCAACTGGAATCCCTGCTGCACTTTCCGTCCCTAGCATATCTTGTGCGAGAAGTGCGCCTACCGTTATACCAGCTGCAAGTCCTGCCCCTCCAAAGATTTGTGATAGGATCAAAATTCTTAATGTTTTTTTATAGAGCTGTTTTTGTTTGTCTGTTGAATCAATATAATCTTGCAACCAAACAGGATGCTGTTTTGATTTACTTGTATCCCATGTTTTAGTTACCATAAAACTACACTTCCTAAAAAAATAATTTTTTTTGCACTTTCTTGCCCATCCTCATTTAGAAGGATTTGTTCAATAAATAATCAAGGAGCTCATGATTATCAACTGCATAATCATGAGCTCCTTGTATCACTACAGAACAATTAAATGCTTAGAAACTGCACAAAATAAAATTCTATCTGCTCTGATTCTTTATAATGAATATGATTCTCCATCATCAGGTACTAAAACATTCGAGGAGATTCCTTTTTCATTAATAAAGCTTTTTAATTCCTCTTTTGATAATGTCCAATGATTGACAGCTTCCATATGGACAGAAATGATTTTTGCATCTGGAGCAGCTTTATAAACATCATAAATGTCATCTTTCCCCATAATTAGAGAGCCACCTTCAGAGAGTTGAACATCCCCGCCGTTGACAACAATGATTTCTGGTTTGTGTGTTTCAATTACTTCCTGAACAGCTTCATACCAAACAGTATCTCCAGCTACATATAAAGTCTTCTCATTTGAGTGTTTGAAGACAACGCCGCACACTAGACCAGTAGTCTTTAGGATTTCGCCTCTTCCATGCTCGCCTTTTGTTTTAATTAATTGGATTCCTTCAAAGACTGTATTCTCTTGTAAAACCTCTACATTTTGGAAGCCTGCATTTCGAATTTCAGTCGCATCTTCTTCATTTTGGGAAAATATTTTAATCTCTTTGGGCAGCGCTTCTTTAGCAGCATCATCCCAGTGGTCATAATGTAGATGAGTGACAATAACAGCATCAACATTATGAATGATATCGTCAATGGATATTGGTAAACTAACTAAAGGATTATTTGAGTTGTTTTGTCTTAATGAAGGGAAAGGCGGGTAAGTCCCTTTTTCTGATAACATTGGATCGATTAAAAACTTCTTTCCCGCATATTCAACGACAATTGTTGCATTACGAATTTGATGTATATTCATATTTATTAACTCCTTTATCTTTTGAAATTTCCTCTGAACAATGTATATTCTAAACTATGGACACATGACCGATACATAGATTAAGTAAAGTCTTTTGGCGGTTTGACTTTATTTATGAAAGGAGTTAAATAAATGTTAGATAACACAGATATGCATATCTTGAAGGAACTAACTAAGAACAGTCGGATTACAATGAAAGAATTGGGTGAAAAAGTCCATTTGACTGGACCGGCTACTTCAGCTAGAGTGGCGAAATTAGAGGACAATGGGATTATTGAGGGGTACACCATTAAAGTGAATCAAGTAAAAATGGGGTATCTTGTTCACGCAATTATACATATTTATACGAAAAGCACGAATCATCAACCTTATCTGTCGTTTATAAAAGAACAAGATCAATTCGTCATAAACAACTACAAAGTCAGTGGAGAAAGTTGTTATCTTCTCGAATGCAAATTCCCATGCAATGAAATATTAGATGAATTCTTGACAGGTTTGAGCAATTTGGTGAGCTACAAATTATCCATTGTTATTAACAAATAGTACATCAATAAACATGCGACATTGTGAAGGAATACACTTAAACAAACGGAGGCATTAATCCAAGATCAATGCCCCCGTTAGCTTAAGTACAAGTTTTCACAAAGGGCAAAAGCGGATACTGTTGAAGAAGCCCTTGCTGATGCTAAAAAGAAGGAAGTCTTTTATAAATACTTGGATTCTTCTCAAGTAAAAATGGCGGGCTATATCGGTGATGATGGAAAGTATGTCAAAGGTATAGAGGACTATTTGCCGACATCCCAATATCAAACTGATGAACATGAGAACATGGTTGTTAAGGACATTGCTGACAACTGGGTAACATTAAGTCATAATAGCAAGTTTCATGCAATCTTTGCTACAAGCAGCATTCCGGAGGCTATCTGTTATTATCGGATGATAAAAAAAAACAATGCCCACATTAAAGGTTACCTGCCTGTTTGACCCAAGCATCGAAAATAACGGCGGAGTTGCCTTTAAGGAGAATGGTCTAGTTGAAATAATCGAGGATTACAACGCTAGATATGAGCAGAAATTTAGTCTGAAGAACTACGATAAGCTAAAAAAGACATTGCTGCACGGCTTGCTCACAAAGAGCCATATAAATTGATAGAAAGAACGCCGGAAAAGCAGCTCGATTTTTTGATTGTAGTCGACCAGATGCTTACAGGCTTCGATTCCAAGTGGATTAACACGCTTTATATGGATAAGAAGCTTGAGTATGAAAATATCATCCAAGCATTCTCCCGTACAAATCGTCTGTTTGGCCGCTCGGAAAAGCCTTTTGGAACCATACGATACTATAGGTATCCGCATACGATGGGGCAAAACATCGATAAAGCTGTGAAGCTCTATTCCGGTGATAAGCCAATTGGATTATTTGTAGAAAAGCTAGAGTACAATCTAAACAAGCTGAATACAATTTTTGCTGACATTAGCGAGCTGTTCACCCGTTCCGTGATTCCAAACTTTGAGGAGCTTCCGGATGACCGTTCAGAGCGTGGGAAATTTGCATCTCTTTTCAAACCATTCAACGACTATCTGGAAGCTGCAAAAATTCAGGGCTTTACATGGAATCAGTCAACGTACCCGTTCAGCCATGGCAGTGGCAAGCCAAAGACTAAAGTTGAAATGAAACTAGATGAAAATACATATTTAGTTCTGGTGATGCGTTATAAAGAGCTGTTCGGCGGCAGCGGCGGCGATGTTCCGTTCGAGATTGATGGTTACCTAACGGAGATTGATACCGGGAAAATCGACTCCGACTATATGAACTCGCGCTTTGAAAAGTTTCTGAAAATCCTTACACAAGATGATGTAGATGAAGCTGAAATGAGGAAGACGCTTGATGATTTGCATAAGTCATTCGCCACGTTGACCCCAGGAAGAACAAAAGTATGCAAACATCTTCCTTCACGACGTAGCTAGCGGAAATGCCAGGATGGAAAGCGGTAAAACTTTCAGGGATTATGTCACTGAATATCAATTCAAGGCAAAGAATGACCAGATCCAAAGTATTTCACGAATCTTGGGAGTGGATGAAAAGAAACTCCGCAATCTTTTGGCTGCAAATGTAAATGAGGCAAACATCAATGAGTTTGGTCGATTCGATGATTTGAAGGCTTCAGTAGTCAGAGAGAAGGAGGAGGAATATTTTGTAAAGCTGGAAAACGTAAAAATACCACCATTTAAGATCAACATAAAAGAACACAATTTGCTTCAGAAGTTCATTCTTAAAGGTGGGTTCGATATCGAAGAGTAGAAAGGATGAAAGGTCATACCCTTATGCAGAATTACGCTTTCACCGATTTGATGTCCTTTCAAAGGTAAATCCTGCAGTTAAAATGGTGTTAATTAGGGAGAAAATTATCGGGGAGCAACTCTAATTTTTGACAAATGCAATCGTTGAACAAGCAAAAGAACAGTATAAGGACTGGCCAAGAACCTAGCTTAAATGGTAAAGGATATTTTGGAGATAAGAACCCACAGCGCAAACTGTGAGTTCTTAATTGTTTAACCTTTTCTGCACGGTTTTAGTTAATTTTTCGTGCCAACACCGTGCCAAGTCCATGCCAAGTTGAAATTATAATCCATTTTAAACCATTTGAAGAAATGGCTTTATATCAAAGGTTTGAGCGGCTTTATTGGTAATCAGTTCGTGCCATTTCGAGCAAAATTAATCAAGTTTGAAATGGAAGGTTCCATTGGATAATTCAATCTAAAAAGCTTACCAAAACCCGTTCGAGCATCATGCTCGAACGGGTTTTTATCGCATTAAAGCACTGAGGGACGGTTCTCGAATGCGTTGCCGTATTAACGCATTCGAGAACCGTCCCGCACTACATTAATGCGTTATTGTGATAAATTAGTTGGGTTTGTTCTTAAGCTGTCCTTTATACGATTAATTTATGGTATGTTAAAATAAGAGTGCTCATTGTAATTGGAAGAGGTGTGAATTCATGTTATATATCGGATTAACCGGTTGGGGAGATCATGACACATTATATACGAACCGTTCCTCAAAAGATAAATTGAAAGAGTATGGCTCTCATTTTCCTACGGTTGAAGTGGATACTTCTTTTTATGCTGTGCAGCCTATTCGAAATGCGGAAAAATGGGTGAAGGATACTCCCGATGGATTCCAATTTATTGTAAAAGCCTATCAAGGAATAACTGGCCATCAAAGAGGTGACATCCCTTTCTCCTCTAGGGAAGAGATGTTTATCGCTTTTAAAGAATCATTGAGGCCATACATAGAAGCAAACAAATTAGCTATGGTTCTTCTGCAATTTCCACCTTGGTTTAATTGTAAAAAATCCCATGTAGACTATATAAGATATTGCAAAGAAATGCTGAAAGATTTACCTCTTTCTTTAGAGTTTCGGAATCAATCATGGTTTAGGTCACACTTAAGAGAGAAGACGATATTATTTATGAAGGAAGAAGGCTGGATACATAGCATCTGTGATGAACCCCAAGCAGGAGAGGGCTCGATTCCCACAATTTTAGAGCCGACACATCCGGATAAAACCCTCATTCGTTTTCATGGACGAAATGTTCATGGCTGGGCAAAACCTAATGGTGAAAATTGGCGTGAAGTTCGATACCTCTATCGATATAATGAGGAAGAGTTATTAGAATGGAAGCAGAAAATTACACAAATAATAGAAAAATCAAAAGACATTTACATCCTATTCAACAATAACTCTGGTGGCGATGCGGCAGATAATGCAAAACAATTTATTGAGTTATTAGATATTCAATATCAAAACCTCGCACCAAGACAGTTGGACTTATTTTGAATGGAGACATATTGGAGATGACATAATGGAGTGGGTAGTGCTCGTAATGATTGGCCTTTTGGCAGGTTCGATAGGTTCACTTGTAGGTCTTGGGGGAGGAATTATTGTTGTTCCGGCTCTACTATACTTTGGCTCTTACACAGACCTTTTAAGTGAGATAACGCCACAAATAGCCGTTGGAACATCACTTATCATCATGATCTTTACAGGTCTTTCGTCAACATTATCGTATATTAAACATAAAACGGTGGATTACAAAAGTGGACTTATCTTTTTTGCCGGATCAGGGCCTGGATCCATCATTGGAGCTTGGGTCAATAAATATTTAGATATGAATTCCTTTAACCTTTATTTTGGAATCTTTATCATTATAGTTGCGATTATTTTACTTATAAGAAACCGGTTAAAACCCATTGAAATTTTTCAACATAGTAGCTATCAAAGATCATTTAAAGATCCACAAGGCTATACCTATCGATATGGTTTTCCACCGCTTTTGGGCGCAGGTTTCGCGTTTATAGTTGGCTTTACATCGGGATTATTCGGAATTGGGGGAGGCTCCTTAATGGTCCCAGCGATGATTCTTGTTTTCCTGTTCCCACCGCATGTCGCAATAGCAACAAGCATGTTTATGGTGTTTTTATCAGCATTGGTAAGCTCCGCGACCCATGTGCTTTTAGGAAATATTAATTGGTTATATGCACTGGCACTTATTCCAGGAGCATGGTTTGGAGCAAAACTGGGCTCTTATTTTAATACAAAGCTACATTCCAATACGTTAGTTCGTGTACTTAGAATTATTCTGATTCTGGTTGGACTTCGATTAATTTATCAAGGTCTCTTATAGAAAGAAAAGGAGGCGAAGCATGAAGGAAATCATACATATTTATCATACCAACGATTTACATAGTCACTTTGAAAATTGGCCAAGAATTCGGGAGTTTTTAAAAGGGAGAAAAAAGTGGCATACAGAAGTGGGAGATCCAGTCTTTTTGTTCGATATTGGTGATCATACAGATCGGTGGCATCCTTTTACTGAGGGAACTGAAGGGAAGGGAAATGTGGCCATGTTAAATGAGGTTGGCTATGACGCCATTACGATAGGAAACAATGAAGGGATTACTTTTTCCTATAATGAGTTAGATTCCCTATATAATGACGCTTCCTTTGACATAATTGTTGCTAATCTTTTTAATAAAAACATGGAAATTCCTAAATGGGCCGTTCCTTATAAAATTTATGAAACAAAAACGGGTATGAAATTGGGGGTTGTTGCCGTAACTGCCTATTTTCCTGCTTTTTATCAGCCTCTTGGGTGGAATTTAACTCCTCCTATTGAAGAATTGAGAAAACAAATTGATAAAATAAAAAATGAAGTGAATACTATTGTGTTACTGTCACATCTTGGGATTCGCGATGATGAAAGAATAGCTAAAGAGTTTCCTGAGGTTGATTTAATACTTGGAGCCCACACCCATCATATTTTTCACGAAGGTAAAGAGATTAATGGAACCCTTTTAGGGGCTGCTGGTAAATTTGGTTATTATGTGGGGCATGTACAATTAGAAGTTGATACAGACAAAAATAAAATCGCAGCAAAAAAAGCACAGCTTTATGAACACCATGAATTAGATGAAGTAAATGGAGAAGAGCTTGAGATTCAGAATTGGTTTCATAAGGGTGAAAAACTTTTGGGAGAAACCATTATGAACCTGCCGGAGCCAATAGAGGCAGAATGGTTTAAGTCGTCACCACTGCCCCAAATATTATGTGATGCATTATTAGAATGGTGTGCAGGGGATTGTGCTTTTCTTAACTCGGGACTTTTACTTAATGGATTGGAAAAAGGAAATGTAACTAAATATGATATCCATTCGATTTTGCCGCATCCAATCAATCCTTGTGTCATCGAATTAAAAGGGTCTGAATTAAAAGAAGTGGTAAAACAAACTTTTGACGAAGATTGGCCACATTTACAGGTGATAGGTTTAGGGTTTAGAGGTAAAATAATGGGAAACTTTGTTTATTCTGAAGTATCGTTTGATCATTCTACGCAGGAAATGAAAATTAAAGGTGAACCCCTCAATCCAAAGAAGGTATACAAATTAGTAACGACAGATATGTTCACATTCGGTCAATTCTTTCCTGAGCTGTCGAGAGCAAAGAAACAATACTTCATGCCCGAATTCTTAAGGGATGTCCTTGCTTGGAAATTAAAACGAATCGGCCAAAGCTAATCATTCACCTTATCCCCCTTTTACTCATAAATATGAGAGTAGAGGAGAGGATGAATATGATGAATCTGTCGCCTTTAGAAATAGGGGGACATACTTTTCTTGCCATCTCGGTCGAGTTACCCAAAACCAATCTGCTCGTAGTTTCGAGCGATAAAGGATATATCATGTGTGGAGCATTAGATGTCGGACTTCTAAATGAAAAACTGAAGGACCGAAAAATAATCGCAGGGCGCGCAGTCGGAGTTAAAACGATTGATCAGCTCCTAGAAGCACCATTAGAATCTATCACATTAGAAGCTGAACAACTAGGAATTACAAAAGGCATGATTGGGAAAGATGCTTTATTAAAAATGATATGACCTTTTGATTGGATGACCCCTTTAAAGGGGTTTTTTTGTTGGAGATGTGTGGGATAGTATGGGTGGTGCCAGGTACAAAAGGGCAAAATTGTACCTGGTACAAAATGGCGTAAATGTACCAGGTACAAAAAGTAGATTGGCTAACACAAAAACCTGCACATAGGACAGCCATTTAATACATTCCCTAGTCATTTCTCCATCAATCCTCAACGCCTCCACTCTTTCTATTCATCTGGGAATATTTACGTTTCGCAGTGTTTTTTATCTTGAAATGTCATATCTATACATTATAATGGAGTTACTAGTAATTTTTGTCGAAAAATGAAGGAATTACATAGGAGAATTTGATGAGGCTGATATCAACGAGGACTTTAAAACCTGGAATGGTTCTGGCAACAACTGTATATAATGGTCAAGGTCAAGCTCTTATTCAAGAGAAGGTTTCTATTACCGAAAGAATGATTAGAAGGCTGAGTGAGCTTGAAGTTCAATATGTTTATATTGAAGATCGTCTTTCATCTGGAATTAAAGTGAAGGATGCCGTTCCTTATGCAGTAAGACAGGAAGCTGTTTACACGATAGAAGAGACATTTAAGAAGATTAATAATCATCGATTATCGATTAACGCAATAGCGCTTGAGAAAAGTGCTGATAACTTTAAAGTTATTATTGATACAGTATTAAAAGAAATTAAACATAATAATGAGTTAATAACGATTTTAACAGATGTATTTACGTATGATTCATATATTGTCCATCATTCTTTTAATGTAACCATCTATACGTTAGCGATCGGGATGGAATTAAAACTTCCTTCTAAACAGCTTGAAATGTTAGGGTTAGGGGCGATTCTTCATGATATTGGGAAAATGCTTGTTCCAGAAGCAATTCTCATGAAGCCAGATAAGCTAACAATAGATGAATTTTCTGAAGTGAAAAAACACTCCCAACACGGGTTTAATATTTTAAGACAATTACACAGTGTCTCCCTTATTGTAGCTCACTGTGCATTTCAGCATCATGAACGGTTAGATGGGTCCGGTTATCCAAGGGGAATCAAGGGAGAGGATATTCATCCATTTGCTAAGATCATTGCGGTTGCTGATGTGTTTGATGCAATGACTTCAAACAGGGTTTATCGTCGTGCAATGCTTCCACATGAAGCTCTCAAAGTGCTATATGCTGGAGCAGGAACTCTTTTCGATAAAAATGTTGTGGAAGCTTTCCGTAACTCTGTAGCGATTTATCCTAATGGGATGGTGGTTATTTTGAGTGATGGTAGAAAGGGAATTGTAAGTAAGCAAAACAAAGGTTTAGCAGACCGACCTGTTCTACGAATCATTGAAGAAAACCAAAATGAGCTATTACATCCTTATGAATTAGATCTGAAATTGAACCTCGATTTGGTCATTCATGACTTTGATGCTGATTACGAAAGTAATGTAACAAATGTAAATTAATTTTTTAGGCTAATCCCTACTTTACGAGCATACACATAGCTTGTAAGGGGGGATTTTTTTGATAAGAATAAAAAAATACAAACCCCGAAGAGGACCGTTGCCTTTTCGATATGTGTTCTTACTCAGCTTTGTATTTTTTATGTTTTCGACAGCGGGTGGATTATGGATGATCAATGCTGGAATTAAGCCGACATTAACTGCTTATGCTGAGACACAAACCGAGAAAATCGGTACTATGGTTATCAATAAGGCCATTACGAAGAAGATTGCAAATGGAATTGATGTAGATAAGTTGATGGAAGGGATTTCTTCGGAGGATGGTATTCAATACAATACAGAAATTATAAATAGGGTCCAATCTGAAATAACCAATCTAGTACAGTTAAATTTAAAAGAAGCCGAACGAGGAAATCTTGAAGAGTTGGAATTTTTAACGGATGTTGAAATCGATGAGGAGCAAAGCGGGAAATCTGATGGAATTGTTTACTCTGTTCCATTAGGGCAAGCAACGAATAATGCATTATTAGCAAATTTAGGACCACAAATACCGATTCGATTTAATGCGATTGGTGCGGTTCAATCTAACTTAAAAACGGATGTCGAACCCTTTGGGATAAATAATGCCATTGTGAAAGTTTTTGTTCATCTTAAGGTAGATGTCCAAATCATTATTCCATTTGCAACCGAAACAACTTCAATAGAACAGGAAATTCTTATTGCAATGAGAGAATTTAAAGGAGAGGTTCCTCAATTTTATAATAATGGCGGAGAGTCATCACCTTCAATTGAGGTACCGGTCGATTAAACCTAGCAGTCATTCCCATAAAAAAATAGTTGTCAAAATGTGAACAACTTGTTATATTTAAAAAAGATTAAAATATAATAAAATAATCCTTATCATCAAAATCCGATGGGGTAGAGGCTGCATAGTTCATCAGTATTCTTTGGGAGAATGACACCAATGAACAGAGAAGAAAGGGAACATATGCCGAAGTATTAGCGGGTTCGTCAAAATCCTCTTTACTGGGGTTACCTTGAACAAAGGTAACACTGTCATTATGGAGCATTCATAATGGGGAGCTACAGATCGTGATGGAGAAAATAACTGCATTACTAAAAGGTAATGATAGGTATTCTCTATCGTTGCCTTTTTTATTTTTATCCTCTGTCATGCTAAGAATGTTCCCCCCTATCAAAATTAGGAGGAGGAAAACATGGAAAACACTATCTACTCATTAATACCACCCCTTTTAGCCATTTTAATGGTTATTCTGACAAGAAGAGTGCTTCTTTCGTTAGGAGCAGGAATTGTCGCTGCGGCCTTTTTACTGGCTGAATTTTCACTCATAAAAACATTCACAATTATTTGGGATGCTGTAAAAGGCATTTTTGTTGCTGATGGTGCATTGAATACATGGAATGTGTATATTATTTTATTCCTATTAATTCTTGGGGTCATCACTGCATTTGTTAATATTTCTGGCGGAAGTCGCGCTTTTGGAGAATGGGCGACCAAACGTGTAAAAACTAGAGCGGGTGCTCAAGTTATGACGGCGATTCTCGGTATCATTATTTTTATTGATGATTATTTCAATGCATTAGCTGTTGGACAAGTATCACGCCCAATTACTGACCGTCATCGAATTTCACGTGCTAAATTAGCGTATATCATTGATTCAACTTCTGCCCCGATTTGTGTCGTATCACCTATTTCAAGCTGGGGAGCTTATATTATTGGAATCTTAGGAACAATATTAGCTACCCATCAGATTACTGAGTACTCTCCATTTTCTGCGTTCATTCAAATGATTCCGATGAACATGTATGTCTGGGCAACGATTATTATTGTGTTTATTGTAGCTATTAAAGGAATCGAATTTGGACAAATGAAGAAGCATGAAGAAAAAGCTATTGAAACAGGAGAAGTATTTGACTCTTCTAAAGAAATTCCTGGTGAGTTAAAAAATGATTTACCGGTAAGTGAAAAAGGAACTGTTGGAGATTTAGTATGGCCAATCGTTGCCCTTGTTGTCGGTACGGTTGGAGCAATGCTGTTGACTGGTTATCAGGTCGTTGGAGAATTTTCGTTACTTGCCATATTTGAAAATACAGATGTTGCCGCTTCTCTTCTTTACGGAGGATTATTCGGACTAATCGTATCTATCATTTTCTTCGCCATTCAAGTATCGAAAAAAGGTGTGGAAGGAAAAGCCTTTGGTCCTGGCTTGATTGAAGGAGTAAAATCCATGCTTCCAGCTGTATATATCTTATTATTTGCATGGGTGATTGTAACCTTGATAGATTCACTTGGAACAGGAGCCTACTTAGCTGGATTAGTAGAAAGCTCTAATCTTAATACTGGACTATTACCAGTTATCCTCTTTATTGTGGCAGGAATTATGGCGTTTTCAACTGGTACATCATGGGGATCATTTGGAATTCTATTACCGATTGCTGGTGAAATTGCCGCCTCTACAGATGTATCTATTCTATTGCCTGCTATGGCTGCTGTATTAGCGGGGTCTGTATTCGGAGATCATTGTTCACCAATTTCTGATACAACGATACTCTCTTCTACTGGAGCAGGAAGTAACCATATTGATCATGTTGTCACTCAGCTACCTTATGCCATCACAGGAGCTGTCATTGCAGCAGCTGGGTTCTTAATTTTAGGATTAACTGGCAGCACACTTATTGGTTTGGCAGTAGTCATACTCATTCTAGTTTTGTTTGCAGTATTTGGAAAGAGTAAGCAAGTACAATCACAATCTCATTCACAATAATTCTTAAGACAGAGCCTTATTGGGGCTTTGTCTTTTTTTTGTGGCTATTGGTTCAAAGACACAAACTTCCTTTATAACATAAAAAAACAAAACAATTGAAAATAGTTTATTTTGCTGTTTCTTGTACTTTTATTAAAAATTTATAGTGGAAAAATGTGTTTTACAGAACGTTTTTAAAACTTAATCAACCCCAATTTAATAAATCTGAAATATAGGGAAAATGTCCTTATAAAATTAATTATTTAATTTTTAATAATACTTTGACAATTGTCCTGGAAGTAGCTATACTATGTTTAGATTATATCAATAATCTGAAAATACAAAAAGTTTCCACAACTAAGGAAATAATAGGGGGTTATAAAGATGGAAGATCGTGCCCAATGGGGAACACGTGCTGGCTTTATTTTAGCTGCTGTCGGGTCTGCTATCGGCTTGGGAAATATTTGGCGATTTCCTGCAGTAGCTTATGAAAATGGTGGAGGATCCTTTTTTATACCGTATCTTTTTGCATTACTAACGGCTGGACTACCAATTCTCATTATGGAATTTACTATAGGTCATAAGTTTCGTGGTTCAGCGCCATTATCCTTCTTTAGAATGAATAAGAAAGCAGAGTGGATTGGTTGGTGGGGTGTATTTATTTCGTTTGTCATTTCCACTTACTATGCCGTCATTATTGCTTGGTCCATGAGATATAGCTTATTTTCTTTCAATTTAAACTGGGGATCAGACCCAGAATCGTTCTTATTCAATGACTTTTTAAAATTAACAGTAACACCTGGTGAAACAGGTAGTCTTGTACCTGGTGTCTTAATCCCATTATTGATTGTATGGGTTGTTACATTAGGAGTACTTTTTAAAGGGGTTAAGAAAGGAATTGAAAAGGCAAATAAAATATTCCTTCCAACCTTAGTAGTCTTATTCTTAATTGTTGTTATTCGTGCGGTAACACTACCTGGTGCATTAGATGGTTTAGACGCATTCTTCCAACCTAATTTTGAAGCGCTTAAATCGCCTTCGGTATGGGTAGCTGCGTATGGACATATATTCTTTAGTCTGTCTGTAGCATTTGCCATCATGATTACTTATTCAAGTTATCTTCCGAAGAAATCGGATATTACGAATAATGCTTTTATAACAGCCTTTAGTAATTCAGGATTTGAATTATTAGCAGGTATCGGAGTATTTGCTGCATTAGGATTCATGGCTAACCAAGCAGGAGTACCAATTGATGAAGTAGTAGCAGGTGGAGTAGGGTTAGCATTTGTTGTCTTCCCGCAAATCATTAGTGAATTCCCAGCTCTAAATGGAGTATTCGGATTCTTATTCTTTGCCTCACTAACTCTTGCAGGGCTAACTTCTTTAATTTCTATTTCTGAAACATATGTTGCTGGTATTTCAGAGAAGTTTGGAATCTCAAGGAATAAAGCAGTCTCTATTGGTGGAGGGGCTGCAGCAGTGATTTCACTGTTATTTGCCACTCAAGGTGGATTATTCTTCTTAGATGCTGCAGATTACTTTATTAATCAGTTTGGAGTAGCATTTGTTGGGCTTATCGAGGTTGTTGCTGTTGCTTGGTTCTTACGTAAACTAAACACTCTTCAAACGCATGCAAATGAAATTTCAGATATTCGAATAGGTGGTTGGTGGAAAGCTTGTTTAGGAGTCATAACTCCAATTGTCCTTGGTTATATGATGTTTGGTCTTTTCAAGCAAAACCTTTTGAAAGAATTTGAAACGGAGACAGGTAACTATGAAGGCTATAGTGACAGTTTTATCCTTTATGGAGGCTGGTTTGTCGCAGGTTTTGCATTATTAGCAGGGCTTCTGATCGTCTTCAAACGCTGGCACTCAAAGTCAGATGATGAAAGCTATAAGGAGGTAGGCTAATATGTCTGGTGGTTCTATTTTCATGATGGTTCTCGGGATGGTCATCATCTGGGGTGGATTAGCAGCAAGTATAGCTAATGCCGTTAAAAAATCTAAATAGATAAAAAGGGATGCCCAATTGATAAAGGGCGTCCCTTTTTATCTATTTTTTCTATCTTGCCTTTCCCATATTTTCAAGTAAGGATACGGATCAAAAGACCATTCCGTTCTTCCATTGTCCTTATACATACCATAATGAAGATGGGGAGGGAATTTTCCCGAAGTTCCTGGGGGACCGTAACCCGAACTTCCGACTCCACCAATTTGCATTCCTGGTTCTACGGTTTGACCAAGTTTTAATTCTTTACTGAATCCGCTTAAGTGAGCAAAATAATGATAAGTATTGTTGATATCTCTTATTCCAATTCGCCATCCACCGAAACGATTCCATCCTTTCATTTCAACTATACCGTAGCAGGTTGATCGAACAGGGACGCCATAATCTGCAAATATATCTGTTCCCTCATGGATTCTTCTTCCACCCCAGCCACGCGCATCTCCCCAAGTGTTGTTGTAACTAAAGTTGAAACGTAATGGCAGGGGAAAGGTTTTCTGGTTGAGATCTAATTTCCCGTATGTTTTATATAATTTTGCTTTTCCCATGATGATACTAACGGTTTTATCTCGTTTGTAATGCTTCCATAGAGCAATACGGAAGTTATCATCATATACTCCGAATTGTAAAAGGTAGTCTGCGAAAGTAGCTAAGATGTCTTCATCATTCATCCGATCTGCTTTCCCATCGCCATTTCCATCTTTCCCAATCCCATTAAATAACGTAATAGAAGCCTTATTTTGGTCATTCTGATTAGGGTTTTCCATTCCGCTCCATTCCTCAGGTGTGAAATGAATTGAAATAACGCCTTTTGGTTCGGGAATGTCTTTTCTCGACAAGCGTAAACTTCTCTCATATTGATCAACAGCTGCAAGGTAATACCATGGTATTTGTGTAGCTGCCTCCATCTTTTGAAATAACTCCATCCGTTTTTTTAACATTTCTTCGTCTGAAATCTTTTGATCCGCAAATATAGGTGAAGGTTTTATAATTATAGCGATTAATAAGCAAAGTATGAAAAACCACTTTTTAAACAAATGCTATCATCCTTTCAAGAAGACCTATCATTATTTTGTGACGGCATCGAAAATTCATTAATATCAATAAATGGAAATAATTTTGGCAAAATTGAATGCTTGTTTTCAATTTTTTAGTATGATAAAGTGACTAGAGAAGTTTTTTTGAAGATCAAGGACTATTTACATAGAAATGCATATAGATTCCTCCATGAACCATAAAGGAACTGGGATGAAAGCGTTTCACTCTATTTGCTTTACAAATGAAAATCAAGGAATGGAGATGAAATTATGAGTAAAAAAGACGAACATATTCGTAAGCCGGATTGGCTCAAAATAAAACTCAATACAAATGATAATTATATGGGCCTTAAGAAAATGATGCGTGAAAACAATCTTCACACGGTTTGTGAAGAAGCAAGATGCCCTAATATTCATGAGTGCTGGGGTACGAGAAGAACAGCTACCTTTATGATTCTCGGAGATGTTTGTACGAGAGCGTGTCGTTTCTGTGCAGTAAAAACTGGGCTTCCTAATGAGTTAGACTTGAAAGAGCCTGAACGTGTGGCGGATTCCGTTCAACTTATGAATTTAAAACATGTTGTTGTTACTGCCGTTGCGCGTGACGATTTAAAAGATGGGGGATCTCAAGTATTTGCCGAGACTGTTCGTGCGATCCGCCGTAAAAATCCATTTACAACGATTGAAGTCCTACCTTCTGATATGGGAGGGGTTTTTGATAACATTAAAACCTTGATGGATGCTAAACCTGATATCATGAACTACAATGTTGAAACTGTACGTAGATTGACTCCTAGAGTTCGTGCCCGTGCTACGTATGATCGTACACTGGAGTTCTTAAGTCGTGCTAAAGATCTGCAACCTGAGATCCCAACGAAGTCAAGTATCATGGTTGGATTAGGTGAAACAAAAGAAGAGATCATTGAAACAATGGATGACCTTCGTGCAAGTAAAGTCGATATTATGGCCATTGGTCAATATTTACAACCAACGAAAAAACATTTAAAAGTACAAAAGTACTATCATCCAGATGAATTTGCTGAATTGAGAAAGATTGCCATTGAAAAAGGCTTCAGCCATTGTGAAGCAGGCCCGCTTGTGCGCTCTTCTTATCATGCAGATGAACAAGTAAATGCAGCAGCGAAAGCAAAACAAGCTGAAGGTGAAAAAGAAGCTCAAAACGCATAATAAGGACTTTCAACTAGAGTGGAGTTACACCAATCAATAGGAAGGACTAATCTAAGGGATATACCTTTGGATTAGTCCTTTTTTAGAACAGATGCTTTCGTTTCTCTAGCAGGATTGACAGATTTATCTAGTCTCCAGTAGTATCGTTTCGTTTCTGACGATTGGTGCCGTGAACATCATCGTCTTGTAATTCATATTTATCCCCAATCATTTCACCATTCGGGTTTTCGCCAGCATCAACATTCCTACCTTGTGGTGAGCTCTCGAGCATTAAGTCAATTGTATCACCAATGGCAGTGCCTGCATTATCTACATTTGTACCCATTGAAGCAAGATTTTCGACATCTCTCATTAGAGCGGGATCATCTGTTACATAGACATGGTACCAACGCGGTACAACGGACAATGCCGTTTTCTTAACTTGATCGGCTACTTCAAAGCGGGCCTTTTCATCTTTTTCACCCGTTTTATAGGAGATAAGTACCTCTTCACCTGTAACAAGAGTTGCACAATCATCTACTTTAGGTAGAGAAACACTCATCTTACTTATTGAATCTGCTACTTTCTCACGGTCAAGTGTGTACATATTTTCGGTTGATATGTTTTCTCCCATTATCGGGCTTTTTTGATGACGAACATAGCCAAATCGTCTTGAACGGTCTTGTCCATTTGTATCATTTTCATTATTATAAAGCTCTTCTCGGTCACTCACGTTAATCGTGTTTCCATTGTCATGGAATAATTCCCCTGTCGCTGCATCATTGATATTACAGCCGGAACTGATTATCGTTAGACCGATTACACTTAATGTTAGAATTGATTTATTCAACATAAACACCCCCTCTTTTTTTAGAATGACCACTATTTTTACATTTCCTCTTAGTAATTAATGGGCAATCAGTTATAATTTATAGTAAGGATGAAAGAAAGCAGGTGAAGTAAATGATCACGATTGGTCAAGTTCAGTATGAAATAATGGAAGAGTTTAGAGAAGGATTTAATGAAGAGGCATTTTCTGGCCGTTATAGCGATATATTGACAAAGTATGATTATATTTTAGGCGATTGGGGTTATGGGCAATTGCGTTTGAAAGGGTTCTTTGATGATCAAAATCCTAAATCAACTTTCGATTCGAAGATCAGTACCGTGAAAGATTATCTTTATGAATACTGTAATTTTGGGTGTGCCTACTTCATTCTGAAAAAAGTTTCAAAATAAATGAGGCTTTAGTGCTTTAAACTGTTCGAGAACCGTCCCTCAGCACTTAAAAGTGGTGAAGGACGGTTCTCTTTATAGTGGGGAATGAAAGGTTTTTTTAAAGAAAGTAAAAATGTTTGTCAGGCCTGTTCGAGGCGCTTCCGCTTTTCTTATACAATTTCATTTAGGAATGAGCGCAATTCATCGCCTTCTTCATTTGTTAATTTAAAGATGCTTTCCAAGTAGCCTTCTTCTTCAAGGTCGTCGCGGCCAATAATGGCAAATCGATTTCCTTGTAAATCTAATACTAAATGTTTCCCATAATATCGATCTGTCTGAACAACAGCTAAATCGAATCGTTGTTGCTCCCCCATAAAACTTACAAAACGAGTGCGTGTATTCTCGATATCATCGTACAAAAAAAATGTTTCAGTCATTATGTCTCCTCCATAGTAAGGTATGTTTTGGGAATCCTTGAAAAATGAATATTGCCTTAATATAATTTCTGTATTCATTTAAGTGTAGCAGGAGGACCTCATTCTTTCAAAACTTGATCGCCATTATGATAAAATAGATATTGAATGAATTTGAGTTGAGGTGTTAAAACGTGTATTTTGTGGACAGAGAAAAAATAGAAAAAACATTACAATATATGGAACAACAGTTGTACTTGTTAGAAGAAAGAAACCAATGGATTTCACCTGTTGAAAAATTAGCCTTAGAAAGAATCGGACATGTCGTCATTGAATCAATTTTGGATGTAGGGAATAGTATGATTGATGGTTTTATAATGAGAGATCCAGGAAGCTATGAGGACATTATTGACATACTCTTAGATGAAAAAGTCATCACCGAGGAAATGAGCACAAATCTTAAGACAGTCATCAATCTACGCAAGATCCTTGTACAAGAGTACATTCTAATCGAAGGTAAAGTTGTGGAGGAAACGCTTCAGGGTCAGTTAGGAATTTTGAAGTTGTTTCCGGAAAAAGTAAGAACGTACTTACACGACGAGTTAGGGCCCGTTTCAGCCTTTAAAAACTAGACATCAAAGTAATTACAGGAGGTTAATATGAAGGAGTACAAAGGTTATTTAATTGATTTAGATGGAACGATGTATAGAGGGAAAGAAAAAATTGAAGCTGCGGGGGACTTCGTACATCGCTTAAAGGCAAAAGGGCTTCCATATTTATTTGTTACTAATAATTCATCTCGCAGACCTGATCAAGTGGCTCAGAAGCTAGCTGAGTTTGATATTCCGGCTGAACCCCATCAAGTGTTCACCACTTCAATGGCGACAGCTAACTTTATTTCTGAAAAGAAGCCAAATGCAACCGCTTATGTCATCGGGGAGGAGGGGATTCAAAATGCCCTCCAAGAAAAAGGGATTGTTCTAGTCGAAGATCAACCGGATTTCGTTGTCGTAGGACTTGATCGTTCGATAAATTACGAAAAACTAGCTCTTGGATGTTTGGGAGTCCGAAATGGAGCAACCTTCATTTCTACAAATGGAGACATTGCGATCCCTACAGAAAGAGGTTTGTTACCGGGTAATGGCTCTTTAACTTCAGTTATCACAGTTTCTACGCAAACGAATCCAATTTTTATAGGGAAACCTGAATCGATTATTATGGAACAGGCGCAAGCTGTTCTCGGCGTCCCAAAAGAAGAAACGTTAATGGTTGGAGATAACTATGATACCGATATTCTTGCTGGAATTAATGCAGGGCTAGACACACTATTAGTCCATACAGGAGTAACAACTGTTGAGCACTTGCAAAACAAAAAAATCCAGCCTACTTACACGATTTCTTCTTTAGATGACTGGATGATTTAATGAGAAAGTCCGATCCCTTAGACTAATCCTGAGATTTTAGGTGATGTCTTTTGGGATCGAACTTTTTTAACAGGTAATAGATTTTAAACGTTTTGGATTGTTTAAGGTAGAAACCTATATCAGAGGCAAGTGTAAGCGCCTAGCTCCTCATGACATAAGCCAAGCCACCAAGGAAGGGAAAAGGCACCCATCCTTAGTGACTCGCTTTATACAAGGCGTAAGCTGTTCGAAGCGCTTCCGCTTTTCTTACTCACTTTGTTCTTGTTCTGCAATAACGGCTCTATGTGCCAAACGACTAGATGCCGCTGCTGCAATGGCGCCCACAATGTCATCTAAAAAGGTATGACATTTACCAGTTGATTTATCATTTAAGTATTGTAAAATGCCAGGTTTTTGCTTATCGATAAATCCATAATTCGTAAATCCGATCGAACCATATACATTTACAATGGAAAACGCTAAAATTTCATCAACACCATAAAGCCCTTCATCTACTTCAATAATAGATTGAAGTGGTTCTTCTAGCATCTTTTTTTCAGCGAATCTATCCAATTGAATGCCAGTCAAAATGGCATTTTGAACTTCTCTTTTAGATAAAACTCTTTCTACGTTTTCAATACATTGTTCTATTTGAAGGTTTGGATGATATTTCTCTTGTAGATACATAACTAATTGAGCGATATCCTTAATTTCAACACCGCGCTCTTGTAGCCACTTTCTTGCTGTCTCCTCAGACAAGTCCATTTTTCTATCCTTGCTCATTTATTTCACCTTTTCTTTGAGTAATCGTAATAATGATTCATTATCTTCTTTTTTTCCTTCAACTTCGATTCCTATTCATGAACGAGTGGTTTTCTTTCATATAAATAATAAAGAATGTATTGTTTATGAATGGAGAGAAAAAACAATGGAAGATATTTTAACGAAATACTATGGGCTTCAACCTGAACGAATGTATCAAGATGGGAAAGCACACCGATACATGGTCAATGGCTTACTATATACTATTGTGACCGTTACGCATATGGAACAAGAAAAGCTTGTGGAGCTTTATAAAATTTCAGAGCATCTCCAAGCAACTGGTGATCGTTACGTGTCTACTTTTGTTCCTTCAACCGAAGAAAAATTTCTAATAACGGATAAACAACAGGATTACGTTGTAGTAAAAAATGAGTTTTTACAGTCTCCACCCAAGAACCATTTTGGAAGGAAGCTTGCTAAATTTCATTCAAGAGGAAGAAGTATCGAAGAGAAAATTGAGCACCAATCAAGAATAGGACAATGGAAAAGTCTATGGGAGAAGCGAATTGATCAATTAGAAAAGGCCTTTCAGCAGACAGTTCAGAATCACCCTGTAGATGAATTTGAGAAAAAATTTGTTGAGAGCTGCCCATACTTTATTGGTTTAGCGGAAAATGCGATTCAGTATTTAGTGGATACGGAATTGGATGATCAACCCGGGCAAGTTGATAGTGGTACAGTCTGTCACGAACGATTCCTGCAAGATACTTGGGGAACGGATATTTGGATTCGATTCCCTTTTGATTGGATTTTTGACCATTGTAGCAGGGATATTGCTGAGTGGGTGAGAGAGCGATATTTGACAAGAAATCAAACCTATCACAAAGACATACAGACGTTTTTAAAAGAATATCAATCGGTCTCACCCCTATCTACATTTTCGTGGAGGCTGACATATGCACGATTATTGTTCCCAATTCATTATTTTGAATGCATTGAGAGGTATTATGTCACTTCTTCAGAGCAACAAAAATTACTGCTTCAAGATCGATTAGAAAAAGAATTGAAGAATGCTACACAGTATGAAAAGTTTCTAACTGATTTTTACCAAATAGCCGAAGTCCCAGTTAAAAAGCAGGGGATTCCTGTTGTTGGATGGTTATTCTCATAAACGGAACTATCGGTGAACGCTTATCTTTAAGTTCGGGGCTTCTCAACAAATATGCTACAATAAAACCAAAATCAACAAAGGTAGGAGTCCAATGAAGAAGCCCTTTATTTATATTACAAGAAAATTACCAGATCAAATTGTAAGTAAGTTACGAAATGAGTTCTATGTAGAAATGTGGGACAGTGAGGATGTTCCAGTCCCTAGAGAAATATTGTTGGAGAAGGTGAAGAAAGCGAATGGACTGTTGACGATGCTTTCTGACCAAATAAATTTAGAAGTATTTCAACATGCCCCATCGTTAAAAATAGTGGCTAACTTGGCCGTTGGTTATGACAATATTGATATCAAAAAAGCAAATGAATTTAAGGTCGCAATCTGTAATACACCTGATGTGTTAACAGATACAACCGCTGATTTAACGTTTGGCTTACTTTTAGCTACGGCAAGAAGATTAACGGAAGCGAGTGAATTTGTAAAATCTGGAGAATGGACGAGCTGGTCCCCAATGTTATTGGCTGGCACGGATGTACACCATAAAACGATAGGGATTTTCGGGATGGGGAAAATCGGGGAAGCAGTTGCTAAAAGAGCAAAAGGGTTTGAAATGGAAGTCATTTACCATAATCGTTCTCGAAAGCCGAATGTAGAAAAGGATGTTGGAGCTAGTTATGTTGAATTTGAAGAGCTCCTCACACGCTCTGACTTTCTTGTTTGTTTAGCTCCCTTGTCTCCAGAAACGAAAGAAACCTTTAAGAAAGAACAATTTGTGATAATGAAAAACAGTTCAATCTTTATTAATGCAGCAAGAGGACCGATTGTGAATGAAAATGACTTATATGAAGCATTGAAAAACGGTCTCATTAAAGGGGCTGGTCTTGACGTGTTTGATCAAGAGCCTATTCATAGTGATCATCAGTTATTAACGTTAAAGAATGTTGTAGCCCTCCCTCATATCGGAAGTGCAACAGTGGAAACAAGAACGAAGATGATGTCATTATGTGTAGAGAATTTGATAAGGGTCTTAAGTGATCAAAACCCAGTAACACTTGTAAATAAAGAGTGGTTAACCAATAATTAAAAAAGGGATGACTCGAATGGAGTCATCCCTTTAATCTTTAAAATTAAAATACCTGCTCTACCTCAACTACACCCGGAACTTCTTCAAGAAGTGCGCGTTCAATACCTGCTTTTAAAGTAATCGTTGAACTTGGGCAGCTTCCGCATGCTCCTAATAAACGCAGCTTTACAATACCATCTTCGATATCAACTAGTTCACAATCCCCACCGTCACGCAGTAAGAATGGACGTAATTTATCTAGAACTTCTTGGACTTGACCTTTCATTTCTTGTTCAGTCATATAAAATCGACTCCTTTCCTTACTCTCTATTATAATGACATATTTATAAAAAATCTATCAACCTGCAACATTTTGGGAATGGATATTTTTTCAGTTTTGCTTTAGGGGATTATCTTGTAAAATAAAAGCAAAGAGATAAAGGGGTAGGTTATATGGAGAGAAAAGAAGCGAAAATTTTCATCTATGGGGCAGAACAAGTTTGTGCAAGCTGTGTAAATTTACCATCATCAAAGGAAACCTATGAATGGTTAGAAGCAGCCATTTCAAGAAAATACCCAGAGCAAGCGTTTCATATTCAATATATAGATATTTATAGTCCACCAGAAGAAGAAGCAATCAAACTATTTGCTACAAAGGTCGTTGAAGAGGATATGTTTTATCCTGTAGTGTTAATTAACGATACTGTGGTAGGAGAAGGGAACCCGCGTCTGAAATCGATTTTTTCTGAATTAGAAAAGCATGGATACCAAGCAAGGTAAATCTAACTAATAAATTTGTATTATATACTGGCCGTTGCTAAAGCAGTGATATTTCATAATTGAAATATCACTGCTTTAGTTCGTTAAAATAACGTTTAAAAGTGAAATTATATAACCGGCGAACATTGCAACTTTTACAAATTAGCAATGTTATGTTGCAAGGGATGAGCTTCCTTCACATAAGGTAATTTACAAAGGCTGTATTCGCATAGATTTTTTTCTTTATCGAACAAGAATAGAAACCCTTAATAAATAATGTACTTCATGAAAGGAAGAGGGCATTGGTACACATAGTAAAGCCGGGGGAAACTTTATCAAGCATCGCCTTAAACTATCGAACAACAGTCCGTGCTTTACTTCAAGCTAACTCCGCAACGATCCCTAACCCCAATATTATTCATATCGGTCAAGCCATCATTATTCCTGGATTGAGAGATCCAAGTACAATTCCTTATACGATAAGGATTTCTGTTGGTAAAAGGACATTAACACTAGTAAAAGACGGAAGAGTAATTAAAGTTTATCCCATTGCAGTTGGAAAGATCTTAACAACCACACCGATAGGGGATTTTGTCATCGTCAATAGAGAACCAAATCCAGGAGGTCCTTTTGGAGCCTTGTGGCTAAGCCTGTCAAAGATTCATTATGGCATCCATGGGACGAATGACCCGAGCTCTATTGGAAAGGCTGTTTCACTTGGTTGTGTTAGGATGCATAATAAAGATGTATTGGAACTAGGATCCCTTGTCCCGAATGGAACAAGAGTTATTATTGTTCCTAATTAATGTTTAAATGGCTGATTTTGTTTTCTATGTTGCTTTCGACTGAAAGATTCAATCCTGCATCCCTTTTGAAACTTTAAAACCCTGAATTCATTAAATAGAATTTGGGATTTTTAGGTTTTAAAGTAATTCTGAACTTTTCTAGTGTCCGGCGCATAGGTCTTCGGGAAAATACAAAGAAGCAGTGAAACTGTGAGAAAGAAGAAATGACGGTATAAAAAGAGGTCTTTGATGCCATGAAACAATGAGAAAGAAGAAATAATGTCATTAAAAGAGTCCTTTATAGCGTGTAACTATATAAATTGCCAATGTGATGTCATAAAACGAGCCACCTAGTAAGGAAAAATTACCCTTTCCAGGTGGCTCACCTTATGTTTGTCGGAGGCCCACACGATGTGGGTCAGAAAGGCGTTGCCACAGGACGTGGCGAACTTAGCCTTTCTTCCTCTGTTCGAGGCGCTTCCGCTTTTCTAGTGTCCAGCTCCAGCGCCTAGGCCTTCGAGATATAAGCCAAGCCCCATAGAAAGGGAAAAGGCACCCCTTTATTGGTGGCTCGTCTTATGCTTGTCAGGCCTGTTCAAGGCGCTTCCGCTTTTCTAGTGTCCAGTTCCAGCGCCTAGGTCCTCGAGACATAAGCCAAGCCACCAATAAAGGGAAAAGGCACCCTTTATTGGTGGCTCGTCTTATGCTTGTCGGACCTGTTCGAGGCGCTTCCACTTTTCTTTTACCCGTTATGATATTTATACATCCAAAGGACGCCTGATTTAAGTAATCGTGCGACACGTCCTGTGATGGAACGATCATTTACTAAACCAAATCCGTGTTTCTTTCCAAGTGAACCAAGGATTCCTTTAAGTTTAATTTTCGGCAGCTCATTTGGAAGCTCTTCGCCATTCCAGCGTTTAAGAAGAATCTGCACAATTTGTTCGGCTTGTCCTTCTGCGAGCTGTGCACTAGGGGCATGAGGAAGGCTTGCACAATCTCCTACCACATATACATGCTCATCGATTGGCAGGTTGTGATATTTAGTTAACACAACACGGCCTTGTTGATCTTTCTCTACATCCATTTCACGAACAACCCGAGTTGGTTGGATTCCAGCTGTCCAAACAATGGCATCACAATGAATTTGCTCTTCATGATTAAATAGGGTGTTAGGTGCAACCTTTGTAATATTCGCTTTGTTAACAATATCAACGCCATTCTCATCAAACCAACTATGAACATAAGAACTTAATCTTTCTGGAAAAGCGTTGAGAATACGAGGGCCACGATCAAATAATTTAATTCTAAGGTCAGTTCGACTCTCTCTAAGCTCACTCGCTAATTCTATACCACTCAGTCCTGCTCCAACTATTCCTACAATAGAATCAGCAGGAAGATTACATAGTGTTTCATACGTTTTACGTGATTGCCCAATCGTTTGAATACTGTACGTAAATTCTTTAGCTCCTGGAACATTATGATATTTATCTTCACAACCAAGTCCAATAACAAGATCATCATATGGAACCGGTTCTTGGTCCATGAGATGAACCTGTTTATTTTGAATATCAACTTTTGTTATTTCTCCATACTTGACAGAAAGCCTAGGGTGCTCAGGAAAAGATACGCGTACATGCTGGTCTGATATAGTACCAGCTGCTAAAGCATAATATTCTGTCTTTAAACAATGGTATGGATTGCGATCAATGAGAGTAATGGATACATCTTCTGGTAGTTGATTCGGTAAAAAACGTAGAAGAACGCGCATGTTTCCGTATCCTCCACCAAGCAGGACTAATTGTTTCATGTCTATTTCCCCTTTTTGCACTCAGATAGTATAGTTATAGTAAGCACTTTCAATATGATTATTTTATGAAGAATAATGACAATTATATTAACTTTAATCATAAAAAAGTATATCGAAATAATGGCATTTTCACAACACAAATAAGAGAAATTCTTCACAATCTCATCCACCTTTTATTTAATCTCGTTTGTTTGACGATTTACGCGAAAAAAGGTAGGATATTCAAGTAGTAGCGAGGTGAAAGCAATGAAACCGATCATTGAATTTTGTATAAGCAACTTAGCGAGTGGATCGCAAAAGGCGCTTGAGATATTAGAAAGAGATCCCAATCTCGATGTCATTGAATATGGTTGTCTTGGATACTGTGGAAAATGTGCCCAAGCCCACTTTGCTCTTGTTAATGGAGAAGTGGTCATAGGAGATACACCAGAAGAGCTCGTCGACAGTATTTATCAATTCCTAGAAGAGAACCCAATGTTTTAATAAATAGCAAGTAACCTTGATTTATTTAAATTGAAGTTACTTTTTAGGAGTATAGATAGTGTTCCCCCTTTTAAGCAGGAATTCCCCTTTTTATATGGAATTATCTTAGTTAAGGGGGAGAGAGTATTGCATATTTTAAAGGGTTATTGCAAACCAATTTACAAGTAAAAGATATAAAGTCGTCAGTGGATTGGTATGTACAAAAGTTGCAATTAAAAGTTGTGGCTGATTACGAAACGAATGTGGTTCTATCTTTTTCTGATTCATCTAAATATGATGGTGGAATTGAAGAAGCTCCAGTACTATGTTTAATTGAAAATAAAGAGAGTAGATCCCAGTCAAGTACTTATCCAGTCCTACAAATAGCAGAGAATATGTGTGAAACACTTTATGATCATTTACAACAAAGTGGTGTTTCTGTTGAAATGCATCCTTCTCATCGTGGCCATTTTAAATTTTATGATCCTGATGGAAATGTATTAGAAGCGTTTTGCCCAAGTATATATAAATGACCGTTGACTAAAAAGCTAGCGGCGAATCGACCGTTGGGTTAAGCGCATAAGAAGTCAAAGTCGACTCATAAACATAAGTTTAGGCCAATATAGCTTTATCCGGCTCTTTTGAGTACACCAATTTACAGGCTCATAAAACGCAAATAAAGTCTTGCCTCCTAGAAAATCTTCGAATGCCTTTAATGTTTTCTCACATCACGAATCAAACGACACTCCTTAACTTCAATATCTTCAATTGGACAGAAATTCCTCTTATATCCTGTTACCTTTATAACTTATAAAGCGTATCTTAGTAGTAGAGAAGCTTGTGGATAGAAAGAAATCAATTCTCCTATATTTACGATATAAAAAAGTGATAAAAGGTAAAAAGAATAATGAGAGAACCACTTTGGTTGAGGAACAGTGTATGAAGAGTTATACTTGTAGTATTAGATTATATAATTGGTTTGACATATAGATTTTACAATGGAGGTGTTAGAATGAGTGACGTAGTAATCATTTCTGAAGCAGCAGCTCTTCAAATTAAAGATATGATGAAAGAGCATGAGGAAGAAAACGTGTTTCTCCGGGTCGCTATAAAAGGTGGGGGCTGCAGTGGATTATCCTATGGTATGGGATTTGAAAACGAACCAGCTGAAGACGACCTTCATTTAGAACAGCATGGAATAAAAATTGTTGTAGCCAAAAATGATGTTGGAATCCTAAACGGTACCCAAATCGATTACAAACAATCGATGATGGGCGGAGGATTCACCATCGACAATCCAAATGCAATTGCCAATTGTGGATGTGGATCATCCTTTAGAACGGCAACGAATACAGGATCTCCTGAAAATTGTTAATAAAAAATGCGGCCTATAAAAGGTCGCATTTTTTATTAAATCGATTCAAGAGCATCCTTAATTGGAGTACTTCCTCCTAAAACTTCAAATGTTTGATGATATACAGATTCAATCAATAATGATTCAACTAAAACTTCTGCCACATCTTCTCTAGAAATCGAGCTAGATTTATCCTCAATAGAAGTTGCTGCGATAATCTTCCCTATTCCTTGATCATCTGTTAAACTACCAGGACGTACAATCGTGTAATTTAAACCACTGGTTAGTAAATACTGATCGGCTTTTTGTTTTGCTTCTAAATAATGTTGCAAGCCAACAGGTCCTTGTGAAGGATGATCAGCACCCATTGAACTGAGCATCACAAAGCGTTCAATGCCTTTTTCTTTCGCAAAATCAATCGCTTTCATCGCTCCTTTTTCATCAACCTCTGTCGTTTTCTCTGGTCCAGTTTTACTACCTGATCCAGCTGCAAAGATGACAGCATTGACATCTTCTAGAGCATACGAAAAATCTTGTTCAAGGTCAGCTACTATGGGTCTGGCACCAAGGGCATCCAAGTCTTTCGCTTGCTCCATTTTACGAATCATTGCTCGAACAATATGTTGACTACTATTGGAAAGCTTCTCTACAATATGTTTTCCGGTTGTACCATTTGCCCCAATTACTAATACATGCATTTGAAAACATCCTTTTAATTAAAAATTTTATCTATTATTAGCACTACCCGAATGAACAGAAAATAAACAATTCTAGTGTTTTTTAGACTAAAATAAGGCAATAATCAGGCTTCGAAGCATACAAATAAAAAGCATTTATATGATGTGGTTGATTTGGTGATAGATAATCATTCTGTAAGTGGAGATGCTATTTTAACCCATCCAAAGGTTTCCGTAGCGTTTACATCCACTTCGACTGTTATAGGAACAACAATCCTTAATGCAAACTTATCAGAAGAAACTAAGCTAATGGTTGAGGATGGAGGTAAACATAACCAAGCATTAATAAAGAAATATGAGAATAGAATTCCACTTTTAACTCAAAATAATAAATAAAGTGATCAACATTAATCTTTCAAACATAAATTGGTATAGACAACTAGATGATAAGATGTTATTTTAATAGGGAAAGCGTTATCAGAAAGAGGGATAAATGATGAAAACACTTATTTCAAACATTAAAGTATTCGCTGAAGATAGAACAATTGATGAAGGGTATGTCTTAATCGACGGTTCATCGATTATTGAAGTGGGGGAAATGACGGAATTATCCATTTCAGATCCGGTTGATGAAATCCAAGCAACACCTTCAATGAATTTAATCCCAGGAATGATTGACCTTCATATACATGGAGCTGATGGGGCAGATGCGATGGATGGCACACCCGAAGCTATTAAAACAATCGCAGAAGCGTTACCAAAGGAAGGGACAACAAGCTTTCTTCCAACTACAATGACGACATCGAAGGAAAGCATCGAGAATGCATTGGCGAATTTGTCTCATTATATGAAAGAGGAACAATCTCATCGAGCAGAAGCCATTGGAATCCATTTGGAGGGGCCGTTTATATCTCCTAAAAGAGCAGGTGCACAGCATCCAGATCATATTATAGAGCCAAGTATTTCATTATTCAAAGAGTGGCAAGATTTATCTGGTGGAAATGTAAAGCTAGTAACAGTAGCTCCTGAGGAAGAGGGCGGCTTAGAGTTTGTTTCTTATTTAAAAGAACATGGTGTAGTAGCATCTATTGGTCATTCTGATGCTGTCTACTCTGAGGTTAAAGAAGCGATTAATGCAGGAGTGACACATGCTACCCATTTATTCAATGGCATGAGAGGGCTTCATCATAGAGAAATGGGTGTTGCAGGCGGTGTATTAATGCATCCGGAAGTAAAATGCGAAATGGTTGTGGATGGAATTCATATCAGCCCTGAGGTGGTGAAGTTTGCCTACATGAATAAAAGCAGCGAGGGAGTCATCCTTATTACCGATAGTATGAGAGCCAAATGTTTAGGGAAAGGAACCTATGATTTAGGGGGACAGGAGGTAAGTGTAGACGGTGAACGTGCCACATTAGAAAATGGGACACTGGCAGGCAGCATTTTAAAGATGAAAGACGCAGTGAAAAATATGATGACTTTTACTCAATGTGGTTTGAAAGACATTATTCAAATGACTTCGGTAAATCCAGCCAAACAGTTATCGGTTTTTGACCGTAAAGGAAGTATAAAAGCGGGTAAAGACGCAGATTTAGTCTTACTAGATGAAAAGCATAATGTCATAAAAACATTTTGCCGTGGAAAACTAACTTATTCTAGGGAAAAGGAGAAAACATCATGAAGTTAATCCAAGCAAAAAACTACGAAGACATGAGTGAGAAAGCGGCAGCATATATCATTAAACAAGTACATTCTAAAAGTAATTCAGTACTTGGGCTTGCTACAGGTGGAACCGTCATCGGAACCTATAACCGATTAGTGGAAGATTACAAGCAATCCAACACCAGCTACAGCAATGTCCACACGTTTAATTTAGATGAATATGTAGCTATGCCACGATCAGACCAAAACAGCTATCACACCTATATGGATAAACAGCTTTTTCGTCATATTAATCTTCCAGAAGATCAGAGCTTTCTACCTGATGGGATGGCAAATGATCTACAGGAGGAATGCCAACGTTATGAACGGCTAATAAAAGATTCAGGTGGCATTGATCTTCAACTGCTAGGAATCGGTCAAAATGGCCATATCGGCTTTAATGAGCCAGGTGCCTCATTTGATTCCGTGACACATATAGTGAATTTAACTGAGTCAACTCGTAAAGCAAACGCTCGCTACTTTGAGAGTATTGATAAAGTACCAACCCAAGCTATTACAATGGGAATTGCGACTATCATGAAAAGTAAAAAAATCCTATTGCTGGTGTCAGGAGAAAGTAAAGCTGAAGCTATTAGCAGATTGATTAACGAACCGATTCATAATAACAATCCTTCTTCTGTATTAAAAAATCATCCTGATGTTACCATTATTGCTGATGAAGACGCTCTATCTTTAATAAAAAGAGAGCAAAAAGAGGTACTCTCGTTATGATTGATAAATCGTCACCACTTCCTATTTATTATCAGCTAGAAAAAGGAATTAAAGACATGATTGAAAACGGTCACCTTTCCCAGGGAGATACTCTCCCTTCAGAAAGGGAGTACGCTGAAATGTTTGAGGTAAGTAGAATGACTGTTAGACAGGCGATAAACAATCTGGTGAATGATGGGTATTTGACCAGAATGAGAGGCAAAGGAACGTTTGTTGCCTCTCAAAAAATTGAACAACCATTAAAGGGCTTAACTAGTTTTTCTGAAGATATGCGTGCGAGGAATATGGAGCCTGCAACCAAAATCATTGATTTTAAAAGGACCAATGCGGATCCAGAAATCACAGATCATTTAAAGGTCTCTGAAGGAAGCGAGGTTTATGAATTAAAAAGGGTAAGACTTGCGGATCAACTTCCAATGGCTTACGAAACCCTCTATATTAGTACATCGCTCGTTCCAGGTTTAACAATGGAGTCTGCAATGGGATCGTTTTATCAATATATCGAGCATTCAGTAGGATTAAAAATTAAGAATGCTACTCAAACACTGGAAGCTTCCAATGCTCGTAAAGTAGAAGGGGAGATCTTACAAATCAAAGAAGGGGCCCCCGTTCTACTTATTGAAAGAACAAGTTTTCTTGAAAATGGTACCCCTCTTGAATATGTAAAATCCGTTTACAGAGGGGATCGTTATAAATTTACGATCGAAATGGATCGCTAATTTTGGTAAAAGGCAATGATTTAATTGCATTCTATAAAACTTAAATGAAAGGGGTTACAAAATATGTTAGGTTTTTTACAGAAAATTGGTAAATCACTCATGCTTCCGATTGCTGTTATGCCTGCAGCTGCTTTGCTGTTACGTTTAGGCCAAGACGATTTATTAGGTATACCATTTATGGCAAAGGCAGGAGACGCAATTTTTGCAAATTTAGCTTTACTCTTTGCGATAGGAGTTGCAATTGGTTTATCTAAAGATGGAAATGGTGCAGCTGCTCTAGCAGGAGCGATTGGTTTCTTTGTTTTAACAAATGGTGCACAAGCTATTAATGAAGAAATTAATATGGGTGTACTAGGTGGGATTTTATCAGGTATTGTTGCAGGGCTATTATATAATCGATATTCAGAAATTAAACTACCTGATTGGCTAGGGTTTTTCGGTGGTAGACGATTTGTTCCTATTATTACTTCTTTAACCATGCTTATTCTTGCTGGATTGTTTGGGTATATATGGCCACCAATTCAAGAGGGAATTAATGCTGTAGGTCAGTGGATTGTGAATGCAGGGGCTGTTGGGGTAGGTGTATTTGGTTTCTTAAACAGAATGCTGATTCCAATCGGTCTTCACCATGTATTAAATACCTTAGTTTGGTTTGAATTTGGTGAGTTTACGAATGCAGCAGGAGAAATTGTGAAAGGGGATCTCCAACGCTTTTTTGCAGGAGATGAAAGTGCCGGAATCTTTATGGCTGGTTTCTTCCCAATCATGATGTTCGGCCTTCCTGGAGCTGCTCTAGCTATGATAGCAGCTGCAAAGGCTGAAAAAAGGAAACAAATAACAGGGGCCCTAATCGGTTTAGCTTTTACATCTTTCTTAACAGGTATTACGGAGCCAATTGAATTTTCATTCATGTTCTTATCGCCTTTGTTATATGTCATCCATGCCATACTAACAGGAATATCATTTGCCGTCGTTTCAACCCTAGGTATCCTTCATGGATTTGGATTTTCGGCTGGGGCACTTGATTACATTTTGAATTTTGGAATTGCGACCAAACCGCTGCTTTTATTGGTAGTAGGATTAATCTATGGTGTCATCTATTTTGTCATTTTCTACTTCTTAATTAAGAAACTGGATCTTAAAACACCAGGTCGAGAAGATGATGTTGAAGATGAGGATTCAGATTCAATTACAGGCTCAGATGGATATGATAATACAGCTGAGCGCTATCTCTCTGCATTAGGTGGAAAAGATAATTTATATACAATTGATAACTGTGTAACACGATTACGTTTAAAAGTAAAAGATATGTCAAAAGTAGATGAAGCAGCTCTGAAGAAAACTGGCGCGAAAGGGGTCATTAAATTAAATCAAACAGACCTTCAAGTCGTGGTTGGTACGAATGTAGAGTTCGTTGCGGATGCAATGAAGAAACAATAGATGTGTTGAGGTACCTCGCTTTCGGGCGGGGTATTTTTTCACTCTAAAAAAAGTATGAAATTTTGAGGTGTTTACGGATTAAAGGGTTATAGGTGTTAGCTCCTCCGTGACTTCTACTTGTCGGATCCCACAGGACGTGGCGAATTTAGCCTTTCATCCTATATTCTAGGGGCTTCCGCTTTTCCAGTGTCCAGCTCCAGCGCCTGGGACTTCGAACATAAGACGAGCCCACTAGAAAGGGAAAAGGCACCCTTTCTAGTGAGCTCGTCTTATGCTTGTCAGGCCTGTACAAGGCACCTCCGCTTTTTTAGTGTCTAGCTCCAGCGCCTAGCTCCTCGAGACATAAGCCAAGCCACCAAGAAAGGGAAAAGGTACCCTTTCTTGGTGGCTCGTCTTATGCTTGTCGGAGGCCTACAGGATGTAGGTCAGAAAGGCGTTGCCACAGGACGTGGCGAACTTAGCCTTTCATCCTCTAATCGAGGCGCTTCCGCTTTTCGGGTCTAACTAAACATTGATGTACTATGCATTGGTTGTAAACGTGCATTTGGATCCATGTAGGCTTTTGCATTGTTAACTGCTGTAGGTGCTTCGCCAAACCCACATGCAATAAGCTTCACTTTCCCTTCATACGTGCAGATATCACCTGCAGCATATATGCCAGGAATATTGGTCTCCATTTTAGAGTTTACAACGATTGAGTTCTTCTCAATCTCGAGTTCCCAATCTTTTATAGGACCAAGAGAAGAGACGAAACCAAAGTTGACGATAAGTTCATCTACATCCAGTACTTCTTTTGCATCTCCACGGACTTCCTCCAGCACCAATTGAGAGATTTTTTCTCCATCCCCAATTATTTCATTAGGCACAAACGGTGTTTTGATTTCTACAGAGGATTTATGAAGGTTTTCCACACTATGTTCATGAGCGCGGAACTTGTCTCTTCTATGAACCAGGCTGACCTTTTCTGCAATTGGCTCCAGCATTAACGCCCAGTCGACTGCGGAATCTCCGCCACCACAAATAACCACTTTTTTATCTTTAAAGTAATTTAAATTATCGATAAAATAGTGCATGTTTTTCCCTTCATATGTAGAGGCATTCTCTAGTTCTAATCTTCTCGGTTGGAAAGCTCCGTTTCCAGCCGTAATAATAATGGTTTTAGAATAATGAATTTCTTTATCAGTCGTTAATTTGAACACTCCGTCAGCTTGCTTTTCCACTTGTTCAACGGCTTGATCTAGACTAACAGTTGGCTCAAATTTAGCCATTTGTTCCTTTAAATTGTCTACTAATTCTTGTGCTTTTACTTTAGGGAACCCTGCAACGTCATAAATATATTTTTCAGGATATAATGTTGCTAATTGACCACCAAGTTGGGGAAGACTTTCTATGATTTTCACACTTGCTTTTCTCATCCCACCGTAAAAAGCAGTGAACAGCCCGGTAGGACCTCCACCGATAATGGTAATATCATAAACTTTTTGATCTTCTTTCAACATAATCCCTCCAATGCTTTTCAACCAAGATATATTCAATTTTAACATAATAGGCTAAACGCTTCACATGAAACGAATAAATAATGACGAATTATCAGGCGAATTCACCCTATTTTCTTAATATTCTTAAGTTTGATTATTTCTTTAGAACGTCTTGAAAAAGGAATGTAAAAAGAATAATATGTAATATAGGTATAATATTATGATTTTATGACATTTTTCGCAACCTTTTTGTGACGGTTCGTGAAATTCGTCACATACTTTATTTCTATTTAATAAAAATTTTATATGCGGTGGAAAATAAGGTTATAAACATCGCAAATATACTGTAAAGGTGGATGTCTCTTGAGAAAGCCAAAGATTGTCGTATTAGGTGCAGGATACGGTGGATTGATGACGGTTACACGTCTTCAAAAACAATTAAGTCACGATGAAGCAGATATCGTTTTAATTAATAAGAACGATTATCATTATGAAACAACTTGGTTGCATGAAGCTTCTGCTGGTACGTTACATCATGATAAAGTTCGTTATGATATTAGCGACGTTATTAATCGTAGCAAAGTAGATTTCGTTCAAGCAACAGTTGAAGATATTAAAACAGAGGAAAAGAAAGTAATCACAAGTGCAGGTGAAGTAGAGTTTGATTACTTAGTGATTGCTCTTGGTGCAGTGTCAGAGACATTCGGAATTCAAGGCTTGCATGAACACGCTTTCATGATTGCTAACATTAATTCTGCTCGTCAAATTCGTGAACATATCGAATATCAATTCGCTACTTATAAGAACGAAGAAGAGAAGAAAGATGAGCGATTAACGATTATAGTTGGTGGAGCTGGTTTCACTGGAATTGAGTTCCTAGGTGAACTTGGAAACCGTGTTCCTGAGCTTTGCAAAGAATATGATGTTGATCCAAAGAAGGTACGTATCGTATGTGTAGAAGCGGCTCCAATGATTCTACCAGGATTTGACCCAGAACTAGTGAAATATGCTCGAGCGAAACTGGAGAAAAAAGGAATTGAGTTCAGTATTGGAACTCCACTTAAAGAAGCAAAAGCTGATTCCGTCATCATTTCAAAGGGTGAGGAAGAAGTGGAAGAAATCAAAGCTGGCACAATTGTTTGGGCAGCTGGTGTTCGCGGAAACCCTGTCATTGAAAAGTCGGGAATCGAAAACATGAGAGCCCGTGTTAAAGTTGAAAAGGATTTAAGAGCTCCTGGTCATGATAATATCTTCGTAATTGGTGATAGTTCATTAATGATAAACGAAGAAATTAATCGTCCTTACCCTCCTACAGCACAGATTGCCATGCAACAAGGGGAAGTTTGTGCAAAAAATATCATTTCACTGTTAAAAGGAAATGAAGAGCTAGCAACTTTCACACCAGATATTAAAGGAACCGTTTGTTCATTAGGAGAAGATGATGCTATCGGTCTTGTATATGGTAAAAAGCTTATGGGTTCAAAAGCTTCCTTTATGAAGAAAGTGGTTGATAACCGGGCACTTCATATGATCGGTGGAACATCACTTGTATTCAAAAAAGGAAAATTCAAGTTCTTCTAAAATTAATTAACTAACAAAAAGGGTTTGACAGACAAGGCAGCTCGCCTTAGAAGTCACCCTTTTTTTATTACAAAAGGAGAGAAGCTGATGTCGCGAGGGAATATTTGGCTTGCTGTTGCTGGTCTGATTATTGATTCAAAAGGAAGGTGGCTGGTTGTAAAGAAAAAATATAGTGGCCTTCAAGGGATGTGGTCCATTCCAGCTGGGTTTGTCCATGAAGGTGAAACTCTAGATGAAGCAGTGATAAGAGAAGTAAAAGAAGAAACCGGACTTTCAAGTGAGGTAATTGGATTATTTGGCTTAAGAACAGGTGTGATCAAAAATAAAATTAGTGACAATATGATAATCTTCACTTTAAATCTAAAGGATGAAAACCAACCTATTATTGTACAAGAAAAAGAGCTTTCTGAGGTGAAGTGGGTAAGTCCTGACGTATTGAAGCGTGATTCTACTACATCTGTCATGATTCATGAGATGATTAAATATGATTTAAGTCATATTAAAAGTTGTCTAGACGGAATTAATCCTGGAAACCATTTTGGATATACAAATTATAAATTATTTTTATAATATTCTGAAATTTTTAGAAATAACGAGATTTAAAGAGAAATGACAGTTTGTATGCGTTTTCTTGAGGGGAGATTGTCATTTTTGTCCCTTTCTTATTTATTTAAAAGGTGATATATTATCAGAAAATTAAATAAATATTTTAGAAAAGGAGAGGGATAGAACGATGAGAACTACACTCGAAACACAAACAAAGAAATGTGAATACTGCTCAGGGAAAGGATACTTCCAACTCGTTCTTGGCGGCTCTGAGACATGTCCATGTTGCTGCGGTAGCGGAAAAAATAATAAAAAATCATCATAATTATAATAGAGGTAGGGATTGACCGTTAGTGGTCAGTCCCTCTATTTTTTTGTCCTGTTCTAGGCACTTCTGTTTTTCTTTGTCTAGGCTTCCGCTTTTCTTGTAATTGTGGTGAATTTGTGAAGAATTATCTACTATATTGACGTTCGTCCTAAGATTTTAGTACACTTGTCTTTAGTGTGTATGGAGGTGCAGGACGATGCAGATGGGTCTCCCCGTTATCATCATTTCAATGCTATTGTTTTTAGTGTTATTTTTTGGAATCGGCTTTTTGTTGAATATGCTACTTAGAATGACATGGATTATGGCATTTATTTACCCTATAATAACAATTCTAATTGTAGATGAAGTACGTTTTATCGAATACTTCCGTGATTCACAAGAAGCTTTTTCTAGCTTGGGTGTTAAATTGACTTCTTTAACGGTTGCAGATATATTGATTTTGTCAAGTGGACTAGCAGGAGCCATTCTTTCAGGTGTGACCATGAAAACTTTACGTAAAAAAGGCTACAGAATGTTTTAATTAATGGGCTTCCTTTTTCATTAAAGGGAGTTTTTTATTGTGTCCAGCTTATAAGTCTGGCCCCTAAAGGTCGGGGTAATACAATGAGGTTAGTAAAATTTAACGATGAGTTTTTTGAACATTTCGACTCTTTATAAATAATTTATGAATATTTCCTCTCAAGTTAGGAAAGTAATAGATTTGGGAGGAGTGAAATGATGAAATTTCTTAAAACATGGTCCAAACGATGGTTGATGACTATTCTTGTCGTTTTGGCACTGTCAGCAACATTCCAATCAATCACAGGTGTAAAAGCAAGTTCATTGCCTATATTGTTATTAGAATCTCATAATGGTGAAAATGTAGAGGATCACGCTATGAAGCCAGTTTCACTTACATTTAAAGTATTAAAGCGATTTGCTCAAGGAGAAACTCAAATTTCTTCTGCAGATGCAGTTACCAATGAGCCTTTAACATTAATAGATTCGATTGATTGGACGCAATACGAAAAAGATACAGTAGTCGCAACGGGGTATACTGCTGGGATAGAATCAACAGGAAAAAGCCCAGGACATCCAGGGTATGGGATTACATATTCAGGGGTGAAAGTAAAACGTGACCTATATTCAACGATTGCGGCAGATTTAGACGTTTATCCTATCGGAACGATTCTTTTTATCCCAGGGTACGGATTTGGTGTGGTGGCAGATAAAGGTAGCGCCATCAATGGAAACGAGCTTGATCTATACTATAAGACGGTTGATGATGTGTATAACGAGTGGGGAAAGAAAACCCTTGAAGTGTTCGTGATTCAAAAAGGAAATGGATCATTAACAGAAGCAGATTTGAATGCTTTAAATGAAAACGAAGAAATGCAGGTCTTTAGACAACAATATATTTCTCCTGAAGAGGAGTAAGTTATAAAAAAGGCTGATCCCAATTCTAAGGTGTCAGGAACGACAACATCCATTTAAAGAAGAAATCCTTCTAACATTCTTCTATATGGAAATACAATGTTTGCTCCTGCCTCTTTATGGGACAGCCTTTTATTATTTGAAAGAAATTAGGATTTAAATGTAAGATCATTATAAAGCGTGGGATGCAACTTCTGCCCCAGCTGTAATGCTCCTTTGAGTAATTGAGGGGACGGTCGGCAATACAAAGCTTCTTCCAGAATCAGAATTTTATCCTCTTTAATAGCCTTTAAGCTGTCCCAACCTGGTCTTTTCTTAACCACTTTAGGGTTAACCTTCTGTGTTTGAACCCCAACCCATGCGAGACATATGTAATCAGGGTTTCGGTTATGCACGTCTGTCCAATCGGTTTGTACACTAGCAAGTTCTACATCTTCAAAGCTATTTTTGGCCCCTACAAGAGAACTTAATTCTGTAAGCCAATTTATTTTTCCAGGTGTAAAAACTGGTTTTGGCCACCATTCCCAATATAAAGTCGGTGGTGATGTTACTTTTTTAGCTCTTTCTTTTAAGTGCTCTATAAAGGTGTTAAATTCCTGCTGCTTCTCTTCTGCATATTGTGGAATTCCACAAGCTTCTCCTATAGTCAACATATCATTTGCAATGTCTGAAAAGCTCTGTGGGTTTAACACAATATAGGGCAAATTCCGCTTTTTTAGTTCTTCAATATTCTTTTCCATCCCCGGAACACTCAATGAAGCGACGACAAGGTCGGGATGAAGCTCCTCTACCTTATCCATATTTATAGAGAGGTCTGGACCAAGTCGCGGTAAAAGGGTGATTTCTTCAGGGAAATCTGAATAATCATCTACTCCTACAAGTGACGACGTTAAATCTAAATAATCAAGAATTTCCGTGTTACTCGGACATATTGATACAATTCTCATTAGTGAATCCTCCTATTGATGAATCAAGTAGTGAAGGAGTAGAGTAAGCAGGATTCCAGAAAGACCACCGAAAAAAACCTCAATAGGTTTATGACCTAACAATTCTTTTAATTCTTTCTGTTTTTCCTGTTCCGCTTTCTTTTGCCAACCCTTTGCTTCTTCAACAAATCGTTGGAAATCCCCCATAAGTTGATTCAGTACAATCGCTTGTTCACCAGCTTGTCTACGAACCCCTGTTGCATCAAACATGGTGATAATGGCAAAAACGGCCGCAATTGCAAATATAGGAGATGTTAGACTTGTTTCTAAGGCTACACCAGTTGCAAGTGCCGTAACCGCAGCAGAATGGGAACTTGGCATCCCACCCGTTGACGTTAGTAATGACCAATCAAGCTGTCTGGTCGCAATAAATTGAATGGGTACTTTCACGAATTGGGCGAAGAAAATAGCCATTAATGCCGCCCAGAGTGGGAAATTCAAGAAGAGATCCATGCTGTACGTATACATCCTTTCTAAATAACTTTTCCATTAAGATAATGTTCCCATTATAACACAGAATGTTTTGAAAGCTTATTTATAAACTTAATTAGGTAGTCGAAATAATTTCACTTTTTAGCTATAATTTAATTGGAGGTGTAGGGATGAAATTTACAGTGAAAAATGAAGAGTTTTATAATAGTCTATCTGAGTGTGTTGTTGTTGGTTTATTTAACAAACCTGCCTTTACAGGTGAGCTTATTTCTCTTGATGAAAACCTAAACGGTATGTTGACGGATTTTGTGAAGGAAGGGGATCTTTCATCAAAACTAAAAGGCATTTCAAAAATACATACATTTGGAAAGTTACCAACTAAACGACTCCTATTCGTCGGACTTGGAAAAGAGAAGAATCTAACGTTTGATACTCTTAGGGAAGCGTTAGGAGTAGCTGCAAAAACAATGAAAAAAATGAAGGTGACGACAATATCAGTGGCACTTGATTCTTTTGTTACAGAGAACCTACTAGCATCTGATATTGCTCATGCGTTTAGTGAATCATTGACGATGGCCACATATGAGTTTCATGGTTATAAAAAGAAATCCAATGAGCCAGAAGTTCATATTGAAGAGGTTGTTGCTCTTACAAACGAAGATTCAGATGAAATTCAGGCAGCACTTCAAGTAGGGTATGCCCATGGAAAAGGGGTTAATTCAGCACGTACTCTTGTAAATACCCCTGGAAACATGCTGACATCTACAAAGCTAGCTGAATATGCTCTTGAGTTGGCAAAAAAATATGATTTTGAAGTAGAGATTTTAGATAAAGAAGATATGGAAAGATTGGGGATGGGAGCTCTTCTTGCCGTCAATCAAGGTTCTATAGAGCCCCCTAAAATGATTGTCCTAAAACATCAAGGAAAAGATCAATGGAAGGATGTCATTGGTCTTGTTGGAAAAGGGATCACGTTTGATACTGGAGGATATTCTTTAAAACCAAAAGATGGTCTTGTTGGAATGAAGTCGGATATGGGTGGTGCTGCAGCTGTTCTAGGGGCTATGGAGATTATCGGAGAGCTTCGTCCTGAACAAAATGTGGTGGCTGTCATTCCTTCCACAGATAATATGGTGAGCGGGGCTGCCTTTAAGCCAGATGACGTTATTACATCAATGAGTGGTAAAACGATAGAAGTATTAAACACGGATGCAGAGGGTCGTTTAGCGCTCGCAGATGGCGTATCCTATGCTAAGCATCACGGAGCAAATTATATTGTGGATGTGGCGACATTAACAGGTGGAGTCATTGTTGCTTTAGGAACTGATAAAACGGGAGCAATGACGAATAATGAAGCGCTCTTTGAGCAGGTTCTAGAATCTTCATTCGAAGCTGGTGAATTCATTTGGCGTCTCCCGTATACTGACAATGATAAAAAACGTGTTCGCAACAGTAAGATGGCTGATTTAAATAACTCTCCTGGAAGAGAAGGCCATGCGATTATGGGGGGAGCATTTGTTGGAGAATTTGTTGACAACACACCTTGGGTCCATTTAGATATTGCTGGTACGGCAACATCTAAAGCTGACCATGAGCTTGGTCCATCAGGTGGGACTGGGGTTATGACACGTACTCTTGCCCTGCTTGTTGAACGATTTGAGACAGTAGAATAGTGGAATGGTAAACAAAGGTTGACCTTTTTGAGGTCAACCTTTGTTTCGGTTGTTCTCTTTAGTGATTTACCAAGATAAAGTATTGACAAGGTAAATTTCGTTTTGTTATAGTGGTAAATGTATTTTAACACTCTACCAATTTAGCAGATTAAAGGATTTTGTATAGATTACTACTTACAACGAGAGGGGAACTTTACACATGAATGCAGTAATGGTTGCCGTCCTTGTGATGCTATTATTAAGTCTTTTCCGAGTGAATGTAGTGTTTGCACTTATAGCGGGAGCCTTAGTAGGAGGCATTACTGGTGGACTAGGAATAAAAGAAACGATGATTATTTTTTCAGAAGGAATTGGCGGTGGAGCCAATATTGCCTTAAGTTATGCATTACTCGGAGGGTTTGCGGTTGCTATCTCTTATACCGGAATTCCTAATCTACTAGTAGAATTTGTTTTAAAAATTGTAGGGGGTCGAAATGATTCTCGTAGAAAGGCTTTGTCAAAAGCACTTATAGTCTTATTTCTTTTATTAATAGCCTGTTTTTCGCAAAATATTATCCCGATCCATATTGCGTTTATTCCAATATTAATTCCACCCTTACTGAAAGTGATGACGGAATTACAAATTGACCGTCGTTTGATTGCATCCGTCTTGACTTTTGGATTAACTGCTCCATACATTTTGTTACCATATGGTTTTGGGTTCATGTTCCATGAAATCATTGCCCAAAATATGGATGCAAGTGGACTGACTATTAATATGGGAGATATACCAAAAGCCATGCTTCTTCCAGTTGGGGGAATGATTATCGGTTTGTTGGTGGCTATCTTTGTTTCATATCGAAAACCTAGAAAATATCAAGATGAATCTTACGTAGCTAAAGAAGAGTTTTCAAACAATTATTCTAAAAAAGGAATCTTTTTTGCCTTCATCTCCATTGTTGCTGCCCTTTATGTTCAATTAACCTTTGAATCTATGATTTTCGGTGCATTGGCAGGAATCACAGTATTATATGTAAGTGGCTCCATTAAATGGAGTGAGGCAGATACATTGCTAAACGATGGAATGAAGATGATGGCGTTCATTGGATTTGTTATGATCGCAGCAGCTGGTTTTGCTGCAGTCATTCAGGAGACGGGTCATGTGGAGAACCTTGTAGAAGCGACGGCGGGACTAATCGGGAGAAACCAATCCCTCGCAGCCATTTTAATGCTTATAGTAGGGCTGCTTGTTACGATGGGGATCGGCTCATCCTTTGCAACCATTCCAATCATTGCTACAATCTTTGTTCCATTAGCATTAGAACTAGGATTCAGCCCATTAGCCACGATTGCTATAGTAGGAACAGCAGGAGCTCTAGGGGATGCTGGATCACCAGCGTCTGATTCAACACTTGGCCCAACAGCTGGGTTAAATGCAGATGGACAACATAATCATATTTGGGATACATGTGTACCTACCTTCTTACACTATAATATCCCTTTGATCTTGTTTGGATGGTTAGCAGCCATATTATTATAAAATTAAATTGTTTCCAAAGAGACTTTTTTAAAAACAAATGTCCTAAATTGTATTTAGAATGTTAGATAGATGCCCACTCCTTCATAATAGCTTTTGCATAAATAAGTATGGAAGGCCTATAGAAGAGAAGGAGGTACAGCTTGTATGAATGATTTTAGAAGACCATATGGAGGGTACGGAGGATTTGGAAGACGACGTTTTTTCTTCGGAGGACCGTTTATCGGTGGTTTACTTGGAGGGGCATTAGCAAGTACGTTATTTTACCCTAGACCCTACCCGTATTACTATCCACCCTACCCATATTACCCCTACCCATATTATTATTAAACGAGGAAAAGGGCGCGAAATCGCGCCCTTTTGTTGTGAAATAAACAGGAAACAATATTGTAAGATCCTGGTGATATGTAGATGCTTTTGAAATCTGGCAGGACCTTTAAGTTAGTTTTTTTATAAAAATAGGTTGAGATTTCAATCAAAAAATGGCCTTCTAAATCTAACTCCAGCGTAATTTCACTACTAAATGGCAACAATCATTTTGTGAGGATCTGTCTTCAAAGGTGAGATGTAGACCATCAGGAGTGAATCTAACCTCTGGCTGAATACCAATGCCAGTGGTACGAATTAATTGTTTTACCTCTTCTGTTTTCGATTGTTGAGCGGCATCCATTAATTGATAGGATAACTCTTTTGACACTGAAATCAGTTGGACCAGCTTTTTGGCCTCATCCATCAAAGGTAACATTCGATTAGATGAATCGATAAAAATCTTTGTCTCGACAGGTGGGAATGGTCTGTATGTGTGTCTCCAAACAGAGTTCCGAAACAGCGGATTTGATCGTCGATGGAAAGAAAAAAAAGGATGATAGCGGTTCATAATGGACCCCTTTCGTAAAAAAATGAATGCTAAAAGCACCATTCAGATTTTTACAAATATATGCCAACAAACAAAATATATGAATAATACAACAAGGACAACCAATCAACACACTAAAGCATTACCTCACCGCGGGACGGTTCTCGAGTGCTGTACAGCACTCGAGAACCGTCCCGCGGTGCTTTAGTGTGTTAAAGTATCCACGAATTTTGAAGGGTTTTCGGTTGGTTTATCGAATGTAATAGAGTGGATGATTATTTATAGGGAGGCTTCAAGAGATGGAATATCAAGATACATTAATTAAAACATTAGGAATGGAATTTGTTGAATTAGGGAAAGGGAAGGTCATTGCGACGATGCCTGTTAATGAAAATACAAAACAGCCATTTGGTTTCTTACATGGGGGAGCATCAGTGGCATTAGCAGAAACGGTTGCAAGTGTTGGGGCGGTAAATCTTATTGATTTAGATAAAGAGATTTGCTTTGGTCTTGAAATCAACGCCAATCATATAAAGGCAAAGCGAGATGGGATTGTAACCGCAACTGGAACGGTCATTCACCAAGGGAAAAGTACTATGGTTTGGGATATCAAAATCACAGATGAAGAAAAACAATTAATTTGTATTTCCCGTTGCACGATGGCCGTTGTTCCTAAAAGGTAATCCTAACTTACATAGGTCCTCAAAGACTAAGCCAAGCCACTGAGAAAGGGAATAGGCACTCTTTCTCGGTGGCTCGTCTTATGCTTATCAGGCCTGTTCGAAGCGCTTCCGCTTTCTTATGTTTACTCATTCCTGAAAAGGGAATTTGTTTAAAAACGAAAGGAGTGAAGACTAAAATGAGCTGGACGAAATCAGATTACCCCAATTCATTGAAAAATCTGCCGACTGAAGCGCGTAATAAAGCAATCGAAATTGCCAATGCCTTATTAGATGAAGGCTATGAAGAAGGACGGGCTATCGCCATTGCAACAGAACAAGCTAGGAAAAATATAGAGGATCACACTGATAAACAGCAGTTTCATGTTAAGACGCATGAAAATGGCTGGCAATTAATCAAGGAGGAGGGGAATCAAGCTATATTTGTAGAAGATACGAAGGAAAATCTCATGGAACAAGCAAAACAGTATGCTAACAAAAAAGTAGGAATCCTGGTAGTTCATCGTCAAGGTGGATCTGTAGAACAAAGGCTTTATGATGCTTAAAATATGTATAAAGTAAAGGCTCTTATCGTAAACTTTGCTTTTGGGTCAATGATAGACATCTTAAATCATTCATTACTTATGAACCAATTATTTGACGAAAAGATGCCAAAACCATAATCATTACGGGTTTCTATTCTTGTTCGAAAAGCAACCATCTATGCGAATACAGCCAAAGTAAAAGAGGCTGTTCCCAAAAGGGATCGGAACCACAACTTTCGTATATATACAGAAGATAATTTGGGGGAATCTTCTATATATTGAAGTAGTGGTTCCTTACTCTTTGGTTTGGGACAGCCTCTTTCCCATATAGTTATGGTTTTTTTAAAATGTTTATAATCGTGCTTTTTCCTCATATTCCTTTTTATGCTTCAAATCATCTTGGACACTCTTATCCCATAATTTAACTCCCGAATTATAAGCCGCTCTTGAAATTAAATGACCAGCTACAGGTGCGGTTATAAAAATAAACACAATCGCTAATATTAGCTTTGAATTAAAATGCCCATGTTCAACATAAAAGTACAAAAATGTTCCTAATAATATCGACATAACCCCAAGTGTTGCTGCCTTTGATGCAGCATGATTCCGTGTATACACATCAGGAAGACGTAATAGACCAAACGCTGTGACAAGACTTAGAAAAGCTCCAAAGAGGAGTAGAAATCCAATAATAAAACTAATGATCACGCTCACGTTCAATAATCTCCCCTTTCTCTAAAAACTTCGAAAAGGCAACAGTCCCAATGAAAGCTAATATTCCTATTAAAAGAATAACATCTAAAAATGCAAAGGTATCAAGAATTAATGACACTAACGCGATAATAGCGACAAGACCCATTCCAATGGCATCAAGAGCCACAACTCGGTCAGGTGTAGTTGGTCCTTTTACTACCCTATAGACAAACGCAAGCATGGATAATGAGACGCATACTAGTGTAATTTGAATAATGATATCTAGCATTAGCGACTCACCTCCTTAATGGCTTTCTCGAATGTATTCTTAATTTCATTTACCGCTTCATCAGCATCTGGCATGTCAATAGAATGAATGTAAAGAATTTTATTATCAAATGATATATCAACAACAAGTGTCCCAGGCGTCAGCGTGATTAAATTAGCCAAAACGGTAATTTCCCAATCAGACTTTAATTCTGTCGGAAGGGCGAAAATTCCTGGTTTTATATCTAGCTTTGGTCTGATAATCGCCATTAGAACTGAAATATTAGCCAGAATTAATTCTTTTATAAATAAGACAATAAGGCTGATGATAGCCCATACACGCAGCAAATAAAAACGCCCTGTAAAAAATCTTCTAAATGCGTAGATGATTAGCAATCCAAGAAGAAACCCAACGAAAAAGGATTTGGATGTAAAGGACACGGACAAAAACATCCAAATAAAGGCGAGAAAAAAGTTCAATAATAGTTGAAAAGCCATTCTACATTACTCCTTTAAGACTGCTTGAATATAAATATTTGGATCTACTAATACCTCAGCCGCTTGTGAAATCAGAGGTCGAATGGCTTCTGCTCCAAAGCCATAACAAACCGCTAAACCAACCAATATGGCAGAAGTGAACCATAAATAATTCACGTTTCCTTTAGAAGTAACTTTGTATTCTTTTGGTTTACCCCAAACCCCGTTTAGAAAAATTTTCAAAACAGAATACAACACAGCTAAGCTTGAGGCTAGAATGATTCCTGCTCCAACATAAGCCTCACCCTCAAAGCTTCCGCGAACAATTAATAGTTTCCCAACAAATCCACTTAGTGGGGGAATTCCTGCTAGCGAAAGAGCTGCGACAAAGAATGTCCATCCAAGCCATGGATACTCCTTAATGAGACCACCCATTTTTTTGAGGTCACTCGTACCGACAATGAAGGCCATTACCCCAACAAGTAGGAAGAGAGCGGATTTAATAATCATGTCATGAATAATATAATAAACAGAACCCTCAAGTGAAGCGGGAGTCATGACAGAAACTCCAAATAAAATGACTCCAACGGCAATGATGATATTGTAAATAATGATTTTCTTAACGTCCCAATATGCTAACGCACCAATACATCCCATCACGATGGTTACAATCGCCAGCACGCTTAGAATTTGATGTGTGTAGCCAGTATCATGATAAAAGAAGAGGGTGTAGGTTCTCATTATAGAGTATACCCCTACCTTCGTTAATAGCGCTCCGAATAGAGCAAGGATTGGCGTTGGTGGGGCGAAATAAGAGCCAGGCAGCCAAAAGTAAAGCGGGAAAATCGCTCCTTTTAAACCAAACACAAGCAGGAAAAGAATGGCGATAACCGTTAGGATCGCTGGTTGATCCACTTCCGCAATTTTCACCGAAATATCTGCCATATTCAACGTTCCAACAACAGAGTATAGGTACGCTACTGTAATGACAAATAATGCAGATGAGATAACATTCACTAAAATATATTTAATAGACTCTCTCAATTGTCCTTTCGTTCCTCCTAATACAAGAAGAACATAAGATGACATCAGCATGACTTCAAAAAATACAAACAAGTTGAAAATATCTCCCGTTGTAAAGGCTCCATTTACTCCAACAAGTAAAAATTGAACAACAGGGTAATAGTAAAAACGTTCCCGGTCTCTGCCAATGGATTTAAATGAATAAAGGATGACGACAAACGTAATGATACTTGTCGTCGTTACTAACAAAGCAGAGAGCATGTCTGAAACTAGTGTAATTCCAAAAGGAGCCTCCCAGTTACTTAAATTCAAAGTTTGAATACCATCGAGGCTAATCTTTCGAATAAGCACAATCGAGGCTGCAATCGTCGCGACTGTAGATATAACGGACAAGACTCTTTGTGCCTTCACATATTTACTTAACATCATTAACACGACGGCCGTTAATAATGGTATTAATATCGGTAAGATAAGTAAGTTAGTCATTTCCTTCTGTTCCTCTCATTTGATCCACATTATCGGTTCCCAGCTCTTGATAGGCTCTATAAGCAAGTACGAGAAAGAACGCCGTAACCCCAAAACTAATAACGATGGCAGTTAATATTAATGCTTGAGGTAATGGATCTACATATTCCTTTGCATGTTCTCCTAAGAGTGGTGCAGCTCCACCCTTAAGACCACTTACAGATAAAATTAATAAATGTGCTCCGTGACTGAGTAACCCTGTCCCGATAATAATTCGAAGTAAGCTTTTTGAAAGCATCAGGTACACAGCACTCATAAATAGGACTCCAATAACAATTGCCATTAAAATCTCCATTATTCACTCTCCCCTATCGTTTGAATAATGGTCATTGTTACACCAATTACTACTAAATACACACCAGTATCAAATAGTACAGCAGTGTGTAATGACGTTTTGCCTAGAAGCGGTAAGTGGAAATATTGGTAGGCGTGTGTGAGAAATGGGGCATTAAATAGTAAAGCACCAGCCCCCGTACCTACAGCAAATAATAATCCAACCGCAATTAGTACTTTATAATCAATCGGTAAAATGTTAGTCACTGTTTTAATATCATAAGCAAGTAACAATAGAACAATTGCTCCTGATGTCATTAACCCTCCAATAAATCCGCCTCCAGGATTATAATGACCTGCAAAGAAAAGACTGAGAGAGAATAAAATAATGATAAACGCGACTACTGTTGTAATCGTTTGCAGGATCAAATCATTGGTTTTCGTTCTCATCCTTCTTTCCTCCTTGTCAGTCGTAATTTAATCATAGAGAAGATTCCAAGAGCTGCAATAGCTAGTACACAAATTTCGAATAAAGTATCGAACCCGCGGAAATCAACTAGAATAACGTTGACCATATTTTTACCGCCAGCTTCATCATAAACATTCTCAATATAGTACTGCGAAATTGAATCAAATAGCTTTGTGCTATAAGAAGAAATGGCTACTAGTGTAACAACAACACCGACACCGATAGAGATGAGGGCATTTCCTAATTTGAATGACATTCTTTCCTCATGTCTACTTAAAGGAGGAAGATGATAGAAACATAATAGGAATAGGGCAACAGAGACCGTCTCAATCACTAGCTGTGTTAATGCTAGGTCAGGTGCTCTAAATAATACAAAGAATAAGGAAACCGTATACCCTGCTGCACCAAGTGCGATGATTGAGGTCAATCTTGATTTAGCAAATAAGGTGGTTACTGAACTTATGACTAAAATCAACGCTAGAGCGATCTCGTAAATTCCAATCGGTGCTACATCTTCTGTATCTATGGCAAATGCCCCTTTATACCACATTGTAAATAGTAAAATGGCAATAAAGAATGAGAAAATATAAACGAGATAACTACGTATATATCCTGTCATATATCCCTTTGTAAAGCTGTATGAACCACGTTCTGCTGCTATGATTCCACGATCATAAAAGGAATTTAGTGTCAGCTTCTCTGGAATCCTAGTGTAAATATGCATCCACTTTGGTAGAAGAACATATAAAAGAATTCCAATAAGAAAAACTCCTAATGTCATGTATAACTCTGGTCCAGGCCCATGCCAGAAAGAGATATGAACTTCTACTTCCTTGGCTAAGCTCGGTGTAATGGCAGCAACAGCTGGCTCAATAACACTATGAGAAAGAATATTTGGGAAGAAACCAAATATCACAACAAGTGAAGCAAGGATAATAGGAGGAATTAGCATTCCAATCGGTGCTTCATGAGGTTTCTTATCTAGCTTCTCAGGCTGATATTTTCCTGTAAAGGTTTTAAAAACTAAAATCATGCTATAAAGAAATGTAAATACGCTTCCAACCCACGCAAGAATAGGGAAGAGAAGTCCCCATGTTTGGAGGTTAAAAAGATCGGCCTCAAGGATTCGGACCATCCCAGTAAAGAACATTTCTTTACTTAAGAAACCATTGAAAGGAGGAAGACCAGCCATTGAAAAGGCGCCAATAATCGCGATGGTAAAAGTAATCGGCATAAAGCTCATAAGTCCGCCGAGCTTTCGAATATCCCTTGTTCCTGTTTCATGATCAACAATCCCTACCACCATAAACAAACTTCCTTTAAATGTGGCGTGATTAATTAAATGAAAAACAGCTGCAAGTGTTGCAACAAGAAAGATATTATCATCTAATTGATCGTAATGAAGTGCAGCCGCACCTATCCCTAATAAAGACATGATAAGCCCAAGCTGACTGACAGTGGAAAAGGCAAGAATCCCTTTTAAATCTGTTTGTTTAACAGCATTGAATGATCCCCAGCAAAGGGTCAAAATTCCAAAACCACCTACAAGCCATAGCCATAAACCTTGCTCAGCAAAAACAGGACTCATCCTTGCAACAAGATAAAGACCGGCTTTAACCATTGTGGCAGAGTGTAAATAGGCACTGACAGGGGTAGGTGCTTCCATTGCGTCTGGTAACCAAATATGAAATGGGAATTGTGCAGATTTAGTAAAAGCACCTAAAAGGACTAATATCAATGCAGGAATAAATAATGGATCAGTTGATAATTCACCCGCACCCACCATTCCTACGATTTCGCGAATACTAAAGCTTCCACCCATGATATATAGGAGAAGGAATCCTCCAAGCATGGAAAGACCACCAAAAACAGTAATGAGCATTGATTTTTGTGCACCATAACGGGAACGCTCTCGGTGATACCAGTATCCAATCAGTAAGAAGGAAGAAATCGAAGTAAACTCCCAGAACATATAAAGCACAATCAAATTATCTGATAGCACAACTCCAAGCATGGCTCCCATGAACATTAGTAAATAAACATAGAAATTATGGAGTTGCTCTTTATCCTTGTTCAAATAGTAAATCGAATAAAGGACCACAAGTGCGCCAATTCCTGTAATCAAAAGGGCGAATAGTAAACCGAGCCCATCAACATATGCAGTGAAATTAATATCCAATGAAGGCATCCATTGAACCGTTTCTTTGATGACGCTTCCACCGCTAGTGATTGAAATGAATTGAAAGAAATAAGTAAAAAGTATCACTGGTAAAATAAGTACAAACCAGCCAGTATGTATTTTTCTAAATAACTTGTACAACAACGGTATAATGATAGCCATTAAAAATGGTGAAATAATGGCCCAATGTAGTAATGTCAAAAAATACCCCCCTTTAATAGAACTTAGCCCTTCTGTCTAATCAAACCTAAAAGCATTATAACGCAAAAAAAAGACGCTTGCATTTCTAAGAGTTCGCGGTATTCCTCATTTTTTAAAATGATATTAAATATGTAGAGATACGGAAAATTACCTAAGAAAAATTTTTTTGAAATAATCTCGCAAATAGACAGTTACGAATAGTCTTGCCCAAATTCGTGCATGCTATTGCTAGGTGGTGAAATCAAGTGCGTACGAAAGTGACGATTTCTGTTATGATTTTTTCCATTCTATTTATGAGTGCTTGGTTGATACAAGACAATGATAGGAACAATCGAATGAACAAGATCACTCAAACAGGTCGGGAAAATAATCAAAACTTTATAAGAAATGTGAATGTGGAAGGGAATTTGGAAGCAAATAGTGACATGGAACCAACTTCCGTCATTGAGCCATTCAAACCAAGAGAATATATTCGCATTGTACGGTAGATTACTGATGGGTATTGATTTTCTTAAATTACAGTGTAGAGTAAAGATGGGGATGGCTCCATCTTTTTTTATGTTCCCTAATAATAAATAGTTTTAAATTAGTAGGAGAGACTTTCTGTGAGAAATGCCTATTTGACTGGGTACTTACCCTTGTTTTCGATTCTATTATTTAGCTTAACTTTTTCTGTTTATGGTGTTGAAGTATTTATAGACCTTTTTAAAAAAATTGGTGTCTATCCTGGTATGAGAGAATTTCTTTCAAATATGGAACTGAAATTCTTAATCCTAATCCTTTTAATGGTTGTATTCTTCATGGTTTTTGCTGCATTAAAATTAATTGCCGAAACCATTAACGAATTGTCACTATTATTTTTTTCTAAAGATTCAGAAGGAGAAATTTTAAAATCCGTCCGCTCTGGGAAAATGATCTATTTTATTGGATCACTTGTTTCGGTTGCAAGTCTTAAATCCTTTATAGGATTGCTAATCATTTTTGCCCTGACATCATTCGTTTACTTTATCTACTTTGTTACAAAGATTTCTCCATCCCTAACAAAAGCTGGGACCATTGGGGTTGTATTCTTTCAAGTCATTACATGGTCATCCCTGTTCTTAAGCATTATCCTCGTGTTTTTAAAACTATACAACGGCATCATGGCCAGCTTGCCAATCATGTCACAAGTAGAATTATAAAGACTACATAAAAAAGGATGATCTCGCTGATCATCCTTTTTATTTTACGGTTTCATTGGGGAACCAGGTACAAAAGAATAGAAGTGTACCAGGTACCAAAATGCAGAAATGTACCAGGTACAAAAGGGCGAATAGGTACCTGGTACAAAACAGCTGAATTGTTCCTGGCACCATTCGCCGCCGCTCCCTCCATTAATCAACTTTACCTCATAATCCCTTTCCATATTCGATGACTTGGCCGAAACTTTTCGATGGCTTTCATGCTTTTGGGGATATCATGCCCGATCCATACACCGGTTGTGTATTGATCGGTTAAGCCCATTACCCAATAGTCGTTATAGTTGTTTGTAGTACCTGTTTTGATGCCGACATAGGGTTTGGATACATAGGCTGGTTCTCCTGTACCAGAAACGGCTGCAGCAGTGAGCAGTGCTCTCATTTTTTCGGTAGTTTGAGCTGACCACACTTGTACAGAAGGGTCTTTCCATTCGTAAAGAACTTTCCCTTTTCTATCGGTTACTTTGATAATCGCATGTGATTTATAATAGTTTCCATTAATAAAAGAAGTGTAAGCATCCGTTAATTCTAAAGGAGACATTCCGTATGTAAATCCTCCTAGAGATGCTGCATAGGTCTTATCTGCCGGCAGAACATTTTCAAAATGAAACAGGCTTAGAGTTTTGAACGCCTTTGTTATTCCGGTTTTTTCAAACATTCTAAGTGCAGGAGTATTATAGGACTCCTTAAAGGCTTGGTTAATAGTGACCTGACCAAATTGTCTTCCGTCGTAATTCTCTGGGCAATAATTTCCAACACAATAAGAGTTAGCATTAATGGTTTCGTAGATAGAAGTTTGATATTCCTCAATGTAAGGCCCATAAACTAAGAGCGGTTTAATCACAGATCCAGGCTGTCTAACAGCTTGATACGCATGGTGGAAATTATACTTTTGATAATGTTTTCCACCAGTAATGGCCACAATTCTCCTTGATTGGTTGCTAATCGTAACAGTCGCGCCTTCAACCCCATCATAGACAATAGAATCATTCAAAGCTTTTATACTTTTCTTTTGCATAGAAGGTTGAAGGGCAGTATGGATAATGACGCCTGATTGAACGACTTCATTTACTCGTTTTTCCAGTTGTTGTTCAATTTTTATTTTTTCTTCTTTCGTCTTAGCTTGTTTTATTTTCTTATTAAAACCTTCGGAATGGGCGATTAATTGGCTTAATTCATGCTCCGCATACACCGCATAATCAGGATATTGATCGATTTTCTTTCTTATCTTTAATTTGATGGGCATATTTTTAATTTTTTTGGATTCTTGTGCTGTAATCGTGCCTTCCTGCTCTAACAGGTCTAATAATCTTTCCTGTCTTTCTTTTGTTTTGTCAAAATGTTCGAGTGGATCATACTTATTTGGATTATTCGGTATCGCTAAAATAAATGAAAGTTCCGCTTTATTCAAATCCTGTAGATCTTTATTGAAATAATACTGTGATGCGGTTTCAACACCATAGATCCCATTGCTAAAATAGATGACGTTTAGATAAAGCTCCATTATTTCATCTTTTGAAAAGGATTTTTCAATTTCATAGGAGTAAAACAACTCTGTTAATTTACGATTATATGTTTTTTCTTGTCCCAAATACAAGTTGCGGGCAAGTTGTTGTGTAATGGTGCTTCCGCCTTGCTGAATATGTGTGAAGACGAGGTTCTTAACTAGGGCGCGAATGATGGCTCCGGCATCAAATCCGACATGTTCATAAAAATTCCGGTCCTCTGTTATCACCAGTAAATCCTTGGCAAAAGGCGGGATATCCTCGTTTTCAACATAAAGACGGAAGGGACGGTTCATTTCTGAAAAAACTTGACCATTTTCATCAAGAAGTAAACTAGTTTTTTTAATATTAAGCTTATCTTCATTTACAGCTTGATTAAGTGCTTTATTGAAGCCTTGGACTTTTTGTACTTCAGAACTTGTTCCAAACAAAATGGTTATGAAAATCGTAAACAATGTACATATCAAAATATATCCGCTAATCGTTCTCATAAAATTCAACTCTTCTTATGGTGGTTTTAAGTTCCTATCCTTATTTTCGGCAATTAATAGTTTTCTTTTAACGTATTTCTCTCAGTTGAATGTTTAAGGCTCCACCAAAGTAAACCAAATGCAAATAGAAATAAGGCCGCCGTTACATAAAAGACGGACGAGATGCCGATAAATCCAGAGATTAACCCTCCAAATACAGGTCCAATAACATTTCCTAAAAATCGAAAGCTTTGGTTGTACCCTAAAACTTCACCTTGCATGGATAGGGGAGCTTCCTGACGAATATAAGCTGTTGCACATGGGATCATCCCACCAATCGCCATCCCGAATAAAAATCTGAAAAGAACGAGCTGCCAAAGCTGTTCTGCTAATGCTTGAGGGATAATAAAGATTGCAGCTAAAACCAAAAGAATAGATAACACTTTTTCATATCCAATTTCATCCCAAAGTTTACCCCACTGGCGAGTGACAAGCAGGTTCCCGAACCCAGTGGCTGAAAAAGCTAACCCTGCCAGAAATGCTAGGTTACTTGTGGATGTTAATTCGTCAACATATAAAGTGAGCAACGGCTGTATACTAAAGTTTGCTATTTGAATAATCATAGAAAGAATCATAATGGTAAGTAATAATTTATGTTTCAGTATGTGAGATAAAACCTCTTTTCTTGTATAAGGTTTTTTCTTGGTTGAGGATGTTCCTTCTCTTTTTTCTACAATCCCAATCAGTACACCAGTAGCGGCTAAAGTAATCGCGATCGAAGTAATAATAAAGGTGTATGAGAATCCAAATGTGTCCGCCATTAATCCCCCTAACACTGGACCAAATAGCCCCCCAGAAACAGTTCCCATTTGTAGTGTCCCTAATGTTTTCCCGGCGGTTTCCTTTGGTGTCTGAGATGAGATTAGGGCAAGCGAGGTAGGAATAAAACCAGTCACAGCGCCCATGGCCATCCGTAAAAAGAACAGCCCAAGAACAGAGTCTACAAACCCCATGAGAAAAATGGAAAAAGCAATCCCATAACCAGTAACGAGGAGAATCGGTTTAAATCCAAATCTATCACCAATTCTTCCCCAAATTGGAGATACAAAGAATGCAACTAAAAATGTAATACCAAATACAAAACCAGACCACCTTTGGACAAATGCATTATTATAAGGGCCAAAGGTTTCAATATAGAGTGAGATAAACGGTAAAACCATTGTTGCACTTGCTGCCACTAAAAAATTGGCAAACCACATGATGACAAGGTTTCTTTTTTCTATTGAGATACGAGACACCTTCTTTATAAATTTTAATGAGCCATCTAACGTCCTTAAAAACATATAAACGATTTCTAGAACATTACCCATTATACCGAAAAATACTTCGTTTTACTAAATATTCATTTTATTAAATATGTGATGGAAGGTGAATTAAAGTGATTTTTCTAAAAATTCTATAAATAATTCATATTTTTACACAATAAGGTGATATAATATTTTAATAAGAGATACGATTCCTATTTTTTGATAGGGTTGGACGGTACTACCTGAAGTCAAACAGGAGGGAGTATTTTGTTAAAAGGTAAACAATTAATCTTTATTGACTTTGAATTTTCTATGCCAGAACGTAGTCGAACACCGAGACATTTTTATCCCGAAATTATTGAAGCTGGGATTGTCGTTGTGCAAAATAATGAGGTAGTTGAAAAGTTTTCTTCCTATGTTAAACCAACGGCATTTCCAAAATTGACATCACGCTGTAAAAAATTTTTATCCATTAAACAAGAACAGGTAGATAAAGGTATTTCATTCACAAATCTGATTCAATATTTCGCGGAAATGAATCAACATGGAAAAAATAAAGTGGTGACATGGGGAAACATGGATATGAAGGTGTTACGGGATAACTGTAGGAAGCAGGGAATTGATTTTCCACTCGTTGGGGAGTTTATCGATTTATCTATGGAGTATAAGAAGTTTTTTGGAGATCAAAATCAAACAGGCTTGTGGAAAGCCGTTCAGGAATATGGACGTGATGGTGTTGGAAATCACCATAAAGCGTTGGATGATGCTTTAACGACTTACCATATATACAAGCTTGTGGAGAAAGATAAGAAGTATCTTGAAAAAGCGACACCTCCAACGATAGGAGAACGAATTGATTTATCGAAACTTCTTAATCAATTAGCATGAAAACCCAACACTCATCATCGAGGTTGGGTTTTGTTCTTACATTTTTATTGAATACATTAATTCATATTCTTTTTGAACTCCATTTAAAGCCTGTAAACTTTTTTCAGTAAACGGAGTATTCTCTTTTGCAAGCTCACTTTTTAATTCATCAAAAGCTTTCTTAAGTGAAGTATTATAATCGGCTATTTCACCATCGAAGGGCTTCACCATTTTGAGTGGAATGTTGGCTCTCTCTGTATAGGCAAGAGCTTTTCGCTCATGGAAAAATGAAACATCGATATCTTTAGGATGGTGTAAATCTCCTTGTCGTGGATGCTTTAGAACAGATAAAACTTTGACGATTAAATGTTGTGAACCAATTTCTGTAACTTCACCAATATATTTTCCAGTCTTGTAAATAGCTGTGACTATATTCCCCTTTTTAAGTTCAGACATGAAAATCCTCTCCTTCTTCTTGCCAACTTTTTAGTAAAATGAAAAAATAGACAAGATAAGTATAGTTAAAAGTTAACATGTGGAGGGGAGAAAATGAAGCGCTTTACATATCTATTTTTTATCATGCTCATTACAGTTGTGATTACAGCCTGTGGTCAGTCTGATAAAAACAAGACAGAAAACGAATCGAGTGGTAATAAAAAAGGGGATGTAACATACCCCCAGCTTACAAATGAAGTTTTGGAAAATGAGAAGGCTGTTGTCATGAAAACGAATATGGGAGACATCAAAATAAAGTTGTTTCCAGAACATGCTCCTAAAGCAGTTGAAAATTTCATTACCCATAGTAAAGAGGGGTATTATGAAGGAGTCACTTTCCATCGTGTCATTCGGGATTTCATGATTCAAGGCGGAGATCCAGGTGGTACTGGAACGGGTGGTGAAAGCATTTGGGGAGAACCATTTGAGGATGAATTCTCGAAGGAATTATATAACCTCCGTGGTGCTCTATCCATGGCGAATGCAGGTGAAGATACAAACGGTAGTCAGTTCTTCATCGTCCAAAATTCTTCCGTTGATGAATCACTGAAGGATCAAATGGAAGAGGCTGGTTTCCCTAAAGAAATCATTAAAGCCTACATGGAAAAAGGCGGTACCCCCCATCTTGATAATAAACATACTGTATTTGGCCAAGTAATCGAAGGAATGGATGTTGTTGATAAGATTGCGAATGTTGAAACAGGTGAAGGGGATAAACCTGTAGAAGATGTTATCATCGAGAAAATTGAAGTTGTGAAAAAATAAGGATGAGTTGAGCGCCTCTGTATTGGACAGAGGCGCTTTTTAGGTTTTGTCGAGAGATCACTAGATTTACTTAGAATGGACAAATAGATTGGAGATTTCAAACAAATTGTGATATCCGGAATTTAAATGGGGAAAAATGTCATCTATTGTAAGGTCTAATCAAATTTACTTCTGCTGCGTCACGGAATTGTAAAGGATTCAATCGTTTTCTAATGGAGTATGTTAATCCCTATTGTTATAATAGGCAATAAAATGGTTGTTTTTGAAAGGAGCCAAGTATGCAATTTTCTTATATATTAAATTTGTTCCTCTATTTCCCTGAAGATAAAACGGAATATATCCCGGCTTTTATTTCATTTATCATTTTTGCTGTAGCCGCTGTGTTAACCTTCCGTCTGATTATAAGAGCGTCGAAAAAGGAAGAGTTAAAGACAAGGAAACAGGAAGAAGAGGCAAGCCTCCGATCGCCAAAGGAAGACTCTTAAGGGATTGCTGTTATAAAAACCTCCAACAAAGGCAAAAATGAAAGAGATACTTACAGAGTTGGAGGACAATCATTATGAGGATGCGCACTTATCTTGTCGTTCCGATTGCCATTATTCTTTTACAGGCATGTGCTATTGAAAATCCCAAAAAAGCGGAAGTCGACATTAAAAATGATGTTGGTGATTCATTAGGGACCATAACACTTCAAGAGCAAGCGTCAGGAGTTGAGCTTGATATTAACCTTGAGGGTTTACCGCCAGGCGAGCATGGGATTCATATACATGAAAAAGGAAAATGTGAACCACCGGACTTTGAATCCGCAGGGAATCATTTTAATCCAGATGATAAAATGCATGGATTGATGCATCCTAAAGGAGCACATTCTGGTGATTTGCCTAATCTGATTGTAAAGGATGATAGTACAGTTAAGGTGAAAATAATGGCACCGCTAGTAACCATGACAAAAGGCAAGACATCTCTCTTTACAAAAGAAGGAACGAGCATTGTTATAACGGAAGAGAAAGATGACGGTATGTCACAACCAGCGGGTGAATCAGGAAAGAGAATTGCTTGCGGTGAGATTACGAACAATAAAAAATCAAATTAAAAAGTTAAAAAGCTGATCACAACTTCAAATGTTGGAATCAGCTTTTTCTTTGTTGAAAAATTAGAGAATAGGTCCGAATAGTGGATATTTTATTTTGTTTTAAATCATATACTGATTAATTATTTTTCAAAAGATCGTTTTAAACGATTCAATCCCTCAATGAGCATATTCCTCGGACAAGCAATATTCATTCTCACAAACCCCTCTCCACCCGGCCCGTACTTTGGTCCTGGTTCGAGTGCAAGTTTTCCTTTTTCAAGTAAACGTGTGGCGATTTCTTTATCGTTTAATCCGGTATTTTTACAATCAATCCAGATTAAATATGTTCCCTCAGGTTCAATAACTTCAAGTTGCGGGATTTCACTCTTAATAAATTTTTTAGATAGCTCAATATTTTCTTTTAGATAGACAAGTAAGCTATCTAGCCAACTTTCTCCGAATTCATACGCGGCTTCCATTCCAGCTATTCCAAAGGTACCGAGAGTGAAAAAACCTTGTCGTTTTTGAGCATCTGCGATTTTTTCCCGAGAATGTTCATTTGGTACAACCATAAAGGAAGCTTGTAATCCCGCAAGATTAAAGGTTTTACTTGGAGCCATAAGCGTAATGGTTATGTTTTCATATTTATTGTCTAAAGATGCGATTGGAATATGCTTGTGTGGTGTAAATACAAGATCAGAATGGATTTCATCTGAGACTATTTTCACATCATATTTTAGACAGAGTTCTGCGATTTTTATTAGTTCATCTTTTGTCCATACTCGACCACTTGGATTATGTGGGTTACATAATAAAAATAACTTCACTCCATTTTGAAGCGATTTTTCGAATGCTTCGAAATCGATTTCATATTGGCCTTCATTTAAGATGAGAGGACAATTCTCCACAACACGCTGGTTGGCTTCCGCCATACCAAAGAAAGGGGGATAAACAGGAGATTGAAGCATAATACGGTCATTTGGTTGTGTATGAGCTTGAATGATGGTTGCAATAGCTGGGACTACTCCTGGACTATATAAAAGCGAATTTGACTTAATACTCCAGTTGTGTCGTGTTTGTAGCCAGTTTTGAATAGAGGATGCTGATCGGTCACCGATGAAAGTATATCCGAATATTCCATGTTCTAGTCGTTTTTCTAGTTCTTTTATGACCATTGGTGGAGGGGAAAAGTCCATATCCGCTACCCACATAGGAAGTACATCTTCTTTTCCAAAAATGGTTTTTCTTAAATCCCATTTTACAGAGTTGGTTCCTTCTCGATTGATTTCATAATGGAAGTCACTCATCAAAACACCATCCCTTTTCTTTAGTTACATATATGATAAGATAATAAAGTGTCAGAATAAAATAATCTGTCTTAGGGCGTTTAAATAAAGGCAAAAAGTTAGGTGAACAATTTGGAACAAAATATGAGAGCAACGAATGAAATGCTGTTTAAAACACTACAAGAATGGGATCCTTTCTCCATTGGTGAGGAAGGCTATGATACGGAAATTGCCGATAGTATTGCAGCCGTCCACAGAATGGATCACCCAAATGAGCTGGCAAAAAAAATTCAAGAAATTTATGAGTTTTCCTTTGAAGAATGGATTCCCATGGAGAGTTGTTTAAAGGTAGCTTATAAATTGATTGAAATCAAAAATACAGGTAGCTGTAGTTTATAAGCTAATATTTGAAGGCTCTTTTCAAAAGACTGTTGTTTCTAATTTTAAAAAAGGACAGCTTAACCTGGCTGTCCTTCTAAAACCTTACTGTTTTTCTGTATGAAAGAAAGTATATGCTGCTTAACTTCCTCGGGCTTTTCTTCTGGGACAAGGTGACCTGTTTCATCTAATACAATCATTTGAGAATTTGGCAAATCCTTCTTTAAACGCTCTCCAACATTTAATGGAACGACTCGATCATGTTTTCCCCAAATAAGTAAGCATGGTGTTTGGATCTCTTTTAAAGCCTGTACCGTCAAATCTCCCTCTCTATCCCGTATCATTCTTGTTAACGCTTTGAAAATGTCATCATCCAAAAAAGGTTTTAAATACCCGAACATCATTTCATCATTAATCATCTGAATATCGTGAACGACGTTTTCAAGGTTTTTTCTTACACCAGATCTTGTCAGCCAAAGCTTTATATATATATGGAAGAATGGAACATAGCTCAACATGGATACATGCCATTTCATCCTTTTAAGGTATCCTGAACTACAAAGCAAGATGCCTTTTTGGACAAGGTCTGGCTCCATTTTCATTATGTTAAGGGCAATCTGTCCACCCATTGAGTGACCAGCGAGATAAATATTTTTAAGATCAAGTTGTTTTAAAAGTTTAATGACGGTTTTCCCAAGATTTTCATAAGAATAGATGAACTTATTACTTTTTTCACTATTGCCAAATGGGGGAAGGTCAATTGAGATCACATTAAAATCCTGTTTTAATAACGGTGTTAAATGGCGGAAACTAAAAGTAGAAGATAAAAATCCATGTAATAAAACAAAGGTTTCTTTTGCGTAAGGATGGCGATAATATTCATAGAATACATCGACCCCATTGACGTTTGCTCGATACGTTGTATCCTTCTCCGACATGACCATCACTCCTGTTTTTTCCGTATTTGTATTCTACCCGGAAGTAGCAAAAAAACACCTTTTTTTCATCATTTTAGGTCTAAAAGTATTCACTTTTGTTATAATAAAAGAGTTTTAAATCGACCATTGAGGAGGACACAACATGCAGCTAAAAGAAAAAGAGCTAAATATCCTACATATCCTCGAGCAAGACGCCAGGACCCCAATTGAAACGATCAGTAAAATGATTGAGATAAGTGTAGAGGAAGTTCAAAGCATGATTGAGAAGCTTGAAGCACAACAAATCCTTGTCCGTTATACATCCATTATTGATTGGTCTAAGGTAGCTGGACATGAGGGTGTTACGGCGATCATCGATGTAAAGGTTACTCCAAAAAGAGGGGTCGGCTTTAATGAAGTAGCACAACGCATTTACCGATATAAAGAGGTTCAATCCGTCTATTTAATGTCAGGAGCTTATGATCTTTCTGTGACTGTTGTTGGTCATTCGATGAATGAAGTGGCTCGTTTCGTTTCTGAAAAGTTATCAACTATTGATTCAGTTATATCAACAACGACCCATTTTCAATTGAAAAAATACAAACATGATGGAACCATTTTTGGTCATGATCAAGAAGATAAAAGAATTGTGGTGTCTCCGTAATGAAAACAAAAGCGAAGAATTACTTATCAAAAAATGTAGAAAATCTAAAACCTTCGGGGATTCGGAAATTTTTCGATTTAGCCGCTAATATGGAAGGAGTTATTTCTCTTGGTGTAGGTGAACCAGATTTTGTCACATCCTGGACAGTAAGAGAAGCAGCCATCCTTTCTTTAGAACAAGGATATACCTCTTATACAGCTAATGCTGGTCTAGCTGAATTACGTGAAGAGATTACGAAATATATGGAAAAAGGGTTTGGTGTACATTACGATTGGCGTGAAGAAGTCATTGTCACAGTGGGGGCAAGTCAAGCGATTGATTTAGCACTCAGAGCGGTCGTTGATCCTCTGGATGAAGTAATTGTGGTTGAGCCAAGTTTTGTTTCCTATGTTCCGCTAGTTCAATTGGCTGGTGGGGTAGCAGTAACCGTTGAAACAAAGCCAGAAAATGGCTTTAAACTTCAAGCATCTGAGTTAAAAGAAGCAATTACTCCAAAAACGAAGGCCATTCTGCTTTGTTCTCCAAATAATCCAACTGGAACTTTGCTAACGAAAGAGGATTTAGAAGGGGTAACAGATGTCATTAAAGAAAATGATTTACTTGTGATTTCAGATGAAATCTATGCTGAATTAGCCTATGATGACCAACATGTGTCTGTAGCTGCCCTAGAGGAAATGAGGGAACGTACAATCCTTGTTAACGGGTTCTCTAAAGGTTTTGCCATGACTGGATGGAGATTAGGATTTCTCTGTGCTCCAGCCAAAATTTCAAAAGCGATGTTGAAAATACATCAGTATTCCATGATGTGTGCGCCTACTCCTGCCCAGTTTGGAGCTTTAGAGGCTTTAGTAAATGGAATGGGAGATGTAGCTGAAATGAAGAGAAGCTACCATTTGCGTAGGAACTATTTCGTCACGTCATTGAATGAACTCGGTCTAAGCTGCCATACTCCTGGGGGAGCATTTTACGCATTCCCTTCTGTAGAAGCGACAGGCCTAAGCTCTGAACAATTTGCAGAACAATTACTAATGGAACAAAAAGTGGCCGTCGTTCCTGGCAACGTCTTCGGAAAAGGTGGAGAAGGACATATCCGCTGCTCCTACGCTACCTCTATGGAGCAACTGCAAGAAGCCGTAAAACGAATCAAAAAATTCGTAAAAGATAAAATCTAGTTAACATAATGAGGGACGGTTCTCGAATGCGTTAATACGTTAACGCGCTCGAGAACCGTCCCTCAATACTTTAAAGCAATAAAAAGGGGATTGACCGATGAGGGCAATCCCAAAGTACAAAAACAAAAGGGGGAATACTTAGAAAGCATATTTTAATAATTGCCCGATTCCTGAGTTTTTATACATTTTTTATAAAAAAATTTTTATTTTCATAAACTCTTTTCTTCATATTTAATTTCATAGAGCATCTGCATCACTCTTAAAAAGTCTTCTTCTGAAAATTCCTTCGCTTTTCTGAGGATAAGCTTCGTTTTTTTCGTTCCAATTTCGTTTACAAGCTGTTCAATTTCTGGGTCGAGCTGTTTTGATGGAGAGTTATGATATTCCTTTTCAAGTAATTCAGATGCAGGAATATCTAAGACAGTAGAGAGCTTTAAGATGGTTTGTGTATCGGGTAGTTGCAAACCAGATTCATATTTTTCGATTGTTTGACTTCCTAATCGGGCTTTTAACGCAAGTTCTTGCTGACTCATTTTTCTTTGTTTACGATACTGCATTAAATGCTGACCAAAGTGAGACATAAAATCCCCTCCCTAATATTATTCCATTTCTTAACTATTATTTTACCATTCGTAATTGGGAATTCATTCATGTAATCGTGAACATTATGTTAAATAATTCACAATCTTTCCAAGAGCGAAAGCAGTCATTGCAGGGGGGGCGAGTTATGTCCAGATAAAAATAGGGTAGGTAAGAGCTGCAGATTAATTGTCCAATGTTGAAATTAAAGAATCAAAATCAGAACAAACCCCTATACTTACAATAATATCTTCTCATACTCAAATTTCACCCCCTCCAACTTCTTTAATTCAATCTATCTAAAAAAGTTACCCCATCGACACAAAAAAAGCAGCCCCACTAAATGCGAGCACCGCCTTCAACTATTATAGAATATTCATCATGTTTAAAAAGATCAAAACAATCGCAACGGGTACAATGTATCGTAATAGGAAGTACCATGCTTTAAAAAAGGCACTAGATACATTTGAACCTGTTTGCAATTCGTTCCATACATCTGCTTTTTTCATACGCCACGATACAAAGATACTAATTAAGAAAGCCCCTAATGGTAGACCGATATTACTTGTTAGGTAATCTGCAAAATCAAAGAAAATCATGTCCATTATGAAGAAATCATTTAAGACTCCAAAGGAAAGTGCACTTGGAATTCCTATTACAAAAGCTAGGATCCCAGAAGCCCATGTGTATTTTTCCCTTTTTTCTGGCTTTTCTTTTGATAGCACAGCTACAAAGATCTCTAAAATCGAGAACGCGGATGTTAGCGTCGCAAATAATAATAGGATTAAAAAAACAATGAGGAACAATCCCCCAAAGGCGATTTCATTAAATACAGCAGGAATCACAACAAAAATCAGGCCAGGGCCTACATCTGGTTCAAAACCTAGTGCAAACACAGAAGGGAAGATAACTAAACCAGCTAATAAAGAAATAATAATATTTAATGCCGCTACACTAAAGGCGGATTTGGGCATATCTTCATGCTTTGGTAAATACGAAGAATAGGTTACCATAACGGAGAGTCCTACAGTTAATGCAAAAAATGCTTGTCCAAGTGCCAGTAATGCCGTTTTACCATTTAAATAGCTCCAGTCAGGTTGAAGTAAGAACTTAACCCCTTCCATAGCCCCATCAAGTGAAAGCGATCGTATGGCTAAAACAATAAAAAGAATTAATAGAGCAGGCATCATGACACTACTAGCTCTTTCAATTCCTTTTTGAATACCACTTTTCACAACAAAAATCGTCATGATCATGAATATGAATTGAGCGATTAAAACTTCAACAGGATTCGAGATAATGCTTTGAAATAAGGCAGCGTACTCGTCTTGAGTCTTTCCAATGAGCACACCCGTAAAGCTTCGCATCAAGTAAGAAAGGATCCACCCTCCTACCACACTATAAAAAGAAAGGATAAGAATCGATACAATCGTTCCCAAATAACCTATCCAATGCCATTTAGTACCTGGTGCTAAATTTTTATAGGAATGGACTGCATCTGCTTGCCCTCTGCGACCGATGACAAACTCCCCTAGTAGAATTGGGGTTGCAATAAGAACAGTAAAAAGTATAAATAATAAAAAGAATACTCCCCCACCATTCGTTCCTGCCATATAAGGGAACTTCCAAATAGCTCCTAATCCGATTGCAGAACCGGCTGCGGCCAGAATAAACCCTATCTTAGATGTCCATTGATCTTTATTTGCCATAAATAAACTCCTTTTCTTGACTTATGTGATGATTTTATAAATGGTACTATGTTTTGCTACACGTGTACAGATGAATAGAAATTTTCAAGAAATAATAATATTGGAATTATATTGATAATATGAAACAATTTGATTAAAACCCTCGTTACATAGATAAATAAAAGAGATAACAGTGAAAAGGGGGGATTCCTCATTGGATGATCAGCACTTAATTCAGCAGGCCCAGAAAGGAAACCTTACAGCTTATGAGGAGTTAATTCAAAAATATTTACCGGTTGTTGAACGGTTTGCTTTCCAAATGGGTAATTCTTTTGATGATATCCCAGATATTTCTCAAGAAGTATTTATAAGAGTTTATCGTTTTCTACACCAGTTCTCACACTCTAGATTCACCACTTGGCTTTATAAAATTACCTTAAATGTTTCAAGGGATTATGGCAGAAAAAGAAATCAACTGCAAAGCAAGCTTCAAAAGATGCAAAATGAATCAAAACCTCAAGAAGTTTCTCTTCCAGATGAACGGATTTTTCGTGAAGAAGAAGACCGAATCCTTCATCATTGTATCCAAATGCTAGATGAAAAATATCGATTGCCTATTATCCTGCACTATTTTCATGAAAAAAAGTACGAGGAGATTGCTGATATTTTGTCGCTTAACTTATCAACAGTGAAAACAAGGCTTCTTAGAGGAAAGGCAATTTTAAAAAAAGCACTGATGAAAGTAGCGGAGGAGGAGGGGACCAATAGTGGATGATAAGATCCTTGAAAAGCGTTTAGATCATCTGAATGAAAGCTATCATCGAATTCCGCCTCAAACGGATCCTTCCGATATAATAAAGGCCATAGAAAAAGAAAAACCTGAAAAATTGACTGTAAAGCGAAAATGGATTCATTGGCCATATGTGGCAAGTTTCATTGGTGTCTTGTTAATTTCTACAGTATTAGCTTTCCAGTATACGGTTGAAAAAGATGAAAAGGTTGGCAATGCAGATCAGATTAAGGAATCAATAGCCACGTCTGATAAAGTTCAGGCTGAAATTGAAGAAACAAGGAAAATATTCGAGATGAGAGTTATACAAGCACAGGAGAGTCTAGGATTATCAGATAATGCATTTAAAGAAACCTATATGTATCAAACTGCTAAGAGTATTCTCCGATATGCTGAGAGCGCACCAAAAAGAGATCTCTCAGAAAGTGAACAAATTAAATTAGTCCATTCCGTTAAGGAGGATATTGAAAGAACCCTTTTGACTCCTGAACAAATGATTCGGGGATTGGTCAAATTAAATCCAGAGGAAGCGGATGGATGGATCAATGAGTTTCTAAAAAAGCACCATAACCTCACAATGATTTATGAAGAAGAAATCAACAAGTTAGAGCGTGATTGGAAGAAACCTGTACGTAATGGTAATGAGGACATAGGGGGGATAACCCGATACTATCGTGACAGTAAAGATCAGCCTAAGGAACTAATAAACCTTTTAGAAGGAGCAACGTTTAACGGGGTTGCCTTAAAATACGTAAAAAACACAGATTCATTCTATGGTTATTTAGATTATGAATTTATAAGTCTTTACATTAATGAAAATTCGTCTTTACCAGAGCCATATAAAAAGATATTAGAACTAGATGGGTCCAAGCCAGCCATTATAACAGGTGAACTGCGAATTTCCTGGAAAGAGGCCGGTGAGAGATTGATTCAATATGAGAAAGTGCTCTCTCAATTACCTAACAACAGCACTCTCAAGGGAATGATAATGGTCGAATATGATCGTTTATATCATTTCTTTGTACATGGAACCGCAATAGAGTACACAGAAAGAGAGGATGGAAATCAATCCATTTTTAGCAAAGATGGAATACTCAAGCCAGAAGTGAAAGACGCATTTGAATATTTAATTCAAACATACCCTACTACGATAACATCCAAGTATATTAAAAATGAGTACAATGACTTAAAAGAGAGTCAGTTTACTAAACCAAAGGATTGGGAAATGGAGATGTCACCTGTACCTTCGATAGAAGAATTATCACATAGTTAGTTACCGGGTCTGAATACAAGTAAATAATGGGAGTGCTCCTTTTCTCTATGAATACACGCTTTATTTATTGGACAACTTTTGCGATAAGTAGTTAACTATGATATAATCTTTAATTGCGTGAAAAAGAGAAAAAATATATATACTAGGAGTTGTTTCCATGACTACAAAATTCGAAACAGGAACTGTCGTTACAGGTAAAGTAACAGGCATTCAACCATACGGTGCGTTCGTTGCACTAGACGAAGAAACACAAGGACTTGTTCACATTTCCGAAATTACTCACGGGTTTGTTAAAGACGTTAATGAACACCTAAATGTTGGAGATGAAGTTCAAGTTAAAGTTTTATCTGTTGATGAAGCTGCAGGAAAAATCAGCTTATCAATTCGTGCTACTCAAGAAGCACCTGTAGAAGAAGAAAAACCAGCTGCGAAAAAGCCTCGCCGCCGTCAAGGCAGCGTAAAGCCAGCTGCTGCGACAGAAGCAGCACCAACTGGTTTCAACACTCTAAAAGACAAGCTAGAAGAGTGGATTGAGCAATCTGAACGTGAAGATTTAATCAAAAAATAATGATTTCCTATTAGATGACCTATTAAGAGAAGAGATCCCGGTGGCCGTTCCGTATTTTTGAATGGTCTCTCGGATGCTCTACCTTTGTGGGGTCATCTTTTTATTTGGCTGTTTTCGAAAAATTTTGCTACAATTAGCATAGCTTTAATTTCTTTTGCGTAGGATGCTAGGTTAGTCAATTAGATAGTTATAAAAAATCTTACGAGAAGAACATTTATTTTAATTGGGGTGCAAAAATTTTTTTCTATGTGCAAACTGATTGAGCGCTCGCTCAAAAAATTTTACAATGATTTTTCTGAAAAATGAGTAAAGTAAGCGTTTTCTATTGTTGGCATACTTCTTGCAAGAATATTGATAAATGAACAAGGGGGAAAATAGATGAAAGAATTGTCAATGAAACAGGTTCCATTTTCACTCGCACTTATTCCTTTACTTGTTATGATTGCAATCATGGCAGTAACGATTGTTGTATTTGAAGGAAGTCCACATATTCCTCTAATTGTTGGAACTATTGTCGCTTCAATAATTGCATGGAGGTTTGGTTATCAGTGGAAGGATATTGAGGAAGGAGCTTATAAAGGAATTCGTTTAGCTCTTCCGGCTATTTTAATCATTTTAATGGTTGGATTAACGATTGGGGCTTGGATTGGCGGAGGAATTGTCGCGACTATGATTTATTATGGATTAAAGCTCATAACTCCTTCCCTTTTTCTCGTAAGTATCTGCATTATTTGTGCGGTTGTAACACTAGCTATCGGAAGTTCGTGGTCAACGATGGGAACTATAGGTGTTGCAGGCATGGGAATTGGTATTAGCATGGGGATTCCTGCTCCTATGGTTGCGGGTGCGATTATTTCAGGATCTTATTTCGGGGATAAAATGTCTCCATTGTCGGACACTACGAACTTAGCTTCCGGGATCACTGATACTGATCTCTTCGAACATATTAAGCATATGTTTTATACAACGATTCCTGCATTAGTTATTGCTCTCATTGTTTACTGGTTTATGGGGAGAAGATTTAGTGGTTCTAGTATAAATAGTGAAAAGATTAACGAAGTGATGGATGTGCTAGAAACTAGCTTTGTCATTTCACCTTGGCTGTTATTAGTTCCAGCTGCTGTTATTCTGTTAGTAGCTAAAAAGGTTCCTGCCCTTCCCGCATTGACTGTTGGAGTATTCCTTGGCTGGGTATGTCATATTTTTGTCCAAGGTGGCAGTGTTGGTGATGCGGTAAACACGCTCCAAGTCGGTTTTTCTATCGACTCGGGAAATACATTAGTCGATGAATTATTTAATCGTGGTGGCATTGATGATATGATGTATACGATTTCCCTAACGATTGTGGCTATGACCTTTGGTGGTGTCATGGAACAAACGGGTATGCTGAAGTCGATCGTAGACGAAATTTTAAAGCTCGCTCGAACAGCGAAAAGTCTGATTGTTACAACAATTGTATCTGCATTCTTTACGAATGTTGCTGCAGCAGAACAATATATATCAATCCTTTTACCGGGAAGAATGTATCCTGAAGCTTATAAAGAAAAAAATCTACACAGCAAAAACTTATCGAGAGCCTTAGAGGATGGAGGTACCGTGACCTCACCATTTGTTCCGTGGAACACCTGTGCAGTCTTTATCATGTCGACGTTGGCTGTTCATCCATTTGAATATGCCCCTTACGCTATTTTAAATTACTCAGTACCGATCATAGCCATCCTTTTTGCGCTTATAGGCTATAAGATTCAATATTTAAAAGGTGGACAGGCAGATACCACTAAACAGCAAAAAATTTCATAATGAAGGATAGGGGCAGAGATTATCTCGGCCCCTAACTTTTTTTTACCAAATTAGGTGAGAACCCATTAATTTGTCCGTTATGGCTATTTATTTGTCCATAGGCGTCATTAATTCATCCGTTATTTGCGGTTATTTGTCCGTTGATGGCAGTATATTGACTGTTCTACAAAATACTACATTTTTCGCGAAGTAAAATCATTTAATTAAAGTATAAATCGATTCCTCATTAAAAAAGACTCCAACAATTATGTTAGAGTCTGCTCATTGATCAATCAGGTTTTTCAATCCCGTACTTACGAATCCTATATTGAAGATTTTGGCGGCTCATCCCGAGAGATTTTGCCGTTTTTGTGACATTAAATTGATGATGAATAAGGGCTTTTTGGATATAATAAGTTTCAGCTTCATACATAAATTCATCAAGTGGCTTGATTTCTTTATCTGATTGGTAAAGTAAGTCTTCTACATTAGCATCTATTTCTGGCTGAGACTTCTGCCTGAATTGGATAGGAAGATGGTTATATTCTATCACTTCCTCATACTCCATTAAGTTAAATGCTCCTTCTATCACGTGTTCGAGCTCTCGTACATTCCCTGGCCAATCATACTCTAGGAAAAGTTTCTGAACTTGTGAGTCTAATGCTTTTACATTCATCCCAAACAAACTATTATATTTTTCTATGAAGAAGGATGTTAGTTCTTGAATGTCTTCCTGTCGATCTTTTAGTGGAGGGATGAAAATAGAAACAACACTAAGTCGATAATATAGGTCTTTTCTTAAGCGGTTCTCGGAAATAGCATCAATAGGATCTTCGTTAATGGTAGCTATTATCCTTACATCAATTGGCCGGTCTATTGTATCTCCAATTCTTCGGACCCTTTTTTCTTGAATAACCCTTAGCAGTTTTGCTTGAAGAGAGGGGTCTAGAGAATTAATTTCATCTAATAATAGAGTTCCCCCCTCTGCCTGTTCAAAAAGTCCGGGTCTTTCAATGGATCCAGTGAAAGCGCCTTTTTTAGTACCGAATAATATTCCCTCAATTAGTGTATCAGGGAGTGCAGCGCAATTCTGTGAAACAAAAGGTTTCGTAGATCTTGGACTGTCATTATGAATACTTTGGGCAAATAGTTCTTTTCCAGTACCTGTTTCTCCAATGATTAGTACAGACGATGTTGTCCTAGTTGCTCTTTTACTAGTTTCAATTGCTTCTTTAAAAACAGGATAATTTCCCATGATATTATCAAATGTATAAAGGGTGTCTTCCTTTTTGAATCTGTTTTCTCTAATTAACTTCTCAAGCTTAGTGACATCTCGCGCTATCTCCATAGCTCCAATAATATTATTTTCAATAATGATAGGGAAAGTATCATTAATGGTCGTAATTTCATGGCCTTTGATATTAAAATAGGTCTGTTTTACGTTTAATCGAGATTCTCCTGTGGTAAGGACCTTAAGTAATGTGCTTTCTTCATCTTTTTCAAATTGAAAGACCTCTAATAGATTTTTATCTAGAACATCGTCAACCTCCATGCCTTCAATTTCCATCATTTTTTGGTTGTAGATGATTGTTCTGCCTTCATGATCGATGACGTGAACACCAGCATCAATGGCGTTAATCGTCTTTTCGTAGATCAACAATAGCTGTTCATGGCTTTGATTAATTTGCATACTACTCTCTCCTTGGTAGGAAGATAGAAAAAAATTTTTAAAAAAACACTTGAAAAACGCAACGTTCTTTTGCATTATTATATATGTAAGGGTTTTCCCATTGCAAACTTTTTTTGCACGAAAGATTCTTACTATTTTAAAACTTTTGTATATCAAACTAAAACTAATATAGAGGAGGAAATCCACATGATTCCGTACAAACATGAGCCATTCACAGATTTTTCTAAGAAAGAAAATCAGAAAGCATTTAAAGAAGGCTTAAAGCTTGTAGAAAGCTATTTAGGTCAAGACTATCCGTTAGTTATTGGTGGAGAACGCATTACAACGGAGGATAAAATTGTTTCCGTTAACCCAGCGAATAAAGAAGAGTTAGTTGGCCGAGTATCAAAGGCGAACCAAGATCTTGCCGAAAAAGCAATGACTGAAGCTTATACGACGTTCGAGTCTTGGAGAAAAGTTAAACCTGAAACACGTGCGGATATTTTATTCCGAGCTTCGGCGATTGTTCGTCGTCGCAAGCATGAATTCTCGGCTATTCTTGTTAAAGAAGCAGGTAAACCTTGGAATGAAGCAGATGCAGATACTGCAGAAGCTATTGATTTCATGGAATACTATGCTCGTCAAATGCTTCGTATTAAAGAAGGCTTCCCAGTGGAAAGTCGTCCTGGTGAATACAACCAGTTCAACTACACTCCACTAGGTGTCGGAGTGGTTATTTCTCCATGGAACTTTGCGTTTGCTATTATGGCAGGAACTGCAGTAGCAGCGATTGTTTCCGGTAATACAGTACTATTAAAACCAGCTTCAACTACACCAGTTGTAGCAGCGAAATTCATTGAAGTATTAGAAGAAGCAGGTCTTCCAAAAGGTGTTATTAACTATGTACCAGGAAGCGGAGCGGAAGTAGGCGACTACTTAGTTGACCATCCAAAAACACGCTTTATCTCTTTCACAGGTTCTCGTGATGTAGGTGTTCGTATTTATGAGCGCGCCGCAAAAGTAAACCCTGGACAAAAATGGCTTAAGCGTGTAATTGCTGAAATGGGTGGAAAAGATACGATCGTTGTTGATAGTGAAGGAGATCTTGAGCTTGCAGCACAAGCGATTGTAACGTCTGCATTTGGATTCTCTGGTCAAAAATGTTCTGCATGTTCACGTGCCGTTATTGTTGAAGATGTTTATGATCAAGTCCTAGCTCGCGCTGTTGAATTGACAAAAGAACTTACTGTTGGAGATACGGTTGATGGAGATAAATTCATGGGTCCTGTTATCGACCAAGCAGCATATGACAAAATCATGAGCTACATTGAAATCGGTCAAACTGAAGGGAAATTAATGGCAGGTGGAGAAGGAGACAATTCAAAAGGTTTCTTCGTTAAGCCAACGATTTTTGCAGATGTTGATCCAGAAGCTCGTCTAATGAAGGAAGAAATCTTTGGACCAGTCGTTGCTTTCTCAAAAGCAAAAGACTTTGACCATGCTATTGAAATTGCAAATAATACAGATTACGGTTTAACAGGTGCTGTTATCACAAATAATCGTGCGAAAATTGAGCAAGCACGTGAAGATTTCCACGTAGGTAACCTTTACTTCAACCGTGGTTGTACAGGTGCTATTGTTGGATACCAACCATTTGGTGGATTTAACATGTCAGGTACTGACTCGAAAGCGGGCGGACCAGACTACCTATTACTTCATATGCAAGCAAAAACAACATCTGAAATGCTTTAATAATTGATAAGGAGGAGGCTGTCCCAAAAACAAGGTGTCAGGAACCACAACTTCAATATATGGAAGAACCCTCGGGAATTTTCTGTATAGAGATGATCAGTGGTTTGCTACCCCTTTGGGACAGCCTCCATCCTTACATTTACACTATGGAAGATGGAGGAGATTAAGTTGACAGTTAAAACGGATTCGATTATTGAACAAACAGAACGATTTGGTGCAAAAAACTATCACCCACTACCAATTGTTATCGCTGAGGCAGAAGGAGTTTGGGTGAAGGATCCTGAAGGAAACAAATACATGGATATGCTCAGTGCATACTCTGCTGTAAACCAAGGGCATAGACATCCTAAGATTATTCAAGCACTAAAAGATCAAGCGGATAGAGTGACATTAACTTCTCGTGCGTTCCATAATGACCAATTAGGTCCTTGGTATGAAAAAATCTGTAAACTTACAAATAAAGAAATGGCTCTTCCAATGAACACAGGCGCTGAAGCTGTAGAAACCGCTATTAAAACAGCTCGCCGTTGGGCTTACGATGTTAAAGGTGTAGAGGAAAATCAAGCCGAAATTATCGCATGTGAAGGAAACTTCCATGGAAGAACGATGACAGCTGTATCTTTATCTTCGGAAGAAGAGTACAAACGTGGATTTGGACCAATGCTACCAGGAATCAACTTAATCCCTTATGGAGATCTTGATGCATTAAAGGAAAAAATCACACCAAACACTGCTGCATTCCTAATTGAACCCATTCAAGGGGAAGCGGGAATTGTTATCCCACCAGAGGGATTCTTAAAAGCAGCATATGAACTTTGTAAAGAAAATAACGTTTTATTTATCGCTGATGAAATCCAAGCGGGTCTAGCTCGTTCAGGTAAAATGTTTGCATGTGAATGGGAAGATGTAGATCCAGACATGTACATCTTAGGAAAAGCATTAGGTGGCGGAGTTTTCCCTATCTCTTGTGTAGTAGCGAATAAAGAAGTGTTAGGCGTATTCAATCCAGGATCTCATGGATCTACATTTGGCGGGAACCCAATGGCTTGTGCGGTATCTGTTGCTTCAATAGATGTTATTTTTGATGAAAAACTTGTAGAGCGTTCTCTAGAAATGGGAGAGTATTTCATGAGTAAATTACGTGAAATTAACAATCCTATGATTAAAGAGGTTCGTGGAAGAGGCTTGTTTATTGGGGTAGAACTTACTGAACCAGCTCGTAAATATTGTGAAGAGTTAAAGGCTGAAGGATTACTATGTAAAGAGACGCATGATACGGTCATCCGTTTTGCCCCTCCACTAGTAATTAGCCAAGAAGAATTAGACTGGGCGATTGAACGAATTAAAAAAGTTCTTTCTTAATTAGTAGCAACATACATTTTGAAGTGTGAATAGAGATAAGATTCATTTTTCAATTTTTGTAGTATAGTTGGTATTCCCGAGGTCGACAATGAAAGCTATAAGCTAACAGTGAAAAAGTATATTTTTTCGTTCAAATATCTATTATGTGTTAGAAATGAGAGAAAAGAACGGATAATATAAAAAATCGCTAAAAAGTGGTTTTCATTCTAGTGATAAATTGTTACAATTACAACGTTTTAGATTACACAATAAAGAGGCGAATTTTAAAAATGGGAGAAAACCTAAACCTATTTACTTCTACTCAATATGTCATTAATGATGCACTTGCAAAACTTGGTTATACCGAAGAAATGTATGAACTATTGAAAGAACCTGTTCGAATGCTAACAGTAAGAATTCCTGTCCGTATGGATGATGGAACCATCCAGGTATTTACTGGTTACCGTGCGCAACATAATGATGCTGTTGGTCCTACAAAAGGTGGGGTACGTTTCCACCCTGAAGTAGATGAGGAAGAAGTAAAGGCTTTATCAATGTGGATGAGTTTAAAATGTGGAATCGTTGATCTTCCATATGGAGGAGGAAAAGGCGGTATCATTTGTGATCCACGAACAATGTCTTTTGCAGAGCTTGAGAAATTAAGCCGTGGATACGTTCGTGCCATCAGTCAAATTGTTGGACCGACGAAGGATATCCCTGCACCAGATGTTTACACCAATTCCCAAATCATGGCTTGGATGATGGATGAATATAGTCGTTTACGCGAAAATGATTCTCCAGGCTTTATCACAGGTAAGCCGATTGTTCTTGGTGGTTCACAAGGTCGTGAGAAAGCAACTGCACAAGGTGTAACCATCTGTATAGAAGAAGCGGCTAAGAAGAGAAATATAAATATTAAAGGTGCTCGTGTTGTTATCCAAGGATTCGGAAATGCTGGTAGTTTCCTTGCTAAATTCATGCATGATGCGGGAGCGAAAGTCGTTGCCATTTCAGATGCCCACGGTGCATTATATGATCAAGACGGCTTAGATATCGACTACCTATTAGATCGCCGGGATAGCTTTGGAACTGTTACTACTTTATTTGAAAACACGATTTCAAATAAGGAGCTCCTTGAATTAGAATGTGATATTCTTGTTCCTGCTGCGATTTCAAACCAAATTACATCAGAGAATGCCCACAATATTAAAGCAGCTATTGTAGTTGAAGCAGCAAATGGTCCAACGACATTTGAAGCTACAAAAATTCTGTCAGAACGCGGAATCCTACTAGTGCCAGATGTATTGGCTAGCGCTGGTGGAGTAACCGTATCTTATTTCGAGTGGGTTCAAAATAACCAAGGTTATTATTGGTCTGAAGAAGAAGTAAACGAGAAACTTCACGCTAAGTTAGTTTCTGCTTTTAACAATGTATATGAAACATCGGAAAATCGCCGAGTAAATATGCGTTTAGCAGCCTACATGGTTGGAGCAAGAAAAATGGCTGAAGCATCTCGTTTCAGAGGATGGGTTTAACTAGTATTTACTTTGTAAACTATTCATAAAGACTTATTCCAGATGATATACTATTCATCAGGAATAAGTCTTTTTTATTGTAAGATAAAATAATCATAACGTTTTTAGGTTAATATCTTTAAACAGGAGGGATATTCCATGTCTGAGAGTGAGATAGTACCGGTACAATCATTGCCCACTATTGAAGAACAAGTTCGCAAACAAAAAAGGTTTTATAAAACAGGTGCAACTAGAACTTTAGAATATAGAGTTAACATATTAACTAAGCTTTCTAATCTCATTCGAGCCAATGAGGAAAAAATATTGCTTGCATTGAAAATGGATCTAAATAAGTCCAATCAGGAAGCATATACAACAGAGATAGGGATCCTCCTAGAAGAAATACGGCATACAATCAAACATCTTGAAAAGTGGATGAAACCTGAAAAAGTGAAAACAGCCAAAACACATATAGGATCCAAAGGATATAAAATGGCAGAGCCTTATGGGGTAACCTTAATCATCGCACCATGGAATTATCCTTTTCAACTAGCACTTTCGCCCCTTGTAGGAGCTATTGCTGCTGGAAACACTGCTATCATTAAACCATCTGAATTAACTCCACACACCTCCCATTTATTAGCCCAGATGATACATGATACATTCGATTCTGAGTGTTTATTTGTTATGGAGGGGGGAGTGGAAACAACACAGAATTTACTAAAACAGCCTTTTGACTATATTTTCTTTACAGGAAGTGTACCGGTAGGAAAGATTGTCATGGAAGCAGCATCAAAACAACTTATTCCCATCACTTTAGAACTAGGTGGGAAAAGTCCGTGCATTGTTGAAGAATCGGCAAACATCTCTTTAGCGGCAAAGAGAATTGCTTTTGGGAAACTAATCAACGTTGGTCAAACCTGTATTGCTCCAGATTATTTATTTGTCCATAAAAAGGTTAAGGACCTATTTTTAGAGGAATTCAAAAAAGTTGTATCGGAATTTTACGGTCAGGACCCAATTGGCAACGAAGCCTACGGCCGAATAGTAAATCATAAGCATTTCGAACGTTTAAAGAGCTATCTATATGACGGAACCATCCTATTCGGAGGCAATGTAAATGAATTGGAATTAAAAGTAGAGCCAACAATACTTGAACCTAAAAATTCTAATGTTTCCATTATGCAAGAAGAAATATTTGGTCCAATATTGCCTTTATTAGAATATGAGGACATTCAAGAAGTGATTGACTATGTCACAGAGCGCCCGAAGCCACTAGCCCTCTATGTGTTTACAACAAATGAGGACATTGAAGAAAAAGTGAACTCAAACATCTCCTTTGGCGGCGGTTGCGTCAATGACACATTAATGCATATCGCAACGCCATATCTACCTTTTGGAGGAGTAGGGGAAAGTGGAATTGGAAGTTATCACGGCGAGTCAAGCTTTTCGACCTTCTCCCATTATAAAAGTGTATTAAAGCAAACAAATAAATTTGATTTCCGCTTCCGCTATCCTAATGCTAAAAATGGGATGAAAATAATGAAGAAGTTGATGAAATAAGTGGGATCAAAGGTTGAGGAATGAAAAGATGTTGTGGAAATGTGATTAATCTATCATAAACCCAATTTATGATCAAGGAATTTTAAGGATTTTACACATAAAATAGGTATCGAAGCTCAAATTCTAAATTCATTTGTCCTGATTAGCTCTTATTTTTTTACCGAATCATCGTTTTATTTGTTCGGATTAAGCAATATATTGACCAATCGACGTAAAATGACAAATTTAACGTGTTTTTGCCATGTTATTATTGCTAACAACACATAACCAAACAAAAAGAGGCTGTCCCAAGGTGTCAGGAACCATAGCTGCCATATATAAGCAATATATGGGTGAACAAGGTGGTTCCAGATCCGATTGGGACAGCCCCTCATTTTATCAATACTATCGAGTAGGTCTTGGTTCAGGTTCTCGCTCAACTTCTTCTGATGGTTTAAATAGCAGTCCAAGGTTGATTAATCCAGCGATTCCGACTAAACCATAAATCAATCGAGCTAATGCGCTGTCTTGGCCGCCAAAGATAGCTGCTACAAGATCAAATTGGAAAAATCCGATTAGTCCCCAGTTTATTGCTCCAATAATAGTAAGAACCAAGGCAATACGTTGAATAGCACTCATGATGTACTCCTCCTTATGATATGGCTCATTTATAGAATGTTACAATAGTCCGGAATTATACATTAGTCAACAAAGAATTTCGCTGGGCATTATCTTTGCAAATAGGGAATAGTATATCCGATAATGAAGTAGAGCTACACTTCAAAAATCCAAAAGGAGGTCAATTGAATGAATGGCTTCACATTTTATAATCCGACCAAATTAATTTTTGGAAAAGACCAATTAGAACAATTAACAGATTTAATTCCCGACTATGGGAGTAGGGTTTTACTTGTTTATGGTGGAGGAAGTATAAAGCGAAATGGACTTTACGATAAAGTCGTTACATATTTTAAAAAAATAGACGCGGAAGTATTTGAACTATCTGGAGTAGAACCGAATCCTCGGATTTCAACTGTCCGAAAGGGTGTTGAGATTTGTAAAGCAGAGAATGTTGATTTTATTTTAGCTGTGGGTGGTGGAAGTGTTATTGACTGTACGAAAGCCATTGCAGCTGGGGCAAAATATGATGGTGATGCTTGGGATCTCGTTATCAAAAAAGCTACGGTAGAGGAAGCACTCCCATTTGGTACTGTGCTGACTCTGGCAGCGACCGGATCCGAAATGAATTCGGGATCCGTTATTACGAACTGGGAAACGAATGAAAAGTATGGTTGGGGAAGTCCGTTTACATTCCCAAAATTCTCAATTCTAGATCCTGAGAATACGTTTACAGTACCTAAAGATCAAACGATTTATGGAATGGTCGACATGATGTCCCATGTTTTCGAACAATATTTCCATAATGTAGACAACACACCACTGCAGGATCGTATGTGTGAATCTGTTTTAAATACAGTTATGGAAACAGCTCCTAAGCTATTGAATGATCTTGAAAATTATGAGTTAAGAGAAACCATCCTTTATTCTGGAACCATCGCCTTAAACGGAATGCTGCAAATGGGCTACCGTGGGGATTGGGCATCGCATAATATAGAACACGCTGTATCTGCTGTGTATGATATTCCGCATGCCGGTGGCCTTGCGATTCTTTTCCCAAATTGGATGAAGCACAACTTAAAAGTGAATCCTTCTCGTTTTGCCCAACTTGCAAAAAGGGTATTTAATGTAAATCCAGAAGGGAAATCTGAAGAAGAAATTGGTTTAGAAGGAATTGAAAAGCTTCGTGAATTCTGGTCAAGTCTTGGTGCGCCAGTAACATTAAAAGATTATAATATTGATGATAGCCAGCTTGATGTCATCGCTGAAAAAGCTATGGCAAACGGTGAATTCGGTAACTTTAAACCACTAAACAAAGAAGACGTCCTCGCAATCTTGCGTGCATCTTTATAAAAAAAGGGAAGGAGCTACTCATTTTGAGTAGGTGTACCAGGTACAAAAGGGTCGAATTGTACCTGGTACAAATCTCTTAAATCTCTATTCCACACATTCTACAACTTTTTCTCCAATATGATCTTTGGTTCGCCTTTGTCATCTGTATAGGTTCCGATGACATTAAAACCTGATTTAAGGTTTAAGATCAACATACTCTTCCATATGTTTTTTGTTTTTGTTTGAATGGTCTTATATCCATGATTTATGCACCATTCATGCTGCTGTGTCATTAGAACAGAGGCAATTCCTTGACCCCGATAGGAAGGGTGGACACCTCCTAACCAGCTATAAAAATGCCCAAGTTTTCGATCGTATCCTACCTTAAAGCCAATTACCTTTTCAGAATCTATTGCTAAGTTAATTAAAGGATTTTTCTTTTCTTCCAGAGAATTAATAAAGTCACTATCGGATTGAAATATTTCTTGATACAAGATTGTTGCCTTTTTTTGTAGCGACAATGGAAGGTTGGAAATAGTAAATGTTAGGTATTCCACAGCTTTCACCTCAGATTGTTAAATTTTTTTGTATTGGACACGCTTACATAAAGGAAGCTTTCTTGATAATATTCGCAGCTTTCGATAAAGTGGTAAATGGAAAAACTATTTATAATGGAGGATTAAATTATGACACACGTTCGTTTTGATTACTCTAAAGCTCTTTCTTTTTTTGGCGAACATGAAATTACATATTTGAGTGATGCTGTAAAAGTGGCCCATCACTCTCTACATGAACAAACAGGTGCAGGTAGTGACTTTTTAGGTTGGATTGATCTCCCTGTTGATTATGACAAAGAAGAGTTTTCTCGCATTCAAAAGTCTGCAGAGAAAGTAAAGAATGATTCTGATGTGCTATTAGTGATTGGAATTGGTGGTTCATACTTAGGAGCTCGTGCAGCGATTGAAATGCTTAATCACAGCTTTTATAATGCTCTACCATCTGAAAAACGTCAAACCCCACAAGTACTATTTGTAGGAAACAACATTAGTTCGACGTATATGAAAGATTTAATGGATCTTCTTGATGGTAAGGATTTCTCGATTAACGTGATTTCGAAATCAGGTACTACAACAGAACCTGCCATTGCGTTCCGTATTTTCCGTAAGCTTTTGGAAGAAAAGTATGGAGTGGAAGAAGCTCGTCAGCGTATCTATGCAACAACAGATAAAGCAAAAGGTGCGTTAAAAACGCTTGCGACAGATGAAGGCTATGAATCATTTGTCGTTCCTGATGATGTTGGAGGGCGCTACTCAGTTCTTACTGCTGTTGGACTACTTCCAATTGCTGTAAGTGGTGTTGATATTGTTGCGATGATGAACGGTGCCGCTGAAGCTCGCGAAGATTTTAGCAAGTCCGAGCTTAAAGAAAATGCAGCCTATCAATATGCTGCTGTTCGAAATGCCCTATATAATAAAGGAAAAACAATTGAAATGCTTATCAATTATGAACCAGGGCTTCAATATTTTTCGGAGTGGTGGAAGCAGCTGTTCGGAGAAAGTGAAGGGAAAGATCAAAAAGGAATCTTCCCATCGTCTGCAAATTTCTCAACTGATCTTCATTCAATGGGCCAATACGTTCAGGAGGGTCGCCGTGACTTGTTTGAAACCGTCATTAAAGTTTCCGAGCCACGCCATGAATTGACTCTTGAAAAAGCTGAAAGTGATCTTGATGGATTAAACTATTTAGCTGGTGAAACGGTTGATTTTGTCAATAACAAAGCATTTGAAGGAACCTTATTAGCCCATACTGACGGTGGAGTTCCTAACTTAATTGTAGAAATTCCGAAAATGGATGCTTTTACATTTGGATACCTAGTGTACTTCTTCGAGAAAGCATGTGCGATGAGTGGTTATTTACTTGGAGTGAATCCATTCGACCAACCGGGAGTAGAAGCCTATAAAGTAAACATGTTTGCTCTTCTCGGAAAACCAGGATTTGAAGAGAAAAAGAAAGAACTTGAAAAACGTTTGAAATAATAATGATGGAGCTGTCTCAAAAGGATGGCGAACCACTATGATTGTCCATGTATAGAAGGTGTTTTGCGGTTTCTTCTATACATGGAAGTTGTGGTTCCTTACTCCTTGGTCTTTTTTTGATAAGTACGAAAAACCTTAATAAATCAAGGATTAATAACATTTTTCGAGCAATTTATAATGACTTATTTTTTAAAAATGATAAATGAAAAAGACCTTATAAAAAGAGTCCTTTAGAAAAATCTAATAGGTAAATTACTTAATACTTTAGCTTTCATTAATTTAACAAACTGAATTCTTAAACACCCTCTTCAATATTGTCACGATCTCCAGAATACAAAATATAAGTTAATCAATAAACATAAGTGTTAACATTGTTGTCCTCTACACAACCTTCTGAACGAGCAATATACCTTTACTATATAAACCTCTAACCACTCTACTTACTTTTGTTTCACTTGTACCTAATGCCTTTGCAAGTTCTCTTTGTGTTAAAGGAATAGGTTGGCTTTTCTTGGATTATCTACAATTGCATTCGAGCCAAAACCTACTCTTTGGCTAATTTCTTAAAATTGGCTTTATGCAAACTAGATTTGTATAAAGTATGCATAGAATAAAAAGAGAACGGTAGTCATCCAATGTTTTCTTCTCATTACTAATAGTTATTAAAGCCAATTAAGAGCACAGAGGTATTGGAAATTACTTCCTAAGACTGTATTATCAAATGAAATGTTTATTTAAACTTTAACTAAGAAGTAAAGGAATTTGGTAAAAGCAAAAGATTGGTAACAGTCTGAAAGATAAAATGAGGTGTTTCATTAATGATTAATCTCGATCGAGGAGAAATTACCAAAGTGAACGGTAAAACCAAGATTGTTCAATCGAATATTAAAGCTTGGACTGCAATTGGAGCATGTTCTATCACACTTTTCTTAATTATATTGAAATCCTTTTTTCCTGAAGCACCGGATTACACAATAGGATTTGCTCCAGTAGAAATTACGGTATTTTCTTCAATCTTGGGAATGATTACAATGGCACTATCTATTAACTGGCAGCGTGAAAGTTTAATTCCACGTTTTCTTTTGCTAATTAGCTCATGGGGAACTTGTTTTTTATTAGTCTGGTCATCAGGTGGTATTGTGTTTGACACTTTACGAACAGCTGCTGTACTTGGAATACCAGGCTTGCCACCTGTCGTAGATTGGCCAGGGTTTGCAACCAGAACGATTTGTCTCATAGCTGCCATACTGCTTGCTACAGCGACCATCTCTTTTCAACGTATATCCCGAGGGGCATGTATTGTATGTGGTCAAGGTCCTTCGGTGAAAATCCAACCTGACCATAAATGGTTCGGCTATACTGCATTTATCCTAACTTTTCCATATCCTTTATTAAAACTTTATTGGTCCTTCGGTGGAACCCTAGGAGGTGGCCAAAATTTCAATCAACATTCTGCCTATGGAGAAATAATAGTATTTGGCGTTTGTGCACTACTTTGTCTTGCTCTTGTACAAAAATGGGGGCGTATTTTTCCTGGCTGGGTTCCTTTTATTGCTGGGAAAAAAGTTCCTCGATTCATTCTAATCACCGGAGGTTGGGTTGCTGCATCCATGACAGTTTCAATGGGATTTTTGGCAATATTGGGATCTCTTATGGAGGTATTAGGTCTTGCCGATGGGCCAATGAATTTCAATGACACAGGTTTGCTAGTATCTATGGTATATGGAGGATGGTTGTTGCTGGGCATAGCGATTACTGGAGCTACTTTGAATTATCAAAAGCAAACCAGGGGGAAATGTTCAAAGTGTGGAAAAGCTTGAATAATCTTTATAGATACATTAAAACAGGATCTCTAATCAAAGATCCTGTTTTAATGACGATAATATTTCAATATATTAACTAGATTTGTAGAGTATTCATTCCTAGATTCCCTTACAGACCGATCTTAGTTGGCTTAATGGCTAATAACGAAAAATAAATAAAAAATCAGGGTTGCTAAACAAGAGCCGAATTGTTATTAAAATAGTGGGTGAGAAGGAACACTATTGTAAATATGAAAAAACCAGTAATACCAATGGTTTAAGGGACTTTCCGTACTTACCATTTTTGAGACAGCTCCTTTTCTTTACATGATTTTTTTCTCCTTAGATAAAACTATAAGTATCTGAAAGGAGATGGAATCATGATTGAATTATCTTCTAAAATTGAAGGACAGCATTATCAGCTCTATAAACTGGAGCAATTGCTAAAGCCGCTAGGTTACTCGATTGGTGGCGGATGGGAATATGATCACGGCTATTTTGATTATAAAATTGATGACGAAGTCGGATATCAATTTTTACGGATTCCCTTTCAATCGATTGATGGTCAGCTCGATTCTCGTGGTGCAACTGTCCAGCTAGGAAAACCATTTTTGCTCTCGCATAAATACCAGGTAGGGGTAGATGACCATGCATCTGCGGGTGCCATGTCAGGTTCGTTTAATCAGTTCCAAGAACCGCAAGATCCTGATGCCAGTGTGTCTGAAGAATATGTCCACACTGGTAAGGAGCTTGTGAAAGAATTGGAAAACGTGTTAGCAACTAATTAGATATGACAAGAAGCTCATCTTCTTCATGGATGACTGTACCTAAAGGAGGGTTCACGCCTGTGTACTCTCCTTTTTTAATACCTAATAAAATAATATTTTTCTTAAGAAGAAAAGCACTTAATTCTTGGAAGCTCTTCCCACACCATTCTGGTGATGTCGGAATCAGCTTTAAATTATTTCCCCTTAAATGGTTTAATAACTTCAAAATCGTTTTTGACATTCCTTGAGAAATGATGCTGTTCATCACGACATAGCTTGTTTGTTTATTCGATTGAATAATTTCATCAGCCCCAGCTCGACTTGCGTTAGCAACTTGATCCTTTGTTAAAATTTCAACCACACAGTAGAGATTAGACTTCATACCTTTCATGGCTAAAAGAGTCAAAATCGAATTCATATCAGCGTGTTCCTCATTTTGATTCTGATCTGCCGTAATGATTCCCTTTGAGGCATGATGAATATTCGCTTGTTTTAATACTTTATCATTATAAGCCTTGCCCTTTATAAAATGTACATGATGATTCTTATATGGATTTTCTTTTAAAGTATCATCAATTAAGATTACGAAGCATTGACGGTCTAATGAAATTAATTGATCAATAATTTCTCTTGAGCGTTCATTCCAGCCGATAATAATGATATGATCTTTGCCATTATAAGTAGCTTTTCCTTCAAGAAAAGCATTTTGTGTTGTAACAGCAGTAGTAGCCAAGGTAATAAAATAGGTGGATAAAAATCCTGCTCCAGCTAGAATAAGCAAAATCCCGATCATCCTTCCTTCAGTAGAGCTTGGATAAAGATCACCATAACCCACGGTTGAAGCGGTAATTATAGCCCACCACACTCCATCAAAAATAGAAGGGAAGGTTTTCGGTTCGACCATATGAGCGGCAGCTCCAAAGGTTGATATTAGTAATAAAGCGATCACTAATATTCGAAAGACCAATGGCCACTGTAAAAAGCGATGATAAATATGTACCAAATCCATCGTTCCTTTCAGTAATTCTCTTATTATTATCACCGAAATAATGGGAATACATAACAAAAAAAGGTTGACTTTATAAAGTCAACCATTCTCAAGATTATTGAATTTTAATGGATTCAATGGATTTAAAAGTATTTAAGTCATAGGCATTAACGGCATTGTTCGAAATCGTATACAATTGATCATCAATATAAAGAATCCGTTGAATCTGATTTTCCCAGTTCTCCACCTTTTCTTCACCATTCATTAGCCTTGCTTTTTGAACGATTCCTTTTTCTGGAGAAATTTCGTAAACTAGTGCCCCTTGGCTATCGAATTCTTGGTCAAATGGCCCTTTCTTTCCATCCTGATAAATCGAGACTGGAAAGGCAAACAAGTCCTTTTTTGGATGGTGCATTAGTGCCTTATGATTATGAAGAAGTTCTGAATGTGTCCCCTGTCCTCCGATGATCTCGGTATCTGCTTCCTTTGGATGATTAAAATCGGTAATGTCGAACAAGGAAATTTTCATTCCACCCCTCATCACAAACGGCTCTTTGCTTCCGTTATTAGGATCCTTGACTGTCTTAGTGTCCTGACCAAAACCTATGATGTGATTTTCATCGTATGGATGTAAATACGTGCTAAAGCCAGGAATTTTCAACTCACCAAGCACTTTGGGATTTGATGGATCTGCAGTATCAATGACAAAGAGCGGGTCAACTTGCTTAAAGGTAACAATATAAGCTCGGTCACCCATAAATCGAACAGAATAGATTCTTTCACCACGTGCTAAATTTTCGACTTCTCCAACCTGTTTCATATTTTTATCTAAAATATAGAGGTTATTAGCGGAAGGCTTATCGTCATTCCTCATTTCTTCCTGTGTCGTTGCAACTCTAAAATGCCCATCATGTTCATCCATTGAAAACTGATTGAGCACGGTTCCAGGAACTTCTCCCATTGAAGCAAAGTTAACGTCAAGTTTATCGATGTTAAACTTATACACCTCTGTATTTGGTGGAATCCATTCACCATTTTTCTCGTGAAAATATTTACTTACAGCTATATACAAATGATCCTCGGACATATAAATTTGATCGCCACTTCCGAGATAGGACTCAACATGCATTTCTGATTTCGGTTTATTGAGGTCTAAACTAGCTATCATGGTGAAATTTTTCTCTTGTGATTGGGGCATGTATTTAATTTTATTGATATCCAGTTTAGTTGGTTCCTCATTTGTTAGTGAATCCATAATTCTTGGTCGTAAATCAATGTCTTCATTTTGTTCAAGCATCAAATGGTTTGGGTAGTGGTTGGAAATTAAATAAACCTGTGAATCAATCATCCTGGAAGTTACATAATGACCTTCCATTCCAATTTCTCTTAACAACTTCGGTTTCTGTTTATTTGAAATGTCATATATATAACCTTTGGTCATCCCATCTATAGGCATAATCATTTTCTTCGTCCCAGGGTAATCGTCTCTAGGAGTTTCCCAACTGTTTCCGATAACAAGCAGGGTATTCTCATGAATAAACAAATGCATAGGACTAAAGTTTTGTTTGAATTCTGTTTGTGAGGCGATTTCTAGATTCTTAGCGGGTGCTGCTTTTGTAATGATAAGTTTCCCATCTGTCATATGATAGATATATTCTCCGTCGGTCTTTACTCGATCTCCTTCATCTACACCTTGAACTTGATTATTTGTGCCGGAGAATTCTGTTGCAGTGGATTTGTCTTGACTTAAGGTGGCAGAGTTCGCTGATTCTGGAGCTCCTGAGCTGTCAGAACGTTCCTCCATTCCAGTAAAAATGGACGGACGATTCTTTTCTTCTTTAAGAGCGGTAAGGAAATACTTTCTTAAATGTTCTTCTGACTTCACTGTTGGAAGGGAGGGAGCAACGGCAAATTCAATATTTTTGTCACCTCGAATGGACAATCCCCATGTCGATTTTATGGATGAACCTAAATGAAGAGTAAAATACTTAGGATCAAGAGAATATCCATCCTTTGGAGGGTGAATCTTGAGGTGTTTTCCATCCTTACTTAATTCAAGTGTCACGGGAACTTTTTTTCCATTGTTATCGGTTACATAAATATTCTCATTATTAACCGAGTCTTTATCGATACTTGTTGAGAATTGTAGGTCCCATGACTTATTGGAAAGGACAACAGGCCGATCATATAATGGAATCCCTGCACTGACCGATGGCTTTTGAAAAAAGAAAAAAAGTCCAAAGCAGACAAGTGCAACCACAGCAACACAACTATAAATGAATGAGTGCCTTTTCAATTTATTCACTCCTTTTCGATAATTAATATCTGGAACTTGTTCTTATTGGAGTAGACGAAGAAGGAAAAAGAAGGTTACAAAAACATTAAAATTAAATAAAAATATTGCAATAATTGTAGAAAATAGTATAATTATCTTTGTCGGAGGCTGCACTTGCATAGATTGTTGCTTTACGAACAAAAATAGAAACCCGTAATTATTATCGTTCCGGGGTCTCTTTTCGTTAAAGCAATAAATGGTTAACTAGTATTGTATGATTTAAGTTGTTTCTAATTGACCAAGAGCAACAAAGTTTACGAAAAGAGCCTTGTATGAAAAATATTATCCTGGGGCATTAGCTCAGCTGGGAGAGCGCTACACTGGCAGTGTAGAGGTCAGCGGTTCGAGCCCGCTATGCTCCATACATAACTTATTTTAATGTTTCAGTCTGTATGTAAATTAATAAGCAAATCTACACAAAGGCCACTTCTCTTTTGAGTAATAACTTAAAAGGAAGGGTCTTTTTTATGTTTTAAGAATAAAAAGAAAGGAGGACTCCAATTCGTAAACCAGTTTGCTGTTTTTTGAGTGAAAGTTCTGTAATATAGTAGAAAATGATGTGAATACACGGGGATGATTGATAGTGTTGGACCAATTAAGATATATTGATGGAATTACGATTATTGATACATCAGGAACCATTTTATTTACAGTTAAATTTAATCCAAGGTTTCATGCTGAAATTGATGATAATGAAAAGATTATCGGTCAAACCCTTTTTTCTGCTTTTCCTATGCTTGATGAACGGTCAAGCACCCTTTTTAAGGTAATGAAAACGGGAAAACCGATTTATCGTGCGAAACAAAAGATAGTCGATTTCAGAGGGGTTGAAAAAGAAACTACTAATGTTTCATTACCGGTTAAAGCCCATGGGAAAATTATCGGTTCGATTGAACTTTCAAAGGATATAAGTGATGATGACCGTTTACTCGGTTCGATTATAGAAATTGATTCAAGTTCATTTAACAGTAAACAATTAAAAGCAAAGATTCAGCCAGAGAGAGCTGTCTATTTCTTAGAAGACATTGTCACTGTTGACGAAGAGATGATTCAATTAAAGGAATCTGTCAGGAAGTTTGCCAAAGGCGATTCTTCTGTTTTTATCAATGGAGAAACTGGGACAGGCAAAGAATTGTTTGCACATGCCATACATAATGAGAGTAATCGATCGCCAAAACCATTTATTACACAGAATTGCGCTGCGCTTCCAGAGAGTTTAATTGAAAGTATTTTGTTTGGCACAAAAAAAGGGAGCTATACTGGCGCTGAGGATAATCCCGGCTTGTTTGAACTGGCTAATGGGGGCACCCTTTTCCTTGATGAGATAAATTCGATGCCGATTCACCTCCAAGCTAAACTTTTAAGAGTATTGGAAGATGGTTGTGTTCGCAGGTTAGGGGACACAAAAGTAAGAGCAATTGATGTTCGTATCATTACTGCATCTAACGTACATCCGGCACAGTGTGTAAGGGACGGGGAGTTGCGTCAAGATCTTTACTACCGTCTTGGGGTCATGACATTGGCGATTCCTCCTTTACGCGAGAGGAGAGAGGATATACGACTGTTGGTGGAGTATTTTGTTAGTAAGTTTAATAAAAGCCATAAAAAGAGCATTGCTCATATTTCAAGAGAGTCGCTTGAGTTTTTACTGAGTTATGATTGGCCTGGAAATGTCAGAGAGCTTGAAAATGTCATTGAATATGCTTTAAATCTGGTCGATGCTTGTGATGATACATTACAATATCATCATTTAGAAAAACAAATTAACCATTTAATGGGTATGCATCAAACGTTTTCCTCTACGAAAATAAAGCCATTAAAAGATGAAATTGCGAATTTAGAAAAATCAAGAATTGAACAGGCTGTCATTCTAACAAGTGGAAATGTATCAAAAGCTGCTAGGTTGCTTGAAATTCCTAGACAAACATTACAAAATAAAATGATCCAATACGGAATAAACAACAAGCTTATCTAACCATTATAGATAGGTGCCCAAATCTTAACACCTAATTGCCCGTGTTATATCACTTTCGATTTCTTAAACTATTTTTGGGGAGGCAAAAAATCCTTTTATAAGGGGTTTTGCCTGCTTTTTTTATTTTATTTCCCTCCTATTTTTTAAACTGGCATGAGTTTTGCATATACACTTATAAGCTATTGAAAGAAGGGGATAAAATGAAAATTGGAATTTTAAAAGAAGTAAAAGATGGAGAGTCACGTGTTGTTTTAACACCAACTGAAGTGAAAGTGTTGGCACGAAACGGCCATTCAGTATTGGTGGAAAAAAATGCGGGTCTCAAGGCGGGGTTTCCTGACCAATTATATCTAGAGGCAGGGGCAGAGATTACACAGCAAGCGAAAGATATTTTTGATCAGTCTGATATGGTTGCGAAAGTGAAGGAAATTAGTCCGAAAGAATATTCTCTTCTTCAGCCGGAACAAATTCTTTTCTCATGTCTCCATCCTGCAGCAAATAAAGAAGAAGTGGATGTGTTGTTAGATAAGAAATTAGTTGCTATAACAGCGGAAGATACTCATCGTTTCGGATCACCTAATTGTGAAGTAGCCGGAAAGCTTGGAGCTTTAATGGGAATTCAGTATCTTCTCTCTACAAACGGAGGATTGGGAAAATTAGTAGGGGGTGTAGGCGGTGTTCCTGGAATAAAGGCATTGGTGCTAGGAGGAGGGATTGTTGGGAAAAGTGCAGTCGACGTCTTGGCATCATTGAGAGCTCAGGTGAGATTACTAGACATTAATATCGGAGTATTAAGGGAAGCCCAGTTTCTTTTTCCGAAGAATGTTACGACTGGATTTTCAAATCAAGAAACGATTAAAGAAATTTTGCCAACTGTGGACCTTATCATCAATTGTGTAAAGTGGCCCAAAAAACGAACTGACCATCTGATTACTAGAGAAATGCTTGGTATGATGCAAAAGGGATCGGTCATTGTTGATATTAGCGCAGACGTTGGAGGAGCTATTGAAACCTATCGCCCAACGACGTTTAAAGAACCAGTTTATACGGTTGATGGAGTTATCCATTTTGGAGTTGATAATATACCAGGTGCTGTTCCAAACACAGCATCGATTGCGTATGCCGCTTCTGTTTTCCCACATATCCAATCTATTGCCGATAAAGGGGTTGAAAAAGCATTGCTTGATGATGAATATCTTCGAAAAGGACTTACTACCTTTAAAGGGGTATTAACCCATGAAGAAACAGGCAACATTCAAGAGCGTCAATGGGTGAAACCAGAAGAGTTGTTGAAATGAATTTTATTTTAGGGGAGGGATGAACATGGATTTAGGTATACTATCACTTGTTCCAGCGGCGGTTGCAATTATTCTAGCATTTGTTACAAGAAATACAGTTTTCTCGCTTGCTGTCGCATGTTTTATCGGGGTGCTTATAGCTGGTCAAGGATTATTGGGATTTCCTAACTTGCTGAAAGATGCATTAGGTACCACGAGCTTTTCATGGATCTTTTTACTTGAACTTTTTATCGGGGTGTTAATTGCCTTTTTTCAACGAACCGGAGCCATTCAGCAATTTACGTTAATCATGGAGCGCAAGAATTTGAGTCGTGTCAAGACACAGCTTGTTTCCTGGTTTTTAGGAATGTTCGTGTTCTTTAGTGACTATTTCAGTCCGTTATTTGTAGGGTCCACAATGCGAAACTTGTCAGATAAAGCGAAAATTTCAAGGGAAAAGTTATCTTATATCGCGGATTCGACTTCCGCACCTGTAAGCGTCATGGTTCCAATAACAGGTTGGGCCGTGTATATTTCAGGGTTATTGGTAGGTATGGGAGCCATTACAAGTCCTGATATGGCGATGGGGGTGTTTGTTCAATCCATCCCTTTTAACTTCTACGCCCTACTATCGGTTCTTTTTGTAGGATTAATTGCAATGAAAGTAATCCCTGATTTTGGGCCAATGAAAAAAGCGGAGGAACGAGCAATGAAGGAAGGAAAAGTTCTTCGTGATGGAGCCGAACCGTTAATGGGAGAAGAATTGACAGAAACTCCACCTTATGAAGGAATAAAACCTAATGTCTTCTTAAACTTTTTCTTGCCGGTTTTGATTGTGATATCAATCGCCGTTGGGACGTTCATTGTGTTAGATTCGGCGAAAACAATGGAAGCCTTTTTGATGGCATCTGTCATTTTGGGTGTTATTATGCGAATTCAGGGTATCCCTTTTAATGATATTATGAAAACAGCAACCGCCGGGATGAAAGGTGTATTACCTGCAATAATTATTTTAGCGTTTGCCTATGCATTGAATAAATTAACCGAGGACATTGGAACAGCGGATTATATTGTTTCGGTCAGCGAAAATTGGTTGACTCCTAGTCTACTCCCGGTCATTACCTTTATAATCGCATCAATCATTGCTTTTGCTACAGGTTCATCTTGGGGGACTTTTGCCATTGTCATGCCTCTAGCAGTTCCCCTTGTATTTAACTATACAGGGGACGAAGTGACGACTCTTGTATTGGCTACAATAGCAGCTGTTGGAGGCGGAGGTGTTTTCGGGGACCATTGTTCGCCTTTATCAGATACGACTGTTCTCGCTTCGACCGGTGCAGCCTCCGATCACATGGATCATGTTAAAACACAGATTCCATATGCGTTAACTGTAGCAGCTATTGCCTGTGTTTTTTATCTGATTGTTGGAATGGTTTTTGTTTGATAAAAAGTGGAATAGATAAAAATAATACCAAAACTACACTGAATCACAAGAAAAGCGAAGTATCCCTTTTCATCAACTAAATGGACTAATTTTTAAAGGCTGTCCAAAAACCAAAGTGTCAGGAGCCGCAACTTCAATATGTAGAAGAAACCTTCAGATATCTTCTATAAATGGACAATCAAAGTGGTTCCAGACCTCTTTTTGGACAGTCCTTTTTCTAATGAACCTTTTTTGAAAAGTAAACAATGAAAATAATTTTAGCTTGTTGTCGACTGTTGTTTTTTTCGATTCTTAAAAAAAGCAATCCCTAGAAGAATTAATGGGATGGACACATGTAAAGGGATAAATAAAATATAGGGAGCAAGTCCCAACCCTTCCTTTAAATGTTCAGTGAAATTGCTAGCGATGGTCATTGACAGGATGAGTATAACGATCCCAAGAGGGTATGAAAGCTGCGAAGGCTCTTTCACCTTGAATAAGCTGGCCGTACCGATAACAACTGCATAAAAGTAAATACTAATTTTGAAAAAACCGCCAATGATCAAAGCAAACATAAAGAAAACATCAAGACGTTCCAAGAAATCCGCCACTTGGATTGTTTGGATCGTAGTTAAAAGAGGGAATTGGGAACGTGATGTGAGAGTGGCTCCCAACACACTAATATTAATGGCCATCGCTAATGCGAGATTAATGCCACTTAGTCCAATTCCAATTAATCCAGCGATTCTTCCTTTTTTGGTATGATTCAAATACGGAAAGATCATTGTAAACACGATGGCCTCTCCGAAGGGAACATATAAGGTCTGGGTAAAAACGACTTTTATTACAGGCTTGATACCTTCTTCAAGAAGTGGCCTTAGGTTATTAATATTAATTAACCCTGAAAAAACAATCAGAATAAATCCAGAGATAGCAAGTAAATACATTAAAACAAAGAGCAATTCCCCTGTCCTTGCTATAACTTCAATCCCTTTACGAACAGTATATACAATAACTAATATCAATAATGCATTAACGATAAACAACGGTGTTTCTGGATAAGCGAATGTTAACAGCATCACTCCGAAGTCGCGAAGAACCCTTGCAGCGGTATAGGCAAAAAAGAGTATATAAAGAAAAGCAAGTATCCATCCTGGAACTTTTCCAATTATTTTTTGCATATATTCTGTAGGCAAGACATTGGGATAATATTGATAAAGGCGATAGTAGATGAGGAATAGGATTAAGCCACCGATCATTCCAAAGAGGATGGCAAGCCAGGCATCTTGTTTCAATTCAACTGCAAGTGGAATTAACAAAGCGCTGCCAAGTTCAAATAATAAAATGAGAACAAACAGCTGAATAGCATCAATTTTCGCCTTTTCCATTGGTTTATCCCTTCTTCTATTGGTTATTTAATATCTGAAATGTATGAGTTATTTCTTAAACCGGTTCTCCTTATGAAGGCATCGACCTTTACATTCACCTTTAATTCTGGAAAATGGACGTCATTCCATTCATGTTGAAGTTTCTTCCAGGTTTCAGGTTCGGAGATGTGTATTACTTCACCAAACCCCAATATATCGGTTTGATGTTTTTGAGAATATTGAACCGCTTTTTTGATTTCTTCCTTGATTTCTTTTTCCACTTCCTTTTCTATGTTTAGAATGACTTGTGGATCATTCAGGTTAACAGGAACGGAAACCTCACCAATGTCTCCCTCGACATCCACGTGTACAGTAATGATCGGCTTTCCATTATCGAGGGTGGTAGTCACTTTTGTTTGCTGACGCGAAACACCATATGCAAACGCATCTTTTTTCTGTTCCCAATCGATATCCACTTCCGTTTGTTTGATTTTATTCAGTATCCAGACAACCCCTCTAGCCTTTTCGTATTCAAGCCAGTCGATCAGCTTTCCGTCCTTAAAAACAGCTAACCCGTCTGCTACAAGAGACCCAACAGGCACAATTCCTTTAACATTTGAAAGCTTTTTTGCTTCTTCTGGATTCCCTTTTAAACGAAAGCCAGTGATCACTGGCTCTTTTCCAGGGGTTGATAGATTCTTGATTACATCTTGAATATTTATATCGATTGTTTCTCCTAAAATCTTTGATGTAAATTCCAGTGTATTAATTACTTTGTTGGCTGGAATTTTATCAACAGGCGTAATCGTCTTGACAATGTCTTCCGCTGTAGTACCATGGGCAATGACAACTTTTGTCGTCGTCCGGAACTGAGGATCTCGTTCAAGGGAGTCAAAAATATGGATAAGACCCTCTTCTTTTGCGAACTTCTCACTAATGACAAATAGGTTTGCATGTGCATAGTACATTATACGGGAGTTTTCTTTTGAAGCTCGGCGGGCCGTTTCGAAAATAGTGTCTCCGGTTGAAGTGCTTGCTGTAACAGGCGGGCTATTTCCCCCACCACCTCCCTGGAGGCCACCGGCTACGTTTCCAGGACTGATTATTTGAAAAGTCCCAACAAAGTTGTCCTCTTCATTCTTGTCAATTCCTACCGCAGAAACGATAGCAAGATCCGTTAATTCCTTTTTACCCCAGCATCCTGAAATCAATAGTGTGCTTACAAGTATCAAATATAGATAAATGTGTTTACGATTCATTTTGGTCACCTTTTGTAGTGTTTTTGATTTTTATTCCTTGGCTTTCAGGAGGTTGCGGCTTCTGATTTTTTCCTTCGCGGATTACATTTTGCTGACTAATTAATCGCGGTCTTTCCTTAAATGCCCACCATGGTACACGGATGAGCGTGTCACCTGTATTAGATGGAATAAATGGAGCAAGAGGCGACATATATGGGATACCAAATGAGCGTAAGCTACATAAATGAACAAGCATAAAGATTATTCCAAGGATAATTCCGTAAAATCCAAATACTGCGGAAGACAGCATAAACATAAAACGGATTAGACGAGCTGAGATAGCAATTGCAAAAGATGGGGTAGCGAAACTGGCAATCGCTGTGATGGCTACGATAATAACCATTGCAGGTGAAACAATACCTGCTTGTACGGCAGCTTGACCAATAACGAGAGCACCAACGATCGATACAGCAGAACCGATAGCTTTTGGCATTCTGATGCCTGCCTCTCGTAAAATTTCAAACGCTATTTCCATAATGATTGCTTCGACAAAAGCAGGGAAAGGGATAACTTCCCGCTGTGCTGCAATCGCTACCAGCAGCTTTGTTGGAATCATTTCTTGGTGATAGGTTGTCGCACCAATATACACAGCAGGAGCAATGAGAGAAATAATGAAAATTAAGATTCTTAAAAGACGGATGGCGGATGCAATATCAAAACGGGCATAGTAATCTTCAGCAGACTGAAAAAACTGCATAAATACGACAGGTGCCAGGAGTACAAATGGGGTTCCATCTACAAAGATAGCAATCCTTCCTTCAAGAAGATTCCCAGCAACCATATCCGGTCTTTCAGTATGGTAAATGGTAGGGAAAGTGGTCATCGTCTTGTCTTCAATCAATTGTTCAATATATCCCGATTCTAGTATGCTATCGATATCAATTCTATTTAACCGCTCTTTCACTTCTTTTATGATTTCTTCATTGGCGATTCCGTTTATGTACATGATTGAAACATCTGTCCTAGTTACCCTGCCAATTTGCATCGATTCCAACCACAAATCAGGATTTTTAATTATACGTCTTATCAGAGCAGTATTTGTCCCAATGGACTCGGTAAAGCCTGCTCTTGACCCCCGTACCGCCATTTGTGTACTTGGTTCCTCAATGGCACGTTTCTCTCCGCCTTGTGTACTAGCACTAAGGGCAACACTGACTCCATCCACTAATATAATTGTGTTACCTGACATCAAATGTGATAGAAGTTCATCCCAATCATCTATACGTTGAATAACCCCAATGGCAACGACTTGATTTGAAATGATATCTAGAGCATTTTGAGGAGTTAGGTCTTCTTCCAAAATATCAGGGTCGTTCATTAATGAGTCTATTAGGAAATCCCTAATGGACTTATCATCAACAATCCCCTCAACATAAATAATGGCAGTCTTTATGGTAAATATCCCGTTTTGAATGGTGCGAATCACGATATCGGAGCTGTTTCCAGTTTTCTTTTTAATGGTTTCGATATTTGTATCTAATGACCGATCTATTAGTACAGAAGAATTGGACTCTGATATATGTTGATTTTTTCTCTTACCTTTTTGTTTCCGTTTTTTGAAAAATGAGGGCACTGTAAAAACTCCCTTTTCTTCCTTTTCCTAAAGTTTTTACTAAAGCATGTCTTTTATGCACTTCGTAGACCATCTTGTAGTATAAGCCCTTTTGATATTGAAAAAGCTATGTTTAGAAGGTGATGAAATGAAAAATATAAGTATAGCCATAATGATGATGGGAATTTTGACGGTATTTTCACTTGGATTGGATATTCTTCAAGGGTTTGATAAAAATACCGCAATAAGAAATGCTTTAAGTCCATTTCGGGTAATGGAGAAACCTGAAATTTTCTCGTTTTCCTTACTAATCTTGCTGTTAATCATTAATCCCATCGTAAATTCTTATAAAAAAAGAAAAGATAAAATTTCACCGAAAAGTTCTTGATATTAAGGGACGATCATAACAACAAAGTTTACGGAAACAGCCAAAAATAAAAACTCTCTGCCTACTATGGAAACTAGTGGTTCGAAGAGAGCTTTTATTAAATATTATTTACTTTCGTGCAGAAGTTGAAAAAATCATGTTACCTAGTATTATTTTCATTTTTCTTTTTACTATTGTTTTTTATAAATTCTTTAAATTGATCTTTGGTTATCTCTGATGCCATGGCTTCTTTGACCAAGAAAATCAGCTCTTTATTTAGCCCTATATCTTTCAATTGGTTAACACCTCTCTAAACTGAATGTATCAAATGATTCGTACGATAGAAGTGATTTATAGGGGACAAGTAAAAAATATCATTTTTGTTAAATGAACATGATATTATAAATGTGTTCGAGTATTCCTTTGAGGCAACTTTTTCAATATAACCTTTTGATGAAGAACTTATTTCTGAAAATTAGTGATTGACAACGTTTTCACTGTCATGTAAATTTGTAGAGACAAGTTAAGGACGGGGCTAGAGACTATAGAGACCTGCACTACATTAGCACTTTTTTTAGAAAAGTGTCTATTGAAGTGTGGGTTTTTTTTTGTTTTTAGATACGTTTTGTATTAAAAAAGGAGTGTGAGAAAAAATCTGTTTAAAATAGGCTGTCCCAAAACCAAGGTGTCAGGAACCATAACTTCAATATATTGAAGAAACCCACAAAACATCTTCTATATCTGGACGATTATAGTGGTTCCGGACCCTTATGGGACGCCTCAAGAAAAGACTTTGCTAATTCGGAGGGTATGTATGTTTAAATTGTTTAAACCAGCGCCGCCTATTGAAAGGTTGCCTGAAAATAAGATTGATTCAGAATATAAAAGGTTAAGATTTCAAGTCTTTATGGGAATTTTTATTGGTTATGCAGCTTATTACTTAATACGTAAAAACTTCTCATTAGCTATACCTTATTTAACCGAACAGGGTTTTTCTAAAGGTGAATTAGGTCTAGCATTGTCGGCTATATCCATTGCTTACGGAATCAGTAAGTTTGTAATGGGAACTGTTTCAGATAGGAGTAATGCCAGATACTTCTTGGCAGCAGGTTTACTATTATCCGCTATTATTAATTTAGCTATGGGATTTATACCATTCTTTACTTCTTCAATTGCAATCATGTTCGTAATGTTATTCTTAAATGGCTGGGTTCAAGGAATGGGCTGGCCGCCATCAGGGCGTACACTTGTTCACTGGTTTAGTGTTAGTGAAAGAGGTGGAAAGACAGCGGTTTGGAACGTTGCGCATAATGTTGGGGGAGGGTTGATGGCTCCATTAGCGATAATGGGTGTTTCTATTGTCTCTACTTATTTTGGAGCAACATATATAGGGTTTGAAGGGATATTTATTTTACCAGCATTAGTGGCCGTATTAGTCGCTGTCGTAGCGTTTCTATTAATGCGTGATACTCCACAATCAGTTGGGCTGCCACCGATCGAGGAATACCGTAATGATTACCCAAGTAAATCTAAAAAAATGTTTGAAACGGAATTAACAACAAAAGAAATTTTATTCAAATATGTTTTAAATAATAAGTGGGTTTGGGCGATTGCTATTGCAAACGTATTTGTTTACTTCGTAAGGTACGGAGTATTAGATTGGGCTCCGACATATTTAAGTGAAGAAAAAGGGTTCAATATGGAAGAATCAAGTTTGGCTTATTTCTTATATGAGTGGGCGGGGATTCCAGGTACACTCTTATGTGGATATATATCTGACAAAGTATTCAAAGGGCGTCGTGGTCCTGCAGGTGTAGTTTTTATGGCAGGGGTGTTAGTAGCTGTTGTCGTTTATTGGTTAAATCCAGCAGGAAATCCAATGATTGATAATTTAGCGTTAATTGCAATTGGGTTTTTAATCTATGGACCTGTTATGTTGATTGGATTGCAAGCACTCGATTTTGTTCCAAAGAAGGCAGCAGGTACTGCAGCTGGACTTACCGGGTTATTTGGGTATTTAGGTGGAGCTGTGATGGCTAATGCTCTACTTGGTTACATTGTTCAATACGCGAGCTGGGATGCAGGGTTTATATTATTAATTGGTTCCTGTGTACTTGCCACTATTTTGTTTGCCATCACTTGGAATGTCAGAGGACAAGAAGTAGTTAAACATTAGGTTTCTCGATTTTTGGATGAGACCCTATCATGGTTCACTTTTCAAATTTTTAAAGAACTATCTTGATTTAACCTTAATTCGGTTATGTTGAGATGGTTCTTTTTTGTTACTCATTCTCTATAATGAAGTAATTATTTTTTTCTTTACATAAGGCTCTTTTCGTATACTTTGTTGCTTTTGATCAATTATAAACATCATAAATCATTGAATATCAGTGAAACACTTATTGATTTAACGAAAAGATGCCCTGAAACCTTAATCATTACGGGTTTCTATTCTTGTTCGAAAAAGCAACAATCTATTCGAAAACAGCCTTACATAAAGAATCTAGTTGACAATACATTTATGAAAACATTTTCATTTATTTGTGAAGGATAATGAAAACAGTTAATAAAAGGGAAAATGGTATTGTAAGCGGTTTATTGACGGCTTACCATAAGGTCATAGTAAAGTTTTGTAATAGAAATCCAGAAGAAAAACAATTCTCAAGGAATAATTTATTGGGGGAATTATTATGAAAAAGGTATTTGAAAAAGCCCAGCAATTCGGTAAATCATTTATGCTACCTATTGCTGTTTTACCTGCTGCCGGGTTACTTTTAGGGATAGGGGGAGCACTTTCAAATCCTAATACAATAAAAGCCTATTCATTTTTAGACATTGGCTGGTTACAAGCTGTCTTTATGATTATGAGCTCTGCGGGGAGTATTGTGTTTGCTAACCTGCCTATTATCTTTGCGGTAGGGGTAGCGGTAGGCCTGGCCCGTTCGGATAAAGGTACGGCTGGACTCGCGGCCATGATTGGTTTCTTTGTAATGAATTCTACCATCAGCGCATTGCTCAGTATTACAGGCAATCTCGTAAAAGAGAACTTAGCTGGAGCTGGACAGGGAATGGCAGTTGGAATTCAGACTCTTGAAACAGGTGTATTTGGAGGTATCCTAGTTGGTATCACTGCAGCACTTTTACACAATAAGTACAACAAAATCAACCTTCCACAAGTATTAGGGTTCTTTGGTGGTTCTCGTTTCATTCCCATTGTGGTTTCCTTCGCTTCCATTTTCTTGGGATCGGCTCTATTTATCATTTGGCCGTATTTCCAGGATTTCATCAATCAATTGGGTTCGATTGTAACCAGTACGGGAACTATAGGGACTTTCTTCTTTGGGTTTATCTTGAGGATGCTTGGTCCATTGGGGTTACATCATATTTTTTATCTACCATTCTGGCAAACCGCTTTAGGTGGTTCAATGGAGATTGCTGGACACCTTGTAAATGGTACTCAGAATATTTTCTTTGCTCAACTTGCTGATCCAAGTACAACCCAATATTATGAGGGTGTCTCAAGGTTTATGAGCGGGCGATTTATTACAATGATGTTTGGTTTACCTGGAGCGGCGCTCGCCATCTATCATTGTGCAAAACCAAAGAATAGAAAAGTAGTCGGTGGATTACTTATTTCTGCAGCATTAACATCTTTTTTAACTGGAATTACTGAACCACTTGAATTTAGCTTCCTGTTTGTTGCGCCAGTATTATATATTGTTCATGCATTCTTCGATGGTATGGCATTTATGATGGCGGATATCTTTAATATTACAATTGGGCAAACCTTTTCCGGAGGACTAATAGATTTCATTTTATTCGGAATTCTGCAGGGGAACGATAAAACAAACTGGATCTATGTACTGATGATAGGTATTCCATGGTTTTTCGTCTACTACTTTACATTTAAGTTCTTAATCAAGAAAAAGAATTATAAGGTTCTCGGCCGTGAAGATGATGAACAACCCGTAAAACAAGTTACAGCATCAGAAAGAGCAAAAATGATTGTACAAGGTTTAGGGGGAAAAGAAAATATTGATATCGTCGATTGTTGTGCAACACGACTTCGAGTGACAGTGTTAGATGAAATGGTTGTGGAAGAAGATCTTATTAAACAAACAGGGTCAAAAGGGATTGTAAAGAGTGGTAAAGGCATTCAAGTCATATACGGTCCTCAAGTAACCATCATTAAAAATGAGATTGAAGAGTACATGGAAAGCTATTGAATAGAATTTCTTAAGGAGTGCTAGCATTGAAGAATTTAGAACAACTAGATCAAGGATTAATCGTATCGTGCCAAGCATTAGAAGGGGAGCCTTTGCACAGTTCATTCATTATGGGACGAATGGCCGTTGCTGCTAAAGAAGGTGGAGCAGTAGGGATTAGGGCCAACTCAGTGGAGGACATAGTGGAAATTAAGAAAAATGTGGATTTACCGGTAATTGGAATTATAAAGAAAATCTACGGTGATCATGACGTATTCATCACCCCTACGATGGCAGAAATAGATGCGTTAATGACTACTGGTGTTGAGATCATTGCACTTGACGCAACACTCAGAAAAAGACCAGACGGAAAGAATATTAATGAATTCTACAGTGAGATAAGGGAGAAATACCCTAATGTCTTACTTATGGCGGATGTCTCTAGTGTACAAGAAGGTGAAATTGCTGACGAACTTGGGTTTGACATTTTAGCTCCTACTCTTTACGGTTATACAGAGGAAACGATGGGGAAGAAAATTTACCAAGATGATTTTCAAATCATTAAGGACCTTGTAAAAACCGCCAAGAAGGCAAAAGTGTTGGCAGAAGGAAATGTAACTACCCCTCAGATTGCCCGGACCATAATGGACTTGAACGTGCATGCAGTGGTGGTTGGTGGGGCTATCACAAGGCCGCAATTAATCACCCGTACTTTTGTAGACGCTTTGAAATAAAAATAATAATCTCTAATGAAAAGTTTTCTAAAGGAATCATGCTATCAACTAGAATAGCATGATTCTTTTTTTATTGTTGTATTTATTGACAAGTGGAAAAAGGTATTCAATTATATGAAATAACTAAAAATAGGTTATAAACAAATTATTTCTAGAATGGATGAAGAAGATGAAATACCTAGGAAAAAACCTAATGAACAGCATTGAAATGAGCATAGAAACATTCACCCAAACAGAAGTTGAGTTAGCCCAGTATATCCTGCAAAATCCAGAGGAAGCAAGTAAACTAACCATCAGTCAAATGGCCAAAAAGCTTCATCTATCGCCAGCCACCATCACCCGCTTCAGCCAGAAGCTATCTTTTTCCGGATTTAACGAATTCAAGCATGAATTGAAAAGATATGTTGATCTTAATAACGTACCAAGTGAACACAAAGATATTAAACAGATGGAACATTTTGCAAAGCTCTACCACAATTATCAGGATATCATTGATAATACTTTTGGTATAACGGAATATACTCGCGTTCAAATGGCTGTGGAGTTGTTAAATAAAGCACGAAAAATTCAAATTTACGGGCTTGGTAGTTCAGGTATAGCTGCCCATGAGTTTCAAGTGAAATTTTTTAGAGTAGGACTGCCGGTTGAAGCTATTACGGACCCTCATCTTGCAGTCATGAATGCAGCATTATGTGAGGAAGATAGCGTTATAATAGGAATCTCTATCTCTGGAGAGACGAAAGAAGTTATTCGCGCGGTCAAAATAGCTAAAAGACAAGGAGCTAAGGTTATAGTTTTCACGGGTACCAAGGAATCAACTTTATCTCAGGTGGGAGACATAACCCTACAAGTGACGGGTAAAAACAATATGTACATGGGACAGAATATCTCGCCGTTGCTCCCACTTTTACTGCTTTTTGATTTACTATACACAGAATTGGTATCCAATGATTATAAGAACAGGCTGCAGTTGCGGGAAAACACCTTAAAGGCGTTGTTTAAAAAAGATTAACTTCGATGCAGACTTCTTATCAGATATTTTCTTGGTCAGTGATCCAAAGTGTAGCCCCCGCATAAATACAGAGGTTTTTACCTTAAATGAATTTTGAATTTTAATTAAATAAGCATTTCTTCAAATTCATAATCGTCTGCAGGTGCATTCCTTCGTGAAAAATAGTCCTAATCAATACTTGTTCAATTGTATGCATTCCCATTTCAGTAGGAGGGAATTCTTCTTCTAGACGGTTCCCATAATTTTGCTTTATTTGTGCAGGTTGTTGTTTAAGTAAGGTCTTTAATTCTTCAAATGATGGAGTATCTGTGGTGAAATCTTCTGGCGAGGTTCCAAATCCAAACCAAGAGTTGAATGGTTCAGGAACAATAGCTTTTTCTTTTGTTACTGTTTGAATCCATAAAAGTTGATCTAAATAGATGTGACCCAGATTCCAGCGAATATTGTTATTGAACCCTTTTGGAATAATCTCAGCCTCCTTAGAAGAAACATTTTCTACTACACTCAAAACTTCGCTTCGATAGGTCTCTATTTGCTTAAATAAAACTTGATGACGTTTTTTCATATATTTCCCTCCAATATTATTGAAATGTATTCCCTGAAATACTTACTTTCTCCTGCTAATACCACTAAATAATGGAAATTAAAAAAAGGTGACCACTTTATTTTGTGTCACCCCATACTATTATAGCTTCTGTTCTTGCCTATTATAAATAACCCTTAGTTTTGGTTTAGCATTCATTTGTTTGGTATAGTAACTGTGAAGGAGCATTCCTAGAACAATAATAAGCAATCCAGCCCATGCAAGTCCACTTGGCAGAGGACTTGAAAAAAGGAACACCTCTCCAATGATTACAAATAGAACTTGGGTTGATTGGGTTGCTTCAACGGATGCTAGCTTTCCTTGGTGATGTCTAACCCGATCAGTCGCGACGAAAAATAAAGTGGTGGCAATGATCCCTGAACAGATTGCTACTATAAACGATTGGGAAATTTGCTCGGAAGAAGGAATTCCAACCTCAATGAAACCATATACACTAAGGATAAGCCAGAATGGAAGACTTGCTAATGTCATCCCAAAGACACGTTGAAAGGTATCCAATCTTCCTCCACAAACCTCCATCATTTTTCGATTGCCAAGTGGATAAGCAAATGCGGCAATAATAACTGGAAGTACCCCAATTACTACCTCATTTATGGTTAAACTATTAGCTTTTTGTACTTGAATGAGCACAACACCAAATAAAATAAGGATAGAAATACATAGTGACTTTAAGGGTATTTTTTGTCTTACTTTCACCTGACCATCTTTTGAATAAATTGTTTTGAAAAATAAGGGTCCTAATAAAGTCCCTGCCACTATCGTCATTTGCCATGTTCCGGCAACCAACCAACCTGGTCCATAGGCAGCAGCATAGGTAATGGGAGCGTAAAATAAAACAAAACCAACAAAACTCCAGCAAATCCACTGAAATGGTTGTTTTATTATTTCAGTCATGACTTGTTTTAGATTTTGGCGAAATAGTACAATAAAAAATAAAAAAGGAATCATAAAGAGGAATCTCAGGGATGAACTCCATACCCAGCTCCCTCCAGAGAGTTCCATCGAACGGTTTAAAATAAAGGTGACTGCAAAGAACATTGAGGCTAAAATACCGATTACTATTTCTTTCATGTGTTCTCACCTTCCATATTCTAAGTATAATATAATATATTTATCATTTACTATATTATACTTTATAATTCAGAAAATTACTACAAAATTATGAAGGGGGTTGACTTTCATGGACCGTGAGGCTGTAAAATTCGCTAAACAAGTAGGGGAAGCTTTAAGGAGAATCAGGCAAGAAAGAGGAATGAGCCTACAAGAATTGGCTGATATGACTGATGTGAGTAAATTAACATTAGGGAATATTGAGAGAGGGGAAGCCAATCCATCACTTGCCGTCATTTGGAAAATAGCAAACGGTTTATCGATTCCGATCTCGGTTTTACTTAATGAACATCAGGAAGTGCTCGTTTCCCGAAAGAATAAAGGAAATAAAATTGTAAGTGCTAATCAAGCCTGTTCATTAGAACCAATGTTTGATGTTTCTCATTACGGTTCCATTGAAATCCACAGGGCTTTTCTTGAACCGAACAGCGAATATTCCCCAGGTGCACATCAATTAGGTGTTGTAGAGTATGTGACTGTTATGGCTGGGGAATTAAAAGTTAAGATTCAGAATGATTACTATCATCTATATGAATATGATTCTATAAAATTTAATGCTGACAGGGAACATGCTTATATTAATCCTTCATCCTCAATAACGGTATTACATTTTGTTATGTCCTATAGTAATTCTTGAAAATTAGAAGTAAAACATTGATTTCCCTTTTATAAGAATTACTTTCATTCAACTTTTAAGGGAGAAGGTTACTTTTCTGCTATGGCTTGAGTGGGTGAATATTCATTTAAGTTTGTGTTCAGTCCTTACCCTAATAAAGCCTGCTTGAGACAAAGCAGGTATTTTATTTTTGTTTTTATGAATGTTCTTGGTACTGACAGACCCTTATGCTCCTGATGGATGAGAGCTATGCGTTATTGGGAACGGCTTTTTTGAAGAGCGAGTCATTCATTGGTTATGATATGGAACTCTTTTGCGTTTTGAACTTTTTTACTTTGGAATGGTTATTGGACAAGTCGATAAAGCGGAAAATTTGTGATTTTAAATATGTACAAATTTCAACATTCCTATAATTAGTATTTTCATAGATGCGAAACAATGTTACTTTAGTAAACATGGAATTAAAGAATTATTACAAACCCAAAGAAAGTAATTTCTGCCGAATCGCTTTCATAACACCATTTATTTAGGTTTTTATAAATGGATGAAAATACCTTTTATCAATAAATCCCACTATGAATAGGGCTGTATCACTTTTTCAAGGATTTACAAAAAAATGTAACACCAATGTAAAGATTATCTGCTATAATAGGCAATGTTGATTTACAAAAACTAAACAAATTTTTAATAAAAGGAATGAAGTACATGAACTTCTTAAAAACAAATGTTAAGAAGATGTTCAGTGGTAAGCTGTCATTCTTCTTTTTAATTGTGACATTATTTTGGTTAAAAACATATGCAGTCTATACAATTGAATTTGACTTGGGGATTCAAAGCCTTTTTCAACACTTTTTATTGTTTATTAATCCGATAAGCTCGGCGTTACTCGCATTTGGGTTTGCCTTATTTTTCAAAGGACGAATGCGCAATATAGCCTTTGTAGTTATCAACATTTTGATGTCCTTCTTATTATATGCAAACGTCGTTTATTATCGATTCTTTAATGACTTTATTACAATCCCGGTAATCTTCCAGGCGAAAACAAATGGGGGAATGGGAAGCAGTGCACTTGAATTAATGAATCCTTTAGATATTCTATATTTCACTGATACAATTGTGATTATTGGATTCATCGTCTTGAAAAAAGTTAAGATACAGGAGAAGCTTCGTTTTCGTTCTGTAATGGCGGTAATGGCTTCAGCCGTTCTTATTTTCTTAATTAATTTAGGGCTTGCAAATATTGATCGTCCTGAGTTATTAACTCGTAGCTTTGACCGTAACTATTTAGTGAAATATTTAGGAACATATAATTTTACTGTGTACGACGCTATTCAGAACTCAAAAACGACAGCGAAACGTGCAATGGCAGACAGTAGTGAAATTGCTGAGATTGAAAACTATGTAAAAGCAAATAACCTTGATGCTAATCCGGAATATTTCGGTAAGGCTAAAGGAATGAACGTCATTTATGTTTCAATGGAATCTCTTCAATCGTTTGTGATAGGGAAAGAAATTGATGGGAAAGAAGTGACGCCTTTCCTTAATTCGTTGGTAGAGAAGGAAGGAGCATACTACTTCGATAATTTCTTCCATCAAACAGGTCAAGGTAAAACATCAGACGCAGAATTTATTATGGAAAACTCTTTATATCCACTTCCGCAGGGAGCTGTGTCAATGACCCATGCAGGTAACACGTATCAATCGGCTCCTGCTATTTTGAAATCAAAAGGGTATACATCAGCTGCATTCCATGGTAACTACAAGACATTCTGGAATCGCTCTGTTATGTATAAGTCTTATGGATATGATGAATTCTACGATGCAACTTATTATAATATGGACAATCAAGAAGATTTAGTGGCATATGGTCTAAAAGATAAACCATTCTTTGAAGAATCAATGCCAATGCTTGAAGATCTGCCACAACCTTTTTACACTAAATTCCTTACCTTATCAAATCACTTCCCATTTGATAAGCACGAAAATGATACTGATTTTCCACAAGGAGACACAGGTGATGGTGTAGTAGACCGTTACTTCCAAACGGCTCATTATATGGATCAGGCGTTAGAGGACTTCTTTAATGATCTTAAAGAATCCGGATTATATGACAATACCGTAATCGTCATGTACGGAGATCACTACGGTATTTCAGAAAACCATAACAAAGCAATGTCTAAAGTTATGGGGAAAGAAATTACTGATTTTGAAAATGCTCAGCTACAGCGTGTACCATTGTTCATTCATGTTCCAGGTATGGAAGGTGGAGTGAATCATACGTATAGTGGGCAAGTAGATGTTCGTCCGACTCTTATGCATTTATTAGGTGTTAAAACAAATGACTATATCCATTTTGGTCAAGACTTGTTTGCTAAAGACCGTAAAGAGATTGTTCCTTTCCGAAATGGGGATGTTATGTCGAAGGAGTACTCAAGCATTCAAGGAGTCTGTTATGATAACGAAACAGGCAAGCCAGTAGCAGAATCTGAAGCTGATAAGTGTAAAGAAGTAACTAATGATGCTCAGAAACAGTTAGAGCTTTCAGATAAGGTAGTCTATGAAGATTTATTACGCTTCCATGATCCGAAAGGCTACACGCCAATTGACCCGAATGACTATCAATATAACAATCCAAACCCAAAGAACTCGGAGAACGCCGAAGATCAAAAAACAAATGAACAACATTAAGCATTACTTAAAAGGAGGTTAGCCATTGGCTAACCTCCTTTTAGTTTTTGCGTAAGTGATGAGAATTATTCAAAATAGTAAATTGGTCCCTTTTCCACAAAAAGGAATTATGATTAGGTTGATAAGTGAATAAATAATGTAGAAGGTGATAGCAAATTATGATTGAAATGCAAGGAGAAGGATTGAAATTCTCGAATCAACTCCCGGGTTATGCAAAAGCTTTCCACGTTGGTTTAATATCAGTGCTCAGTTTAGTGACACTAGGATGCCTAGGTTTATTACTCTATCTATTAATTTTTCATTTTAGTTCAGGGCTACCTTTCTTGCTTTTGATTCCTTTATTAATATTTGGATTTATGGCTGTAGTTACTTATAAAAATTATCGGCAGTATTCGAATTATAAAATAGTAAATGAATTAAATGACCAAGGATATTACACATTCTTCAAAGATTTTAAAACAGGTGAAGAAAAAGAAGAATTGATTCCTTACGAACGAATGGAAAGGATCATCATTGGAAAAACATCGAGATATATCCTTAATAACCGAGAGGGTTTTAAAACACGATACATCGTTGGAGTAAATATAATATTTGTATGGAAAAAAGAAGACAACCATCAATTTAAAACATTTGGCATAGAGGTCCAAGAAGATTTGGATCAATGGATTGAACAACTTCAAAAGCATAATGTAAAAATAGTAGTAACAGAGAAAAATATTAGACATGTCCCAGAAGCGTTATATAAAGAGGTCTTTCTTGATAATGGTTTGGAACTGCAACCATTGGAGAAGCATTTAGAAATAGGTCATACTACATATCAAAAGATGGAACTGTTTATAACTCAAGAAGAGATGAAAATGATTGTTGAAAATATGAAAAGGCTGTCCTAAAATTAAGGAGTCTGGAACCGCAACTTCCATATATATAGGTTGGGCTCCGGACTCCTTTGGTATTGTCTTTTGATATTATAATGGATTCTCACTACAAGCTCTCAATCTCAACCACATCAACGCCCTCAATGAGTGAAACTGTATAATACACATCCGTTGTGCTTCTGCGATAATCAACCGTTACTTTAAGAACTAGCAAATGCTGATCACTCTCTTTAATGTCTTTAATTCGGACATTTTTAATGGCTATCTTTTCTTCCTTAATACAGTTAATCACTTTTTCAATATTTTCTTTCTCGCTGATGGTTGTTTTTAACAGGATTTCTTTCTCTCTTAATCGTCTAGGACCAATATAGGTAACAATGATCGGTAAAATTTCTACTGCAACAATTAGAAAAATAACCCCTGCTGTTGCTTCCATATAAAAACCTGCTCCAACAGCAATTCCAATTCCTGCTGCCCCCCAAATCATTGCAGCTGTTGTGAGCCCAGAAATACTATCATTCCCTCTTCGTAAAATAACTCCTGCTCCTAAAAAACCGATCCCGGAGACAATTTGCGCTGCTAAACGTAAGGGATCCATTGTAATATTCACATCTTTATCATTTGGAAAAAGATAAGCAGATTCAATTGAAACAATCGTTAATAAGCAACTAACGATTGAAATGACTAGTGATGTTTTGAGTCCAACGGGTTTTCTTTTTAATTCTCGTTCGAGTCCAATTACTAAACCTAGTATTGCTGAAATCCCTAGCTTAATTAATATTTCTGTATCGATATACCCCATCTATGACTCTCCCTTCATTCCTTGAAACGTAAATTTTTCTTATAGCAAATCATAACAGAAATCGCTAGAATAGTTTTATCAAAATATTTCAAGTAAGGTTTTTTAACCAATATGTTTAATAAAGGGGAATGCAAAATGCAAGAAACTAAGGTAAATCCCTATTTGGTATTAGCCATTGGTGTCATCTCTGTGTCTACATCTGCCATTTTAGTAAAGGTTTCTAACTCAGAAGCTGGTGTACTAGCATTCTATCGTTTATTTTTTACCATTCTCATCATGACCCCGCTTTTTTTACTAAAATACGTCCATGAACTTAAGCTGATTACGAAATCAGATTGGCTTTATTCTATTATTGCAGGGATCTTCTTAGCATTCCACTTCATCCTGTGGTTTGAATCCCTTAATTATACTTCTGTAGCCAGTTCAACTGTGTTGGTTACATTGCAACCTCTGTTTGCCTTTATAGGTACCTATTTATTTTTTAAAGAAACCTTTTCGGCTAAAGCAGTTCTATCAGGTATCCTGGCTATTATCGGTAGTTTTGTCATTAGTTGGGGTGACTTTCAAGTAAGCGGGCAGGCTTTATTCGGTGATATTTTAGCATTACTGGGATGTGCACTTGTAACTGGCTACCTTTTGTTTGGCCAGACTGTGAGAAGAAGGCTTTCTTTAGTTACATACACATATCTTGTGTATGCTATTTCATCAATCGTCTTATTAATATATGTAGTGCTCAAAGGAGAAAGCTTAGGTCCATTCCCAGTGGAAGAGTGGATCTATTTTATCCTCCTTGCAATCATTCCAACATTACTAGGACATACATTATTTAACTGGTCATTAAAATGGTTAAGTACATCAACCATTTCAATGGCAATCTTATTTGAACCAATTGGTGCTTCCTTGTTAGCATATTATCTTCTATCTGAAACCATCACATGGTCACAAATTATAGGAGGAAGTATTATTATCTTCGGTGTGTCCATATTTCTACTTGAAGAAAGAAGAGTAAGGAAAATTTATAAGCAGCAAATTAAAGGGGCGAATCTTTAGCGAATATAAAAATAAGGAAAATCAAGAAACGAGATGTATGAATGCTTCAAAGAGTTCATGTTGAGAGTTGGAGAATTAAGTATATCTCCATCTTCACATAAAAGAACTTTTGTGGTCTTAATGAAGTAGAAAAATATGAATAATGGAACGAAGTGCTTTCTGAAGATCATAATACTCTGTTGAAAGAATAGAAGACAAGAAAGTGATTAGATTTGTTTCATTCGGTAAGGAGAAAGTGGAATTTATTAAGTATATATTGAAATTAGAACACTCCATTACTTCAAACAGGTGTCCAAGCTATGATAAAAGAAGATTCAAGGATGTCTACGTTCGGGTAATAGAAGAAATTCCATCTTGGCATTTTTATTTTTCTCTTAACGGTGAAAAAGTAAGAAAGAAAAGATTGAAAATAGGTTTTAAGAGAAATATCTCTGGGATCATCTTTGGAAGTTGAATGAAAAAAATAAGATAGATCCTGTAATAAAGAAGAGGCTTTCCTTATTTCTTTGGATCAGCCTCTTTGCACATTATATAAATAAATATGTAATCCCTGAAAATGAAAAGGCCATCATAATAGAAAAAATAAAGGTAATTCCTCCATCAACCTTTTGATCAGCATCGCTTATTCTTATACCTTCAATATAAGCGTAAGAAAACAGATATAAAGCCATTAAAATTGAAATGATGAGTGCGAAGTTTACTAGCATTGAGTTATATCCCCTTTCATATGTACTTATTCTTAATATATATGAAGAGTCACAGTAATCATTCTAAACAATGTGCTTGTTAAAAATAAAAACAAAATAAAAGTGAAAAAGTTTTAAAAAAACTATTGCAACAGTATTATTATCGTGATATATTATTAAACGTCGCCACTGAGCAACAGCATAATTTGGAATAGATACTTAAAATATCCTCTAAAAAAGTTGTTGACTTAAAAAGCGATATATGATAAATTAGAAAAGTCGCTGTTAACGCGATGAACATTGAACTTTGAAAACTGAACAAGACAAAACGTCAACGTTAATTCTAAAAGATTTACAACGTAAGAACATGGTTCTTACACAAAATGAGCAAGTCAAACTTCTATCGGAGAGTTTGATCCTGGCTCAGGACGAACGCTGGCGGCGTGCCTAATACATGC
>JANAVG010000057.1 GCA_024213275.1 Rossellomorea sp. BNER
TTGGTCAATAGCAGATCAAAACATTGTGTAGAGTGGGGGCATTGACAGTTTCGTTCATATCAGGAGGCTCACCGCCCCGTAGAAAGCGAGCATCCTTTCGCTGCAACCAACCACTACTCTTTTGGAAAAATAGCAACAAAGTTTACGAAAAGAGCTATTAATTAAAAGGACTTTTTTACCAATTGGCTAAATATATTTATATAAGTAAATAATACTAAAAATAAAGGAGGGAAAGTTTTGTTTGAGCATAGTAAGAATATCCCGCTTGATAATGTGGAAATCGCAAAGAATTATCCAAATGAAGGGGTAGATGAGGAGAAATACGATATAAATGAAGCGTTTCTATTTGACTACTCGATGCACATTCCGTTAGATGGTATTACTAAAACAAAGTAAAGAGGCTGGGACAAAACCAGTGAATAAATGAAAAGAGTCTGTGAGAAGGTGCAATCTTCTCACAGACTCTTTTTA
>JANAVG010000009.1 GCA_024213275.1 Rossellomorea sp. BNER
TTAATGGAGAATGAGAATCTTCAATTGAACAAAAGAAAAAGTTGAGGATAGTAAAGCGAAGCGCGAAATTTTTTGACAGGAAAGGGGGTACCCCCTTTCCTGTCAAAAAATCAAAACACTATAACCGTTGATACATTGTATAAATGAATTTACACAATAATCAGGACTTGACTAAAATAGGTTGCTTTTTGAACAGTTTTCCTTATTTCTATCTTTCCAAGTTCTAATTTAAGAGGGAAATATGTAAAATAGCATGATTTTCAAATCAAATCGGGGTTGGTTTAAGGCCGAGATCGTTTAATTTGTCCGCTACTAGCAATAATTTGTCCATTTCTGCTATTAATTTGTCCGAAGTGGCAAGTAATTTGTCCAGATTCCCATATATATTGACCGTTCGACAAAATACTACAAAATTCGCCACCCCCTTGTTATGTTCACGTTTCAAAGTAAAACGCTAAAGGAGTTATCCTCAGCCGAGATAACTCCTTTTTATCAGTACTCGGATAATTTTGTAACAAAGAAGTCAACCCTTCATCACCTTTTGAAACTCATTTATAAAAGTAATTTACTCGGTATTTGAATAGGTCCTAGCCCCTTTTCTCCGTGGATATCAGGATAGAATGTTATTTCTTCCTCCGTAACAGGCTGCACCGCTCCTGGTATGATAGGAACATTCGGTTTTCCGCCTACATACAACCTCTATGTAAAATAAAAAGACCCGAATCCGGTATGAAGTAAAGTGGGATTCGGTTATCTAATTCATTTTTTTGAAGAAAAATTCATCTATTTAAAAAGTAAACAAATGCTTACAATTCAATATCAATCCTCGTCCCATAACCAACCACGCTATCAACTGTAATCTCTCCATCATGTGCCCGAATAATATCATTGGCAATCGCCATCCCAAGTCCAGAACCTTTATGGGCCTCTCCGGTATTCGTTCCTCGATAATAGCGATCAAAAATTCGATTAAGTTCTTCTTTCTTTATCCCTTTGCCATCATCTTTTATCGTAATATGTGTTCGGTCTTTCTTTTCAACACTCACAACTATTTTCACTTTGCTGTCATTATGGACGATTGCATTATATATTAAATTCGTTAGCGCTCTTCGTACTAGAATTTCATCAACATCCATTCGGATCATCTCTTGGTTTACCTGAAATTCAATATTTCGATTTGAGTATCTGGCATCATTTAAAATATCAATCACTATATTACGTAATAGCATAACAACATTAATCGTTTTTTTGTTTAAAGTTAGTTCTTTATTTTTCAATCTCATCGTTAAGTTTAAATCTTCTAATACATCCTTCATATATAACGACTTTCTTTCGATAATTTCTGCGTATTCTCTCATTTCATCTAATGAAAATTGATATTCTGGGTCCTTCATCATTTCCGCATAACCTTGAATAGAGGCAAGTGGTGTTTTCATATCATGGGAGATGTTTCCGATCCACTCCTCTTTCATTTGATCCAATTTCTTTCGTTCCCTTTCGTTTTCGGTTAGCTGATTGGATAAATGATTGACATTATAAAAAACATCTTTATAGATTCCTTTAGGTTCATAATTTATATTATAGTCCTTATTTGCTAGTTTTTTTATCCCGTCAATTAATGTATGAAGTGGCTTTGTAAGTCGTTTGCTAAATAAATAGCCGATTAATAAAGCAATGAGACCATCTATGAGTAATAAAAGAATACTCCCTATTTTAAAATTGTGTAAAAGATCTCGGGAGTCATAGGATAATGTAACTTTTTCAATAGAAGGATTTTCAAACCCAATAAAGTAACTATAATTGTGGTTATTGATCTTTTTTCCACTAACAAAAACAGTGGCATATATATCTTTCTCTACGTATTTGTGAATATTGACCGCCTCTAAAGGTGTATACTTTTTCTTTATCCCTTCAGGTAGCCTATAGCCGTAAAGTTCCTTTCCATTTTCGTCTAAAATTTGGACCCATGCTTCATGATTGATCAGTTCTTTTTTTCCTTGTTTGCTAATGGCTACTTCATTATTTGAAAACGTAATATGTTCCTGAAAACGCCTTGTAAAGGATTCAGCAGAAATGGTTTCTCTGTCTTGAAAAATTGGTACATTAAAAGCAGATTGGGCAACAAACAGTGCCAAAAAGGTGAGAATATTTATAAAAATAACCAGGATGACAACTATAACAACAGATAGCAGAAATCTTCCTGTTAACCTCCATTTCATTTCCTATTCATCCTTTACGACAATCTTGTAGCCTAACCCTTTTACAGTCATTAGATACTTGGGGTTTGAAGGCTGTTCTTCAATTTTTTCCCGTAATCTTCGGATATGTACCATGATGGTATTATCAAATCCGATAAAATCCTCTCCCCAGACGGTATCACATAGCCTTTCTTTACTAATGACCAAATTAGGGTTTTGAAGAAAATAGGTCATTAATCCGAGCTCTTTTCGTTTTAATTCTATGATTTCACCGTTCTTCGTTAATTCTGCTTTTTGTTTATTCAACTCAAAGGGACCTGCTTTAATAATGGAATCCTTCTTTTCTTCCGTCTGCGAAAAATCGGCTCTTCGTAATTGTGCTTTTACCCGATAGGCTACTTCCTTCGGGCTAAAGGGCTTTGTAATATAATCATCTCCGCCAATAGCAAATCCTAAAATCCTGTCAATTTCTTCAGCTTTTGCGGATAAAAAGAGAATTGGCACATTAGAAATGGCCCTTATTTGTTTACAGACATCGTAGCCTTCCCCGTCTGGCAACATGATATCTAGTAATACAAGATCGGGTTGTTTTTGTTGAAATTGTGTGAATCCGCCTTTCGCTGTAGTTGAGGTTACAACATGACCTATTCCCTCTTTCATTAATACTGTTTGAATAAGCCTTAAAATGTCTTCTTCATCATCTATGATTAAAACCTTTTTATTCGTTAACGACATTCCAATTCTACCTCCAAAATTGTTATAGCTATTCCTTCATTATATAGAAATTGAGTCTCGGATTGAAATCAGGCTAAAAAGTGTCATTTTCAATCAGAAAGCTTCCTTTAGTTTAAAAAAGAACCCTTTATCAAAAGGATTCTTTCCTGAAATATTCTTTACTTTAACTTATCTTTTGCTTTTCCGGGTAGTTCTTCTTTGGTTACTTCCTGATATGAGGTAACCCCTTTTCCATCCTTTACGAACAGACTTAAATAAGCTTTTTCACGGAGTTGTTTAGTGGCAGTAAACGTCAGTGTTTTTAGCTTGCCCTCTTGATCATAAGCAGGTAATTCGTATTCATAACTGACATATTTCTGTCCATTGTCTGCTTTGTCTTCGATTTTCTTACCTTGCCCTTCAATCTGGGTATAGTATTCATCTGCACCTAATCTGTTAAGGTTTACGTTTTGAATAAACACCAACCCTCCTATTAAAATAGCTGCTATAACCGTACATGATATGATTACTTTCTTCATTATAATTCTCCTTTTTATTTTGATTTCGTTACAATTTTGTAGTAGGCATTCACCGTTAAGAAATAATAAACGATGTATATACAGGTATACACGCCCATGCATATCACAACCGGAATAACCAAACTGGTTTGCATTAATCTTGATAATGCCGTTAGGGCAACGGAACAATGAGCGATTCCTGCTATTAATGGCAGAGCAAAGACAAATAAAACTTGTTTAGCAATGGATCTCTTTACTTCTTTTTTGTTGACACCGATTTTGTGTAGAATTTCATAACGGCTCTTGTCTGAGTTTGCTTCTGTTAGTTGTTTAAAGTAAATGATACTTCCTGTAGCAGCAAGGAAAACTAATCCTAAGAATCCACCCATAAAAATCATTAAGCCTGATGATTCCATTCCGGCAGAATAATCGGCATAAAAACTTGAGAATCTTGCATCATCCGGCAGAATCGATTGAATATCTTTTGTTAATTGCTTAGCTTCCTCTTCATTAGTAATCTCGTAAACTTCCATTTTTTCACTGTTTGTTTCTTTTCCTAATTGAGTAAACAACTGATCACTTACCACAACGGTTGTACTAGCCGTATAATAATTGAGGACATTATATTTTTTCAGACTCTTAAATGTAATGTTCTCGACGCGATCGTTCACCTTCAAAGAAATCGTTGAACCTATATAGTTCGGTGACATTCCTTCATAGTACCCTGCATCCAGTACAGCCGCTTCATTTCCTTTTAAAGAAAGCTTGTCGGTTCTTTTTTGTACTTTTGCTAGCTTATTAAAATCACTAACCGAAATAACGGTATACATCATTTCATTACTGAACAAATTATTTTTTAGGGTTGTTACATCTGCATTTATTTGCAGGGTTGGAATCGACTCATGATAAATCACGTCATGATTTTTATTGTTTAAAACAATATCTCTTACTTGATTCGTTCCGTTCTTGTCTTGTTCAATAAACATCATGCTATTTGGATTGGCGAGTTCTACATTACTTCTATTGTTGTAATACAAGCTGTAGGCTGTTCCAACAGCAGTTAATGTCGTCGCACTCAGCACAGCAATAATGGTTAACGTACGAGCATTCCCTTTTATGCGATAAAGGAGCTGGGATGTACCAATTAAGTTAATTCCTTTCCAATAGGATCTTTTATTCTTTCTAGACATCTTTAATAAGTACACGGTTAATGTACTAAATAGGAAGTACGTCCCTAGAATGACCGACGCTAAAATAACAAGGGGCGTTACCATGAAGCCCAATGCTTTCCATGCATTTGACTCCATTAAATTTTGAAGTGCAAGCCAATAACCGATTCCGACTAATAGAACGGATAATAACGCCATAATGAACGAAGATTTCGGCTCTTGTTCCCCTTCTTTATCTGCTTGGAATAATTCGATTAATTTAAACCGATAAATTAATCGGTATCCTTGAAACGACGTAATCATGGTGATGAGCGAAAATACGATAATCGTATTCACAATGGCTGCTAATGAAATGGTGAAATTCCCAATAGCTTCGAAACCCATGACACTCATCAAAATCGATACGAAAAACTTCGATAATACAGATCCAAGTAAAATTCCAATAATAAGAGCTAGAAGCCCCATGATAAAGTTTTCATAGAAAAGCATGCGACCAATTTGTTTCTTACGCACACCGAGTAAAGAATAGAGACCGACTTCTTTTTTCCGTTTCCTTGTAAAGAAGGAGTTCGAATACCAGATGAAAATAGCGACAAATATCATTAAGACGACTGCTGCCCCACTAAAGGCTGAACTGATTTTGGGTGAAGCATCAGAAGTAGCTTGAATCGTTTCATCATATTTTAATGAAACAAAGGTAAAGTAAATGACGATACTGAAAATCATTGAAGCAAAATATAGGAAATAGTTAGTGAAATTTTGCCGAATATTTTTCCTGGCAATACTAAAGAGAGTCATTTAATGCCCACCTCCAAGAGAAGCAAGGACATCTAAAATCTTTTGAAAGAATTCCTGACGAGATTGGTGAATTTTATGAATTTCTGTATAGGTCCTACCATCCTTAATAAATAAAACCCGTTTACAGAAGCTTGCAGCGTAAGCATCATGAGTAACCATCATAATGGTGGATTGATTCTGTTCGTTTAATGCGTTTAAGCTTTCTAGTAGGCTTGTAGCCGATTTGGAATCTAGTGCCCCTGTTGGCTCGTCTGCTAAGATTAAGCTTGGATTAGCGACAATGGCTCGTGATGCTGCTGTTCTTTGTTTCTGACCTCCGGATATATGATAAGGGTATTTATCTAGAATTTCCCGAATTCCAAATGTATCGGCGATTTCATTCACGCGTTTTTCAATCTCATTTGCCGGTACTTTTGATAGAGCAAGTGGAAGCAAAATATTTTCCTTTACCGTTAACGTATCAAGCAGGTTATAGTCTTGGAAAATAAACCCTAGCTTATTTCGGCGGAAGTCAGATAATTGTTCCTCATTCATTCTGACAATATTTTGATTGGCAATCATGATCTCTCCTGATGAAGGCGTATCAATCGTGGACAAAATATTTAGCAATGTTGATTTACCAGCCCCAGAAGGTCCCATAATTCCAATAAATTCACCTTCTTTAATTTCCAAATTAATATCTTCTAACGCTTTATATAAATTTCCCTTAGTTCCAAATACTTTTTGAACATTTTTTGATTGTAAGATTGTTTTCATAAGTAATCCTCCTTGTTTAACTACAAAGACGATTATATTCCCCCAACCTTACACCATTTTAATGTAAACCTTACATAAACCTTAAAAAAACAAGGATGTTTTCGTAAACTTTGTTGTAATTTTCAAAAAGAGTAGTGGTTGATTGCAGCAAAAGGTTGCTCGCTTTCCGCTCCAATCAACTTCTTTATCGATGGTTTGCTTTCACAATATCTATTTATAAAACAACCATCTTTTAGAAAAGAGCTTAGAAACAACCAACCCCGAAAAAGGATTTGCTGTTTAAAGGTTTGGTCATTTTTTTCTCGGGATTAACTTGGCAACATAGTCGAAGTAAAAGAGACGATTCCCTTTGCTTAAAATAACCATCACGGCATGAATAAATAAAGCGGCCCACATGATAATTCCAAAAGAAATGGCAGCAAGACTTCCCCATACATGAAAAGGATATAGGGGTGAATTCATATCCAACTTAATATCGGTTATTCCATTTATAGACATTGAGATCAACCAAGGGAAATATATTGCGAAAAACCTTTTTAAGAGCGACTGCCACCGAGGTGTACTATCGTCAGTTCCAATTAGCTTAAATTTCATGAAGTTTGTACCAATCGTTTTCCCTTCCCACAAAAGCGGCACGAAAAAGAAAATAACGAAATAGCCAATCGTTGTATAAATCATTTCGGCAAACCTGCTCGATGTAAGAAAACCAATTGTTAGTGACCAGATGACATTAATGAGGAAAACATCTATAAGTAAAGCTAGCAAATGTGAAAATGGCGGAACCATTCGCTTCTCAAGCATTTTTTCCTTTTTGGCTAAAACGCTCTTTCTAGATGGGAATAAAGCAAGCACTATCGGAGCAATAAGGTAGCCAAAAAGAGCACCAGTACTGTTCAATATGAGATCGTCAACGTCAAATATCCGATAGGGACATGTATAAAGTCCGTAAATCCCTGTTACTTGCATTAACTCATAAAATAGGGAAAGGGCAAAACCAAGGGCGAATGCTCGCTTCCAGTAACGTCTCCTTTGGAAATAGTATCTTAGGTAGACACCAAGCGGAAGCAATAACAAGAAATTAAAAGCTGCTTGCAAAAAGGCACTTTCCTTAAATATTTGAAAATAGGTAGCGGGCTGCGACCATACTATTGAGCTGCTATTAATAGCATCCCAGACAAAATAAAATGGAATCAGTGAATAATAAGCCGTATCAGGTGATTGAAGGGCACATGTATTCCGAGTGGATGGAAGGGGCAGTAGGACTAGAAATAAAGCCGATAACATATAGAAAGCGAAGGAGTAAGCGATTAATGAAGTCCATAAACTGAAAAAACCATACTTTCGATAACTATAGATTAACCATGGGATAATAAGCAAAAAGCCCAAAACACTAAACAAGATAAATGCGACTTTTATTGGCATGAAGTAGGATAACATGAATGCACCTCCTAAGATGGGAATTATAGAGAAAAAAGTATCATTCGGAATAAATTCTCCAAAAAGTCGATGATTTAAGTCCAGCTAGGTTTGCTCATCTGATAAAAACCTTAAATCTTCTTTGTTTCGGTTAATTTATTGGCCTATAAGTTTAGGTTTAATCGCCCTATTTTCAACTTTAAGGCTTTTATTTTCAACTTTAAGGCTTTTATTTTCAACTTTCGGTATTTATCGATTTCCTGACACAACACGACAAAATTCCCGATCTTCATTACACTACAAGATTATTCCGCCCTATCACTCGGAAACGAACGCTATCTGCTTCCGAACCTCATAGATGATTTCCATCATTGTAATGGAGTTTTTAACGAATTCATTTCTGACTCAATTTAGACTACATAGAAAACATTCGCAATTGGTATCTGCTCTTAAAGTTAAATCGTTATTATTCAATCTACTCAATTCCATATTGTTTATACTTTTTTAGAATTATTGTGTTTTGGGATTTGACACTTAAAACTTATGCTTTCTTTTAAAAAATAACCAAAATAAAAACGCTGCACCCTATGCAACGTTCCAAAATGGCCATTCCCGAACAAAAACCCTATGATAACTCTACTCCATAATGTTTAATCATCGCTGTCATCGCTGTCATCGCTCTGATCATCTTCATCAAAATCATTGTCATTGTCATCGTCACTATCATTCTCAACCTCTATTGGTGGCTTTGGCTTTTCCTTTGAATATGAAGATATAGACGATACCTCTCCAGTGTTTGCTTGAACATATACATGGGCACCCTTAGGATGATCGTCTACTGTCACTTTATAGTTTTCTCCATTTTTGCCAGTTACGATTGAAACATTAGTAACTTGGCCATTCATTTGTTGTAACGCAATTTCCTTTGCTTTCTGTTCTGATATAGACGGTGACGTTTCTAGAGGACTCTTTATTTCCTTATTAGAAACGATCGCTTTTTCCTTTAAATCATATTCAACACGATAATTTTTTCCGTTTTTCACAACCGTTGCTTCTACGAACGATTGTCCTTCCTTATTGACTTGTTTAATCTGATTAACTTGGCCATTTAATTCCTTTTCCATATTCTTTTTGGCTTCTTCAATGGTTATCAAGGTTTCTTTTCTTTCAACAAGTCTAACATTACTAATTTTTTTCGTTTTACTGTCAACATTTAAATGATAAATCCCTTTTTCATTCTCGAGGCTTACTTGATAGTTACTATTCTCTTGATTAGCCTTTGCTTTAAGGACTTTTCCTCCATATAAATTTGTAGCAATTGCCTCAGCTTCCTTTTTTGAAATCATTGTCGGATTATCCTTTATAAAAACTTGAAACAATGTAAAGGATAAACCTAAAATAATAAACATAATAAGACCAACTTTTAATTTCATCTTACTTCACCTCCAATTTCGGCAATGTAACTGTAAAAGTCGACCCCTTCCCTTCAACACTTTCTAGGGTTATGTCGCCATCATGCTGTTCGACAATCCGTTTTGCAATGGATAGACCTAGACCTGACCCTCCGGTTTTACGACTTCTCGTTTTATCAACACGATACAATCGATCAAAAACTTGCGCTTGAGCTTCTAATGGGATTCCGATCCCTTTATCGACCACAAGAATACTCACTGTTTCCTTCCATTCTTTCACCTCTACCCTAATATGATGATCACTATATTTCTTTGCATTATCTAACAAAATAACGAGTAATTGAACAAAGCTTGGTTCATGTATGTTCATATGAATCTCGCATTGTTCATTTTTATAATGAATCTCATGCTGAAAGGCTTGTTGCAATCTCTGAATGGTCTTCTCGACGATTGGAACAATGTTTACCGTTTCTTTTTCATTTTCAATTATTTCTTCGGATTTAGCTAATTGTAATAACTGTTCCGTTAAGTATTTCATGCGGCTGGATTCAGATGCAATTGTGTTAATAGCTTCTTCCAATATATCAGGACGCTCTTTTCCCCAGCGTTTTAATAGTTTCACATAACTATCAATGACGGTTAAGGGCGTCTTCAGCTCGTGAGAAGCATCTGACACAAATTGTTCTTGCTTTGAATAACTTTTTTCTAGTCTTATGATCATTCGATTAAAGGTCATGGCCATTTCGGTTAATTCGTCTTTCGTATCATGTGTAATCGCTATTTTTTCATATGATCCATTTTTTTCAATTACATTCATCGTTTCAGTAAGACGCTGGATGGGAAACGAAATCCATCGACCTAAAAGTCGACTCGTCAAGGATAAAATAATAATGACAATGATGGTTGCGTATACTAATACCCATTTTAAATCATTGATGTTATCAAAAAGAACATCCACATTTTCAATAACTTGTAAATTTATAATTGTTCCGTTTTCATTAATCATCGGAATGGAGACCATCACAAATATGTAGCCCTTATATTGAATAACTTTCTCAAATTGATCATCGTCATATTTACTTTGAATGTGTAGATAGTCCTTGGTTGTTGTCGCTTGAATGGTTGGGTTGTTGTGACGGTCCACGATCCGAATCATGCCGTCACTGATTAAATACGCTTGTAATACTTGTTCCATCGATGAATTTGAGTCCTTATTGAGCTCCATAACGGTATTATTCAACGTATTAGTTAATCGATTTATTTCAGATGTAATCGTAGTATTTTTGAAAATAAAATAAATTGATGTATTGGTTATAATGAGTAACACAATTAATACAGCCGTTGTTGATAGTTGAATTCTCCTTCGTAATCTCATACATTAATCCTTAATCATATAGCCGACACTACGAACGGTATGAATGAATGGAACGTCCTTTGAGTCCGTTAATTTTTTTCTCAAATAGCGAATATAGACATCGATAACATTCGTATCACCGTAATAGTCATATCCCCATACTTCATTTAAAATTTGTTCACGTTCAAGAGCTCGATTTTTGTTCGTCACTAAATAAAGCAGGAGATCATACTCCCTCGGTGTTAAATCGACCAAACGATCCTTTTTAAATACCTCTCTTGTATTAGTATGAATCGTAATCGAGTTAATAACGTGAACATTTGATTCCATTTTAGATTCACTTTTTGACTTAAAGCGAAGATTTGTACGTATTCGGGCAAGCAATTCTTCAATTTCAAATGGTTTTGTCATATAATCATTCGCACCCAGATCCAAACCGTTTACCTTATCGTATATAGAACCCCGGGCTGTCAACATGATGACGATGATTTCGTTATTCTCATGACGAATACGTCTTAACACTTCCATTCCATTCAATTCGGGTATCATGACATCTAAAATGACTACGTCAATCTCTTCCTTTTCTATAATGGACAGCCCAGCTTTACCGGTATGTGCAATACTTACCCTATAACCCTCATGTTCTAATTCTAGCTGTATCACCCGAGCAATCTTCTCATCATCTTCAATAATTAATATATGATTATTCATCTTTTCACCTCATGGTTATAAGTGCATCCCCGTCCACTTCCAATAAGAAAAATAGAATAACATCATGAGTAGAATATAGAGGGGCATTAGGAAGGCACTAATTTTTAATAGATTACTAGCATCATATGAGATTTCGCCTTCCTCATAAAAGAGCAGTAATGCTTTTGAACTCACAGGAACCGTCACACAATAGTTCATCCCTATTAAGCTTAAAAAAACAACTGTCGAAGGATTAACTCCTATTGTTTCACTAAATAATAATAAACTTGGAATAAAAATAATGGCCCGAGTCGTATGTGATGTAATATACAAATGACTTGTAACGGTTATAAGCAAGATGATCAATACAATGACCCACTCTGGCGCATCAACAAACAAATGTAATACAGTAAGCATTTCATTTTCGATCCATTTAACTACACCGGTATCAACCAGCACCTTTCCAAGCGCCGTTGCTGCCGCAACAAATATAATTAAATTCCAGGATACTGACTTGATACCCTGTTTCCAACTAATGATTCCGTAATTCGGCAACATACAGAGGATCGCACCTACCATCGTAATAAATGCTATCTCATAGCCATGTATACTTTCTGTCACCCATCCAATAATCAAAAGTGTAATCAAGATCAAAGTCTGTTTTTCTTTGCTATTCATCGGCTTTTTTAACATAAACGGATCTTCAGTCTGTTCGTTTTCTATTTCCGGACGTCCATCTTTCGGCCACATGGTCCATTTTATTATAGATAGGGTTAAAAGTGTAATAACTATGGTAAATGGCCCTCCCCATATCAACCATTGGACATAAGAAACCGATTGGTCAACCGTATTTTCAAGTAAGCCTATTCCAATTATATGAGATCCAGCACCAATTAAAGTGGCTGATGTACTCATTAATATAATTACGGGTGCTATAATCGCTAACACACTTTGTTCCTTAGCCGAAAATTTTTGACTTAGTTGATGAATAATCGGCATGGATAATGCTGCTCGACCCGAAGTAGAAGGAATAAAAAAAGCTGATGCAAATAAAACAGAACTTACCCCAAAGAGCACATTACTTTTTTTATTAGTCTTACTTAATATGAAATTCGTGAGTCGTTCCGCTATCCCGGACTGTTTAACAGCTTCACCAATGATAAAAGAACCAACCATCAACCAAACCACTTCCTCAGACAATGAGTGGTATAACAATACCGGTTCCTCCGCATTCATTAGGACAATGAACACAATCAGTGCAATCGCTACAAGTCCGGCTGGTATTTTCGTTGTAATCCATAACGTCATCGCTGAAAGGAACGCAAATAAGGAGATCTTTGCACGATAGTCCAGTCCTTCGATCAATACGGTGACCAATAAAATGAGGACGTGTAAGCTGAGGACCACTAATGACTTAGTAGGAATTTGGTTGATCAATGTTATCATTCGGTTATGCTTTTGAACGCGCTTCTCTACTCTCGTTATCACTTTTGATAAACCCTTTTTTCTAATAACCTTCTGTTAGCAATTCCTAAGCCGATGGCAACTTGCCGTAATACAGCTTCTGTACTTTCTTCAATCCATTTTGGTGCTTTTGCCATTGCCTTTTCTAATGATGTTGGTTTTTGAATGATACTTACATATACATCTATACCTGTATGATAGTTTAATTCTGCTCCTTTCCCAATTGTTCCCGTAATGGCAATCACTGGGATATTATGTTTTTTTGCAATTTGTGCCACCTCCGACGGGATCTTCCCATTTGGAGTTTGGAAATCTAAACTACCTTCCGCTGTCAACACAACATCCGCTGTTAAGATTTTCTCTTCTATATTAATATAGTCCATAATAAGATCAAATCGCGGATGTAAAGTGGCACCTGTAAATGCAATAAGTCCTGCGCCCAATCCACCTGAGGCTCCGCTACCCGGAAGGGATCGAACATCCAACCCCATGGCCTCTTTTATTAAAAAAGCATAATGTTCTAATGCTGAAGATAATCGTTCCACTTGTACTGGAGTCGCCCCTTTTTGTGGTCCATAGACACGTGCAACTCCTTCTTCCCCACATAATAGGTTCTTCCAGTTACAGGCAACATCAATCGTAACGGTACTTAAACGTTCATCTACATTCGATGTATCTAAAGAGTCGACCTTCATCAAATCTTCTCCACCATTGATATCGACGATTCGATCTTTCTTATCAAAAAACTGAACTCCTAATGCTTGTGCCATTCCAGCGCCGCCATCTGACGTCCCAGAATCACCACAACCAATTAAAATATGATCAACCCCTAAATCAAGTGCAGAAAGAATCAGCTCTCCTACACCATAGGTCGTTGTTTTTAAAGGGTTTCTTTGATTACGGGGCACAAGCTTTAATCCTGAGACCGCCGCCATTTCAATCACAGCCGTTCGTCTATCATTCTCCACAAATATCCCAAAATGACTGATGATTTTTTCCCCGATGGGTCCACTTACTTCCTTGTGGATTAATTCTCCTCCTTTTAAGTTAATAATCGTCTTCGCAAATCCTTCTCCCCCATCAATCATCGGGATCACCTCGATATCAACGGAAGGATCAAAGCGCCTCGCACCTCGTTCCATCGCCAATGCTACATCCTCTGCATCTAAACATTCCTTAAATCCTGACGGTACCATTACAATTTTCATCAACTGTCCCTCCAAAGTCTTTTATTACTTTGTAATCTACCGTCAAAAAACTAACGAATATTTAGAGAATCATTAAGAAATGATTAAGACTGTTCAGGATTAGTTTGTAATGGTTTCCTTACTACTATAAAACTCTTACTTTTTTGAAAGTCAAAAAAACAAGACTGAAAGAAATATTTTCTGACAGTCTTGTTTCATAAAGGCTGTTTTCATAAACTTTGTTGCTATTTTTCTAAAAAGAGTAGTGGTTGATTTCACAAACTCTATTTATAAAACAACAATCTTGTAGAAAAGAGCCTTCATAAAATATTATTAAACCTTAACTAAATGAGGAACCTCCCCTGCTAAAGCAATAAATACGCTAATGGCGTCACAATAATAAGGGTAAGAATGACGCGTTGGACCCAAATAACAATGAGCATTGGAATGGAAATCGGAATTTCAGTCGAGACAATACATGGAACGAGTGCTGAGAAGAAGATAATGCCTGATACAGATACAACAGCAATGACAAATTTTACGACGAGAACGGACTTTGTCACCAAAAGGGCAGGCAAGAACATTTCAGCGATACTAAGAGCACTAGCTTTGGCGACAAGCATAGGTTCAGGTAATTGAAGGGCAGATGTAAACGGATAGAAAATGTAGCCTACCCAATCAAATACTGGTGTATATTCCGCTAAGACTAATCCTAGTAGTCCAATAGATAATATAGACGGTAGAATGGCCATAGCCATTAATAAACCATCTTTAATATTCATCCAGATATTATCTAGTAAACGAGGTGAGTCCGCTACTGTCGCCCGGGCCTCCTTCCATGCCACCGAAAACAGGGGACCTTTGATTTCCACTTCAGGTTGGGGGGTTGACCCTTCATAGTACTCATCTTTAATTTTGGATAATGGCCAAACCCGAACTGTGATGGCCGTTACGATGAACGTGACAACCAGTGTTAACCAAAAATAGAGATTCCACATTTCCATTAATCCAAGTGTTTTTGCAACAATGACCATAAATGTCGCGGAAACGGTTGAGAAACCTGTAGCGATAATGGCGGCTTCCTTTGCACTATATTTTCCTTCTTTGTATATTCGATTGGTAATTAAGAGACCAATCGAATAACTACCGACAAAGGATGCAACCGCATCGATGGCAGAACGCCCTGGCGTCTTCCAAATAGGACGCATAATCGGCCTTGCCAATACACCTATAAGCTCAAGCAAGCCGTAGCCCACAAGCAGCGCTAAGAAAACAGCACCGATTGGGACGAGCAATCCAACAGGAACAACGAGTTTGTTAAACAAAAATGGTCCCATGTTTGGATCAAATAACCACGCTGGCCCAAAGTCGAACACGAGCATGATTCCAACTAACAAGCCGATTACTTTGAAAATAGAAAAAACCAGATCTACAGCTGACTTTTTCCATGAACCTGATAGAAAAGGATAAATAGCACCTGCCGCAATAATGAGCAACGCATAGTATGGCAAAACAGGTGCAGCATGGATTTGAATAAACGACACAATATGATCAAGCATAATCGAGTTCTTCTGTTCAATCGTTATCGGTACGAAAAAAATAAAAGCACCGATAAAACTATAAACAAAGAATTTCCACATTTGCGGCCTTAGTTCTTTCTCTACGGTTGTGGTTTGTTCTTGTGTACTCTGATTTACTTCCATCCCATCCACTTCCTTTCTTTGCTGTATTAAGTAGAAGTCTTTCTAGTCTTCAGCATGCATCCTGTCATAAATTGCATCCAAGCATACACCCCTGTCTTGACGGTTTCGGCAACCGCCGAATCTTTACTTGGGTCGAGACAAACAAAATCAATATGACGGACATCTGGATGCTGGCCAATTTCTAGTAAAATATCAAACAGTTCTATCGCTGTCATTCCTCCGGGTGTGGAAGCTGGTACACCCGGTGCATTAGAAATATCAAGTACATCCATATCGACGGTGACGTAAATCCGATCAACCTTCGCTGACAGATGCTGAAGAGATTCTTGAATCGTACAAATTAGACCTTGTTTACGGGCTTGCTTTAAAGTCACCATCTGAATGCTGTGTTTCTTTGCATAATCAATTAGTGGCTTTGCATTATAATAGCCGTGTAAACCGATATTTATGACATCCTTGCCTTGAATCGTACTCCCATCAATTAATTGTCGAATGGGTGTTCCGTTTGCCGGACCTAATTCTTCTGGGTCGCGAACATCAAGATGTGTATCTAGCTGCAAGATCCCAATTGATTCTTGGGGAACCACTTCTTTAATTCCCCGAACAGCACAAGCCGTAGTAGAGTGGTCGCCGCCAATCATACAAGTTAAAGTGTTCGGATAGTGTTTGACAAGATAAGCTGATGTTTCTTGAATCCGCTGATGGGATAAAAGAATGTCGGTCGTATGCATCACAACATCTCCCGCATCTGCTACCTGTAAGGGAGCCAAATCGATATCTTCATCCAAGTTATAGGTAGCAAAACCTTTCCACATCCTTCGAAACTCTCCCGGGTATAAGGAAGCCCCGGACACACTAATGGAGGATCGAGAAATCGGTGCTCCGTATAGGATCAGATCAGGGTATTTTTCGATTTCGTTAAGCTGCTGAACCCAATGATGGACATGGGTGGGCTCTTCCTTCGATAGATGATTCCATGACCATTCTGGTGGTTGAAGCCAATGCTGATTCATGAAGTCGCCACCTTTATCCCTTTTTTCCATACAGACTTAACATGATTCACTCCGAATAAATACTGCAATTCCTGATAGTTTTCCACATTCCATAACACGATATCTGCTTGTTTTCCCACTTCAAGTGACCCCACTTTTTCTTGACGGTTAATCGCACAAGCTGCATTGAAAGTGGCTGCCGTTAACGCTTCTGCCGGGGTAAGTCGCATCGAGATACAAGCTAAATTCATGACAAGGGGCATTGATGTCGTTGGTGATGAACCTGGATTACAATCTGTTGAAATCGCTACAGCAACACCTTCATCAATCATCTGACGTCCAGCCGCCGCTTCTTCTCGCAAATAAAGGGCTGTTGCGGGAAGCAAACAAGCGATCGTTCCAGCTTTCGCCATGGCTTGAATCCCCTCTAATGAAGCCTTCAATAAATGCTCCGCCGAAATTGAACCTGTTTTTGCCGCTAATTCCGCTCCACCATAGGATTCAATTTCATCTGCATGGATTTTCGGTATTAATCCAAAGCGTTTTCCTGCTTCTAACACTCGCTCTGATTGTTCAGGAGTAAAAACGCCTTTTTCACAAAAAACATCATTAAACTCGGCCAAGTTTTCCTCAGCTACTTTAGGTAACATTTCATTGATCAAATGATCGACAAATTCATCTTCACGCCCCTTATATTCTGGCGGTACTGCATGGGCACCCATAAAAGTAGGAACGATGTCAATCGCATGTTGTTCTTGCAGCTTCTTCATCACTCGCAGCTGCTTAAGCTCGGTTTCTAATTTCATTCCATAACCACTTTTACCTTCAACTGTTGTCACACCATGAGCTAGAAACGAATTGAGTCGGCCTGTTGTTTGTTCTATCAACTCTTCTTCTGTTGCTTCTCTTGTCATGCGGGTGGTCGCATGAATCCCTCCACCCGCGTTCATAATGTCCATATACGTTGCACCCTCAAGACGCATTTCAAATTCACGCTCACGGCTTCCGCCAAATACAACATGTGTATGAGGATCTACTAGTCCCGGAGTAACTAAATGGTTGGAAGCATCAACAATTTCTGCTTCATGAGCCCTTTCCCGATAGCGGTCTTCAAGCTCTTTCGTTGTACCGACAGCTTGGATGATCCCATCCTCCATCCACAAGCTTCCGTCTTCGATTAAACCAATCTCCGACATCGCTTCTTTGGAACGTGGACCTTTTACGTCAGATGCTAGCGTCGCCAACTGGGCTGCATGTTTAATCCAGATTGGTTTGGTCATCATTCATCACTTCCCATATCAAGCATTGGCATATTGATTCCTTTTTCACGTGCTGTTTTCTTTGCCAGTTCATACCCTGCATCAGCATGGCGTACAACCCCCATACCTGGATCCGTTGTCAGTACGCGTTCTATACGTGCCTCCGCTTCTTTTGTACCATCTGCAACAATAACCACTCCTGCATGCAGCGAGTAACCCATTCCTACCCCGCCGCCGTGATGTACAGACACCCAAGTAGCGCCTCCAACTGCATTAATCATGGCATTCAAGATCGGCCAATCTGACACAACATCCGATCCGTCTTTCATCGCTTCTGTTTCACGATTTGGGGAAGCAACAGATCCTGAATCCAAGTGATCACGTCCGATTACAACGGGTGCTTTTAGTTCGCCGCTTGCCACCATATCATTGATGATTTTTCCGAATCGAGCACGTTCTCCATATCCGAGCCAGCAAATTCGAGAAGGCAGACCCTGGAACTGAATTTTCTCCTGTGCCATTCGAATCCAGTTACACAGATGCTCATTGTCACTAAATTCACGTAAAATCGCACGATCGGTTTTATAAATATCTTCAGGATCTCCTGATAACGCAACCCAACGGAATGGTCCTTTTCCTTCACAAAATTGCGGGCGGATATAGGCTGGTACGAATCCAGGAAAGGCAAATGCATTTTCTACCCCTTCATCCTTTGCAACCTGGCGAATGTTATTGCCGTAGTCAAACGTGATTGCCCCTTTTTCCATCATCACAAGCATTGCTTCTACATGCTTTGCCATTGAAGCCTTTGAGAGCTTCACATATTCTTCAGGATTGGATGTTCTTAATACAGCTGCTTCTTCAAGTGACATTCTAGAAGGTGTATAACCGTTCAGTGGATCATGCGCTGATGTTTGATCTGTCAGCACATCTGGGATAAAGTTGCGCTCAATCATTTCCGGTAGAAGATCAGAGGCATTTCCTAATAGTCCAATCGATAATGCCTTCCCTTCGTTTTTTGCCTCTTCAGCCAAACGAATCGCTTCATCTAATGAATGCGTTTTTACATCTGTATAACGAGTTTCGATTCGGCGATCAATCCTTGTTTCATCCACATCGATGCCAATACAAACGCCACCATTCATCGTGACAGCAAGTGGCTGAGCTCCACCCATTCCACCGAGTCCTGCTGTTACAGTAATCGTACCTTTTAATGTGCTATTGAAATGCTGCTTGGCTAACTCTGCAAATGTTTCATATGTCCCTTGTACAATTCCTTGGGAACCAATATAAATCCAGCTTCCTGCTGTCATTTGTCCATACATCATCAACCCTTTTTTATCAAGCTCATGAAACGTCTCCCAATTCGCATAAGCTGGTACAATATTAGAGTTTGCAATGAGAACGCGTGGTGCATCAGAATGTGTTTTAAAAATAACCGCTGGCTTCCCCGATTGAACTAATAGCGTTTCATCGTGTTCTAACTCTTTAAGTGACTTGACAATCGCGTCAAAACTCTCCCAATTGCGCGCTGCTTTCCCAATTCCGCCATATACCACTAGATCTTCAGGTCGCTCCGCAACATCAGGATCTAAATTATTCATCAACATGCGCAGCACTGCCTCTTGCTGCCATCCTTTAGTATTTAATTCTGTCCCTTCATAACGTACCACTTTTCTATTTGTTACCGCTTTCATTGTATTCCCTCCTCGTTGTCTATAATTTCATTTTATATTGAAGATTCCGAATATTTATTATAAAATGATGACTATTTTATGATTTATTTCATAATATTCTGTTTACAATGAAATTTTATAAATAGTTTCAGTTATCTTTCTAATTGACATCAAATAAGAAGGTTGTTTCGTAAACTTTACTCAAAAAAGAGTAGTGGTTGATTTCCGTTCTAATCAACTTCTTATTTATAAGAAGTTCCAAGGTTGAAGGGTAACTTTCCCTCCAGCCTTGGCACTATAGAAGAATCCTTTGATACATCTATATACTAACAAGCAAAGTGATTCCAGCCTTTTTTGCTCATATCCCGGATCGATAAGCTAATGGTGTTCGTGCTTCTAGCTGTTTAAATTTAGCATTAAAATAGGTTTGGTGAGAATAACCCGTTAATCGTGATATTTCCTCTAATGATAAATCCGTTTCCTTTAAAAGACGCTTGGCTTCTCGAATACGTACTTGGTGCAGTGTATTGCGAAAGCTCTGTCCTGATTCGGCAGAAAATCGACGACTAAGAGTACTTTTATTGATTCGAAGCACATCTGCACATGCTGCTAAATTCCACTGCGCATCCCAATAATTGGATTCAATCATAGTCTTTACCTTTTCTACGAGTGTGCCAGAATCCCCCTGAGAATTTCCGTATAAAGGTACTAGTAAATGTCTAATAAATGCAAGTAATTCCTGAATAATCTGGTGGATGACTGGCATACGTATAATATGCTGAAAGACTCTATGGTAGGCCATTTCCCATTCCTCTTCTTGAATATGGTTAGCCTTCATATATCGGCGGATTTGTGCAAGTACACTAGTAAGCCGGATCCGGACCATGTCAGGACTTGGATATGGTCTTCTATAGGTGAAAAATTCATTCTCAACCCACTCCCCAATGGCTTTTGTATCCTTCTTCTCAAGCATTTCTATCCATTGGCGCTGTTCAATAGGTGTAAGGAAGGGGTCTAATTCTAACCAGTCTGATATTTCATTTTCGGTCAAAATGATGTCATAACCCTCAAAGAAAACTTGTTCAGACAATTGCTTTGTTTGTTGGTAGATCTCTTTTAGTGAGCCCATTGCTGTTGGAGCATAAATAACAAACGCAAGCGGCTCTTCCATCTGCTCCTTCCAATGCGTCAAAAAAGTATGATATTCCTCCTTTAATAGGATCGTATCCTGATTTTCATGGATCCCTAATATGAAGTGGGATAAGGCAAAAAACCGATACTTTCCTGAAAAGGGGTAGCGTTGCAGAGTGTCATAAACAAGGGGGAGGGTGTGTGCTTGTGGAGTTAATAATGCTGACATTATAATCGATTGCGGATGTATTTGTTCTTTTAAGAAAAAATCGGGGTAGTCGATATCCGCTACTTCCGTTTTTTCCTTCTTACTAATAGGAGCTTGTTGCTGTTCATTTCTGATTTGAAAGCGTAATTGCTGAATATGTTTAATTAAATCAGTAGGAGAAAAAGGGCGAAATAATATGTCCTCAGCATGCATGCGAAGACCGCGATAAGCCACTTGAAAAACCCTTTCTGATGATATTCCTAGCCAACGGATACGTTTATTTTTCAACGACTCACCTAGTTGCTCATCTTCCCACCCCCACTTGTCCATATCTAATATGATAAAGTCTGGCTTATCATGCTGAAGAGCATGCGATAGAGCAGCTATATCATCCCATACCATTAATTGCATTCCCGTGAAATGTGATGTTACAATCCAGCGAACCCCCTGCGCTTCAAGTGCATCTTTTGCCACCAAATAAACCTTCATTACTGTCACCCCATATTATATCGATCATTACCGAATATAAATAATTTAACACTTCAATAGAAAAACCAGCAAATTGAAAGGCTGGGTTCATACTGCTTTATAGTACAGTGTTAACATCTTTACTACTCTAAATTCGTTTAATCAAACGTTTGATTAAAGTCTTATAAGCGCTTTATTATTCGGATGGGACGGCTACTTTTGATTTAAATGTCCATTTCAGCTTACTCTTTTTTTGTATTAGAAATCTTGGAATTAGTATTACGAAATTGAATTAGTCCAACAAACTATAGATGAATTTCTCTTTTGGTAGATCCACAAAAAAACAAGACCGAATGAACGAATACACATTCAAACAGTCTTGTTTAGTCGATAGCTATTCCCTCATCTTCTGAGGTAACGTTTGGATCGACGAGATCACTGCATCTAACTTCGTTTCAATTCGATAGAGTAAATACAGGGTTACGACGATGGGAAAACCAACCTCAGAAATGAAAGGTATGATGGTATCCACTATTACACACCTCCTCTTAATCTAGTTAAAAGGTGTGCCTTCGGAGTAAACTCCATAAAAGGACACACCAAGCTTATTAAATAATCTCGTATTCGGTTACATTACGTTCGACAACACGTGCACCCTTAATGGCTACAAGTGCGCCACTTGAGCTTTGGATAACATTTTCCGCAATAAGACTGTCCATAGCCAGCTTCACTTTCGCTGTATCGATGGGTTCGATTGGATCATCAACGGATACATTTGCCGACTTTCCAAGCTGGGTTGTAAATTGCAATTCCAATGTTTTCGCCATGATATATTCCTCCTTCCTACGACTTTTCTACTTCTAGTTAGGCCTTAATATCAAAGTTTTCCGTTTTCTCAATATTGACTAACCCTTTGGAAGATAAGCCAGCTATTGATTGAGACACGTTATAAATCTGGTCTGGGGTTGCAGCCGTATTGATGTTGCTATAAGACTTGTACTGAAAATTCGGTTTTCCATCTTCCCCGATGCCATCATCATACACCAAGCGCAGTCTTGTACTTGTTAAATCCGCTGTTGCCATGTGTATCACCTCCTTCACCTTTTATATAGGAGTAAGGAGGAGGATGGGGGTACCCTGAAAAAAGTAATTTCATATTAATGGGAAATGAAGGATTGCTAGATAAGGGGATTGTTTAATAATTTGGGGTATTAGAAGTATACTTTGGGTTAGGACAGCCATTTGTTTTAATAGTAATATAAACGAGTTGGGTCCTTTTTGATTCGTTCCCCACCTATTAGCATGTGCATAGATTTGAAATCTTGTGCATTTTCTAGTCGTCTTCGTGCATAAAATTTGATTCTCGTGCATTTACTCTTAATCTTCGTGCATAAAATCAAAAAGTGGTGCATTATCACATTCAAGATAAGGATAATGATGATTCTCCTTAGGCATGGAGTGAGCTGGAATAAATAATCGTATGAATTCTAAAGGAAAAACGAAGAATGAGAAATACATTTCATCAAAAGTTAGTCTAAAGAACAACATATTGTGTGGTGTAGTAGAAAATGAGGCTATCTGAAAAGGGCAGAACACATGAGAATTTAAAAATAGAAGCGTTGATTTATCAAAATTTCCAAAATCAAAAATGAGCCGTCTAATAGTAGAGAAGTTGACTTATCAGACAACCCCTTTCTAATTATTAGGACTATGATTATGGCGTGAACTATTTTTTCTAGCAAACTCTTCGCATTCCATTTAATTAAGGTTTTGTTTTTGGGTCCTTTCCTTTTATATTTACTTGTAAAAACATTGATCTCAATCAAAGTAATAGAGCTCCCTATTCTAGTTCATCAACAATACATTCTATAAATTAATCCTTCACAAAAGTTTCTATGAATTCATTAACGTAATCGGACATTTCCTTAAACTGTGTCCAATGCAGATAATGGTGTCCTTCTAATGTGACGAGTTTCTTTGATGTCACATGATTTAATTGTGATTGATAAAAAGTTATATTGGATTTGCCATCTTTATTTACTTTATCTTTGTCCTTAGCAAAGATCATGACAGGGAGATTTGGAGGGAATGACATATTCTTCGTTTTTTTTATGTTATTCCTAATTTCATTTGCTTCATTGACTATATTTTTATTATAGCTTTTCCATATAGAAATGATTTTGGTCATCTTTAAATTCTCATCAGAATAAGTTCCTTTATCCGCTATAGGTAGAAAATCCTCTGGACTGATAGGTAAGGCCAACCTTGCAATTCCAGTTAAAGAAAGCAGGCTCACATATTTGGGCAGCGATGGAGCTGCCTCATTAAAGTACTCCAATGCCTTCGGTAAAGTGAAATCGATTCCTATAATAGCTTCAATTTCATCTGGATATTTATTGGCATAATACATGCTATAGATCCCGGACAAAGAGTGAGGCATTAATATGTACGGCCCTTCTATGTTTGATTTTTTTAGAGCTGTTCTTAATTCTTCTACTATATTTTCCACTGTTCGTTCCTTATGGGTTATATCACTCCATCCGTACCCAAAAGGCTCTACAACGACAATTTTATTGTTCTTTGCCATCTCGTTAATCAATGGTTCAAAATCTAACACCGGTGCCGCTGTTCCCAGTCCACTTAATAAGACAATGGTATTTTCACCATTACCCTTTGTATGGACATGCATGTTTCTACCATCTACTTCAACTAATTGCCCTAATGCCGGGTATTTTATTTGTTCATAAATAGTCATAGCATGATGGAAAACAACCCAAATAAGAAGTGCTCCAACTAGACTCAATAAAATTTTTCTAATAACCCAAAATCTAAACTTCTTTTTCTTTTTGGTTTTCATTATTTACACTACCTCCTCTAGTATTGTAAACACCTATTAGGTCATTAATAATCTTGAGAATTCTTCTTCCTTTATTCTCACCAATCCTATTACTGCCTTTTCTCGTCAAAATGGTTTATATTTGCCACCACTGTACGATATATTCCATCCAATTACCTCACCTTCTATCCTAAGCAATGACGGTTAAAGTCCGGTTAGAGGAAAGTTTAAATTTCGTTTAAAAAAGGTGTATCTGAAAGGTCTTAAAATGACCGTTCAAATACACCTTATCCTGTATTTTATCGTTGTTTTGTGCTCATTTGACTTTATATCTACTATAGATTATTTAACATAAGACTTCCGTTTTTATACTTTATCAAATTAACTAAGGCTTTTATAATAAAGAATAGTTGCATCTAATTCGCCATTCGCAGATTTCGCATAATGAGGAATTCTTCCAGCCTGAATGTAACCTATTGAAGAATAAAGGTGATTAGAGGGGTCTCCTTCTCTAGTATCTAGAACCAATAACGACCTACCCTCCAGCTTTGCCCATTCTTCAGCCTTTTGCATTAGGGACCTACCAATACCATTCCGTCGATAATTGTGGTGTGTCATTAATTTAGCGATTTCTGCTCTATGTCCACCGTTCTGCTTGGTACATAATTGCAATTGTACACATCCCGCAATCTGATTATTTATTTTAGCGACAAATAAAATCACTCCAGGGCTTAATACGCTCCCCCAATATTTTGCAGCCTCTGAACGTTTCAATGGTGGCAAAAAGCCAATGGACGCACCATCTTCTACTATTTGTATCAAAAGTTCTGAAAGCTCATCAATATGATTTCCGATTGATTTTAACTGTTCAATTTTCACATCACTAGCCAAAAAAATCACCTCATTTAAGGATTTACCTCATAAATGTAGCAGGAAGACCTTTTTCAAACAACAACAATGTTAGATAATATTACAAGCCTTTTTTTATCAATACTCCCAGATCGCTTTATAAGAAAAAGAAAATCCATAAGCTTATCCTCATCAGCTATTATGCTTGAAAAAATTGGTGATGCCGCTGTGAAGGAAGCAAGCGTAATGCATAAGTAATGCACGGCTCAACATCAACCTTTTATACTTGGCTATCTTTTCCCCCATTTACTTTTTCGCAAGAGTTGTATGAGGAGACACCCATTTCAGAGAGAATTTGCTCTAACTCCATAGCAATCACCTTTTTACTATATTTTCGTAAAATGTTATCTTTAAAATTTCTATTAGGTTTCAATCATTCCCTTCTTTATTCCATTGCCTCCCACGATGGTTAAAAACTCAAAAACACCTGCCCCGTTAGAGAAGGAGCAGGTGTTTTTCCATTAATACGTATCCACAAAACTCTTACCAGCTATTTCGTTAGCTGTATAAATAAATTCTTTGATCAATTTAAAACTGTTTTCCAAGTCAGCCAGGTCTACAACTTCTACAGGGCTGTGTGTGTATCGAGATGGGATAGATACCACTCCGGTTGAAACGCCCGTCGAAGTCATATGAATGGCACCACCATCTGTTCCGATTCCCATAAATACTTCCAGTTGATAAGGAATACGGTTTCGAGCCGCTGCTTTCTTAAGATGCTCCGTCACTAATGGATGAGAAATAAGCGATTTATCGGCAATTTTAATACATGGACCATCCCCTAATACTCTCGTTCCTTTCATTAATACATCATATGTATCACTTGTTGGAGTCGTATCAATGGCGATGGCGAAGTCTGGTTTAAGGGATGGTGTCAAAATGGAGGCACCCCGTAAGCCGACTTCTTCTTGAACGGTAAAAGCACAATAAACATCTCCGTGGGCACGCTCTGACTTCTTTAAATCCTGCAAAAGCTTGATCAATAAAGCACAGCCAGCACGATCATCAAGTGCTTTCCCTACTACTCTGGGATGTTTTTCACTTCCAATCAATTTCAGCTCTGATCCATAGGAGATCGGTTGCCCAACCTCAATCCCCATTTCCTTCGCATCTTCCGCTGAACGAGCCCCTATGTCAATATATAGCTCTCGATGTGAATCAATCCTTTTCGGATCATCCCATTTCATATAATGAACGGATAATGCTCCGATAACGCCATGTATATAGCCTTTGTTGGACTTGATCATTACAGGCTGTGCAAGGAGGATTCGATCATCGAAGCCTCCGACTATTTCAAAGCGAAGTGTTCCATTTGATTCGACTTTCTTTACGATAAAACCAATTTCATCAGAATGAGCTGCAAGCAAAACAGACGGAAAGTCATTCTGTGTTGCACCAACTTTGGCAATTACATTCCCTAATGGATCTACATGATATTCATCAGCATAATCTTTTATTTGTTCGATAATAAAACGTTGAATGTCTTGTTCAAATCCGCTTGGGCTGACTTTCTCACATAACTCTTTTAAAAGCTGATACATTCCTTATTCCCTCCAAAGCTATAAAACTATTTATTTGTTAAATAAACATCCGTAAGCAAGTCATTACTCATAGGATGCGGCTTGAACCCTTCAACATAATCCACTTGTGCCAGTGGAGTGGTCGTATAGGCAAGCATGGCCCACGGAGCATCTTCTTGGAATAATTCCTGTGCTTCTTTATAAAGCTCAATTCGTTTCTCTTGGTCAAGCGTTTCACGTGCTTCGGTAATCAGCTGAGTGAATTTGTCACTTTTATAAAACGCCCGGTTATTGGCAGGCTTTGCTGTGTTTGTTTTGCTTAAGTTCGGATATAAGAAATTGTCAGGGTCGGCCATCACTCCTGTCCAGCCGAAAAGTGCCATGTCATGCTCACCAGCACTTGTCTTATCAAGATAAGTTGCCCATTCGTATGTAACAATTTCAGCATCAATTCCTATTTTTGATAAATCGGATTGAATGCTTTCCGCAATTTTCATCGGTTCAGGGAGATAAGGTCTTGGATTACTCATTGTATATAATGTTGTCTTAAAGCCATCTTCAAAACCTGCTTCTGCTAGTAATTTTTTTGCTTCTTCCACATTGTACTCATACTCGTTTAATCCATCATGATGTCCCCATAATGATGGTGGAAGCGGGCTGGTTGCCACTTCGGCTAAACCATTATAAAAGGCATTTATCATTTCTTTCTTATTGATGGCCATATTGATGGCTTTTCTTACTTGAGGATTATTAAACGGTTCTTTCTCCATGTTGAATGCCATGTAACCAATGTTAAAGCTAGGACGTTTCAGTAATTCTAAGCCGTCTGTTGACTCAACAACCGTAGTGTCACTAGGATTCAGTCCGTCTAAAATATCGATTTCACCACTTTGGAGAGCTGTTAATCTTGATGAATTCTCCGGAATGACTTGAAAGACTATTTGATCTAAATACGGTTTTCTTTCCATCCAATAATCAGGGTTTTTCTCCAGAGTAATCGTATCGTTTCGTTTCCATTCTTTAAACATGAATGGACCTGTACCGACTGGATGTTCTTTAAATTTTTCGCCGTATTTTTCAATAGCAGCAGGACTTGCAATTCCAAACATGGAAATGGCTAAATAACTTAGAAATGGTGCAGTTTTTCTTTTCAGTTTAATTTCCAGTGTATACTCATCAGTAGCTTTTACATGCTCAATAAGGTGGTTTTCATCTCCTTTAAAACCTCCATATAAGAATGGATAATAAATAAAGTCCCCTTTATGGTAAGGATTATTGGGATCCATCCACCGTTCAAAATTAAAGACGACCGCCTCGGCGTTAAAAACCGTTCCATCATGAAACTTTACACCTTCTCTTAAATTAAATGTCCACGTTAAGCCGTCTTCACTAGTTTTGTAATCTGTAGCCAATTTCGGTTTAAGCTCGAGATTGTGGTCATATTCGAATAGAGTCTCAAAGATATTATGGGTCACCCTAATTGACTCGCCATCTGTTACGTTAATAGGATCGAGACCGATGGAATCCGCTCCTCTTCCAAATATAAGCGTTCCGCCATATTTCTCTTCCTCTGAGAGTTTTTCTTTACCCTCAGTACTTCCACTTGATTGATTTCCACCTGAACAAGCAGAAAGAACAACCATTGCTGCTAGTAGTAAATAAAATGTGAGTTTCATCTTTCGCTTCACTGCTTTACCTCCTTAAAGTTGTTTTAAGGACCATTATATGTGAAGATTCACAAAATTTAAAGAACATTATAATGGAATGATCGAATTTTTTAGATAATCCCTAAAAAAGAACCACAGCATCAATTTAGAAGAAGAAACCCTCAAAGTATCTTCTATATAGGGACGATCATGTAGTTCCGGATCCCTTTTAGATATTGAAGATAATGAAATGCAAATTGTTTGAACAATATTATTCTGTAATAAACGCTTAAACTGTGAAGTCTAGAACAAATACCAAATCATTCTGATGTTTCAGTAAAGAATATTTTGGGTAGTTAATAAGGGGTAATGGTAGATTTGGATCGAGTCCCTTTTCATCAATTCTGGGGCCTAATTATTCTTAAAAGCTATCACTTTAGTACCCCTTTATAGTAGTTACTAGAAAACTAAACAAAATTTGGGCTATTGCCTTTTATCAAATCAGTATTTAAAAGTTCCATTAATATAAAGTTCAAAAATTCAAAAGCAGAATACAGGAGGTTGTAAATTATGGTTAAAGAAAAATTAAAGAAATGGTTAAACGATCCAAAAGTAAGGAAAGCGATTAATGAAAAAGTAGTGCCTACTGTAAAAAAAGAAATCGAAAAAAGGAAATCGAAAAATAAATAGAGGTTAAATAAAGGGTTGATAATCTTTTGGAAGTAGCTGGTATTGGTTTGAAATAAGGTTGGATAATTTGTAATTTATCAACACCTAAATTGTAAAAAGTCATAATAAAGGGAGGTACATACATGAATAATATGTACCTCCCTTTATTTTTGTTCAAACAAACGCTACCGATTGCTGAAAAACAAGGTTTTATATAATTCAATTACTATATTTAACTTGTGATGCGATTCACCATAACGGGTCAAACAGCGATTTTGTCATACGTACAGTACCAATGAATTCGGCGGCCAGTTAGTTTTCCTTCAAAGCCTTCCTTTTTGTTCTTCATGTTAATAAAGCGAATGTCCCATTTCTTCGTGATATATTTCTTCCTCTTTATAAAATTTATCCACTTCTCACTATCATGTTTTTTCTAAAATTAGACATCCTAAAAATAATCAAAGAAAAATGGACTGATGTATTGAACTTGTCATCCATCATTTACCGTAATATTTTGGGCTTTACCACAGCTTAAATTAACTCTTTATAAATGAATTTACTAATCATTTTTACATAAGTATAAGAGTCAATATATGGAGGGAGATCTATTCGTGAAACTGTTTCAAGTAAGAAAAGGACAATTTGTATACTATAACAATGAATTACATAGGGTATACGGGGTAAAACCAATGTATAAACAATCCGTTCATCTTATAAGGCTTAGGGATTTAACACAGCATTTAACCAAAGCAGCGAGCGTGGAAAGATACAAACCAAAGGAACTTGACAGCTTCATTTTTAATCAAAAGGCATATACGCTCAGAAATGATCGTAAAGCAGAAGAAGGAAATTATATTTTAATTCACAATCCAATGCCCGACTCCCTGGATACTTATTCGTTAAATGAAATTGAAATGGTTGAAACAGCTGATAAAAAAGGGGTTGTTACAAGTAATTCTCACGGAGTCAAGCATAATGAGTATTTATTAATGGTACCCGGCCGTGCTAATGACAGCCACCCTATTGACTATCAGGACATTGAAGGTGTTGAACCAGAAAACTTACAAGACATTGAGTCCCACAATCTAATGCCCAATCATCCTAATGGCGAATTGTTACCAACATTAGGGGACATTTATAAAAAAAGAAACAGTAATGAATTATTTGAAGCTATGGTGGTCGCAATAAAAGGCCAAACGGTTTACTTGGGATGCGGTTTAGAATTGTCACAGGAAGAGTTGATGAACACTGATATATGGGAATTTCAATATAATCTCCTTGATAAATGATCTCCCTTTTGGATGTTGCAAAACTTATCCTTTCTAACAAATTGAAACCTAATTTAGCTTACCCTACACATTCTAGGAGGTTGCTATGGATATCAAAAAATACATGGGAAATGGTGTTTTTATTATCTCATTATTACTTACTCTCATTTTTATTGTATGGGGAGTCTTTTTTACAGATAATCTCGCCAAAGTCACCAATACTATTTATAATGGTTCAATTGATTACCTTGGGTGGGTTTATCTTGGTGCCACTCTATTCTTTGTCATCTTCTCGATCTATTTACTGTTCTCTAAATATGGCGATATTCGGCTCGGCAGGAAAACGGACAAGCCTGATTTTAACACTGCATCCTGGCTCGCCATGTTGTTCAGTGCTGGTATGGGAATCGGAATTGTGTACTGGAGTGTCGCTGAACCTGTAACCCACTACACTACCCCTCCTTACGGGGAAGCTTATACGAATGAGGCAGCGAATACGGCAATGAAATATACATTTTTTCATTGGGGCCTGGACCCCTGGGCCATTTATACAGTTATCGGTTTAGCCCTTGCCTTTTTTCAGTATAATAAAAGGCTTCCTGCTGCCATCAGTTCAGCGTTCCATCCGATACTGGGCGATAGGATCTACGGACCGATAGGAAAAACGATTGATATACTGTCAATCTTTGCAACAGTCTTCGGAATCGCAACCTCTTTAGGCCTTGGTGCCATGCAGGTTACTGCTGGATTGCATGACATATTCGGCGTTCCCAATGTGTTATTCGTCCAGCTGATTGTCATTGCTGTCGCAACAGTCCTTTTTATCATTTCAATCAATACTGGCTTAGAAAAAGGAATTCAATACTTATCGAATACAGCGATGATCTTATCTTTTACTATCATGCTGCTGATTTTGATTGTCGGTCCCACCTTAACTGTTTTTAAGGTTCTCTTTAATACGACGGGTATCTATATTAGTGACTTTATTCATATGAGTTTAAGGTTAAAGCCGTTTGGTGAAGGAGAATGGATTGCAACATGGACCTTATTTTATTGGGCATGGTGGATTGCTTGGGCACCGTTCGTTGGTATGTTTATTGCCCGGGTTTCGAAAGGAAGAACAGTGCGGGAGTTTGTTATTGGCGTGTTGGTTGCTCCTACAATTGGAACATTTCTTTGGATGTCCATTTTTGGAGGCTCAGCGCTTGATCTTGTTCAAAATAAAGGGAACCATGACCTGGCAAACTTTATTACCAAAAACGTATCATTGTCTATCTTTACATTCTTTGATTATCTACCACTAAGTTCTGTGCTAAGCATTTTAGGGTTTGCCGTCGTAGCCATTTATTATATAACGGTTGCCGATACAGCCACCTTTGTATTGGGCATGCTAAGTGAAGGCGGAACATTAAATCCTTCAAATAAAATGAAAATGACATGGGGCGTCATTCAATCTGCCGTAGCAGCTGTGTTGTTGTTGGCTGGCGGTTTGAACGTATTGCAAACAGCTTCCATCGCAGCTGCTCTCCCTTTTGCCATCATCATGGTCGTCATGTGCTTCTCTTTACTGAAGGGGTTCAAAAGTGAAGTCGAAGTACAAAGGGGTAATAAGAGGAACGCGCAACAATCTTCTTCCTGATGGTGTCATTGATTTTTTGTTTATATATAGGATTGATAACCATAACTTATCCTTAATTTGAATGTGGTAATGCACAACTTTTTGATTTTATGCACGAGATTGATTAAGAAATGCATCAGAATCTAAATTTATGCACGAAAATGACTAGGAAATGCACGTGAATTCAAATTTATGCACATGTTAATTTGTGAGGGAACGTCAAACATTATTAGTCTATATGCCTTATAAAAACAAAGGGCTGTCCTAAAACCAGAAAGTCAGGAACCATAACTTCAATAGATAAAAGAAAAACCCAGGAGCATCTTCTATCTATGGACAACATGGTGGTTGCTAATCCCTTTTTGGACAGCCCCTTCTATCTCTGTTTTTAGGTACGTAAAAGTGCCATACCCCGTATTACAAAGCTTCCTTTAAGCTAACCGTTCTTTATTTCTTCTTCTGACGGAACAAATCGAATGATTTGTACCCTTGTGAAAGGATATCCACCATTTGTTGATGACGCTTGTCGCGTGTCTGTTGTTGCTTTGCTGAGAATATGTAGCGTGCCCAGTCTTTTTGATATCCAGGTGTTAAACTTTGGTAAAACTTGAGTTCATTTGGGTGTTTGACTAATAATGCTTCAACTTCCTTAACATTGTCCTCATAATCCGTAACACATTGACTTGCCGCGGAAGTCTTCTTTGCTTTCCTTTTTTCACGTTTTAAACCTACAACAGTGAAGACATCATCCATGCTCACCATACGTGCGAACTTAATATCACTATTCCCTACATATCCATCCTCTCCAACATTCATCGCAGGAAATATTTCATCTCTGTGGATAAAAGTTTCATAGCGGGTGTTGCCTTTTTTCGGGTATGCGAAAAATACATAGCCTTTCTCAAGTAAAAGTTGTTCATTATTTAGGATAAATTGTGTATGCGTAACCATCTCATCAATGTTTTCTACAAAAATGAAGATAGCATCATGATCCTTGGAAAGGGAAGTGGTTGGTTCCGTAAAGACATCATAATCGCTTGGTTGATTGATTACGGCCATATTTGAGTATTTAGTAAGATTTAATTTATCGATAATAGTCATAGCAGACTCCTTATTTTTTGAAGTTCCATTTATTTTTTATTCACAATGGCATTCGATTAATGGAGTTTGATTAATTTATACCAGATGGTTTTTATTTTATAACATTTGAGACATATCTGTATAAGTGAATAGGGACAAGAGGATGGGTTTACGATGTTAAAACTTAGTCAAAAAAAGAGCCAGTTGGCTCCCTTTCAGCATTTTATTAAACTAATGCTGCCCTCAACTTAACACCATACTCCAAATAACCCTTTAAACAGGTCAACATATAAACCCAACCCTCTTTATTATCAATCAATTGACTTATCAACTCTTCATCATCTTCTTTAAAACCCTCTTCGTTAACTTCAATAATAGTACTCGAGTTATCTAACTCTTTCAGCGTAATTGTAACAGTATGTCCATCCCCATGGAACACAATTTTCTTATTGATCTCGACTTCTATTATTTCTATGTCTCCTTGATAATCGTATTCATCATATCTTAATGTAATCATCTTGCCTTGTTCCCATCTTTCAGAACTCGACGAGAACCAAAAATTCCCTATTTTTCCAGGGGCTACAATGGCTTCAAATACCTCATTTGTTGGCTTTAATATTTTTAATTTCGTAAGGTTGTTCATACTAATCGACCCACTTTCAATGGTTTTAAGGTTTCACTCTTTATTATTAAATACATAAATGAATTTCAAACCCATATACTTAATCATTTCGTAATTTTCTAAGCAATTGAAAAATCTGACCCCTATGCTGTGATTCATGTTCAATCAAATGGTAAACCACCCACTCAGGTGTGACATCATAATGTTCAAGCGCCCTTGGTTTACGCCAATCCATTAGGTCCATTGAACGAAAGTGGGAGAGAAATACTTCACGTACCTTATTCAGACGGTAAAAATGTTCTTCTAAACTTTGTCCCTCAATGTGGGGTAATGTGCCATCTTCAGAACGGGATTCTAACGGAAACAACGAACGTATTTCAGGATCCCATTCCGTACAAAGGACTTCTTCAAATAACCAATCTGCCTCGACTAGTGCAATGTGATATAACAACGAACCAATCGTTTGTCTTTCATCAACTTTTGCGTCGAGTGTACTCTGGCTAATTCCAGTTAATTCTGTTAAAAGAGTACGGCGAACATCTTCCAAACACCATAGCCATCGACCAATTTCTTCTTGATAGCCCTGTAATGGAGATACGAGTAAAGTTTTTCTTTCCAACGTAGTCACTCTCCTGTTTCAGTACTTAAATTCATAAAAATAGATGCTTTTTCTTTTAATAAACCACGCGTTTGTCAAAGAGCTTGGAGCCCTATTAATACTTCGATTTTCTTCTTTAAAATTCCTGCTCTCTTCAACAGGATGGCCCCATTTAAAAAGGCGCCTTCTAACTTAAGAAGCACGCTTGATTGTGGAATCTCTTCCGGCCGCACTGAAAAGAGATAGTCCTATTTGAGAGCAGTGACAGCATTGCCGTGACTGCTCCTACCAAGAAAGATAAGCTTGATCAATACAAACCATGTAGAATTTTCCTCATTCAACTGAGGACCTCTACCGTAAATCCACCTGGGGCTTTAACATAAAATGTCCAACGATGCGCCATTTTGGGCGGTTTCACATCAAATCCATCATCCTTCAATCGTTGATTAATCTCGTTCACTCGCTCTTTACTCTCTTGCGAGAAACCGATATGAAAGGACTTAGGGTAGTTGACCTGGGTACCTTTCATCAAGGCTAGCAACATTCCGTCTTCGTCAGTCATTACAGCAAAAGAATCTCCTTGTGTGTTCTTGGTTTGGAGGCCGAAGTATGTCTCCAAAAACTCCCGAGCGGCGTTAACGTCCGTGACTGTAAGATTGATATGGTTTAGTTTCATAGGGTACACTCCCTTCTCTTCAATAATTTTCCGAATCCTGCTCTGCCATACTGAATGTAGACTCCTTACATCGTCCTTTTTATTGTAACGATTAAAACAAATTCAGGAATCGATAAATGGAAGGAGGTTCCCTAAAACTTTAGAACGAGGTGAAAACTTCGGCACATTTAATCGAATTTTACATTTTAAAAAACCATTTACTTTTAAATGCAAAACGGGCGCCTATCCTTATTTAGGAATCGTCCCCGTTTGTTGAACAACTTTAGATGTTCGCCGTATTCTTTTCAATTCTATCTAAGAGTGGGATCTGACAGTGTTTTATAATAATCTTCTTGTAGAAGTCCATATATTGCACAGTCCTTATATTGATTTTTGGCATTACGTATCATGTGCCTTATCGTTCCTTCTTGTAACTAAACGAATATCGTTTTCTGTTACATTACGTTTGACTTCACATGCACCCTTACTAGCAACAAGTGTCCCCCTCGTACCTTGGGTGACACTAGCCGCGATAAGGTTTTTATAACGCAAGTCTTTTAATCGTTTCGGAAATCTCATGGAGGAAACAGTAGGCTCAATTCATCCATTTATCATCATTGTTATTGTAAAAAGCTGGATCAGGTGAACCCAATCCAGCTTTTTGACACCTACTTGGTAGGGTGGGGTGTTAACGCAACGCTTTTAATGCGCCGCTCCAGGCGACGACTTGATCGAATAGCGTGTTGGCGGCTTCTTCCTGGTGAGGTGCGGGTTTCAGAATACTGTAGTTTTCAAAATCCGTAAAGATTGAAAGGGTGACCTGAGCACGTACGTCAGCAACATGCAGCTCACCCAAGATGAGTCTCAGGTTTTCTGCCGCTCTGGCTCCGCCTGTGCCACCGCCATAGCTGACGATGCCCGCTGCCTTATCCTTCCATTCGTTAAAAAGATAGTCAATGGCGTTTTTGAGCGCTCCAGAGGTGGCATGATTGTATTCTGGCGTTACGAAAATATAGCCATCAAACGAATTGATTGCTTCTGACCAAGCCATCGTATGCGGTTTCGTATATTGGCCAAATATAGGTGGATTAGGTTCATCCAATAGCGGCAAATTAAACTCTGCAATATCCACGAGTTCGTATTCCGCATCACTGCGTTTTTGTGCCATTTCGTGTACCCATTTAGCGACTGATTCACCTCTACGTCCTGGACGCGTGCTGCCAATGATGATTCCAATTTTTAGCATTGTCATTTCCTCCGTTATGTTGACTGTATTTTTTTCTAATTATATTTCCTATAAGGGGTAATACCAACTATCCGTCATCTCCCCAGCTAAGGCTTTGGGATTTGAAGTAAAAGATATTGAATCGAATGAAAGATGGAACTGTTTCTATCAGTAGATGATTTTACTTTTAGAACAGCCCAGGAAACTTAAAATATGGTATTCACTGTTTCTTCAACTTGTTTCAACATATCCTTAAGTGCTTCTTCACCTATATCAGGGACACTTCCAAAAAGTAGATGTTCTACAGGTTCAATTCCAGTGAAATCAAAAATCCCCATATCCGAAGTGATTTTAATACCAGCCGTCATTCCCATTTCATCGTAAATTTCCTTAGGAGTTCCATGGGTATTAATAATAAAACCTTTCTTTCCTGCCAACAGTTGATTGATCCCTTTTTCACCATAAGAATAAGCAAAACCATATGAAAAGACACGATCGATATACCCTTTGAGGATAGCAGGGAGTCCAGTCCACCAGATGGGATAAATGAGTGTAATAGCATCCGTTTGGGCAACAAATTCTTGTTCTATTTTAATATCTGATGGCGTTTTTCCTGTCTTTATAGCCTTTAAATCTGAAGGTTTCAGTACAGGTTGGAAATCGAGTGCATACAAATCACGCACCTCCACTTCATGTCCATTCTTCTCCAAGGCACTTACAGTGGTTTCCAATATCGCATGATTAAAGCTTTCAGGATGTGGATGTGCATAGACAACAAGATGTTTCATTCATTACCTCCATTAAGTTCCTGTCTTCTTATTGACGATTTCATAGATATCTAGACTAGCAGGGAAAGTTCCCACATTATTTGTATGAAATCTTATAAGTTGGCAAAATAACCCCATTCTCATAACTTTTTAAGTTTTTTAATTCCAAAGCAATTTGCTTTTTATTGGTACCAAAAAGAGGTATTCCTTCCCCAATCATAATCGGATTAATTTTTAAAATTAATGTATCAATCAATTGATGATCAAGGAGTGAACCAGCCAGTTGTCCTCCGCCACAAAGCCAAATTTTTTGATCCTTAGCCCGTTTTAGATTTTTGATAAACTCAATTGCATTGCTCTTTACCAATTCCACTTCTTCATTAGACTCAAAATCCATTGTTTTGGAGAATACATAGTGCTTAATCCCTTTATATCCCGGTTCGCCTGGTTCTAAGCCATATTGAAATCCCCACTCATACGTTTTACCACCCATTAAAACGGCATCATATTGTTGAATAGCGGATAAAAAATCCGGAACATGATCCCCTTCAAATAGAAAGGTATTAGGATCAACTTTTCCATTCGGATCTGCATTGAACTACCCCCACTTATCATCCTTATGGTCTGATTGAAGTGGGAGATTCCTAAGAACACTAGCGTAACCGCCAATTATTTATTAGGCTATCCCTGTAGTTCCTACAGTTAGAAGTCTTATCGCTTCGTTTTTTAGATTTATACTTGCGTTAATATCCCGATCGTGAAGAGTGTTGCACTTCGTACAAGTCCATTCACGTAATCCAAGACTTTTAACGTCTTTATTTTGATAGCTGCAGCAAGAACAAAGTTGACTACTGGCGAAGTTTTTTGCAACGGTTACGACTTGTTTACCGTACCATTTCGCTTTGTATTCCATCATCGTTTTGAATTGTGACCACGATACTTCACTGATGGCTTTAGCAAGATGATGATTTTTTAACATAGTAGATACAGACAAATCCTCTACTCCAATAATGTCGTGGTTTTTGACCATTTCGGTAGAGATTTTATCCAAGTAATCTTTTCTTGCATTCACCATCTTCTCATGAATGCGTGCTACTTTCCTTTTGGCTTTGTACCAATTCGCACCGCCTATAGTCCGTCTACTCATCATTTTTTGTGCTTTGGCCAACTTTTCTTCCAACCTGCGAAAAAACTTTGGATTAGAGTATATAGTTCCATCAGAAAGGACAGCAAAATTTTTTATACCGACATCAACCCCAATAACTGAATGGGTTTTAGGTAATTCCGATTTTTCTGTTTCTGTTCCGATCGAAACAAAATAGTTACCAGAAGGATTACATCTTATCGTGGCATTAAGAATCCGACCTTTAATTTCCCGACTTTTCGCAAAGCGAACAAGGCCAAGTTTGGGCAATTTAATGTGATGACCGATGACAGCTATATTCCCATTTGTATGTTTCGTTGTGTAGGATTGAACAGGGTTCTTTTTGGATTTAAAACGTGGAGTTTTGTTCTGCTTTTTGTAGTATCGATCATAAGAATCAGCTAAAATTTCAATCGATTTTTGCAAAGCGATACTATCCACTTCCTTTAAGAATTCAAATTGTTTCTTTAGTTCAGGAAGAGCTTTTATGGTTTCATTCTTATTTAGGCATCCACCCTTCCAATTATTCGCAGGGAGCTGGCCATATTGAACCATTTCTTTGACTATATACCAATAAGCATCTTTTTCTTTTTGTTTACCAAGAAAGAAGTTGAACACAAAACGTGAACAGCCGATCGTTTTCTGAATGAGTTCCGTCTGTTTTTTTTTGGATAGAGACGAAATTTATAGGATTTGTTGACCAGCATGATTTTCACCTCACTCCGAAAGAACATTTGTTCTTATTATACCATAAAGAGGGAATTTTTGGCTAACACCAACCGACATCTCCCACTTACTCATCGGGCTACGCCCTTCTCATTCCTTGAAGTGGGAGTCTTCTGTTGGGAAATGATAAAATACAAAGTAACGTTTTCTTCCAATGAAGTAGCAGAAGTTTTTATCCTTTCAGCTATGCTCCTATTAAATACTTGTAAAACCAAAGTAGCGACGGGAGAGAATCACTTCATGAGAGTCTTAGAATAAAATTGTTCTTTAAATGGTCATTACCGTTTATTGATCAATATAAAAAGCCTCCTTATCCACTTTTCGGATAGGAGGCAGGGCAGGAATCATAGCAAAGGGTCACAATACCCCTCTTTAACAGTCATCCTTTAGTGCATAATAAAAAACCCATACTAATCCTATCAAGAAAAATGTTAATTTATAAAAATAAACATAGTTTTCTTTTAAACAAGGATTAGTTGATCATCGGCTTTTGTCACCCTTTTCTTTTTATCGGCTTAATATTACGATATAATGTAAGGTTAGTCAATGAAGAATTTTCCTATAATTCTTCGAATATAGCATTTACTTCTCTTTATGATGTCTAGGATACTCTCGTATTTATGCTTTGATCCAGAGCATTTTTTGAAAATTAACGGGTTAAGCCGAGGTTATACTCGTTCTATAAATATATAATTTGGTTGCTGGGCTGGTGAAAAGGTACTGAATTTGGGGAGTGTTTAAGGTACAAAAAGTGAATTCAATTACATGGGTCATAACGAGGAGTTCGGTAATACGTGACGGAGGCTTCCCCATCCTGAAGCCTCGCCATGCCAAGTTTAGCGTATCGTTAAATTACTAGGAAGATAGCAGGAGTTAACCTTCACTCAATCAACTTCAATTAATAATCATCACATAATTAACCAATTTCACTATTTCCCCATAAAAAGCTGGTTAACATATGTCTTTCCTTTTTCGGTCACGGTACATCCTCTAACCCCTCTATTTACCTGAATCAACTGATTGGCCCGTAGCATATCAATGATACTCTTCACTTTTCCTTCTCCAATATTTACACCTCTTCGTGCAAGCTCTTGTACGAGTTTCCGTCGACCAATACCAAATTTCAAATAAATGATCATCAGTACATGTTCTTCTTCTGATAACATGCTTTCACATAAAGGTTTTGCTTCCGGCTCTTTTTGATTATCAGCTTCTTTTAACAAATAAATCGGCACATCACTTAGTTGAATTTTTTGATTAGTGACTTTTACATTCACCATATATTCTACGACATTGACAAGTTCTCGGACATTTCCCGGCCACGGATGACGCTGAAAAAACTCAATTGTTTCTTTTTCCATAAACTCATTTACATGATAGACCTCGTCATTAGTGAACTTGTTTATGTAGTGATGCAGCATTAGTAAAATGTCTTCTCTTCTTTCCCGTAACGGTAAGGTTTGAAGGGGGAGCACATTTAATCGATAATATAAATCTTGTCTAAACGTACCTTCTTGTACTTTTTCTTCTAGGTTTACGTTTGTCGCGGCAATGATGCGAATATCAATGGGAACCTGTTCATTTCCACCGACTCTTCGAACCACGCCTTCTTGCAGCACCCTTAATAACTTCACTTGTAAATCAAGCGGCGCATCTCCAATCTCATCCATAAAAATCGTTCCTCGATGTGCCTCTTCGAACAACCCCCTTTTTCCGCCTTTTTTGGCACCTGTAAACGCTCCTTCCTCATATCCAAACAGCTCGCTTTCCAATATGGAGGAAAGAGCCGCAAAATTAACAGCAACAAATGGCTGGTCGGAACGTAAGGAAGCATTATGAATGGCTTGAGACAATAGTTCTTTTCCTGTACCGCTTTCTCCTTGAATAAGAACGGTCGAATCCCGTTTGGCCATTTTTTTGGCGAGTTCCAATGTTTTCATCATTTTAGCGCTTCGTGAGTATAAATGAGTAAAGTCATAATGTGCAATAAACTTCTTATTTTTTAATTTTGACCGAACGACCGTATCGATTTGTTTAAACGTATCGTAATTTTCAAACTCTATAAGATAGCAAATCGTTTCTCCATCTTTTTCAACTTTATCAATGGAAACAATATATGTATGATCATGTAAAACAAAAACTTCATCCTCATGATCATATGTGGGTTGTAACTTAAAATCCCGACCTAGAAAATCTTTTATATCGGCATTCAATAACGAATAATCCACAAACATCCGTTTTGTTTTCTCGTTAAAATATGTAATCATTCCTTGATCATCGCAAAATAATAATGCTTTTGGAAATTTATCAAAAATCGTTGTCAGTAAAAGATTAGAATGATCTAGCTTGTGGTTTAATACGGATAAGTATCTCGTCAATCCGATAATTTCACTTACAAATTCTGATGAAGCCACTATCCCTCTTTGAGATAAAAGATTTAATTCACTCATGATCTCCGTTATGGTTGTAATGTCTACTTGTCTATTTCCAATGTCAATAATTTGCGGTATATCATTTGGCACAAGATGACTTTCTCCCGGAGTGACGGCTATCGAGCACGATTCATATGTTTTGATCCCTGGATAATACGGAAAAAAGGAAAGGGATTGAAATCCATGCCCTTTTAACTGCTGAATGGTTTCTAGGCAACCTTCTTTAGAATCATTAACCAATAAAACCCGCGTTTTTTCTTTTAACGTAAACAGCTGTTCAATGTTTTCGTATCGTAAAGCCCTTCTTGCAATGATGACTTTTGAGGCATCCTGAATTTGTTCAGATGCATTCCGAAATACAAGTTCTCCTGTCAATAACACAACTTTCCCATCAAAATTTCCGTTTAATCCTTCTTCTATCGAGTGTCCCTTTATCAACACTTCTTTTTCTACATAGCGTTTAATCTGCTGTATGACACTATGCAATGTATTAACTCCTAATGAAATCACATTCAATTCTTTCATCTTTTTCTCCCTCTCTATAGGTCAACTCCATGAGAACTCAAAATTTTCTGTCTTACATTATGAAAGAGAATGACCTTTGTGTCTAGGGATAAAAAAAGGAAATGCTTTTACTGATGGGACCGGGCAAGAAACCCCAATTTTATCGGAATTCACATGCCAGGCCCAATTTTAGAAATGACTTAAAAATACTATTTCTCTATTTTGAGTCTTATTCAAACATTCCTATTTTAATAACCTTGTAATCTTTCACAAATGGAGTTCCGCTTGCCCATACATCTCGGACATTTAACGTTTCGTCCAGTATAACAAGATCGGCATATCCATTCTCTGCAATGATGCCTCTCTCATGACATATGCCCAGTCCTTTAGCAGGGTTGATGGTGAACGGTCTTAACGCTTTTTCAAGTGGCAGCCCTTCTTGATGGACCAATTTTCTTAAGGTATCTAGATTCGGTTTGAAGCCTGCGACTTCGAGGCCGATGAATTGGCCTACTTTATCAAAGACAGGCATACTTCCATTCGCGTCGGAGCTGACGGTGATTCGATTGATATCAACACCATGATGGAGTAAATACATAAGTGCCTTGCTTGGCGTTACCGTTTCCCCTTCCATCACCAAATCGATATTGGACGTAATATCGATCAGGCCTCCTTGTTTAGCAAATTCAATGGAAGCATCCAAAAGACGTCCATTACGATTTATATGAGTAGGACTAAAAAGACTGATAGGTAAATCTGTTTCATCTAGTATCTCATAAATCATCTCGTAAAGACCTTTTCCGTTCCCCATATGCAAATGAATGAATCCAGGTTTTTTCGAGAGCATGGAGGAAACTCTAACATGGGCAGCCAATCTCTTTAGCTCTTCTTTCATGACGTAGGAAGAACGATGATCCTCAATGGCGAGCTTCAAACCAAGTACTTCATCAAAAAACATGATGTCTTCCCTTACATCTCCCGTGATGGTGTTCGGCGGATAACCGTAACCGCCTGTCAAAATATAAGCATTCAGCCCTTCTTCTTTTAGCGATTTCGCTTTAGCCAGTAAATTTTTTGTATTCCTTGCCAAATCGTTGGTTCCTAATAAACCAACAACCGTTGTGATGCCCTGTTGAACGATCTTGCTGATTTGAACTTCAGGTGTACTTGATGAGAATCCTCCTTCACCTCCTCCACCCGTAATATGAACATGACGATCGATGATCCCGGGTATGCACTTTGTATTGCTGCCATCAATCATTTGAATGTCAACACCGATTATATTAATCTCATCCTCTATTTTCACAATACGATCATTTGCAATTAATATATCTTTATTCCCTTCGTACTCTGGTGTGTAAAGTTCCGTATTTTTGATCAGTTGTAACATCAAGATGCCTCCTGTGAACATTGTCTCTGCATTTTATTAACTGACATTTTCGTCTGCCATTTTATCGTTTGTGGAGCTATTGATCTTTTTAATCGTAAAGCCTGTATATCCATATATGATAGATATAATAAACCCGAGATAACACATGACTGCCCACGGTAAATATTCAATAACAGGCACACCTAATGTACTGGACATATATACACCTGCCATCGACCAAGGTACGAGCGAAACAACAACCGTGCCGGAATCTTCTAACGTCCTTGATAAGTTTTTCGGATGCAGCCTTCTTTGGTCATAGACGTTTTTGAACAATTCACCCGGAATTAAAATCGATAGATAAGAGCTTCCTGTTGTAATAGCCATTGTGAGGCAAGACAATACGGTGGCTAAAACTATACTTCCCGTAGATTTCGCTTTTTCATTGATTTTCTCGAGTACAACTTCTAAGCATCCAATTTTACTGATGACACCTGCAAAGGCAAACGAACAAAAAGCGATCAAGGTCGTCCCCATCATCGAGTTCATTCCACCGCGATTTAAAAGGTTTTGCACTGCCTCAGGTGTTGCAGCAGAATCGAAGCCGCTTGCTGTCACCATGCTGACATTAAACCCTTGCACAGTAGCCAAAAATGCATTTTCCAGCGACATCGATTGAAACACCAATCCTAGTATGATAGCTGTAATAGACGAAATGAGCATAATTGGAATGGTCGGATATTTTTTGATTGAACCGACAAGGACAATGAGAATAGGGATAATTAGCATTACATTCCAATCAAACATGGAGGTTAAAGTGGACGTCATAATCTCAATCTTCTCTTCATCGACATCATTATTTGTATAAGCCGACTTACCAACAAACATATAGACAATTAATCCTATTAATGCAGCCGGCATTGTCGTGAACAGCATATGCTTAATATGATCATAAATATTACTTCCTGCCACCGCTGAAGCCAAATTCGTCGTATCTGAAAGCGGCGAAAGCTTATCACCAAAATAGGCGCCCGCTACAACGGCTCCTGCTGTGATCGGCAGTGATACACCTTGTACCATCGCAATCCCCATGACCGCTACCCCAATCGTACCGGCAGATCCCCATGATGTTCCCGTAAAAGTGGAAACAATGGCCGACACGATAAAGGCCGTTATGATTAAGTAGCTAGGATTGATCAACTCGATTCCATAATAAATCATCATTGGAATGGTACCGGAAATCATCCATGTTCCTATTAATATACCAACTGTAATTAAAATCAAAATGGCCGGCATAGATTTTGTCGTCTTCTCGACGATTCCCTCTTGCATTTCTTCCCATGAAACTCCTAAACTTTTCCCCATGGCTGCAGCTACTATAACGGCGATGATCAATAAAGGTTCTGCCCTTAAATGGAAGACGCCGTAGCCGATTCCCAATAAAATCAGCATGGTAAAAACTGGCACAATCGCTTGAAAGAAGCTTGGTCTTTTTTTCATTTTCCCTTCCTCCTAATTCCAACTTATAAGATATTTTTTTACCATCGTTCAACGACTTACTATATAACCATGCAATTATCGCGCCAACTTGATTTTATTGTTCGAATAAACGGACTATTCTACCTTTTCAAGTCGTTATCCGATAAATCTCCCTTCAACAAAACGGTATTTGAAAGGGATGAGAAACAATTAAAATACCATTAACATACCATTAAATAAAAAAGTTCCAGTCACCAACCGATAATGGGGAATTTGGCTATATTTATGTAAGAATTTTCTTAGCGTACAAAATTCCCGAAATATTGGTGGTACACCTAGTACATCTAAAGGTTTGGTTTGGTATTTAAAGAGGTAAAGGGATTATTTCTCATTTTTTTTCAAACAAAAAGACTGATTCATCCTTAAATAGTCTGAATCAGTCTTTTGGCATAACTTTCAACATCGTCGTCGCTCCCGTTTGTACTCTATGTCAATACGATACGTACCATTATATATGCAATGAGTGTTAATTAACCATTTACATGAATGCCTCGAATCAACCGGAATAGCTGACAAGTAGTGAAGCGTAAATTGTCAGCAGTGACTTCTTTATCCATTGCCTCTTTTAGAGACATGGGTTCGTTCATAATTGAAAACAAAGCTGTGAATCCCTCAGAATTCAGGCTAGAACCTTTCTCGGAAATGGCCCCGGCAAGGGCGATGACCGGGATACCGTGTATTTTTGCAAGCTTTGCTATACCTAGAGGAGCTTTCCCCATTGAGGTTTGCCCATCGATTTTCCCTTCCCCTGTGATAACAAAATCCACCTCTTGTATTTTTTCTTCCATGTTCGTTAAGTCAATGATTAACTGAACACCTGACTGTAGTTCCGCTTGTAGGAAACCTGCAAAGGCAGCTCCAAGTCCTCCTGCCGCCCCTGCCCCACTAATGCTTTGTATGTCCAACCCTATTTTATGAAAAGCAACCTGTGAGAAGCTTTTCATTCCCACATCAAGTTCCTCTAACATTTTAGGCGTCGCTCCCTTTTGGGGACCATACACATACGTTGCTCCATTTGGTCCATAAAGAGGATTTTTAACATCACAAGTCAGGGTGAACATGAGTGGCATCAATTTTACGAATGCGATGAAGTTCTCCTCCTCCTAAGCCTACCTCTTCACTGTTTTCATCTAAAAAAACATACCCAAGCGCCTGCAGCATCCCAATCCCAACATCATTAGTAGCACTTCCACCGAGCCCGATAACAAAGTCGCGGCAGCCTTTTTCAATGGCATCACAAATTAGTTCACCTACGCCATAGGTCGTAGTAATGGAAGGGTTACGATCAATGATAGGAACGAGTGGCAAACCACAAGCTGCCGAAACCTCAATAACGGCTGTTTTTCCATCACCTAAAATACCGTATTCAGCTACTACTGTTTGACTTAAAGGTCCAGTGACTCTTTTTTTAATTATGCGTCCATCTGTTGCTTGAACCAATGCTTCAACTGTTCCTTCGCCCCCGTCAGCAAGAGGTACAGACAAAATTCCCGCATCCGTAAACACATCTCTTATCCCTAATGAAATGGCTTTACTCGCTTCACTAGATGAAATACTTCCTTTAAATGAATCGATTGCAACGAGAACTTTCAACTTTATTTCACCTTCCTTCAAAGTTCCTAGAAATAATGGGGCTGTCTTAATAAGGGTTGGGACCATAATGGTTGTTGAAATATTGTTCCTGACACCTTGGTTTTAGAACAGCCTTATACCGATACCTCCTATATTAAATATAGTACCATTGATTGATAGAATTGAAGGTGAATAGTATGACTAACCTGTTTATACTATGTTTAACCAAAATAATAATATTCATTTTGATATAGGGTCAGAGAGAAAAAGCATATTAAGACGCTAAACAGTCTTCTCCAACATTAGTGAATGTTGATACTGTCACGTTCGTTCATTGCCCACAGCAAGAGCATCCAAGTTAATAGCATAGGCAACAGACTTGCTGCGTAAGGGATTCATGAATTGCATGGCCGAATATGAGCTGTAGCGACAGCGGACCGAGCGTACCGTGATATTGACCGAGAAACGAAATGGCGGCATCCTAAGCAACCATTCGTTCCGTGATATTGCCCGAAAACCGAAATGGCGGCATCCTAAGCGGCCATTCGTTCCGTGATATTGACCGAGAGCCGTAATGACGGCATCCTAAGCGGCCATTCGTTCCGTGATATTGACTAAAAGACGAAATCACGGCATCCAAAGCAACCATTCGTTCCGTGATATTGACCGAAAACCGAAATGGCGGCATCCTAAGCGACCAATCATACCGTGATATTGACCAAAAGCCGAAATGACGGCATCCTAAGCGATCGAGCGTACCGTGATATTGTGTGAAAGACGATATGACGGCATCCAAAGCAACCATTCGTGCCGCGATATTGCCCGAAAACCGAAATGGCGGCATCCAAAGCGGCCATTCGTGCCGCGATATTGCCCGAAAACCGATATGACGGCATCCAAAGCGACCAATCATACCGTGATATTGACCGAAAACCGAAATGACGGCATCCAAAGGAACAAATTGAAGCCTAGTAAATTAATTAAAGGTCCTAGGATTTCAGAGAAATTCTGTTAAAAATAATTAATCATTATTCACATAATGTGAGGATTTACCTCGTCTAATTAGTATGAAGTTGTTTGTAAGAACATTTCGAATGGTTTTTTTGTCCTTAATGGTGTTACACCATTCATATATATCGCTAATGGTAATTTTGCTTTTTGGAAAAAGTAGCTTAAACTCTTCTACATTCCTTAAAACAGCAGATTCGTATTCTTCTCTGCCACCACAACTACTACATATTAAGGTTGTTTTCTTAAGATGATTATAAAATGTTTGACAAACTGGACAGGTCATACCTTTTTTAAGTTGATCATAGTGGTATTCAGGTAACCGATTGAAAGGTGTCTCTTTTAAATGAAGAGATAATAATTGTTTCGCTAATTTTGAGTGGGTATCTTTTATGTTAGACGGCCGCTTTTTCATTTTATCCATGAAGCGATTAAGCTGTGTTGGGAAAATAATAGGTAGATTTAGAGGTGATTGATATAGATGGAATTCAGGGTTTACGAAGATGAGGTATGATTCAATGGAGATGTTAAATCCAAGGTCCTGAAGTAATCGTCGAAATAAGGATTCATTTCTTTGCAATTGAAGCAAGGGATTCTTTATTTCCGTTCTTGATATTGAATACCACCTATCTCCTTCGATAAAAAAGTCACTTTCATAGTTCTTGACTTCGAAAATGTAAATCGTATTTGAGGAAATGATCAACGAATCGATTTGAAATAATGTGTTGTTATATTCTAGCAGTAGATCGTTTAAAACGATCCTGTCATTTGAGAGTGGCTTTATCCATTCATCAAATTTTTCCTCCCCTTTGTAGCCTTTTTCAAGGTTCAAATAGTAATTTTCTTCTTTGGCTGCTAAATTCATACGAACATTTAAAGATCTCATAATTTTTAATTCTAATGACTCGTAGCGAGGCTTCATAATCAATATACATATCTCCTTTCTTCTTTAACTTAATAATATGTCTTATTGAAAACATTTCAATAAAAAAGCCCTCAGCCATATCTCAATTAACAATGGCTAGAGCTTTACTAAATAAAATTCTATAATTTATTATCAACATCAGAAGTATCTACATCTTCACCAAACCAATCATGCAGCTTTTGCTTGGCCTTTTCTTTTACATCATCGTCGATATACATGGCAACTTGAAGTAAAGCAACCCCCAAGGCGCCTAAATCATCCGTGTAGCCTAGACCAACTGCAACGTCCGGAATTAAATCCAACGGAAAAATAAAATAACCCAAAGCACCAATGATCGTTGCTCTCGCTTTGACTGGGAGATCTGGCTTTTGTAAAGTGAAGTATAGCAATAATGCTGTATAAACAACAGAGTGCCCTGCTTTCAATGCGAATTTTTTTAATTTTTCCCAAAAGCTTTTGTCTGAATAGTGCCCATCCATATTTTTAAATTTATCCATTTAAAGCAGCCAACCCCTCCAAAAGTAATAAGTCTATTATACTGTTATTTATTAAAAAAACCCAAGTATTTTACTTATTAATTTTATTATACAATTTATATATTCCAACCCCAACTAATAGGTTATTATCCTATATTTCTGAAAAAATAATGCGACGGACGTAAGGGGGTTGGCGGTTTTCTGGTAAAGTTAATATTAACTATAATAACCGTGGTTAGGTACTCTTTATTACCATAAAGATATAACAGAAAGTGTGAAAAATATGCGACTTTTTCGTCCTTTGCAACCCCCTATATTACAACATGGATTAATAGATTCTAATTATCGATATCGCGAATATTTACCTTCCAAAAGTCTCGAACCTTATATTGCTTGCTACTGGACCGTTGAATTCAATGCCTCACATACAGATAAACTGCATCGTATTATACCAGATGGTTGCGTGGATATTATTTTTGACCTAAAGGCATCTTCTTTGTCTAAAGGAGCCTTTGCTACAGGATTGATGACCCAATTTGAAGTGATAACCCTTTCTCAAAACTGTTCCTTATTTGGAATTCGCTTTTTTATAGATACTGCACATCTATTTTTCACTTATCCTGTTTCAGAGTTTATAGGAAACCATGTTTTTCTGGAAGATATATGGGGAAATGATAGTGCTTATCTTGTAGAAGATATCCTTTCATCAACTCGAATTTCAGAAATAATCGAAAAGGTTGAATCAAGGTTATTGAAATTCCTATTGTTGAATGAAACAAAAACTGATGACTTACTGGAAACAAGCATGCAGTATATGTTTTTCCATAAGGGAATGATTTCAATTCGGACTTTATCGGAAGAACTCAGTTACAGTGAAAGGCATTTAAGAAGAAGATTTCAAAAGGAACTGGGAGTGAGCCCAAAAGAGTTATTAAGTATCATTAGATTTCAAAGTCTACTGCAAGAACTATATCTTAAACCACAGTTTCATTTTAGTGATATTTCTTTAAAATATGGATATTATGATCAACCTCATTTTATCAAAAGTTTTAAATATCTTTACGGCATCTCTCCTTCGAAAATTTTTAAGTCTGATCCTCATTGATGTCCGTTTTTTACAATTCAAATATAGCAATCGAAGGTAAACTATTCATTGAATCTAATTGTACAATCAATTTATCGATAGGAGGTACTTCATTTATGAAACCACGAATTACCGTCATTACATTGGGTGTTGATGATTTGGAAAGATCAGTAGCATTCTATCGCGACGGACTTGGATTACCGACACAAGGAATAGTGGGCAAGGAATTTGAGCATGGTGCTGTTGCCTTTTTCGACCTGCAAGCAGGCTTAAAACTCGCGATTTGGAATCGCAAAGATATCGCCCACGAAGCAAAGGTGCGTCAAACCTCACCAAGTTCAACCGAATGTACGATTGGTCACAATGTTGGTAGTAAAGAAGAAGTGGATCTAGTAATGGATCAGGCCAAAAAGGCTGGAGCCGTTATAACCGACCCGCCTCATGACGCTTTTTGGGGTGGATATTCTGGCCACTTCCAAGACCCAGACGGCCATTTGTGGGAGGTTGTCTGGAATCCACAGTGGGAGATGAATGAATAACTTTAACCAATTCTTATATAAAGCTCAAGTGAAAAACTATTTTACCTAAGTATGGGTATAGTCATATCTATTCATCTTCAAAAAATGGACTGCCGTTTTGACGACAGTCCATTTTTTGTGAGGTGCCTAACCACTATGAATCAGACTTCCACCGATATCGATATTGAATAAAAGCAGTATGGTCTTCTGTAAAGTTCGTCCAACGGTCCCAGACGCTGGATTTTTTCACCTCACGTTTAGACACAACAGGTACGGCTTCCCCAGCTTCTATATAAACCGGCCCGAACTCAAAGACATCCATCACTTCTTTTTCACGATTTAAAAACGCAATTTCCATTTGAACCAACAGACCTTGGTCCTCAAAGTTTTTAACCATCACTAGATTATCATAGCTTGAGTTCCGGCAATTTGTGCTTGAAAAGCAGTTTTGTTGGGAGGCAGCTAGAACGGCGACAACTGGATCGTCTTCAGTAGGCTCAGCTTCCTCAAATTGCTCCTGTGCACGATCTAAAATCATACTGTAATCATGCTTTTGCCCCGCCGGCATAATGAAAATAAAAATCATTAAAATATTAAAGCATAAAGTACCCATTACGAGAAAAAGCTTCCCGTGGATCCCCATCCATTCTCGAACTGGAGTACGTTGGATGAGGCTTATGACGCTCGTAACCAAAAACACAAGCACAAATAGTCCAACCACGACAATCATCATCATTTTAACTTCTTCCCACTTTGGCAAAAACGGCAATTGGTAATCGGACCAATATTGGAAATTGATCACAGTGGCAATTCCGTATACGACAAGCCACACAGAGGCACAAAGGAACAAATGGCGAAAAAGAATATGATAATGACGATGTTCAAGAACCGCAAATAGAAACATGACCATCGGAATGCTTCCAAGTAGAATTAAAAAGTATGTAAGAATCATAGGTTCCCCTCCTTCGGAAAACGAAAAGACTCGTCCTCACACGAAAGCGTCATCTCAGGGACCTTGATCTCCATTGGGAATAGCGGAGATACTGCAGAACTCGTTTTATTCATTAATGTTTGCTTCATTTTTTCAAAATCATCCGGGTTGGATTTCACACGACTAAATATGTAAAAATATTCATCATGCCAATAAGTATAGACCTGCCAATGCATCCAGCGCCAGCCTAATCCTGTCATCATTCTTACTTTTGAGACGCCAAGCTTATGGGCTTTTTGGAAAGGAAGCTTTGTAAGCTTTCGAATAATGATAAAAGCAGCATGCAAGTCTTTAAGCCAATTATTCAAACAAATATGCTTGGTCTCTCTCCATAATAATGAACTTGATGGGTCGTTCCCTATTTCATAAAAGTTTTGCAATCTCTCAAAAAGCGCTACAACAAATTCAGCTTCCTGGCGATCCATTTGAATGGTTGCAAGTACATCCTCAAAGTCTTTAAGAATAGCGAAAACTTCCAAATAAATCTGAAAAGCTTCAAATCTTTTATTTTTTTTCATATAGGTTGGTCGTAAATGTCGATTTCTTTCAGGATTAAAAAATACATCGGCAATCTCCAAAAGTGCCTGTGCATCCGCTTCCACCGACTTACATTGTTCAAGAGAAGCTCGGTCAGACAATATCTTCATTTGATCGGCTTGATGTTCAATCAAACAACCGTAATTCCTGTTTTCTTTTTCAAAAAGAACCCATTCTAAAATTCGATCTTGCTGTTCATAAACGAGCCTCCGCCTACAGTCATCAACCCTTGGGATCACCGACCGAAGCCCTTCATGCTGAAGCCTACACTCCACTATATCCTTTCGATTATCCATAACATCACCCTTAAAACAAAATTCAACTTTACTATTAGTTTTTTAGAAATGGCTTTTTATAATAAAATTCACAATCATATGTAGCAACACAAACAATATAATAACATCTATTTACATGTTTGAGTGGAATATTTTTGAAAACGGAAGGTGAACAATGGATTGGTGAAGTGACCAAAACGGTTAAGGAATTGGATTTTAATCTTATTACGAATAGTTTTTTGATAGTGGTTGGTCTATCAAGTTTCATTTATGCCGTCTGGACATTTGTTGAAAAGAAATTAGATAAATAATTTTCACACAAACGGATTTTACGAATGGTAGAAACCTCTTTGTACTCTAATTTCAAGACCAATGGTAATAATTTTTTTTGATAATGTATCAAATTACCAAAACAAATGTTTTGAATATTAGGAAAATGGTTAGTATAATAGAAAAAAGGTCAAGGAGTTGATTTTTCATGGAAAAGAAATTGCTCAATTCACCACAACACGAAGTAATCATGGATTCCCTATTTGCTGAAATGGTGTTAGACAAAGCACTTTTTAAATTCCGAAAAGAGAAAATCCAACAGAAAATCGACCAGTCTTTACGAGACAGAAACAAAAAAGAATTCTTACGCTTAACAGAGGAATTAAAGAACATTTCTTAACTAATGTAGTATGCATTTCGGAATAATAAACTTAATATACTCAAGGTCAATCAAGAAAGGGGCTGTCCCAAAAGGGGTCCGAAACCACTATGATTCTCCATATATAGAAGGGGTTCCTTAGGAATTCTTCTATATATGGAAGTTGTGGTTCCTGACCATTGGGACAACCCCTTTTTTGTTGTACCAGGCACCTTAATGTAACAAAAAGCTGATAGGGATGATTCCTGATCAGTTTAAAGGTTTCTTATATATAAACTTGGTCATAGCTTTTTTCAATAACAACCCGACGCCTACACCGGGAATCATAAAAAGCATTGGCAGCCAGACGGGGCCTAATACTATACCAAATAACTCTAAATTCGAGGAATAAATCAATCCTACCGTTACAAAATAGGCGCCAAAAACAAAAGGAAGAAAGGAATAGGGTTCTTCTCCTGCCCCTGCATCCTTAAATGCATCCCACATGGCAAAGAAATATAAACAAGGATAAAACATCAACCATTGATCATTCGTTACTTGAATCGCTTTTGGTATGTCCCCTTGAAAACTAGAGATAATCGCTACATTGAAATTTGCTTGCACATTGATAAGGACTTCCAAAATCATTATCACAATGCCCTTTATATATTTACCGTTTAATAATTGCCCAAAGCCGGGCAATGCAATACTCCATAAGAGTTTCTCCATACACTTACCCTTTTCTTTTGGCTAATTCATCACGGTCCGCTGCTAGTGGGGGTTGCTCCATCCAACCGTTGTCAATCATAATGTTGGCTCCATCTTCAGAGTATCGGTAGGTAAATAAGGGGGACGAATAAAAATGATGATCCGTTTCCATTGCTATCACTCCTAGTTTCTATCCTTTTCATTCCGAAGTAAGACTTCAAAGAGAGGTTACGAATTATTTAAATTGTTGATATCCATTCGGGGTGGTTCCTCCAGCATGCCATTAGAAATCATGATTTTAATCCCTTCCCGCATGAATTCAAAAGTATCTTTCCCAAACATCCCAAATTTCACATTCAAGTCATTACGCAAACTTAAGCCGGTACCAAAACCGTTTCCCCCCATACTAAAGCTACACAAAAGGTATGTACAATACATCATGAGCCTTTCAGAAAAAGGAGCCTCATGTGAACTTGTAATCGTTCCCCCTGGTGTGGCAGGCACTTGAATATCATTCTGAAGAAGGATGTCCACCGTTTCATTTAAAATTCCTTTTGAAAGTTCTTTCCCTATTATAAAATATTTCTTTATCTCTTCATCCTTTGAACATTGGGCAAACCCTGTCATCAATTGCATACCGGTAATATTTGTCTCAACAGCATGATAGAGAATTCCAAACTCAACAACATTTAGATCCCTTTTGTGACCCAATAGATTGGATCCTTTTAAGTATGATTTGTCATTTAGATATTCTACCGATTTTGGCATGTTTATATAGGTCGGTCGAGGAAGCAGCCCTTCTTCAAGAAGATATTGTGTGAAAAGATTATAATAGGTCTGGGTTATATCAGTAAGTTGTTTATAGAATTTAACAATATCTTCACGATAAGAAATCGTCATATGTAGTACATACATCCCCATGCTAATTTCCTTTAATATTCGACAGAACATGATATCAAATCCATTATCGAACAACCTGGGTGCACCCAAATAAACATCTTCCTTAGTAAACGCTTTGGGTATTGCTGCCCCTTCATTTTGTAACATCGTTTTTATTTCAATGACTTTGCCATCAAGCTGCTCCCACAATCCCGACATGAGGTCTTTGGCTTTTTGATCATCCGATTTCTCTATAAAGGACTCCAATATTCTCATAATCATCGTTTTTTTATGGTAGGTTGTCCATAAGGCACCGAGCTCTACTGAACTCATTTTTACTTTATTCGTCATAGAGCATTTCCTCCTACATGTTTCATTTCCCTTTATTTTCTCTATAAGCGTTTAGAATATCCCTAAAATTTCCTTTAAATTAAAGAAGGGAGGAATCTCCTCCCATTCATTGTCAGATATTCACTTGATGACTTTTAGTAATTTAAAATGGGCCCGAGATGATGATTCTTATTCAGGAAATGAGCACGATTGTGGAAGTATCATTAGGAAACTATTCACTATTTTGATAATCTGACTTTGTTAAACCATACACAACAGTATCTTCATAAACTCCCCAGTACAAACAACTCTGTTTAAATGTTCCTTCGTGTTTCAACCCTAAATTTTCCATTACTTTAAAGGATGCAGGGTTTTTAGTGAATGCATCAGCATAAATACGATTTAGTCCTAATTCTTCAAATCCATATTTAACGATCACTTTTCCTGCTTCTGTGCAGTACCCCTTCCCCCAATACGGTTTCCCAACCCAGTAACCTAATTCTCCTTTATTATGTTTTTTATTAATAAAAAGGTAGATACAACCTATGAACTCATTTTGCTCATTAACGATCGCAAAGTTCAAACTGTCCCCCTTATCCATGGATTTATGAGTAGATATAATCCAATCTTCTGCCCAACCATCAGGATAAGGATGTGGAATTATTGTAGTCGTTTTCGCTATGTCAATATCTCCTGCTAATTCTTGAACTTTAGGAGCATCATCTAACTGAAATGGACGTATTCTTAATCGCTCAGATAATAATATTGGAGATTTCATCCTTTTTACTCCTTTCAATTGGTAAAGGCTCTTTTCTAAAAGATTGTTGTTTTATAATAGAGTTTGTGAAAGTAAACCATCGATAAAGTAATGATTGGAGCGGAAGGTGCGAGACTCCTGCGGGAGCAGCGGGACAGGTGAGATCCCAAGGCGCAGAGCGCCGAGGAGGCTCACCGCCCGCCCCGCGGAAAACGAGCAACCTTTCGCTGCAATCAACCACTACTTTTTTTGAAAAATAGCAACAAAGTATACGAAAACAACCTTGGTAAAAAGACCATTATTTCGACATACTTCTAATTCCGAGATTGTCTAAACATATTAGGATATAATTTCACCATTGCCTCTGAGATGGTATCCGCCATTTCTCTGGCTTGTTCTTCAATCTCATCATATACGACAATATCTTTCTGGTATTCCATGTTTATCATAAATATCGCTTCCTGTTTAGTTAAATCCAAATGGCGATAGAACATTTCCCTTACTTCTTCCTCAGACAAAAATCTATTAATGCTACTTAGAAATACAGCAATTTCATCCGCGTTAGCATACCATTTTTGTTCTGCAGTCATTGCTGCTTGCTCGTCACCTGCTATCGCTGCTTTTACAAGATCAGCGGCAAATAGAAGATGTTCCTTAATCAAAGTGGCATACCTATCAGCTGCTGCATCCCCATACAATGGTCGAATCATTTCTCCCATGTCTGTCGCATTTTGCAAAAGACGTGCAATAACAAAATCTACGTCTGGTAACTTAAAGGTTAGGCTTATTATCGTCATTCTGGTCCATGCTACATGCTCCTCCCAAAGGCTTCGCATATCACTTCGTAACTCTACCTCTGCCTGACTTATACAATGATTTTGTCGTACAAATTGGAAAGCAGGCTGTGCAACTGGTATGGAAATATGTTGCCCTGGACGAAGATAATATGGATTTACACTTGGGTTAACCGCATATATTTCTTCAGCAGTTGTATTATAACGCTGTGCTAATAACCAGTAATGATCACCAGGCTGAACAACATAGGTAAATTTCCCATTTGAAAAATTGTTCATGTTTATTCTTCTCTCCCCTATTTTTTACCCATCAATAACCAGGTATCTATTTACGCTAATTACAGTGTATTCATTTTGGTTGGGTGGGTGAGTATCATTGGAGAGTGGGATAAAGATGATAAAATGATAATTGTTCTGAATAGGTTCACGGTTGTTTAATATCATTCGTATCAAAATAAACTTTAATTTAAATGTATATAGAATAAGTTGGCTCTCCATATGTAAGGGTTTGATCATCAATAAATCCAAGTTTAATATAAAATAACTTACCTGCTTTATTCTCAGGATGAACGGTTAAACGAAGCCGATTACAAGAAGGATGAGTATGTTTAAGATGTTTAATCAACTCTTTTATTGAGTCAGAACCGAACCCGCTTCTTTGGAAGCTTTTATCGATGAAAAAGTGAAATAGCCAATAGTCTTCTTTACTTTCAGGTATATAATGCAGATTGAAAAAACCAATCATTTTGTTTTGATTGTAAATCCCATATGGATCGACTAGTTTACCATCTGGTCTGATGTAAGCTTTAGCAAGTGCGATAGCAACAGGCGGTGAGACATCTGCAACAAATTTTTGTTGATCAACATGCACGGAAAGTCCAAGAGCTTCTCTCCAGTTTTCTGAATTGATCTTTCTAAGCTCTATATTAGACAATATGATTACCTCACTTTTCCATTTTCTTTTATATTAACAGGAATTCACATTGAATAATAACCATTATTTCATTTCAAAAAGTCAGGCGCACTCCCTAATGGAATGCGCCTGACTTTGCTTTTCTCAGCTTCTCTATAAAACTACTATACTTCTACTGTTAGATTTTATTGCGTAATCAATTAATCAACCAAATTCCAATAACTTGTTGCGTTCTTTAGTACAATCATTTTACTACATCTCAATATCACGCCTACGGAAGCCAAACCAGCCAATGACAATAAGCACAGTGGCTACTCCCGTTAAGGAGAGAAGAGGTACCCAATCAAAATCCTCTAACGGGAATCGTGGTATGTGCTGATACGGTGAAATGTTCATTAACCACTCTGGTAGTTGAAGTGCTCCTCCGAGATAAATAATAAGGAATGCAAACACGACGACTGCCCAACTAAACGAGGTTCCTTTAGGGAAGAAACCGATTAATGCAACCCCTACCCCTATAACAACCCAGAGCGCTGGTGCGAAAGACAAACCTGCTACAATTAGATCACCTAAGTAGCTGGAATCATTCATACTTTGACTTCCCGCAACCCCCATACCTAGACCTGCCATAAAGAGAAGGAAAAGGCTGTTCAAAATAGCGGCGATGACGAAACTGCCTAAAAGTCGCGGGCGGGATAAAGCACCTGAAAGCATCCCTTCAACTCGACCTTCTTTTTCTTCACTTCGCAGCCGCAAAATACTTTGAAGTGAAGGAATCGTCGACACAATGGCGGAAATCGCGATGAACATGGCGGCAAAACTGTCAGCCAGGACTCCCCCATCCATCCCAGGAAGCATTTCTCCTATTGTATTTCCCATCGATTCCATCATCTTTTCCGCTTCCCCGAGGAATGAACCGTACATCGCTCCAAAGAAAAACATTGCAAAGCCCCAAACGATGAGATTGGTACGCTGTAAACGATAGGCTAAACCAATTGGTTTGGTTAAAGCTTTCGATGCTGACGCCTTACCGCGGCGAGGAGGGATCATGCCGGCACCAACATCACGCTTTGTACTTAACGGATACGCAATAGCTACCAAAACAATCGTGAATCCAAGACTGAGCAACAATGGTGACCAATGATTATCAACATATACTGATGTTTGCTGTGCCCAGCCAATCGGTGAAAGCCAAGATATGAATTCATCCCCTATATCACCAGCGGCTCTTAGACAGTAGGCGACTACCAGTAGCCCCAAACTAAGTCCAGTTGCCGCTCGGCCATGCTCCATAAACTGGACCACAAAAATGGCCACACCAGAAAACGATAGACCTACGGAAGCTAACGCGGCTCCATACAGAAACGAACCTTGCCACGTCACCGATTCGATTCCTAACGAACCCATGGCTACAGCAAGAACGACAGCAAGAACAATATTCACTGCTGTAGCAAGAATTAAGGATGCAGTGGTATTTGCGTGTCTTCCAGTTACCGATGCACGTACTAACTCTGTTCGACCTGTTTCCTCTTCTTTTCGTGTATGTCGAACAATGAGAAGCACACTCATTAAACCTACCACAATCCCTACAAAACCTAACATTTGATGCCCCATCATAGCACCGAAAGTATAATTCTCTAGGTAAAGTTCAGGACCAGTCATAGCAATGGATGCCGGACTTGCCATGAGTGCCGCAGTTTCTTGTCGAGAAGCTTCAGTCTGATAAAGGTTCTCGTAACTGGCAAGAGTCCCTACAACTGATATAATAATGGCAATAATCCAGATAGGAAGCTGGATTCTGTCCCGTCTCAGCATGAATCGGAGCATCGTTCCAGTTCCTGCAAACGAATGTTGTTTATTCATCGTTTTCACACCTCCTTAGGACATCTTTGCTTTATTTGTATCTTCACCGTAGTGACGCATGAATAACTCTTCTAATGTTGGCGGTGTACTTGTTAAAGCTCTTACCTCAAATTGGGTCAAGTATTTAAGCACTTGATTGATTTCAGAAGAATCGACCTGAAAACGAGCTTTATTCCCTTTAAATTCAAGATCATGGATGCTTGACATCCTATCAATCCCGGTGATTGGTTGCGCTGTTTCGACCGAAATGATGATTCGTGTTAAATGTCGCAACTGGTCAAGTGATCCAGATTCTACAATCTTCCCTTGGCGAATAATGCTGACACGGTCACACAGTTTTTCCACTTCAGCCAAAATATGGCTGGATAGCAAAACCGTTTTTCCTTGCTGTTTCACCTCAGCCACACATTCCTGAAAAATTGCCTCCATCAATGGATCCAGCCCAGACGTTGGTTCATCCAGAATAAACAAATCTGCTTTTGAAGCAAATGCGGCAACAAGTGCAACTTTTTGTCGATTTCCTTTGGAATACGTACGGCATTTCTTTGTAGGATCAAGGTCAAATTGCTTTAACAATTGATCACGACGCTTTGGATCTATATCTCCTCGCAAGCTGCTAAAAAGATCAATCGCCTCCCCACCCGTTAAGTTCGGCCATAAATTGACATCTCCAGGCACATAGCTTATCCGCCGATGCAACTCAACCGCTTCTTTCCATGGATCTTTGCCAAATAAGTGAACATCTCCACTTGTTTTTCGAAGGAGACCTAGTAATATCCGAATCGTGGTCGATTTGCCGGCACCATTCGGACCAATAAATCCTAATACCTCTCCTTGATTTACTTCAAGGTCAAGATCATCAAGTGCCAAGGCTTTACCGTAATACTTCGTAAGATCCTTCATTTGAATCACTGACATCTTAATCCTCCTTTTTATAAAAACAACGTTTCATTATGTCAAAATAACTATCCCATTCACTAAACAGATCCATACTGATTTCTTCGAATGAATTTAATTTATTTCTTTGTTGCTCTGCAAGACTAAGCATCGTCCAATTAATAATATTAATCGTTTTTTGAATATCGATATCATCACGAAATTTTGTTAAATCTATATTTTGATATATTCTTCCAAAACCACTTTCAAGGAGAGGCTTAATTTTGTTTTCGATATCAGACTTCACTTCAGTAGATTCCTCTTGGGCAACAGCTTTAAGAAAATTAAATGCTTGCGGATACTTTTTAATGATTTTAAATTTAATTAATCCTACGCCCTGCAACCTTTTAAAAATATCTGTTTCATTGGTATCCATTTCTTCGTATATTTGTTCCGTAATCTCTATCACATTTTCAAACAGGAATAAATACAATTCTTTTTTATTGTTAAAATAGCTGAATAATGACCCCTTGGAAATATTTGCTTTTTTAACAATTTCGTTTGTGGACGCTTTTTCGAAACCGACTCGGACAAACTCATCAATAGATGCATTGATAATACGCTCTCGTTTTTCAGATTCTAAACTATAAAATTTCGAGTAAATTTCGGACACCTTCTTTCTTACATTTAGATTAATCCTCACCAATGACCAGTGTGGTCACTGTAAATATATAATAGATGACCACATCGGTCATTGTCAATACAATTGTTGGAAAACAAAACAAACAACACGTGTAATGTCCACTAAGAAAGGACATACTTTGGATAAAAAGTGAGGCTTTTAAAAGCAAAATGGAGATAACCACTGACTATAATAGTTAATGGTTATCTCCTTTTTTCGTTTAAATTGTTTTTTCAGTGCCATCTTAAACGAATGGCGTTTTTTCAATTTGGACATGGATCAAAATAGTCAGTCCACCAGTAATTAAGTGAATTTAATAAACAGCCGGGTCTTTAAGGGGTTTGGAACCACTATGATCGTCCATACATAGTAGATGTCTTGAAGGGTTTCTTTGAATCTATTGAAGTTGTGGTTCCTGACACCTCAGTATTAGGACAGCCCGAAATGCCTGATTTAAATCTTCGCACGTTACTCCTGTATGTAAGGAAAAGACAAGCCAACTGGCATCGTTCGGATTTATGGAGATGAGTACTCCACTGTTGCGCAATTCTTCCTCTAATCCAGATTCACCTAAGACCCAAACTGGTTCATGAGGGTGATTCTTTCTTAAATATTCAGCTACGACATGCGAGGTCAGGATAATATCTTGGGGATCAAGATGGACTCCTTTTTCAAATAATAGATTTGAAATCTTCTCGCGGGAATACGTCCCGCGATTGCTTACCACTCTTTTTCGATCACTTTGTATCGCTTGGATCGTCTCCGCTGCTCCTTCCACACGGTTCCATCTAAATCAGTGAGGAAGCCTTGCAATTCATCATAATTACTCATTCACCATTTCGAAAAGTGAACACTGTTTGCTTATGGTACGGAGTATCTGGAGTTACCAAAACATTTGGAAAACCCTTATCATGTAACGAGGCGGGAGAACTTTGTGTTTCTAAGCATATCCCTGCGTACTTTCGTGTTTCCCCTTCTGATAAGCTCATTCCTTCTGGGAGAATATTAGATGTATACATTACAACACCTGGTTGGTCGGTTTGTATCGTCATCGACCGTCCAGCTTCTTGGTCCTCAAGAACGATGTCATGTTCCGCTTTTTTATCGAATAAAAAATAGTGATCATACCCACCGTTTGCTACCTCATGTTGTTGTGCCTTATATGTAAAACCTTCTCTTAATTTTCGCTTTTTGCGAAAGTCATAGGTTGTCCCACTCACACACATCCATTTTCCCGTAGGAATTAATTGATGATCCAATTCAACAAGTTGGGAACTATCTAATGATACTTGATGATCATGAATGGTCCTTTTGGCATTTCCACTTAAGTTAAAATAAGAATGATTGGTTAACGTTAAAGGAGTGATTTGATCCGTATTCGCTTGGTAGTCGATGACAAATTGATTGTCATTAGTAAGTGAATAGGTCACCTCTACAATCACATTCCCAGGATAACCCTCTTCTCCATCTTTGCTATGATGGGTAAGTTTCACACCAACTTTCTCGTCCGACTGAAAAGGAGTCGCTTCCCATAGCGCCTGATGGAAACCATTTTTACCTCCGTGTAAGTGATGTTCGCCTTCATTTTTATCTAACTGATACATCTTTCCATCTATTTCAAAGGTAGCGTTCTTAATTCGACCTGCTACCCGACCGATCAGCGCACCGAGAAAACCGCGATTTTCTACGTAGTCTTCATAATTTTCATACCCAAGGACTACATTCTCAAACGATCCATTTCGGTCTGGAACTAAAATCTTAGTGATAATTCCCCCATAGTTAAAAAAATCGACATTCATTCCATGGTCATTTTTAAGACGGTACAGCGTCCACGGGGATTGTCCATGGACTTGAACAGTCTGTGTATCGATATGCATCTCACCAACTCCTTTTTACCAATGGCTACCTCCAGGATTTGGACAATTTTTATAAGCGAGCCTTGCACGAAACTGAACAAAACAACCGCAATGAAGACACGTCGTATCCGCATATAGCGAAGGGCACGTAGAACAGATTTTCCATCTAGCTTGATACGTTCGATCAGATACTAGATCGGCTTCCAAAGAAAGTTGTTCTTCAATCAATTGCTGAACATTTTGTTGCATTGAAAGATGGCACCCTTTACAACTCAATGTTCTTACTCACAGGATAAAGAATTTCCTTAGACTTAGCCTGGTTGATTAAATATAATCCTGTGCAACGATCACGCAAACGAAAGGCTTCATTCAAGCTTTTTTGTACTAAATCGTCGTCAATCCCTAATTCATAAGGAGTCGCCGCTCCTCCAACCAATTGGAGCCATTGTGTCATTTGGTCCGGTTTATATAAATTATGGATTTCTTCCGCTATTTGACCAGTGTTCGCACCAAACACATCCTCATCGTTAGCGTACGATTGATAAAGCTCCGTGATGACCGCAGTTGCTACCCCTACCTTCGCCCCGTGTAAAACTTGGGGAGCATTCCTCTTTAGTAGATCCATTTCCCAATAATGAGATAAATGGTGTTCTCCTCCAGAAGCAGATCTAGAAAAGTTAAGCAGTAGCATCACGAGCCCTGATTCAATCAACGCATACATCAATAAACGAATCCCTTCATCATCAGCTTGGGCAATTTCCTCTACATGATCGATACACATCTGTAAAGAGTTACGGGTTAAATCCGCTGCTCGTTCAGAATAAGGCTCATCATTGATCCAATGGGAAATTTTCCAATCTAGGAGCGATGTGTTTTTTGCTAGAATATCTCCAAATCCTGCTGCTGTCATTTCCCGAGGAGCTTTCTTGATAATATCAATATCTGCAAAAACAGCGATCGGGGAAGCCGTTTGAATCGTCTGTTTAAAGCCGCGTAAAATAAGGGGAGCCCCTTTCGATGTATAACCATCTACTGACGCTGCCGTAGGTACTGAAAGAAAAGGAATATCCATTTTATGACTGCAGAACCGAGTAATATCATGAATCGTTCCTGTTCCTACAGCAATCAAAGCATTGGATTGCTGAGATGTTTCTACGAGAACTTGCACAATTGCATCTTCATCTGCGAGTACCTGGTCATGTTCATTCGACTTGATCAAAACGGCCTCTCCGACTATCTGATGTTTTTCAAGTTCATGAAAAAGTCTTTCTCCCGCTGCTTCCCAAGTATTATCGTCGACAATAATAGTGGTGTGTCGAAACCCTTGCTCTCCTATATATGGTGTGATTGCTTGTAGAGCTCCTTTACGAACTTCAATATATGGAAGCTGTGAACGATCTTCATGAAGCTCTTTAGCTAACTGGTCAATCGCTTTAAAGTCTTTCAACCTATCCCTCCTCACTCTCTATTATTAATAAAGCCTATGGGAGAAGTTGTCTCATATTGATCTCTCTTAAGCTTTCAAAGATAGCATCACAACGGACATCGCAGGTAATTTCACAGTTAATCCTTCTTCCTTTGATTGAAAATCTGTAAAATTCTCAGGTTTAACATTTTCAGGTTGTTCGAAAGTATTATGTTCATTCATTGCATGAGCTGTGAGAATGACTCCTGAGATATCCGAATATGTTCCACCTCTAATATCAAGCTCAAGAGTCGCTTGTTCTTGTTTATCTAAATTACACAAGCTAATATTGACGGTTCCATCTTTAGATAGAGATGCAGAGGTATGGATCTGCGGGAAATTTTGTCCATCAAGGGCAATATGATCAGATTCAACCTTAATGGAAAGTTTCTCTGCGTCCTGGTGAACCTTATACATATCGAAGACGTGATAGGTTGGCGTCAGAATCATGTTTTCTCCTTCTGTCAAAACCATAGCTTGCAAGACATTTACCGTTTGAGCGATGTTCGCCATTTGAACTCGGTCAGAATGGTTATTGAAAATATTCAATGATACGCCAGCAACTAGAGCATCACGAATGGTATTCTGTTGGTATAGGAAACCAGGGTTTGTTCCTGGTTCAACATCAAACCATGTCCCCCACTCATCAACGATCAGCCCGATTCGTTTCTCCGGATCATACTTATCCATAATCGTTGCATGTTTTTTAATAAGCTCTTCAATATAAAGCGCCTTCAGCATCGTGATATCCCATTCACTTTCCTCAAAGTTGAGAGCTGAACCTTTTCCTTTCCAAAAATCTCCTGGGATTGTGTAATAGTGGAGACTAAGTCCATCCATGAATTGTGCAGCCTCGCCCATCAGAACTTCTGTCCATGTATAGTCATCGATATTGGCTCCACCTGCGATTTTGTAAATTTGATTACCCCCGTAATTTCTAACGTACGTTTGATAACGGCGGTACAAATCAGCATAATATTGCGGCCGCATATTGCCTCCACAGCCCCAATTTTCATTTCCTACCCCAAAATATTTCAATTTCCACGGATCTTCTTGACCATTTTCGACACGCCAATTTGCCATAGGGGATTCTCCATCAAATGTCATGTATTCCACCCACTCTGCCATTTCTTGCACTGTACCACTACCAACATTTCCACAAATATAAGGTTCAGCTTCTAACAGATCACAAAGCATCATGAATTCATGTGTTCCAAAATGGTTACTCTCTACAACACCACCCCAATGTGTATTGACCATTCGCTTGCGGTCACCCCGTGGTCCTACACCATCTTTCCAATGATATTCATCTGCAAAACAACCTCCCGGCCAACGAAGCACAGGTATGTTAATCTTTCGAAGAGCTTCCAATACATCATTCCGGATTCCATTCGTATTTGGAATCGGTGAATCCTCGCCAACCCAAATCCCTTCATAAATACACCGACCTAAATGTTCAGCAAAATGGCCATAGATATTTTTATTGATTTTTCCTTCAGGAACATCTGTATTAAGGACAATTCTATTTCCCATTCAATCACCTCTAAATAATATTCATTTTGTTTTAAGGACAATAAACGGAGCCTGCCACCCTAACAACTCAACCGTATATGATACTGTTATATATTTTATAAATTATAACTTGTACGTATATATAGATTAAAAGAGCTCCGAATCTTTGTCAATGGATTTTAGAAAATTCCAAAAAAACTACCTGGATCTTTTCTAAAATAAAAGTCCGGTAGTTTTTTTAAATCAATGATTTTTATTAGACGGGATTTTTATAAACACTTGTAGCGCCAGCCACATCCACCCAATGAATAGGAAAGTAAAGGAAAAGAACGGAAATAACGAGGGAAGCATAAGTGAATAATAACCGATAGCAAACCATAGTACAGCCATCCCGAAAGATATATATATTTTAGTTAACCCTATGATGACTGCATTTTTTATCTGCTGGCTAAGTTTAGCTTTATAATGGACAATCAGCGGAAAAATCCAGAGGACGATTAATCCATAAAAAAATAATACTCCATAAAAAGCAAACGGAATGATAAATAACACTTCACCCTCGGCTGACTTAAGAATTTGATAGTTGAGGTAAAGAATCCCCCCCACGATCGATAATCCAAGTCCTACCCCGTTGGTGAGCTTCCACTCATTTCGGTATAAGTGCCAAAAAGTCTTCCATACTGGAAGAGTCCTATTTCCTTTCAACCATTTTCTTGTAACTCCAAGACAGGCAGTCAAAGCCGGAAAGAGGCCCAGTAGAAAAAAACCCGCAAGTGTTCCAATGATAAATAATAAATTTAACCAGGCCAGACGTGCCACCCAGCTCAATAAATGATCGATTGATGTAACCATTCCACTAGCTTTCATTGCAAAAAACCCACCTTTTTGACAACTGATACCCAAATATATTATACAAAAATGAATAGAGGAAATAACCGGGCCCCTGTATAGAGGGCCCGTAAAAGATTACCCCTTTACTCCGCCAACCGTTAAGCCAGATACAAAGTACCGTTGGAAGAAGATGAATAATAAGATAATCGGAATGATGGTCATAACAGACCCCGCGATTAAGACATCATAGTTATTACCATAAGGTGTTAACAATGTTGCTAAACCAATAGGTAAAGTAAACATATCATTCGAGCGAAGAACTAATAATGGCCATAGGAAGTTATTCCAGCTCGCTAAGCCTTGCAATATCGCAATGGCCGCAAGAGAAGGCCCCATTAATGGCAGCATTATTCTAAAGAAAATACCATATTCCGTTGCGCCATCAATCCGTGCCGCATCCATAAGTTCTTTCGGCAACCCTAACGCATATTGTCTAAAGAAAAAGACAGCCACCGGCGCAACGATCATCGGGAGCACGACAGCAAAGTAAGTATTAATCAGTTGTGTATCAATCATCATTTGAAATAGAGGTAGCATCAAGATCTCAAATGGCACCATCAAGATGAACAAGACAAGGACAAAGAATAAATTACTACCTTTAAAGTCATACATAGCCAATGCATAGCCGACCATTGATGAAAAAATAAGCGATAGAACGATCGTAATCAGTGAGATGATTAAGCTATTCCCATACCATGCCCAATAATCTGCTGATTGGGTTAAGATATAGGTATAGTTATCGAAACTTAATTGTTCCACATCGATATTAAATGTAATTCCATTCCTCATCAGAACAGAGGAAGGCATAAAGGATGAGATGAATAAGCTGATAATGGGAAACAAGGCAATTAAAGAGATGATCACAAATGCGATATTGGCAAACCACTTGAGAGCCGTATTTTTCTTTTTCATTTAAGCTTCCCCCTTCTTGAAGGCACCTGTCATGATAAGGTAGATGAAGCTGACGACAAAGATGATCAACATCAACACAACGCCAATGGCTGCACCGAATCCCATATCGTTTTGTTGAATTCCTTGCTGGTAAATGTACCCTACTACGGACAAACCGATGTTCCCTGGTGAGCCAGCTTCCCAGAAAACAAAACTTTCCTCAAACATTCGAAATCCATTGATGATCGTAATTGTACTCACAAAAATAATAATCGGTTTCAATTGCGGAAGAGTGATAAATAACAGCTTTTGAAAGCGTGATGCCCCGTCAATTTCAGCAGCTTCGTACAATTCATCAGGGATATTTTGAAGCGCTGCCAAAAAGTAAAGCAAGTTTACTCCAATCCAACGCCACGATGCTAATAATACCATTAATAACATTCCAGACCAGGCAGTAAAGCGCCAATTGACTGGATCAAACCCAAGAAAACTGATCAATTGGTTCGCAGCGGCTGATTCTTGTTCCCCAAACATTAAACGAAAAATCATACCACCTACAATTGTGGATGTTAAAGCTGGAACAAACAGCGAAGCTCGAAAAAGGGTTTTAAATTTAACGATTTTTGAGTTTAAAAACACAGCAAGCATCATAGGAACAATCGTAAGGATCAATACAGTCAGGATGACATAGACGCTTGTATTCGATAAAGCTTTGTAAAAGGTTGCGTTCGGTACCCTTGTGTAATTTTGCATACCAATGAATTCAACTTGGCCAGGCAAAATACTTTGGAAACTCATTGTGATCCCCTGTATTGCAGGGTATAGCGTCAACACCAAAAATGAAAGAATAAATGGCGAAACAAAAATGTAAGGAACTACTTTTTTAGAATTTAAGATTCTTAATAATTTGCTTGGATCTTTTTGAGCCTTCGATTGCAGTTTTGTTCTGGTGTACACCGTTTTCATAGGATCCTCCTCCTCAGTAACTAATCGAAGTGTTGGAGCTGTAGCTGCTTTTATTTTGATTGCACAGAAACAACATTCGATCTTACGCTTTCTTCAAACGAATAACATTCCAGGAAGTTCTCGATAATCGCGTATTCAAATATCCATCCTGGAATTCAGAAACTCCGTTTGAATGAGGTTTCACAGATTCTACGGAGGATGTATTGACTGCTTTTAAATCATCGTGTTCTAAAACAATATGTTCTGAGAAGCTGTACCCTTCAAAACTTCGTAAATCAATGGATAGATCGATAGACTCTTCTAAATGTTTATTTACGATAAAAATAGTGACATCTTCTTTTTCCTCATTGTAAACAGCTGCACTATCAACATAAGGAACGTCGGTAAAATCTTTACTATCATATTTTGGAGAAGAAAGGATGGGCTTTAGTGAAATTCCCCTTCCGAATATTGATGTATGCATATATGGATAATAAATGGTTTGTTTCCATGAGTGGCTATTATTCTCCGTCATAATTGGTGCAATAACATTGACAAGCTGTGCCATGCAAGCCATTTTCACCCGATCCGCATGCTGTAAAAATGTAATCAACATGCTTCCGACTAACAATGCATCTTCGAGGTTGTAAACATCTTCAAGCTGTGGTGGAGCCACACTCCATGGATCTATTTCTTTATCTGCTTCATTTGAGTGGTACCAGACATTCCATTCGTCAAAACTTAAATTGATTGTTTTCTTGCTACGATGCTTTGCCTTAATATAATCACAAGTCGAGATGACCGTTTTTATAAAGTGGTCCATATCCATATTTTTAGCTAAGTAATTGGCTGGATCATTGGTACGGTTACCGTAATATTGATGAAGGGAGATAAAATCCACTTCCTCATAAGCAAGATCTAATGTAATCGCTTCGTATTCAGGAAATGTTGGCATGTCCGTATTAGAACTTCCACAGGCCACTAGTTCAATGGTTGGATCGACTAGCTTCATTACCTTTCCTGCCTCTTTAGCGATTCTTCCATATTCATAGGCTGTTTTTTGGCCAACTTGCCAGGGACCATCCATTTCATTACCAAGACACCATGTTTTGATATTATGAGGTTGATCATATCCATGTGATCTTCGGAGATCGCTCCAATATGTACCCCCGGGATGATTAGTGTATTCGATTAAGTTCCTGGCTGCATCAATACCGCGTGTACCGAGATTCACGGCCATCATGACATCAGCGTCAACTTTTTTCGCCCAATCTGCAAATTCATTCGTACCTACTTGATTGGTTTCCACAGTACGCCAAGCGAGTTCAAGTCGGCGCGGCCTGTCTTCTTTAGGTCCAACCCCATCCTCCCAATTATAGGCGGATACCATATTACCACCTGGGTACCGTACAATAGGAACTTGCAACTGTTTTACAAGATCAATGACATCTTTTCGAAACCCTTGCTCGTCCGCTTTTGGATGATCAGGTTCATAAATCCCTCCATATACGGCCCTACCTAAATGTTCAATGAACGAGCCGTATATTCTTTCATCTACAGGTGCTATTTGATAACTTTTATCAAGGATCATACTCGCTTTCATAGAATCTGGCATTCTATCCACTCCTTCTTTAAAATTAATATCGGAAAGTGAGTAATAACTAGTCGGCACTACTTGTATACGCTTTCAAATATCAAAGAGTTTTTTACCGAATAAAGGTTAATATACGAACATCTACATAACCAATCTACCAAAAAACTAAAGATGTACGTATAAGCTGTTAGTTAAAAGTATAGCTAACTATAGCGCTTTTTTCAATAAGTTTTTTATATTTTTAAGAATTATCTGAATTCAACTTAAGAATTGCCAGTAGAACAAAAGGCGGAAGCGCCCCGTTTAGCCCCGACAAGCATAAGACGAGCCATGAAGGAAGTGTGAATTTCCCTTCATTCTTGGCTTGGCTTAGACTTCCGGGGCTTTAGCGCTGGAGCTAGATTAGGACAAACTAATTCAAAATTATCAACATATTATAATTTTTATAATTTCCTATACAATAAAAAAGACAGGGAGGAAATACATCCCTCTCTGCCTTTTCATTACACTTATTTCATACCTCTAATTTTATCTGCTGCTGCCTTCAATGCTTCTTCAGGCGATTGAGTTTGTTGCCTCAATACGCTTTCAGCCACATTTGTATTATATTCCGTTGCAACATCAGGAGTATGCTCTGTTAAATGAATTTCATTGATTTCATCTTTTATTTCTAGAAGTGTGTCGAAAATTCCCGTACCGAAGTATTCATAGTACTTATTGTCTTCTCTTACCTCTTCACTTTCCCACACATCCCAGCGTGGTGGATCAAATCCTAACACCTTCCAAAGATTGATATTTCCTTCTTTAGATAATTTCGTAAATGCCAAGAATTCTTTCGCAAGTTCTGCATGTTCCGTTTGATTGGTAACAACTGTTCCTGTTCCCCCCATGCCAGCTGTACGGTCTCCACCTTCCTCCCATGCCGGAAGTGGGCGAATGGCCATCTTCCCTTTCAAATCGGGCATATTATCAAGGAACCGTCCCATGTACCATAACGGAGCAAGAACTGTTGCTGCGTTCCCATCATTCATATAACCATAGTACTCTTCCGTTTGGTTCATACCTCCGGGAGTTAATTCAGCAATTTCATGTTTATAAAGGACGTCTTGCAAAAATTGTAGGGTTTCTATATTTGCTTTATTATCTAATATAACCTCACCCTCTTCGTTAAAGAAGTCGGAACCACGTTGTGAAACCATTGGGAAGAAGTCCATTAAATAATCAGTAGTCCCCACATTCCACATAACCGCATCCGTGTTTTCAACCACTTTTTTTCCAGCTTCTACGAAGTCATCCCATGTTTGGATAGAATCAATATCTACCCCTGCTTGATCCATGATTTCTGTATTGTAGTACATTACTGTAGCTCCAACGTGTGTCGGCGCTCCATAGTATTTCCCATCTTTAGCATACATTTCAAAACGTGAACTTACAGAATCTTCAAGGACTGGTTCTACATATTCGTTTAGGGGTAAGAGTTGTGGTTCTCCTTGCATATAATTAGCATATTTACTTTGCTCAATGTCGACAATGTCTGGAGCTCCTTTTCCAGCTTGTAAAGCCATCAGTAAATTATTATGCATTTGATCATAAGGATACGTCTCAGCTACTAGTTTGATAGGACGTTCGGGATTTTCTTTATTCCATCGTTCAGCCGAATCTCTGAATAAATCTACGTGTTGGCCGACAAATGTCCAGAAGGTCAATTCCGTAGCTCCTTCGATATCTCCTCCAATTACTTCCTCCTCTTGCGCTTCACTAGAGGCTTCATCCTTTCCTCCACATGCAACCAATATTAGTGATAGTAGACCTAAAAGTAGAACTAACAAGCTTTTTTTCACAATACTTTCCCCTTTCTAGAATAAAGAGATTTTAATAACTTCCTTCAGTAACAAATACTGCCCTGTAGAAAGCAGCTTCTAATCTGCCTATATAAAAGATTCCAAAATTCAAAGAATGAGAGCGCATACATAGCAGACTAAAAATACTATTTCTGTTAATGAATAGATTGGGTTAAATAGAATGATATCAATCAATCTTAAATTGGTCAATAAGTTTTTTGATAATTCAGAACTAACTTATACGTATATATGAATTCAGATAGTTTAAACCACTCATTACTCTCTAACTGTCATCGTAAGGTATATTTTCTTTATTAATCACAAGAGTCATAGAATAGAAGAGACTATCCAAAAACCCAGGTGTCAGGAACCACAACTTCAATATATAGAAGAAAACCTCAAGGCACCTTCCATATATGAATAATCATAGTGGCTCCGGCCCCCTTATGGACAATCCCTTTGACTTAACCCCAGATAGCTTGATTCCATTTCAACTCATTACGGAACTGCCTTATTTTTAAATCTTTATCAATAACAACACACTCAATTTTCGCCATTTCAGTAAAATCATAAAGTTGATCGGTAGTCACATGGAACGAAAATACTGTGTGATGGGCTCCCCCTGCATGAATCCATGCCTCTGTCGCTTCCGATAAGGACGGTTTTGGTTCCCAGATCACCTTTGCCACTGGTAAATGAGGTGTTTCGACTTCTGGCTGATGTGCTTGCAGTTCATTAATGATCATTCGATAACGTCCGCCCATTTCCACAAGCGACACATTAATCCCTTCCCCTCCTTGACCATCAAAAACAAGTCGAGCTGGAGCTTCACGATCACCCATAGATAAGGGGTGAACTACAATTCTCGGTTTTGTAGCTGAAACGGTAGGACAGATTTCTAACATATGTGATCCTAATATCATTTCTTTCCCTTTTTCTAGATGGTACGTATAATCTTCCATAAATGAGGTACCTTCATTGTTTGCTATGATTTTCATCATCCGAAGCAAGGCGGCTGTTTTCCAATCGCCTTCTCCTGCAAAACCGTATCCCTCGGCCATTAAACGTTGAACAGCTAAACCAGGTAATTGCTTCATCCCATGAAGATCTTCAAAATTAGTAGTAAAAGCATTATAATTTCTCGAGTTCAAAAAAGACTTCAAGCCGATTTCTATACGTGCTTGTTCTTTAATGGAACCTTGCACTTCACCCTCGTGCTCCGCTTCTTCTGGGAGGTCATATAACTGTTGGTACTCACGAAATAATTCATCCACTTCCTGGTCTGTTATTCCTTCCATTTCCTCTACTAAATCACCGATTCCATAATAATCAACCGTCCAACCGAATTTCATTTGGGCTTCTACCTTATCACCATCTGTAACGGCTACGTTACGCATATTATCCCCAAACCGGGCTACACGGATGCTCGTTCCCTCGGTAAAAGCAACAGCCGTTTTCATCCATCCCGATACCTTCTCAATGACGGATTCGTCTTGCCAATGACCAACAACAACCTTCCGAGCGATATTCATCCGTGAAACCATAAAGCCATACTCTCGATCCCCATGAGCGGATTGATTCAAATTCATAAAGTCCATATCAATAGATTCCCAAGGGATTTTCCTATTATATTGCGTATGCAAATGAAGCAATGGCTTCTGCAACGCCTTCAATCCAGCAATCCACATTTTAGCTGGTGAAAATGTATGCATCCATGTTATCAGCCCTGCACATTTTTCATCAGCATTTGCTTCGACCATTATTTTATGGATGTCCTTCGAAGTAGTTAAAACAGATTTAAACATAATCGGGTAAGATAAATCGCCCTGCTCATTCATTTGATCAACCATTTCTTTAGAATGACTCCCGACTTCTTTTAAGGCATCATCCCCATACAAATGCTGACTCCCGGTTACAAACCAAAATTCATAAGGTTTAGTGTTCAACATACAATCTCCCCTTCCTAGCATTCTCATTGGTTCTAAGCGCTTTCAGACGTTTCATGACATTATTTTCACCACGTCCAAAATAGTCATGGAGTGTAGAATATTCACGATACAATTGATCATAGATTTCGACATTGGCAGCTATCGGTTCAATCGTTTCTTCCTTTAGCCGCGCCATTTGTTCTGCAGCTTCTACTATCGTTTCAAATCCACCCTCCTCGCGGCCCGCAGCTACCGCTCCAAACATAGCGGCTCCTAAAGCAGGCGTTTGCTTGGAATCCGCAACTTTGATCGTCCGATTCGTTACGTCCGCATAAATTTGCAGCAGCAATTTATTTTTTTGTGGAAGTCCCCCGCAAACATATAATTCATCTACCGGTACACCATTAGTGTGAAAAGCATCTACAATTTTCCGCGTTCCAAAAGCAGTCGCTTCTATGAGTGTCCTGTAGATTTCTTCCGGCTTCGTTTGTAAAGTTGCTCCAATTAAAAGACCACTTAATTCAGTATCCACTAGTACGGAACGATTCCCATTCCACCAGTCTACTGCCAAGAGTCCTGTTTCTCCTGGATGATAGTTAGAAGCTTTATCCTCTAAGTAGGAATGGACATTCATCCCGTCTTTTTCAGCGGCTTCTTTCACATATGCAGGAATAGCTTGGTCCACATACCAGGCAAATATATCACCGACAGCTGATTGACCGGCTTCATATCCATAAAAACCTGGAATAATTCCATCTTCTACGACTCCACACATTCCTTCGATGTGCTTTTCCTCATGACCAAGTACTAAATGACAAATAGAAGTCCCCATGGTCATCACCATTTTCCCAGGAGAAACGACGCCCATAGCAGGAACGGAAGCATGAGCATCCACATTGCCGACTGCTACGGCAGTTCCTTCACAAAGACCAATTTGGCGAGCGATCTCCTTTGTTAGTCCACCAGCTTTAGTGCCTAGGGGGACGACTTCTCCTCGTAATTTTGTCATGGTCAAATCTTCTAATCTAGGATCTAGAGATCGGAAAAACGCCTCACTAGGATAACCATCCTGCTTATGCCAAATGGACTTATACCCCGCTGTACAACTGTTCCGTACAAGGTTTCCTGTTAATTGGGAAATCACCCAATCCGTAGCTTCTACGAAACGGTCGGTAGCTTGATAGATTTCGGGCGACTCATCGAGGATCTGCCAGATTTTCGCAATCATCCATTCAGATGAAATTTTCCCACCATAGCGTTTTAAAAATCGTTCTGCCCCTTTTTCAGCGATTTGGTTAAGCTTATTCGCCTCATCCTGAGCGGCATGATGCTTCCATAATTTCACCCATCCATGCGGATGATTTCTCCACCTTTCATTAAAGGAGAGCGGGATGCCTTCTTCATCAATCGGAAGCATCGTACAGGCTGTAAAATCTATGCCTAAGCCAATGACATTTTGAGGGTCCACTTGAGCCTTTTTTAAAACAGCAGGGATTGATTGCGTTAACACTTCGATGTAATCAGCAGGATGTTGAAGTGCCCATTCATGGTCTAATTTCACTCCAGTTTCAGGTAAATGTTCATCAATGACTCCATGACGATAAGTGGTCACGTGGTCAGCTATTTCTTCACCATTTGCAAGAGATACTAAGACAGCACGACCTGACTCTGTACCATAATCAATTCCGATGGTGTATTTTTTTGACATGAAGAGTTCCTCCTTTCACTTTTTCACTGGCCGTAATAAGCATTTACTCCATGTTTCCGTAAATAGTGTTTATCCAATAAAGCTTGATCCATTTCAGGTATGTCACGGTTAATTTGAACCGTATGGTAAGCCATTTTTGCAACTTCTTCTAAGACCACCGCATTATGTACTGCCTCAAGGGGATCTTTCCCCCAATTGAAAGGCGCGTGGCTATGAACGAGTACGCTAGGGATTGTGGAAGGATCAATATTTTGCTTTTTAAACGTTTCTACGATGACATTGCCTGTTTCCCATTCGTATTCTCTCTGGATTTCAGCATCGGTCATGCTCCGCGTACATGGGACCTTCCCATAAAAATAATCACCCTGCGTGGTGCCTAGACAAGGAATACCCTGACCAGCCTGGGCCCAACTGGTCGCCCAAGGGGAATGGGTATGTACAACTCCTCTAATATTCGGGAAATGGCGATACAGAACAATATGAGTGGGTGTATCCGATGACGGTTTTAAAGTTCCCTCAACAACGTTTCCCTCAAGATCAACAACAACTAAGTTCTCTATAGTAAGATCTTCATAAGGTACACCACTCGGCTTTATAACAACCAATTGTTTTTCCTGATTAAAACCGCTTACATTTCCCCAAGTAAAAGTAACAAGTTTATACTTCGGGAGAGCCTGATTTGCTTCAAGTACTTGTTGCTTTAAGTCTTCCAGCATTTCCATCCACCTTCCTTTTGACTTATACGTATATTTATAGTTATTATTCTATATTAAAACAATTCGTACGTACATTCAATAGAGAAGTTTACAGAAAATAAAATAAATTTACACATGTCATTCAAAAACCTTGTTATCATGCACATATTATTTAAACAATAACTTTCTACAAGTTGATGAAAGTAAAAAAGGGGCTGTCCCAAACCAAGGTGTCATGAACCACAACTTCAATACATAGAAAAAACCTCAAGACATCTTCTATATTTAGATAATCGTAGTAGTTCCGGACCCCTTATGGGACAGTCCCTTTTTAATTGTCATTCGGTGTTTACATACGCTTAACATTGAATTCAAATGTTTATTTCACATGAACAGTCGCTTTCACCCGGCGATTTTCTAGACTAAAACCAGGATAACCGAAATAAGGCGTTCCATCCTTTTTCCATAACAGCCTTTGCACACGCGCATGACGATTATGGTCATAAAGAGGATTACCCGTTATTTCTTTATACGGACGTGCATGATAGACGAGTATATCTGTTCCGTCTTTATCTGTCGTAAAGCTGTTGTGTCCTGGACCGTACTCCTCCGTTTCTTCACTAGAAACAAAAACAGGATCTGAATACTTTGTCCAAGAGTGGGGGTTTAATAAATCACTTTTTTCATCAGCCTCTAACAAACCCATGACATATCGATCATCGGTTGCACTCGCCGAATATGTGATGAATACCCTACCGTTTCGATGAATTATCGCTGGACCTTCGTTTACATTAAATCCTTGGCGCTCCCAGTCATACTCAGGCGTTGCTAACACTACTTGTTCTCCCTTAATCGTCCATGGATTCTCCATTTCAGCAATGTATAGGTTGGATACCGTATCTTGCTCCACTTTTTGCGCCCAGACAAGAAAGCGCTTTCCGAGATGTTCAAATGTAGTGGCATCAAGTGAAAAGCTTTGGAAGGCAGTGTTGATCTGGCCTTTTTCGATCCATTCCCCTTTAAGCGGGTTCTCATGATCATTTTCTAGTACATACGGACGAATCGCCCATACATCCTCTTTATCTCCTGCAGCAAAGTGAATGTACCATTTCCCATCAATATGATGGAGCTCTGGCGCCCAAATATGCTCAGACATGATCCCTTTTCCATGTTTTTCCCAAACTACAGATTCCCCTGCCCCGGATAGCTCTTCGATTGATTGTGCCCGCCTTAAGACAATTCTGTCGTAAAGTGGGTGTGAACCTGTAAAGTAATAATATCCATCATCATGTAAATAAATGTAGGGATCAGCTCTCTGTTCTATTAGAGGATTGGGATAAGACTTCTCTTGAACAGTCCCTTCCACCTCGAAGCTTCCAGGCAGACTATAGTTTTGTGTTTCTAATTCCTCCCACTCCACAGAGACTTTCACTGTTACATCATCATTAATGTTCACTTCCATCATTGATGGCAAGGAAGGCTTCTCGCCTACCTTCGTTAACACGTCAATATCACAAGCGGTTTGTAATACCATCTCACGCCCTCCTTTTAGAAATTATTATACACACACCTATATATACGTACAAGTTTAAGATTTGAATTACTTATTTAAAACCTATACCTATAAGTAGGAATTATGCTAGATAAAAAAAGAGTGCCTTTGATTTCAAAGGCACTTCCTGTTGCTCTTTATGTTGCATCTTTTAAATTTTTCCTTGAACCATTGATATCTTTGGTGGAGCTACGCAAAACAAGTTCAGGTGAATAAATCACACTTTTTACTTCTTGACTTGCATCTTTTGTCATTTGCCTTGGCTTGATTAAGCTTAAAATTAGTTTTCCAGCTGTTTTTCCTAAATCAGATTTAGGATGTTCGATGGTGGTCAGCTTCACCTCTGACATTTCTGCCAAAATTGAATTATCGAAACCAATAATTGATATATCCTCTGGAACACGGAGGTTATTTTCACGTATTACATCTAGTAATTTCATTGCGAGTTCATCATTATAACAAACGATGGCAGTTGGTCGCTGTCCAGGTTGAGCTAAAAAGCTCCTCAATTCCTCGATCGGTTTATCATGTTTTTCGAAAGTATTATAGGATACCATATGTTTGGGGTTGATCGGCACGCTGTATTTACGATGGGCCTTCAAATAGCCTTTCATTCTTAGTGTCCCTTGCATGTCATCTGTTTTGAAGAACCCTAAGATTTCCCGATGCCCTCTTTCGATTAAATGCTCTGTTTGTAAATAGGCCCCTCGCTCATCATCAACGACGACTCTAACAGGTTCTAGAGCATCGTAATATGCATTAATCATAATATACGGGATATTCAATCTCTCTAAATTCAAGTAATAATTGATATTCGGGTTTGTATAAGCACTTTGTGTCGGTTCGATGATCGCTCCATCAAATCCTTGAGTAATGATCTTTTCCAGGTACTCCCGTTCTTTATCATGATCATTATTCGTGTTAAAAAGGGTGACTTGATATCCCTGTTCGCTTAAGCACGCTTCAGCACCACGAATGATAGATGGAAAGATATAATCTGAAATATATGTAGTGACAATGGCAATATTTTTTCTTGAACCAACTTCTCTACGTTGTTGTTCATTTCGATCTGCACAAAAAGTTCCAGCTCCCTGCGATCTATATAGCCATCCTTCACTCACAAGCTCGCCTATTGCTAATCTTACTGTATGCCGGCTTACATTGAATTGGCGCATCATTTCACTTTCAGAAGCAATTTTCTCATGTGGTTCATACGTACCGTCCAGAATTTTTGATTTGATTGACTTTTTGACGATACTATATTTTGTCTCCATGTTTTCCCTCCGTTCACAAACATATTCGTATAAGTTAGCATATCACATTTCACTATCATATTTCACATATAGAATTAATAAAAAATGTAACCCTTCTAATCATGTATCATTTGGCTAAGTAAGCACTTTTTAAAGATACTGTTATATACCTTGATTCTAAAAGCTTTCTTGGGTTTTCTTGTACGTATAAACCGTACCTTTATACTAAAGAGAGGCTTTCTCTTAATATGAGATAGCCCCTCTATTTCTTTCTATATAATTTTTCTGGACAACTTAGTCAGACGTTGGATTTGCCAAATCTTCAACTTCTTCAGCTGAAAGCGTCCCTTTGTAGATAAATAATTCGTCCATCAACCCTTGATAAGGCGCATCCCACCAGTTGACACCTAAACTAAACTGGCTGTTACTTGTAGTAAAGACGTTATTGAAGCCCGTTTCGTTCAGGACTTCCTCTCCATCCACATAAACGGTTATTTCTCCATCATCTACCGTAAACGCTAGGTGGGTCCATTCCTTAGTTGGAAGCTGGATCCCTGTGTTTGCATCGGTAAAACTAGATCCCCCAGACCAAATAACGGCGTTGCTGTCACCAGGGAATCCGCCAGGTAACAAACTAACCCAATGACTTGAATCCCGTGCTCCAAAAAAGCTAGTAGTATGACCAGTCAAACGGCTTGGGTTCAACCAAAGTGAAACAGAATAACTGGTTCCTGTGATTAGGTTGTCCGGCAGACGAACACCGGAATTTCCGTCAAACACGGCTGCCTGCCCAACTTTCCCTTCTTGGTAGCTAATCGAACCGCCGGTATTATCTATGCGATTCCCAGTTAAAGTACCTTTCCCAAAGTTGCCGGTACTGTCTGTTAAATCCCCTTCAAACGAATAATGGGCTGTCAGTTCTTTCTTGTCTTTCGGTAATACGGTAACAGTAAAGCTTTTCGACTCGGTTATATCGCCTTTGGTTATCGTAGCTGTCAACGTAACCTTAATACTTCCACCGCCAGCTTCAGGACGTGTCACCTCGCCTTGTTCAGTAACCACATCCGGCTGGGAAGAACTCCACGAAATTTGTGTATTCCGAGTGCCCTCGATAGGAAGCGTTAAATCGGTAACTACATTGTTTAGATTATCTAAGCTTAAGTCTTCTTTCACGGTCGCTACAATTTCTGCGTCCGTTTTCCCCATCTCCCGTTTACTCCCCCAGACGGATCTACCATCTTCAGACGAAGCCGTAAATGTCATTAAAAAACGTTTGGAAACCGGATCGTACTGGCGTATAAAGACGCCCTTATAAGTTTCCTCATTAATGGTTAATTCCGCTTCATTATGTCCGGTTTTCTTCCACTTACCACTGACTGCTCCGGTAATATTATTATTTTTATCAAGTGTTATGGTAACATCCTTGTGTATTTCATTTGAAATATCTTTGCCATGGTTAATGAATCGATAGTCACCTGAGAGATCCTGTCGGTTCACCTTTTCTAGGGTCTCTCCTCCATAGCGATAAGGGGCAACGACCGGCCAGCCTTCTTCATTCATAAAGATTTGATGGATTCGTACTTCATGTTCCTCTCCTCTTTCAGGGAAACGGGAATGGAAAACTAAAAACTGTTCTCCTGTTTTGTCATCATAATAAACGGAGTTATGTCCTGGGGAAACATATCCGTAACCAATGCCTGTTCCAGGATCACCCACTTTCCTTTCAAATAAGAAGTGACCCATTAACTTGTTTCCATAAGGAGAATGATCGACGTCCCCTGGCAGCACAGCGCTTTGTCCAGCTGCATCAACGTATGGACCATCTGGATTAGATGAGCGGAAAACCCTCATATTATACTCGCCATCAGCCCCTAACCAGCCATACGTTACATATAAGTAGTAGTAATCTGTCTCCTCGTTATAAACCACATAAGGTCCTTCTCCAGACTTTCCAAATCCTCCTGAAATCTTGGTGCCAAAATACCGGTCAACAAGTCTACCATCATCTGTTGTCCCATCTTCGCCCGGATAGATGGGTTCTCCTGTTGTTTTGTCGATTTCCAACAAGAAAATTCCGCCGGACCAAGAACCATACGCCATCCATAGCTTGCCATCATCGTCATAAAACAAGTTAGCATCTATCGCATTTGGGAACGTGCTGTTATTATAGGACCCGTTGTCATTAAACCAATCAGAGTTTGGTCCGCTTAACTTGTCCTGAGCAATAAGCCCATCAATATGTGTGTTGGTCCATTTTTTATTTACTTCACTATTATTGTCATACGCTTCTTCTTCTGTAAAACCTGAATAGATGATCGTGTCTACATACTCATAAGGCCCTTCAATATCTTTAGATACCGCATATCCAATAGCGGAACGGATATAAGTAGAAGATACACTGTAATAAATCATATAAGCCCCGGTGGATCCGTCTTCGTTTACATAGTCTTCATTCCAGAAAACATCTGGAGCCCAAACGGCATAACCGCCTTTGCTATCAGCATCATCCTCACCTGCCCACTTAAAAGACTCAGCTAGATTTTCTGATAAATTTCCATATAACGCATTGTTTGGCGTGCTATAACCATTGGTAAAGTTTGTCCAATTGATTAAATCTGTTGATTTGGCAGCCTCAATATGAGTGCCAAACACATAAAAGGTATCTCCACCTTTTATGATGGAAGGATCATGTACAGATACATTTCGGAATTCAGGAGCTTCTCCTTGGTTTTCAAGGTGCGGCTTATTGCTGCTTTCGTTGGCTCCGGAATCTCCCTCTGCAGACACAGCCAACGGAAGAGCCAGTAAAAATAATACCAAAATAGGAAAAGTTCGTAGAAACTGATAATTAATAATAGCTTTTTCTCCTCTCTTTTCTAAATCATAAAATCAGCCATACCTTTATGGGCGGTTGTGGAAATAATTAAATTAAGGAGTGGCTAATTTTTAGGGTTAAAGTGGAATAGCTCTACGATGTGGATATACTTAGAGGTAGTGAATCTATGCATGGTAGGTGTTTCTGTTACCATATAAGGATTACCAAGAAATAAAGGTACCTTCCAAAGCGATAAAACGCTTACAGAAATTGATATTGTTAATCTCCTTCCTTTTTAAATTGTCGGTGAATAACGCGTACACTCTGGTTACGTTCTATTCGACAACTTAACCGTACAAGAAAGTCAGATAATTCTCAATAAGTCATATGGTTTATTTTTCCCCATACGTATAGTCTGTATATAAATTCCATTCTCAAAAAAACGGATTAATTTAAACCTATTGCTGCAGAAGAACGGTATGCAATCAAACTACAAAGAATAGCCTGATTTTCTTTTGTCCAACCTGGCGTGTTCCGGTGGAAATTCATCTAAAGTCTATATTTATATGCTTTCTGGTACTCCTTAACAATTGTCAACTTCAACAGGGAATATGGACTTTCGCCCAATTGTTTTTACCCTTTTCAAAAAGATAAACTAGCATGGCAACTAGTCACCTTTTTAAAATTGGAGAGGATACCTTCACAACATCCCATTCAACTCATATGTTTAAAAAATTAAAAAACCTTAAAAAATAACATCTCATACTTACATGTATAGAGGGGTAAGGAGGATGGATTCCTAAAAGCTCCCATTGCCGAAAAGACAATGAGAAGCTTCTTTATGGTTGGTTTTTCCAATTAAGGCAAATGGAAATCTGCAGTATCCACGAGTTCGTATTCAGCTTTTTTGTGCTTCTCGTGCCCATCGAGCAGCCGCTTCAGTCTGAGTGATGTACGAGTGCTGCCCATTATAACTTTCGATTTTTTAGCAAGCGATGTAATTCCTCCGTTATACGACTGAATTTTTCCTAACTATATATTTCCTATATGGGATGGATGAGGATTTGAAAAAGGAAAAAGCGTGCCCTCCCAGAGTAACCTCCAAAAGGACACACTACCATTTAAAGAATCTCGTATTCTGTTACATTTCGTTCAACAACACGTGCTCCCTTAATAGCTACAAGTGCACCACTTGAGCTTTGGATGACATTTTCCGCAATAAGATTATCCATAGCCAGCTTCACTTGCGCTGTATCGATGGGTTCGATTGGATCATCTACGGAAACATTTGCTGATTTACCAAGTTGGGTAGTAAATTGAAGTTCCAATGTTTTCGCCATTATTATTCCTCCCTCCTACGATTTTCTACCTTCTGATTAGGCCTTGATATCGAAGTTTTCCGTTTTCTCAATGAAGACTAATCCTTTTGAAGATAAGCTTGATAGTGATTGAGACACATTGTAAATCTGGTCTGGAGTTGCCGCCGTATTGATGTTACTGTACGACTTGTACTGAAATTTTTGTTTCCCATCTTCACTGACACCGTCATCATATGTCAAACGGAGTCTCGTGCTTGTTAAGTCCGCTGTTGCCATATGTATCACCTCCCTTCACCTTTTATATAGGGAGAAGGCGGCGGAAGAGGATACCCTGGAAACAGAAAACTTTTAATTGGCGGTATGTAGTAATTTACTTTTATTAAGCTTGATGTTTGATAGATATACTAAGAAATGGAGGTTGAGAAAAATAAAACATGGTGTTTGCTGTTCGGTCACGTTGCCTTTTTAAAGTATCTAATGAACAATTCACCTCGAGTTTATCGCCATCTTTAAAATGGACGTAAGGTTTTCCTTCTAACAAAGAAAAAGTTTCAATGTGGCGGTAGAACAACCAAATACAATCATAATGATCTGGGGAAATGGTAGGACACGCAAAGATGTAATCTTGTTGGCTAATCATGAGTGGTGTTTTTTTATCATAACCGAGCGCCTTTCGAACCGACTGAATTCTTCCATCATAAGAAGCTCCATTGGCAATACAGTTCTCTTCTAAAATTTCACGAATCGATTTCGTACTATATCTCTTTTCACCTGATTGATCCAGAATGATAGTTTTGTATACCTCATGGTAAGCGGGTATAAGAGCCATCGTACTTTGAGTGATTTTCGTATTGCTATCCACCATTACATTTTCTCCTTTATTATTTATTTTTTGAAAACAGAACTTTATATAAAGCAAAAGTCCTATTTCATGTTTACTATATAATCAAAAATGGGGTTTTACAACATATATTAACAATATTTAACAAAAGTTTACATAAACCACTATCTATTGTCATATTTTGTTAATAGTTAGAAGAATTTCGGTGATTAACATGTTTCTTTAATGAAAAAATAGCCATGTAAAGCTGAGCAGTCCAATATTAATAAAAATCCATCGTAACCAAGCTTAAAGATATAAGCTTGGTTACGATGGATTTAAGAATTCATACACTGATTGATTAAAGAAAATCGGGCACTGATACCTTGTAAAGAAATTTTAATTCGAAAACTCCTTTACTATTTCATGAATTTTATCGGGTTTTAAATATGATGATATCGACTCTTCCGTTTGAAGGGTAAGAGCAGCTCCAGCAAGACCTAATTGGCAAGCACTAAATAACGATTCTTCATTCATGATTCCATAAATTGCACATGAAGCAAACGCTTCACCAGCCCCTGTGACATCCACAACATCCGTTTTGTAAGGAGGCAAATGCCCAGATTCCTCAGTGGAGAAATAATATACCCCTTGATCACCAAGCGTGATCACAACTTTTTGAACGCCACGTTTTCTAATTTTTTCACAGGCGGACTGACAATCCTTAATGGAGTCTATTTTCATTTCAGCTAGGATTTCCGCTTCTTCTCGGTTTGGGAGCAGTAGTTCAACTCCTTCAAGTCGGTAGGGAAGTTTTTGCGCTTTGGCTGAAGATACTGGGTCAATATACAAAGGAATGTTTTCATCGCTGCAACGTTTAATCAAATACCTTATACATTCCTGAGGAATATTCGCATCCAAAAAAACAGCTTGTGATGCAACGATATGGGACCATTTTTCCTCGAACATGGAGGGGGTTATTTTTTCGTATATATTCATATCAGCCATGGAGACAATACTTTCACCATTAATATCCAGTAAGGTCGTAAATGTCCCTGTCCGTTCTGTTGGGAACACCCATACTTGGCTGATATCAACACCTTTACTTTTCGTTTCCTCCAGTAACCAGTTTCCCTCTTTGTCGTCTCCAACACAAGCCATAAGTGAAGTGGTACAGCCGAGCCGACTTAAATTTTCGGCAAAATTACGTGCTACACCGCCACAGGATTCCATTATTTTTACTGGATTGGATGAATATAAACGTACCTTCTGGTTTGATCGTGCTTTCTGATCGGTGTTTGCCCCTCCGATACATACGATCGACGATTCCTCTCGGAGAATATAGCCACGGCCTTTGATTTCACCCCGCCTCGTCAGACTAGCAATATAATTAGCAACGGCAGGTCGTGATAAACCGACTTTACTTGACAATTCTTGTTGGGAAATGAAAGGATTCATTCTTATCAGATTTAAAATTTGTTTCTCTTTATCCATGAGACAACCCCATCTCTACTAAAACAATAAGTTTAATATATAAACAAATGTTTGTAAAAAAGCTAATACAGATAGATCAAATAGTCCATCCATTATATCCAAAAAATAGATTGCAAAAAAGTCTATAGGTGTTTTATATTGGAGATTATGATTTTTTTCCAAATGAATATTAAAAGGATCATAAATATATATAAAATATTGGAGGAGAATGATGAAGAAGTATCTGTACCCTTTGTTGATCGTAATAGCAGCTAGTAGTTATGGTGTCGTTTCAACCATTATAAAGCTGGCCATGCATAGTGGTTTTACGGTCTCGGAAGCTGTAACAAGTCAATTTTTTATCGGTTTTTGTATCGCCGTGTGTATTTTCTTGCTGACGAACAAACCAAAATTAAGCTTTGATGGAGTGAAAATCCTTATCTTTGCTGGAGTTTTTACTGGTTTGACAAATATTTTATACGGTCGTTCTTTAAACTATTTACCTGCTTCTTTGGCAGTTGTTCTACTCTTTCAATTTACATGGATAGGCATGCTGATTTCCTGTATAACAAAACGTAAATTTCCTAGTCGAATTGAGTTGATCTCCTTAATCATATTGGTTATGGGAACCATACCAGCAGCTGGGTTGTTAGATGTTGATTTATCTCAGATCCCTATACAAGGATGGTTATGGGGGTTAGCCGCTGCTCTTTGTTATTCCTTATTTTTATTTGCTAATGGAAGAGCAACTACAAGTATGACCACCTCAAATCGGTTAGTATTGGTTTCTTTCTTTGCATTTATGATGTCTGCTGTATTTCAGTCCCCAGAAATTATTTGGAATGGGACTTTGTTTACCGAAGGACTTTGGATTTATGGTTTAGCCTTGGGATTATTCGGGATCATTATTCCCGTTTTCTTATTCTCTATTGCCGTTCCTAAAGTTGGGTTAGGTATGTCATCCATCTTGAGTGCTATTGAATTGCCCATCGCGGTGATGGTGTCCGTCATATTATTAAGTGAAACGGTTACTACGATGCAAATAGTAGGAATCGTCATCATTATTCTCGGGATGAGTTTACCAACATTGCTAGATAAAAATAGTTTGTTATTTAAAAATAAAACTTCAAAACCATTTTCAAAAAACAAATCTAACATGATTGGTGAATATAAATAGCATATTAATTAATGCTTTCATTTCTTTAAACAAACTACTAGTTAATGCCTCATCCAAAAAGATAAAGTGGATGAGGTATTTTTGTTTTGCTCAACCTTAGAATAAGAGACTTTTTATGCCTTGAATAAGAGTGGGGTGGCGATTTGATGGCATTTAAAGGAACTTTCGTTTCGTGATTTTAAGAGATTACCTTTTTGACGGTACTTAAAAAGACTTTTCGTTACGTGATTTTAAGAATAAGGGGATTTGATGGAATTAAAAAGATTTTTGTACTTTTGAAAATGGGATAAAGCAAAATCGATGATCCCCTACCGTCACCAAAATTTAGGTAGTAAGTCACTCACTCTATTTACCTTTAATCCTTTAATGATCGCCTTTTTGTTCATATTCTTAACTAATTTCGAAGCTAAAAAATGGATTATTGATTTTGAATACTATTGACAAGTAAAAATGAAAACGTATACTAAACATATGTTCAACAAACAAACATTTGTTTAAAAAGGAGGTGTTATAGTGACTACTGATATTAATGAGAATGAAGAATTAATTTTAGGCATGATTAGAGAGAATCCATTTATTTCACAACAGGAGTTATCAGAAATTGTAGGATTATCAAAGTCGACCATTGCTACTATTATCTCTGGGCTCATTAAGAAAGAATATGTTTTTGGCAAGGCTTATGTTTTAAATGAAACAAAACCTATTATTTGCATAGGGGGAGCCAATGTAGATAGGAAATTCTATGCAAAATATGAAATTACGAATGAAACGTCTAATCCCGTAACTTCTACTAGAACAGTTGGAGGAGTAGCAAGAAATATTGCTGAGAATTTAGGCAGATTAGGTGAGGAAGTGACATTAATTTCAACATGTGGCCATGATTCAGAATGGGAAGAGATTTACGATTTATCGTCACCTTTTATGAATTTGGAGCTTGTCGCCCAATTTGAACATTCTTCGACAGGATCTTATACCGCCGTTTTAGATAGGAATGGGGATTTATCGATTGCATTAGCAGACATGGACGTTTTTGAAAACATTACACCTGAGCTATTGATAAAAAACAGTCATATTCTTAGAAAAGCGAAATGTATTGTAGTGGATTTGAACTGTCCAAGTGAAACCATTGATTTCCTTTGCTTTTTCACATCAAAACATACTATTCCATTAGTCATTATCCCTGTATCATCTCCAAAAATGAATCGGCTTCCAAAAACGTTGAGTGCCGTGAGTTGGCTCATCGTCAATAAAGATGAGACAGAAACGTTTATGAATAGCAAAATCAATGACGATAAAGATTGGGAAAACTCGGTAAAGAAATGGTTAGGGTTAGGAGTAAAAAATGTCATTGTAACCAATGGATCAAAAGGTGTAATAACAGGCAGTGAAAATGGAGAGATTCATTATTTCCCGGCTATTGAAACACCAATGGTTGCGGACGTTACAGGTGCCGGAGATTCATTTTGTTCAGGAGTTATTTATTCCTGGTTACAAAAGAAAGAAATTGGTGACATTATCAAATCTGGTTTGGTCAATGCCCATAAAACCATTATGTCAAAATATACAGTTAGACAAGAATTATCACAAAAACAATTAATGTTAGATATGGAGGCAATGTAAATGAAAAAATATATTGAATTATCTGCAGAGGTACAACAAGCAAAAGCGGAAGGGAAAGCAATTGTTGCATTAGAGTCTACTATTATTTCCCATGGTATGCCTTACCCTCAAAACGTAAAAACGGCTCGTGAAGTAGAACAAATTGTTCGTGATAACGGAGCTGTACCAGCAACCATCGCAATCATTGATGGGAAAATTAAAATTGGTTTAACAGATGAGGAATTAGAGTTATTCGGTAAAAGTTCAGATGTAGCCAAAGTATCAAGACGTGACCTGCCACAAATTATTGCAACAAAAAAACTAGGTGCAACGACTGTTGCAACAACCATGATCTGTGCTGATTTAGCAGATATCAAAATCTTTGTAACAGGTGGTATTGGCGGGGTTCATAAAGGGGCAGAAACGACTATGGATATCTCAGCTGACCTTGAAGAATTAGCACAAACGGATGTGGCCGTCATTTGTGCAGGTGCTAAATCCATCCTAGATTTATCTCTTACACTAGAATACCTTGAAACAAAAGGAGTTCCTGTCATTGGATATGAAACGAAGTGCCTACCAGCATTCTACACAAGAAATAGTGAGCATCCATTAAACTTCTCAACTGATTCAATCGATGAAATTGCTGAAACACTGAAAACGAAATGGGAATTAAACCTTAAGGGTGGAGCCGTAATCGCTAACCCGATCCCTGAAGAGCATGCAATGGACGAAGAGTATATCAACGGAATCATCGACCAAGCAATCAAAGAGGCAGAAGAAAATCATATTTTCGGTAAAGACAGCACCCCATTCCTGCTTGGAAAAATTAAAGAATTAACTGGCGGCAAAAGCCTTGATGCCAATATCGAATTAGTAAAACACAATGCTAAAGTAGGAACACAAATTGCCGTTAGTTTCAATAACAAAAAATAAATGATCCTAAACTGAATTTCTCACTAGCATAAAACTCAACTTCTATAAAGCTATATTTCTCAAAATATTGTTTCTGGCAATTTTGATAAATACTAGACTTTATAGAAGTTGTTTTTCTACACATTTGAAAACGCTAACACTAAAGGGGGGTCTTCACATGAATTTTATATTCTTACTAACAGGAGTTTTGCTTGTTTTTGTTATTGCCTTTTTCATTAGCAATAATAGAAAACAAATAAAATATAAACGCATTCTGATCATGCTGGCTGTGCAAATCATTTTAGTTTACTTCATGATGAATACTAGTATAGGTCTAATCGTCATTACCAAAGTGGGTGTGTTCTTTGAAAAATTAATGGAGATTGCTGATTCAGGAATTCAATTTGTTTTTGGTGGAATGGTGAATAAAGGGGCCACAACGTTTTTCTTTGTTGCGTTATTACCGCTTGTTTTCATGTCCGTATTAATCGGAATATTAAATTATATAAAAGTATTGCCGTTTATGATTAAATATATAGGTTTAGGTTTAAGCAAAATAACGGGAATGGGTAAACTAGAAAGCTATTTTGCTGTATCTACAGCTGCACTCGGACAACCTGAAGTGTTCTTAACGATTATTAAGCAAATTCCACTTTTATCTCCAAAAAGGCTTTACACCATATGTACTTCAGCCATGAGTGCCGTGAGTATGGCGATGGTCGGGGCTTATATGACGATGCTAGAACCTAAGTATGTTGTCACAGCTGTTGTATTGAATATATTTAGTGCGCTAATCGTTGCGAATATTATTAACCCATATGATTTAGACGACCAGGAGGATTTAATTCAAATTGAGGAAAATGATAGAGTTCCCTTCTTCCAAATGGTTGGGGATAGCGTAATGGATGGATTTAAGATTGTTATTATTGTGGCTGCTATGCTATTAGGGTTTATTTCCTTAATGGAATTGATCAATGTGATTTTCCTAGGCGTATTTAATATTTCTTTCCAAACAGTGATTGGTTATATTTTTGCCCCTATTGCTTTTGTGATGGGGATTCCATGGGCAGAAGCTATACAAGCAGGTGGAATTATGGGCACAAAACTTGTTACGAATGAATTTGTGGCCATGTTGAAATTCGGTGAAATATCAAAACATCTTTCTGATAAAACCATTGCGATTGTATCCGTTTATTTAGTTAGTTTTGCAAACTTTGGAACTGTCGGAATTGTTTCAGGTTCCATCAAATCAATCAGTGAAAAACAAGGTAGTTATGTTGCGAAGTTTTCATTGAAATTATTGTTAGGTGCGACATTAGCATCTGTCATTTCAGGAACAATCATGGGGATTGTCATGTGAATTTTATAAAGAGGTGAAATAAATGATGAAAAGAAAAATTATCATGGATTGTGATCCAGGACATGATGACGCCATTGCCATTATATTAGCTGCTGCACAACCGAAATTGGAGATTATAGGAATTACAACGGTTTCAGGAAATGCAGAAATTGAAAAAACGACTATGAATGCTTTAAAAATTTGCGATTTAGTTTCATTAACTGATGTTGTGGTTTCAAAGGGTGCAAGTGAGCCATTAATTCGCTTACGAGAAACGGCACCTGGTATTCATGGCGATTCAGGTTTAGATGGCCCGGAGTTGCCTGAACCGTCTCGTAGCTGGAGTGAAGAACACGGTTCTGATACGATCATAAGGCTTTTAAAAGAGTCAAAAGAGCCTGTTACCATTCTTCCAACAGGACCATTAACCAATATTGCTTTAGCTTTATCAAAAGCGCCGGAAATAAAGGACAAAATTGAAGAAATTGTCCTTATGGGTGGTGGAACATATGGAAACTGGACACCTACTGCTGAATTTAATATTTGGGCTGATCCGGAAGCCGCAAAAAAAGTATTGGATAGCGGTATTCCCAGCGTCGTTATGGGACTTGATATTACACATCAAGCCCTAGCAACCAAAGAAGTGATCGATCAAGTGAATAAAATTGATAACAAAGTGGCTAAAATCGTTGGTGAATTATTAGAGTTTTTTACATCAACATATAAAGAAATGTTCGATTTTGACGGGGCACCCGTACACGATGTATTAACTGTAGCCTATTGTGTTGCACCAGAATTGTTTAAGACGAAAGATGTCAATATTACAGTGGAAACGAAGGGTGAGTTTACGGCAGGAACGACGTTAATCGATCTACATGGTGTCACTGGCAGAAAAGTGAATGCTAAGTTTGGATTAGAACTGGATGTAGAAGGTTTTTGGAAGCTAATGATTGAAGCACTTAAAAAATACTGACATCTAATCCTATGAAGGAAATAAGTTTGATGGAAAATAGTCGGATTTTAAGGCTTAGTGGTTTGATTTAAAGATTCTATTAAAAATGTTTGTAGAAGTAGTGCTAAATCCTGAACGTTCGTTAAGTGTATTACAAGCTTAACGAACGTTCACATGAGAGAAAATTATAATAAAAAGAAGTGTTCATTCATGTATACTTTTACGGACACCAACAAGGTAAATGTCCGACTGGAGGATAGCGAAAGGAATTTAAGGAGTTGATAGGTTCACACACCCCCCGAACCCTCTCGGCATTAAACAAAACAATATGGCAGGCTTAACGTAGTCATAAGCACATTACAGGCAACTAAACGTATACAATTGGGATACTTTGCTGGGCTACTACAACAGCTATTTAGATCGTATGCTGGATCTGGATAGTCTATGAGATTCTTTCGTAACCTAATGCGTGGAGATCTTGGAAGTGGTGAGTACGGGCTATCCAATAGTTTTCGTGGTCATCTGTTACAATGATTTCGTCGGGCAGAACGTAGGTGCGGATTTGGTCTAAGTCAAATGGACCGCTTATGAGTTCGCTAATGTTCACAGTCATCACCTCCTTTAAAGTTAAGTTAATTATACCGCATGCACTCCAACATTACATCGAAGGAGTATCGGTACATATAATTTTGAAGAAAGTCGTAACATTTCAATAGATTACGTCAGATTAGTAATGTAAAGTTAATATACTTGACATCTAAAATCACTCGGAGGGTTGGGCAGATAAGGACCTTCCAAACTCACGGGGTTTCATCGTATACGCATATGCCACAACCTTCAGCAAATCAAAACCCATTTCAAAAACTTTATATCACAGCCTTTCTAAAAGCTTGGATATGTATATTAATATACAAAAAGCATCTATCTAATGTTGAAAATAGATAGATGCTATGGCGAAAAGTATTGAAGAAGATAAAATTATCCAATCCTTCCCCGGAATATCATGACAAAACCGTACTTCAGTCTTGTTAAGTCAGCTCAGATTTAAACTCTCCAGCGCAACGTCACGCAAAAAGGGGCTCGGTTCGCCCACACTGTATAGTTGCAAGTGATGCATAGCCCGGGTGCAGGCAGTGTAAAACAATCTACGCAGGCTATCATCTCCGTATACTTCCGCTGATCCGTCATATATAATAACCGCGTCGAATTCGATACCTTTGGCCAAATACGCCGGTATGACGACAACGCCTTGCTCGTATTCAATCGGCGAAGCCATTGAGGCACTCCTGCATTCTGATCATTCATAATGTTTCCCTCCTATGACGCTGGGGCTTCCATGCAGTGAGACCAAATAATATACTTCCAATTAAAGACCATGGACCGGGTCCTAAAACTCGTAAGAAAATAGAAAAGTCCATATGAAGAAATCCAAGTATCAGAAGCCAAATATCATGTAAACTCATGATTACAAACGCACCCCATGTAATCGTAAGCCATAATCGGGAAAGCCTTCTTCCACCCCAGAATCCAACAAGCGCTAGTGCAGCGATGGCAAAAATAAAACAAAAAACGCTCGGAAGTATCCCCCATACAAAGAACAACGTCAAATTTTGCTCCTCAACAGGAGCCTTCAGGAAGTCCATAAGGTTACCGACAAAGTGGATACCGCCAAGACAAAATGCCGAGACAAATGCCCCGTATCCTAACCATCTCTGACTTGTTGCAAAATGTGTTTCCATTATAAATATTCCTCTCCTTAAATCATCTTAGCTTTGATGATACATGAGAGGTGTTTTATAATAACGGGTCCGGAGTTCTAATTATACTTACGTCTCGAGAACCATTTTTTGGAATAAAATGGATTTAGAGTCAGTGTAAACAATAATCGGGTTCATAACTCATCCTTCCAAACAAGGACAGCGACTTTAGATCAGTTAAGCATATGAAGCTTGCCCAAAATATTTCTGACAAGACCTTTCACTAATTTTTCGCTAATGGAGAGAAAATTAAGGAGAGCTAGGTTTTGATCTTGTGTACTTTCCCGAGCATATCCATAGATCATTTTAGTACCTCTTTTAATATGAAATTTGATAAGTATTACGGAGAGACTATCAAGCTAATTGTCACTTTACCCGATAATTTTCTAAGCATTATTTTGCACATACAACCTTAAAACCCAGCTCCCCTCATACGAGAAAATTAGCTGGGTTTCTTTGATAAGGTTATGGGGTATTCTTTGTAACTGATCCGTATTCCCACAAAGCCTTTTATCTAAACAGTGTAAATCAATACCTTGCGAAAACGTGGCGTATTTAGTCGGCCAACCATTAATCAATAAAAAAGAATCATGATTCTAAGTGAGATAATATCATGGAAATTTTGTATTAAATGCTATTAAAAGCATCAGCAAATCTTTTGATTCCTTCATTTATATTCGCTTCATTTTCCCTTGCAAAAGTAAAACGGATAAATCCTTTATTTAATCCCATCGTTGATCCAGGAACATAAATAACCCCTCGTTTGATAGATTCCTCAAGCAACAGTACTTCATTAATGTTTTTATTTAGCTTGCACCATAAATGAATGCCCCCTTGTGGGAGATGAAAATCAACCTTGTTTTTCAAATAAGACCTAAGGCTGGTGACAATTTGATTCCTTCTTTTTTCTAGCTGTTTGACCAAATTGATGATATGAGAATCAAAAATATCTGATTCCAAAAAATCATTTGCAATCCATTGAGTAAAGCTGGCATGACCGAAATCTACTAGTTGTTTGGCATCAGATAATCTTTCTATAACCGGTTTTGGTCCAATAATCCAGCCTATTCGCAAGCCGGAAGCAACGATTTTCGAGAGAGAGCTGATATATAATACATTTCCGTGGGTATCCATCGATTTTAGTGTCGGGGTCTCTTCCCCTGTATAGGAGGTTAAACTATATGGATCGTCTTCAATAACAGGAATTCCATGTTCAGACGATAATTCTAAAATCTTTTTCCGCCGATCTATATGAAGCAATGTCCCTGTTGGATTTTGAAAAATGGGATTTAAAAAGATCATTCTAATTCGATGTTTTTTATGCAAAGAAAGCAAATCGTCAGGGTCTATACCGTCCTTATTCACAGGCAAGTAGAAGGGTCTAAGTCCAGCTGATTTAAATATCGGGAGACTATAACTATAAGAAGGCTCTTCTAAAGCAACCGCATCTCCCGGCTTTAACAGACATTGAACAACTAGATGTAAGGCTTGTTGTGCTCCAGACGTAATAAGGATAGATGATGGATTTGTTTCAATTCTCCGATATCGTTGAACATGCTTTGTGATAGTATTTCTTAATATCTCATTCCCTTGTGGATGATCATACCCCAGACTTCCATTAAAAGACCTTGTTGAAATAATTTCGCGTAACGAGTCTATTGGAAAAAGATCTTCCGACAATTCTCCGCTGGCTAAATTGATCAGTTTATGTTCGACCATTTCTTTCCGTATTCTTTGCACTACAGGTAAATTAGGCAAGAACGATCCTGATTCAATATACCTTCTCCAGCTTGGAATACGCTTCTTCGTAATCCCCCATATATCTTTACTAATGGTGGTCCCGCTTCCTCTTTTTCTTTTAATAAGCCCATTCGATTCCAACTCGTCATATGCAGCTACCACTGTACTTCTGTTTATTTGAAGCTCAGTCGCCAAATATCGTTCAGACGGCAATGGTTTATCGGTAGGAAAACTTCCGTCTGCTATTCCATTTTCGATATATTCTGCAAGTTGTTTATAAATTGCTTTTTTTGCTTTTCGATCTGGTTTCCAATCCATCGACGACATTCCTTATTATTTAGTGTAGTTCTTCATACTACTTTGTTATTGACACTGAGATATTCTTCCATGTAACTTAACAATTATCCCCCGAAATAACAAGGCATATCTTTCATTCCATAAGTAAAAAGGCAAAAGCTATTCTAAACAATTAAACTTATATATACGCCAAGAAAAATTAAAGATAGGGTGATAACGACAACATAGATTAAGGTTAAATTTGTAGTATTTCTTTTTGTAGAGCCGCTATAATTTTCGTCACCTTTACCTGCTATGAATAATGTTGAAGCAATTGAAATTATCCCGATAATGATCACCAAAATATAGGATATCTTCATGTTAAAACCTCCTTGATTTATGTTTAGACAATAAATGAGTTCAGACTAAACATGTAAAATTACTTCTTTAGACAACGGAATCAATAAATGCGTCTACAAGAACCTTTAAATAAGGATTTTTTTGTAAACATTGTTGCTTTTGGTCAATGATAAACATCTTAAATATTCAATATTAGTGAAACATTTATTGCTTTGACGAAAAGATGCCCCGAAACCTTAATACTTACGGGTTTCTAATCTTGTTCGATAAGCAACAATCTATTCGAAAACAGGCTTAAATAAATATAGTATAAGATACCTTCAGCAACTAATGACCATCCATTTATTTATAAATTTGCCCATCCAATTTTCATTAAAATCTTACCTTGAACTTTTGAAACTAAAAAAGTTATATTGAATGACCTAAAAGCTACAAAAGAATGATTTAATCATATAGTGATAAACAGATGGTTAAAACAGCCTCCACTTGCCCCAAATCGAGACAAATTAAAATAAATATAAATACCATCTTTGGTTTACATAAACCCACGTTGAAGAAGTAAGAAGGAAAAAGAAACAAAAATAAAGATACCTCCTAATTAAATTAAGAAGTATCTTCACACTAAATCAAATCGGGGCTGTCCAAAAAGGGGGCCGGAACCACTATATTGATCAATATTTAGATGATGTCTAGAGGGTTTCTTCTACATATTGAAGTTGTGGTTCCTGAAACCTTGGTTTTTGGACAGCCCCGAACGTTATTTAATTAAGATAAGTCCTATTCCTTTTTTTAAGAGATAACGTGTTATCTTTGTGTGTAACAGCTTGTCCTGCACGTACACAAGGCTTAAATCTGCGTGCTATATAAAATTTTGAGAACATAAAATATTTAGGAGAACGGTTAATCATTACATTCCGGTAAAAAGTGAACAACCAAATATTGAATGATCAAGTCATTACCACAAGTCTCAACATTTTGTATGATAGCTAGTGAAAAAACATTATTACAGAATTCTGGACAAGGATCAGGATTACTTAGGTCAGTAAAGCAAAGTGTGGTATCCACACAAGTTGTGTCTGTACATGAAAACGTTCTATCTACAACATCGAAACAATCATTACTGAAGAAAGTGGGAAGAGTGATGGAAAAGTAAAAAGGAAGAATACCGGTAGCTCTTACTTCATTTACAGTGACAGCATCAGGTAACGGTCCACAAGGTGTATCAGCATCTACTAAAGTTGGAGTTACGCAACATCTGAGGAAAAATGGATCATTAAAAACATCAACAAAAATAGGTGGATCATCCCCTATAACAGATGTTGGAAGTCTAAATGTACAGCAGTCAAATACAATCGGAAAGCATTGAGCTTGTTGTTCAATTACATCATTAACTTTGTTTAATAAACCTTCAGCCTTTTCAATATATACTTGGTTTTCCGAATTATTTTTCCCTTTAGCAATTGCTTGTTCAAGAGTACTCTGTAAAGTAGCCATTTGTTTTGATTTTAAACCCTCTAAATGTCGTTCTCTTTTATCTATCGCTTGTTCAAGACTACTTTGTAGTGTAGCCATTTGTTTTGATTTTAAATTCTTTAAATGTCGTTCTCTTCTTGTAATATCTTCTGACAAGAAATTCACCCCCTTTCATGCCTTTAAACAGGCCATTGGTAACATTATATTCAGCAACAAGAATAATGAAATAGTGAACACATCTATTTTCTAGTTTTCTTTAAAAAATAGGTTAGTACTTCGTTAAACGAAAGGTCTACTTTGAAAGTGAAAATGTTAAATTGATGAGCATAAAAGAGAATTCTGATACGAATACACCACAAGGTAAACTTATCTCTCAAGCATTCAGCCAATTCAAAGGAGATTTAATTATTTACCTGCTTTTCTTTCACTTTTTGAGGGACGCCATTTCTTCCTCTGGCTCATGCACTCTCTACCCCCTCTTTTGTTCGTTGAGCATAAAAAAATAGGATACTCAATTCCAGCATCCATTTTGAATCTATTTATAAATATGAAGGTCTTCTTAAAGAGCACGGTGCGGCAGCTTCCTGCAGCTTTGGAGAGTAGTAGCTGAGTTTCTTAATAAAGTAACAGGTTTCCGGAAAATGATGCTCTAAAAAGCGCAATGTCGTTTTATTCAGTAGCTTTTTCTTCTTATATTTTAATATCATTCCAGAGATATACTGACTCATTTCAAGTGTCGTTTTACCTACATCGTGTGCAAACTCTCTTTGCCGGGTAAATCCAGGCTCCTTAAAGCGGAGATATCCTTTTAAGTGCCGGTTTTGAATCATATAAACCTGGTATTGGTTAATATTTGCCTCCACCTGATTACTAGTATTTATTTCAATTGGATCCAGTAAATTTTGAAAAAGAAGCGCATGTCCGAGCTGGTCCTCTAGCCATAAATCCATCAAATCGACTAAAGGGAGAGACGGCGGCTCTTTCCCTTGTATCAGTTGACTTAAAAAACGTAAATATTCCTGATTTTCAGCAAGCGTGCCGTTTAAATAGGTTGGGGATAAGTCCAAGTTTACTTTATTATCAATCCTTAAAGCTTGCAGCATTCCTTCAAATTCAAAATATCCTTTTGCCACCGGCCAAGCTTGCATTGAAAATTGAATCATGGCTTTTGCTTGATAGCCAGCTGTACGTGGAACGCTGTTTAATAGCTCGATAAGCTCACCAAATTGTTTAATGTACTCTCTTGAGACCTTTACATATTCTGTTTCACTTACAGATAAATGGTCCCTTACAAAAATACGCATGATCCTGTAAAACCTCTAACCAAAATACATGCTCTTCCCATATAGAGATCATAGATTTAGCCAACTTTCTTCCCCCCTTCTCTTATTTTATATTTCCGAAGAAGAAAAAAAGAAGGATTATTCTTTGAACGTTTGCAGGATTTTGAAATATTGCTTCAACGATTTCGATAGAAATACATAACTTTATCAAAAGAAGGAAAAATATACTTATTAATGCCGCAAAGGATGTCTACTTATGAAAAACAGGAAAATCTTGATTGCTTTAATGACGGTTTCACCCTGGTTATCCCTCCCGCTGTTAGGCAAAAAACCAATCAAAAGATTTTTACCAGGGACTATTTTTATGTGTCTATACCTTGTAGTAGAAGGATCAATAGCAACCAAGAGAAGATGGTGGTGGTTTCCTTCCACTTTAAAACCTAATATCTTAGGGGAGCTTCCCTTGATTTTTGGTCCTTTTTTAGTAGGGTCCTTCTGGATATTTAGATTCACATATGGAAAATTTTCCTTTTATTTTCTACTTAATTTGATCATTGATTCTATTTTCACCTTCATTATGCTGGATTGGTTTAAAAAAATTGGCTATGTTACACTCGTTCGAATCAACAGAGTACAGCTATCATTAATATTTTTACTTAAATCCGTTTTAATGTACGGCTTTCAGTATCTTTACGAACAAATTTTTATTAGCCGAAATAAGGTAAAGGATATTGATTCCTGATTCTTTTACGATAAAACACGCCATTCTATTCATAGAAGAGTGTGTTTTTTCTGATCACATGCTTTTATGATAAATACTTTAGAATGCTGGTGGGATTGGAACGTCTGAACCCACTGGAAAAATTTGAACTAATGCCTGTGAGATGGGCTGACCGGTTTGTCTGTCTGTCACAAAACCACGAATACTTGCAGGATTATCATTTAATAAAAAGTTTACTGTAATGGTATCTCCTCTAATGACTTCTACATTTCGAGTTTCTGTTTGATACCCCATCGCTCTTGCAATGACGATTACTGAACCTCCAGGCAATCCGGTTATCGTATAGTTCCCTTCCGTATCTGTTAGCGTCGTTCCTAACAGGATTCCGGATGGCAGGAAAACTTGAATCAAGGCATTTTGAATGGGTTCCAACGTATTTTCAGTCGTACATTCCCCGAAATCGTACCCGGATTTGGTTCTAATGCCATATTAACGATTTCCGTTTCATCAGGACTCAAGGTGACGGGAATAGTGGATCTTACATATCCCTCTGCAGAAAAAATCACATAATAATTTCCTGGCGGCAAATTTGTTAGAATATAATTTCCTCGTTGATCTGACAACGTTGAAACGACAATAATACCACTACCGTCAATGACTGATATGATACCAACTCTTTCGATCGGTTCACCAGTAGCTGCATTTTATAATTGATTGTTAAAATAAAAAACTAGCTTACTTATTTTCTTGCTAATTCTACAATCCAGGAGTATATTCCGTTTCTAGAATGTTCCGTTATCCTCAGGATTAATTCGATCCTGGTTACGATACGCTTTTCCTTTCCTGTAGATTATGACCTATTCTGTGATTGCCTTATATGATATAGCTCAATAATCTTAGTAGGACATAGGAACCGACAGATAATCCCCCGACTGCAACAAATAAAAAATAATAACCCAGTTCCCCACAGGTTGTACCTTAGCAAACTTTCTCAAAAAATCCGCCTCAATGCCTCTACGTATTTAAAATTTATAATACTCAAAATTGGACATATAAAAAGTTTTCTCACTAGGCCTATATGATGGTTTATTCAAATCCAGAAGTTGTCGGAAGAGGAAATATTGGGGTCAAAAAAATAGGCCATTTACCCAATTGTTTTATTTTTACATTACGATAAACTGTAATAATGTAAGCATAAAGAATATAAGGAGAGTGAATGGTTTATGAAAAAATTACTATCAGGTTTTGTAACAATGCTAGTGTTTGTTCTTGTTGTTTCTTCCGCATCGGCTTCAAGTGATACTGAAGTTAATCCTCAGCCTGGATCAGAAAAAAATTATACGATTAAATCCTTCCACTATTTAACTGTGGATGGAAATGTTGTAGATTCCCAGTCCATAGTGAGTAACGAATCCAACAAAGACATAAAAATAACGATGGTTCTACCTAAGCAGGATAAAAACGGCAATTGGTTGGCGTATGGGTTTACGAGCAGAGAAACTTTGCAGGCATTTATCGATAAAGATAAACAAAGACTTCAAACCAAAGTTGAGATCATGGGCAGTGGTACTTGTTGTACTGATTTCTATGAGTATAAAAATAAAGGCGGGCAGTATATTTATTGGAGAGACGGGTTTAAAAACTTGCCTTCTAGCTGGAATGATAGAATTTCTTCCTTAAGTACGGCGTCACCTTCTGCAAGCTATTCGACTACGCTGTGGGAGCATACTTCATATCAAGGGTATGGCAGAGGAGTCTTCTTTAGACACTCCGATTGGTGGGGTAAAACGGCTAATATGGCTTGGGATTGGAACAACGAAGCTTCGGCGATTGAAATCAAATAACGGTAGATTGCGAATGACCAAGTGAAGGTTGAACAAAACCACTATTCTCTCATCGATTTAGAAGGAATGGGAGAATAGTGGTTTTTAAAAAAAATTATCAAGCGAACGTATGGTGGTATATGCCCTGTAGACTCCCTGAAAACTCTTAACCTTTTATCAATCGCAGCATGTAAATTCACACCAGATTCTTATCACATTTAACACCCTTTCATTTAAAAAGGTCTCCTATTATTAAAAATTCAAACAGACCTTAAACAATCCTCATCTAAATTAAAATCAAGTCGCTTAATCTTCCATATGTCATCGATTGTTCAACAAAGGAAGAAACTTTTCATGTTTAAAGGTGTTCTCAGTTTCTGAAATCGTTTGAGAAAGAAGAATATCAATGGAATCCGTTAATGAATTTAGAACTTTTTGGACAAATCCATTCTCAAATTGATCTAATGGCTCAGGTAACTCATCCTCGTCTAATATAAAGTAGTCTCCGTTAGGAAGAACCATAATATCAATAATCAAATCCTCAAAAGATACCACTTTATCTGTTATATATGTATTTTTTACGATATTAAAATAGGAGCCTAAATATTCCCCATTATGATCTCTCCAAATGTATAAATTAAATGGCCGGTCTTTCCAGTAGTATGCTAGTGTATAACTACCTTTAGGGATAGTTAATTTATTTTGGCTTGCTATCATCGTAAAGGAATCTTGTACTTCATGAAAAAGCACGACATGGTGATTTCTTGCTTTTACTAGTAAACAGCTATATTCCACAATTGAAGAGTCGTAACGTATTTTTCTTTCTATTACTTTATGGCAGCTTTTCATTGTTAGTGTACTCAAATTGACCAAAGCTTTAGATTCTCCTTTCTACCTAATGCCTTCCACAGAACAAATAATTTTATTAATTGTAACATCTATAAAACCAACTTGTTTTCACTGTCTAAAAAACAATCTCCCCAGAAAACAAAAAGACACCTTCTTATTAATGAAAGGTGCCCTTTTCATGAACGGGGTTGTCCCGTTATGGATTGTCGAAAACATTTGATTCATTTTCTTTACTAATGAAGGTGGAACTCAAATTTATTTACCCAATACCAATTGATTGAATTGTTCTACTGTTTCAAAGTAATAGTTAGAATCCCTTTTCATCTGTTCCTTGATTTCAGGAATACGGTGAGACCATCCAGCAGCTGCGAAGTCTACGTTACAACTTCTTGCCATCTCCATTCCAGGCTTAAGGTCATCTACCATAAGTGCTTCAGTTTCTTGAAGATTAAAACGTTTTAATATTTGTATTATTGGGTAAGGATGTGGCTTTCTCTGATGTTCAGGAAGTTCCCATCCAAAGATTTCATCTGGTAAAAATCCACAATGGATAGAGTAGTCTCTTTCGATTCGGCGTCTCTCAGAATGAGAAACAACTGTCACGATTCCACCTTGTTTTTTAAATTCTTGGATGGTTTCAGAAAACATCTCATAAAAATCCGGTACAGTTGATTCGGTATACCTTTTCCATACTTCTTGCTGATGTTGAAGTTCAACGTCTGTAAATTTAATGATGTCTTTACATAAAGAAAGGAACCCTGGATTGAAACAATATCCAACAAACTCATCTAGAGTAATAGTCTTTTCATTTGGTCGAAGTTTTTTAAGAGCTTCAACAAAAGATGGATAATGTATTTTCGGTGTACTTTTTACTGCAGTATCATCATGGTCTAAGATTAAACATTTATATTTTAAAGTCATGACATCCCCCATATTAACTCGTAAAATCCCATACATTATAACATATCAAAGCCATTCAATTCCTGCTCTTATAGCCCATTTGCTTAAATGGATATGAATTGAAAATTAACCCTTGTAAACACATAGGAATTATGTATAATATAAATTAAATTAAAATACTCTAATAAAAAGACTGATTGGAAAAACCAAAGGTCCTTAACTATTGTTAAGGGCCTTTTTGTGTTTTAAATGATGAATTATATTTCTTTGTGAGGTGGTATTAATGGAACTTCAGGTAATAAATAGCCCTTTTAATCAGGAACAAGCACAGCTCCTTAATAGCGTTCTTGCCACGTTGACGGATTCGCAAAAGGTGTGGCTAAGCGGGTATCTCGCCTCTTCCCAATCGAATTCAACTTTGGGAACATTGGCTACTGATCTGCAGGAAGCACCCCAAATGCTCTCTTCAATCACGGAGCAAGTAGTTTCCAAGGAAGTGACCATTCTATTCGGGTCACAGACTGGCAACGCACAAGGACTTGCTGAAGATCTATCAGGTAAGTTGGAGAAACATGGTTTTCAAGTAGCACTTTCTTCTATGAACGATTTTAAACCAAATCGCATCAAAAAGGTTCAAAATCTTCTTATTTTGGCAAGTACACACGGAGAAGGAGATCCGCCGGATAACGCCCTATCCTTCTATGAGTTTCTAAATGGCAGACGGGCTCCTCAATTAAACGATCTACGATTCTCGGTACTTTCTTTAGGAGACAGCTCTTATGAATTTTTCTGTCAGACAGGGAAGGACTTTGACCGACGACTGGAGGAGCTGGGTGGTAAACGGCTTTGCCCACGCGTTGATTGTGACTTGGATTTTGACGAACCTGCATCTGAATGGATGGAAAGTGTTTTAAGTGGTTTGAAAGAAACACAGGAAAGTGAATCTCCTCTCCCATCATCAAGCAAAACAGAAACATCCATTGATCAAGCAAGTTATTCAAGAACGAATCCTTTTAAAGCGGAAATTCTTGAAAGTGTAAATCTTAACGGACGTGGATCAAATAAGGAAACGAGGCATCTAGAGTTATCGCTTGAAGGGGCTAACCTTGAATATGAACCTGGGGACAGTCTCGGGATATATCCAGAAAATGATCCTGCGTTAGTAGATCTTCTTATTTGGGAAATGAACTGGAATCCGGATGAGCAGGTGGCTGTGAATAAGCAAGGAGATAGGAGTCCATTACGGGATGCCCTCATCACAAACTACGAAATCACTGTACTAACTAAGCCACTAATCGAAAAGGCATCTCAGGTTTTCTCAAACAATGATTTGAAGGGGCTTTTGGCAGCAGGAAATGAGGAGGAACTACGGAGGTACATAGAAGGACGCGATCTTCTGGATTTAGTGCGGGATTTTGCCTTAAAAGAGGTTCCGGCAAGCACATTCATTTCGATCCTTCGAAAAATCCCACCCCGTCTTTATTCGATTGCTAGCAGTTTAAAAGCCAATCCAGATGAAGTACACCTAACGATTGGGGCTGTTAGGTACAATGCCCATGAACGCGACCGGACCGGGGTCTGCTCTATACAATGCGCAGAGCGGGCACTACCAGGCGACTTTTTGCCGGTCTTTATTCAGCGAAATCAAAATTTCAAGCTTCCTTCTGATCAGGATACACCCATTATCATGATCGGACCTGGTACTGGGATTGCTCCGTTTAGGTCATTCCTCCAAGAACGCGAAGAGCTTGAGGCTGAAGGGAAATCATGGTTGTTCTTTGGTGACCAGCACTTCGTTACGGATTTCCTTTATCAGATAGAATGGCAGCAATGGCTAAAGAATGGTGTATTAACAAAGATGGATGTTGCCTTTTCACGTGATACGGAGGAAAAAGTGTATGTCCAAGATCGAATGAAAGAAAATAGTCGAGAGCTTTACCAATGGTTGGAGGATGGAGCCGTTGTCTATATTTGTGGCGACGAAAAACGGATGGCACATGACGTTCATGAAACGCTGATAACGATTATTGAACGGGAAGGTCAGATGAGTAAAAAGCAAGCAGAAGCCTACCTAACCGACATGCAACAGCATAAACGATATCAGCGTGATGTTTATTAAATTATGGTTGAAAGGAGATAAAAAATGATCAAAAATAAATTACCACTAACCCATGAAGGTCCTCCAAGTGATGTGGAACGAATCAAAAAAGACAGCAACTATTTGCGTGGAACATTGGCGGAATCATTTACTGAACCGATTAGTGCGGGAATTCCTTCTGATGACAACCGCTTGATGAAATTTCACGGCAGTTACCTGCAAGATGACAGGGATGTGAGAAATGAACGCCAGCGACAGAAGCTTGAACCTGCCTACCAATTCATGGTGCGAGTACGTGCCCCTGGCGGCGTAACGACACCAGAACAATGGTTGGTTATGGACAATATTGCCCATAAATACGGAAACAGCACGATTAAGCTAACAACCCGGCAGTCGTTTCAAATGCATGGAATTTTAAAGTGGAATATGAAAAAAAGCATCCAAGAAATTGATGCCGCTTTAATGAATGCACTAGCTGCATGCGGTGATGTGAACAGGAACGTCATGTGTAATCCTAATCCGTATCAATCGGAAATCCATTCGGAGGTGTACGGATGGGCCAAAGAACTGAGCGATTACCTTGCCCCCCGAACTAGAGCCTATCACGAAATCTGGCTTGACGAAGAACAAGTAGCAGGCAGTCCCAAAGCAGATGAAGAGGTAGAACCTATGTATGGAGCTCTTTATTTGCCCAGAAAGTTTAAAATCGGTATCGCCGTCCCTCCTTCCAACGATGTGGATGTCTTTTCTCAGGATCTTGGCTTAATTGCGGTCGTAGAAGAAGGAAGACTGAAAGGATTTAATATCGCTGTCGGGGGAGGCATGGGGATGACGCATGGAGATAAAGAGACGTATCCCCAGGTAGCCAGAGTCATTGGCTTCTGTACACCAGACAAGATTGTCGATGTTGCTGAGAAAGTTATAACCATTCAAAGGGATTATGGAAACCGTTCTGTCAGAAAGAATGCCCGTTTCAAATACACGATTGACAAACTTGGAATAGATTTCATTAAAGATGAACTAAACGATCGCCTAGGATGGAATCTTGAAGAAGCACGTCCTTATCATTTCGACCATAATGGCGACCGTTACGGCTGGGTACGCGGAAGCGATGGAAATTGGCATCTAACCTTATTTATTCAGAATGGCCGCGTTACGGATTTAGAAGACTATCCACTTATGACTGGACTTAGGGAAATTTCTAAGATTCATACTGGCGATTTCCGGCTTAGCCCTAATCAAAACCTTGTCATTGCCAATGTCACAGATGAGAAAAAAGAGGAAATTGTAGAGTTAGTAAAGAAATATCGTCTGACAGATGGCAAGCACCAATCCGCATTACGCAGGAACTCCATGGCCTGTGTAGCCCTTCCAACTTGTGGATTAGCCATGGCTGAATCTGAACGATATCTACCGGCTTTGATTGATAAATTAGAGTCCATTGTGGAAGAGTGCGGATTACATGAAGAGGAAATTACCATTCGGATGACAGGATGTCCTAACGGATGTGCCCGTCCTGGCCTTGCCGAGATTGCCTTTATTGGGAAAGCACCAGGGAAATACAATCTATACCTAGGGGGTGGATTCTCTGGTAACCGGCTGAATAAGCTGTACAGGGAAAATATTGGGGAGTCTGAAATTTTGGAAACACTCCACCCTATTCTTTCCCGATATGCAAAAGAACGACAAGATGGCGAACGATTCGGGGATTATGTGATCCGTGCGGGATTGGTAAAAGAAGTTCATTCCGGCCTGGATTTCCATGCTTAAACCGCCGCAGAGCGCCGAATAGGCTCACCGCCCGCCCCGCGAAAAGCGAGCAGCCTTTCGCTGCAACCAACCACTACTCTTTTTTGAAAAATAGCAACAAAGTTTACGAAAATGGCTAATCAAAAAAGCCCTATAATCCAAGCTTGGATTATAGGGTTTTTTATTTCAATAAACACATGTACGCGAAAAATGAAGAAACTGCCCAAAGAGGCAGCCGCATCATTTTTATATTTTAGCTTGAAGTTCGTACTTTTTTTGTTCATGTTTAATAGTTGCTTGAGCTGCTGCGAGGCGTGCAAGAGGTACACGGTATGGTGAACAGCTTGTGTAATCCAGTCCTAAATCATGGCAGAACTGAATTGAGTTTTTATCTCCTCCATGTTCTCCGCAAATACCTGTTTTGAGCCCCGGCTTTATTTCCCTACCAAGCTTTACCCCAGTTTCAACAAGTTTTCCTACTCCATCTTGATCAAGAGAAACGAATGGATTTTCTGGAAGAACTTTGTTTTCAATATAGGCTTGAAGGAATTTACCTTCTGCATCATCACGACTGTATCCAAAAGTAGTTTGGGTTAAATCATTGGTTCCAAACGAGAAAAAGTCTGCCTCTTCAGCAATTTGGTCGGCTGTTAAGGCTGCTCGCGGAACTTCAATCATCGTACCAATGAGATAATCAAATTCCAGTCCTGTTTCTTCCTCAACTTGCAACCCAGCATTAATAACTAATTGTCGCATTTCCTTCAACTCATTTACATGGCCAACCAAAGGAATCATAATTTCTGGTTTTACGTTTACTCCTTTTTCCATTAGCTTTGCAATGGCATAGAAGATTGCTTTTGCTTGCATGAGGTATATTTCTGGAAAAACCATTCCCAATCGGCAGCCACGGTGCCCTAACATTGGGTTAAATTCATCTAATTGACGTACTTTTCTTAAAAGATGCTCTTTATCCTTTAATTCCTTGGTATTTGAACCTGTCATCTGAAGCTTTGTCACTTCAACCAGCAGTTCTTCCTTATCCGGCAAAAATTCGTGAAGAGGAGGATCTAATAATCGAATCGTTACAGGGTATCCTTGCATCGCCTCAAAAATCCCCTCAAAATCCTCTTGTTGCATAGGTAAAAGCTTAGTAAGCGCAGTTTCACGCTCCTCATAGGTTTCAGCAAGTATCATATCCTGAACAATCGGAATTCGATGGACATCCATAAACATATGTTCTGTACGGCATAATCCGATTCCACCTGCTCCAAATGTTAAAGCTTTTTTAGCATCCTCTGGATTATCGGCATTTGCTCTTACGTCAAGTTTTCTCTCCTCATCTGCCCAAGTAAGCAACAATTGAAACTCGTCCGAAAGTTGCGGCTCGATCATTGGAATTTCACCTAGGATGATTTCACCAGTTGAACCATCCACAGTAATAACATCACCTTGGTTCACGATCGTATCTCCTACTTTAAACTGCTTTAATTTCAGATCAATTTTTAGTGATTCACAGCCACATACACAAGCTTTTCCCATACCTCTTGCCACAACGGCTGCATGACTTGTCATTCCTCCACGGCTAGTGATAGTTGCTTGAGTAGCTACAATTCCATGAATATCATCAGGTGTCGTTTCTGGGCGGACAAGGATAACCTTTTTACCATCTTTCGCTAATCTTTCGGCTTCATCTGCATCGAATACGACTTGCCCTGTTGCTGCACCAGGTGAGGCTGGTAAACCATTAGCTAACGGGTTCCGCTCATGTGAATCATCAATTCGACGATGGAGCAGCTGATTTAGCTGATCAGGATCTACGCGCAAAATCGCTTCTTTCTTACTAATAAGTTGCTCTTTTACTAATTCAACGGCTATTCTAATTGCTGCTTGAGCTGTTCTTTTACCAGTCCTTGTTTGAAGAATAAATAGTTCACCACTCTCTACTGTGAACTCAATGTCCTGCATGTCCTGATAGTGCTTTTCGAGAAGTTGGCAAGTCTCAATAAACTGCTGATATACTTCTGGCATTTCATCTTGGAGGGTAGCAATGGGTTGAGGTGTACGTATTCCAGCAACTACATCCTCCCCTTGAGCATTGATCAAATATTCACCATAAAGCTTTGCTTCCCCTGTAGATGGGTTCCGTGTAAAAGCCACTCCGGTACCAGAATCGTTACCCATATTTCCAAAGACCATACTTTGAATGTTCACTGCTGTACCAAGATGACCCGGAATTTTCTGAAGACGGCGGTATACAATCGCACGTTGGTTGTTCCACGATTCAAAAACAGCGCTGATGGAAAGATATAATTGCTCCTTTGGATTCTCAGGAAAAGCCCTTTTAGCATGTCTCTTAACAATATCTTTGTATCCTTTAATAACCTCTTTCCAATCTTCCGCAGACATTTCAGGATCTGAATCATATCCCTTTTCTTCCCTGGTTTCTTCTAAATATTGTTCAAAATAAAAGCCATCTACTTTAAGGACAACATCACTAAACATTTGAATGAACCTACGGTAAGAGTCATAGGCAAAACGTGAATTTTTTGTAAGCTTTGCCATCCCCTCCACTGTTTCATCATTCATTCCAAGGTTTAAAACGGTATCCATCATTCCAGGCATCGAATGCACTGCACCGGAGCGGACGGAAACAAGCAGTGGATTTGATGGGTCTCCAAGCTTTTTACCTGTTTTATCCTCAAGACTTTTAAGAGCTTCTAATACCTGAAATTCGATCTCTGTAGAAATAGATTTTCCTTCATCGTAATACGAGTTACATGCCTCCGTTGAAATGGTAAAACCATACGGAACGGGCAAACCAATTCGGGTCATTTCTGCTAGATTAGCTCCTTTACCTCCTAAAAGCTCCTTTTTTTCACTGTTCCCCTCATCAAACATATAGACAAATTTATTCATGGAAGACGACCCCTCTCTTTTTTAACATGGCTAATAGTAAATCCGCTGTCTCTTCTATTGCTTTATTTGAGACATTAATGACCGGACAACCGATTCGTTTCATAATTTTTTCAGCATAATCTAATTCTTCAAGAATCCGATCCAAACTTGAATAATTCGCTTGGGTTGTTAACCCTAAACTTTTTAATCGTTCCCTGCGAATTTCATTTAATTTATCTGGGGTTATGACTAAACCTACACATTTATTTTTGGGAATATCAAAAAGTTCATCAGGTGGTGTTATTTCCGGTACTAAAGGTACATTTGCCACCTTAAATCTTTTATGGGCCAAATACATAGAAAGCGGTGTCTTTGATGTTCTAGAAACTCCAATTAATACAATATCTGCACTATTAATCCCTCTTAGATCTTGTCCATCGTCATATTTTACGGCGAACTCAATGGCTTCAACTCTACGGAAATAGTTATCATCCAATTTCCTCATAAGCCGTGGCTGCCGTATGGGGTCTTTATTAAATTTTTGAATAAATGCTTTCATAAGTGGATTCATTAAATCAATGGCAATAATCCCTTCCTCTCGTGCACGCTGGTCAAGATATTGCTTTAAAGGCGGTATTACGATCGTATAGGCAATGATGGAATTACTATACTTTGCAGCAGTAAAGACATTATTAAGATCTTTAATATCCTCTACATAAGAGATATGTTTGATTTCAACATCTCCCCCATTAAATTGTGCTGCAACTGCTTTTACCATCAATTCAGCCGTTTCGCCAACCGAATCAGATACAACATAAACAATTTCCTTATTCACATACCGATCCCCCTATTCGATTGCCTTTTAATGTTATTTAATTGAGTATTTATGTTATCCTATTAGCATGAATTTTTACATATATGTCATACTATTAAATTAAATAGTATATTACCATTAATAATGATTCGTTACAATCCTTTTTTCGGTTATGGTACAAAAACTACACTATAAATTACAGGTAAACCCATATATGTGAAAATGTATATAAGTTAAGCGACCTTGTGTTACGGAATGGAATTAACAAGGTCGCTTATTGTTGTTGTATCATTTTTTGTGGTATTTAAGGACAAGAACTTATTATTAGAAATCCAAAAAGTACATTTTTTTAAGGTTCGTGTAGATGTGGTTCTGCTTATGGATATTCGTTGCCTTGACTTAGGGGGACGTACTGGACGCTTTTTATGTTGGAATAAGTAATACCGACCTTCCACATTCTTATGTGAAAAGCCGGTATCGCTTAATCGCCCATTTTCCTTATACATATAGTAACCAAGCTGAAAGTTAAAATAAGGACTTGAGATAGAATCTCTGTAACAAAACGTCTACAACGTTTTGATTAAGAAGCTCGCAATGACGACGGATCCTGCTGTTACAGTTGTAAATCCACCGACTAAAATCGGGGTCAATATTTCATTTAATATCATTTCTTCTTCCTCTTTATTCCTGCCGACGCTTCTACTGATTTCCTTACAAATAAGGTAATCACCAGGGAAACCAACTGTAGCTGTCAGTGCGACAGGAAGACCTTTTAAAGGATCCCATTTAAACAATTTTGAACCTATAAATCCGCCAATTAAAATCCCTAAAATTCCGATGAAAATAATTAAGAATGTTTCAGGAAGATAACCAATAAACATACTGAATGTAGTCTCATTCATGGTGGCAATAATCATAATGACGAGTCCAGCCATCCCGACTGTGAAAGCATTAGCACGTTCCATAACCCGGTCTGGATAAAAACCAATCAATCTCCCACCAATCCCGAGAGCTAAAGCCCACAGACTATATGGTATACCGGTAAGTTGATCTAATATCACGGCAATGGCCCCACCAATAAATAGCTGGAAAAGAAGTACAAGCTTGGTTTGATATTTTTCCGGAATCCAAGTGGTATTTCGTCCCTCTACTTTTTCTGTATCGATAACATTTTCTACTCCTGCTTCCAACGCGGAGGCTGTATAGTTTCCGGCATCTACCGCATTCCGAAGCTTTAAAGCATATCGACGTAACAAATTGGCGGAAAGAGGCATACCAAACAGAGATTGCAATGATAGTATTAAAGCAGATATTGTCACAAGACTTGTTAATCCTACTTCTTTTAGCCCTTCAGAGGTTACAAGAAAAGCGATCATTCCTCCAGTTAGCGGCCCAGCACCAGCAACAGCAATTTTATAGTTATACACCATTGTTATCAAAAGTAGAATTAGACCAGCGCCAAAGATAATTCCTATTAAAGAAATGGCCACAGCCTTCCATTGACTACGAATCGCTTTCATAGGAATCAACGTGCCCATGTGAATAATGATTGGAGCGGTTCCTAATACAATACCAACCTCAATAAATTTAGAATCTCCGATTAGATCCTGCGGTATAATACCCGTCCAAATTAACAATAGATAACCTACTATGGCAACTAGGAACATAGAAACTCTTGCTCTTGTAAATACTGAAATAATTTCACCCACTGCGATTAATGCCAAGATAATCACTGCTGCTACAACAGGTTCATGAATCATTTTCCACACCCCTTTGCTTACCTATTTTTGGTTTGCGTTTTTATTTATTTCCCGATTCCCCTAATAATCTTAAAGAGGTTTGAGCAAACAATTCCACACCCATTTCTAATGCATCTTCATCAATGGAAAAACGCGGGTGATGGTGTGGGTAGATAATTCCCTTGTTCTGATTTCCTGCCCCAACAAAGATGAAGCAACTTGGGACGGTGTCTGAAAATGCAGAAAAGTCTTCGCCGCTCATAAGTGCTGGTAACTGCAGCAAAGTATCTTCTCCCCAAACATCAATGATTGTTTCCTCGATTACTTCTCTAACTTGATCGTCATTTACAACAGAGCTGTAGCCAAAATGATAATCGAATTCGAATGACGCATCATGTGCTTCCGTAACCCCTTTAACAATCCTTTCAATTAAATTCGGAATCTGTTGACGGAGTTCCGGATTAAGGCTTCGTACAGACCCGCTTAAGGTTGCGATATCAGGAATCACGTTGTGAGCGGTTCCACTATGAAACTTCGTCACGGATACTACTAGTTTTTCGAGGGGATCAAGATTTCTTGAAACGATATGCTGAAGGTTGTTAATGACTTGTGATCCAACGGCAATTGGATCAACCGTTGCATGTGGCTCTGAGGAATGGCCGCCCTTTCCTTGAATGCGAAGGTCAAATGTATCAGTCCCTGAGGTAGCCGGTCCATGACAAATCGCCATTTTACCAACCTCAATTGGCGAGCATAGATGAATCCCAATAACATGATCCACTCCATCCAATACACCAGCTTCCACCATTTCTTGTGCACCACCTGGGAAAAGCTCTTCAGCGTGTTGAAAAAGAAATCGAATTTCCCCTTTAATGTGCTCTTTTAATTGAGTTAACAGTTTAGCCGCGCCAAGCAGCATCGCCGTATGCCCATCGTGTCCGCAAGCATGCATTACACCTGCATTCTGTGACACAAAGTCAAAATCATTCTCCTCTCCAATTGGAAGCGCATCCATATCTGCCCGCAGTGCAATAACCTTCCCAGGCTGCTGACCAATCAAACGAGCCATAACACTCGTTTTTGTCGGACGTGTAATTTCTAAATCACCAAAAGTTTGAAGCGTTTCATAAACAAATTGTGCTGTTTTTTCTTCCTGAAAAGACAGCTCTGGATACTGATGAAAATATCTTCGCCATTCAATCACTTCCTCTCTAGAAGCCTTGATTAAATTATGAATAATCGTCATTTGAGACACTCATCACAACTCCTTTTTTCAAACAAATTCTATACCTAACTCTTTTTAGGTCCTATTAAGGAAAAAATTCCTTAAATGGAGTATAATATTTTGCGACTTAAATTTCAATAACTTTCTGAATAATCTAACCTAAAAATCAGCTAGTCAAGTTTAAATCCAATTGGTTTTAAAGATTTCACTTTAATTCTTTAACATAATAAATTTGCGCACAAAAAAAGCACCCAAATCTGGGTACTTATAACAGTCGATAAATTTTACTAGGTCTCCCACGGGTGGGGTGAGCCTTTTCGCCAACGCATTGTGCCAATTCAACTTCGCACATACTCGCAACAATGCGCCGAACATTGCGCTCTGTCATTTCAAGATGTGTCGCTATTTCCTTTGTTGTAAACTCGTGCCATCCCATTCTTCGAACGAGAGCTAATATCTTTTTATACGTTTTCACACCGATATTCCCTTTTTTTAGCTTTTGGAGAAGCCATTCATTATGGGTACGGCTGGTATAGTGTAGTTCTTTTTGTTTGCCTGGTGATTCGACAATCTCCCCATCATCTTGAACAATTACAATTTCGCGCTTCTTCATCTCCTTTGAATGTTGAATAGCACGAAAAGCATTGATTTCCGCCGAATAGGCCGTCTCGCCAAAACCAATTCCAACAGCAACGGTTGTATCGGCTTCAAAGGCCAAACTTTGGATGGTATCTTCAAGTGTATTAATTTCTTGTTCAATGGCGCCGCGGGAACTAAAAATCATGTAGATCCCGTTTCCTTTTTCTGAAAAGGAACCATTTATTTTTTGACAAAGTTGAATCAACATTTCTTTTAGCCGAAGTTCTAAGTATTGTAAATGATAAGGGGTTTTCATCTCCTCTGCCACCCTGTTAAAATATTCAACTTCAATGATTTCGACCCCAATTTGTGTGTCTTTAAAGTAGGACGCCTTCACTTTTTCATAAAGAATCCGAAGCGTTTGCTGTATTTCCATCTTACTGATGGACATCCGGTAGGCCGGAACCCCTTTTTCCCTTAATGCTTCACACACGGATGGGAAACAAGAAAAAGCGCCTTCTGTCTTTCCTTTGTTCCATAAATTAAGGTGAAAATGTAACAAGTCATTCAGATCAACATCTGACTTAAACACTTTCGTATAAATCTTTAGGGGGTTTACATTCAGCTGCGGCACAGCTTCTTCAACGATATTGATGGAGGACATCGCATCTAGTGACATAGCATCAATACTTAGCTGCTTAATAATTTTTCCTTGTTCATAGATCATCTCTATAAGGGAATGATAAAAGCCTGATTCAGTAGCAGGAGCATGGACCATGATTTTATCTGTACCTAGGGTTTTTTTCGCAATTTCATAAGGAATTGGACCAGAAAAAAGCCAGGCATGTACATGGGAATCATTTTCCTCTACTATTTTCTCTATTTCATCGGTTGTTACATAGGGGAAAGTGCTAAATTCCAATTTATATTTATATTCTTCTGCAAGATCCATGATCCGTTCTACAGAAGTTTTTAGACCGACTAATCCGATTTTATACATTTATTTAATCGACTTCCTTTATCAATAGACTCTCGGTGATTAATTTTCGTTAAAGTACTCTTTTAACCCTCAACACACTACCTAATATTCCGCTTAGGATACTCACCGTTTAATTACACGTATTTTAGGAATGTACATCTATTTTTCTATTAACTCCAATACTTCGATTTTCATTTACTTTGCGGTATATGACAGCAACTCTGTCATTACTCCATCAAAAACATTGTACATATAATTCTAACTTTTAACCACATATGTCTCGCTTGATAGTGATTCAATATCCAGCTAAGTTGTACATGTTCCAGAAAAGGGTGACTTCCTGGCTAAAAGCTGTTAAAAGAGAGGAGTTCTGCACTCTACTATTCAACAATCCAGAAGAACTTTTCAGCATTTTTTACTTTGAATTAATCGAATAAAAAACGTTATTCATGATTTGGGACTGTTAATAGATTAAAAAAAGATCATTCGTATTTAAATTGAGTTGGATCAAAAAAAGGGGAATCTTGTCTCATTATAGAATAGGTTTTTATAACTCTATCCCACATCCCCTCTTAGCCGTCGAATACCAAGAAAACCAACCAATAAATACAAGGAGTAGTTTCGATGAAAAATTGTTTTGCCTTGATACCGATTTTGCTTGTCATAGCTATTATGGTAGGCTGTCAGGATCAGACATCAACAACAGCGAAAGCACACTCTCATTCTAGCCAACAGAAAGATCATGACAAAAAATCAAAACCGAACAAGACACAAGAAGAAAAAAAGCAAAAAGACCAACTGTTAGCACAAGCTAAGCTTTCAGCCAAACAATATGATTATCAAAAAGCTATAACACTATTAAAGCAATCAGGTATTTCCGAAAATAGTGATATTCAAAGTGCTATTGACACATACGAAAAACAAAAGAAAAATCTTGTGACATGGCCAGACAATAGTAAGATCCCTCATTTATTTTTTCACTCATTGATCGTTGACAAATCCAAGGCATTTGACGGGGATGCTATGGCCCAAGGTTATCGGGATTACATGGTGACCATTGATGAATTTAAAAAGATTTTAAAGCAATTATACGAGAGAGGATACGTCCTTGTTCATCTCGATGATATTGCAAAACTCAACCAAGAGGGGAAAATGGTCTATCAGGATATTAACTTACCACCAGATAAAAAGCCATTGGTATTGTCGCAAGATGATGTTAGCTATTATGAATACATGAAAGGTGATGGATTTGCCAAAAAGTTAACACTTGATACAGGCGGATATGTCACAAACACCTACGTAAATGAGAAAGGGAAAATCATTCAAGGAGCGTATGACCTAGTTCCCATCGTGGATAACTTTGTGGACAAACATCCAGATTTTTCTTACCAAGGGGCTAAAGGTATCATTGCCTTAACCGGATATAACGGAGTGCTGGGATATCGAACGTCGAAGAGTGCCTATGGTCCAAACAGTGATAAGCCCAATCCACACATTAAAGAGGATCAGGAGCAAGCGAAAAAAGTAGCTGATGCAATGAAACGATCGGGATGGGCATTTGCATCACATACGTGGGGCCACCTTTATGCAAACGAAGTATCTTTGGAGCAATTAAAGAAAGATACATATAAATGGAGACGAGAGGTGGAGCCCATTGTCGGACCTACAGACACAATTATTTTCGCTTTTGGCAGTGATATTGAAGGCTGGAAGCAGTATTCTAGTGATAAGTATGAATTTTTGAAAAGTCAGGGCTTTGATTATTATGCCAATGTGGATGCATCAAAAACTTCCTGGTCCCAATTAGGACCTGATTATTTCCGACAAGCCCGAATTAATGTCGATGGCTTACGAATGCGTGGAGCGTTAACCGGAATAAATGATGTATTAGAACCATTTTTTGATGTTGAACGTGTTTTTAACTCCTCATGACCAGCTGCCGAGAAATTTAATCCGTAGTCTAAGTGACTGTGACCACCCGAAGAAAAAGAACCATTTGATTTTTGATGATAAGAGGTTCGTAAGTTCACGAAATCCGTAGAATATTGTCGAGAAATCGATAGAACCCTGAAAGTTGAAAATGAAATGGACGAAGTTGAAAATGAAACCGCAAAAGAAGTTGATGATTAAATGGATAAAGTTGAAAATAAAACTAAATTAAGTTGATGATTGAAAGCTCAGAATGGAAAATTAGCTTGCATAAGTGATCATTGAACACTTCATTAGATCTTTATAAGTCAAATATCTGACCTTACTTTTGTTTTTTGCTATTTTTGATCCAATTTTAGTCGATTGATTGCTAAGTACACTATTAAAGTTTAAAAGTAGACAAGTTTACAATTCTTTTAAATAGAAATCGGGTGTCTCCAAGCCGGAATCGACTTATGAGATAGCCTTCCTCGAAATGGAAAAAGGGGGTCTCTAAGTCGACTTATGAGACCCCCCTTTTCCCTCGGTTTACTTAAACACTCTTACTGACCTCTGACACTTTAAATCTGTTTTTCATACTATAAAACTGTAAACAAAGGGAGAATGCCATGGAAAGAACGGCAAAATAAACCAATGTTATGGTTCCCATCTCCAGCGATAAGACAACCCCACCTAATGTAGCTCCTATTGAGCTCCCTAAGTAATTAACGGAGCTGTTTAAGGCCACTGCTGAACTTCCATTTTTCGGTTGGTACGATAGTAAAATATGCTGTTGAGGTGCTATACATGCCCAGCCCATCGCTCCCCAAACGAAGAACGGTAAATACTTTAATATTGGAATGTTAATCATTATTGGTATGCATATAATCGATAGGGTTAACGTCATTAAAATCATCGTAACCAACGTTTTTGGCTTTTTAAAATAGTCGATTAAGTATCCAATCATGACGCTTCCGAATAATCCTCCGAACCCCCATGCCCAAAGATACATCGTTAAATTACCGTTATCTGTCATTTCCTTTACTAATGGTGAGAGATATGTGTACAGGCCTAAGCTTGCAATACTAGCAAAAAATGTGATTAATACCGTTATGGTAACCCTTTTGTCAAGGAACATCCTTGCCCTTTCCTTTAGTGCAGGAGGAGGAGTGACAGGAACATGAGGAAGAAACTTAAGCATCCCTAAAGCAGCGACTACACCAATGATGACTAAAAACCACATCGATGCTTTCCAATTATACAATTCAGAAATATAAAGACCTAAAGGAACCCCCAGCACGGTTCCGATACTCATTCCTCCTATAGTAAGCCCTATTGCCCTTCCTTTTTTTTCGCTTGAAACAAGGTGTGCTGATGCTGCTACAGCTAACGGTGAAAATAGACCAGCTCCGGCTCCAGCAATCGCTCTAGATACTAGAAGAATAGAAAACGTTGGGGCTAGAGCTGTTATACCATTAGCAATCGTAAAGACTAAAATGGAATATAATAATATTTTTTTTATAGGTTTTCCCGCGAGTAGGGATGAAAATAACGGGGCTGATATAGCATAAAATAAAGTAAATATACTAACCGCTTGCCCTACTTGTGAAACATCCATTTGATAGGTGTCACTAATCCCGGGGATTAGCCCTGCAATAACATAAGCATCAAAACCCAAGGCAAACATGCCCAAGGATAATATTAAAACCTTCTTCATAAGTGAATCCTCCCTTACATATAGATGATGAACATTTCGCCTAGTTGAATTTCTTTATCATTTCTTATCTATGAGTCTATAAAATTAGCAAGGGATCAAAACAATCATCCCTTGCTGATTTCTAGCCTAATCTTTCAAACCCACTTTGTTCCGATAATAATAATCTTTTTTCTATCCTATTGTATTGAACAGAATCAAATTGATCTTTACTAGCATTAATTTGGTTTAGTAATCTCTGTAAGGAAATAGCTTCCTTTAGATCTGGAAATTTATATTTAGGCTCTCTCCCTAGAATCACAAAATCAGAAACTTCTTTAACAACTTTTGAAATTCTTTCTATTTTTCGATCTCCATCAAACTCCTGATCTAGGGAGTTAAATTTCACCAACACTTCTCTTTGTTCTTCAGCCTCTCGCCATATTAACAAGGAATCTTCGTACCAATTTGGTGTATCAAAAGAAATTTCAGCAAAGATTAGGTTATGATCTTTATCTAAAAACACAAAGTCCAATTCTCTTCTCCTAAACAAGTTCACAAAGCTACTATAACCTGTAATAACTGCCCCATTTACATCACCTAATACAGAAATGCTATCCGGAATATCATTTCCAGAAATAGAAAAATCAGATTTAACTCCATGAATCTGTTTTATATTTAATTTTGACCCGAAATTGATCCATTGAACTAAATCAAGAGGATGGATCACTTCACTTATCACTCCAGTTGTAGGGCGATAATCATTAATCCTATTTTTCCCCCATAAAAAATTTGCCCTAACTAAGCTTAGTTGATGGTCCTCAACATATGCCTTTAATAAGCTTGCAGCTTCCGAATATCTTGCCACCATATTCAAACAGAATCCAGAAACATCTTTTAATATTGTTTTTGCTGAATCTAAATTGAATTCTGGGTCAACAAACGGTTTTTCACAGATGACAAAGCCTTTGAACCCTTCTAATTGAGATAGAACATCACCATGGTTCTCATCATTAACAGCCACTACAACAATATCAGGTTCGAACTCTTCTAGAGAAATTGGAATACTTTGATAATATGGTACGGTAACGTCTCTCTTATTCCGTGCTGTATAAGCAATATCAACTTCTTCATCATATAATTTTGAAATGCTTTGAAATGCCTCCAAAAACATATTCCCAGATAAACCCATTCCAATAATGAGCACCCTCATATTCCATCCCCCTATTCAATGATCTTGACTAAAAGCTTTTCTCCTGTCTCTAAATAACCTCTCTTCTTATTGAATTCTTCCGCCATCTTACTAGATTGTGCAACAACCTTATACACTTCGTTTTCTTTAAACCAAATATGTAGATGTTCCATTATAGTTTCGGCAATTCCTAGACCCCTTCTGTCCTGTCGAACCACAAGGGACTGACCCCAACCTACTTTCCCATTCAATGCTCCTACCATAGGGGCTCTTAAATCTATAATGCCTATAACACACGCACAAATATCTCTATTTTCACCATATTCCCCTACTAGGATAGCCACATCTTTATTTGAAATATTTTCTTTGAGCCACTCTCTATAAGCTCTTTGCCAGGCTTGATCATCTTTCTCATTCTTTGCAGCATAATGTGTACCACCACTTGATAGTAGTACCTTTCTCAATTCAACGAGTTGCTCAGTATCTTCAATTGTGGCTTTGCGAATCGTTAAGCTGTTATTCATTAGTTGTATCTCTCCTTAGTTAGGATATTTTGTGGTTTAAAAAATGACTAGAAATTCAAAATTCCACTTTGAACAGCACATTAAGTCAGAATGAACAATTAATGCTTAAGCTAGTATTAGGCTTTTAGAATTAGCAAAAGGAATATCAAAGTAATGAAACACTTCTACAATTGCATTTGTAAGATGTATAATCTGCTCTTGAGTGTGATTTGGTGTAACATTGACTCGAAAGCGTTCTGTACCAATAGGGACTGTTGGTGAGTTAATTGGTTGAAGGTAAACCTGATGTTCTTCTAGTAGCCTCTTGGCTGCAGCCTTACATTTCTTTGCTTCCCCAACTAAAACAGGAAGAATATGTGTTTCACTCGAATTCATTATTGGTATATGCGCCTTGGAAAGTGCTTCCCTTAACATAGTAGTTTTGTTATGTAAGATCACTCGTTCTTTATCTGAGGACTTTAAATGCTCGACGCTAGCATGACAAGCAGCCACAACTGCCGGTGGAAGAGATGTAGTGAATATAAATCCAGACGCAAAAGACCGGACTGCGTCAATGATTGGTGCAGATGCAGAAATGTATCCGCCTATTACACCAATTGCTTTTGCCATAGTTCCTTGAATGATATCTATTTGGTCAACAATACCAAGTTCAGCTGCTATTCCTGCTCCGCGAGGGCCATACATACCAATCGCATGTACTTCATCAAGGAAAGTCAAAGCATTATACTGACGAGCAAGTTCTGCCATTTTCTTGATAGGTGCAATATCACCATCCATAGAATAAACAGATTCAAAAACAATGATTTTAGCTCTATCATACGGTTGTGCAGCTAATAGCTCTTCTAGATGCTCGACATCATTATGTTTAAATATTTTACGGTCGACCTTGGTACTACGTATGCCGTTAATAATAGAAGCATGATTAAGCTCATCAGAGAATACAATACAATTTGGGAACAAGCGTAGTAAGCATTGCAGAGTAGCATCATTTGAACTATACCCAGTTGGAAAAACCAGTCCAGCTTCTTTGCCATGCCATTCTGCAAGGGACGATTCAAGGGCAGCATAATGATAATGTGTACCCCCTATGTTACGAGAACCACCAGAGCCGGCCCCGAACTGACGAATAGCCTCATGCATAGCCTCAGTTACTAAATGGTGTTGAGACATTCCTAGATAATCATTACTACACCAGACAACTACAGGTTTTGCATCTTTTTGTCCGTTCAACATTGCTAATGGATACTGACCACTGATCCGGTTGATTGTAACAAATTCACGGTATTGACCGCTCTCCTTTAATGAATCAATCTTATTTTTGAAGATTTCTGTATACATGGTTTACCTCCAAGAGTTTTATAGTAAATTTTTTAAGGAATTAAAATACTACAATGTGTACGAAATCGTGTTATAAATCCTATAAGCAATTCATCCAGATATAAATTGATCCATAACAAAAGAAATAGTCAATTGCATTTGTTCTAAAATCGTGAAATATTAAAAACACAGGACCAACATGGAGCGTTTTTACGCTAATTTAAATCAACAAATCCAAGATCAAAAGGCTATTACCAGAAGAAGGACTTTTTGATTAACACCCCCCCAAGTTTTATGTCGATGGGTCAATATTCGGTATCAGTCGCTTTACTCTTCACTCCTATTAACAAGAGTCACATTAACTTATAACCAAAAACATTATGTTATAATTGAACCACCTTCCACAGGTTACCAAAATAGCAAAAAATGAGGAAGAATCATTATTTTATAGGGCTATAACAAATCGTTATAGGGTAGGGAGTGAATGCAATGAATACAGAGTGGTTACAAAGCTTTGTTGAAGCTGCTAATCAAAAAAGTTTTTCTAAAGCTGCAAAAGAAACGAATCTTTCCCAACCGGCATTGAGCAAACATATTAAAAATTTGGAAAATAATCTTGACATTGAGTTGTTTCATAGAATGTCAGCCGGTATTAAACTGACGAAAGCCGGTGAATGTTTCTATTCTCGAATTAAGCCTGTTATTGCTGAATTAACTAAAATTCGTCAAGAATTACAGCAATTTCAACGGGATAACCCTATAGCTTTAGGAAGCCTGCCTAGTTTAGCCACCTACTACTTACCATCAAAGATTAAGGGAATTCGGCAATATAGACCTACTACATTAATGATTCAAAATACTTCTTACGAACTGTTACAGTCTTTAGAGGAAGGTAGACTTGATGGTGTCTTTGTTGATACTTTTTATAGTGGAGAATCGTTGTCGAGTTTCGAATTGTTTACGGAACCTTATTATGCGGTGTTTCCTTTAGATCATCGATTCAAATCCAAAAAATCGGTTAAGCTTGCTGAACTGTGCGAAGAACCATTAATCGCTCATCAAGCTCCTTGTGATACAAGGAGACATATTTTTGAACAAATGAAATTACTCGGCCACAAACCTAACATAATAAGCGAGGTCGCATTCGGTGACTTTATTTTTGGAGCCGTAACGGCAGGAATGGGGATCACTATAGCACCTGAGTTGATGGCTAAAAATATCGGGCATCTCGAGCTTTTTGCTTTACCGATTGATAGCTTTGGAAGAACCAGAACTGTGTCATTAGTCACTCGGTGTGAGAAACTCGGATCAAAGTTATATCAATTGATAAATGGAACTGATTAAATATTACATAAGTATTAATAATCTACGTAGACAATTTTTATGCGTTGCCTTTTGTCTACTATGGATAGATTTAGAGCATAATATAAATGAAGAGAAGCCAGTTCCTGTAAGAATGAGGAACTGGCTTCTCTTCATTTCGGTTCTTAAATATAGTTCACAGTGACGACCCGGGGTTTGTCGAATAGCCTTAGTCACTGGACCACCGATGTACAACAAGTCCAATTCCCCCTAATTTCTTGTACTACTTCATCAGGTTTGTCCCAATGCAGCATGTGTGTAGTATTCAGAACTAATTGTACTGTAGCCCCCGTTTTCTGTTTAAAAATCGTTGCCGTCTTATCCCTATACACATCCCAATTTTTCGGTAACGTTGCTCTCAGTAAAATAATATTAGATGGCAACTTATCATAAATATCTTCTGTTTCATGTTTATGCATGGCTTGAATGATATTAATAGCCGTGACGCCCCTTGCATGCCAATGTACTTTATTATTCCTTTCAATGCCAAGGTCTTTTACTGCCTTTTCTATTAAGGGAGACCACCTTGAATATGCTGCTTGTTCAGCTTTGAAGAAGCCTTTCCAATCATCAAACATATAACCCTCAAAATCTTTCTCATAGTAAGCCGCTTCTTCTTCCATAGTTTTCTCTCCAAGTCTTTTCGTTTGATACCCGCCATCAATGAGAATAGAACCCTTTACTCTTTCTGGGTATTTCATTAAATAATATAAAGCCACATAACTTCCCCAAGAATGGGATAAAAAGTAAAACCGTTCAATCTCAAGTTGATTTAATAGTTTATTTAACCAGTCTGCTAAACGCGGCATTTCATATTCTTCCTCATGATCAAATGGAGAAGTTCTCCCATGCCCAGGTGCATCAATCGCAATCAATCGATATTCCTCTTTAAGTTGCTCAGCAATCTCTATAAAGCTAAGGCTAGTGCTTCCTAATCCATGTAAGCAAAAAATGACCGGATTATGTTTATTCCCCCATTCTGTTATATGTATATGTTGATTTCCTATGTTGTTAAAGTATCGTTTCATTTGCTTCACCTTATTTTTATCTCTACCTTTTTTCAATTATCGCCGCTTAAACAGGTTGTAAGTGTTTCAAAACTCAAAAAGCCATATCAATAATTTCATTAACCCATTCAGAATTTTCCTCGATATTAAGCTTTTCACAAAGCTTTTTATGTACTCTCTTAAACTCCGGAGCTATTGATTTTAAAACATTCATGATGTTATAAGGGTTACGATCACAATCCCAGCTTTCAAGAAGGGATAATTGCCAATCTTCGAATTCAGCTCTTTTGCCTTCATATTTCGTCCAGATACCAAATTCGTTTGGCAATTTATCTTTTTCCATATCCCAACCAGTAGCAACATACCAACGCATCATATCTAGGGACCTTAAAGCATAGTATATTTCCCCACGCATCACCCTTCTATAAACCTCATGCATATGTGCGAAAAACTTACCTCTCCAAATTTCAAATTCCTCTATTGTTAATCTATAATTAAAAGCTTGCGATTTTTTATGTATATCCTTAACAATCCCATATGGATCATAAACAATTTTAACTTCTTCCTTTAAGTAAATGGAAGGTTGTAAATCTTTTGGCTTGTAATAGAAAGTATCGACTTTAACAAAACTCCTAAAATGAGCGACAGAATGGGTAGCCCTTGGAAAATCTTCATAAAAAAGAACTTCCCCCCAGTTTTTCGCTCTGCCTTTTTTGTTCTTTCTGTATTCTTCAAACATTTCTTCTTTCACTACGACACGGAGGTCTAAATCCGAATACAAATCATCGTTTCTTTTTGCGATTGAACCGCCGTAAAAAACGGCTAACACATTTTCATCGTTTGTTAAATCATTATTTATTGCATCCATCAACTTCTGTAAGTTCTCTTGAAGTTTTCTATCTCTTTGTTTATGTCTAGTTACAAATCCCACACATTACAATCACTCCTACTAAATAAAATTTAATTTCCATTATATGTTTTAGTTCGTTATTCTAACCAGAATTCCTTTTTCAAGAGGCAAACTCATGAAAATGGCTTTTATGCCGGGGCTCTAGACCCGAAATACTTTAACGGATTTACTTGCGGGGGCAAAACGGCAAGGACAATCCCGCTTGAAATTGATCAAGCGGGATTGTCTTTACATTCACTTTTCTAAAATTCATTCGTCTTCAAATAATTTTTCTCCGCGGTGGAGGCGCATGGCAATCTGGGCTGTATGCGGCATTTCTCTAGCGGTTGGGGCATGGCCTGCTAGATAACGTGTTACTGAGAGGATCAACGTTTCCTGTGCATGACTAGCAAGCTCGGAATCCTCTATTTCCCAATGTTCATGTTCGGCCATCGCTGCTTCAAACATTTGAAACGAATGAAACTCTGCATCCTCTCTTAATAAAGCGTGTCCGAGTGTATTGAAGAGCTCACTTTTATCACCGCCGCGCGCCAGGTAATTCACTACCCATCGTGCTGATTCTGCAACCTGTTGTTGTTGATTCATCATCTTCAATAATTCAGTTGGATTCTGCGGTTCAGCTTCTACATCCTTTGGTTCTGGTCTTCGTGCAGAAGGCGTATTGAGAAAACGATCAAGATAGACACTCATAGCTCCATGGAAAACAGCTCGGGTCAATTCAGGTGTCGGCGAGCGACGTAACGATTCATGTAAAGCATGAGCGTGAGTAAAAGTATGAAGTACGGTAATCCAATCCCTGAAATCATTTTGTACATGGAAACGGGAAATCCGTTCCGCAGCGGCCAAAGCTACGAGCTGGGCTAAACGAGAAGGGGAGACTCCACTTTTAAGTGCATCCAACATCATATTTACCGTTTTTAAAGCATCATCTGATAAAATTTGTTCAACCAATGCGGCTTCATCAACATCAGTTCCCCCTCGTGGTGAGGCATTAACAAGAATATCGGGTAATTCCTCGAACGCCTCCATTAATGGTTTGACCAAGTTCACAGGTGATTGCCAGCTATGGGATTCTTCACTACGGGATACATCACCGATACCAGGTAACAATGATGATAATACATATGGCCGGTGCTCAATACCAATCTGATCGAGAATCTCGAATGCTTTATTATGAAAATCGAGCGTATGACCTGTATTTACATAAAAATGATCCGTGATCGCTGTCATCATCATGTCAGCAAGCTGCTCGTTCGAGAAGCCTAATTCAATCGTGGACAAGAGTACCCGTTCAGCTCCCTGCGAATCACGAACCTCCACACAATGACGATACCATTCTGATAATTGTTCGAATGATTGGGCATTCATTTCATCTGAAACAGGAAGGGATCCGAGTAAAAAGCGTGTTCCCATTCCAGAACTTTCTCGTGCAACATGAACGAGACCTTGGAACAACGCTAAAATCTTCCCGGTTTTATCCAATTTAGGCAATACATTCGTCATGGCTGTTAAAATCGTCAATCCAGATCCCCAGCCGCTTTGATGATGTGTCGTTCCGAAGTCGACACCGATCTTTGCAATCTCAGTCGCCGGAAAACCAGCTTCCATCAATCCAACAACCGATTTGGCGATGACAAGACTTAAATTTTGCTCAAGACCTTCACGTAATCGCTTCCTTAATTTTTCGATGGTTACTTTGTTATAAGGAACAGGGTGAACCCAAACCTTATCTTCCTTTATCTCGACAGGATAAGTAGGGACATCATCTGCCCATGGATCCAAGGTTCCACCGCTTTTTATATCAAATCGAGCATGATGCCAGTGACACGTTAAAATCCCATCACATAAGCTTCCTGTATGGAGGGGGAAGCCCATATGAGGACAACGGTTATCCACCGCATAGACTTGTTTTTCGTAAACGAATACTGCAATGGCATGACTTCCACCTTTTATTACCTTTGCACCTTCATCTTCAAGTGTCTTTAATGAACCTGCATAAATCAATTCTGACAATAGTATCACTCTCCCTTAATTGGAATTAAATGGAACCTCTATATAAGGAGGAATAGAGGGCGTACAAACATGGTTATCTACTACTTTATATTATTGATGGAATCCAGTAATCCTCCATAAGTGGAGATTTTTCTCATTCAAAAGTCTGATACTTGTAAGAATGGTTATTAACACGCTATTACTTACTGCTTAAGAGCAAACTCACATTTGGTTCTTGAATACACGAATCTTAAGGGAAATCTGGCACGGGAATTTAACCGATTGAGAAGCTTATACGGAGGCAAAAACAAAATTTGTGAATCGTGTTGTTGAAGAATTAAAAATTTTAGGACATTCTCACGATCTTAAGCTAACTGGCGCGACTGCAGCACAAGAGGATTCTCTTTTTAGAATAAAGTTGCACAACGTTTTGCAAATAGGGGGACAAGGATTGTATAAAGATTACGAATTAATGGGTAACGAAGGGCTAATTTATCAGTTTTTCACTGAGAAATCAGCCCTTTTTATCTTGTTAAATCCTTAACGTAGTAAAATACGTTTTCGTTAATAGATCATCTTTCCAAACGCGCCTCCTCTAATGCACTAATATCAATCTTCTTCATCTTCAGCATGGCATCAGAAGCTCGACGCGCTTCATCCTTCGGCCCTTTAAACAAAACTTCATCAATGTTATCCGGAACAATCTGCCACGAAACACCAAACTTATCTTTCACCCAGCCGCATTGTTCCGCTTCAGGTACGGCAGAAAGCTTGTCCCAGTAATAATCAATCTCTTCCTGACCTTTACAATTTACGATAAAAGAAAATGCTTCATTAAAATTAAAATCGACATCCATTCCATTATCCATTGCTGAAAAATTCATTCCAAAAAGGTTGAAATCAGCATACTTCACGTTTGCTTTAGATGATTGGGCTTCACTAGGTTCATAGTTGCTGATTAGACCTATTCCTGTGTTCTCAAATATGTCGGTGTAGTATTTTACCGCTTCTTCAGCCATTCCGCACGATTCACCAGAGAAAAGTAGGTTTGGCCTAATCTTTTGTACAGCCTGTCCTTCGTCTACCAGCATCAACTGCCAGGACAACCCATATCTATCCTGAACCCAACCATACCACTTGCAAAATGGATATTTGCCAAGCGGCATTAATTCGTTACCTTCGTCTATTAATGCCTTCCACTTGGTGTTTACTTCCTCCACGGTCTCGCAAGTTACCATTAACGAAATGGTAGGATTGAATTTGAAGTGGGGACCCGCACTTATTGCTTGGAATTCCTGGCCAGCCAATTCAAAGCTTACTAATTCCGAATCGCCAGATGGAGTGCCCTCAATAACTGTCACATTTACTAGTTTGGACTGATCAAATAAACGGATGTAAAACAACGCAGCTTCTTTTGCTTCCGTGTCAAACCATAGATGTGGAACTATTTTTTGCATCAGATTCCTCCTAATCGGGTTTATAGCAACTTAACAAAACAGATCCTAACCTTATTGAGCAGCTTCACTATACTTTTTAAAATTATCCAGAATCGACTGCCACCCTGTTTTCTGCATCTCAATGGAATTGGTGTCTTCAGCTTCAAAAATTTCTATTACTTTCGTATCGCTATCCTGAGCAACAAACGTAATTTCAACTTTCCTTCCGTCGCCCATCGTGTAAGAAATAAACTCATGGTTTCTCACATCATCATATACTCCAGCAAAATCAAACCCGAAGCTTTCGTCCTTTGCTTCCATTCGTGTAAGAAATTTGCCGCCAACACGTAAATCATTCTCCGCAACCGGCGCATGCCAGTCATCAGAAGCGTTAGACCATCGCTTTATATGCTCTGGTTCCGTCCAATATTTCCATACTTTTTCAACTGGTGCATGAACTGTAGTTTCAACGGTTATTGTTTCTTTCTTACCTGTTTCCATTGTTAACACCTCACATTTTAGATTTAAGTTAATAGTATACGTAATAGTCAAAATCTTCAATCTTTATTTTCGAACTTCACAATTCATAAGAAGGTTAGTGAAAATAGTAAAGGCTGTTGTTATGAATCCATGATTTAAAGATTTGTTTCACACGATTAATTCAGTATTTTTCGTTGTACCATTTCAAGCTATAAACGCTTGAATGGAGGTAGGTAACATTTGAAAAAGTAATCCTTTAAATTTAAGATCAATAAGACCAGCGATAACAAGACAAGTAATGATTATTAAGATGAATGGTTTTTTTGTCCACATCGATAACTCCCCCCTTTATTAAGAAAATACAACTTGAGAAAGCTAGTCCTTCTCATAAAGCCTTTTTTTACTCAGTTAGGAAAACCTCCTCCGCTTATATAAGCACGCGAAACTTTTGCTGTTGGAAGGCATTTTCCTATGAGAATACAGTTTATGAGCACTTTTTACCAATCGGTCTTTCTCTATTATATCTGAGGGTTTCATGAATCACCCAACTCTACAAAAATCTTAACATTGTAGAACAATCCAGTTGGGCTGTAGAACATCGGTGCTAAGTAGGTTTCACCGTCAGCACATGGATTCGTCGCAAGCGTGTCAGTAAATCCATCCAGCAATTTTCCATCTACTGTTGGTTTTTTATCTCCGTCAGTTGTATGACCGGATTCCTTTCCTCCACAGGCAGCTAAACCTTGGTTAATAATACAAATGATAGACCCAATAAAGGATTCTTAAGCTTCATCATCACTCGCCCCTTTTTTGAATTTCCACACTTTAATTGTACATTTGGGTAAACATCTTGTTTAGATTTTTAGCTAAATTGCTTTTTGTGTAACACCTGATAAAATGATTGTTAAAGAAAATTCCGAAAATAAGGGAGTGAAAGGAATGTCCTATGAAGTCTATAAAGTAAAAGATTTTTCTATTAAAAAAATGCCGTTTAAGCTCCTGTATATCACGCGATCAGAATATGATAAAGGATGGCACAGCACACAACACACCCATCACTTTACGGAGCTATTTTATATTGTAAAAGGAAAAGGATCTTTTATTTTGCCAACGCTCGAAATTCCGGTGAAAGAAAATGATTTGGTGATGATCAACCCAAATGTTGAGCATACAGAGAGATCCAATAGCCAGGATTCACTTGAATACATTGCACTCGGAATTGAGGGATTTTCTTTTTCACTTGCTGAAGAAAAAGATTCGCAAATGGGGTTGTATACATACCAAGGAGATCGTGAAGATATTTTTTTCTATCTTAATAAATTACTAGATGAAGTTCAGAGTAATAAGGAAGATTATGAAATCATCTGCCAAAATATCATCGAAATCCTGATAGTCAAACTTAGACGCGGAAAAAACTTTACCCTTGAAAAAACCGAACCAAAAAACATTAATCGAGCAGTGTCCTTCATCAAGTATTATATTAACCAAAATTATCGTGATGCGATTACACTGGATACACTAGCAGAAGCGGGTCACATCAATAAATATTACTTAGCTCATACCTTTAAAAAGGATATGGGCATTTCACCGATCGAATATTTAAACCAAGTCCGGATTAAAGAAGCAAAAATTCTCTTAGATACAACCGATTACACGATTGCCTCCATTGCTGAAATTACCGGTTTTTCTTCACAATCATTTTTCACTCAGGCTTTTAAACGAACAACAAGACAAACTCCTTCTAAGTACCGTAAAGAGGCAAGGAAAAAAATTTGATGTCATAGAGTATAAGCTAGAAAAGAACAAAAAGCGAAAGCGCCCCGTTAAGCATAAAACGACCCATGAAGAAAAGGCACTTTTCTCTTCTTTCATGGCTTTAGTATTGGTGATAGATTAGGATAGTCTTAGGGTTCTATTTTCGTGTTATTAGGGTCGTATTGCTCTTTTGAGGGTGCCACTTTTTTCTGGATTTTCACGCCTCATTCGGCTCCTTTGAGTGCGTCATTTTTCCTTTTATGCTTTTTAAGTGCTTCGACAAACATCATTCCCCGAGATAACGTTAGATTTTAGTCACGCATTTCCCAAAAAACAAAAAAACTCGAAAACTAAGAACGCCTTAGTTTTCAAGTTTTTCTTTACTATGTGAAGGGAACTCTATGAGAGCCTAGCTTCTTTTCATTAACGTTGTCGATTAACATCATTTCCTGGGGAATTTTCTGCAAGATTCTGGTTCCTTACCTTCAATCTAACCTTTCAATCCGAAGATTGTCTAACATAAATGTCCCTGCTCCTGTATCCCCATTCAAACTAGTGCCATCACTGAAAATTCCAATATAGGTTTGCCCATTATCGGAGCCTGTCACCGTGAACTCAGCTGTTTTGGTATCGGTAGAGGCAGGAAGTAGTTCATTAGCGCTTAATCCTTTGGCATCGCCAATATCACGAACATCAATTGCTTGATCGCCTGAGATAAAGCGATAGGAATCGGCAGTTGTTTGGTAGTCAAAGGTTACTTTATAGGTGGCGCCCGGTTCAAAATGGTAGTGTTGTGGAATGGTGCGATACACTAAACCTTTTTTCCCAGTATTCACTTTGACCGACCAATTGCCTCCCAGGACATCGTCTACTAATTTTTTGCCGGCCCATCCTTTTTGTGTATAGGGAGCGTGCAATTCAGACAAATGAATTCTGTTGTCTGTCACACCTTCTGTATTCCCAATTACAAATGGGTAAATCCCTTGGACGACCGATTCAAAGTCTTGTTCAAATACTCGTTTCGAAACATGGTTTGTCAACGTTTTTTGAACTATTCGAATATCATCGAATTTCGTATTTCCTTCTCCCGCTTCACGGCTGAAAGTGATTTTAGCTGTATCCGATTCTGCCGTAAACGATACTTGCATTCTTTGCATTTTACTATTGTATCCATCATTTGTAGCATGTGAATCTGCTTGTACATAATTCTTTTGCAGGCTGCGGAGAGTGTAATTGCTTACGTCCTTAACGCCGCCGGTAACTTCGATTGCAGCTCTTACATCACTATTATTTTCGACATATACTTCTGCTACATAATCTTTGCCTGGTTCCAAATCGGTTATTTCACGGGTAACGGAAGTTTGTTTTGATGGATTGTTGATGTTTAAGTGGTAGTCGCCACTACTTAGATTACGGGCGCTTCCTGTTTGGTCTGTTCTCTTGACACTTACTGCCTTTTTATCTCCCTCAACCTTTGTATGTTTATCTTTTATGGTTCCAGAATTGAATCCAGTGTCGTAAACATGGGCACCTGAGCTCCAATTCTCAATTTGCAACCCTTTTTCTTTTTCCGCTTCCACGATATAAGGAGTTGCAGGATCAGCTGTTAATGTTATTTGATTATCGACAACCTTCACTTTCTCCTTATCGGATCTGCCTTGATCAGTCAATTTGTACACATAAACCTTTTTGACACCTTCATATTCATCTGGAAGGGTCCAAGTCGATTCTCCGCCTTCCAAATTCCAGTGATATAATTTTTTAGAGTCAGGAGTTGGCGATTCAAAGTCTTGTTCTATCCATGGAATCAAATACTTATGTCCATCAAGGACAACGTTGTCATTAAGAGTAATGATGCGTTCTCTGGAATCCTTTTTTCGTGTGACCTTCACGACATCTCCGTTATTTGGATCTGCTAATTTAATTTCTTGTTCCAGGTTGGTTTTTTGAGGATCGCCTTCAATCGTTTTCCAATTAGTTACGTAATATTTTTGCAAGAATTTCGTTGGTAGGTTGGTATCAAATGTCATTTTGATAAAGTTGTCAAAATTCTTATCCGATTGCCAGCCTTCAAAACCAGCTAATTCATATCCGCCAAGTAACGGATGATCTGCCGTTCCACCAGCTTCAGGCCAATTTAATACCCACGAATCTTTTTGGTGATTACTAATAAAGCGTAGAACTTCTGAGTTAATCCCTTTATGAGTAGGTCCCCCATAGTTCTTATCAGTGGCCCAATGCTGCCATGTTGAATAATTGGCAATGGACGTACCGAATTCAGTGGTCACTCGCCAGCCTCTATCGATCAATTGTTCTGCCACTCGGTTTGATTCCCATTGATCTTGATACCATACGTCTAAATAAATGAAGTCAAGTTTTGGTACAGCTTCTTTTAATTGATCCAATCTTTTTGCACGTGAGCCTGAATATAAATCTTTTAATTTATTTATGGTATAAGATTGGTCCAACCAGCCCCATCCTTTCGCATTTGGACCATTAATTAAGTCCTCACTGAAAGAATCGGCTTCAGGATACGCTTCTTGAGCGTTAATGTGAACACCAAATTCAGTGTTGAGCTTATGACCTGATTCCACAAGCTTGTTCAAATCCTTAGCGCCGCCCATACGTTCACCTACATCACCGTAATCTGGGTGCCCGCTATCGTGACCTTCATTGGCATACCCTTTTAGCAATACCGCTTGTCCCAATCCATCTGTAGCAAGAGCTACCTTCTTAACATTATCCAATGTTTTAAGGAATGGATGTTGCGCTTGTGATCCAAAATTCATGGCAATACGCGTGGCTACATTATTATTTACATCTTCTGAACCAGGAATGTCTTGCATGATATCACGGTACGCAATCGCCCCGTCCTGCCAGTTAACCTTATCATCCTCATTCAAATCTTCCGCAATCGCAATTTTTACAGTAGGTGGATTTGATGATGGCTCTGGCATGAATTCCCGATGATAAAAGAGTTTACTAGAGCCTATCCCCATTGCCTTAACGCCATTTTCACTTTCATAGCGACTAGCCACTAAGTTACGGTAGCCATTTACTTCTGAGCTCGACCATACACCTGCACTCAATTCGTCCGTGGACAATAAAGCCGTATAATAGCTATCTGATGTTCCGATCTTGTCCATTGAAGAGTCAACCGATACATCGACATCACCTGGCTTCGTGACATCACTGCTAAGATTCGTTAATTTAGCTTTTGCATCTGTTTGACTGGAATTTATAGAAATAAAGTTCATGTCCGCAAATTCAACCGATTCAATGGTTGCACTACCGGCATTATGAATCTTTTCAAAGCTATAAATAACTTTGTTATCATCCACTTCTAAAGAAAGCGTAAATTTAGCATCAAGCTCCTCAAATGGATCCTTAACACTTAATACGTAAATAGCTTTATGATCACTAACCTTTTCAAAGATTACGTCAGGATAGTACAGCATCCCATTTACTTTTAATCCGTAAACAGGAGTTTCTTGCCCATTCATGACTTTGTCTCCCACTCGATATTCCTTGACACGAGGGAATACTTCATCAATCACGACATCCATATAGTCCGAACTTAACGTTTCTAGGACCGGCTGCGTATCTGGAGGCTTTGGAGGAGTATATTCTTTAATTCTGACATTTGAAATCGTTATGTTAGCTGCACCACGGCTCTTTTCTAGCCCAAGTAAACCTTTCGCATCGACTCCTTCAGGCTGTGTCCAAGAACCCATTTTTTCACCATCAATGTATAATGTAGCTCCATCATCAATAAATTTCACGCGTAAATGATAGGTTTGATCGGCTTTTAATGGGACACCCGTTGTCATGGATGTCCAACTGTTCTTAGGGCCGAAAATTTCTCCAAAATACTGATCGTTCTGATCACCTGTTCCTACATAAGTATAGGCGGAAGAATCCTGAACACGATAAATAAAACCAAAACGATTCAAGTCCGTATCGGAGGTAATATCGGCTTCAAAAATACCATTCTTCATTTCTTCCATCTGATTGTAGACAATTTTATTTTTCCCATGTGAAGTAACACCATATGTGACGGAGCCATCGTCATTATAGGTGAGGGTTCCGTCTCCTTGAATAATGTCAAAATCACCTTCTTCAAGTTGATTGTCGGTAATATCCACAGAAGGTTCTTCACTTTCATTCATTTCGTTTCCTTCTGATGAAATGTTAACTAAAGGATTGGATTCTGTTGCTTTAGCATGTAAAGGAGAAACAAAATTCGGCAGTGATAATGGGAGTACTAACATAAATACAAGAAAGACTGAGATTGCTCTTTTAAAATATTTTTTGCCCACGACTTAACCTCCTTCAATATTAATAGACTCTCAATGCAATGAGTTACACAAAATCCTTTTGAACAATAAATCACATCCTATCCACCCCCCTAGGTTATGGAGCGTAGGTCACTCACTAATTAAGTAACAATGATTGTAACCTCAACACGCATATCATCATTAGGAAGGACTTTCACACGTCACTGTACTAGTACATAATCAAGACTATATTGAATAAAACACTTTCACAATCAAAATATTGTCATAATTTTTAGAAATATTGTTTTTGTTTATTTTGTCATAAAACATATGGGGAATAAGAAGAACTAAAAGATTGTTGTACTTCAATATGTAGAAGAAAGCCTCAGGGGCATCTTCTATATATTTACAATCCTAGTGGTTCCGGCCCCCTTGGTTTTTGGATAACCCTTGAGTCTATGTCCTTCCTATCTCTCAGCGATCTCATTTCTTTTTTAATCACTAATAAAAGAATAACTCCCTTTGCCATTATTTAGACAAAGGGAGTTATTTTAATCTCCTATCAGTTCCTCTCCCGCAATACCAGGATGAGTCATCTCATAAGGATCTAAGATACGATTTAATTCTTCTTCCGTTAAGACATCATATTTCAAGCAAAGCTCCCTTACCGATTTTCCGGTTAAGATTGCTTCTCGAGCAATACGAGCTGCAGGCTCGTAACCAAGATGCGGATTAACAGCGGTAATCAGCCCCACGCTTTCTTCCACATACTTCTTTAGTCGATCCTCGTTTGCTTCAATTCCGGCCAGACAATGATCTGTGAACGTACGGAAGGCGTTGTTCATAATGCTAATGGACTGTAGAAGGTTAAAAATAAGTACGGGTTCCATTACGTTTAATTCAAGTTGCCCAGCTTCTGAGGCAAGACATATCGTATTATCATTTCCAATTACTTGGAAAGCTACTTGGTTAATAAGCTCTGGCATGACAGGGTTTACTTTCCCAGGCATAATCGATGAGCCTGGTTGGCGTGCTGGCAAGTTAATTTCATTTAAACCAGCTCGAGGACCAGAGGCCATTAAACGTAGGTCATTAGCGATCTTTGACATATTCATCATGCATACTTTAAGAGCAGCCGAAACCTCTGTATACGCGTCTGTATTTTGCGTCGCATCGACAAGGTGATCTGCTCCGACTAATGGGAAACCACTTATTTCCGCCAAGTGTTCAACGACACGTTCAATATATTTAGGGTTGGCATTTAAGCCTGTACCAACAGCTGTTGCTCCCATGTTTACTTCATAAAGATGCTGTCGTGATTGACCAATTCGTTTCATGTCACGTTCTAACACACGGCTATAAGCTTCAAACTCTTGTCCAAGACGAATCGGTACAGCGTCTTGTAAATGGGTACGTCCCATTTTAATAACCGAATCAAATTCTTTCGCTTTTTGACGGAACGTATCAAGCATATGCTGCATCGTTAAAAGTAAAATTTCAAGGTGGCTAAGGGTTGAGATATGAATGGCCGTTGGAAACACATCGTTTGTCGATTGCGACATGTTAACGTGTGTGTTTGGGCTTAAGCTGAAGTAATCGCCTTTTTCTTTTCCAAGGATCTCAAGTCCACGGTTGGCGATCACCTCATTGGCGTTCATGTTAATCGATGTTCCTGCCCCGCCTTGGATAGGATCAACGATAAACTGGTCATGATAATCACCATCAATAATTTCGTCCGCTGCTTGAATAATCACCTTTCCAAGCCCTGAATAAAGGCGACTTACATCCATATTGGCAAGCGCTGCCGCTTTTTTTACAATAGCAAGTGCCCGAATGAGCTCTTTGTCGATACGATACCCAGTAATGGGAAAGTTCTCAACAGCACGTAATGTTTGAATACCATAATACGCCTGATCAGGCACAGGTTTTTCTCCTAAAAAGTCTTTTTCTATTCTGACGTTATCTTGACTCATGTTAAATCCTCCATTGACCTTTTAATGTTAATTACGCTACTTTTGAAGTGTTAAGGATTGTACAATACTTTTCCACTTTCAATTTATCATATTCACCTTACCACTTAGAAAAAAAATAGCAACATCAATGACCTATTTTTACATTGGATCTAACAGAAGAATGGTGAAAATTCGAGTTCGGGGGCATTATGGGGGCAAATTCCATTTAAGCAGTTTTAATAAGTTGGGCTGTCTCAAACAAGGTGCCTGGAACCACCACTACCATATATAGAAATATCATAGAATTTCTTGAAAAATTATAATGGTCCCATCCCCCTTATGAAGCAACCCCAGATTATTGCGCCTATTCTTAAAAAGTAATTCCAAAAATAAAGGTTCCGTATCCTATATCAGTTATGCAGCAATTCCCGAAGCTTTATGGTCATTTCTTCTAGTGCTTGTTTCGCTCCATCTACTGTCCCAATCATATTGATGAAACTATGGACCAGATCATCATAATGCAGTAGTTCCACATTCACACCAGCTTCTTTTAGTCGCTTGCCAAAAGCTAAACCTTCGTCTCTTAGAGGGTCAAATTCTGCTGTAACTAGTAAAGTGCTTGGTAAGTGTTCAGCACTTAGAACTTTAAGGGGTGAAGCAAATATTTCTGAGCCTTCAGAGGAATCGTTCAAGTAGTGACTCCAAAACCATTTCATCTTCTCATTTGTCAGATTGAATTTATAATTCGCCTTGTAGGACAATGTGTCAAAGCTATAATCCATTACCGGGGTAATCAGGAATTGGTGGGACAGCTTGAATTTTTCATCATCTTTGAAAAAAATGGCTGCTGCGGCTGCTAGATTTCCACCAGAGCTTTCACCTCCAACCGCAATCCGCGCCAAGTCCCCATTCCATTTTTTTATATTTTCAAATGTCCATTTTACGGACTCGACTGCATCAAGAAATGCAGCAGGATACTTATGTTCAGGAGCCAAGCGATAACCAACCGAAATCACGACGATACCGGCCATACTTGAGAAATAACGACAGACATTATCCGCACTATCCAAATCCCCAAACACCCAGCCCCCTCCATGAAAGTAGATGAGAACTGGGAACGGCCCTTCACCTAAAGGAGTGTAAATTCGTATTGGTAATTCATGGCCTTTTGTAGAAGGGAAAGACGTATTTTCAACGGTTACACCGCTGACTTGAATCGGTGTGAAATAACTTCTTGCAATTTGATAAAACTCCCTTGATTGCTCTGGCGTCAGAACATCTAAGGGTGGATGGTTTAGTTCAACCATTTTTTCACTGATGGACATAAGTAATTGGGTTACCTGCGGGTTGACCGCTGTTTTTACCACCATCAGACTAATTCATTCCTAAGTACTGTCATTCTGTTCACCATTTCTACTTGGATATTGTTTTCTTTTAGTTTTTCCTCAACGGCCTGTCTCTCTCCTATGATTAAAGATGCCTTCTTTTGCTGCAAGTCAATCCTGTCTACTACTTCCCCACCTAATTTTTTCAAAATCGGGATGACAATTCGGTTGCGGATATCCGGTTCTCCAATGATCCGTTTTGCCCCATACTGATCATATAAGAAGATGATCATCGCTCTAATGATGGAGAGTCCATCTTCCTTATTTAAAAATGAGCGTGATCCAATCAACAAGTGCATTCCTAAATCACCTTCTTGATAATCGTAATACTCCCGAATCGGATCGTCCTTGACGGAATAGGCAATCAGATAGCAAACAGGGGTTCCATTGAACGTACCAATATAGACATCCTTATGTTCCGCTTCGATGGATTGATGTAACCATGTTTGGAACTCAGGTCTAGGCAGATTGAGCTTCCAAAACGGGGCAATATGTTTTTCGTGCATCCATTCATAAAGCATGTCTAAGTCTAGATCATAGTCAACTGGGCGGAATGTAAAACATTCCTCCGCCTCTCCATTTATAACAAAAAACTCTGTTTCATTTTTCACTTTGAGCACTACTTTCTCCCCCACCTCATAATTAATAATGATTATCAATATCAACTATTAATGATTATAAGGGATAAAGTCAACTTAATAAAGACCATATATATTCAAAAATTTTTAATACTATTAAAGAAAATGTCTGATTGCTAAACGATTATAGGTCATCCATTTTCCAGTGACCGCTACACTAATTTAAGCTACAATGGTACAGTTATGCATCTCCTTAAGAATTAAACTAATATCCTTAAGCTAGAAACAGCCCTTGCTAAACGATGTGAAAAAGATTAACTTATGAAACTTCTATTTTCCCTTAAATTTCATGAGTGATGATAGAACAATCTTGAAGATCCTCATGGAGCAGTGAACTTTTTCAAGCTGGAAAACATATTGGATATGTACCTGATTTTTATAGTAAATTTGGAGAGAGATGTAGAAAGTATTTTATGTTAAAAAGAAGTCTCCTCCCCAATGGCGGCTTATTACGTTATAATTTTGTTGATTTATCCAAATCCTCTAACCACAACAATCATAAAGATAGGCTGTTCTTTAAAAGATTGTTGTTTTTTTGTAAAAAGGTTGGTCTTCGCTGCAGGTGCGAGACTCCTGCGGGAGCAGCGGGACAGGTGAGATCTAAGCAGGAGCAAGGCGACTAGGAGGCTCACCGCCCGCCCCGCGGAAAGCAAGCATCATTCAGCTGCAACCAACCCTTTTCAAATAACGACAATGTTTACGAAAACAGCCTAAGAATATTATTAAATAATAATAAATCAATTATATAAATAAGGAGGGATTCTAAATCGTGTATATGGAAAATGATCCTTTCCGATTAAATTTTGACAGTTTAGATGAATTCGCTGATGTTGTGAGCGAGGTTCTTCAATGTCCTATTACGATAGAGGATGCAAACCATCGTTTAATAGCTTACAGCACACATGATGAAAGAACAGACCCGGCGAGAATCTCGACGATTATCGGACGCCGTGTTCCGGAAAAAGTTATAAATAACCTTTGGATAGAAGGAGTCATCCCCGCTCTTTTAAAAAGCCGTGAGCCCATTCGTGTCAAAACCTTGGACAAGATTGGTTTAGGAAGTAGAGTAGCTGTCTCGATTTGGAATAAGGAGGAGGTTTTAGGCTTCATTTGGGCTTTAGAAGTGGAGAAACCCTTAAATGAGCAAGATTTAATTTTATTAAAGCAGGCGGCTGAAGCAGCTAAGAATAAACTTTTACAACACCAAGCCCGCAAAAATAAAAAAGAAGAACACTTTCAAGAGTTTTTCTGGAAGCTGCTCACAGGTCATATCCAATCCAATAAAGAAATTTTGGACAACTTCCATAATTTCCAAATCACGCCCTCCTCTTCTTTTGCCGTTATGGTTTTTAAATTCCAAGAAGATCTAATAAATGAAGAAGAAAAGCAGGCTTCCTACCTTCTACAAACGAATCAAAGCTTGAAGATTGCTCTTTATACGATTAACCATCACCACTTAATTTTGTTGGTTTCCCTCAATCAGATCGAGCAGCCTTTAAACAAATTAAATGCTTTTGTTGAGACCTTTGTAGAGAAGATGGAAGAAAGATTCGGGGTAAAGTCCATTCAACCAGCGTATAGCAGCATATACAGTGACTATCAAAAAGTGGAGAAGGCCTATCGTGAAGCCCTAACCGTGTTATCTATGAAAGAAAAGTTCCCTTCTGAAATAAACGAGATTCATGGTTATCAAAATCTGGGCATTTATCAATTCATCGATGTCCTTTTGGAAAAAAGAACAAATGACGGATACGAAAACCATGCCCTAAAAAAACTCTTAGAATATGATGACAAACATAACAGCGATCTCATCGAATCACTTGATGTCTTTCTAAATAAAGATAACAATGTTAAGGAAGCAGCAAAAGCCTTGAACGTTCATCTTAACACGCTGAATTACCGACTCAAACGGATTAGTGAAATTGGTGAGATTAATTTGAAGGATCCGAATCAAAAGATGACGCTCTACCTTGACCTCAAGCTAAGAAAGTTCAAGGAATGAAAACGTTTTGTGAAAAATAACAAAAACCCGTGAAAACTTTCTCCTATATTAACAAAGAAAAAGGAAAAAAAACCTTTTATACTGAAATGACAAGATTAACAAATAGTTGTTATGGGAGGAATTCACGATATGATTATTGGTGTACCTAAAGAGATTAAAAATAATGAAAATCGCGTTGCCCTGACTCCTGCTGGGGTAGTGTCTTTCTTAAATGCTGGCCATAAAGTAGTCGTCGAAAACAATGCGGGACTTGGAAGCGGTTTTACTAATGAAGATTATGTAAATGCTGGTGCCGAAATAATTGAAAGCGCTTCAGATGTTTGGGCTCAAGCTGAAATGGTGATGAAAGTGAAGGAACCCCTTGAAAAAGAGTACGATTACTTCCGTGAAGGATTAATCTTATTCACTTACTTACATTTAGCAGCTGAGCCAGCTTTAGCTCAAGCTCTTAAAGATAAAGGGGTTATCTCGATCGCATACGAAACGGTTGCAGTGAACCGTACTCTTCCGCTTCTTACTCCAATGAGTGAGGTTGCTGGTCGTATGGCTACTCAAATTGGTGCTCAGTTCTTACAAAAAACTAACGGCGGTCAAGGGATCCTTCTTGCAGGTGTCCCTGGTGTAAACCGTGGTAAAGTAACGATCATCGGCGGAGGTGTCGTTGGAACAAACGCTGCAAAAATGGCCATCGGCTTAGGCGCTGACGTAACCATCATCGACTTAAGCGCTGACCGTTTACGACAATTAGATGATATTTTCGGTAATCAAATCAAAACGTTAATGTCAAACCCACTCAATATCGAAAAAGCTGTAAAAGAAGCAGACCTTTTAATTGGTGCAGTATTAATTCCAGGCGCAAAAGCTCCTAAGCTTGTAACAGAAGACATGGTCAAAACCATGAAGCCTGGCTCTGTTATCGTAGACGTTGCCATCGACCAAGGCGGCGTAGTTGAAACATGCGATCATATAACAAGTCATGATAATCCAACATTTAAAAAACACGGCGTTGTTCACTACTCTGTTGCCAACATGCCTGGTGCCGTTCCAAGAACATCGACAATCGCTTTAACAAACGTAACCGTTCCTTATGCGTTGCAAATTGCAAACAAAGGCGTATTCAAAGCCATTTCTGAAAATGAAGCATTAAAACTTGGTGTCAACGCAGCAAATGGCGAAATCACATATGAAGCCGTTGCCAAGGACCTTGGGTACGACTATGTGGCCGTTGAAAAAGCACTTGAAAAAGAATTTGCTACAAACTAATCGTTCTTCACAATTTCCGCCACTTAAGAGTCCATCTTGAGTGGCTTTTTAGATGTTTTGCTGAATGTTCTTTCATTCCATTACACAGAATGTTTATACATGTCTCAATGCGTCATAAATCGAATAATCCACTTCACCCGAAACGTTTACCAGCCCATTTTCACACAACTCCATAGCCATTAAATACTCATCAGACGGTGGAAGGTTTTTCTTAGACGCATATATACCGAATTCAGTTGAAGTTCTAAATCCAAAGCGTTGATAGTATCGATAATCTCCTTCAACAATAATTCCCTTATATCCCATTTTAGCAGCTAATTTTATGCCTTCCTGCAGCATATACTTCCCTACACCCTGACGTTGATTATTCATGGCCACTGAAACTGGTGATAACATCAAAATTTCATTTTCAAACTTATTACTAATTGGAAGTTTTGAAAGGATAAAGTGTCCTATAATCACTCCTTCTTCCTCAACGACTAAATCAAGCTGGGGAATGTAATAGTGTTTTTCTCGGATCTCTCTTACCAAAGCTTTTTCGGCTACTCCATTTGAATAATCGGTATTTTTGAAAATCTCATATACAAAATCTTCAATAAACCTATATTCTTCTTTTTTAACTGTTCTTATCTCCATTCATATCCCTCCAATATACAGTTACATATTCATTCCACAACGTTTTTAAAAATCCTTCTTCCCCTAACATTTAGCATAAATGCGATTGCTCTCTTAAAAAAGCACATTTTAGTAAAGTAATATCCTTAAACAAAATGGTAAAAGGTGCATTCTATCGATCTTTTGTCGATAATACTGTAGAAAAGGGGCAAGTTAGTAGAATAAAATAACCGAGAGCGTTCACCATCGCATCTCGGTTATTATCCTACTAATCGTTATCAGCCTCTACATATTTTTTAAGAGCAAACAGTTTTTCATCCCAATATTGTTCAAAAAATTCAAGCCAATCTTTTAGTTCGACCAGTGGTTCTGACCGAAGCTTATACCGAGTTTCCCGTCCAACCTTCCGCCTAATGACAAGGCCCGCCTCAGAAAGAACATGCAGATGCTTGTTGACGGCAGTACGGCTTATCGGGAAACACTCTGTTATTGCAGCAATCGGCATTTCTCTATCCGCAAGCAATTTTAACATCATGCGACGAGTAGGATCTGCAATTGCCTGAAATACATCGTGTTTAGCCGAAGATGCAACCAATTTAAGCCTCGATATATTTGGGAAGCATTTTTTTTACGATTTTTTCCCAACCGCCGTCCATAATTCCACGTGTAGCTTTTTGTGCATCCTTCCAACCAGAATGAATCAGTGTAAACTCCGTTTTTCCATCTTCTAACTTTTTCAATTCAAAAACAAGATGCCACCCTTTATCCCAGTCAAAACCGACACGGTTGGGTGGGTCAAGTTCAGTTATTTTACAAGGTGAATCACCATATTGACCACTATGAAGTGTAAAATTATGTCCTAAAATAGGTTCAAAAGTATTTGGCATCCACCATGCTGCAATACCATCCGATGTTGAAACAGCTTTCCATACTTTTTCAATCGGGGCATTAAGTACAACCACCTTACGGATTTCAGGTAGTGTTTCTTGTGTTTGCATAATTATCCCTCCTATTTTTAATAACACCATTTGGTGTCATGAGTTATTATAACACCAATTAGTGTTACGTCAAATATTTTTCCCATTTAATTACCTTTCACCGTCCATTTTCATGTCCGATTTATACAATACTTCTTCTAGGATTTCCATTAAAATTGAAAAGAAGACTATTCATAAGGAGAGATCAAATGAAGCTGGATAATGTTCGTTTACTTGTCACAAATTTTGATGATTGTCTGTACTTTTATCAAACGATCCTTGGATTGACACTGACCTGGGGAGAGGCTGGTGGAAACTACGCAAGTTTTGATGTCGGGGAAGGAAAAGTGTTAGCGCTGTTCAGAAAAAGGCTGATGGCTGAGGCCGTTGGAACTGCAGAATTGCCTGAACAAACAGAAGCCCAAGATAGATTCGCATGTATCTTTGAAGTGGGTGATTTAGAGAAGGCTGTCAAGAGCATTGAAGAGCGGGGTGGGAAATTCGCCTCTCCGATTCAGGACATGCCATTATGGGGAATTCGTACCGTTCATTTACGAGATCCGGATGGAAATCTAATTGAGTTAATTATGGGATTGCCTGCGGAAGAATGGGACGAGTCGCTGATTGAACAAGACAGAAGATATGAGTCTAAATAGTGATAAGTGTGGGATGAGCTAGCAAAGATGTATTTGTCTGAAATCCCCATTCATCTCTCCCTTTTCTATAGTATATCCCCTGCCCTTTAATAAGAAAAAGGGGTTCGTTGGTATTTGATCTGAAGTCTCTTTTACTGTAAAAAGTTGATTTAATATGCTAATAATTAGGTTATATATTCTAATTCGAAAGAACACACGCCGAAACATACATTTGGATAAAAAGCCGATATTTCCTACGATAAGGGAAATATCGGCTTTTGTTAGGTAACTTGTACATAATAATGTTAAAAAACCGAAACATTTGTACGAATTAGTATTCAAACTATATATTAGAATATAGAAAGGAACTATCAATAGCATTTGATCATCTAGTAGAAAGTGAGCAGGAGCATAATGAGCAGGAAAGAAAACCTAGCAACACCGAAACAGAATATGTCTAACATTTTGGCACAAACGGTTAAGACTGGGATTATTAAATCAAATCTAATTCCAATGTTTGCTGGATTGACATTGGCTTTATATACCTATCAGATTAGCCTGATTGAGAAACTCCCTGAAATACTATTTGCTTTGATTGGTTCGATTTTAGTAATGGGAGCAGCTGGGGCATTTAATAACTTATATGATCGAGATATTGATTCAATTATGGAAAGAACTAAAAACAGACCAACTGTGACAGGAGAAATAAAGCCTAAGGCTGTATTATGGCTTGGGATCTTAATGTCTATCTTTGGAATCGTTTTTCTTGCATTAACAACTCCTCTGGCAGCACTTCTAGGATTTCTAGGATTGTTTTTTTATGTTGTTCCGTATACGATGTGGACGAAAAGAAGAACCATTTATAATACGGAGGTGGGAAGTATTTCTGGAGCAATGCCCCCTCTCATAGGATGGGCGACTATGTATCCAGACATTACACACCCTGCAATACTTGGTCTTTTTGTGATTACAGTCATTTGGCAGATGCCCCATTTCTATGCAATCGCTATTCGCAAACACGATGAGTATAAGGCTGCAAACGTACCTATGCTTCCAGTAGTCAAAGGGGTTAAAAGAACCTATATCCAAACGAATATTTATTTAATCATTTTAATTGCCATCAGTTTTCTTTTTATGCCGTTAAGTCTCGGCCTTATGTTAGTAGCCCTTCTATTAAGCATTATATGGCTGATCTTAAGCATTGCCGGTTATAAAAAGATGGATTCGGAGAAATGGGCCAAATCCATGTTTGTTTATTCTCTCCTTCATATGACGGTCTTATTTTCAACTGTCATTATCTATTCTCTTATGGGAATTTTATTTGATTTTTAAAAATGGATTTACTCCACGGTAAATGTCGATTTTCATTACTTCCCTGTTCGACTTAAATGACAAAAGCTCCCCTCCGAATGAGGAAGGGAGCTTTTTTTAGATTGGGCTTCTCCATTTGCCTTCCGACAATCTAACCATCTAGAAACTGTAATAAAGCGAGCCGATTCTCAATACATTTGCCCAAATCAAGGAACGACAGACGGAATCCCCTGATTAATAAGGATTTAATTCTTTTCCTCCTACCTATTACACTATAAAAAATGCATGTATACCTTATCCCAACCAAAGGGAATTAAATAATTTCCGAAGTTTCATTCTATTATAAGAAGACTCCAATAACGGTTGCTGACAAAATGGATGCAAGTGTTGATCCAAGTAGTAGCTTTAAACCAAATTTGGCTACCACGTCCCCTTGTTTTTCATGCAGCGCTTTAACGGAGCCTGTAATAATGCCAATTGAACCGAAGTTGGCAAAGCTGATAAGGAAAACAGATACAATACCAATGGTTTTATCGGTTAAACTGCTTGCGATCTCCTTAAAGTCCTGCATAGCTACAAATTCATTTGTAACTATTTTAGTAGCCATGATACTGCCTGCCTTAACGATATCAGATGCTGGAACACCCATTAAAAATGCAATAGGGGCAAAAATGTACCCAAGAAGAGATTGAAATGAAGTGTGGAAAATTAATAAAAATAGGTCATTAATGAGGTTCATTAAAGCAATGAAACCAATCAACATTGCACCCACAATGATAGCGATTTTTAAACCATCAAGAATACTTTCACTAATCATCTGAAAGAAAGAGAGTTTCTTCTCACCGCCTTGAGTCTCAAGCAAATCGTCCTCATTATCCAGGTCATAAGGGTTAATAATATTGGCTACAATTAAAGCCGATAAAATGTTAACAGCGATTGCCGTCACAACATATTTAGGCTCTATCATTGTCATATATGCACCAACAATCGCAATACTGACCGCACTCATCGCAGATGTACATAATGTATAAAGACGTTGTTTGGACACAAGACCTAGCTGCTTCTTAGTTGTAAGAAACACTTCGGATTGTCCTAGAATAGCAGAGGAAACGGCAATATAATTTTCTAGTTTTCCCATGCCATTTAATTTGCTTAGGGCAAGTCCGACATATTTAATAATGAAAGGCAATATTTTAAAATAGTTCAGAATACCAATAAGGACAGAAATGAAGATAATGGGAAGAAGCACGTCTAAAAAAAACGTGGAAACTCCTTTATTTTTTATGCCGCCAAACACAAAATCGACTCCACTGATCCCTAATTTCATAAGATGATCAAAGGTTTTCGAAATAAAACGAATCGAATCAATTCCTATACTTGTGTTCAATAATAGAAAAGCAATAACAAGTTGAGTGATAATCATGATCATGATAGGTTTCAACTTAATTTTTTTCCGATTATTACTTACCGCATAGCCAGCACTTGCTACAAGTAGCAATCCTGTAATTAAATAAACAATGTTCATTTCTTCTCTCCGCCTTCCACTTATAACTTGTTTAATCTAATTGCATACCCAAACCCTTTAAACCACTCCCTTTGTTTTAAAACCGATTTAACTACTGGCAACGCTTCCAAACTTGCTTAAATCCGTCACCTAAAAAGGTTACTACTATGTACGTAACTAATTTTAGGTTACGCTGACACGTTTCTTTTGTCAAACTAAAATTAAGATTTAAAAAATTTAAAAAGATAAGGTTTGGTTGATTTAGACTGGTTAATAGGGCATCCATTTTAATGCTCATTAAACCAAGTTGAGTTTTGTGTTGCTCTTCAATTGGAACTAGGTAGAGTTTTGATTTAATATTGTTATAGATCGTTTTACTAATTAATAGGCAAAGACAATTTTCTATTTTTTACACATAAATAAGAATTTTAATAAAACAACGAATGCAGAGTAGGAGGAACTATGCTACAAAAATTTGGGTTTTCACAATATGAAAGTAAAATTTACGAAGTTCTTGCATCTAGTGAGGAACCAATGGACGCTACGAATATTGTTAAATATTCAGGCGTTCCTAAAGCAAAAATATATGAAGTGATATCACGTATGATTGAAAAAGGCATGATCATGGATTCGGTATCAGAGAAGAAAAAGCTTTACGTTGCATTGCCTTTGTCCCTCGCAGTTGAGAAACTAACGACAGAATTTCAGGACAACATTAAGGAATTAACGATGAATACGTTTAAGAAATCATTTTCTGATGATCGGGTTTGGAGTTTAAAAGTCGCCTCATCTATAAAGGTACAAAGTAAACAACTGATTCAACAAGCAAAAAAATCGATTCGAATTTCTACATGGGAAGAAGACTTTATCGAATATAGGCCATTGTTGGAAATGAAAGAGGAAAATGGAATTGAAATAGAAGTCCTTGTGGTAGGGAATGTGGAAACCAAGTTATCAAATGTGCATAGTCTTCTACCAGCACAAGAGCATGAAGTTCTAGAACGATATCGATTAATTATCATCGATGATCGAGAAGCCATTTTTGCAGGTGTAGAAAGTGGTTCATGGCAAGCGATGAAGACGATGTCCAGGCCATTTGTAAAGTTTTTTACTGAATTCTTTTATCATGATGTCGCTTTAACCAAAATTAACGAAAAACATTATGATCTATTGATGAATGATGAGGAAATAAAAAGGATCCTTATGCAGTTGAGATATTAATCAAAAAGGAATCTGCAGTGCAGATTCCTTTTATTAAATTTATTAGGCAGTTGCGGCTTGCAATGCCATGATAATCATATCGTTAAATGTAGTTTGTCGTTCCTCTGCCGTTGTTTCTTCGCCCGTAAAGATATGATCACTTACCGTTAAGACGGATAATGCATTTACGCCATGCTTTGCAGCAAGTGAATAGAGTGCGGCTGTTTCCATTTCAATGGCGAGAACGCCGTAATCCGCTAATTTTTTTACTGGCTCCATACTGTCACGATAGAAAATGTCTGCTGTCAATACATTTCCGACACGTACATGCAAGCCTTTCTCCACACATGCATCATACGCCTTCTTCAATAAATCAAAATCCGCACAAGGAGCAAAGTCGAGTCCCGGAAAAGTAAGACGGTTCATGTTTGAATCTGTGCTAGCCGTCATGGCGATAATAACATCACGAACGTTAACGTCTTTTTGAATAGCCCCACATGTTCCGACGCGAATTAAGTTTTTCACACCATATTCACGAATTAACTCATTGACATAAATCGAAATAGAAGGAACACCCATACCTGTCCCCTGTACGGATACTCGTTTTCCATTAAAGGTTCCCGTATAACCATACATTCCTCGTACTTCATTATAGCAAGTCACATCTTCCAAAAATGTCTCCGCAATATATTGGGCACGAAGCGGGTCCCCCGGTAAAAGAATACTTTCTGCAATTTCGTTTTGTTTAGCATTAATATGAACACTCATGAGCCTACCGTTACGTGAAAGGTAACGGTATTCACCTCCTAATAAAAAATTATCATACTATTTTTCGCGCTCAATAGTTACCACCATAATGGTAACCTTTTTCGTTTTTAAAAACAAGTCTTATTTTAATTATCAATAAAGATACGGCTCATATTATTTTTTAAAAAGGACATCTATTAACTTCTTATCTCTCAGCCAATTGGTTAGAAACCCAAAAAGGATTTCTGTCTTTTAGCTTAATCATTACCTTATGGCTTTCTATTATGGGATTTACTGCAATAATATTTAATCAAACGTTTGATTAAAAAGAAAAAGCCTCTCCTTATAGTCAGCTGACATGAAGAAGAAACTTTTAATATACAAAATGTCTTATAACCCACTATTTTTCTGACGCCTTCCGAATCACATTTAAGTGCCAAGGTAACCAAAATCCAAAAATAAGTATGTATACAGGAAGAGACCACCAAGTATTCCAACCCTTTAATTTCATGAATCCAACTTTTACAAGCAACCATTCCGATAGAAAGGCTAAAATGGTAAATAGGGTAACGTAGATCCACTTCCTTTTGGGCTTTAAATAATTTAGAAAGATGACGGCATAACAAGGAGCGACGACAATATAACTGATTAAATCAGGCACCCCTGGCATTTTTGGATTCCCTAAATCGAATACATCTAACCAGCCTGACATGATAATGACATCAAAAAGAAGGGATAAGAAACCACCTACACCAAAGATTAGGTAAATTTCTTTCCAACTTATATGTTTTGGCATAAAAAGAAGGTAGAGTAAAGATAGTATCCCCAAAGTAATTGGAAGCCATCCACCTTTGGCTGATAAGTCTAAGTTTGTGATTAACTTCTCCATGGTATGTCCCCTTCCCTTTCATAAGAAAAGTACCTCGTTGATATTTATTTATTAGAAGCATACTATTTCTAATATTTGTAAAGGGTTAACTTAATATACTTATCATTATCAAGGGGAAATTCCAATTTTTGGCGCGGATTACACTTGCCCATTTCTTCTACTTCAGTCTATTAAAGGGTAACTGGGGACCATTTCCATGTTCCCTTTTCACTTCTCACATGTCCTAATCCAGGGAAAGGATAGTGACAAGCAAACACGAGGGCACCCTTGTCAACAGCGTCTTGCAAAAAACGTTTTCGAGTCAGTAATCCTTCTCTTGGTATATTTTCTACATTAATGTGAGAGGGAAGATGCTGCAATGCGGCTGGGTCATTAAGGATATCTGACGCCACTAACAATGTCTCACCTTCAGAAACAATAGAGAGGGAAAGATGACCCGGTGTGTGACCTGGCGTATGAATCAATCCAATACCTGGTGCAATCTCTTTATTTGATTTAATCAGGGTTAGATGGTTTTTTAATGTCTCTAACCTTTTGAATTCTTCTGACTGAGACCTCTCACTCCAATAATCCCATTCCTCTTTCCTAATAACATGATCTGCATTTTTAAAAGTAGGTTTTCCCTCAAAAGAAACACCCCCGATATGATCCATATGCCCGTGAGTAATAACGACTAGATCGATCTCTTCCGGACTGATTCCTTTTGACTTTAAATGGAGAAGCAGTTGCCCGGAAATGGGTTTATGACCTTCTCCAAACCCTGCATCCACTAAAATTTTCTTATCGTCGGTATTGATGTACAAGAAGTTAAGCGGCGCATTAAACTCATCCGGGATATGGGAAATGATGCTGTCCGGTGTGTTTGAGAAAAAGAAGTCTTTGGTGACATGAAAGCATCCGTCAGAGATAGCCGTCATTTGAAACTTACCTATTTGAAAAGAAAAGATGTTTGTTTCCATAATTCCTCCTAAATCATGTAATCTAAATAAAAAAGCAGATCATAAAAAGTTGGTGTATTCCTGGTGATCCTTTAAGATTCGATCTAATGCTTGCCAAGTCATGAGGGCACAGTTATGCCTGGCTCTTAATGTATGTACATCTTGTAATGACAAACTGTCACCTAAATCTATAGATTCAGGTATCTTCCCTTGTCGAATCAAATTCTCCATTGCCGCCCTAAGATTGGCAACTTCCTGAAGTGATTTATCTTTTATTAATTCAGTCATCATAGATGCAGAGGCCATACTTATACTGCATCCTTCCCCGAGAAAAGCTGCTTTGTTAATATCTCCGTTATCCATTTTTAAATATAGATTCATTACATCTCCGCAGGTAGGATTTTTATAGTGTACTTTTAATACACCGTCCCCACGCAGCTCTTCAAAGTTTTTCTTATTTTTATAATGATCGAGGATGACTTGACGATACAAGTTGTCAAGCATGAGTAGAATCCCCCCTTGTTAAACAAGTCTTTACTTTGCCATATAACTTAAGAATGGACGTAGTTCCTCATTGTTTTAGAATCGTTACGGATATTTTTTGGATTGCAGGAAGCTTAAATTTTTTCCCTACTTATAAAATTTTTGATACTTTCTGTACTTTCTCTTTGTCTTTTGACACACCTTTATTGGTGCATGAACTACGAACAAAACCCTCAACCGTAAATGTATGGCTCACTTTTTCTTTATAATTTTCATCATCCAAAATGGACTCAATTAAGGGAGAAGCTTCTTCAGGTCTTAGGTCTTTATACCATGTTCCTTTTGGATAATGAATGGCGACACACTTATCCAGACAACGACCGTTACACCTGGTACGCGTGGTATGGATAACATCATCTAGATTTCGTTCTTGGATTTCTTTCCTGATTGATTGGGTCAGCTCTTCTGCTCCAACCATGTTGCAGCTGCTTCCGTTACAGATGAGGATGTGATGCTTCGTATTGCTTAAATCCCAAGTAGCCATTCTTAACTACCTCCAATTACATTTCTTCATTTTACCAGCTTGATTTCTTAACACATGGAATCTGTCCTTTATGTAAGAGTTCTCTAAAGGCGATCCGTGACATCTTGAACTTTCTTAAATAACCTCATGGTCTACCTGTTAATTCACATCGGTTGTGCAACCGAGTAGGAGATGAGTTTCTAGGCAGTTTACGAAGTGCTTCGTAGTCTCCCTTAGCTTTCAATTCTTTTTTTAGTTCCGCGTATTTCACAACTGTTTGCTGACGTTTTTTTCTTTTGCTACTTTAGATTTTTTGGCCATCCTTAAACCACCTTTCTTATTTTATTAAATCGTAATCATTACGTTTTATAATGTGAGTGTATCTGTTTTTTCTTTTAAAAGCAAACGGTAAAAGAAATTTTGCATTCAGCAATAAGCTTGGGGAGAGAAGTTTTTTTCAAGTTTTTCATGATTTAATTTAATTCATCACCAATAAATACGGCTTTATCAATAGGCTCTGAAGGCGTGTTTATCTTAGCCTAGAAACCCGGATAAAATGAATATTTCAATTACCCCTCTCATAATGAGCAAGTTTTAAAATAGTTAGCGTACAGACAAGAACAAGGTCAAAAATCCAAGTTGTATTTCTTAAAAAGAAATGTTAAATTGGGTTTATGTTGTAAATCGAAATAATTACGTTTTATGGTTTTATACACATAAGGAGAATATGCAAAATGAAAAATATCAACTCATAAAGTTACCTAAGGAGGCTTCATACGAATGATTTTATCTCGTGAAACCATCCAAAAGCAGATTAGAGATAAAAAGCTTATCTTAGAGCCTATCGTTTCTGCACAGTTTCAACCTGCTTCAGTGGACTTACGCCTTGGAGATCACTTTTTGCAATTGGATGAATATGCTTCTCCTTCCATTTCACTTGAAAAACCTGCGGTATATAAAGACATTTGCAAAGATAGAATTCTCATACCCCCAAATGCTTTCGTATTGGGCACAACGATGGAATATGTACGGTTGCCAAACGACATAACAGCTTTTGTGGAAGGGAGAAGTTCGATTGGTAGATTAGGGCTATTCATTCAAAATGCGGGTTGGGTAGATCCTGGGTTTAAGGGGCATATCACCTTGGAGCTTTACAATGCTAATAGAGTTCCAATTGAACTTATTTCTGGCAGAAGGATTTGCCAGCTCGTCTTTGCTTCTTTAGACCAAGAAAGTACCCCGTATACCGGGAAGTACAATGGACAGGAAAAGTCGACAGGAAGCAAAATCTATCAGGATATCGATACACAAAGCAGGGAGAAATTTGGAATTTTTGACTAATAATGGAGCAAGAAGAGCATAAACAAGAGCACTCTATTCTGGGAATGATTTATACCGATAGTGATACACGTACAAAAGAAATGGCTTTTGATTATGAAACTATTAAACTCATTAGATTATATTGTATTACTTGAATACTCATAATTTTTAAAATGACAATTAAAAAATAAGGATGAAAATATGAACTTAAAACTACCTTCAAAACAAGATCGGCATCTATTGTTTGGATCGGTTCACCCAGGAGAGAAAACAAAGCCTGAAAAAAAAGAAGAGATGGTCGACCTTCAAAGTCAGAAAAAAGACTTTTTGTTTCATATCGACCAAGTTGGAATATGTAATCTGAAAGTTCCTGTAACCATTAAAAGCAGCCTCCATCCTACTAACCAGGGAACCATTGCTACCTTTACGTTATCTTCCAGTCTCCCTCGTAATCAGAAAGGGACTAATATGAGCCGGTTTGTCGAACTGATAGAAGAATATAGATTAAAAGGATTTACAATGGAACCAGCTCAACTGTGTCAGTTTGTCACAGACCTCTCAGATCGATTAGGACAGAATCATGTTCAATTAGAAGTTGAATTTCCTTGGTTCTTCGAAAAAAAGAGCCCTTCTTCAAGGCTTACGGGTCTAAATCACGCAATGGCCAAAATAACTGTTCATCAAGATGCTCAAAATGATTATAAAATAACAGTTGAATTGTCCTGTATGATTACAACCCTTTGTCCATGTTCTAAGGAAATCTCAGAATACAGTGCACATAATCAACGAGGAAATTTAAGAATGTCAGTTGATACAACGTTGTTGAGAGACGATTGGAAGGAAGAATTACTATATGCGGCAGAATCTAATGCTAGTGCGTGTATATATCCATTGTTAAAAAGACCTGATGAAAAAGTAGTCACAGAAAAAGCATATGAAAACCCGAGATTTGTAGAGGATATGGTTAGGCTTGTTGCAGCTGAACTTTACGAAAAGGATTGGGTAAAGAGGTTTACAGTCCAATGCAGAAACGAAGAGTCGATTCATCTTCATGATGCCGTGGCAACTCTTTCCTATAGTAAGGATCAATAACATAGATAAGGAGTCCAATAGCGGGTAACGGGCTCCCTATCTAGTTTTAATGAACGAAGGGCCATTAAATGGATTAAAAGTCAATTCTTTATGATGGATTCTATTTGATCATGTACCTTACGATTACATACTCCTCCGTGGTAACAAATAACAGAGTCAATATCGTAGGCTAGAAGTGTTTCTAAAGAAGAAATCGCCGTGTCCATATCCAGGGTGGTTTGCTCAACGGGCCCCCTTAAATTCCCATCCATACAAATCATGGCATCGCCGGCTATAAGAACTCTACTTTTCTTTAAATAAAGGCTAATATGCCCAGGGGTATGTCCAGGAGTAAACAGAACCTTTATCCCACCGAAATAAGGTAATTCTTGGACGTTCGATAAGAGAGCATCAATGTTGGCTTTGGGCGGATTTTCACAAAGCTTAAGCATGATTCTGGATTGATCTTCTGGAAGGGACTCTAAAATCTTCTCCATCCTTTTAGGGTTGGTTTTAATAAGAGGAAGGTCCCCTTCAATATAGGGTTTATCACACTCGTGAGCAAAAACCTTCACACGCCCTTCCGTTGCCTTTATAATATCTGGCACATTTCCAATATGATCAAGATCCTGATGTGTTAAAATAACGGCTTTTAATTGATCTAAGGAAATCCCTACTCTGTTCATGGCTGAGACTAGTGCCTCAAATTGCCCAGGCATCCCTGTATCTATCAAAATCGCTTCTTGATCGTCCCAGAGAAGCGTAGGATGTATGACGATTTTCCCTCCAAAAGCTTCAGCTTCTAATTCAAGCATCTCAACACCATTAGACACTCTCATTATATCCCCCCAATTTATTAATGGTTTACTGTATAAATTAATTTACCAATTAATAAAATCTGAGTCAACACTAAAATATTTTATTATAACACATAAAAATATTTTTGTCAATAGTATTTAAAAAAACGGGAAATGGGGATCCTAAAGCTTTTTCTGCATGTCATTTTCACAAATCTCCTGGCATAGGTCAGCATTATCTTATGTGCTCATCGATTCAAAGAGATTATAAAGTACAAAAGAGAATAACCCTCTCTTCCTTTCAATCAGGAATATGTTAGGAAATATAAAAAAGAGAAGTGCTACTAACACTTCTCCCTGCAACCTCTATCGTAAAGGTGGTGGTTGTCTGAAACTATCCTTGGGAACCACCCTTTTGTTTGTGACGGCGCGGTGTGGTTTTCTTGTTTTCTAAACGTTCTTCCGAAAGAATAAGCACCCACTTCACGTACCATCCCCTTCAGAAGAGGTCAATATTTATTTTGCAATGCCTTCATTTTTTTATCTCCACGAAGCCATACCACGACAGGAATAAGGAATAAGGATAAAATTCCCCCAGTTAAGGATAATGTTGCATAGCTAGAATTCGCTACAATCATTCCCGACATCGCTCCACCAGAAGCACCTGCCAATGCAATAAGAACATCCACTGAACCTTGAGTTTTAGCACGTGTTGAGGATTCTGTTGAATCAACAATTTGGGCCGTTCCACTTATCAAACCAAAATTCCAGCCTAATCCAAGTAAAGAAAGTGCAATGACGAGGAGAATCATAGAATCAGTTGGAGCAATCGCTGCTATAACACCCGCAAGGAGCAATGTAGCTCCAGAAGCAACGGTCATTGCGGTTCGACCAACTTTATCAACAAGAATTCCTGTCACGAGTGAAGGAAGATACATGGACCCGATATGAAAACCAATTACGAGACCGACTTCACTAAGATCATGCCCATGATGCCCCATATGCACGGGGGTCATGGTCATAATGGCCACCATCACAATTTGAGTAACGACCATAACGGTGGCACCAACCGCAACGCCCCTTTTATTTCCTATCGAATCATCCGTTGCCGTATACCCTTTTTTCCGTTGCTCTTTTTTATATGAGTCTATCGTTTTTGCTATTAGCAGCGGGTCTGGACGAAGGAATACGAAAAGGACAAGACCAGCTAAGATAAAGGCTGCTGCTGATAAAATAAAAGGACCTGCAAGTGCTGGAACACCAATGGAAAGAGCAAAATTGCCCATTACTCCCACTAAGTTGGGACCCGCAACAGCACCAAAAGTCGTCGAAACCATCGTAATACTAATAGCAGTCGCACGCTGTTTTTTATTCGCTAAGTCCGTACCTGCATAACGAACTTGTAAATTTGTCGCTGTACCGGCACCATAAATAAATAAGGAAGCAAATAAGAGGAAAATACTATTTGTTAATGCGGCAAACACCACACCAATGGCCCCTAGTCCTCCTGTTACAAAACCTGTCGTGAGACCTATGCGACGACCAAAACGTTGAGAAAGTCTCCCTACTATTAAAGCAGTTCCGGCAGAGCCTAAAGTAAATAAAGCAGCTGGCAATCCTGCAAATGCATCTGTTCCAAGCATTTGTTGTGCTAGAAGTGCACCCACAGTTACGCCAGCAGCTAAACCTGCCCCACCAAAAATTTGTGAAATACACACAATCCATAATGTGCGTTTGTATAACATTTTTTGTTTCTCTGAGGAATCTACATAACCCTGGGCCAAATCATACGCATTACTAGACAATTGCCAACACCTACTTCATAAAAATTCGTCTTTAGTTCAAAAGGAAACCATCTTATCAGTCCATTCTACACAATCATTGTGAGAAATGGATATGAAAATGTTCGTTAAATGATTGATTTTAACTATACTATTAGTTTCGTTGACCCATGAATGGCTTTCAATCACGAACAGCTACTACCAACATTATACAATAAGGAAGCTATCAAAATACTGATTCTTCCATCGGCATCTGGATGGAAACCCGCCATCTCCCCCACCGCCTGTAATATGAACATGACGATCAATGATCCCGGGTATACATATTGTATTGGTCCCTTCAATGATTTGGACGTCCAACACCCGTTATATTCATCTCATCCACTATCTTAACAATACGATCGTTTGCTATTAATATATCTTTTTTCCCTTCATAGACCGGTGTGTAAAGCTCCGTGTTTTTATCAGTTTTAACATCACGTTTCCCCCAGTAAATATTCTTTAGAATTGTCTTTAAAGACATTATTCATAGGACATTCAATCAGTCTAATAAACTTAGATAAGAAATTTAGTTTTCAAAAAAACAAATACTTACCATGCGTGAGTATTTATCTTCCCGATCCAGCGCCAGTAAAAAGATCCCGATTTTGATGCGTTCTTTGTAAACTCTATATGCATTTATTTAATGATGAATATATCTATTATCAATAGTATCAAACCCCCTCAGACTAAAGGGCGGTTTAAGTTTTATTTTCTGCAAAACATGAGTTCTATAAGGGATTTTTGGACACAACAGGAAAGGAAAATGAATTAGATAGGGAAATTAAACATTCTCATGAAATAGAATAGGTAAATAAATATGGTAGGGGGCTTGGCATAAATGAAAAACTTTCATCTAGATCCTGGTTATGTAACCGTACCAGAAGCAAACAAGATCGTTTTACGATTGTTAAGAATCACCAATCAAAGTAATAAGTCCTATTATAATAAGATTCTTAATGGTGCCAAACAAGGGCGTTTTGGAGGAAAAAAACACGGAAAACGAATGTATCAAGTTCGCAGGGAAGATATCATTCAGTATGCGGAAAAATGCTTACAAAGTGAACAGCTTCAATTGTTCGATATCGAATTGGTCCCAAATTTACATGAATTTGAAGCAAAACAGAAATTACAGCCCATTGATAGCAGTACTGCCAAAAACATTCATTACTATTTAAAGTATTTAAAATTTCATGAAATCATTTCAGAAGAAACCTTTTTAAACGGGGAAAGAAACTTAGTCATGCGGGTTAAAATGAAGGGTATAAGCTTAAAATGATACCTATTTTTTTGTGCAAAGGATAAATAATTTATATGTTAATCTATTAGTTTCAATTATTTATCTTATTAATCAATTCTCTTCGACCTTAATTTTTTCGCCATTAACCTTACTTATAGAAAACTGGGGAACCAACTTTACATCCACCTTAGTTTTTGGGGATCATTGTTTCTTCCATTGCTCATTTTCAAAGTGGTTTCTCCTTACCATCATTAAGAATGAGATAAGGTAACAAAGTAATGGATAATAGACTAATGGTTGCGTATCAGGAAAAATAAAAGGTTTTACGCCGATGTATTTTGTAACAGGTAAACTGATAAGAAAGGCCAAAAACATCAAGTAGGATTTTTTATAAATGGAAGCGACCAATGCTAGACAGCCAGGAATAAAGAGAAAGACTATATAGTATAACCTTAAGATCTTTATCCAATCTGGCTTCTCTTCTCCAAGAGCAGGTATGTAATCCTTCCAAATATATAACCCCATTAAAGACCCGAACATCCCCAATATGCTAGGGAAACCCATTTCTATTTTCATAAATAAAATTCACCAGGACGACCCCCTCATATCAAAATATTCACTGATATAAGGATTTAGAAATAATTTAAAGTAACTTCTTTATTAATTCGAAGCAGAAGGGCAAGAAGGGGCAGGTTTGGTTGGAATAATTTTCAAAGGGTCAATTTTGAAAGAACTGTTCCCTTGCGTTAAAACGCAGAGGGCAGTCATTTACATAATTAATTCCATTTTTTCAGCAATGGATCGAGTCTTTCTTTTCGTTTTCTTTTGTGTTCGGCTATTATTTCAGATTGAGATCGACTTTTTAATATTTTTGATTTCGCACCTATACTTACTACTTTCTTACTCATTGCTAACCCACCCTTCATTCTATTCATCAGCTAGAATGGACAACTATAAAACTTGGTAGTAAGTTTAAAGATAACAAAGCTGAGCGGCAATATATAGAGAACGTTATAACATTAAGTGAAAGGGTGACTCTGATGAGGAAAAACAGAAAAATCATCATACTTTTAGTAGTTCTTTTCTTCATTTGCTTAACAGTCAAACTTCTTTTTACGGATAAGCAAAAAATATCGAACGAGTTTGCTGAACAATTATACAATTATCCCCTTCCACCTCAAACCGAAATGATTGATAAAGGGAAAACGAATGGGAAGTTTGGGGGTGCTTTTGGGAACGGTGGTTATTGGAATGCTTTTTCTTATATGACTCTGTCGACTAAATTAAATCAAGAAGAATTATTGAAATACTATAAAAGTGCAGATTTATTTATATCTGCCGAAAAAGACAAGAAAAATAACATACCCATTCAAATTTACTTTGAAGGGCACTTTGAAAAAGAAGGCTCTAACCATGAATACTATTACACCCTTGAGTATGGAGCTCAAGGATTCGTAGACAGATATATTGATGATAATGGTCATATTAAGGAGAAATATAAAATTAAGCAGCAGCCAGGTGAAAGAATAGAATATAGTATACAAATACATAGTCAGTTTGATTATTTTCCTAAGTTAGATTAAGAATTTGCCATAGCCTAACCTTTATTGGTGGAGTGAGGATCAGGTGTGTTAGATAGTTTTATGACTAATATCACCATTTTCTCAGGATATGGATTGGATTAAAAGCATATTATTATACCCTTATTCAAAAACCTAAATTCGATCTAATTTCCCCAAAGTATATGTAGAAGAAAACTAAAAGAAAAGACCCATCAATGGCAGTTGATGAGTCTTTCATTAGAAATGATTACTAGTGGCAAAAAGTTATGTTAATAACAATTTCTTAATACCTCTATTCAAGCTATTTTGGTAATCAATATACCCATAAATATCTTCATCAATAATCGCACTAAAAGACGTTAGTTCTTCTAACGATAAATCCTCTATACCTTTCTCATTATCCTCGCAATAAATGACGATTGCGCCTACTACACTGTGTGCGTCTCTAAAAGGTACGCCTTTTTTCACAAGATAGTCGGCTAAGTCTGTCGCATTTAAAAATCCTTTTTTTACTGCCTTTTCCATGTTTACTTTGTTCACTTTTAAGGTGGAGATGATCTCGGACATGATTTCAAGGCAAGACAGTGTGGTATCTACTGAATCAAAAAACGGTTCTTTATCTTCTTGCATATCTTTGTTATAAGCCAAAGGCAAACCTTTCATGATCGTTAATAACGAAAATAATGAACCGTATACGCGACCGGTTTTTCCTCTTATTAATTCTGCAGAATCCGGATTTCTCTTTTGCGGCATGATACTGCTTCCGGTAGCATAAGCATCATCGATCTCCACAAAGTTAAACTCTTGACTGCTCCAGAGAATAAGCTCTTCACTCAGCCTGCTGAGATGCATCATGATGATGGAAAAGCACGACATCATTTCTAATAAATAATCACGATCGCTGACCCCGTCTAAGAAATTATTCACTGGTTTTTCAAAACCCAATGCTTTAGCCGTAATATCTCGATTAATCGTATGGGTTGTACCTGCTAAAGCTCCGCAGCCAAGTGGACTTTCATCCAAAATAGACACGGCATTCTTCATTCGTCTTTTATCCCGATCAACCATTTCATAATAGGCCATCAAATGATGCTTGAACGTGACAACTTGTGCTCTTTGTAAATGGGTATACCCCGGCATCATAACCGGATTCTCATCCGCTTTCATTTTTAAACTGTTCTGAAGGATTTCAATGGCTTCAACCACTTCAGCAGATTTTTTCTTCGCATATAAACGCATGTCCACAGCAACTTGATCATTTCTGCTTCTTGCCGTATGAAGTTTCTTTCCTGTTTCGCCGATTCTCTTAATCAAATTAGACTCTACAAAACTATGAATATCTTCATAATCTCCATCTATTAACAGATCTTCATTTTCAATATCGGATAAAATGGATTTTAGTCCTTCGGTTATTTTATTTCCTTCTGTTTCAGTAAGAATTTCGCTCTCAACCAGCATTTTTATATGCGAAAGACTGCCGGTAATGTCTTCATAGACTAATCTTTTATCAATAGCAAGAGAGCTGTTAAAGCTCTCCATTAATTTATTTTCTCCCTTTCGAAAACGCCCGCCCCAAAGTTTCACAACTATCTTCCTCCTCTAGAAACATATATGCTTTATGCCGAATGATTTTCATCATATAATCGGGTCCTTCGATTGTAGAATTTGGCAAAAAGTAGAACGCCGATCACCATTAATATCACAGCTATAAATATCGCTGATTCGTAACCTACTAATCCCCCAACCACAAATGCAATGACGGTTATGCCCGCATTAAACAATGCATAGGGAACCTGGGTTTTATTATGGTCTTTATGATCAGAGCCTGCACCGGTAGAAGATAAAATGGTGGTATCTGAGATGGGTGAACAATGGTCACCAAAAATTCCGCCTGATATGACAGCACCAATGCATGCGTACATAGAGACATCTAGGTGATAAGCTAACGGAATCGCTAAAGGAAGCATAATCGCAAAAGTCCCCCAAGAAGTTCCATTAGCAAATGACATACAGGCACCTACGACAAATATAATCGCTGGTATTAGGAATAAAGGGATATTTCCATCTATTAATTGGACAATGTATTCGGCAGTCCCCATCTTGTCAAGAGCTGCACCGAGTGACCAGGCCAGCACCAATATAATTAAAATATCCATCATTCTTTTCATACCAGAAATATAAATATCGAAGGCCTCAGCTATTTTTTTCACTTTGTATAAAGTCATTAAAATGATGAGGGATAACCCTGCAAATAAATAGGCCGTCGTTAACGCAATTCTAAACTCATTTCCATCAATTTTTTTAAACGGGAATCCAAGTGGAATTAACAAACCAACAATGGTGACGATTAGGATTAAAATCGGAAACCAAACCAGAATCGGCTTACTACTTGATTCCTTGATTTCATTAAACGCTTCCGATTTACGCATTGGTTTAGAATCAGGCCAATATATTTGCCCTGTTTCCTTTATACGCCTTTCTGCTTTAGCCATCGGTCCAAAGTCGAGCTTAGTGATCACGATTAAAGGAACGATCAGGACGGCCAAAACCGGATAAATATAAAAAGGAATCGAATGCATAAACGAATCCCACCCTGATTCCGTTATATTTAACCGATCGTACTCTGTATTGATGAGTCCGATTATGTACACACCCCAGCCAATAAAAGGAATCATAACAGAGACAGGTGAAGCCGTTGAATCAATAATCCAAGCTAATTTTTCTCTTGATACCTTAGCTTTGTCAAAAATCGGTTCAAAGACGGGTCCAATAATTAAGGGTGTTCCTAGCTCGGAGAAAAAAATCGCAATCCCGCCTAGCCACGCTGCAAGTTGTGTCTGAACACGATTCTTGATGACACCCGCTATCTTAGACGCAAAAGCAGCAGCTCCTCCCGACTTTTCCAAAAGTGCCACAAAACCGCCGATAAATACTAACAGCACTAAAATACCAGCGTTATAGCTGTCTGTGATTTGAACAAAGAAATAATCGCCAATCACCGTTTTTACTGAGTTTAATGGATTAAAATGTGACAAGATGAGAATTCCTGAAAATAAACCTAGAAATAATGAAATAATGACATTCCTTGTACAAAGCGCCATAACAATAGCAATGATAGGAGGAATTAAAGACAGCACCCCCATATGGTCCATACACTACACCCCTTTTAAAATATTTTCTTAAAAATAATGACTTATTGCTAAAACCATACACCCTCTCCATCCTTTATGTACCAAGTGAAAAAATAGCCATTTCACCCTATATTCGGGTTCATTTAGGATAATTACCCTTAATTATATTTAAACAATTCCCTTTTTTCAAACAATTTTTCAAAAAAATAATGAAAGCATCATCGCAATTGCGATGATGCTTGTCGTTAATGGATAGCGCTTCCCTTTTCGTTGTTAACTTAATCGATACATTTTACTTGGCCGGCCTCGAGTGGATAAGGACTTTTCGCCGTTATACACCAATAATCCTACATCACTTAATGAAGCCACAATCCTGCGTGTGTTTCGCTCTTCTAACCCAAGATGGGCAGCAAGATCACCAGTCGTGAAGCTTGTCCATCCCCTTGTTTTAACCAAGGCAACGATTTTATTAAAAGCCTTAAAGCTAACATTTGCTTTTTTAAGTTGATTTAGAACTTTTTCATCGTTCATCAGGTTAGAGTATACCAGCTCTTCTTCGTTCCCTGCGGATTCAACCACCGTCCCATCCTCTTGAACAATAATGATGTCCCGGTCTGATTTTTCTTTAGCATGTTGAATGGCCCTTAGCGCATTCACCTCTGCAGAAAACACCGTCTCTCCATATCCAATACCTGCTGCTACGGGAGTTTCCGAATGAAGGGCGATTTGCTCAACCGCTTCCTTGACCAATCCGATTCCCCTCTCGATTGCGCCTCTTGTACTAAAAATGACATAACGTCCATTCCCTTTTTCCATTAGAGAACCATCTAAAGTATCACATAGCCTAATCAATGTCTTTTTCAAATCCAATTCTAAATACTGAAGATCATATGGCCTCTTCGCCTTTTGTTTAATTTTATCAAAGGATTCGATATCGATAATCGTGACGCCGATTTGAGTATCCTTAAAATAAAAGGTCCTGACTTTTTCCGCCAGAACCCGAAGCGTCTGACGGATTTCCAATCGGCTGGGGGTATACCAATAAACCGGAACCCCGGCGGTTTTTAATTGTTGATAGACTCCCTCAAAGCAAGTAATCGCCCCTTTTGTCTTGTCCTTCTTCCACAAGTCGAGATGGAAATGAAACAAGTCATCGGCATTCGTATCGACATCATAGGTTTTTACAAATAATTTTCCCAATGGCAAATTCAGCTGATCCATCGTCTCATTCAATTCATTAGTAGCTAACTCATCAATACTTACATCATCCACAAAGCTACCCTGGGAAAAAGCCATATTCAAAAAGCACTTATAAAGGCTAGCCTCCGTATGTTGTGTGTAGATCATATGTTCATCTGAATCTAGCACCTTTTTCGCAATCATATAGGGAAGCTTACCAGTAAAGAGCCAGACATTCACTTCATGGTCATGTTGCGAAACAATTTGACGAGTCTCTTGAAATTCAGCATAAGGAAATGGAATAAACTCTACCTCTTCACCAAATCCTTCAGCCATTGAAATCATCCGTTCGACGGAGGTTTTAGGACCCACAACTCCGATTTTATACATGTATGATCATCTTTCCATTCTTTGTCTTAATTTTCTTAATTGATAGTTATAATTATAGCATATTGGTGGTTCGGTGGAGGGATTAGGGTAACTACACGACATATTTACCTCATCGTTTTTTTATAAAGAGAAAAAGGAAATGTTGTATCAGTCATTGATTCATAACCTTTCTTCTTTTTTAATCACTCCCCTTACTATCAAACTATTAATAGTACCTCCTGAGTATTAAAATAAAAATAGATGTATTTAAAATTTTCTTAAAATATTGAATAATTTAATAACAAAGTATACAATTAAATCGACAGTCGACAATAAGTTATTTAGAAGGAGAAGAAATAATGAATTCGTTGAAACTTACTAATAATGCATTATCCAATCATATAGCTGAACATATTACTGATCAAATTATCAAAGGGGAACTTGCTCCTGGCGAAAAACTAATTGAACACAGTTATGCAGATGAATTCGGAACCAGTCGCGCCCCAGTAAGGGAAGCCATCTATCTTCTTGCCATTGAAGGACTTGTGGAAAGAATCCCAAGAAAAGGGGCAATTGTAAAAGACTATACCAAGAATGAAATCTACGACCTTCTTGAAATCAGAATAATGTTTGAATCAATGGCCATGGAACGTATACAACGAAACGGTGTTAACCAGGAAGTTCTTCATAAAATGAGCGAATCCTTGCAAGAGATGAAAAACTATACTGATCTTCATCATTACACTCAATTAAATCATTCCTTCCACATGTGTATGATTGAAATGAGTAAAAGTGAAACGATTAAAAATATGTATTCACGTCTTGGATTACCTTTATTTCGAATTCAAACTTTGTCTTTCACTACTGAAGGAAATATAGAAAAGTCTATTAAAGAACATGAGGTAATCATCGACTTATTAAAAAATAAAAAATTAGAGGAAGCAGCTGCAGTCTTAAAGCAACATAATGAAGACGTTATTACTAGTATTAAAAGAAAGTTGGACTATTAACGTTAAAAATGAGTAATAGAGAGTTGAAAAGGATGATATAAATGAAGCTGGCTTTTTTATTTCCAGGACAAGGTTCACAAAAAAAGGGCATGCTCCATTATTTACCTAAACACCCTGTTGTTGATGAAGTCACCCAACAAGCTAGTACTCTATTGAATAAAAGTGTATACGATTTGGATTCAAAGGAGGCTTTGACTTCTACCCTCTCCGTTCAGCTATCCTTGCTGGTTTCCTCCGTAGCTGTTTCTAAGCTACTGGAATCGGAAGGAATAACCCCCAATTTTGTTGCGGGTCATTCTGTTGGAGCTTTTAGTGCAGCAGTGGCAGCTAAAGCTATTGACTTTCCTGATGCATTAAAACTAGTGAAATTAAGAGGAGAACTGATGGAGAAGGCCTACCCTGCTAGTTATGGTATGGGTGTAATTACTGGATTAAGTGGAAAGGAAATTAAAAAAATAATAGATAGCTATTTCACTAAAGAAGTTCCTGTTTATATGGCAAATCTAAATTCACCTTGCCAAACAACTATTTCAGGCTCAATTATAGGAATCAAAAAAATTCTTCACTTCGCAAAGGAACATGGTGCTAAAAGAGCGGATATCCTTAATGTTAAGGTTCCCTCCCATTCCCCGTTACTTCAATCTGTTTCGACGACCTTGTATGAAGCTCTAAGACAAGTTCATTTTCATCCCCCAGTTATACCTTACTCATGTAACCGGACAGCCCGTCTATTGAGATCAGCAGGTGACATTCGGGATGATCTAGCTTTCAGTCCTTCTTACCCTGTTATGTGGCATGACGCCACTTCTTTACTTTATGAACATGGAACAAGGCTGTTTATTGAAATGAACCCAGGTAACGTCCTTACCAAATTAGCAAGGAAGGCTTTTCCTCAAGCCCGAGCGGTTTCAGTTGAAGAAGATGGATTAGAGAATACTACAGTTTTAGCGCAACGTTTTTTTGAACAGAGATAATGAGGTACTTATTACTCGAATATGAGAGGGGTTAGGATAAGATGGGATCCATACATGCAGGAGTTCAGAAACGTTCATGGAAGACGAGATTAGAGGCAAAAGAGAAACGAATAGCGCAAATGAAGGACATCACTAAAGATAACATTATTCCAACCAATAGAATCATAGAGGCTCTGGAAAATTTGATAACGCCGGGAGATCGTGTTGTCTTAGAAGGAAATAATCAAAAACAGGCAGCATTTCTTTCAGAAGCTTTGTCTCAAACAAACCCAAAGAAATTATATGATTTGCACATGATTATATCCAGCATTTCCCGACCGGAACATTTAGACCTCTTTGAATTAGGGATCGCCAAGAAAATCGACTTTTCATATGCTGGCCCCCAAAGTCTCCGAATGGCACAAATGCTTGAAGATGGAAAACTAACAATGGGTGAGATCCATACTTATGTGGAGTTATACGGTCGGTTATTCATCGATTTAATCCCTTCTATTGCCTTAGTGGCAGCTGATAAAGCAGATAGTGCTGGGAATCTATATACGGGCGCCAATACAGAAGAGACTCCAACACTCGTGGAAGCAGCAGCGTTTCGTGATGGTATTGTGATTGCTCAAGTGAACGAATTAACGGACGAACTTCCACGGGTTGATATACCTGGGTCATGGATTGATTATGTTGTAGTCGCGGATAAACCGTACCAATTAGAGCCTCTTTTTACAAGAGATCCAAGGCACATTACTGACATTCAAGTGCTTCAGGCCATGATGATTATCCGTGGGATTTATGAAAGACATGAAGTACAATCCTTAAACCATGGAATCGGTTATAATACAGCAGCCATAGAGCTATTGCTTCCTACATATGGGGAATCACTCGATTTAAAAGGAAAAATCTGCAAGCACTGGGCGCTGAACCCCCATCCAACCTTAATTCCTGCCATTGAAAGTGGGTGGGTAGAAAGTGTTCATTGCTTCGGGGGAGAAGTTGGAATGGAGAAATATGTCAAGTCTCGAAGGGATGTATTTTTTACCGGCCGCGATGGCAGTTTGCGGTCTAACCGGACATTATGCCAACTTGCTGGACAATATGCAGTTGATTTATTTGTTGGCTCTACTCTACAAATTGATAGTATGGGAAATTCCTCAACTGTTACGAGTGGAAGACTCGCAGGATTCGGGGGGGCACCTAATATGGGACATGACCCCGGCGGAAGACGCCATTCTACTCCAGCCTGGTTAAATATGATGACCCATGATGATCCACTTGCACGGGGAAGGAAATTGGTTGTTCAAGTAGCAGAAACTTTCCAGACAGGCAATAAACCAGTGTTTGTTGAATCTTTGGATGCACTAGATGTTAAGAATGATACAGGTTTGGCAACGACTCCAATCATGATATATGGAGAGGATGTCACACATGTTGTAACAGAAGAAGGAATTGCTTACTTGTATAAAGCAACTAGCATGGAAGAACGCAAACGAGCGATTGAAGCCATCGCTGGAGTAACACCTATTGGTCTCAAACACGATGTAAAACGGTCAGACAAATTGAGAAGAGAAAGGTTAATTGCCTTGCCGGAGGACTTAGGAATTCGCCGGACAGATGCAAAACGTTCACTCCTAGCCGCAAAAAATGTAGCAGACCTGGTGGATTGGTCGGAAGGTCTCTATGAACCACCGATGAAATTTAGAAGCTGGTAAGAAGGAGGGTACGATGATTGAGATTAATGCGCAACAGTATAGTTTACACCTTTCAAATTTAGCAGTTAAATCTTTGATTGAAGAAGCAGAACTGACGCCAAAACCAGGACTTGTTGATAAAAAGGATTCAGGAACACACACAGATATGACTTTAGATCTAATGATCAAATCTGCTCATGGACTTAACTCTACTTTCAGAACAATTGCAGAAGCAAGTTATAAGGAGAAACCTTCCCCATTCTTGCGGGAAAAGATTGCTGCCATTGGACGAAGTGGAGAAGCCACTATGTTTAAATTAACAGGTGGAATTAATACTCATAAAGGAGCAATTTGGGCTCTTGGTTTGCTTGTTTCAAGCGCAGCGATGAACAGGGATGAGTCAACCATGGAAACCATCGTCCACTCAGCAGGAAAGCTCGCTTGTTTTCATGACCGTTATCAACCCAAAATTCAGACTAATGGTTCGCGCGTTAATGAAAAATACGGGGTGTTGGGTGCAAAAGGAGAAGCACTTCTTGGATTCCCACATATTAGACAATTTTCTTTTCCCATTCTCCATGACTCAAGAAAAAGAGGCATTTCGGAAGACTTATCAAGGTTGAACGCTTTGCTGTCACTAATGGCCAACATTGACGATACATGTATTTTACACAGGGGTGGGATCGATGCCTTATATCATACAAAACAGCAAGCGAAAGAAATACTTGAAAGAGGACTGGAGTGGGATGCTGTTCAATGGATGCTTTTAGAAAAACTAGATCATACATTGCATCTATTCAATGCTTCCCCGGGTGGAAGTGCTGACCTATTGGCTGCCACATTATTTCTTGATTATATTCACCAAGAAAAAACAACAAGATCCAATACTTTTAAAAAAATATCCATCGGAGGTAATCCTATTGGAAGTCATAACTTATAGCTTTCCAGCAACCAAAAAAATTGATTCACAAGCCCATGTAGGAGTAGTGGGTTCAGGGGATTTAGAAATTATCATGGAACCTACTGACAAGGGGTATGCCGAGGTGACCATCCGAACCGGCACCATTGGATTTAATGACACATGGAAGTATGTATTGGAGAGATTTTTCTCCAAAAATGAAGTATCAGCAAAAATAAAAATTAATGACTTTGGTGCAACTCCCGGAGTTGTCTCATTAAGATTAGCACAGGCATTGGAGGTGAGCCATAATGTTGACTCCATTAAGAAATAGTCTTGTGGAACGTACAGGTCGAGAGAGAGCCCGTATATTATGCGATGATGGAACGTTTAAAGAATTGTTAGGTCCATTTGATGAGATGGAGTCTCCTCACTTAGTACAACAGGGAATTGTTCCGCAAAGTGATGATGGTGTCATTATTGCAAAAGGTAAATTAAACGGGCAACAAATATTGGTTATTTCTATTGAAGGGAATTTTCAAGGGGGAGGAATTGGAGAAGTATCAGGTGCGAAGATTGCCGGAGCCCTGGAGCTTGCTTTAAAGGATAATAAAGCTGGAATGTCTATCTACCCTATTTTTATATTTGATACTGGTGGTGTAAGACTTCAAGAAGCAAACTATGGATTACTGTCAATTGCTGAAATTGGCTCGGCCATTGTAGAGCTGCGTACTTTTGTACCTGTTATAGGCATCATTCCAGGTAAAATAGGTGCTTTCGGTGGTATGTCCATCACTGCTGGATTGTGTAGTGCCTTAATCATGACCCGTGAAGGACGCCTTGGGTTAAATGGTCCTGAAGTCATTGAGCAGGAAGCAGGAATTCGTGAACTTGATTCAATGGACCGGCTAAAGATTTGGAATTCAATCGGAGGCAAACAAAGAGTTGCGGCAGGGTTTGCCGAAATAATAATGGAAGATGATGCTCAAATGATCATGGATGCGATTCTTTCAATAATAAAAAAGGGAATCAAAATGACACCAAAAAGCTCCCAAGTAAAGCGTTACCTTACTTTCCTTGGATTGGTTGAACCATCTTTGCCTCTTTCACCTGAAGAAGTCATAAAGTTGTGGGGACAAACAGAAGATTCCTTTTCCATAGATCAACAAACTCTTCAAAAAGATGAAAAACATATAAAAAGTGAAGGCAGTAAGAGAACAAGCAGAGGTGGAAAATGGTTTCATTTGTTAACAAACGAAGCAGATAATACAGGTGAAATCCCTTCCGTACTTTGTGCCGATTCCTTTATTGGTAACAAACCTACTCGTTTTTTAGCCATTGTTCCTAATGAAATCAATCGTTTTCCAAGAGCCCGATCTGGGGAATTTGGCCTTGAGGAAGGATGGATGCTTGCTAAACATATTCGTGAAGCCATCGAAGAGGATCAACACGGGGAAAAGCGTGCCATTGTAGCAATTGTTGATGTACCAGGTCAGGCTTACGGATACCGTGAAGAACTTCTAGGTATTCATCAAGCTTGTGCTGCCGCTGTAGATGCTTATGCCTCAGCAAGGTTAGCAGGCCACCCAATCATTGGATTTATCCCTGGAAAAGCCATTTCAGGCGCTTTTCTTTCACACGGCTTACAAGCAAACCGTCTTCTTGCACTAGACGATGAGGGCGTGAATGTACATGTAATGTCCAAACAATCTGCAGCTAGAATTACACAACGGAGTCTAGCCGAGCTTGAAGAAGCAACCAAAAAAGTCCCAGCGATGGCTTACGATATTCAATCCTTTAAAAAGATAGGATCCCTCTTTGAATTAATAACTAAGGTGAATGCTAATAATCCGGGTAATGAGGATCGTCAGGTGATAATCAAAAAAATCATGAATGCAATCGAGGATATCGAAAATAATCCAAGAGACTTGAGCAACAGACTTACCTTATCCGACGATGCTAAACCGCATGGGAGGTCCGCATCTATTTTAGTCAGACAAAGGTTAGAAGAACAATGGGATTAGCACCTCACGATTTGTTAGAAATTTCAGATTCATCAGATTTGGTTATTCATTCACCGATGCCCGATTGGGTAAAAACTTCCTTGTCTCGTGCTCCCTTTGTTGTTGTTCGTCGGGCACGAGCACCAAAAAACCAAATAGCTGTCGGAATTAGAGGAAAACAAAGAAATCAGAGGTTTGCTGCTTTTCTTCCTAAAAATCAATTCATAAGAAAAATAACACCAGAACAATTAACTGAAAATCAACTATGGAAACAACATATTCGCTATAAAAAAGTGCAAGCTTTTACATGTCTTAACAGCATTGACCATTTACTTCAGCACTATCAGTTTCTATGGGGACCCGCAGGAAGCGTCGGATTTGAACTTGCCAGCGGAAAGGAAACCGTCACACCTGAAAGCGACATCGATTTAATTATTCGGACCCCCCACCGCTTAGAAAAAAATTTGGCTCAATTTCTCATCCATGAATTTCAAAAAAGCGAAGTTAGAATCGATGTGCAAATGGAAACACCTGTGGGAGCTGTAAATTTATTTGAATATGCAAAAACAAAAAGAGAACCTGTATTAGTCAAAACCCAAGATGGACCTCTTCTAATAGAGAACCCTTGGATTCTAAATAAAGTCGACAATTGACTTTCTGTTTTTATTATATAAATGAGGAGAAGAATGACCTATGAACTTAGAAAAACAAAAAATCCACGAATACGTTTGGAGTCGAAAAAATGAGTTCTTAGAACAATTATTTATTCTTTTACGGCAAAAAAGCATTAGTGCACAAAATGTAGGAATTCACGAATGTGCAGAATTGCTTAAGGATTTGATGGAAGACCTCGGAATTACGACTCGATTAATGGAAACAAATGGGCACCCCGTTGTTTATGGAGAAACCATAAAAGATGAAAACAACTTTACCTTATTAATCTATGGACATTATGATGTGCAGCCTCCTGACCCTCTTGTGGATTGGGTATCGCCTCCTTTTGAACCAACCATACGGGATGGAAGAATCTACTGTCGAGGAGCAGGAGACAATAAAGGACAACTGATAGCCCAACTCCTTGGAATTAAAACATTTATCGATCACCATCAGGATTTACCGATTAACATAAAGCTTGTGTTTGAAGGGGAAGAAGAAGTAGGAAGTGTTAACCTTCCAAATTTCGTGGAGGACAATAAGGATCTATTAAAGGCTGACCTTGTTTATACAGCTGATGGTTCTTCACATAATAGCGGTTCCCCTCTTCTATTATTAGGGGTCAGAGGTATGTTGTCTTTTGAATTAAAAGCCAAAGGGGCCGATTGGGACAACCATTCTGGAAATACGGGCAATATCCTGCCTAACCCTGCTTGGGAATTAATAGATTTATTACAAACGATCCGTGATAAAAATGGCAAGGTACTAATAAAAGGATTCTACGATCATATATTGCCAATATCTGAAAAAGATAGTGAGTTGCTTAAAAAACTTCCGTTTGATGTCAAAGATATTGGAGAGAAAATCGGTTATAGTCCATTGAATTTAGAGGGAGAAGACTATTATCGGAAACTGACAATGGAGCCTACGTTTAATATATGTGGTATTCAAAGTGGATACGCAGGAGAAGGGATTAAGACCATTATTCCCTCACATGCTACAGTGAAAATAGATGCCCGTCTAGTAGTTGATCAAGATCCAATGGACATTTTCAACAAGATATGTCAGCATGTACAAACTCACAATCCTGAGATTGAAGTAAGGTATCTAGGGTCTATGAAACCATCAAAGACTTCAGCAAATCTGGATATCGTTAAATGTGTCACCCATGCTATTCATCAGGCTTTTGATCTAGAACCTTTAATTCAGCCAAGTTTAGCTGGGTCGCTGCCAGATTATGTGTGGACCAAAATCTTAAACGCTCCTTCTATTATTATGCCTTATGCAAATTTCGATCAAAGAAATCATTCTCCTAATGAAAACATTAAAATAGATAATTTTTTGAATGGTATTCAATATACGTACCATGTCATACATGCCCTTGGAGAATATAAGAAATCGCAACAAAATAATCTTAACAAAGAGAAATCCGTATAGAAAGAAGTGTTTGATTATGGAGCCCAACCAATCTTATAAAAAGAAAAAGCTTGATTTTTTAGGCGGAATCGAACATCTAGGAAACCGTCTCCCCCACCCTGTTGGAATTTTTCTCTATATTACATTATTTGTCATCATCGCATCTTGGTTATTTAATCTTTTAGGAACAAGTGTCATCCATCCTGGGACAAATGAAAATACCGTAGTAAAGAGTTTAATTTCTGTGGAGGGGATACAATACATCTTAACCTCCTTGTTTAGTAATTTTATAGAGTTTAAACCATTAGGGTTAGTACTAGTCTTTGCTCTTGGAATTGGTGTGGCTGAAAAAGTTGGATTATTTGAAGCCACTATTAAAAAGACGCTAATGAAAGCACCTAAATCAGTTATTACCTATGCAGTCATGTTTATGGGGATTATGGGTAGCATTACTGCGGACTCAGCTTATCTTATTGTTCCCCCCATAGCTGCAATGATCTTTCATCTTTTTGGCAGGCATCCCCTGGCAGGATTAGCTGCTGGAATCGCGGCCACTGGTTGTGGTTTTACTGCAAATTTATTTGTTGGGGTATTTGATGTCATGTTATCTGGGATCTCAACAGAAATTGTTCAAACCATCTATCCAAATTTGGTGGTAAATTCAGTGGATAATTGGTATTTTATGAGCGCGTCTGTTTTTGTCCTTACATTCGTCGGTGTCTTTGTTACTGAGAAAATTATTGAACCTCGATTGGGAAAATATAACGGAGAAGTAGAGATACAGTTGGAAAGTCAAGATGATGTAGATAGTCTATTAATAAACAAAGCTTTACGTAATACACTTATTGCGGCAGTTATATATTTTGTCTTAGTCATCTGTGTGTTTTTTATTCCATCATCACCTCTAAGCGGAGAGGAAACCAGTTTATTTATGAATGTTATAAATACTCTAGTATTTCTTTTCTTTATTATCATAGGCTTAACCTTTGGAATAACGGCAAAGAAAATAAATAATGTAAAAGATATGGCTAACTATATGGGAGAATCCATAAAAGATATGTCTGGATTCATTGTATTAGTATTTATCATCGCGCAATTTATTGCGTATCTAGAATGGAGTAATTTAACCATTGTTACAGCTGTTAAGGGGGCTGAACTTCTTAAGTCGGGAAATGTGGAAGGATTACCAGCTATCCTATTACTTATCATTGTAACTTCCCTTTCAAGTTTGTTTATTACAAGTGGATCAGCCCTTTGGTCTGTATTAGGTCCTGTAGTACTTCCTATGTATATGCTATTAGACTTTCACCCTGCTTTTATTCAAGTTGCCTACCGTATTGGTGATTCTGTTACAAACATGATTACACCCATGCAACCATTTGTGGCTGTCATGTTAGGTTTTTTAATGAAATATGATAGGAAAGCTGGATTAGGAACTCATATTGCTTTGATCTTACCTTATACGATTGCATTTCTTATAGCCTGGATGATTATGTTTACGGCATTTGCACTGTTGGATATTCCTGTTGGCCCAGGAGTCCCTATGTATTTAGAAGGGAAATAATCTAGCTAACAGATTATACTCGAACAAGTATTTAAGATCTTGTTCGGGTATCTTATTTAACAAATGTATAATATTCACCACAAGCATAACGAGGCTGTTGAAAAGCATAAGAACCCCAAATATGCAGAACCAAATGCTTGACCTTGATCGTGTAAATAGGTCACATAAGTAAGAGGACCTACTTAGAAGACTCTTTTAATTATACTGCCTACTTTAACAACCCATTTCTAAGAAATTCCTTCAATGAATAATATGTGGATATAATGACACTTTATAAATAGATACATTTATAATTTAGGAGGCGTCTATGATCGATCATAACATTAGGTTATCAAGTCCGGAAATTGGAGGCTTGTGGGGAACTTATATGCAAGAAAAAATGTCTGTGTGCTTCTTGAAGTATTTCCTTCATCATATAAAAGATGGCGAAATAGAAACTATCCTTCAAAAAGCATTGGACATTTCGATTGCACATTTGAAACAAATTAGTGAAATATTTTCAGAAGAAAATATCCCCTTACCTCATGGATTTTCGGATGAGGATATTGAGTTATCAGCTCCACCACTTTTTCATGATCCCTTTGCTTTAAGTTTTGTTTATACTATGAGTCGAATGGGCATGATCAACCATGCGTTCGTTACCTCTAATATTGCTAGACTTGATGTTCTTGACTTTTTTACAAAAGCTTTAAGCCAATCTTCAGAACTTTATCGTGATTCCACTACTTTAATGCTATCCAAAGGTATTTATGATAGGCCTCCAATGATTAGTTATCCTAAAAAGGTGGAATATATACAAAAACAATCATATATCAATGGAGTTATTGGAAAAAAAAGACCTTTAAATGCCGTTGAGCTTACAGAGGTGTTTTTTAATATCGAACGCAATTATTTTTCTATTTTGCTTTGTTTAGGCTTACTTCAAGTGGTAAAAGACAAAGAGATTAAAGGTTTTATAAAGAATGGGAAAGAAATATCTGAAAAACAAATTAAATTTTTTAACGAACTATTGATAAAGGAAGATCTTCTGGGTACAGTTCCAGTTAGTATGGAAGTAACAGATTCAACAACTTCGCCTTTTTCTGAAAAACTCATCGTAGCACTCTTTCATTTTTTGAATTCCATCGATATTACACTTATCGGACACGCCTTATCTTTATCTATGAGAATAGACTTGGCTACTCATTACAGTAAATTCATTGGGGAAATATTAATTTATGCCAAAGATGGGTTTAACATCATGGTTAATCGGAAATGGCTGGAACAACCACCCCAAGCTCCAAATCGAAAAGAATTGGAGAAATTGTAAAAATCGTTCGAAAATGATAACGTGCAATAGGAAGTCTTCTCTCCATTTTTAATTATTCAAGATAATTTTCAGAGTTTTTTTATCTTTTAGGAGTCCGGATTCCACCAGTTGTATTATTATTATTGATTTCTCCATATTAAAGAGCTATCCCGAATAGCTATAGCCGCCTCCGTTTTCCCGATTCCCCCTGCGCTTCATACCCAAGACCTGTGAGTCTAAACGCATGAAAGAGCATTGACGCGGGATGGTTTCATGATACTTTCTTAATTAAATCCTCTTCTGTCAGACACTCGATGGGTGTACCAATGAATTCTGGTTATTTATTTATAACGGACTAGACAAATTCCAAGGAGTCTGATGCACCTAACAGTCCTAGATAAATTTTCAAGAATGACCCTCCTCTTTCGCGTTGAACCATAAGATACATTTTAGGAATTCTATTTCCATTCTTTTTTCTAATATAATTAGATCAAAAGTATAAAGCAGTGATACCACTTTCAAGGCTTTTCCCTTATAAAACCGTACACTCTAAAGTGAATTTATGAGCAATATTAATAAGTGAATCAGCTTTGTGATCGGTCACTTCTATCTAATACACGGAAGTGTCTCTTTTTCAGTAGTTGATTCATAAGCATAACCATCACTCTACATTGTGTACGTTTAGTATTTCTACAAAATAGAAAATACTCGTTAGCATATAGTGGAAGGCTTTTAACTTTTGTAGAGATGAAGTAATGATTGTATACTATGTTGAATGACTATTATAAGAAAAAGCAATAGTCTTTATAATGTGGTTCGATTTTAATTTTACAATCGCCCTATATTTTCCTATCTTGTCCCCTACTAACTATATCAAGTACATTCTATAAAGAAAATGACTATTCAACACTTAGAAGGTGGCGTTTGATATGAGGCATAAATATGAGTTTATTGAACTTCAAGAAAATTTACCTTTTAAAATGTTTATCAATAGTGTGGATTATATTCCCTTTCATTGGCATAAAGAAATTGAGCTAATTTTTGTCGTACAAGGATCTATAGATTTAATTGTAGAAAGTCAGCGATATGTACTAAACGAACGAGATTTTATTGTGATTAATAGTATGAACGTACATAAAATTGATAAAACCGATTCGGAAAATGTGTTGTTAACGTTACAAATTGATCTTGATCTGACCAATCACTATATTCCTGATTTAGAAAAAGTAATATTCCACTGTAATTCACAAGATACAGAGCAACAAGAAGCATATGATGTTATTCGGCGTTATCTTGCACAAATGGCCTGGGAACTCAATAAACGTGTAAAAGGATATCGATCAGATTTAATGGGGATTCTTTATTTATTAATTGGACATCTATTCCGCTCATTTCCTCATGAAATGAAAGATGCGGAAATGATTATGTCCAACAATCATGATATGGAACGATTAAGCCGGATTATTCAATACATTGATGAAAATTATATGCGAAAGCTCTCATTAAATGAAATGGCTGAACGGGAACATCTTAACTTTTACTATTTTTCGCATTTTTTTAAGGATAAGATAGGCTTGTCTTTTAAAAAGTATTTAACTTTAATCAGATTAGATAAAGCGGCGAATCAGTTGATAGAAACGGATAAAAGCATCTTGGATATTTCCTTTGATTGCGGATTCGCAAATAATAAAGCGTTTAACAAGAGTTTTAAAGATAAGTTTGGGATGACGCCAACCGTATATCGTCAACAGCATACCGAATACCAACCCCTCCTTCCACCGTTAATCCCATTAATTATCGAAGAAACACCTAATGGGATTTATTCAGATGTTTCTAAAGTAACCACTTTAGAAAATTTATTGGATTATTTACCTAGTGAAGGGACCCAAATAGCGAATAAACTCACTACGATCAACCAACTTCGCGTAGAAGTTGATGTTGAGGAGCCTGGAAAACCGTATAAGCAATATTGGAAAATACTAACGACTGCGGGAAGAGCAGCAGAAGGTCTTCGTTCTGATTGGCAAGAACAATTTCTTATGTTGAAAGAAGAATTAGATTTTCAGTACATTCGTTTTCATGGAATTTTTAATGACGAAATGATGGTTTATCATGAATCTCCTGAGGGCAAAAGTATTTATAATTGGAATTACGTAGATAAATTATACGATTTCCTCATTAAAGCAAAGACACATCCGTTTGTTGAATTAGGGTTTATGCCGACTAGTTTAAGACGGTCGGATGAGACAATATTTTGGTGGAAAGGCAATATTGCTCCGCCCAATGATACGAAAAAGTGGATTGATTTAGTCGAGAACTTTATTCGTCATTGTATTCAACGTTATGGAATCGAGGAAGTGAGGAAATGGTATTTTGAAGTTTGGAATGAGCCAGATTTAGAAGGAGTCTGCTGGGCTGGGACCCGTGAAGAGTATTTTGAATTCTATCAAGCGACGGTGAATGCGATAAAGTCTGTTTCATCTGAATTGATAGTAGGAGGACCTGCTCTCAATTATGGTACAGCCTTGCAAAAAACGTGGCTGACAGAATTCCTTAACTTTTGCAAACAAAACGAAATACCGATTGATTTTATATCGTTCCATATGTATTCAGAATATATTGATTCAACTGAAGCGAAATCCACTAGTTTAACCGGAATCAAGCAAGCAACTTTTTATCAAGAAATCATTAGTAGTGTACAAGAAACATTATCTCGTGCAAATCGTAACGATTTAAGTCTGCATGTTACAGAGTGGAATTTTTCTCTTTTCTCTCGTAATCTTATTCATGATACGATGTTCATGGGTCCATTTATCATCAAGCATGTCCTTGATTCAATCGGCAAAGTCCAGTCATTGGGATTTTGGACATTTACCGACATCTTTGAAGAATTTCTGGCAGGTACTTCGATGTTTCATGGTGGATTTGGCATGATGAATATGCAAGGATTAAAAAAGCCTTCCTATTACGCCTACTATTTACTTAAAAAATTAGGATCCCATATTCTTGCGAAAGGTGAACAATATATTATAACGAAGCAAAATAAGGACATCCAAATACTAGCCTTTAATTATAGTCATGTAGACAAACTTTTTATGGAAGGTGATTGGTCTGGTATCACGGAAAAAAATCGATACAGTGTGTTTGAATTAAAAGAACAAATAAGTCTTGAAATGACGCTTCATAACCTATCCGGAGTTTATAAATACACGCACTATCAGTTAGACCGCAAGAATGGCTCTGTTTTTGATGAGTGGTTAGCAATGGGTGCGCCTGAATCTCCTTCCACAGAGGAAATTAATTATTTAAAAAAAAGAAGTGGACCCAAGATTCAAACAGAACAGCTTGTTGTTGATTCTTCCCTCCAAGTGACAATGGAAATTCCTTCTTTTGGTGTTCAATTAATTACCCTTAGCAAAATATTCGAATGAATACTAGGCATTCTTGCTAATCAGCAGGGATGTTTTTTGTTATCTTTTGATTTTCCTGATGCGAATGAATGATTACGTTTACAAAGACAACAAAAAACGACGTAAAACTCAACAAAATTAACAATGTAAACGGTAACAATGTGGATTAGAATGACTGTAAGCTCAATTAACACAAATAACTTTGAGGAATTATTATAAATAGACCCATCAGGAGATGAAGAGATAATGAAAATAGATGAAATCCTTACAACGTTAACATTAGAAGAAAGGGTATCCCTCCTTTTCGGAAAAGGGATGTGGGAAATTGCTGGTGTTCGTGATCTTCCAAATGTGACTATGGTGGATGGGCCTCATGGTGTTCGTAAACCAATCGACATTAATACTACTGGAATATTCGAGGGGAATAATGTAGCGACAGCTTTTCCTATATTGGGAGCGCTCGCTTCAACATGGAATGTCGATTTAGCCTACCAAGTAGGAGAAACATTAGCAAATGAATGTCACCATTACGATGTTCATGTACTCTTGGCACCCGGGATAAATATCAAACGAACTCCATTAGGAGGTAGAAATTTCGAGTATCTTTCCGAAGATCCGATTTTAGCGGGTGAAATGGCTAGTGCCTATATTAATGGTTTACAAGAAAACGGAATTGGTACTTCACTTAAACATTATGCAGCGAATAATTCTGAATTTGAACGAATGACGATTAGTTCAGAAGTTGATGAACGAACATTACGTGAAATTTATTTAACTGCTTTTGAAATCGTAGTTAAAAAAGCGAATCCTTGGCTTGTCATGACTTCTTATAATAAAGTCAATGGTTACCGCTCAGAAGAAAACCCGCTTTTAATGAACCAAATTTTACGAAATGAATGGAAGTATAACGGTGTTACGATTTCTGATTGGGGAGCGGTGACGAATCGCTTAAAAGCATTGCAATCAACACTAGATATTGAAATGCCAGGACCATCCCTTTCTAGGCAAACACAATTAGTTGAACAGATTCGCAATGGAGAAGTTGATGAGGTTATGGTTGATGCTAGTGTGAAACGTATCCTTGAATTAGTAGAAAAAGCGATTGAAGGAAAACAATTTGCGAAAGACGCTTATGACTTCGACCAACATCATTTAGTCGCAAAGCAAGTCGCTCTCGAAGGAACAGTGTTATTGAAAAATGATAACTATGTCTTACCTATCAAAAAAGAGAACACAGAATCGGTTTTAGTGATTGGCAAACATGCGATTAAGCCTCGAATCGGCGGTAAAGGTGGAAGTGCAATGGTTACACCGTATAGCTTAGATATTCCATTAGAAAAAATGAAGGAAATTGCTTGTGATAATATGACAATTCATTATGTGGATGGATATGATGATTTTGATCCGAGCCAAAACGAAATGAATCAGCAAGAAGCCATTGCTTTAGCGAAACAAGTAGACAAAGTCATTATCTTTGTGGGAATACCAGAAGAGTTAGAGGAAGCAGAGGGATTTGATAAAGAAGTGACTGAATTGCCAGAGTCGCAGATCAATCTTATCTTATCTGTTGTACAGGAACAACCTGATACAGCAGTTGTCTTATCCAATGGGACGCCATTAACAATGACTGGCTGGGTAGATCAAGTACCTGCCTTAGTTGAAGGCTGGTTCGCTGGACAAGCCGGTGGAAGTGCGATTGCTGATATCTTATTCGGGTTAGCCAACCCGTCGGGCAAGTTATCGGAAACATTCCCTGAACATATGTCCCATAATCCTGCGCATTTAACTTACCCAGGTGATAATGGAAAGGTTTATTATCATGAAGGAGTCTTCGTTGGCTACCGCTACTATGATAAAAAGAATATCAACCCACTTTTCCCGTTTGGACATGGTTTATCTTATACAGAGTTTACGTATGATTCGATTCAAGTGAATAAAGAAGCAATAAACGATAATGAAACAATTGAAGTAACTGTAACGGTTCGTAATAGCGGAACAGTGACTGGAATGGAAGTCGTCCAACTTTATGTTCGTGACCACGAATCTAGTGTGATTCGCCCATTAAAAGAACTAAAGAAATTTGAAAAAGTTCATTTACAATCGGGTGAAGAAAAGCAGATTACCTTCACATTAGCGAATCGTGATTTTGCATTTTATGATGTGACTTCTCAAAGGTGGATTGTTGAAACAGGATTATTCGATGTTTTAGTGGGGCGTTCCGTAGCGGATATTCGTTTATCGACTACAATTCATGTGGAATCAACTGAAATAAAGAAACCTGTATTTACACGAAATAGCCTAACTAAAGAATGGTTGCGAGATGAAAATGGCAGGAAAATCATTATGGATTTCTTCACTCAACTTAGTGATGAATTGAATATTAAAGATGAATACACCTTATCTTTCATTAAGGAATGTCCGATTCCAGCGGTAATTTCTCTATTCGGTCAAAAATGGATGGACACCAATGATGCTGATGTTGCATTAGATCAGTTGATTGCTCAAGTTAATCATGCAAATGAAACTTCTGAGGGGGGATTATAGTGGACAAGTTAATTAACTGGATGAATGAAAAGTTTGCGCCAAAATTAAATAAGTTTACAGGAAATGTGTGGGTTTCCTCCATTTCTGAAGCGATCATGATTATATTACCAATGATCCTTGTTGGTTCATTGTTAACCCTATTCTCTATTTTAAATGATTTTTTCTCTTGGCTGCCTGATCTATCACCAATAACGACGTTCAGTTTCGGATTATTTGGCTTGTTTATCTCTTTTCTAACACCATACTATATAATGGATAAAAAAGGATACAAAAAAAACAAGATTATTGCCGGAGCGACTGGTTTATCACTATTTTTAATGCTTTTATCACCAACAATTTCAGATGATGGAAAGATTAGTTTTATTTTAGAAAGACTTGGACCATCAGGAATGATGAATGCGCTAATTGTCGGTATGTTTGTCGGGTTAATGATGAGTATTTTTAAACGCTTTTCATTCTTTAAAAAGGGTAGTGAGCTTCCAGAGTTTATTATAGAATGGATTGATTCATTAGTCCCGATTACTTTGATTTTACTTGTAGGTTGGGTATTTATTTATCAATTACAAATTGATATGTTCGATGTGATACTAGGTATGCTTCAACCACTTACGTTAATTAGTCAAAGCTTTGCTGGGTTTGTAATCATCAATTTCATCCTCGTTTTCCTATATTCATTTGGAATGAGTCCATGGGTATTAATGCCAATATTAATGCCCATCTGGCTACAAGCGATTAATGAAAATGCTTCACTTGTTGAACAGGGCTTAGATCCAGCTAATATTAACACATTTGAAACGTTCTTCTCTGGCTGGCTTGGAGTCGGCGGTTTAGGTGCAACACTACCATTGGTGATTTTGCTACTCTTTGCGAAATCCTCCCGCCTAAAAGCTATCGGGAAGACAACGCTAGTTCCGTCCTTGTTTAATATTAATGAACCAATCGTTTATGGAGCAGTTGCCTTTAATCCAATTTTAATGATTCCTTTCTGGCTAAATGCGTTAGTATCACCAACTATTGTATATATTGCTCTTAAAAGTGAACTGGTCCCAATACCAAGTATGCTATTCCAGCTCTGGTATACACCACTTGGTATTTCAACCTACATTATTTCAGGAATAACTGGATTAATTTTACTTGCAATAGTTTTAGTGATCATGTTCCTCATTTGGTTCCCATTCTTTAAAGTATACGACAAATTAGAATGGAATAAAGAACAAGAGAAATAAGGAGATATATAGAGTCAGTAGAAAATCGTGACTTGTTCTTTTCTTCTAGTTAAGCAGCTAATAAAAAACATTATTTTTATTATAAAACGAGAGGATATAACCTATCCCCTCGTTTTGTTTTTGCGCTCATACAGATGAAAAATTTTATTAATAAATATTTAATACTTATTTTTTCTCTATAACCAAGGTTTCTTAAAAAAGAAACTTCCAAAAATAGGAATTTTAACTACTAGGTTGGAAGCACCAAATTGGTTAAGACATATTGTGAAAACTAATTATATAGTATTTAATCTATGATAAATTTACATTACAATGCTCAAGATGATACCTCAGGCGTTTTTGCAAGTGCCGGTCGCCGCTTCCCGTACCCAGTTGCCTGCTCGAACGCATAGCCGACCTGGAGGACTTCGAAATCAGCACGATGTCTGCCAACAATCTGTAATCCAAGAGGCAATCCGTCGGGAGTAAATCCACCAGGAACCGATAGTGCCGGATGACCAGTGGCAGAAACGTAATAACACGACCGCATCCAATCAAGATAGGTTTCCATATGATTTCCGTCAACCTCTTGCGGGAATTCAAGATTACCGTCAAATGGCGGTATTTGACTTACCGGGAGCAGGAGTACATCATACTTTTCGAAAAATACGCGCATCCGCTCGTAAAGAGCACCATGAAGTCGTTCTGCACGGCCAATATCAGGGCCGCTCAAACGACGACCTTCCTCTAGATTCCACACAAAACTGGATTTGATTTGTTCCCGGTATCGGTCAACCAACTTCCCGTAAGACATTTCAAATTGCCACGCACGCAACACCCTAAAAATCTCCTCTGCATCAGCGAAATCAGGGCACACTTCCTCGACATTGCAACCGAGGTCCTCGAACACCTTAATTTGCTGTTCAAAAACACTTCTCACGACTGGATCGACAGGGACGGCTCCCCCAAGATCAGGAGACCAAGCGACTCGCAAACCAGTTAGGTCACGTTCTAGTGACTCGAGAAACCTAGTTCCAGATTCTTCGATTGAGATCGGTGATCGGTCATCAGGACCCGCGATGACGGACATCATAAAAGCTGTATCTGCTACGTTTCTTGCTACCGGTCCTTGAACAGAGAGCGTGGAATAAGCGGCTTGCCTCGGATATGTCGGTATACGGCCAGGAGATGTCCTAAGACCCACAACGTTGTTAAAAGCAGCCGGAAACCGCAAAGATCCACCCATATCACTGCCATCAGCCAACGGTAACATACCGCATGATACCGCAACAGCTGCTCCCCCACTGCTACCGCCTGCTGTTCGACTAAGGTCATATGGATTTCGGGTCATACCGAACACATCATTGAAAGTGTGTGCTCCTGCAGCAAATTCAGGTACATTTGTCTTTCCAATCGTGATAGCTCCAGCTTTACGTAGACGCTCAACGATCAGTTCATCTTGTTCTGGAATGTTATCTCGCAACACGGTCGAGCCGCTCGTTGTTCTAATACCCGCAGTCGCGTGGGTATCTTTAAACGCGATTGGGAGACCATGCAGCGGCCCAACTTCTTCACCCGCCGCAAACCTTTTATCCGCTGCACGTGCTTCCTCCAACGCTCTATCCTTTACAAGAGAAACGATTGCGTTCACTTGCGGATTTACACGCTCAATTTGATTTAGGTGTGCCTCCACCACTTCATATGCGGATAACTCACCACGTTTTATGGTAGCTGCAAGGTCACGAGCACTCTTGAAGCAAATGTCCATATTTCTACCTCTCCTTTTTCTGTATTTCGATAAGCACTTAATATTTTGGTAGAATCAAAGCTATATAAAACTTTGTTTTTTCTTCTATAATACCCATGCAAATTGGTTATTTTTATCTATAGTAAAAACCCATTTCCTTATCCATTTTCATTCCAAAAAACGACTTAGCAAGACCGTTAACTAAAAAATGATTGATAAAGCTCACTTGCACCGAGGTATAAAAATAACATAACGATTAACCCCAGAACGATGTTATTGATTTTTCCGTTCTGGTAATCTGGGTCGACACGTTTTGAGTTTAATAGAATGAGTAGTCCAACCGAAAGAATAGGCATAAATATAGCACCAAGCACACCGTAAATGAGGACGATGGCCACCGGCTGATTAAATAACAGCAGCAACATTGGCGGAAAGGTCATCCAAGCAAGATAAGCCCGGAATGCAGGATCCTTCTCGGAAATCGGTTCATTCAAATCGGTGACCTTTCCTTTATTTCGAACAATACGCACAAAATCGGCAAATAAATAAGAGACTCCGTGCCACGGCCCAATAATGGATGTAAAAACGGCTACCCAAATACCAAACAAAAGAATCCAACGTGCCACACTTCCGAACCTCTCTCCGTAAGTTTCGGCAAGTCCAAGAAGACCTTTGGTACCACTGATAGTTGTGCCTGAACCAAATAACAGCTCTGCCGCTATAATCATCACGGCAATCGCAAATATGCCTGTAATGGTAAAAGCTGTACCTAAATCAATCTTCATGATTGGCATCCATTTTTTGTCCCTCCAGCCTTTTGCATGAAGCCAATAACTATAACAGGTTAGAGAAATCGAACCTCCAACACCTCCAATGATTCCTAAAATTTTAAAGAATGACCCTTCCGGGATTGAAGGGGCCATACTATAAGGAACATCCCCTAAATTAGCTAAAATAATGAAAGCGGAACCAATGACGGTAACAAACATGATGCCAATCAATACCGTCATCAACTTTTCCAAAAATTCATATTTCCCGAACCAAACCAAAACAAACCCTGCCACTCCCGAAATAATGGCCCAAAACTCAAAGGAAGTTCCCGGAAACATCGCTGTGATGACCAGGGCACTTATAGCCGGTTCAGCTGCACCGTATATAATCCCGAAAATCACAGAATATACACCGAAGTAGACGGTTGCCCACCAACCTAACGAATGCCACCCTTGCAAAAAAGTCTTTCCGGTTGCTAAATACCAGCGGCCAACCCCTTCACTCAACACATATTTAATAAAAGCGCCGACGGCAATTACCCACATCAGTGACCACCCAAAGCTTGTACCGGCAATCGTAGCCATAATGAAATCTCCCGCACCTACCCCAGTAGCAGCAACGATCAAACCAGGACCTACGAACTTCAACTTTCCTTTTAATGAAGTTGGAGGATTGATTAGAGTACTTTGTGTTTTATTAAGTTTAGTTTCCATATTCCACTCCCCTTATTTGTAAGGATTGATTAAGTCAAATCGGATTTCAACTAATGTCGATTGTCGACATTAAATAGTAAAATGATTTCTAGTAAATATCGTCATCCTCTTACCCTGTGCTACAAATAGATTGTTGTCTTTAGATTGAACTAGGAAGATTCATTACTGTTATAATTCCATTGACTATGAGCCGCTCGATGATGTTTTTAACCTTGAGTATAAGATTATAAGAAGGACTCCCCCCTTCAAAGGATTAATTTCCATGTGACTAAACTTATTTACAAAAGTCACTGTAAATAATTACTTAGAAAATTGTATTTCCTATGAGAAACTATGGAGTGTTGTGGAAGCTTAGGTGAGTTGAGATAATGGAAAGTTTGTGGATATGTCTAAATACACTTTATGCAAAAAATCGATTGTCGACAATTAACTTTAAACGTTATTTAAGGAAGTTTACCAAGTTAAAGTATTTTTTATCAATAGTCGACTGCCCACATTTAGATTATATAAGTAATCCTGATAGTTTGTAAATAATATTTTTAAAATATTCTATATATTCTTTATATTCAATTTCACATAACAAAAATAATGGGAATAAGAATCAAAATATCCCCATAAAACTTTTTCTATTCATCGTCGAACTGTTGAACACTGGATTGTGTAGAAGGATGTACCAAGAATGCTTCAATCAGTTCCGGTGCAGCCGCAACTCCATGAGCTCCCTGAATGCCAACATTGTGAATTTGCTGCACATTATTAAAGATCTCAGCAAGCACCTTGCAATAAGGTTATACCTTTCAAATCGGTTTACAATATCCCTTACTGCATTTATTCTTTTCCCTGTTAGGTTGTCAATTCGATTCACAAATACGATACTCCCAGAATATGATTGTGTGCGGCTTTTAAAATATATGAACCACTTTCCCTGATTTCCGTGCAACTTCCTATTCTACCGTCTGTTTTAGAATTCTTATCCGTTCTTTAAAACAATCCATGGAAAAAAGCGCCCCACAAAAGTAGGACGCTATCTTTCTAAGATTCTATTTTCTTTTACCCTTTCCTTTCAAATCAACACCAATGGCAGCGCCGTTTCGGCTTGAGTCTGCCACGCCCTTGAAGATTCCATTTTCGCGATCAATCAAGATGCTTTGTACATTTCCGATTGTTGTCGGACTTGGACCGAATTTATGACCCATTCCATTCAGATGATCAATAACATCTGAAGGGATTCCCTCTTCATATCGATAGGAATTCAAATTGTTTGAATAAATCCGAGGCTCCTCGACTGCTGCTTTTAGTTCCATATCATATTCAATTGCATAAAGAATCGTTTGCAGCACGGAAGTGATAATGGTCGGGCCGCCAGGTGAACCGACTGTCAGAACAGGTTCTCCGTCTTCAAAGACAATCGTCGGTGTCATGCTGCTAAGCGGGCGCTTGTTCGGCTGCACTTCATTCGCTCCGCCCGGCACCGCATCAAAGTCTGTCAGCTCATTATTCAGCATGAAGCCGTATCCCGGAACCATAATGCCCGTTCCAAAAACCTGTTCAATGGTTGTTGTGTAAGAAACAACATTTCCCCATCTGTCTGTTACAGAGAAGTGAGTGGTCTCGCCATATTGGCGGTCATTTGGCTGGGAAGTTGCTTCATAATTAGCTTCAATGTTTTCAAACTTCCACGGATCTCCCGCTGCCGGATCAGTGTTTACTTCATCCAGGCTGATCAGCTCCTGGCGCTCTTTAATATAATCCGGGTGAAGCAACCCATTAATCGGAACATTTACAAATTCAGGGTCCCCTGCATATGCCGCGCGGTCTGCATAAGCTAGATGCATAGTTTCAGCAAGTAAATGATATTTTTCCCAGGATTTCAGATCATATTGTGATAGATTGAAGTCATCCAGAATTTTCAGCATCTGCAGCAAAAAGACGCCGCCCGAGCTTGGTGGAGGCATGCTTGCTATTTCATACCCCTGATAGTCTCCCCAAATCGGTTCATCAATGGTTACATCATATTTTGCAAGATCTCCCAATGTCATTGATCCGTCGAAATCCTGTACCACACCCGAAAGCGCTTCTGCGATTTCTCCATTATAAAAAGCATCTGCTCCGCCAGAACGGATCATTTTCAAAGTCTTTGCCAGGTCTTTCTGTACAAGATGATCCCCTTCTTTCAAAGGCTGGCCATTTGGCAAAAACACATCCCCGGCAGCCGATCTGCTCAGCTTATCCTGATTATCGGCAATCGCCTCGGCCAATACCGAATCAATCGGAAATCCTTTATCAGCCAGCTTTATCGCAGGACTGATTAGCTGTTGCATTGGACGTGTTCCCCACATTTCCAGAGCGGTTTCCAGTCCTTTCAAGGTGCCTGGCACCCCGACTGCCGTACCGCCGGTGGAGCGCTCAGCGAATGGAATCGGCTTTCCGTTTTCATCCAGGAACATATCTGGTGTTGCTCCGGCCGGTGCCCTTTCCCTGCTGTTTATAATAGTCGTCTCTTTCGTCTTGCCATCATAAACCATCATAAAACCACCGCCTCCAATGCCGGACATCATCGGTTCCACAACATTGAGGGCAAATTGGACTGCGACAGCGGCATCAATGGCGTTACCGCCCTTCTTCAAGACATCTGCCCCAATTTGCGAGGCAAACGGATGGGCTGAGGCGACCATGCCATCCTTTCCGACATCAACCTGGCTATAGCCATCATAATCATTTTTCGGCTTTTTAGCCTGCCCGTTTAAAGGCAAGGTTCCTGCAACTAGTAAAATACTTAATAATACGGCTATACTAGCTTTCCACAATCTCTTCATCTTTTTCCTCCTTTAGTTAGGTTTCTACATGTCTAACTTAAGAGGATGGAAGAAGGAATATCAAGATATAAGATTCAATATTCAGAAAGTTGAATCTATTTAACCAGGAAATGTCATGTAAAAAGTTCCGTTTTATTCTAGCGGAACTAGGAACAAATGACTGTCCATAAATGATACTCCCCTTTTAGCTCTATTTATTCTTATAAGGGAACTATATTCCAAATTCTTATTGAAGTAATAGCCCTTTTGTTTAATTATATTTCTTTACACTCCCCATACTTCTTTTAACAGAAATATCCAGATATTCCCAGAAGTCTCACTCCATTAAATGTCCCTATTGTTGAATAAGCAGGAACGGATAGCACCTTTCTCGCAATAAACGCAACTTTTTTTATATACCTTTGCATAAGCAACTTTCAATTGCTCTCCAAGCTTTTTATTATCATTTTCTAATTTCTTAATCTTCCGTTTCAGTGATTCAATAAAAAAATAAATTTTTCCCACTCCTCAGAAAGAACGGGTGATATTAAACACAGCTATTTGGATAATAAGAAAGCACAACAGACCCTGCAATGGACTCCTAAAGTTGATATTGTTCAAGGGCTGACAGAAACATAGCACTATTCTTCTAAACAAATGTAGAACATTTTGAAGATACAATCATTGACCGGGCAATAGTTCCGGTATACATACGCACATTTTAAGAGATGTCCTCTCTCTGCCCTCTCATTTTCCTCTACTTTTGCATTTTATAAGTATAGTAGATATTTGCTACACGACTGGCTGCAGCGATCGATTTCTATCTACCAGCTGTAGAGACTAACGAGATTCTATGGAGATGAGCTTATGAATTTAATAGATTTAAAAGGGAGCTATGATGCTATTTATAGTTTAGGTAATAATTGTTTAGCTGCCATTCAGCTTAGAAAAAACAATCTAAGACCATTTGCAGGAGTATTGGATTGGGTGGGTTCTCCTTCTCTTCCGGATGTAACCCGGCTGCTGCAGAATCAATTTTCTGGTTTCCTCGAAAAACCCAATTTGGAATTCCAGGGCTACGCTACCGATAAAGATTTGCTGGTGTCAGATAATGCTTATAAAATATATTTCAATCATGATTTTAAAATAGATGTAAATACCCCAACTAATCTGGCAGCATATCCTGCGGTTAAGCAAAAATATGACCGGCGTGCAGCACGTTTTAAAGACAAAATGGCTAACTGCCGGCGTCTGCTTTTTATTAGAACACAGGGAACGTTAAAAGATATTACAGAACTTGAGAAGGTGTTATCGCGGGTTGTTAAACATGATTTCCGGATCCTCGTTGTAAATCATACAAAAGTTAAAGGAATTGTTGAAAGAAATTGGCCATTGCAACGAGTCTGCGTAGTCGAACTACCAGATACGGGCTTTGGCACCGGAGATATGTTTCATATCAATGATGCCCTGTGGAAGACTTTATTATCTGGCATAAACGTAACAGTTTAAATACTGTACTAATAAAAAAGGAAAAAACAGCTACGCTGCTTTTTCCTTTTTTCTAGTCTTGTAACGCTGTTCTATATTACTTTTAGAACCAGGTTTTCCGTTAATTTCGTAACTAATTTTTATATCTGCATTTAAGGAGTTAGATACTGAGCAATAATTCTCTTTCGATAATTTTATGGCACGGACTACCTTGTGGGCCTTAGTCATATCCTTAAACTTTGCTTCTTTTCTTACGTCTTTTAGTCGATTTTATAGTGTCCTGCGAAGATAGAAGTGACCAAATCTGTTTGAGTAGTTTACTATGATTTACGTTATCAAAGAAACCCTTAATATCCACATCAACACAATGATAGAGTCCACTTAAATTAATAAGCGACTCAAACCTTGCTTTAGCGTGATGTGTGCTTCTATTAGGTCTAAAACCGTAACTATGTTTATAGAATTTCGCCTCACAAATTGGTTCTAAGACTTATAAAATATACTGTTGAAGAATTCTATCCCATATTGTAGGGATTCCTAGAGGTCTAACTTTGCCGTTGGTTTTTGGTATAAAAACACTCCTAACACATTTCTATGTATTTCCAGGTATAGACCCGTACAATCGGAAATATTCGTCAGGCAAAAACTGTTACGGTAAATGTTTGCAACGATTACTACAATTGATAAATAAGCACCTTTTGCTTAATACCAATTATTAAAAATCCATTCCTTAACTCAATCCTTTTATTTCATAAAAAAGACGATTTCCTTATTAAAGAAAAGCGCCCGTTTGTGGAAAATCAGAAAATACGGAAAAGCTGTAAAAAAAGTCATCGTTTTTGAGATGGATTTTTTAGAATGCTAATTTGATTTTAGAAAAGAGCTATTCAGATTTATTTACTTTTATTCGTAATTATCGTTCAGGAGATATTTTTAAAAATGAACCTTTTCCGAAGGGTTGGGCAAAAAGCCAATATAAAAACAGCGAAACGTTTAATTACGGATCGCTGTTTTTTGGTTCGATGTCATTATGTTTCGCTTGGCACTTTGATCACTTTAGTCATTTGACGGATAGCTCCAAGATGATACGCTGAGTGTGCTATTGATCCCAGGATGCCGTTTGAGGTTTGTTCGTCTAGGGAGTTGATTGAATCGATGTTTTCTAGAAGTGTTGTGTATTCATTTTGAAGTTCGTTTTTAAACCTTGCCCAGGTGTTTTCATCCACAGATGAGATTTTCCATGATTCTTCCCAGTCTAATTTAGGCTTTTCGCCTTTCATGTAGCTGTTCGCCATCCACAAATAATAACGCGTGTGATCTGCGTGTGCTGCGATGGTCGTTCCTTGGACTGGTATGGATGCTTCCTTTTCAGTTAATTTTTCAAGCGTGCCAAAAATTCCACTCCCTGGCTTTGACTCGGTGTACCAGCTTCCATTTCCACCAGGTCCATCAAATGTTTCTTTTAACAACACTTTGACAGCTTCCATTAACGTATTGTTCATCTCAGTACCTCCTAATTTTTTGATAAAACCCTTGAGTTACTTAATATAACCATCTAAGTTAACTTAGATGGTTATATTTTAAGTGAGTTGAATCTAACTGTCAATATAGATTATGATGGTTATATAAAGTAAAGGAGTTTATACAATGTCGGAAGCAAACAAATATATGATGGTCGGCGAGCGGTTATGCCTTGATTTCGTAAATTCCATCAGCTGGCGTGAGAGTGAAGATAAAAGGCGAGATTGGTTCACGAGTTACGACAAATTGGTAGACTGGAGTCACCATGCAGGTATTATAGGGGACGACCAAGCTCAATCCCTTATACAAAAAGCCCAAAACCTTCCTTCAGAAGCTGATCAGACTCTTGTGCAAGCCGTTCAGTTGCGAGAAACGATTTACCGGATCTTTCGTTCTTATACAAGTGGAGCCCAAACAGATCCAGAGGACCTCAAAGTCTTCAATAAGGCAATACACCATTATTATCAATCAATTCATCTTGTACCTGGGGAAAATGATTTTTCGATGTATTTTGGAATTCCAGAAGATGCATTTGATAGTATGGTTCCACCAATTGTACAATCGGCAGTCGATATCTTGACCTCAGAAAAAGAATTGAACCGTGTCAAACGATGTGAAGGCGATTCATGTGGATGGCTGTTTTTCGATACTAGCCGCAATCGCAGCCGCCGTTGGTGTTCGATGGCCGACTGTGGTAATCGTGCGAAATCCCGCCGCTTTTATCAGAGCAAAAAATAGACAGCGAAACGTATATGTTCCACTTTCTTTTTTTCCCTGTGCCAGGTAAATACGGTTTTAATGTTAAGGAATCAATATAAAAAGCCAAATTTCTAAGCAATAAAATTGATGAATTTGGCTTTTTTTTACTCCGTAATCGCGCGGTTACTGCTACGAACCGCAAAAATATTTTACTGTATACGGAAAATTAATAGTTATTTAAATAACGAGAGTTACCAAAAACATCAGTTTTTGGTAACTTTAATGGTTATTGATACAATCTACTTTGAAGTTTACCAAAAAACATTTCCAAAACGATTACTAAATATCTTTACAATAATGTTTGTTCTTTACAGCCTCTATTTTTACCTTTTAATGGAATTTACTTTGAGGTCTATGACAAGAACCCTGTCACCAGGCCAATTACCTTCGGAGTATAATACAGAGACTTCTCAATAGAAATCATTCCATCGGCATAATGCTCACTCAAAATAAAAAAATCTTTTTGTATTAAATTTTTACTCTCTATCAGTTAAAATGTGCTATAAGGTGATTTATTATTTTTTGGGAGAAACAGGAGGGACAAACATGAAGGTTTATGAGGTTCCAGCACAAGCAGACGATGAACTACAAAAAAAGATTGCTGATTTATTAATGCAGCAAATGACTCGTACTCACACAGAAGAAACTTATCAAACATTATTAAATGGGATTCAACAATCACTACAAGAAGGTTCCTTATCAAAAATTGTTATAGCAGAAGAGCAAGGAACCGTTTTAGGACTAGCTTTTTTTAATATTGGCATTAGCTTAAAAAAAGGCGGAAAATACATTTGGCTGAATGACCTATTTGTTCATAATGAACATCGTAATCGTGGGATTGCAAAAAAAATCTTACTTCATGTTATTCATTGGGCTGAAAATGAAGGATTAAAAGGAATTGAACTTGAAACAGGAATCAACAACTCTGTTACAAAGCACTTATATAATTCTTTAGGATTTCATGACATTATTTCAAAACGATATGGTTTCACTTTTTAATGAACGTCATTTTTCAAATTGAAAAACAGCTGCTCCAATAAAAAATACGAACGAAAAAAGCAGGATTACTCCTGCCCTTTAACTGAAAATTCACTGCCATATATTCTTTTTTGGTTGATTCTCTTATTTTTGAATATAGTGGTCAACCGCAATATCTGTTAGCGCAGTACTTAGGCAAAAGTTCGATAGAATTTTGCCGTCAAGTACTACGTTCCTTCTATTTTTTCATTGCCTTATCGACTTTTTGATTGACCGATTCTTGATAGAGATCAGCGTAAGTTTTTGTATCTTCAATCAGCGCATCGCAGAAAGCAGCAACGTCTGTTCCTGTGACTTCAAGCACATCTTTCCCAGCAGCTGCACCTTCTTCAAAGAAGCTGAGAATTTCCGAGAGCGGTCCGATACCTTCGTTTAGCTCAACAGGACCGACTTTGAAGAGATATTTTTGGATCTCTTTATAGACAATTTGGTAATCTTGTGGAAGCGCTTTGACACGCGAAACATGGGCTCTCCATTCTTTTTTGCCTTCGATGATTTTTTTGATACTCATTTCAGACCTCCTAATTTTCTTGCTACGTTCTTGTTGAGTTGGTCACGCCATTTATCTCTATAAGTTTTTGCGCCTTCGTCACCAACAAGCGCTGTGCAGAAGCCTTTGATATCATCTCCTAGTACTTCTTCGACGCTCTGGCCGTCTGCTGATGTAACTTCAAGCAGTTCAAGAGCGCTGTCAAAAATCGGCATCAGATTACGACCGGTGAAATCTCCGTGAATCCAGAGATTACTTATAATATCTTTCCAAGCAGTTTGATATTCAGTTGGCAGGACTTTTGCCCGTGCTTCAAAACCTTTCATTTCTTTAGTCATATCGCTGCCGGTTATTTTTTCTAAAAAGTTCATTGTAGTCTCCTCCTTTAAAATACTATGCTGTTCAGCAAAGTTCTATTATTTAATCGTATCGTTGAGTTTATGACGTTGCTTATCAACCCACGATTTTGCATCATTGACGAGAGCATCACAGAAGGTTGCTATGTCGTTGCCAGTAAATTCTTTAACGCGCTGGCTTCTTCAAGAAGCTCGATAATGTGATTAAAGACGAATATCGTTTCTTGCCCATCCATCACGCGGCCAGAGTTCCATAGATATTTTTGCATCGCTTTGTAAGTGTTGTAGTAGTCTTAAGGTAAGGCTTTTGCGCGGTTTTCCATTTCACGCCATGCTTTCTTCCCGCTAAAATCTCCAAAGATTTTAGCGAAAATACTCATGTTTATTCTCCTTTATTTTGCTTTTAATCCGTTTATTTTGCTTGAAATAAAGTTCCATTTGGCCCAGAATTGTTCCAATTCTTGCTGGCCAGCTTCATTGAGCCGATAAAATTTGCGCGGTGGGCCCATTGTGGATGACTTTTTCTCAATATCCACGAGTTTATTTTTTTCGAGCCGCATTGTGATGGTGTAAACTGTTCCCTCCACAATGTCGCTAAAGCCCAGTGCTCGCAGCTGCTGAGTGATTTCATAGCCGTAAGTTTCGCCACGACTGATGATCTCAAGCACACACCCCTCAAGCACCCCTTTCAGCATTTCTGTGATATTTTCCAACTGTTTTCCTCCATTTACATTCCACTTATATTTTTCAGTACTCTGTATCACGGGTATTTTGTATTACTTACTACATGTATATAGTAACGCAGAATAGTGCCACATGTCAACAATAGAATTTTCTGCCAAAAAACCCGGGCCCGGAATATGAATTAGACGCATTTCCTATTGTAGAAATGGAACCTATAGTTTAAGTATATTTCTTCACAATGTCACACCAACATAAACATAAATATTACAAAATCACCTCACCTCTAATAAGACAATAGAAGTAAGGTGATTTTAATCAAACTTTTTTTAAATAAAAACATGGTTTTAATAATCTCGTGTGAAGAAGACGGCGGTTGTCGAATTCGCTTATCCAGAAACTCCAATATGCCAGTTTCTACGCTCCAAAACATTGGTACATATGCCTTAATCTTATTTTGATTTTTCTAATCCAATAGGTAAGTACTTTTGTGAATGAATAGACTACTTTATTTTTTATTTTGAAATAGTTTATTTAATTTAATTAAGTTGCTTTCTACTTTAGATACTTTCATTCACTAACTCATCATCCCTCATATTACTCCTATAAAATAAAAATAGCGCCAACTTCTATTTAATAGAAATCGGCACTTCGTTTTGGCTATACGTTTAACGTGACGCTTTTGGCGGTTGGCACACATCACATTTACGTTGGTTATTAGTTTTAAATTTGGTAAATGTTTTTTCAAAATTGCTACCACATGCACATTTAAATAGTAACTTTTGAGAAAAACCGTGATATTCTGTCGTTAGCAACTTACTTTCAGAATTGTTTTCAACAAATTCTTTAATTTTGCCGATTGTCCATCGTTTATTCATTCTCTTACACCTCTATATTTTATCGCTTGGCGGAGGCTTTTCTTGGCATCCGTTCAAATATGAGCAAAAGTCGTAATTATCCTAAGTTTCTTATTATAACATGTGCTGGCACACAATTAAACAGATCGTTATTTTGAACGCGTACTAGGTCGTTTCAAACTAGCATGTTCGATCTACCTGTTCTTTTTGGTATTGCATGAAATGACTCTATATACGCGTCACTATAAATAGTGTGCATTCTATTACCCGCTATTCGTATTTGATTGTACTGTATCAAGTGCCATATACAAACGCGTCAGTTCCGGCTCCTTTTTATTGGATGTTATAAAAGATGCAATATATTCATGTGGCATATCTACACCTCCATTCCTATAAATTGTTCGCACTAAACGGTTTTTAATACTCAAAAAGAATAAATGTAAGTAATGCAAAACGTTCTAATAAATGAGCTATTGATTGGTGCTTTAACTAAATACTTTCGTCCGAAAACAGGCACAATAATATCGACCATAATCCCTGCATATAACACAGCATTCTCCAACCATTATTTGATTTAAGCCATTAATCAACCTCTTTAACTGTAAAAACACAAAACAACAATACCTTTTAACAAAGCTAAAACGAAATAAGGTCAGCCAGTTTCATATCACTGACTGACCTTTTTATTAAAATTAGCTATATTTCTCAACTTGAGCAGAAGGGGATTTGCTTTTTGTCACCATCCCGAATCCATATCCTAAAACTCCACCGATAATAGCTGGAAAGATCCAGCCTAAGCCTACTTCATACAATGGAAGGACAGTGGCGAATAGGTCATTGATGGGAGCAATGGTCATTCCCGCTGCGTTTAATCCGTCAAATAAAGCTACAATAAATGTTAATAACAGACTTCCTTGATAAACCTCTTTTTTACCCTTAAATAATGGATGTAAAAAGGTTAAAGCCATTAGACAGATAGCTAATGGGTAAATGGTTACTAAAACTGGAACAGAGACAGCAATTAATTCATTTAAGCCGAAGTTGGCTAAACCAGCACTAAAAACAGAGAAAATAATGACGAATTTATTGTAAGAAATACTTGGCATCACTTTAGAGAAATAGGAAGAACAAGAAGTGATAAGTCCAATACTCGTTGTTAAACAAGCTCCAAAAACAATTAAGCTAAGCAAAATTCCGCCAAATGAACCGAAGTAATGATTGGATGCACCTGAAAGAACGGCTCCCCCATTATCTAAAAGTCCAAGCCCTTCTACACTTGAAGCCCCAATAAAGGAAAGAGATGTGTAAATGATTCCTAAAAGTGCCGCTGCAATTACTCCAGCTTTGGTAACAGCGATCATAATTTCCTTCTTAGTAGAGGCACCCTTTTCTTTTACCGCATTGATCACAATAATTCCAAACACAAATGCTGCAAGGGCATCCATTGTTAGATATCCCTCTTGGAATCCTTTAAAGAAGGCATTACTCATATAGTTTTCAGCAGGCACTTGAAATTGCCCAATAGGATTAAAAAATGCGGTTATGATAAGAATCGCAATAAAAAGTAATAAAAGTGGAGTTAAAAATTTTCCAACAATATCAACAATCTTAGAAGACTTTAATGAAAAATAGGCTGTAATTCCAAAAAAGATAATGGTAAAGATGATTAAACCAATAACACTATATTCTTCAGATATAAACGGCCTAACCCCGATCTCAAATGAAACAGTACCTGTTCTTGGGATTGCAAACAAAGGTCCAATTGATAAATAAAGAGCCATCGTAAAGATGATACCGAAAATCGGGTGTACACGGCTGGCTAATGATTGTAAATCACTTTTTCCTGATATCCCTAATGCAATGACACCAAGCAAAGGTAAGCCAACTCCAGTAATGACAAACCCAGCATTAGCAGACCACACATTCGTTCCCGCTGATTGACCAAGCATGGCAGGGAAGATTAAATTTCCTGCGCCAAAGAATAAAGCGAATAGCATAAATCCAACTGTCACTATAAATGAAAATGGTATTTTATTCGTCATATGATTTCCTCCTAGAAGTCTATTAATCTTTAAGCAGAATCTATTTTTTTATTGAATTAAAATCTTTATAAAAATAGTAAAAAATCTATTTGATGTTATCGCAACTCTCAATTAAATTGAAATTTTCAAAAAATTTAGTTTGTACTAATTTTCGCTATATCCCCCCTTCCGTTATATGTATGTAATATATCGCTTATCAAAAGATATCACATTCAAAATATTTATGCAATATATCACATGTCTTTTGTACGTTTATGTAATATATTGCATTTTCAAGGAGAATCATATACACTTTCAATATATCTATCTAGAATATTCAACTATTAAATGAAGACAGAGTTTTAAGCTTTCCCATTTACCTTATGTAAATTCAAAAGGTGGTTTTGATCATGCCCATACCTACCAATTTTTCATCCCCTACTCGTATATCTGCAAAAAATCGTGCATTTGCTCAAATTCAAGAATGGATCATTGATGGCACTCTTCAGCCTAAAGAAAAGCTTAATGATGCTGATCTGGCGCAAGCGTTAGGAGTAAGCAGGACTCCTATTCGAGAAGCACTGCAATTACTTAATGTTCAAGGATTTGTTGAAATGTTTCCAGGGGTTGGGACTCAAGTCACATCTGTTAATAATGAGGATATTAACAAAATTTTGCCTCCTTTAGGTGTCTTGCAAGCCTTAGCTGCCGAATTGGCAACACCGGTTATTAGTCAGGAAACGATTGATTCATTGCGTGAGATTAATTCTAAATTTGCCGAGGCTATTAAAAAAGGCGATTTTTATTCAGCTTTAAAGCAAGATGAACAGTTTCATAATATCATTGTGGAGAATGCACAGAATAAATACATCACGAATTCAGTTTCAAATCTCCAGGCTCATGTTCTTCGCCTTTATTTTCATCAATCCATCATACTTACAAATGATTCAATACAGGAACATGAAGGAATTCTACAGGCCTTTGAAAATAAAAATAAAGAGAAAGCTGCAAGTCTTGCCCGAAAAAATTGGATTCGTGCTATCGATGAGTTTTATGCTGAACAAAAAGAAAGACATAAATCATAATAGACAAAAGAAAAATCAGATCGAGTTATTTAAAAACCTTAAACACGCATAACCCCGTTCTGATTTGCAGACGGGGTTAAAATAGTGTTGTTCCATTCTTATGTAAAACACTTTACTCTACTTAAAAATATAACAATAGTCATTTAGATATACTGGATCCTCAATAATCCCACCCTTTTCTTAAAGGGCGCCAATCCGAATGAAAACGGCAGAAATAGATTATAACTTGCTTTACTAGATTCCAATATACTTAGAATTATTCAAGAGAAACCAAACATAGTGTTTTGCAAAATAATTACTCGTCCATATCTTGTGCTCACAAAGAAGGATCAAGATATGGCCATATATACAAGTTGTGCATAAAACCCTGTTTATAAAGCCTTATTCCATTTAATGGCCATACAATAACGCCCTTAACGAATTTGCCCTTTTCTTATTCTAAACGATTTGACATTATTAACTGTTCAAACTCTTGCAGCTCTGCTTTTTCACCGAATAAAATTTTCTCTAAAGTAAGAGTTAGCAAATGGGGTATCTTGTTTAACCTCTTATCCGTAAAGTCTAGATTATTTAGCATTATTATAGCTTTGTTACTATCCTTGTAACTTATTAACCCTGAACAATAACCTGCCCAGTATCCATCGTGAAGAATAATTTTCTTATATTGAGGGTGGTCTTCTATTTTCCAACCAAGTCCATATCCACCAAGACTTTTGTGCAAACTGGGACAATACTCAGCGGAAGCATTTCCGTTAATATAAACTGGATCTAGAATACTTTCCTTTGTTTGTTCTGATACAAGGTCATTATTGTAAATAGAACGTTCCCATTTCAGCAAATCATCTACGGTAGATTTTATACCTCCATCACCTTTAACACCATCGAGGAAGTAAACATACTTATGTTCTTCCATTTCATTTGGAAGTTTATACAAATCCTTTTGCCAATCATAGATAAAACCTAACGAAAAATTTTCAATTTCATTATCTAAAAATTGTGAATGTGTCGATGTATTGAACATATTTAAAGGTGTGAATATTCTTTTCTGTAAAAACTCTCCGTACCCCATTTTAGAAACCATTTCAATGATTTCTGCCAGTAATACATACCCAGTATTACAGTACTCCCATCTTTCATTTACGTGGAATAACACTTCTGGCTTTTCGTCTTTTAAGAATTTAACTACATCTTTATTCGTTGCAATTCTATTAGGGTCCCAGTTACTTGGACTTTCAAACCATTCCATGTAGTCTGGAAGTCCGGAGGTATGATTTATTAAATTTTTTATTATAATATTTTCATAAGGAAGATCAGGAAAAAACATTTTAAGTTTATCATCTAGCTTAAGTTTTTTCTCCTCAATTAGGATCATAATGGCCATGGCTGTAAAGCTCTTTGAAATCGAGGCAATTTCAAAGACTGCATCAAGAGATTGTGGATTGGAGTTTGTTCTCTTGCCAATTGCTCTTTTGTAAAATGGTTTACCTTCTTCAGCTAATAATACAACCCCACTAAATAGCCTATTTTGTTCTAAGTAATCTACTATCTTATCTAGTTCTTTACGTTTCAAATTTTGTCCATTCATCATTCAATGACCTCCTTTTTTGTAAGGAAAATAATTATTATCTGGAGGGCGGACTTCTAATTGTTGGTTATATAAAGCTGAAAATATGGAACAAGTTAACTTCTCCTTTTTTATAAAATCGTTATTCCATTAAATTCCTTTAACTTAATAACAATTATTTCAAAATTCCGTGATTTGAGCAATCACTTTATTTCAGAATATGGACCTAAAATGGAATAAGTAACTATTGCCAAATTCGGATAAAAATTAGTGCCTTTTCATTTTATGACGGAGAGGTACTTTGGTAATTCATTAAGAAAGAGCACGATTCTTGCTCCGAATTGCGCCGGATTATGGAAGCTCATTAAACGTTTTCCCCCTCCCATATGAAGAAAAAAAGGGACATATGCTTACCAGAAAGACAGAGACGATCTTCGTATACATATCGCGCGTTAAGGTTGCAAACTATATAAATAAGGAAGTTTCACAAAAGCAGCTGAACAAATCTGATTTGGAATGGGATACTTCCACAGGAGGTAAAGGAATAAATGGATCCGATTTACACTGCAAAATTACGGAAAAAAGAAAAGATAGCAAATGACACCATCGCCTTTCACTGGGAAAAGCCAAATGGCTTTGAATTTAAAGCAGGACATTATTGTGATATGACCCTAATCGACCCGGAAATAACAGATAAGGAGGAAAAAGAGCGGGCCTTTTCAATAGCATCCGCTCCATATGAAGAAAATGTTGTGACAGCCACTCGTATATCGGACTCGGCTTTTAAACAGGTGCTTAAAGATTATACTGCCGGTACAGAAGTAAAATTTGATGAGCCCCGCGGCGAATTCACTTTGCACGAAAATGAATGGACGCCTGCTGCATTTATTATTGGCGGCATTGGCATTACGCCGGCGCGGAGCATCATTGCTCAGGCTACCGATGACGGTCTCCCTCACAAAATCACCCTGCTGTATTCGAACAAAACACCTAAAGATGCGGCGTTCATGGACGATTTGAAAAGTTATGCTGAAAAGAATCCCCATTTTGTGTTTGTACCTGTTATGACTGATACAGAACCCAATGAATGGAACGGAGAAGTCGGTTTGATTGACGTCGATATGCTCAAGCGATATGTATCGAATATTAGTGTGCCGATTTATTATCTGTGTGGTCCTCCCGGTATGGTCAAAGATATGCGTCAAATGCTCGTTGAGGCTGGAGCCGACGAAAGCAATATCCGTGCTGAAGAATTTAAAGGTTATTGATCATAATTTTAATTAAACATACGGCAGCAGCATATCCACAGTAAAAGACCAAGCTGCGATGATGATTAAAATGTTGAATGCAAAAAAGGGAGCAAATTTTGCTCCCTTTTTTACTAGAATTTGGATTTAGACAAAAGTTTTATTTATGACAATAGAGGTATTCTTTTTTGATATTTTCCAACTAATTTTTCGTTGTGACTATCAGCGCCATCCATATTTCCGCTTAAGAAGACAGGTGGTTCAAATCCGTTATCTGCCATAATCTTTATGGCTTCGGCAAAGATTGCATTTAAAATAACCGCTCCCACTACGGTTGAAGTTGGACCAAACGGTACCTTCACCTTATCGTAAGAAAGGATGGCATCCCCTTTTACGGAATGGTTATCAATGACAAGGTCGACAGAATTGTATAAATGTTTTCCGCTTTTATGTCGTGAAGGCTGGCTTTGGGAGTACTCTAATGATGTAAGTCCTATAACGAATGCCCCCTTCCTTTTTGCTTCATTTGCAACATCAACTGGCACTGGATTTCTTCCTGAGGTAGATAACACAACAACCACATCATTAGGTTGGATATCTTGATCCGTTAAAAACTGCCCAACATAGTCATTCATTCTTTCTAATTGGGATGAACGTAAAGCACCTTCGTGTAACATTAATGGCTCAATCAGGATTGGCTTTATAGGGACAAGTCCACCCGCACGGTAAAATACTTCTTCAGTTAAAATATGTGAATGGCCACAACCAAATAGTTGAATCACTCCTTCATCTTGAATGGACTCGGCTACCTTTTCAGCGGCTTTTTGAATATTTTCCTTTTCATTTTTTTCAACAATCTCGATTCTTTCTTTGGCTTTATTAAAAAATTGTGTAAGCATCCTTTTTATCTCCTAACTAATTGAATGATTTTTTCAACCTCTTCAGGGATGGTTCTTCCTGTTTCCTTATCGATTGTAGAACCGAATACATGTGGCATAAATACTGGAATTCCAGTATCTCGCACAGCATCAACAATATTTACTACAATATTAGCAGAAATACCACCTGCGGGTTCTACAAGGAATGGGTATTCACCTATGTTTGCCTATGTGAGTATCTTATTGTTGAAGTCATTTTGTTATACGGGGGAATCGGTGTGGGATACTATGTTAGTGTAGAATCAGGCGTAAAATTATATGTAGAAGATATAAATCCCGAGGGAAGTAAGACGATAGTGTTTTTACATGGCTGGCCGTTAAACCATAAACAGTTTGAGTATCAGTTTAATGTTCTTCCCGCCATGGGATACCGCTGTATCGGAATTGACTGGAGAGGCTTCGGAAAGTCGGATAAACCAATGAGCGGCTACAATTATAACCGATTGGCAGATGATATTCGTACAGTAGTTGATGTACTTCAATTAGACAACTTCACTCTTGTAGGTCATTCTACAGGTGGAGCAATCGCGATTCGCTATATGTCCCGATATAATGGTTACGGAGTGTCCAAGCTTGTCCTTGTAGACGCTGCAGCTCCTATAGGCTTTACTACAGAAACTGCTAATAACTTTCTTAAAGAAACCTTAAATGACCGCCCTAAAATGATGCAGGACGTAACAGATGGCTTTTTCTTTCAGTATATAACCAAACCATTCTCGGATTGGTTTTTTCAATTGGGTTTACAAGCAGCAGGTTGGTCAACAGCCGCAATCATAATTATGCTAAGAGATGAGGAGCTTTATGCAGATTTGCAAAAAATCCTTGTCCCAACCTTAATCGTTCACGGCGTTCACGACAAAGTGATTCCATTTGCACAAGCTCAGGAACTAAATCAAAACATAAAAGATTCACAGCTTGTTCCGTTTCATTACAGCGGTCATGGTCCTTTCTGGGAAGAACGTGACAAGTTTAACAAGCTATTGAAGCAATTTATTGATTGATATTCCTCTTCAGCTAACGGCATTCTTTTGCTTACTATCAAAAATTATCGATAAGTCGAAAATATGCAGATTTTTATTCATTTCTAGCATATTTTTGGCTTTTTCATTTTAAAAATACACTGCCATAAAGCATTTTTTAATTACCAGAGTTTCTTATGACCAATTAGCTTTCTCATGTCTTTTATATAATTCATTTGAAATTTTCCCCTGTTTTCTATTTTTACTTATTTTTCTTACGTTGATCCTTTCTCAACACTTCTACGATTACTTAAAGTAACCTGCCACTATTGCTCACTAACAATTATTCCAAATTTCTGAATTTCCCACAAGGAGTATCTCCACTATTTGGCCCTTAAATGGAAAAAGAGCGCTTATCCTTATTTCAGAACTGCGCCCGGTTACGGAAGATTATTTTACTGTATGTTGCCTGCACTTATATTCCTGAGTTTAATATCTGTTATCCCATAAGGTTAGAAATAGCTACTAAAATACTAATACTTGCACCGCAATTGATAAATAGAGGTTATCCCCAGTAGTTCAGACTGTATAAATAATTTGGTGATTTAAAAACCATTTTCACAAAATTTTTTTACTCCCTCGGTACGAATTTATATTCTTCTATATCAAAGACGCCTTCTTCATAAAGGATGTCTTCAACAGATGGTCCTTCGTTTAAATAGTAAAGATCTTCTTGTTTAATATTTTCACCGCATCTAACAGTAAATTGGGTATATGAATACTCATACCCATCCCCCATTGTTGAACCATTTCCTCCCACCTCAATGCATCTCTTAGGAATCTCTTCACGTTTTCCCTTTTCATCAACAAAATAGTATAAGTCCTCAATCAATCCCTCGCTTGGGGGCAAAGTGGTTACAGCATACCCTTTATTGTTTACGCTGAACACATCATACTTCCCTTCTGTTTCTGGCTCAGGGGCATACTCGAACTCATGCAAAATTGTCACCTGTCCAAAATATCCTTTTGGTATTAAATACAGATCCTTTGTCTTTTTCCATTTCGGATTCCCCCTGCATCCAGAGAATGCCCATCGACAACAAACCAACCAATAGAAGTACCGTGGCATTCATTGCAGCTATTTTTCCAGCAGGCATTTCCCGATCCCATTTCCTCCACTCATCCACCATAAAGAAGATTACTGCTGCCAATAGAGCAAAAAAAGCATAGCCTTCCATTATAAGATAAGTTGCTACTCCTAAAATTGTATGTATAAACCCCGCCGCAGCAAACCTCCACTTGGCTAACCTCTTTGTGAGATAGTCGGACAGCAGTGAAACCGGAACTCCATAAATCACATTTGCAAACAGGCAGTAAAGGAAAATTAGCACCAGCAAAAGGGAAAAGAAAATCTCTCCTTCCTGGACCAATCCTAACAGCCAAAAACCCAATGTAAAAATTAAAGAAGCATATAATGCCGTCTTCAACTTGAAAATTAGCACAAGATAATCACTCCTTTTTATATTGTGAATTACTTCACAATTATTATAGCATCAAAAGGAAATGATTCCTACAATTACTATAAAAAACAAAATCCGCTCTTAGACTATAATAATACAATCATCATTTCCATATAATCTGTACTGTTTTGCATATTTCCAGTTATTTTAAATTTACTTAATTTGAAGTCTTATTCCATTATCTGGACCTATACATAAAGAAAAGAGCACGATTCTTGCTCCAGAATTGCACCCTATTCTTGAAGACTACAAACTCGGTTAACTATTACTGGTTGAAAGACAATATAATAAAAAGAGACGCTATGAAATTCCAAATAGTTCAATGGGCTAACGATACATATTCCACGTAAACCACCCATTTTCTTAACTTTGTGGTAACGTATGTGATGTCAAGAGCTAGCTGGGCGGTTCCCACTTGGAAAAGTATAACTTAACCAATCATACGTATTTCGCCATATTTTCTATGTCTACACACCAAACTGTTTTAAATGATGGTCAAGGTGCTTGTAAATTCCTTTCCCCCATTGCTCAGAAGTAAGTTTGCCGAAAAAAGAATGGGGATGAGTTGTACACTTCTCTGGCCCATCATTTTGGAACGTTATGATTTTTTGTTTCAGTTTTTCTCGTTCTGTTTCAAATTCTTTTTCATCTGTAATCAAAATGGTCGGAATAGTGGACATATTGGGAGCTAACGGCTTGTCATTATAAAAAATTGGTTTCACAAACTGTCCTATTAAAATTCCCAACCAACCTCTCTGTGGAAAGGAATTTCCCATTGCAATGTCTTGGAACGATGAGCAATGAGCTAACATTTGGGCAACATCCATTTTCCCCCATCTCGCTCGGGAATTTAGGGTTAATTTATCGATACGGTTTAAAATTTCCTCTGTATGCAAATAATTATAAATATTTTTCATTAGGGCAATCCCCCTGATATTTTTTCTTTTCTTATAAATCAGCACTTTTTCTTAAGATTACCACATTCACTTGCTATGGCTTCTTTTCGATTGCTTTCTTTTTACCTTTTAAACTACCAAAACATACATAGATTAAATGCCATATACACTTTAAAAAGGTCGACAGAAAAGAAAATAGAACACCTCTTCATTTTTCGATATTGATTCCGATAGCTCATTTTGGCGGTCACAGTGGCACAAACCAGATTTCTATAAGAAGATTCCTTTTGCTATTCGACAAAACACGGGTCGTCTCTGTGACGAGAATTATATTTATATATTCCTTTTAGCATTCTACAACTACCGACATATTTCGGGTGCCCACAGTGGTCGACCTTTGAACTCTCTCAAAAATAATTTTAAAAAATTTAAATTGAGGGTGTCCACTTCATCCTACTTTTCTCTATATAACTAGCGAAAAGAAAGGGTGGTGCAAAAAAAATGAATTTAAAATCAGGCAGTATGGAAGGCTTTCAAAAGCACTCACAATTCTCATCTCTAAAGGAATTTAATCATCATATAGAAATGCATCTAGCTATACATAAGCATGAATTTTCAAAGGGTGAATTAGTAGGACTAAAATGTCTGATCCGTTACTCAGCAAAGTTCCCAGGGGTGTGTAATGCAAAGATTGGAACAATGCTAAAGGCCATTCATAAAAATACAACGGTAATGGCATCTCACGTTCTACTTTTAAACGTATGATCGGTAAAGCAACAACATTAGGGATCATCACTGTCTATGAAACCGAAAGAAAGAACGGATCACAGTCAAGTAATCTCTATGTATTTAATCCTTTTCCTAAAAGTGAACCACCCAAAAAGGAAAAATTGAACCACCCTAATAAAACTAATAATCTTTCTAAAACTAAACCTAAAGATCTAAATAAACGTAATGAAGAAGCGATCTTGGATCATACATTCTCTAGTGATCATGTTCCCAAATCTTTTGTTAATCTTATAAAGTATTTCTTTTCAGAAGCAAAAACCATCGAAGAATATTGGAAGATGACGAGGATTGCTGCTTATCGTAATAATCGAGAGAAAGAAGAAGAGCTAGTATTGGACATTTCCATTCAATCGTTTAAGCAGATGATTCGGAAGTTGAAGGCGAAGAATGGGGTTAAGAATCCAGTTGCTTATTATTTTGGAATTTTGAATAGGAAATTTGAGGAGGTTTATTTTGAGGAGTTGTTTGGGATGGGATTTTAGGGAAATGAAGCTAAACGGAGACTTTCTTTTTCTTTATGAAAGAAGTTATTTAAATTATAAAGCAAAAGTAAAAATAAAAATGTAGTATTACCAGGAATCCATAACAGGTCATTAAGCGACCTTAGTCCTGGTGAATACAGAATAACCAAGATTGCTTGCTAGACAAGTGGAGTACATTGGTTTCTTCTTCAGCTTATAGATCCATCTTCGACAAAACTCGAGGCATTTAGATTTAGATTTAAAGGAATTAGAGTAAGTTGGGTTCCCTACCGTTTCTTTGTATCTTCACCTTCCTTTACTCGCAAATATTTTACAAATAATTCATATAAATGGTATTAAACACATACTTATCGATTGGTAAAATAGACTCATATACAAAATAACGGTTAGAAAGGTTGATCTCTAATGGAAAACATGGATATTAAAGCAAGCTTTCCAAATGAAATATCTGAAAAAATGCTATTTGAAACTTTGGTCATCTCTCCTGTTAATGTAAATATTGGGATTTCTATATTTACAGAAAAGAAAAACGGTCATCATGTCTTACGAATCTTTCAAATGAGACTTTCCGAGGATGAGGTTTATGAAATGATACAAGAACTCGAAGCCTTTGCTTTTCCACTACGCTCCGATTTAGATCAATTCCTAGAAAAACTTCTCGAAATGAGTGGGCTTGATATGTTAGTTCTTTTAAACACTTTACAAAAGTCCAATCGTTTATTTACCTTACACTAATCATAAGTCTATACAGTTCCTTTGATTTATAATGAGGGGAGGTTCCTCCTCCCCTCATGGTGTTAGTAGTTACTTAATTTAGTGGCTTCTATAAACAATGTGGTAATTGAAACTTCCTTCCTTTGTTTAATTGTTTTTGATAATTTAGATTTGAGCCACTTTTATACAACATGATCACATAAAAAATGAGCCACATGATTTCCAATTC